>NZ_JACIBG010000030.1:0-1138 GCF_014195185.1 Variovorax atrisoli | reverse complement strand
AACGACTCCGCACACCCCGTGCCACCAGCCACCCTGCCCGAGCTCTTCGAGCTGCAGGCCGCCCGGTCCCCGCAGGCCACCGCACTCGTCTTCGAAGGTGAACTACTCAGCTATCAGGCATTGCACGAAAACGCCAACCGACTCGCCCATCGCTTCATCCAGCAAGGCATCGGCCCAGAGCACATCGTTGCAATCGCACTGCCGCGCTCACAGGAACTGATCGTTGCCTTGCTCGCCGTTCTCAAGGCCGGTGCTGCCTACCTTCCCCTGGATGTGGACTACCCGCCTGAACGTCTGGCTCTGATGATTGAAGACGCCAAGCCCGCAGCCGTTCTCAGCTTCCGCAAGCACGCCAGCAGCCTGCCGTCATTGCATAGCCTTTGCCTATTGGACAGCGCGGAGATACAAGCTGCGCTGGCCGCAATGCCCTCAACGAATCCTACGCAAGCCGAGCGGATTCAGCCACTGGACCCCGCGCACCCCGCCTACGTCATCTATACCTCAGGTTCGACCGGACGCCCGAAAGGCGTCGTCATCGCGCATCGCGCCATCGCCAACTATCTGCGCTGGGATCGCGAAACTTTTTATCAGCAATCTCAGGGTGGATCCCCCACTGTTTTCTCGATCAGTTTCGATGCCGGTATCACCACTGTCTTCGGCGCGTTGATAGCCGGTCAGCCTCTGACTGTGCTCCCTACAGGGGATGAGGTCGAACGCTTGAGCAGCGGCTCCGGCGATGCTGCACCGTATGCGCTGGTCAAGGTCACGCCCTCACATCTGAAGCTGATCAATCAGAACCTGCAAAGCAGCCGTGCCGGCAGCCCGACGCATGCCTTGATGACCGGCGGCGAAGCCATGGCTCCTGGCGACATTGCCTTCTGGCAGCAACGCTTCCCAGATGTCCGCCTCATCAATCACTTCGGTCCTACGGAGACCACCGTCGGCTGCGCTACCTTTGAAATCACGGCCGATGCCAGCGCCTTGCATAGCATTCCGATAGGTCGCCCAGTCTGGAACGCCCAACTGTACGTACTCAACGCGCGGCTGCAGCCCGTGCCCGCGGGCGTGCCCGGCGAGCTCTACATCGCAGGCGCAGGCCTGGCACGCGGCTACCTCAACCGCCCCGGCCTGAGCGCCG
>NZ_JACIBG010000029.1:0-1200 GCF_014195185.1 Variovorax atrisoli | reverse complement strand
GAAAAATGGCAAAAGGTAAATTCACCCGCACCAAGCCGCACGTGAACGTGGGCACGATCGGTCACGTCGACCACGGCAAGACCACGCTGACGGCTGCGATCGCAACGGTGCTGTCGTCGAAGTTCGGCGGCGAAGCCAAGGCCTACGACCAGATCGACGCGGCGCCTGAAGAAAAGGCGCGCGGCATCACGATCAACACCGCGCACGTCGAGTACGAGACGGCCAATCGCCACTACGCACACGTCGACTGCCCCGGCCACGCCGACTACGTGAAGAACATGATCACCGGCGCCGCCCAGATGGACGGCGCCATCCTGGTGTGCTCGGCCGCCGACGGCCCGATGCCCCAGACCCGCGAGCACATCCTGCTGGCTCGCCAGGTGGGTGTGGGTTACATCATCGTGTTCCTGAACAAGTGCGACATGGTCGACGACAAGGAACTGCTCGAGCTGGTCGAAATGGAAGTGCGCGAACTCCTCGACAAGTACGAATTCCCCGGCGACGACACCCCCATCATCCACGGCTCGGCCAAGCTGGCCCTGGAAGGCGACAAGGGCGAGCTCGGCGAAGGCTCGATCATGAAGCTGGCCGAAGCGCTGGACACGTACATCCCGACGCCCGAGCGCGCCGTGGACGGCACGTTCCTGATGCCCGTGGAAGACGTGTTCTCGATCTCGGGTCGCGGCACGGTGGTGACCGGCGCTGTCGAGCGCGGCGTGATCAAGGTCGGTGAAGAAATCGAAATCGTGGGCATCCGCCCGACGGTCAAGACCACCTGCACCGGCGTGGAAATGTTCCGCAAGCTGCTGGACCAGGGCCAGGCTGGCGACAACGTCGGCGTGCTGCTGCGCGGCACGAAGCGCGAAGAAGTCGAGCGCGGCCAGGTGCTGTGCAAGCCCGGCTCGATCAAGCCGCACACGCACTTCACCGCTGAGGTGTACGTTCTGTCGAAGGACGAAGGCGGCCGTCACACGCCGTTCTTCAACAACTACCGTCCGCAGTTCTACTTCCGCACGACGGACGTGACCGGCGCGATCGAGCTGCCCAAGGACAAGGAAATGGTCATGCCCGGCGACAACGTCAGCATCACCGTGAAGCTGATCGCTCCGATCGCCATGGAAGAAGGCCTGCGCTTCGCCATCCGCGAAGGCGGCCGCACCGTGGGCTCGGGCGTCGTGGCGAAGATCCTCGACCTGTAAT
>NZ_JACIBG010000028.1:0-1807 GCF_014195185.1 Variovorax atrisoli | reverse complement strand
TGGCAAACTGTGTGTAGGCCGTAGCGCTACACACGCCTCACTTCGGACCGATAGCGCACGCGTCCCACCTGTAAGAGCGCCAAGCTATACGCCGCGACAACCTACACACAGTTTGCCACCTGGGCGGCAGAAACCATTCGCTGCCGCTAGCCCTTGTGCGGGTGTTCGAAGTGGGTGAGGCGTTTATTCAAAGCGTTGGCAACGAACGCGGACCAGGGCACTGCCGTGTGAAGCGTAGGACCGGTTGGGGGCCCTCAGGCAAGAAGAAGTGTTGGCGGTGTTAGCCGCTTTCTTTTGCCTACTTTTCTTTGCGGCGGCAAAGAAAAGTAGGTGCCGCCCCGCACAGCAATGCTCTCAACTTAAGCCCCACTCCATCAAGCAAGTTTGTACGCGAGATGGCAGTGGGGCTTCGCTTTTCTGGGCGGCCTTGGGTATGAGCGCGAGGGCTGTATGCGACATCGGGTCTGATGGATCACCGCCAGGACCGGGATGAGGTTCTCCAGACAGTGTCGGATACGCAGAAGGCAGGGTCCAAGTAATGGCTTGAGTGCGCCCAGCGCGTACACGCGGTTGGGACGACTGGCACATTGACCGTCGTGCGGCGCATCAAGATCACTGAGCAGCGTGCACAGGTTGTCAGCGAGGATTTTCGCGCCGAAGTCCTGCTGCAACGCCAGGTAGTCCAGCCCCGTGACGGCCTCCAGCCGCAACCGGTGCTTCAGGCGTTTGAAGGCCTCCTCGATCCGCCAGCGCTGGTGATAGAGCGCACCGAAGGACGCAGCGGGATAACGCCCGGCGTCGAGCAGCGAGGTCATCAGCACGCGCACACGACCGCTGGGCGTGACATCACGGATCAGGCGCACGGTGGTGGGCGTGCGGGCCAGTTCGTAATCGCGGGCGTCCCGCTCGCTGGGCGCTTCCAGCGTCACCACGCGCTCGGCCTCGCCGCTGCGGGCGAAGGCAGTCACGCAGTTCCAGTTACGTGCATCGACACGCATGCAGAACGCTATCTCCCGTTGCGCGAGTGCGGCAACCATCATGTTGCTGATAAAGCCGCGATCAAGCAGGAGCAGATCGGCGTTCGGCTGCAGCACATCGAGCGCTTCGAACAGCATCTGCCGCTCGGCGCCGTCGGCCGGATGAAGCGCGGCGTGCAGGGTCAGTTCGGGGCCCGGCAGGAACAGCGCAAACGCGTAGTGATCGGCGCGCAGTTCACGGCCACAACGTGTGCTCACGCGCAGGCGAGTGCCGTCAGCGGCGACCAGTCTCAGGCCGTTCCACTGCATCGGATCGATATGGGGCTTCGCCAGTGCGATGAGGCGCGCGCAAGCCAGGTCGAACAACTCAGCCGACAGGCCACGCCGCGCCTTGCTGAAAGCCTGCACACTCACGGCGCGCACGCGCTGGCTCTGGCCGCCCAGCGTGCCAAACAACTGGTCGAGTTCAGCCTGCACGCTGGCACACATGCCCGACATCATCAGCGCTGCCATGCGCGGTAATGTCAGGGTGCGATTGCGGGTAAAGGCAGTGGGGAAACGACGCACGCGATTCACGAGCGCCGGATCAAGCAGGAAATCAGAGAACTCAGCCAGAAGTCGGGAAGACGCCGGTATTTGAGTTCATATCGTTGATTTATCAGTGAGTTATGCGACCAAGTTTACAGGGGCGACCTCTCGTATACAAGCGCTTATGAGGCTTAAGTTGAGAGCATTGCCCCGCACAGGGGCGACGCTTGAAGCACGAAGGCATAGCGCGGATGCCAGCGCAAACACAAGCAAACCAAACCGCCCGCGCCACGAAGACACAA
>NZ_JACIBG010000027.1:0-1934 GCF_014195185.1 Variovorax atrisoli | reverse complement strand
GTGAGCGCGGCGACGCTGTTCCACCTGGCGTGGGCGCTGGTGCTGGGCAAGGCCACGGGCAAGGACGACGTGGTGTTCGGGACGGTGCTGTTCGGTCGGATGCAGGGCGGGGAGGGGGCGCAGAGGGCGCTGGGGTTGTTCATCAACACGCTGCCGCTGCGGGTGAGGCTGGGAGCGAGGGGTGTGCTGGCGTGCGTGAGGCAGACGCATGAAGCGCTCACGCAGCTGCTGCACCATGAGCACGCGAACCTGTCGCTGGCGCAGCGCTGCAGTGCGCTGCCGGGGGGCACGCCGTTGTTCTCGGCGCTGCTGAACTACCGGTACACGCCAGAAGAAGAGCAGACGAAGCAGCAGGCCGCACCGGATCTCGCCTGGGCCGGCATCGACACGCTCGGCGGTGCCGAGCGCAGCAACTACCCCTTCGGCATGTCGGTGGACGACCTGGGCAAGGGCTTCGAGCTGGTGGCACAGGTGCATGACAGCGTCGATGCGCAGCGCGTATGTGGCTACATGCTGGCTGCCGTCCAGGGCGTGGTGACGGCGCTGGTGCAGCGGCCGCAACAGCCAGCATGCGAGATCGGGATCGTTTCCGCGCAGGAGGTGCAGCAGCTTGCGGCGTGGAGCGAGAACGATCGGCGCCACGAGGGAGCCCAACCGGTGCACCGCCAGATCGAGTCTCATGCAAGGCTCAAGCCTTCGGCACCCGCTTTGGTCTTCGACGACGAAGCCCTGAGCTACGGCGAACTCAATGCCCACGCGAACCGCCTGGCGCATCGCCTGATCGCCTCGGGGGTGGGCCCGGATGTGCTGGTAGGTATCTGCGTGGAACGCTCCGTCGAGATGATGGTGGGCATCCTGGCGGTGCTCAAGGCGGGCGGTGCCTACGTGCCCCTGGACCCCGAGTACCCGGCAGACCGCCTGTCCTACATGGTGCAGGACAGCGGCATCGAACTGCTGCTGACCCAGAGCCACCTGCGCAGCCTGATCCCGGGTGCCGAAGCGCTCCAGGTGCTGGAACTGGACACACTGGATACGTCCTCCGAATCCGATACCGATCCGCGGTTGAAGCTGCACGGCGAACACCTGGCCTACGTCATCTACACGTCCGGCTCCACGGGCCGTCCCAAGGGAGCGGCCATCCGGCATGCGGCGCTGTTCAGCTGCATGGCCTGGATGCAGGAGTTCTACACCCTCGCCGGAGCGGACACGGTGCTGCACAAGGCCCCCTTCGGCTTCGACGTGTCGGTGTGGGAGATGTTCTGGCCGCTGACCTCGGGAGCGAGGCTGGTGATCGCCAACCCGGGAGACCACAGGGACCCGGTGCGGCTGGTCGAGTTGATCCGCAAGCACCAGATCACGACGCTGAACTTCGTGCCCTCGATGCTGCAGGCGTTCCTGGCGTACGAGGGGATAGAGAAGACCACGAATCTCAAGCACATCATCTGCGGGGGAGAGGCCATGCCTGCGGCCACGCAGAGGGAGGCGCTGCAGAGGCTGAGCGGGGCGACGCTGCAGAACCTGTACGGGCCGACGGAGACGACGATCCATGTGACGCAGTGGACGTGCCGGGACGATGGAAGCAGCCAGGTGCCGATCGGGCGTCCGATCAGCCAGACGCAGGCGTACGTGCTGGACGGGAGCCTGAACGAGGTTCCGGCGGGGGTGGCGGGAGAGCTGTACCTGGGGGGCATCAACCTGGCTCGGGGCTACCTGAAGCGGGCCGGGCTCACGGCCGAGCGCTTCATCGCAACAGAGAAGGGGCAGCGCCTGTACCGCACGGGAGACCTTGTGCGGTGGAACAACGAGGGTCAGCTGGAGTACCTGGGCCGGATCGACCACCAGGTGAAGGTGCGGGGGTTCCGCATCGAGCTGGGGGAGATCGAGGCGGGGTTGCAGGCCCAGGAGGAGGTCCGGGAGGCGGTGGTCGTGGCGAA
>NZ_JACIBG010000026.1:0-2910 GCF_014195185.1 Variovorax atrisoli | reverse complement strand
CGCCTGCCGCAGGTGGGCATCGATGACAGCTTCTTCGATCTCGGCGGCGACAGCATCACCTCCATCCTGCTGGTCAGCCGTGCGCGCAAGGCCGGTCTGCTCATAACGCCGCGCAGCATTTTCCAGCACCAGACCGTCCAAGCGCTGGCGGCAGCGTCTACCCCCTTGACGACCCCAAATGCCATAGCGGATGTCGCCACCGGGCCAATTCCTGCAACACCGATCATTCGCTGGGACACCGAACGCAGCGGCCCGATGCGCAGGCACCACCAGTCGATGCTCCTGCAGGTGCCCGCAGACCTGCAACAGGATCACCTGATTGCTGCACTGCAGGCCCTGCTCGATCAGCATGACGCGCTGCGCATGCGCCTCGCGTCCAAGGACGCTGGCATCTGGCACTTGGAGCTCCCTGTATTGACGGCCTTCGAGGCCAAGGAATGCCTGCGCCGCATCGACACGCTCGGCTTGCACGAGGACGGTCTTCGCATGCTCGTTGCCGAAGCCTCGCGCACAGCCGCGGCCCGCCTTGACCCCGAAGCCGGACGCATGCTGCAGGCCGTGTGGTTCGACGCCGGGAGCGCAGAGCCCGGACGCTTGCTGTTGACGATCCACCACCTCGCGGTGGACGGCGTCTCCTGGCGCATCCTTGTGCCCGACCTCGAACTAGCCTGGCAGGCTGCACAGCGCGGCGAACGCGCCAGACTCGGACCGCGCAGCAGTTCCCTGCGCCACTGGGCGCTGCGCCTGAATGCCGAGGCCCTCTCCGCCCGGCGGATCGCCGAGCTACCGCTGTGGACCTCCATCGCCAGCGCAGCGGACCCGTTGCTGTCGCACCGCGCTCTCGATGCCCGCCGCGACACGGTCGCCACTGCCCAACGCCTCACGCTGAGCCTGCCGAGCACGCTCACCTCCGCGCTGCTCACGCAGGTGCCCGCGCTCTTCCACGGCCGCATCAACGACGTGCTGCTGACGGCCTTCGCGCTGGCCGTGGCCCAGTGGCGCCGCACGCGCGCATCCGACGCAGCCCCCGGCGTGGTCTTCGACCTTGAGGGACACGGCCGCGAGGACATCTTCGAGGACGTGGACCTCTCGCGCACCGTGGGCTGGTTCACCAGCCTGTTCCCGGTGCATCTGGACCTGCAGGGCATCGACCTCGATGACGCTCTGCGCGGCGGCCTCCACATGGGTCGTGCGCTCAAGCAGAGCAAGGAGCGACTGCGCGCCCTGCCCGACAACGGCCTGGGCTTCGGGCTGCTGCGCTACCTCAACCCCGAGACCGCCAAGGTGCTCGCGGGTGCAGCACCGCAGATCGGCTTCAACTACCTGGGGCGCTTCGCCGCACCACAGGCACAGGACTGGGCTGCTGCGCCGGAGGCCAGCGCCTTGAGTGGTGGAGAGGATGCCGAGGCGCCGCTGGCGCACGCGATCTCGCTGGACGCGCTCACGCGCGACAGGGCCGACGGCCCTGAGCTTCAAGCATCGTGGGCCTGGGCCGGCGAGCTCTTCAGCGAAGCCGACATCCGTGCACTTGCCCAGGGCTGGTTCGATGCCCTCGAGGCGCTTGTCGCACACGCCCAGCGCAGCGATGCCGGCGGCTTCACGCCCTCGGACTTCCCCCTGCTAGGCCTGAGCCAGCCGGAGATCGAACGCATCGAGCAGCAGCACCCCGCGCTCGAGGACATTCTGCCGCTGTCGGCCCTGCAGCAGGGCCTGCTGTTCCACGCCATGTACGACGAGCATGAGGCCGACGCCTACGTCGTGCAGATGGCCTTCGAGCTCACGGGGGCCCTGGACGCTGGCGCCCTGCACGCCGCCGCCAGCGCGCTGCTGCAGCGCCACGCCCACCTGCGCGCCGCATTCCTACACCAAGACCTCTCCGAGCCCGTGCAGGTCATCCCGCGCCAGATCACCCTGCCTTGGCAGGACATCGATCTCACAGCCTTCGATGCACCCGAGCGCGAGGCCCGCCTGGCCAGCTTCCTCGAGCAGGACCGCCTGCTGCCCTTCGACCCCGCCCACGCACCGCTGCTGCGCTTCGCGCTCATCCGCCTGAGCGCCGAGCGCACTCGCTTCGTCTTCACCAGCCACCACATCCTGCTGGACGGCTGGTCCATGCCGATCCTGCTCAAGGAGCTGTTCGCGCTCTACGCGAGCCGGGGCAACCCCGCCAGCCTGCCTCCGGCCACGCCCTACCGCAACTACCTGGGTTGGTTCAAGCAGCAGGACCGCTTAGCCGCCGAGCAGGCCTGGCGCGACTCCCTCGCTGGCCTGCAGGAGTCCACCAGGCTGGTCACCAGCCAAGCCTCCACCTCGGGGCACCAGTCCTCCTTCGCCTTCAGCCTGCCGCAGGCGCTGACCGAAGCGCTCACCCGACAGGCGCGCCGACACAGCCTCACCCTCAACACCCTCATGCAGGGTGCGTGGGGCGCGCTGCTCGCACGCCTGACCGGGCGCCAGGACGTGGTCTTCGGCATCACGGTCTCCGGCCGTCCGCCCGAGCTCGCTGGCGTCGAGTCCATGGTGGGCCTGTTCATCAACACCCTGCCGCTGCGCTTCCAGTTCCAGGCCCGTGAGCCTGCCATCGAGGCGCTTGCACGGCTGCAGGACGAGCAGTCCTCGCTCAT
The DNA here is from genome assembly GCF_014195185.1 of Variovorax atrisoli. Lineage (NCBI taxonomy): Bacteria > Pseudomonadati > Pseudomonadota > Betaproteobacteria > Burkholderiales > Comamonadaceae > Variovorax > Variovorax atrisoli. Next base: position 286 of record NZ_JACIBG010000026.1, on the reverse strand, counting down.
CGCCCACCAGCACCTGGGGTTGAGCGAGATCCAGCGCCTGAGCGGCTTCAGCACGCTGTTCGACACGCTGTTCGTCTTCGAGAACTATCCCGTGGACCCCAGGGGGCAGCAGCCCTCCTACAACGGCCTGGAGGTCGCGCGTGCTGAGGGCGGCGGGGGCGACACCACCCACTACCCGCTGAGCATCGCGGTCATCCCGGGAGCCCGCCTGCAGTTGCGGGTGGGCTACCGCCCGGACCTGTTCGATCAGGCCAGCGTCCAGGCCATCATCGATCGCCTGCAACGC
>NZ_JACIBG010000025.1:0-3056 GCF_014195185.1 Variovorax atrisoli | reverse complement strand
ACGCCCCACAGCATCCGCGCGCCACGCACACCCCAAGAGGAGATCCTCGCAGCCCTCTTCGCAGAGGTCCTGCGCCTGCCGCAGGTGGGCATCGATGACAGCTTCTTCGATCTCGGCGGCGACAGCATCACCTCCATCCTGCTGGTCAGCCGTGCGCGCAAGGCCGGCCTCGTCATCACCCCTCGCCACGTCTTCCAGCACCAGAGCGTGGCCGCACTGGCGGCGGCTTCGTCCCCGGTCAACGCACCAGATGGCAGTGCCGACGTCGCCGTGGGCCCGTTCTGCGCCACACCGATCATCGAGTGGATGATGACGCGCGGCGGATCGCTTCGCCGGTTCAACCAGTCGATGCTGCTCCAAGTGCCCGCAGGCATGGAGCAACAGCATCTGGCAACGGCATTGCAGGCATTGGTTGACCATCATGATGGCCTGCGCCTGCAACTGACCCCTGCCACCGGTGACGCGACCTGGAGCTTGTGTGTTCAGCCTGCAGGTGCGATCAGCGCATCCGCATGCCTGCAGCGCATCGACACCTCCGGTCTGGATGAGTCTGCGCGTCGTTCCCGCATTGCCGAAGCGACCTCGGCCGCCCAAGAGAGTCTCGACCCTGAGGCCGGCCGCATGCTGCAGGCCGTGTGGTTCGACGCCGGAAGCACACAACCCGGGCGGCTGTTGCTGAGCATCCATCACCTCGTCGTGGATGGCGTGTCCTGGCGCATCCTCGTGCCCGATCTGGAAGCTGCGTGGCACGCAGCGCGTACTGGCACACAGGCGCAGCTGGGGCCTCGCGGCACCTCCTGGCGGCGCTGGGCGCACAAGCTTCGCGAAGAGGCTGTGCACCCGAAGCGCGTGGCCGAACTGCCGCTGTGGCAGTCCATCGTCGACGCACCTGACGCGCTGCTGTCCACGCGCGCCCTGGACCCCGCCCGGGATACGGTGCGCACCGCCAGTCGGCTGCGCATGACGCTGCCCAGCAGCGTGACCGCGCCTCTGCTCACGCAGGTGCCCACCCTGTTCCACGGTCGCATCAACGATGTGCTGCTCACGGCCTTCGCCCTCGCACTGGCCGACTGGCGCCGCAGACGCGGCATCGCCCAGGACGACACGGGCGCCCTGTTCAACCTCGAAGGCCACGGCCGCGAGGACATCTTCGAGGACGTGGACCTCTCGCGCACCGTGGGCTGGTTCACCAGCCTGTTCCCGGTGCGCCTGGCCCTGCAGGACATCGACCTGGACGATGCCCTGCGCGGCGGCGAGCACCTGGGGCGCGCCCTCAAGCAGAGCAAGGAGCAGTTGCGCGCCCTCCCGGACAACGGCCTGGGCTTCGGGCTGCTGCGCTACCTCAACCCCGAGACCGCCAGCCTGCTGAGCACGCACTCGGCACAGATCAGCTTCAACTACCTGGGCCGCTTCGCCATGCAGGACGCGCAGGATGCGCAAGACTGGCAGGCAGCCCCGGAGGCCGGGGCACTGGGCGGCGGCAGCGACACGCAGATGCCCCTGGCGCACGCCATCATGCTGGACGCCATCACCCATGACCGCCCCGAAGGGCCTGAGCTCTTCGCCACCTGGGCATGGGCCGGCGAGCTGTTCGAGGAGGCCGACATCCGTGAGTTGGCCCAGGGCTGGTTCGACGCGCTGCAGGCCATGGTCTCGCACGCGCAGCAACCCAACGCCGGTGGCTTCACGCCCTCGGACTTCCCTCTCCTCGCATTGAGCCTGCCCGAGGTGGAGTCCCTGCAGGCACAGGTGCCCGATCTCGAGCAGGCCCTGCCCCTGTCGTCGCTGCAGCAAGGGCTGCTGTTCCACGCGCTGTACGACGAAGCCCAGGCCGACGCCTACGTCGTTCAGCTCGCCTACGAGTTCACCGGCCCCCTGGATACTGCAGCCCTGAAGGCCGCCACGCACGCCCTGCTCGAGCGCCACGCCAACCTGCGCGCCAGCTTCCTGCACCACAACCTGGCCGAGCCCGTTCAGCTCATCCCGCGCCAGGTCACCATCCCGTGGCAGGACGTCGACCTGTCCGGGCTGAGCGCGCCGGCACGCGACAGCGAGCTTGCCCGCCTCCTGCACGACGACAGCCGCCGACCCTTCGACCCCGCACAGGGACCTCTGCTGCGCTTCGCACTCATCCGCCTGGCGCCCCAGCGCCACCGCTTCGTCTTCACCAGCCACCACATCCTGCTGGACGGCTGGTCCATGCCCATTCTCCTGAAGGAGCTGTTCACTCTCTATGCCTCCAGGGGCGATGTCCACGCGCTGCCGCCCGTCACGCCCTACCGCAACTACCTGGCATGGTTCAAGGCCCAGGACCGCCAGGCAGCCGAGCAGGCATGGCGACAGGCCCTCTCGGGCCTGCAGGAGCCCACGCACCTGGCCTCCGCCGCTGCCTCGTCCTCCGGCAGGCAAGAGACCATCCTGGTTGAGTTGCCCGAGGCGCTGACCTCCGCACTGTCGGCCCAGGCCCGCCAACGCGGCCTGACGCTCAACACGCTCGTGCAAGGCGCCTGGGGCGTGCTGCTGGGCAAGCTCACCGCCCGCGAAGACGTCGTCTTCGGCGTCACGGTCTCCGGCCGTCCGCCCGAGCTCGCTGGCGTCGAGTCCATGGTGGGCCTGTTCATCAACACCTTGCCGCTGCGCTTCCAGTTCCAGGCCCGTGAGCCTGCCATCGAGGCGCTCGCCCGGCTGCAGGACCAGCAGTCCTCGCTCATCGCCCACCAGCACCTGGGGCTGAGCGAGATCCAGCGCCTGAGCGGCTTCAGCACGCTGTTCGACACGCTGTGCGTGTTCGAGAACTACCATGTCGACCCCAACGCACGCCAGCCCTCGTATGCCGGGGTGCACGTGGCTCGTGCCGGGGGCACGGGCGGCGACACGACGCACTATCCGATGAGCATCGCGTTCATCCCGGGAGCCCGCCTGCAGTTGCGGGTGGGCTACCGCCCGGACCTGTTCGATCAGGCCAGCGTCCAGGCCATCATCGATCGCCTGCAACGCGTACTCCAGGCCATCGCGCACGACCCCGCACAGCCCATCGGCGCCATCGAGATCCTCGC
>NZ_JACIBG010000024.1:0-4834 GCF_014195185.1 Variovorax atrisoli | reverse complement strand
GGAGGCGAAGGAACTGCGCAGGCTCTGCAGCGTGGGGGCGATCTGGTCGAGCGCGAACGCGAAACGACCGCGCAGATCGAGCGGCGCGGTCGTGTAGTTCAACCCGAGGGCCCAGACGGTCATGTATGTGGTTGTGCGAGTCGGCAACGCAGGGCGCTGCGCCCGTGCACAGCCTGTCGCAATCCAATTCCCTCGCACTCGATGGTGCGTGACTATATGTAGCGGAAACCCGAGTGTCCACCTGAGTGCCCGCCGAGGACCTCGTTCCTACCCCACGTAGGACATGTGATCCGGGGCTCCTTCCGTCGTGGGAGGAAAATCCCGATCAGGGCGGCCAGCGTGAATCAAAGTGCCGTTGCGCCAAACGGGTGCGCTGGGGAGCGGCGCTACGCTGTCTTGAGAATGCCTCTGCATCGACCTCATCATTTTGCAATGTGAAATAAATGCTCTTTGAACGACGCATACGGGTGGATCGGCAGGGATTGGTTTTGTAGTTTCAGCACAACGGAACGGACCTTCGCCCCGGTTTTCGGGCGAATTGTTTTGCCCTACCGCAGCGGCTCTGGTGCAATAGCATCAACTTCCCAAAAGGAGGTTGGCCCGGGGTCCGGTGGGAGCACAGAAGTGCCAGTCACGGTGAGCCCTTCGCACCGGAGCCCTATGTTTAACCTTGGAGAAACTTGCAATGAAAAAATCTCTAGTTGCTCTGGCTGCCCTGGCTGTTGCCGGTGTTGCCTCGGCTCAGTCGTCCGTCACGCTGTTTGGTGTGGTCGACGCGTCGATCAGCGGCTATTCGAACACTGCCCGTGACGAACGCGCGACCGTGTTCCCCAACGCTTTCGGTATCCCCACGTACCTGAACCAAGGTTCGGTCAAGACCAGCCGTACGGCACTGGCTAACTCGGGCTACAACTCCAGCCGCATCGGCTTCCGTGGTACGGAAGACCTGGGCGGTGGCCTAGCAGCCAGCTTCTGGCTCGAAGCCCCGATCACCAACGACGACGGTCAAGAAGGTATCGCGACGTTCGCACGTCGTTCGACCGTCAGCCTGTCGGGTGGTTTCGGTGAAATCCGTCTGGGTCGTGACTACACCCCGACGTTCTGGAACGACACCGTGTTCGACCCGTTCGGCACCAACGGCGTTGGCACCAACCTGATCTTCGCATCGAGCGCTCAGCTCGGCGCCTTCGGTACGCCCGCTGCATCGACCGGTGCTGCGACCAACGTTGGCTCGAGCAACTACGTCCGCGCCAGCAACACGATCGGCTACTTCCTGCCCCCGAACCTGGGCGGCTTCTATGGCCAGTTCCAGTACGGCTTCGCTGAGAAGACCAAGTACAGCTCGGGTATCTTCACGCCGAACGTGGCTAACAGCCAGCGTCAAGGTCGTTACGTCGGTGGCCGCTTCGGCTATGCGAACGGTCCTCTGGACGTTGCTGTGTCGTATGGCAGCAGCACCGTGGGTGACGACTACTACGCTGGTACGACCACCAAGACCAACACCCTGAACCTGGGCGCTTCGTATGACTTCGGTCCCGCAAAGCTGTTCGGTGAAGTGTCGCGCGTCAAGAACAAGGTCGACTACGAAGTGACTCCGTTCCTCGGTGGCCGTCCTGACATCGACGTGACCGGCTACCTGCTCGGCGTGACCGTGCCGGTCGGCGCTGGCCTGATCCGCGCTTCGTACTCGCGCGTCAAGTACGACCGCAACCTGCCGTTCGACTTCTTCAACCCGGCCAACAACGCCGACCCGAAGGCGAACAAGCTGGCTCTGGGCTACGTGCACAACCTGTCGAAGCGCACGGCTCTGTACGCCACGATCGCTCGCGTCAGCAACAAGAACGGTGCTGGCCTGACGGTTGGCGGCCCGGCCTTCTACAACAACGCAGCTGGCGCCTTCACCCCGAAGAGCTCCACCGGCTACGACTTCGGTATCCGTCACGCTTTCTAATCTGACGCTGGCGCAAGCCAGCTTCGGTTAAAAAGTCAAAAGCCACCCGACGAAAGTCGGGTGGCTTTTTTGCTTCTGAGTGCCTTGGAACGCAGGGCTGTACCTTCATGGCCGCGCTGGATTCGAACTCTTGTTGAGGAAAAAGGCCTGCACGCCGAATCGGCTGGCACGCGGCAAAAGCAAAGCTGAAGTAAGGCAAACTCAGATCCGGGTGACACGGAACGCTAGGCTTGCTGGGCCCGGCCGTATTTGCATCCAGACGTTCTGATCGTCAGCAGCGGACGATCAATCCAAGAAATCCACTCCCAGTTCATGGCACAGAATGCAAGTCGGTGAAGCGCCAACGCAGAACAAGGTCGATCTGCTCGATCTGAATGACCTCCGGATCTTTACCTATGTAGCGGTCCTCTACAGCTTCTCCGCGGCGGCGGACGAACTGGGTATCAGCAAGTCGAGCGTCAGCCGTAGCATCGTGCGGCTGGAGACCTTGATGGGCACTGCGCTGCTCAATCGGACCACACGCAAGGTCAAGCTTACTCGTGCCGGAAATGTGCTCAAGGACCGAGGCGTCGAGATCATGAAGCGCATCGGTGAGTCCATCGGCTACGTCGGTGATCTGGGCCTCGCACCGCAGGGGCAACTGACGGTCTGCTTCGCTGCGGATGCAGGCCTGGAGGAACGGGTGCAGCAGTCGGTGCTGCCGCGCTTTCTCGAACGGTATGAAGGTGTCAACGTCGTTCTGCGCTCCACCACGCAGAAAGCTGAGCTTCGATCGGAGAACGTGGACATTGCCATTTCGAGCGGTCCAACGCACCCCCCGGGATCCTCGAGGTTTGTCTCTCTATCGCGCTGGCTTGTTGCCTCCCCAGCCTATTTGGCGCGGCGCGGTCCCGTCCAAAACTCGGACGATCTGGGCATGCACGACATCATTGCCACGAATGACCGGGAGACCCACTTCGCGCCCGGGCTGGGCAATCTGTTCGAACTCGATGTCTTCAAGGACGTCCGTCCTCGGGTCAACATTGATGACTTGGTTGGTGCCCGCCACCTGTCGGTCCAAGGGTTGGGGATCACCTGTCTTCCTGAGCACATGTGCCGGGACCAAGTCCGCCAAGGTGAATTGGTGCGCCTGCTCGAGGACTCGGAAATTCGCTCCCTGGAACTGAATGTCTTCTATCCCAGCAAGCGCAGTGCGGCGCCTGTGGTCAGGGCTTTCACCGAACTACTCAGAGCGAGCCTGAGTTTCGTCGCTGAGTCTCTGGCAGACAAGAGCGAGGTCCTCGAAGCGCAGCACGCCGCCGTGGCGATCCCACCGGGTGACGCGTCGGCTCTGCCCGAACTTGCCTCTTCGCCAAATGGCGAGCCGCGCTCTGCCTGAGTTTTGTTGAAGCCACGCCCAGAACTTATGGGATGTCCGCATATTCTCACAATATGAAAATATTGACACGGAACCGCCCTCTCTGGCGTTGCCCGAGAACGCGTTCGCCGCATTGACCGGGGCAATTTCCCATCTTTGAAGATTGTGCTGCGGCGCTGGCCTTTTGTGCTCCCAGATCTAGGGATAGAGCAAGGAGCCCTTGTATTCTCATGGTGGTTGGGGGACGACGCCCCTCGCCAAAAGCGTCCTTGATGCCGAGTCGTCACGAGTTCAATTTAGATAGGACGCCCGTGGGTTGAGTCGGGCACCGAAATGAGATGATCGAACATCATCGGCAACTGCTCGGTGGGCAATGTGCCGATCACGAGTTATTGGCTTATCTTCTTTGGTCAACTCCAGGCTTGGTTCCTTGCAAAAGCCTCGAGGTAGGGCATTTGTCGATCTTGAACTCCTACTGCGATTGTCGGTTACACGACTGTTTCTTTGACGTGCTTTGTTGGTCAAGCTATTCGTGCGAGGCACATTATCTAGCCTTGAGGCTGGCCCTGGGCGCGCTTCTTTTGTTGTTGCATGATTGTCGATGTTGCTGCAATGCCTATGCGCTCGCGAGTTCTTGAATGCGCAGCATGACTGCCACTGAAGTGCCTTTTGGGAATCCGGTAGTGCCTTGCCGCCACCACAGCTTCGCGTGTTTATGATTCGTTAGGATTGACTTCAATTAATGGGTAGCGAAGAATTAATTATCTCGCCAATGCTTTTAATTGGGCCAGGGGCAAGCATCTCATCATGCTCGCAGTCAATTTCGTGAATGAGAAGATCACCCTTGATGAAAGGGGCCCATTTTTCTGCCGCAAAAGATTGACGGGTGCGGGTCGCAACAAAGAGTGTGATATTGCTGCTGAGTTTTGGAGGAATGTGCCTCAGATGCAGTTCAGAGTTGTGTCGCATTACGTCCCACAGGTTTTTTGTTCCATTTGGTATTTTTTCTTTCAAGTTTTCTAGTTCGATTTGAATTTTTTCGGCGGCGAAAACTTTTTTTTCGGCTGGATAGGCGTCGAGTAGAAAGATGTTGTTTTCCTCGACGCCTTGTTTCGAAAGATGGTGCGCAACCATATAGGCAACATGTCCGCCGAAGGACCAGCCAACGATGTTGTATGGCCCTTCGGGCTGGATTTTTCTGATTTCGTCTAAATAATCCTCTGCCATTTCTTCGACCGTTGAGGGCATTTCTTCTGGAGAGTTATGGCCGCGTGCCTGCAGTCCATAAATTGGGAATTTCTTGTCTATATGTCGAAGGAGAGACGCGTAGCCCCAGCTTAGACCGCCGAGTGGGTGGATGCAAAATACAGGCGAAGCTGTGCCGCTCGTCCGAATTGGGATTAAGCAGTCGAAGGAATTCGCACTTGGGTGCAGGCGCTGCGCCAGCTGGGCGACGGATGGTGCTTCGAACAGTGCGCGGATGGCCAGCTCCACGCCCAGGGAGGAGCGGATGCGGCTGATGAGCT
>NZ_JACIBG010000023.1:0-5993 GCF_014195185.1 Variovorax atrisoli | reverse complement strand
TGTCATATACTCGAGGGCTTCGCTACTGACGGCCTTGTGTTGTTGAAGCGGCTGGTGTCCTGGGATGCTGGTTGTATGTGGTGAAGAAAGTCTTCGAAAAAAGTTGACCGCTTCTTAAAAAACGGTGCATAATCGAAGGCTTCGCTGAAACGACTGATTCGGCGGCTTGCGGTGAAGGCTGCGGGTTGCGAAAGAAGAGGTTGGCAGATGCGAAAAGCCAAAATAGTTTGGTTGATTTGAAAAAATCGTGCTAGACTACAAGGCTACGCTGAAATGACTTCGGCGGCTGACAATGAAAGTTGTGAGCTGCGAAAACGAAGAAATAAAAAGCGAAAAAGTTTGGCGATTCTTTAAAAATCGTGCTAGACTATAAGGCTTCGCTGATCGCAGCAAGCAAACGAAGTAAACGACAAGTTGCTTCGGTGATCGTTAAAAAATTACAGCCGATAAGCGTGGGCGTTTGAAGGTAATTGCACAAGTTCTTCGGAACAAGTCGCAAGACTTAAAACGCTCATGAGAATAGAAGTGAAGTTCACTTCAATTCCGTTTTTATGAGTTTTGCTTCATCGCGAGATGGGGCGCAAAAATCAAGATCGAACTATAGAGTTTGATCCTGGCTCAGATTGAACGCTGGCGGCATGCCTTACACATGCAAGTCGAACGGCAGCGCGGGAGCAATCCTGGCGGCGAGTGGCGAACGGGTGAGTAATACATCGGAACGTGCCCAATCGTGGGGGATAACGCAGCGAAAGCTGTGCTAATACCGCATACGATCTACGGATGAAAGCAGGGGATCGCAAGACCTTGCGCGAATGGAGCGGCCGATGGCAGATTAGGTAGTTGGTGAGGTAAAGGCTCACCAAGCCTTCGATCTGTAGCTGGTCTGAGAGGACGACCAGCCACACTGGGACTGAGACACGGCCCAGACTCCTACGGGAGGCAGCAGTGGGGAATTTTGGACAATGGGCGCAAGCCTGATCCAGCCATGCCGCGTGCAGGATGAAGGCCTTCGGGTTGTAAACTGCTTTTGTACGGAACGAAACGGCTCTTTCTAATAAAGAGGGCTAATGACGGTACCGTAAGAATAAGCACCGGCTAACTACGTGCCAGCAGCCGCGGTAATACGTAGGGTGCAAGCGTTAATCGGAATTACTGGGCGTAAAGCGTGCGCAGGCGGTGATGTAAGACAGTTGTGAAATCCCCGGGCTCAACCTGGGAACTGCATCTGTGACTGCATCGCTGGAGTACGGCAGAGGGGGATGGAATTCCGCGTGTAGCAGTGAAATGCGTAGATATGCGGAGGAACACCGATGGCGAAGGCAATCCCCTGGGCCTGTACTGACGCTCATGCACGAAAGCGTGGGGAGCAAACAGGATTAGATACCCTGGTAGTCCACGCCCTAAACGATGTCAACTGGTTGTTGGGTCTTCACTGACTCAGTAACGAAGCTAACGCGTGAAGTTGACCGCCTGGGGAGTACGGCCGCAAGGTTGAAACTCAAAGGAATTGACGGGGACCCGCACAAGCGGTGGATGATGTGGTTTAATTCGATGCAACGCGAAAAACCTTACCCACCTTTGACATGTACGGAATTTGCCAGAGATGGCTTAGTGCTCGAAAGAGAGCCGTAACACAGGTGCTGCATGGCTGTCGTCAGCTCGTGTCGTGAGATGTTGGGTTAAGTCCCGCAACGAGCGCAACCCTTGTCATTAGTTGCTACATTCAGTTGGGCACTCTAATGAGACTGCCGGTGACAAACCGGAGGAAGGTGGGGATGACGTCAAGTCCTCATGGCCCTTATAGGTGGGGCTACACACGTCATACAATGGCTGGTACAAAGGGTTGCCAACCCGCGAGGGGGAGCTAATCCCATAAAACCAGTCGTAGTCCGGATCGCAGTCTGCAACTCGACTGCGTGAAGTCGGAATCGCTAGTAATCGTGGATCAGAATGTCACGGTGAATACGTTCCCGGGTCTTGTACACACCGCCCGTCACACCATGGGAGCGGGTTCTGCCAGAAGTAGTTAGCTTAACCGCAAGGAGGGCGATTACCACGGCAGGGTTCGTGACTGGGGTGAAGTCGTAACAAGGTAGCCGTATCGGAAGGTGCGGCTGGATCACCTCCTTTCTGGAAACAGGCAATTTAATTTAAACGCCCACACTTATCGGTTGTTGGAAGAAGTCGGTTGTCTTCGATTTGAAGATGATTGTCGAATGGGTCTGTAGCTCAGCTGGTTAGAGCACCGTCTTGATAAGGCGGGGGTCGTTGGTTCGAGCCCAACTAGACCCACCAAATCTTCTGATATCTCGTGTGAGAGTTTGAGGGGGATTAGCTCAGCTGGGAGAGCACCTGCTTTGCAAGCAGGGGGTCGTCGGTTCGATCCCGTCATCCTCCACCACCAACTCGATGCTTACTCAACACCAAAGCGGCTTCGTGCGAAGGCATGAGGCTTCTTTGTTGTTGATCAGGATCTCTTGATCAATCGGCTGTTCTTTAAAAATTCATAGAGTCGAATCAGCGCTGCTGATGGAAACCGTACATTCGTAAAGGTTTAGTACGGACCGTGCCATCAGCGGCAAGAATTTTTGATTGCGTCAAAAGAAACTTCAATTTCGAATCAAATCGATTTGAAGACGGCATAACGCGTCAGGTGAAAGACCTGGCAATTCCTTGATTGACTTTGGTTTCCGTGAGGAAACGTCAAAGTTATAGGGTCAAGTGAATAAGAGCACGTGGTGGATGCCTTGGCAATGATAGGCGACGAAGGACGTGATAGCCTGCGATAAGCTTCGGGGAGCTGGCAAATTAGCTTTGATCCGGAGATTTCCGAATGGGGAAACCCACCGAAAGGTATCGTTATCTGAATACATAGGGTAACGAGGCGAACCGGGTGAACTGAAACATCTCAGTAGCTCGAGGAAAAGACATCAACCGAGATTCCGAAAGTAGTGGCGAGCGAAATCGGAGAAGCCTGTTAGTGATAGCACAAGACATAACGGAACAGCTTGGAAAGGCTGGCCATAGCGGGTGATAGCCCCGTACGTGAAATGACCTGTGTGGTACTGAGCTAACGACAAGTAGGGCGGGACACGAGAAATCCTGTCTGAATATGGGGGGACCATCCTCCAAGGCTAAATACTCATCATTGACCGATAGTGAACTAGTACCGTGAGGGAAAGGCGAAAAGAACCCCGGGAGGGGAGTGAAATAGATCCTGAAACCGCGTGCTTACAAAAAGTAGGAGCCCGCAAGGGTGACTGCGTACCTTTTGTATAATGGGTCAGCGACTTACATTCAGTGGCAAGGTTAACCGAATAGGGAAGCCGTAGAGAAATCGAGTCCGAATAGGGCGATCAGTCGCTGGGTGTAGACCCGAAACCAAGTGATCTATCCATGGCCAGGATGAAGGTGCCGTAACAGGTACTGGAGGTCCGAACCGACTAGTGTTGCAAAACTAGCGGATGAGCTGTGGATAGGGGTGAAAGGCTAAACAAACTTGGAAATAGCTGGTTCTCTCCGAAAACTATTTAGGTAGTGCCTCAAGTATTACCTTCGGGGGTAGAGCACTGTTTTGGCTAGGGGGTCATGGCGACTTACCAAACCAAGGCAAACTCCGAATACCGAAGAGTACAGCTTGGGAGACAGAGCACCGGGTGCTAACGTCCGGACTCAAGAGGGAAACAACCCAGACCGCCAGCTAAGGTCCCTAAAATTGGCTAAGTGGGAAACGAAGTGGGAAGGCTAAAACAGTCAGGATGTTGGCTTAGAAGCAGCCATCATTTAAAGAAAGCGTAATAGCTCACTGATCGAGTCGTCCTGCGCGGAAGATGTAACGGGGCTAAGCCAGTTACCGAAGCTGCGGATTTGCAATTTATTGCAAGTGGTAGGAGAGCGTTCTGTAAGCCTGTGAAGGTGCGTTGTAAAGCGTGCTGGAGGTATCAGAAGTGCGAATGCTGACATGAGTAGCGTTAAAGGGGGTGAAAAGCCCCCTCGCCGTAAGCGCAAGGTTTTCTACGCAACGTTCATCGGCGTAGAGTGAGTCGGCCCCTAAGGCGAGGCAGAGATGCGTAGCTGATGGGAAACAGGTCAATATTCCTGTACCGATTGTTAGTGCGATGTGGGGACGGATCTTAATAGGTCATCCGGGTGTTGGATATCCCGGTTTAGATGGAAGTAGGCGTGCATTAGGCAAATCCGGTGCACATATACCGAGGCCATCGATCGAGCCAGCTTGCTGGTGAAGTGATTGAACGAGGTTCCAGGAAAAGCCACTAAGCTTCAGCTAACAACGACCGTACCGCAAACCGACACTGGTGCGCGAGATGAGTATTCTAAGGCGCTTGAGAGAACTCAGGAGAAGGAACTCGGCAAATTGACACCGTAACTTCGGAAGAAGGTGTGCCCTATTAGTGTGAAGTGAACAACGGAGCATGAACGGGTTGCAAAAAATCGGTGGCTGCGACTGTTTATTAAAAACACAGCACTCTGCAAACACGAAAGTGGACGTATAGGGTGTGACGCCTGCCCGGTGCTGGAAGATTAAATGATGGGGTGCAAGCTCTTGATTGAAGTCCCAGTAAACGGCGGCCGTAACTATAACGGTCCTAAGGTAGCGAAATTCCTTGTCGGGTAAGTTCCGACCTGCACGAATGGCGTAACGATGGCCACACTGTCTCCTCCTGAGACTCAGCGAAGTTGAAATGTTTGTGATGATGCAATCTCCCCGCGGAAAGACGGAAAGACCCCATGAACCTTTACTGTAGCTTTGTATTGGACTTTGAACAGATCTGTGTAGGATAGGTGGGAGGCTTTGAAGCAGGGTCGCTAGATCTTGTGGAGCCAACGTTGAAATACCACCCTGGTGTGTTTGAGGTTCTAACCTAGGTCCATTATCTGGATCGGGGACAGTGCATGGTAGGCAGTTTGACTGGGGCGGTCTCCTCCCAAAGCGTAACGGAGGAGTTCGAAGGTACGCTAGTTACGGTCGGACATCGTGACGATAGTGCAATGGCATAAGCGTGCTTAACTGCGAGACTGACAAGTCGAGCAGATGCGAAAGCAGGACATAGTGATCCGGTGGTTCTGTATGGAAGGGCCATCGCTCAACGGATAAAAGGTACTCTGGGGATAACAGGCTGATACCGCCCAAGAGTTCATATCGACGGCGGTGTTTGGCACCTCGATGTCGGCTCATCTCATCCTGGGGCTGTAGCCGGTCCCAAGGGTATGGCTGTTCGCCATTTAAAGAGGTACGTGAGCTGGGTTTAAAACGTCGTGAGACAGTTTGGTCCCTATCTTCCGTGGGCGCTGCAGATTTGAGGAAGCCTGCTCCTAGTACGAGAGGACCGGAGTGGACACACCTCTGGTGTATCGGTTGTCACGCCAGTGGCATTGCCGAGTAGCTAAGTGTGGAAGAGATAACCGCTGAAAGCATCTAAGCGGGAAACTCGTTTCAAGATGAGATCTGCCGGGGCCTTGAGCCCCCTGAAGAGTCGTTCAAGACCAGGACGTTGATAGGTCAGGTGTGGAAGCGCAGTAATGCGTTAAGCTAACTGATACTAATTGCTCGTGCGGCTTGACCCTATAACTTTGATCAGTCAGATCAAGGTGTTATGCCAAGTTGACGCATTCAAAACAATTCGCCAAAAGCTGATTCCAAACTCTATGAATTCGTTTGACTGATCTCACCATCAGTCAGACAACCCTTTATGCCTGATGACCATAGCGAGTTGGTCCCACTCCTTCCCATCCCGAACAGGACAGTGAAACGACTCAGCGCCGATGATAGTGCGGGTTCCCGTGTGAAAGTAGGTCATCGTCAGGCTCTTACAGCCCCAAAAACCCCCGTTCAAACTGAGCGGGGGTTTTTGCTTTTACGGGCAGTAAAAAAAGAAAACGAACAGGCGCATCACCGGTTGCGCACAACCTCCGCCTCCACTTCGGCACCTCCCGCAGATACCAACTCCTCCAACATATCTCGGGCTAGCTGA
>NZ_JACIBG010000022.1:0-6573 GCF_014195185.1 Variovorax atrisoli | reverse complement strand
GCCTTCTTCTCGACGATGTTGATGATGTCCAGGAACACATCCACCAGCGCCATGATGTTGCCGACGATCGGGATGCTGCCCAGCACCATCGTCAGGCGCTCCAGCGTCACGTAGCCGCCGCTGAACGAGCGAAGCCAGTCATCGACCGCCTTGCTTGCCGCGGCGACGTCTTCCTTCACGATCGTGTTCAGCGGCGCTACCGCCGTCTGCGGTTCGCGCTCGGTCGGCTTCTGGCCTTGCTGTTGCGGGCCTTCTGTTCCTGCCATCTTCTCTCCCTGCCTCTAGCTGATGCTCTGACGGTGCTTTGAATCCGTGCTCTTCAGGGCCGGATCACGCAGTCCTTCATCGTGAGAAACGCCGACCCCATCGCGAAGCCGACCTCGCAGCTCGCGGTGAACTTCGCACCGCTGCGCATCTCGCCCATCTTCTGGCTCTGCGCGTCGTCCGCAGGTGTCAGGCGCGCAAGCTCCTGGCTGCCGCGCACGTCGGCAGCACGGATCAGCGACGTGCCGCTGAAGGAATCGGATGCCTCGACAACCACCGCCGCGAACTGCACGCGCTTGCCATACTCAGGCATGCCCAGCGCGCGGCGTCCCTGCTTCTCGTAGCTCTGGTGCAGTTTGGTCAGCGTGGTTTTCATTTCGGCTTGCGCGGCACACAGGGAAGCAGCGCCAAGGAAAGCAGCGGCGACGAATAGGGTCTTGATGTTTTTCATGAACATGGAATAGATGAAGTGATGAGGTGCCGGTCAGGGCTCAGTTGATGTTGGCGCCCTGGAACTCGAGCTGCTCGAAGGTGCTGCCCGTGAAGTCCACGCTGCGTCCCTGCAGCCCCTGTGCGTGCACCACGGTGCCGCTGCAGTCCAGAACGCCGACGTCGTTCCAGCTGCCGCCTGCGAAGCTGATGTCGTCCCACTGGCACTGCCTGAAGGTGCTGCTTCTAATGCTCGCGCCGTCGAAGTTCGCGCGCGTGAAGCTGCAGTTGATGAACGTGCAGCCGGTGATCGAGATGCTGCCGAAGTCGCACTGGGTGAAGCTGCAGCCCGTGAACTGGCAGCCGCTCCAGCCTGCCTGATTGAAGCTGGTGGCAGCGAAGCTCGTGCCCGCGAAGGTCGTCGCGGCGAACTGGGCGAGGCCCAGGTCGAGCCCGGCGTAGGCAAAGCTGTCGGCCTGGCCGACGAGCCCGGCGGGAGCACCGCCTGCGCCTTTGCGCCACATGTCGTGGGCGAGGATGATGATTTGGGAAGACATGTCGAAGAATCCTTGGATGACGCCGTCGACTCAACGCGAGAGCTGCTTCCGGAGGACCCGGCCAGCGCGCTTCTCGATCAGGAGGTTGGGTTCGGGCAGGCCCGGCAAGGCGCCGCGGTAGCCTTGTGGCTTGCCCTTTGCCACCCACGACGCGCTGTAGTCGCCGGATTCTTCGGCCAGGACGAGTTTGTAGTTTTCGAGCTGCAGGCCTGAAGACCTTGCATCGGCGCAGGCTGCCGCAATCGCCTGCGCCGCCAGGCCATCGACTTCGATGGTTACGTTCATTCTTTTCTCCCTTGCAAGTTTAAGAGCCGCGAACTCGGGCGCCCGCAACGTCTTTAGAACCAGACTAGGTGCCGGACGTCATTACCGGCTCCCCTGCTCCCGAAGTATTTCGCCGGTGGTTTTGGAGGCGATGTACGTGATCGACCGCCCCAGCTTGCTGGCGTTGCCGAGCCCCTTTTGCCCCGGAGGCAGCTTGGCGGTGAACGCAATGCCGATGGTGTTGATTCCGTTCTCGTCTTGGCCGTTTTCCTTCTTTCTTTCTGCGATGTGAACGTTGAAATTACTCAGGTCCTGCCCGGTCTTCTCGAACAGCCTGAAGGCGTCAGCCAACGCGATCACCACCGGGGTGTTGAGTACCAGCTGATTCGGCGACTCGATCTCGAAGAGCGGCAAGACCGAACCATCGAGGCCGCTGCTCACGGATGCGAGCCCCGGGCTTTCGCTCGCGCCGCTTCGATTTCCTTCAGCAGATCGCCGGCCTCCGCATTACCGTTCTTCGCCGACTCCGCCGCCCAATGCGCGGCTCCGGCGAGGTCCTTGCCGCTCATGTAGAGGTCGTAGGCGAGGTTGTGCTGCGCGACGACGTGCCCGGCCTTGGCCGCGATCGTCAGCCAGCGGATGCGCTGAGCCTCGTCCGAAGACGCGAATGTGTAGTACAGCGAAAGGCGGAACGCGGCTTCGGCGTCACCGGTCTCGGCCTTGGCGGCCAGGTCGGCTCGCTGCGCATCCGTGAGCGAATAGGTCTGCGCACCCGAGATGGGCGAAGAGGAAGAAGAGGCCGGGCCAGCGTCGGGCGTGTCCATGGTTTGGTTCTCCGTTGCGTAAGAGACTGAAAGGTTCAGAAGAAGAGGAAGAAGCAGGGCCAGCTTCGCGCCGAACCCGAGATCGATGTTCTTCATGACTTGGGATTGAAGGTATGCCAGACGCCGGGATCGGCGGTGTCCATGGTGCCGTCGGCCTTCTGGCCGGCAGGCTTGTAGGCGCCGTGGGGCCAGATCCACAGGAGCTTGTCGGGCGCCACGACAGGCGCATTGAGCTCATTGGCCAGTTTCTGGGCGTACGGGTCGGTACCCTTGCCGGTCTCGCACGACATCAGTTGCACCTTCTGGCCTTCCGTATAGGACGGATGCGCCTTGATCCGCTCCGCCATCTGTGCGGGCGTGATGCCTCTGAGCGCGGTGTCGGTCATGACGTTCGGGTTGCCATGGGAGCCGACCGTGAAGGTGCCGGGCGGGCTGGCGATGTTGTCGGCCGACTGGCGGATCGCCTCGTTGTGCGGGAACAGGTTGATGTCGACCAGCCCCAGCGGGTCGATGCCGCGGACGGGGTTGCCGCCGACGTACGCATAGAGGTTGAGGCCGCCCGCAAGCCCCAGCGGGTCGGGCGAGACATACCGGCCGCTCGCCGGATCGTAGTAGCGGTAGCGGTTGTAGTGCAGCCCGGTTTCGGCGTCGAAGTACTGCCCCTGGAAGCGGATGGGGTTCACGATGCCGGCACGTCGTCCCGCTTCGCTGATGACTTCGCGCGCCTCGCCCCAGGCCTTGTATTGGGCCGACCAGCCGACCCGGCCCTCGTGATCGGTCAGATCCCGGGGCGTGCCGAGGTGGTCGCACTGATAGAAGGCGATCTCGTCCGCCTCGAAGCTTCGTTGCCGCGGCTGGAGTTCGCCGTTCCAGAGCGGGTCCTGCTCGATGTCGTAGGCGCCGCCGTTGGCAGCCATGAGTCCCCGCACGTCGGGCGTCCTGCCCGGCACGATCGCATGCGCCTGGCGCAGCTGAACCAGCGGGACGAAGGAGCGCGGCTCATGAACGTAGTGCACGCTCCATCCGCGCCCCTCGTCTTCCTGCTCTGCGCTGAGGCTCTGCGTGCTCTCGAAGGCGAGCGTGTCGCCATCCCAGCCGAACCTGGTGATGCTGTCTCGCGAACGCTTGGAAATGCGGCGCCCCATCGGGTCGTAGGCGAACGAGGTTGGCGTGCCGTCTTCGTCCGTGGCAGAACTCAGGCGCCCGAAACAGTCCCACGCGAAGGTGGTCGACCGGCCGTTGCACACGCGCTCGACCATGTTTCCGTGTTCGTCGTACCGATAGCGGACGCCGGCATGGGCCCTGAGCAGGTTGTCGAGCAAGGGAGCGACAGGGGCGCGGGTTTCACCGGCCGCGCCGACGGGCTCGGCGATGTTGCCCGCCGGGTCGAAGGCGAAGGTCTCGCGCCCAAACCGGCTGTTAGCCTCGACGAGGCGGCCGACGGGGTCGTAGCGGTAGTCGAGGTTGCCATGATGGCTGTCGCCGATGACGACCAGCTGCCCCGCCCTGTCGTAGCCGTAGGTGCGCTGCAGCTGCAGCGCGCCGGGCGCGCTCGCCTGGCCCGGCACGACCTGCTGTTCCAGCCGCCGCCCCACGTTGTCGTATCGCAGCTTCTGGGTCAGGCCGTTGCGCTGCTCGCGCAGCACTTCGCGATGGAGGTCGTCGCGCTCGAAGCCGAGGATGTCCTGCCCGTCGAGCAGCAGGCCGTGCACGTGGCCCGAACCGTAGGTGAGCCACTGGGTCGTATGGCCGTCGGGGCGGATCGTGGCGACGCGCTGGTTGAGTGCGTCGTAGCGGTGCTGCCATATCGCCGTGCGCCCGGCCTGCAGGTCGTGCTGATGCTCGCGCGTCAGGTTGCCGGCCGGGTCGTAGAACCACTGCAGACGTGCGTCGCTGTTCGACGCCTCGACCATGCGTCCATTGCGGTCGAAGGCGAAGCGCTCGACCTGGCCACCGGCGGACCGCTCGGTCATCCGGCCCATCGCATCGGCCTGCAGCCGCACCGCACGCCCGGCAGCTTCGACCTCGACGAGCCGGCCGGTGCTCTCTTCGTAGCGGTACCTCGTGGTCCTGCGCGCGAAGTCGGTCTTCTCCAGCAGTCGACCCACGGGGTCGTAGCGCAGGCTGTGGCGGCTGCCGTTCTCGTTGCGCAATTCGACAAGACGGCCCAGCAGATCCCACTGGTACCTGAGCGAATGCCCCTCGGCATCGGTGCGGCCTGCGATGAGCCCTGCACGGTTGTAGCTGTAGTGCGTGCGGCGCCCGAGTCCGTCGACATGCGCGAGCATGCGCCCCTCGGGATCGTGCAGTTTCTGCTCGCGCGTGCCGTCGGGCAGCACGATCTCGTGGAGCAGGCCCGGCACGCTGCCTTGGGCACGCAGCACCGCGTCTTCCTGCGGACGGCTGTAGAGATGGCGCGTGACGTTGCCCGCCGGATCGACGGCCGTGGCGAGCCGGCCGCGATCGTCATAGGTCCAGCGGCTGGTCTTGCCTGAGCAATCGGTGAGGCTTGCGAGCCGGCCGCGAGGCGTGTAGCTCATCAGCTTCGTGCCGCCCTTGGCATCGGTGATGCGCACGGGCCTGCCGGCCTTGTCGTAGGCGTACTCGGTCTTGTGGCCCAGCGGATCGATCTCTTCGGCGAGATGGCCCTGCGCGTCGTAGTCGCGCTTCCACACACCACCTTCCCCGTCACGGATGCCCGCGAGCCGGTTCAGCCTGTCGTACTCGTAGTGCACGCGGCTTCCATCGGCACGGGTGTGCGTCTGCAGGTTGCCGTCGGCGTCGTAGGTGTAGTCGTCCGTCGTGCCGTCGGTGTGCACGTGGCGCGTGATGTTCTTCGCGTCATCGCGGAAGAACCACTCCTGCAGCCCGTCCGGATGGATGATGCGGTAGGTGTAGCCCTGGATGTCGTAGTAGTGCCAGGTCTCCCCGCCCAGCGCATCGGTCACGTAGGTCAGCCGGATGTTGCGGTCCCACTCCAGCTTCAGCGCGAAGCTGCCGTCGTCGGACCACTCGCGCACGGCCTTGGCGTCGGGGCCCGTGCCGTCGTACTCCAGGTTCATGCCCCGGCCGGTGCGGTCGGTGTAGCGGGTCACGAGGTGGTGGCTGTAGGCGTAGCTCCAGCTGGCGCCGTCTTCGTCCTGGGCCGAGACAAGGTCGCGCTCGCCGTCGTGGGTGTAGGCGGCCAGCTGGCGCACGACCTGGCCGTCCTTCAGCTCCCACAGCGACTGGATGAGCCCGGTCTGCGCATCGGGCCTGGTGCCCACGTGGGCCATGACGGCCTCGCCGTGCTTGCTGATGATGTCGCTGAGCACGCGCTCGCCCGTTGCCGCAATGACGTGGTCGTAGCGCAGGCCGATGGTCATGCCGTCCCTGGCCTGCTGCGCGACGAGCCTGAAGTGAGGCTGCCTGCTGTCGACGTATTCGTAGATCTCGCGCCACTCGCTCTGCTCGCCTTCGGGCAGCGGTTTGCCGAAGTCCAGCGCCAGCAGGCTCTCGCTCAGACGCGAGACGCGCACTTCCTCGACTGCATCGAAGTAGCTCTGGCCCACGGCCAGAACCGGATACGCATGGCTGCGGCCGTCGGCGGCGTGGTAGAGTAGGCTGGGCTGGCCCCGGCGTGCGCCTCGCGCGGGCGTGGTGATGTCCACGCGCATGCTGTAGGGCGTGATCCAGCGTGCACCGAGGCTGCCTCGGTCGAAGGCGTCGAGGTCGCTGGCGTAGGTGCGAGCCCATTCGATCGGCAGCGGCGCTGACAGAACGAAGTCGGTGTGGGTGAAGCTTTCATCCCCAAGAGAGAGACTGATGGAGCCGCCCTTGCGCACCGGCGCCGGACCGTTCTTGATGCTGCACCCTCGCCCGTTCGCAGGCGCCTGCTTGCTGATGTGCCCCAACTGGTCACCGGGCTTGTCCTTCTGGGCAACCGCCCCTGCCTGCGGCGGCACGATCGCGGCCCTCCTGCCCTTCTTCTTCAGCAGCGCATCCCGCAGCTTGTGCAGCAGCCACATGATGCTGGCCTGGGCCTCCTTGTCCGCCAGCCTCGACAGTTGCCCCCGCAGTTGCTGCTTGAAGTCCAGCATCTGCGTGATCACGCCATTGACCCTGCTCGCAACCCCATCGGGCAGCTGGCTCGCCGCAGCCTTCGCCACGTAGTTCGCCGACTGCTTCGAGTAGCGCACCGCAGCACCCCACATCCGGCTCCACGTGCTCTGCGTCTTCGGGTCGTGCACCTTGGT
>NZ_JACIBG010000021.1:0-7837 GCF_014195185.1 Variovorax atrisoli | reverse complement strand
ATCAGCCAGACGCAGGCGTACGTGCTGGACGGGAGCCTGAACGAGGTGCCTGTGGGGGTGGCGGGGGAGCTGTACCTGGGGGGCATCAACCTGGCTCGGGGCTACCTGAAGCGGGCCGGGCTCACGGCCGAGCGCTTCATCGCGACAGAGAAGGGGCAGCGCCTGTACCGCACGGGGGACCTTGTGCGGTGGAACAACGAGGGCCAGCTGGAGTACCTGGGCCGGATCGATCATCAGGTGAAGGTGCGGGGGTTCCGCATCGAGCTGGGGGAGATCGAGGCGGGGCTGCAAGCCCAGCCGGAGGTCAGAGAAGCAGTTGTGGTGGCGAATGAGGGGCCGGCGGGCACGAGGCTCGTGGCCTATGTCTCGGGCAACGCGGGCCAGGTGATCGACACGGCAGTGCTCAAGCAGAAGCTGGGCGAAGCACTGCCGGACTACATGGTCCCGAGCGTGATCGTGGAGCTGCAGGCGCTGCCGCTGAACGCGAACGGGAAGGTGGACCGCAAGGCGCTGCCAGCGCCGGAGTTCACGAGCGACCGGGCGTACGAGGCGCCGGTGGGCGAGGTCGAAGAGACCCTGGCAGCGATCTGGGCCGAGGTGCTGGGCGTGACCCGTGTGGGCCGCAACGACAACTTCTTCGAACTCGGCGGTCACTCGTTGCTCGCCGCCCAGACAGTCGCCCGAGTCCAGAGCGCCATGCAGATGGACCTCGCGATCAGGGATGTCTTCCTGCACCCCGTACTCACGGAGATGGGGACTCTCATCGCCGACAAGAACCTGATGAAACCGGCCACCCAGGCCCTTTCGGAAATCGATTCACTGCTTGACAGCATGGAGGCTGTTTGATGGAAACCCTTGCAACCCGTCGCATCGCGGAGCGCTTCTCGCGACTGACGCCTGAACAGCGGCGCACGGTCTATCAGAAGATTCGCGCCGAGGGGCTCACGCTCGGGCAGTTTCCGATCCTGGCGCGCGACACGTCGTCGCCGGATCATTGCCATCTTTCCTACGCACAGCTGCGCCAATGGTTCCTGTGGCAGCTCGATCCGTCGAGCACCGCGTACCACATCAGCGGTGCGCTCAGGCTCACCGGTGCGCTGGATGTCGCGGCCGTGCGCGCGAGCTTCGACGCGCTGGTGCAGCGCCACGAGTCGCTGCGCACCACGTTCCGGGCCCAGGCAGGCGGTCTTGCCGAACAGGTGATTCACGAGAGTGTCGAGTTCGACATCGCCGTCGTGGACCTCGACGCCATTGCCGGGCGCGATTCGCGAGAGCTCCGCCTTCGGGAAGAGGCGCATCGCTTGAGCGACACCCCCTTCGATTTGACCACCGGCCCGTTGCTGCGGGTCGGCCTGATCCGCCTTGCGCCCCAGGAGCACATGCTCGTCGTGGTGATGCATCACATCGTGTCCGACGGCTGGTCGATGCAGATCATCGTGGACGAGTTCGTCGCGCAATATCGCGCGCGCGTGCAGGGCGGTGCCGAAGACGCGGATCTGCAGCCGCTGCCGGTTCAGTACGCGGACTACGCTGTTTGGCAGCGCAACTGGCTCGAGGCCGGCGAGCGTGAACGCCAGCTCGGCTATTGGACATCGCACGTCGGTACCGATCAGCCTGTACTGCAGTTGCCGGCCGATCACGCCAGGCGAGCAGACGGACGCTACAGCGCCGCGCGCCACGCCTTCGAATTGCCGGAGGCACTGGTCAAGGGGCTGCAGAAGCGCGCGCAGGGCCAGGGTGCGACCCTGTTCATGATCTTGCTCGCGGGCTTCCAGGTGCTCTTGAACCGTTACACCGGCCAGTCCGACATCCGTGTGGGCGTGCCGATCGCCAACCGTCACCGGGTGGAGACGGAAGGCGTCGTCGGCTTCTTCGTCAACACGCAGCTGTTGCGCAGCGTGCTGGACAGCCGCGAGAGCCTCACGCAGGTGCTGGCGCGCGCGAAGGAGGCCGCGCTGGGCGCGCAGGCCCACCAGGACCTGCCGTTCGAGCAACTGGTGGAGGCATTGCAGCCAGAACGCAGCCTGAGCACCAGCCCGCTGTTCCAGGTCATGTTCAATCACCAGCGTGGGGATTTCAAGGCACTCGACAGCCTGTCGGGTCTCACGATGACCGAGTACGACCTGGGCACGCAGGCCGCGCAGTTCGAACTGACGCTGGACACCAGCGAAGACGCCGACGGTCGCGTGCGGGCGAGCTTCAAATATGCGGCGGAGCTGTTCGAGCCGCAGACCGTCGAGCGCATGGCGGGGCATTACCTGGCTTTGCTGGAGGCATTGGCCGAGCGACCCGAGCAGACTGTGGGTGACGTGAAGCTGTTGGACGAGGCGGAACTGCTGCAGCTGCAGCAGTGGGGATCGCAACACCAATCTCAGGAATCCTCAGTCGGCGACCCGATCCACAGCCGTATAGAGCGCGAGGCGGCGCAGCATCCGGATGCCACTGCACTGGTCTTCGGCGATGAGTCCCTGAGCTACGGCGCACTCAACGCGAAGGCGAACCGCCTGGCCCACCGCCTGATCGCCCTGGGCGTGAAGCCCGAGAGCCGGGTGGGCATCGCGGTGGAACGCTCCATCGAGATGGTGGTGGGCATCCTGGCGGTGCTCAAGGCCGGCGGCGCCTACGTGCCCCTGGACCCCGAGTACCCCGCAGATCGCCTGTCCTACATGGTGCAAGACAGCGGCATCGAGCTGCTGCTGACCCAGAGCCACCTGGGCGCACTGCCCGGGGCCGAATCACTCCAGGTGCTGGTGCTCGACACGCTCGATACCGCGTCCGAGCCCGACGGCAACCCGCAGGTCGCGCTGCACGGCGAGAACCTGGCCTACGTCATCTACACATCGGGCTCCACAGGCCGCCCCAAGGGCGCGCAGCTGTGCCACCGCAACGTGACGCGACTGCTGGACGCCACGCAGCACTGGTTCGGCTTCTCGCCAGACGATGTCTGGACGATGTTCCACTCCTACGCCTTCGACTTCTCGGTGTGGGAGATCTTCGGAGCGCTGTGCACCGGGGGCAAGCTGGTGGTCGTGCCGTTCTGGGTGAGCCGCTCGCCGGAGGACTTCCTGCAGCTGCTGCGCGCGCAGCGCGTGAGCATCCTGAACCAGACGCCATCGGCCTTCGGGCAGCTGGTGGCACTGCCGCAGGCGCTGGAGGGAGGGTTGGCGCTGCGCGCGGTGATCTTCGGAGGCGAGGCGCTGGACCCGCAGCGGCTGAGGCCCTGGATCGAGCGCTACGGGGACGGCAGCCCGCAGCTGATCAACATGTACGGCATCACCGAGACGACGGTGCACGTGACCTACCGGCGCATCACGCGGGCGGACCTGGGTCAGCAGCGCAGCCCGATGGGTGTGGCGATCCCGGACCTGGGGATGCAGGTGCTGGACCGACAGCTGGGGCCCGTGCCGCAGGGGGTGGCGGGGGAGCTGTATGTCAGTGGGGAGGGGTTGGCTCGGGGGTACCTGAAGCGAGCCGCCTTGACCGCGGAGCGCTTCATCGCAACAGAGAAGGGGCAGCGCCTGTACCGCACGGGGGACCTGGTGCGGTGGAACAATGAGGGCCAGCTGGAATACCTGGGCCGGATCGATCATCAGGTGAAGGTGCGGGGGTTCCGCATCGAGCTGGGGGAGATCGAGGCGGGGTTGCAGGCCCAGGAGGAGGTCCGGGAGGCGGTGGTCGTGGCGAACGAAGGCCCGGCCGGGACCCGGCTGGTGGCCTATGTCTCGGGCCAAGGCATCGATACGGCAGTGCTCAAGCAGAAGCTGGGCGAGGCGCTGCCGGACTACATGGTCCCGAGCGTGATCGTGGAGCTGCAGGCGTTGCCGCTGAACGCGAACGGGAAGGTGGATCGCAAGGCGCTGCCCGCACCGGAGTTCACGAGCGACAGGGCGTACGAGGCGCCCGAGGGGGAGGTCGAGGAGGCTCTGGCAGCCATCTGGGCCGAAGTCCTCGGAGTGGCTCGCGTGGGCCGCAACGACAACTTCTTCGAGCTCGGTGGTCACTCGCTGCTGGCGCTGAGGCTGCTGGAGAGCGTGCGCGAGCGTGGCTGGAGCGTGCAGGTGCGCACGCTGTTCCAGCACCCGCAGCTGGGCGCCTTCGCGCAGGCGCTGCTGCAGGAGCAGGGGCGGGTGGAAGTGGTCGTGCCGCCGAACAGAATTCCCGAAGACTGCGAGGCGATCGAACCGCAGATGCTCACGCTGATCGAACTGGACGAAGCACAGATCAAGCGGATCGAGGCGAAGGTGACCGGAGGAGCAACCAACATCCAGGACATCTACCCGCTGGCGCCGCTGCAGGAGGGGATGCTGTTCCACCACCTGCTGCAGACGCAAGGGGATGCGTACATCACCTCGCACGCGCTGGGGTTCGACAGCCGTCAGAGGCTGGAGCGGTTCGTAGACAGCTTCAACCGCGTGATCGAGCGGCACGACATCCTGCGCACGGCGGTGCTGTGGGAGGGGCTGAAGGAGCCGGTGCAGGTGGTGCAGCGGCATGCCAAGCTGAGGCTGCAGTGGCTCGAAGAAGACGGATCGAATGCAGCAGAGCGGCTTCAAGCCCACGTCGACCCCGCGCACTACCGCATCGACGTGCAACAAGCTCCGATGATTCATGCGATCGCCGCGCACGATCCCGCACAAGGCCGCTGGCTGCTGCAACTGCCCAGCCACCACATGGTGCTGGACCACACGACGCTGGACTTCCTGGTGCAGGAGATCGCACTGATCCAGCAGGACAGATTCGATGAACTGCCTGCGCCTGTTCCCTTCCGGAACTACGTGGCGCAGGCAAGACTCGGGGTGAGCCAGGACGAGCACGAGGCGTTCTTCCGCCAGATGCTGGCAGACGTGGACGAGCCGACGGCGCCGTTCAACCTGCTGGACGTGCAGGGAGACGGCACGCGGGTAGAAGAAGCCCGGCTGAGGCTCGATGCCCAGCTCGCACAAGAGATCCGAAGAGAAGCACAGCGCCATGGGGTGAGTGCGGCGACGCTGTTCCACCTGGCGTGGGCGCTGGTGCTGGGCAAGGCCACGGGCAAGGACGACGTGGTGTTCGGCACGGTGTTGTTCGGGCGGATGCAGGGCGGGGAGGGGGCGCAGAGGGCGCTGGGGTTGTTCATCAACACGCTGCCGCTGAGGGTGAGGCTGGGAGCCAGAGAGATACAGGCGTGCGTGAAGGAGACGCACGAGGCGCTCACGCAGCTGCTGCACCACGAGCACGCGAACCTGTCGCTGGCACAGCGCTGCAGTGCGCTGCCGGGGGGCACGCCGCTGTTCTCGGCGCTGCTGAACTACCGCCACGGCGCAGCCGTGGCACAGGGCGAACCCGTGCGCCCCTGGGAGGGCATGGAAGTGCTGTCCGCGGAGGAGCGCACGAACTACCCGTTCGTGATGTCGGTGGACGACCTCGGGGACGGCTTCGCCTTGGTGGCGCAGATCGTGGAGAGCGTGGATGCGCAGCGCATCTGCAACTTCATGCACATGGCCATCGGCGGACTCGTGCAGGCGCTGGGGCAGCAGCCTGCGCGGGCGATCCGTG
Organism: Variovorax atrisoli; assembly: GCF_014195185.1. NCBI lineage: Bacteria > Pseudomonadati > Pseudomonadota > Betaproteobacteria > Burkholderiales > Comamonadaceae > Variovorax > Variovorax atrisoli. The sequence goes on along the minus strand of NZ_JACIBG010000021.1, from coordinate 2,302 downwards.
AGCTGGAGGTGATGTCGGCGGCCGAGCGAAGCCAGCTGCAGACCTGGAGCGAGAACCCGCAGCGCCACGAAGACGTAGAGCCTGTTCATCGCCTGATCGAGCGCCAGGCGCAGCAGCACCCTGAAGCACCCGCACTGGTGTTCGGAGAAGAGAAGCTGAGCTACGGCGAACTCAACGCGAGGGCGAACCAGCTCGCACATCGGCTGATGGCCCAGGGCGTGGGCCCCGAGGTGCTGGTGGGCATCGCGGTGGAGCGCTCCATCGAGATGGTGGTGGGGATCCTGGGGATCGTGAAGGCCGGAGGTGCGTACGTGCCGCTGGACCCGGAGTACCCGGGGGACCGGCTGGCGTACATGGTCGAGGACAGTGGCATCGGAATGCTGCTGACGCAGAGCCACCTGCGTGCACTGGTGCCTGTCGCTGGAGTGGCCAAGGTGCTCGAACTCGACACGCTCGACACGTCGTCCGAGCCCGACAGTAATCCGCAAGTCGACCTGCACGGCGAACACCTGGCCTACGTGATCTACACGTCAGGTTCGACGGGCCGTCCCAAGGGCGCAGCGAACCGCCACCGCTCGCTGCACAACCGGCTGGCGTGGATGCAGCAGGCCTACGAGCTGGGTGAAGCAGACAGAGTCTTGCAGAAGACCCCGTTCAGCTTCGACGTGTCGGTGTGGGAGTTCTTCTGGCCGCTGATGTACGGGGCGAAGCTGGTGGTGGCCCACCCCGGGGATCACCGGGACCCGGCCCGATTGGTGGAGCTGATCGGTGAGCACCAGGTCAACACGCTGCACTTCGTTCCTTCGATGCTGCAGGCGTTCCTGGCGTACGAGGGGGCGAAGGCGTGCACGAGCCTCAGGCGCATCGTGTGCAGCGGAGAGGCGCTGCCGGCGGAAGCCCGGGACAAGGTGTTCGCAAGGCTGCCGCAGGCGAAGCTGTACAACCTGTACGGCCCGACGGAAGCGGCGATCGACGTGACGCACTGGACGTGCCGGGACGACGGCAGCAGCCAGGTGCCGATCGGGCGTCCGATCAGCCAGACGCAGGCGTACGTGCTGGACGGGAGCCTGAACGAGGTGCCTGTGGGGGTGGCGGGGGAGCTGTACCTGGGGGGCATCAATCTGGCTCGGGGGTACCTGAAGCGAGCAGGGCTCACAGCCGAGAGGTTCATTGCAACCGACAACGGAAGCAGGCTGTACCGCACGGGAGACCTTGTGCGGTGGAACAACGAGGGTCAGCTGGAATACCTGGGCCGGATCGACCACCAGGTGAAGGTGCGGGGGTTCCGCATCGAGCTGGGGGAGATCGAGGCGGGGCTGCAGGGGCAGCCTGAAGTGCGTGAGGCGGTCGTCGTGGCAAACGAAGGTCCAGCGGGCACGAGGCTCGTGGGCTATGTCTCGGGCAATGGCATCGACACAGCGAAGCTGCGAGAGCGCCTGAGTGAAGCCTTGCCGGACTACATGGTCCCGAGCGTGATCGTGGAGCTGCAGGTGCTGCCGCTGAACGCGAACGGGAAGGTGGACCGCAAGGCGCTGCCCGCACCGGAGTTCACGAGCGAGAGGGCGTACGAGGCTCCCGAGGGCGAGGTCGAGGAGGCTCTGGCAGCCATCTGGGCCGAGGTGCTGGGCGTGACTCGTGTGGGCCGCAACGACAATTTCTTCGAACTGGGCGGCCATTCCCTGTTGGCGCTGAGGCTGCTGGAGAGCGTGCGCGAGCGTGGCTGGAGCGTGCAGGTGCGCACGCTGTTCCAGCACCCGCAGCTGGGAGCCTTCGCGCAGGCGCTGCTGCAGGAGCAGGAGCGGGTGGAGGTGGTGGTGCCGCCGAACAGAATTCCCGAAGCCTGCGAGGCGATCCGCCCGGACATGCTCACGCTGATCGAACTGGACGAAGCACAGATCAAGCGGATCGAGGCGAAGGTCACGGGTGGAGCCCTGAACATCCAGGACATCTACCCGCTGGCGCCGCTGCAGGAGGGGATGCTGTTCCACCACCTGCTGCAGACCGAGGGAGATGCGTACATCACCTCGCACGCGCTGGGGTTCGACAGCCGGGAACGGCTGGAGGGGTTCGTGCAAAGCTTCAACCGCGTGATCGAGCGTCACGACATCCTGCGCACGGCGGTGCTGTGGGAGGGGCTGAAGGAGCCGGTGCAGGTGGTGCAGCGGCATGCGGAGCTCAAGCTGCAATGGCTGGAGGCTGGAGCATCCGACGTCCCCGCCCAGCTTCAGGCCCACGTCGACCCCGCGCACTACCGCATCGACGTGCAACAAGCTCCGATGATTCATGCGATCGCAGCGCACGA
>NZ_JACIBG010000020.1:0-34524 GCF_014195185.1 Variovorax atrisoli | reverse complement strand
AGGTCGGGCAAGCCCTTCGATGTGAACCATCATCCCAAGGCAGTCTGTAGTTGACAGGCAGAACGGTGTCTTTATTTCGCTGCGGGGAGCACCCGGTACCCTGTGCACGAGACACGCTGTCGGTGTGCGGCCGATGAACCAGAGCTCCGAACCGATCACGTCGATGGGGTGCCTTGCGCAGCGAAATAAAGGAGGAGCCCGAAGGGCGGGGGACATTCGCGGAGCAAGGCACCCCGTCGGCGTGATCGCGCCCCGAACGGCAACGCGGCGAAAACGTTGGAACGGTCAAGCCAGCCACCTCTTGCGGCGCTTGTAGCTCTTGACGTCGCGGAAACTCTTGCGGTCCGCGCCGCCGACACCGAGATAGAACTCCTTCACGTCCTCGTTCTCGCGCAGGCTCTTCGCCTCGCCGTCCATCACGATGCGACCGTTCTCCAGGATGTAGCCGTAGTCGGCGTAGCGCAGCGCCATGTTGGTGTTCTGCTCGGCCAGCAGGAAGGTCACGCGCTCCTTGGCGTTGAGGTCCTTCACGATCTCGAACACTTCCTCCACGATCTGCGGCGCCAGGCCCATCGAGGGCTCGTCCAGCAGCACCATGGTCGGGTTGGCCATCAGCGCGCGTCCGATGGCGCACATCTGCTGCTCGCCGCCCGAGGTGTAGGCCGCCTGCGAGGTGCGGCGCGTCTTCAGGCGCGGGAAGTACGCGTACACCTTCTCCAGCGTCTGCTGCACCGCGGCCTTGCCGTCGGTGCGCGTGTAGGCGCCGGTCATGAGGTTCTCCTCGATGGTCAGGTGGGCGAAGCAGTGGCGGCCTTCCATCACCTGGATCAGCCCGCGCTTGACCAGCTCGGCCGGCGAGAGCGCCTCGATGCGCTCGCCGCGCAGCTCGATGGTGCCCTTGGTGACCGCGCCGCGCTCGCCCGCCAGCAGGTTGCTCACCGCGCGCAGCGTGGTCGTCTTGCCCGCGCCGTTGCCGCCGAGCAGCGCCACGATGCCGCCGTCGGGCACCGTCAGCGACACGCCCTTGAGCACCAGGATCACGTGGTTGTAGATGACCTCGATGCCGTTGACGTTGAGGAGGATGTTGGATTCGCTCATGGTGTGGTCCGAAGCATTCGAAAGAACCGACGCGATGCCGTTCTTTCGGATGCCCGCTTGGCCCACCTCCTTTCGGGGAACACCGCGGAACCGGCTCTGCCGGGCCGCAGGTGTTGCCCCCTGCCAGGGGGTTGGCGAAGCGACACGAAGTGCGCGAAGACTGGGGGTCAGCTCAAGACTGGCAGTCGGCCGCTTCGCGCCGGGTCAGTTTCTTCTCGCCCGCGTACTTGTCGGCGGCGGCCTTCACCATCGGCTTGATGATCTGTTCGTCGGCCTGGTACCAGTCGGACATGTCACCCCACTTCGCGCCGTCCCAGGTGTGCACGCGCGCCCAGGTCGAGCCCATGTGGTCCTGGCACGAGGTGCTCACCGGCCGCATCACGCCCGAGAAGCCCAGCGCATCGAGCTTCTTCTGGTCGAGCGCGAGGTTCTCCATGCCCCAGCGCACCTGCTCGCCGGTCATGACCTTGCCCTTGCCGAAGCGCTCCTGCGCACGCTTGACGGCCTCGATGGTCAGCATCTGGATGATCACGCCGCGCGTGTAGAGCACCGAGCCCACTTCTTCCTTCGGACCCGTGCCCTGGCCCTTGTCGTGCACCTGCTTGAGGATGTCCTGGATCACCTTGGGCTCGGTGCCCGAGGTGTTCAGCGCCAGCGCGTGGTAGCCCTTGGCGTTCGCGCCCACGTCCTTCACGTCGGGCTCGGCGCCGGCCCACCAGACGCCGTACATCTTCTCGCGCGGGTAGCCGGTGGCAACGGCCTCCTTCAGGGCGGTGGAATTCATCACGCCCCAGCCCCACAGCAGCACGAAGTCGGGGCGCTGCTGGCGCACCTGCAGCCAGGCCGACTTCTGCTCCACGCCCGGCGCGGTCACCGGGATCAGCGAGAGCTCGAAGCCGTTCTGCTTCGCGCGCTCCTGCAGCAGCGGGATCGGCTCCTTGCCGAAGGGCGAGTCGTGATACACGAGGGCGATCTTCTTGCCCTTGAGCTTGTCCATGCCGCCTTCCTTCTTCCCGATGTGCTGGATCAGGATGTCGGCCGCGGTCCAGTAGGAGCCCATCAGCGGGAAGTTCCACTTGAAGACGCCGCCGTCCTGCGAGGCGGCCAGGCCGTAGCCCAGCGTGATCAGCGGGATCTTGTCGGTGGGCACCTTGTCGGTCAGCGCGAAGGTGATGCCGGTGGCCTGCGGGTCGAAGAGCGCGACGCCCGGGCGGCCCTTGAGGCGCTCGTAGCACTCCACGCCCTTGTCGGTGGCGTAGCCGGTCTCGCACTCCTCGTACGCGATCTTCACGCCGTTGATGCCGCCGTTGGCGTTGACCAGCTTGATGTAGTCCTGCTTGCCGTTGGCCCAGGGCGTACCGTTGGGCGCGTAGGGGCCGGTGCGGTACACCAGCAGCGGGAAGAACTGCTCCTTGGCCTGCGCACCGGCCACGGATGGCGCGAGCGCGGCGCCGAGGGTGCCGGCCACCAGGGCGGCGGTCAGAGCGAGCGATTTGAGTTTCATGCCTGTCTCCTTTGTGGGCACCTCGGTGCCGGGTTTCTACGAACGGAACTCGTCAATGCGGGAAGGGCCACAGCCGCAGCTTCTCCTTGGCCGTGGACCACAGCCGCGCGAGGCCGTGCGGCTCCACGATCAGGAAGAACACGATCAGCGCGCCGAAGATCATGGTCTCCAGGTGCGAGGCGAGCGCGGTGGAAATCGAGAAGCCCAGCCACGCGGGCAGCTGGTTCAGGAACAGCGGCAGCAGCACGATGAAGGCGGCGCCGAAGAAGCAGCCCATGATCGAGCCCAGCCCGCCGATGATCACCATGAACAGCAGCTGGAACGATCGGTCGATGCTGAAGGCCGCCGGCTCCCACGCGCCCAGGTGAACGAAGCCCCACAGCGCGCCGGCCACGCCGACGATGAAGCTGCTCACCGCGAAGGCCGTGAGCTTGGCGTACACCGGGCGGATGCCGATCACCGCGGCCGCCACGTCCATGTCGCGCATCGCCATCCACTCGCGGCCGATGGCGCTGCGCACCAGGTTCTTTGCGAGCAGCGCGAACACCGACACGAAGACCAGGCAGAAAAGATACTTCTGCGCCGGCGACTCGATGGGCACGCCGAACACGTTGAGCCCCGCCACGCTCACCGAGCCGGAGGAAGAGTTGTTGGTGAACCACTGGATGCGCAGGAAGGCCCAGTCGGTGAAGAACTGCGCCGCCAGCGTGGCCACGGCCAGGTACAGCCCCTTGATGCGCAGGCTGGGAATGCCGAACAGCACGCCGATGACAGTGGCGCACAGCCCGCCCAGCAGCAGCGACGCGATCAGCGGCATGCCGTCGATGCGCACCTGGAAGTTGTAGGCCGCGTACGCACCCACCGCCATGAAGGCGCCGGTGCCCAGCGAGATCTGCCCGCAGTAGCCCACCAGGATGTTCAGCCCCAGTGCGGCGAGCGACAGGATGAGGAAGGGCGTGAGGATCGCTCGCATCCAGTAGTCCGACACGCTCAGCGGCACCACCACGAAGGCCACGACGAGCAGCGCCAGGATCGCGAAGCGGTCCTGCGCGATCGGGAATATCTGCTGGTCGGCGCGGTAGCTCGACTTGAATTGGCCGTTTTCTCTGTAGAACATTTTCAGATCCGATCGATGATCTTTTGGCTCCGGCCCGCTTCGCTTAACTTGCTTCGCAAGTTGGCCTGCACCGAAAAATTGTTGATCTCGTATTTCATACGCGATCAATGATTTTTTCGCCGAAGAGGCCTTGCGGACGGACCAGCAGGAACACCAGCGCGAGAACGTAGGCGAACCAGATCTCGATGCCGCCGCCGAACATCGGCCCGAGGTAGATCTCGGAGAGCTTCTCGCCCACGCCGATCAGCAGGCCGCCGATGATCGCGCCCGGGATGGAAGTGAGCCCGCCCAGGATCACCACCGGCAGCGCCTTCAGCGCCACCAGCGACAGCGAGAACTGCACGCCCAGCTTCGATCCCCAGATGATCCCGGCCACCAGTGCAGAGAAGCCAGCCACCGACCACACGATCACCCAGATGCGCTTGAGCGGAATGCCGATGGACTGCGCGGCCTGGTGGTCGTCGGCCACCGCGCGCAGGGCCCGGCCGGTGGCGGTCTTCTGGAAGAAGATGGCCAGCACCACCACGAGTCCGGCCGCCACCAGCGCGGCGATCAGGTCTTCCTGGCTCAGCAGCAGGCCGCCCTGGAAGGTGTTCTCCAGCACCATCAGCGGCTCCTTTGGCATGCCGACGTCGATCTTGTAGATGTCGTTGCCGAAGATGGTCTGGCCCATGCCGTCGAGGAAGTAGGCGATGCCCAGCGTCGCCATCAGCAGCGTGATGCCTTCCTGGTTCACCAGCCTGCTCAGCGCGAGCCGCTCGATCAGCCATGCCACGACCACCATCACCGCCATGGCCGCGACGAAGGCCAGGATGTTGGCGAGGATCTGGCTCTGGAAGCCGAACCACTGCGGGAACCACTCGGCGAAGCGTGCCATCGCCAGCGCTGCGAAGAGCACCATCGCGCCCTGCGCGAAGTTGAAGACGCCGGAGGCCTTGTAGATCAGCACGAAGCCGATGGCGATCAGCGAATAGAGCATGCCGACCATCAGGCCGCCGAAGAGGGTTTCGAGGAAAAAGCCCATGGTCAGTTTCTTTCTCCCTCTCCCGCTTGCGGGAGAGGGCGGGGGTGAGGGCAGGCGGCGTTGGAAAAACCGCTGAAGGTAGCGAGGCCGTCGGCCCTCACCCCAACCCTCTCCCGCAAGCGGGAGAGGGGGCAAGACGGGGAGCGCTCGTGTGCTGCCACGTCAGTGCTCCACGCCGAGGTATGCCCGGATCACGTCTTCGTTGTTGCGCACCTCGTCGGGCGTTCCATCGCCGATCTTCTTGCCGTAGTCCAGCACCACCACGCGGTCGGAGATGTCCATCACCACGCCCATGTCGTGCTCGATCAGCACGATGGTGGCGCCGAACTCGTCGTTCACGTCGAGGATGAAGCGGCTCATGTCCTGCTTCTCCTCCACGTTCATGCCGGCCATGGGCTCGTCCAGCAGCAGCACCTGCGGCTCCATCGCGAGCGCGCGGCCCAGGTCGACGCGCTTCTGCAGGCCGTAGGGCAGGCGCCCCACGGGCGTCTTGCGGTGCGCCTGGATCTCGAGGAAGTCGATGATGTGCTCGACGAATTCACGGTGCGCGAGCTCCTCGCGCTCGGCCGGTCCCCAGCGCAGCGCCTGCGCGAACAGGCCGCTCTTCATCTTGAGGTTGCGCCCCGTCATGATGTTGTCGAGCACGCTCATGCCCTTGAAGAGGGCCAGGTTCTGGAAGGTGCGCGCCACGCCCATCTCGGCCACCTGGCGCGAGTTCATGTGCTTGAAGGTCTTGCCGCGGAAGGTGATGGAGCCCTGCTGCGGCCAGTACACGCCGTTGATGCAGTTCAGCATCGAGCTCTTGCCCGCGCCGTTCGGCCCGATGATGGCCCGCACCTCGTGCTCGCGCACGTTGAAGCTGATGTCGGTGAGCGCCTTCACGCCGCCGAAGCTCAGGGAGATGTTCTGCACGTCGAGGATGACCTCGCCGTCCTTGCGGCCGCCCCGGGTCGTTGTTGCAAGCATGGAGGCCTCGGTGTGGTTGTGCGCGTTCATGCGGCCGCCTTGACCAGTGGAAAGCGCTTCGCGTCGACGATCTTCAGCGTGGCGCTCACCGAGCCCGTGCGTCCGTCCTCGAACTTGACCTGGGTTTCGATGAACTGCTCGGCCTTGCCGCCGTAGAGCGCATCGACCAGCACCGCGTACTTGTCCGCGATGAAGCCGCGGCGCACCTTGCGCGTGCGGGTGAGCTCGTCGTCGTCGGGGTCGAGCTCCTTGTGCAGCACCAGGAAGCGGGCGATCTGCGTCTCGCCCATGCCGTCTTCCGCGGCGAGGTCGGCGTTCACCTTGGCGATGCACTCGGCCACCAGCGCGAGCACGTCGGCCTTGCCGGCCAGGTCGACGTAGCCGCCGTAGGCCAGGCCGCGGCGCTCAGCCCAGTTGCCGACGGCCTCGTAGTCGATGTTGATGGCGGCGCAGACTTCGTCGCGGCCGTTGCCGAAGCACACGGCCTCCTTGATCTGCGGGAAGAACTTGAGCTTGTTCTCGATGTAGTTGGGCGCGAAGATCGCGCCGCCCACGAGGCGGCCGACGTCCTTGGCGCGGTCGATGATGCGCAGGTGGCCCTCGCTGTCGAGCACGCCGGCGTCGCCGGTGTGGAAGTAGCCGTTCGCATCCAGCACCTCGGCGGTGGCGTCGGGGCGCTTGTAGTACTCCTTGAGCACAGACACTCCGCGCACCAGCACCTCGCCGTCGTCGGCGATCTTCAGCTCGATGCCCGGCGCGGCCGTGCCCACGGTCTGCAGCTTGACCTTGCCGTCCTGCTGCAGGCACACATAGGCGCAGGTCTCGGTCTGGCCGTAGAACTGCTTCAGGTTCACGCCGATGGAGCGGTAGAAGCGGAACAGGTCGGGCCCGATGGCCGCGCCCGCGGTGTAGGCCACGCGGATGCGGCTCATGCCCAGCACGTTGCGCAGCGGCCCGTAGATCAGCAGGTCGCCCAGGCGGTACATCAGCCGGTCGCCCGTGCTCACCGGTGTGCCGTTGAGGATGTCCGCGCCCACGCGCTGCGCCAGCGCCATGAACTTCGCGTACAGCCAGCGCTTGGGCGCGGCGGCGTCCTCCATTCGGATCGACACGGCCGTGAGCAGCCCCTCGAAGGTGCGCGGCGGGCCGAAGTAGTAGCTCGGGCCGATCTCGCGCATGTCGTTCATCACCGTTTCCGACGATTCTGGGCAGTTGAGCGTGAAGCCGCCCACCAGCCACTGCGCCACCGAGAACAGGTGGTCGCCCACCCACGCCATCGGCAGGTAGCTCATGATGTTGTCGCCGGGGCCGAGCCTGTCGGTCTGCACGCCGCCGCGGCCCGCCGCGATGAAGCTCGCATGCGTCTGGCACACGCCCTTGGGACGGCCGGTGGTGCCGGAGGTGTAGAGGATCACGCCGACGTCGGTGGCCTCGCCGCTGGCCACCGCGCGGTCGTAGTGGCCCACGTTGGACTTGTCGAACTCGCGGCCCAGCGCGCGCAGCTGCTCGTAGCTCATGAGCCCGGGCTGGTCGTAGTGGCGCAGGCCCTTGGGGTCGTCGTAGACGATGTAGCGGATGCCCGGCTGCCCGCCCTGCTGCAGCTCGCGGCATTCGAGCAGCTTGTCGACCTGCTCCTGGTCCTCGACGATCACGAACTCGATGCCGGCGTCCTGCAGCATGAAGACCATCTCGCCGGCCACCGCGTCCTGGTACAGCGGCACGGGCACGCCGCGCAGGCTCTGCGCCGCGACCGCCGACATGTACAGGTGCGGCCGGTTGGCGCCGACGATCGCGAGGTTGTCGAAGGGCTTGAAGCCCAGGCTCGCGAGGCCGCAGGCGATCTCGCGCACTTCCTGCGCCACGGCGCTCCAGCTCCAGGTTTGCCAGATGCCGAGGTCCTTCTCGCGCATGGCGGGGGCCTCGGGCCGGGCCTCGGCATGCGCGAGCAGCAGACGGGGAAAGGTGGGGGCGGGTGTTTGCACAGTGGGCGGATCGTAGGACTCACTTTGACGCCCGCTTGTCGTTCCAACGACAATCCTAGGGACACTACTCCCCGGAGTTTCCCGATGCCTCACGGCCATCCCACCCACAGCGCGCTCGGCGGTTCGACCATCAGGGACCGGGTGCGCGCAGCCAATGCGGAAGAGCTGGCCGGCATTCCCTGGCTCTCGACCCTCACGCCCGCCGAGCGCCGCCGTGCCGAGGCCGCGCTGGTGGTCGGCGAGGCCGAGCCCGGCGACCTGGTGTGCCGCGTCGGTCGCTCGCCCACCTACTGGTTCGGCGTGGTCGAGGGCCTGCTGAAGATGAGCAACGACAACGCCGACGGCGGCTCCGTCACCTACACCGGCGTGCCGCCCGGCGGCTGGTTCGGCGAGGGCACGGTGATGAAACGCGAGCCCTACCGCTACAACATCCAGGCGCTGCGGCGCAGCCTCATCGCCGGGCTGCCGACCGAGAGCTTCCACTGGCTGCTCGACCACTCCATCGGCTTCAACCGCTTCGTGATGAACCAGCTCAACGAGCGGCTGGGCCAGTTCATCGCCGCACTCGAGATCGACCGGCTCAACAACCCCGACGCGCGCGTGGCGCGCAACCTCGTGTCGCTCTTCAACCCGGTGCTGTACCCGGGCGTGGGCGAAGTCCTGCGGATCACGCAGCAGGAGCTGGCCTACCTGGTCGGCCTCTCGCGCCAGCGCGTGAACGAGGCGCTCAACGCGCTGTCGGCGCAGGGGCTGATCCGCGTGGAATACGGCGGCCTGCGCGTGCTCGACCTTCCGGGCCTGCGCGCGACCGCCATGTCGAACAGGAAGAGCCAGCCGGCGACAACCCAGGCACAAAGACCATGACCCAACTTTCCGACAAGCTCCAGATCGTGCCCGCTAACGCCGAGGCAGCATTCATCCCGCCCCCGGAACCGCCCAAGGCCCGTCCCGAAAGCGCCGGCCCCACGCTGGAAGAAGCCATCGCACGCAACGAGGCCCTCACCGAGAAGATCGAGGCGCTCGACGCGGTGCTGGCCAGGCCGCTCAACGAGATCCTCGCCGACCGCGAGAAGGCCGAGGAAGCCGCGCTCGCGTGGGACCGCTTCGGCGCCATGTGGATGCTCTCGCAGCGCGCGATGCGCCGCGTGGCGCTCGACCTCGCAGCGCAGCTCGGCGTGAGCGAGGAAGAGGTGGTGGCGCGTGCCATGGCCAATGCCAACGCGGTGCTCAACGGCGCGGACGAGGTCGACCTGGGCGGCACCATCGCGCCGGCGCAGATGCAGCACATCGCGCGGCATCGGAACTTCCTGAGAAAGCAGTTCAAGTAGGGACAAGCGATTCGCTTTAACCTTGCGGCCTTCGTTCCATCAACAAAGACTTCTCCAGATGTCCACCTCCCACCTCACCCTCATCACCGGCGCCTCGCGCGGCCTGGGCCAGTCCATGGCCGAACAGCTGCTGCAGGCCGGCCACACGGTGATCGGCATTTCGCGCAAGCAGTCGCCCGCGCTGGCCGAAGCGGCCAAGGCCGCCGGCGCCGAACTCACGCAATGGGAGCAGGACCTGTCCGATCCCGTCGCCGCAGCCGAGCGGCTGTCGGCGTGGCTCAGGACCGTCGATGCGCAGCGCTTCGACAGCGTCACGCTCATCAACAACGCCGGGACGGTCGGCAATCCGGCGCCGCTGTCGCGCGCGGTGGAAACCGAACTGTCGCAGGCGCTGCGCATCGGCCTGGAAGCGCCGATGCTGCTGACGGCGGCGTTCCTCGGCGCCACGCGCGAATGGCGCGGCGCACGCAAGGTGCTGAACATCTCCTCGGGCCTGGGCCGCAACGCCATGGGCAGCCAGGCGCCGTACTGCGCCGCGAAGGCCGGCATGGACCACTTCTCGCGCGCCGTGGCGCTGGAAGAGGCCAATGCGCCGAACGGCGCACGCATCGTCTCGCTGGCACCCGGCGTGATCGATACCGACATGCAGGTGCAGCTGCGCGGCGCCTCGGCCGAGAAGTTTCCGGACCGCACGCGCTTCGAGAAGATGAAGAACGAAGGCATGCTCGACAGCCCCGCCACCGCGGCCGCCAAGGTGCTGAAGTACCTGGCGCGCGCGGACTTCGGCGCGAAGCCCGTGGCCGACGTGCGCGATCCCGACTGAGCGGAAGGCGAGCGACCTCATGGCAACCGCCCAGGCCATCGATACCGGCGAGTACAAGCTCTTTCCCTCGCCGCGCAACCTGCACCGGATCGTGTTCGAGCACCAGGTGTTCGTGCCGTACCCCTATGCGCTGATCGTGATGAACGAGTTCGGCTTCAAGGGGCGCTACAGCCTGTTCTCGGCCTGCCGCATGAGCGACGGGAAGATGGGGCAGGTGGTGACGTTCGAGGACGTGGCGGACGTGGACGTCTTCAATCGCAAGTTCGTGCAGGACTGAGGCCGCCCGGGGGGCTTTGTTCCCTCTCCCCTTGGGGAGAGGGAGTGCAGCCATCGGGGCGCGGCACATGCCCAAGATGCTGCTTGCTACTGCATCGCAAACCTGTCGCGCTGCGCCTGCGCGCATTCGCCCATCACGCCCAGCGCGCGCTCCACCGTCGGCGTGCCCATCACGAACGGGTTCGCGGCGCCTGCGGGCTGCTGCCGCAGCGCGGCCATCTTGGCCTGCGAGCTGTCGACGTTCGAGTGGTTCGACAGCATCACGTCGATGTTCTGCGCCTTCACGATCGAATCCATGCGCTTGGTGGACGCGATGTAGTTGTCCAGCCGCGGAATGTCCTTGCCGAAGTTGAAGCCCGTGCCGCCCCAGAGCATGGCGCGGTGCTTCCTTCCGTTCTCGCTCACGTCGAACACCGGCGACAGCGTGCCCATGGTGTGGCCCGGCGTCAGGTAGAGCGTGACGGTGGTGTCGCCCAGCGTGACGCGGTCGCCGTCCTTCACCGAGATGTCCCGCTTGGGCGGCGCACCCCAGATCGGCGTGGCGAATTCCAGCCTGGTCTCGGTCATCGTCCAGTCGGCATCGCTCATCACAACGCGCGCGCGGTACTTCTGTGCGAGGTAGGGCGCGCCGCCGTAGTGGTCGCCGTGGCCGTGCGTGACGATCACGTACTTGATCTGCGCGGGGTCGAGGCCCAGCTTGCGCATGCCGCCTTCGATGAGCGCGGCAGCTTCCACCTGGTTGTTGAGCGCATCGATGAGGATGATGCCGTCCGAGGTCTTGATGGCCCAGGCGCTGACCCAGTCGGCGCCCACGAAGTAGAGGTTGTCGAAGGCCCTGGCCGGCGGCGGCGCGGGCCTGTTGATGAGCAGGGGCAGGCCCTTGTCGAGCTCTTCCTGGGGCGGGCGCGCGGCGGGAGCGGGCTTGCACAGCGACAGCAGCGGCCCGAGGTCGGTGCCCGCGGCCCGGGTGGCTGCCGCGACGTGCGCGGCGACGGTGGCGTCCGAAGGTTTCTGCGCGGCAGGTGTCTGCGCGCAGCCCTGGAAGAGGGCGACGGCCGCCGCGAGGGCGGCCGTCTTCAATGGAAGCGAAGGAACCATCGGTGTCTCCATGCCGTCGTTGCGGCCTGTTCGGGAGACACCATTCTGCGACGCGAAGGCTTATTCGATTGTCGCGCCCGAGGCTTGCACGATGCCCTTCCACTTCTCGTAGTCGGTCTTCAGCAGCGCGCCGAACTGCTCGGGCGTCATGCTCTGCGGCTCGGCGCCCTGGGCGATGATGGCCGCCTTCATCTCGGGCGTGGCCAGCAGCTTGTTGACTTCGGCATTCAGCGTGGTCACCACGTCCTTCGGCGTGCCGGCGGGCACGAAGAGGCCGTACCAGGTGCTCACGTCGAAGTCCTTGTAGCCAAGCTCGGCCACGGTGGGCGTCTCGGGCAGCGAGGTGCTGCGCCTGGCCGAGGTCACGGCCAGCGGACGCAGCTTGCCGGCCTTGATCTGCGCCATGGCCGAGGGCACCGACGACACCATCAGGTCGACGTTGCCCGCGAGCACGTCCATCATGGCCGCGTTGGAGCCCTTGTAGGGCACGTGGCGCATCTTGATCTTGGCGGCGCTGTTGAAGATCTCGCCGGCCAGGTGGATGGTGGTGCCGTTGCCGGGCGAGCCGTAGGTGACGGTGTCGGGCGCGGCGCGCGCGGCCTTCACCACGTCGTCGAGCGTCTTGAACTTGGAGTTGGCCTGCGTGACGATCACCACCGGCGTGTAGGCCACGTGGGCCACGGCCGTGAAGTCCTTCACCGGGCTGTAGCTCAGGTTCTTGTAGAGCCAGGGCGCCACGACCATGTTGTCCTTCTGGCCCATCACGATGTCGTAGCCGGTGGGCGCGGCACGCGCGGCCTCGGCGATGCCGATGGTGCCGCCGGCGCCCGCGCGGTTGTCGGGAACCACGGTCCAGTGCTTGGCCTCGGTGAGCTTCTGGGCCACCAGGCGCGCCAGGATGTCGGTGCCGCCGCCGGGCGGGAAGGGCACGATCATGCGCACGGGCTTGTTGGGATAGGCGGTGGCCTGTGCGTGGGCGGTGGCCGTGAAGGCCAGGGGGAGTGCCAGCGAAAGGGCCGTCGATGCGGCCAGCTTGCCGAAGTGTCTGCGGATCATGGGTTGTCTCTTTGTCGAAGTAGATGGGGTTGCAGCCGTTGCCTGTGCCGTCACTGCACCTGGGGTGCAGTGTGCCGGAAGCCGCGTAAGAAGGATTTCTTCATTCGCGATGGGGCACGTATCGACTCGCGGGGCCTCCATTTTCCGATGCCTTGACAGGCCCCTCTCCGACGCAAATACTGCACCGTATGGTTGAGTATTTTTGGCTCGCCCGGCGCCGCTCGATGCCGTGGCGGGCCTTGCAGGAGACTCGCATGCTCGGAAACATCAACGCAGTGGCCAACCTCGCGGTGAAGGATCTCGCCGTGGCCCGCCGCTTCTACGAGGACACGCTGGGCCTGGCCCAGGTCGATGCGGAGGGCGACGAGGTCGTCGTCTACCGCAGCGGCAACACGCGCATCAACGTGTACCGCTCGCAGTTCGCGGGCACCAACCAGGCGACGGCCGTGACGTGGTCGGTCGACGGCGACATCGAGCGCGTCGTGGAGGCTTTGAAGTCGCGGGGCGTGCGCTTCGAGCACTACGACATGCCTCATGCGAAGCTGGTGGGCGACCTCCATGTCATGGGCGACATGAAGGTCGCGTGGTTCAAGGACCCTGACGGGAACATCCTGAACCTGATCAACGACTGATCGACGGTCGATCAGCCGAAGTTCTTCGCGGCGAAGTCCCAGTTGACCAGCTTGGCCAGGAAGGTCTCGACGAACTTCGGACGCAGGTTGCGGTAGTCGATGTAGTAGGCGTGTTCCCAGACGTCCACCGTCAGCAGCGCGGTGTCGGCGGTGGTCAGCGGCGTGCCGGCTGCGCCCGTGTTCACGATGTCCACCGAACCGTCGGCCTTCTTCACCAGCCAGGTCCAGCCCGAGCCGAAGTTGCCCACGGCCGACTTCACGAAGGCTTCCTTGAAGGCGTCGTAGCTGCCCCACTTGGCTTCGATGGCCTTGGCCAGCGCGCCGGTGGGAGCACCACCGCCTTGCGGCTTCATGCAGTTCCAGAAGAAGGTGTGGTTCCAGAGCTGCGCGGCGTTGTTGTAGATGCCGCCGCTGGACTTCTTGACGATCTCCTCGAGCGTCATCGACTCGAATTCAGTGCCCTTCTGCAGGTTGTTGAGGTTCACCACGTAGGCGTTGTGGTGCTTGCCGTAGTGGTACTCGAGGGTCTCCTGCGAGTACTCGGGGGCCAGTGCGTCGAGCGCGTAGGGCAGGGGTGGGAGCTTGTGTTCCATCGTGGTTTCCTCGTGGTGGTTGAAAAAGAAAAGAAGGGTCAGGCATTCGCCCTGGGTTCGACCCGGTAGGCGCAGCGCCGTGCGCCCGCCAGCACGTGTTCGACGCGGCTGACGCTCACGTCGGGGCCCAGCACCTCGTCGAACAGCTGCAGCTCGCTGCGGCAGAAGCCTGTGCAGGCCTGCGCCGCGGTGCAGATGGGGCAGTGGTTCTCGATGAAGAGAAAGCCGCTGCCTTCCTCGTCGGGCCGGAACTCGGCCATGTAGCCCTCGCGGCTGCGGATCTCGGCCAGCCGCTCCAGCCGCGTCTTCAGGCTGCGCGCGCCGCGCATGGCCTCGGTGTAGCTCGCGCGCATGGCGGCCTCGCGCGCGCCGATGAGCTGGTCCATGCCCTTCTGCCCGAACACGCTGATGACGGCGCTGATCATCTGCACCGTCATCTCGGCGTGCGTATCGGGAAAGCGCTTGTGGCCTTCCCCTGTGAGGCGCCAGATCTGCGTGGGCCGGCCCCGGCCGCTGGAGCGGCTTTCGGAGTCGACCAGCCCCTCGGCCTCCAGCTTGGCCATCTGCTGGCGCACCGCCTCCACCGTGACGTTCAGCACCTTGGCGATGTCGGGAATGCCGAGCGCGCCGCGCGTCTTGAGCGTCGAGAGGATGCGGTCTGCCGGCTGGTGCGGCATCCAGGTGGGCCTGGCGTCGGGGGAGGACATGGCGGCTAGGGGCGTGGGGAAAACAGTGCCATTGTCAGGTGGTTGGCACGCCCCCTGCCCCGGCAGGTGCTTGCCAGCCCCCGCCCAGTGCCTTGTAGAGCGCGACGAGGCTGGTGTACGAGGCGGTCTCGGCCTCGGCCACGGCCTCCTGCGCGCGCAGCAGGCTGCGCTGGGCATCGAGCACGCTGAGGTAGGGCGCCGCGCCTTCGCGGTAGCGCACCTCGGCCAGTTCGGCGGCGCGGCTGCTGCGGGCCGAGGCCTCCACCAGCCGCTGCAGGCGCAGCTGGTTCTGGCCGTAGCCGGCGAGGGCGCCTTCCACGTCCTCGATGGCGCGCAGCACCGTCTGCTCGTAGAGCGCCCGGTCGCCCTCGGCGCGGGCTTCGGCGCCGCGCACGCGGGTCTTCACCGAGCCCAGCCGAAGGGCCGGCCAGCTGACGCCCGGCGTCACGCTGAAGGCGCGGCTCGACGAGCTGCCGAGGTCCGAACCCCGCAGCGCGACGAAGCCGAGGAAGCCGCCGATGTCGAAGCGCGGATACAGCTCGGCCGTGACCGCGCCCACGTCGGCCGTGCTCGCCGCGAGGCCGCGCTCGGCGCGCAGCACGTCGGGCCGGCGGCGCAGCAGATCGGCCAGGTCGCCGATGGGCAGGCGCCTGTCGAGCACGCGCAGCTGGCGCGGCTGCAGCATGGGCTCGAGTTCGCCGGGACGCAGGCCGGCCAGCACCGCGACGCGGTAGGCCGCCTGGCGGCGCGTGGTCTCCAGCGCGGGCAGCTGGCTCTCGGTGGCCGCGAGGTTGGCCTGCGCGCTCGCAAGGTCGCCTTCGAGGCCGCGGCCGGTGAGCACCTGCGCCTCGGTCACGCGCAGGCTCTGGCGCAGGCTTTCGAGTGTGCGGCGCGTCACGGCGATGCGCTGCTCGGCGCCGCGCATCTCGAAGTAGTTGCGGGCCAGTTCGGCCACCGCGACGATGCGCACCTGCTCGAGATCGGCCGCGCTGGCCTCGGCGCGCGCGGTGGCGGCCTCGTCCAGGCGCTTGAGGCGGCCGAACAGGTCGATCTCCCACGAGGCGTCGAAGCCCGCGCGGCTGCTCTGCGAGAGCGA
Organism: Variovorax atrisoli; assembly: GCF_014195185.1. Taxonomy (NCBI): domain Bacteria; kingdom Pseudomonadati; phylum Pseudomonadota; class Betaproteobacteria; order Burkholderiales; family Comamonadaceae; genus Variovorax; species Variovorax atrisoli. The sequence continues at coordinate 19,224 of NZ_JACIBG010000020.1, read as the reverse complement.
ACGCACGTCGGGCTGCGTGCCGCTGTTGCCCTGCGCGATGCTGCGCGTCTTGCTCGCGCTCGCGGTGACGACGGGCAGCTGGTCGAGCTCGGCTTCGGTCTGCACGGCGCGCGCTTCGAGCAGCCGGGCCTGTGCGATGCGGATGTCGTGGTTCTCCACCAGCGCGCGGTCGACCAGCGCATCGAGCTGCGGATCGTCGAGCTGGCGCCACCAGTCGCGCTGCACCGCGTCGTTCGCGAAGAGCGAGCGCTCGGGCGCACGGATGGCCACCGGCGCATCCGCCGGGCGCTTGTAGTCGGGCCCGACCGCGCAGCCTGCGAGCGCCAGCAGGCTCAAGGCGAAGGGAGCCGCACGTGAAAAGAGTCGGTTCATGGTCATGCTCCTTCGGCCAGCGCCTCGAGTTCGGCCGCGCGCTGCGAGCGGCCTTCGGCGCGGTGGTCGCGCGCCAGCAGCGTGTACATGGTGGGCAGCACGAACAGCGTGAACAGCGTTCCCACCAGCATGCCGACCACGATCACCAGCCCGATGCTGAAGCGGCTGTTGGCGCCGGCCCCGCTCGCGAAGAGCAGCGGCACCAGGCCCACCACCATCGCGGCGGTGGTCATCAGGATCGGGCGCAGCCGGATGCGCGCGGCCTCCTCGATGGACGAGCGCCGGTCGAGGCCCTTGCGCATCTGGATCTCGTTGGCGAACTCCACCATCAGGATGCCGTGCTTGCTGATGAGCCCGATCAGCGTCACCAGCCCGATCTGCGTGTAGATGTTGATGGTGCCGAAGCCCAGCGCCAGCGGCACCAGCGCGCCGCAGATCGACATCGGCACGCTGATCAGGATGATCAGCGGGTCGCGCAGGCTCTCGTACTGCGCCGCCAGCACCAGGTAGATGACGACGATGGCGAACACGAAGGCCATCACCAGCGCCGAGCCTTCCTGCGTGAACTGCCGCGCGTCCGACTGCCAGTCGTAGCTGAAGCCGGCCGGCAGCTTCTTCGCCTCGTCGCTCAGGAAGGCCACCGCGTCGCCCATGGTCACGCCCGGTGCCGGAATGGCCTGGAACGTGGCCGCGTTGAGCTGGTTGAACTGCGTGAGCTTGTTGGGCCCGACGCTGGTCGACAGCTGCACCAGGTTGGCCAGCGGCACCGGCTGGCCGCTCGCGCTCTTCACGAAGTAGCGCGAGAGCGCCTCGGCCGTCAGCCGCTGCTCGCGCGGCGACTGCGGGATCACGTCGTACGAGCGGCCGTCCATGCCGAAGCGGTTGACGTAGTTCTCGCCCACCAGCACCGCGAGCGTGTCGCCGATGGACTTCATCGTCACGCCCATGCTGTTGGCCTTGGCGCGGTTCACGCGGATCTCGACCGTGGGGTTGTTGAACTCCAGGTCGCTGTCGACCACGATGAACTTGCCGCTGTCGCGCGCCGACTTCTTCAGCGCCTCCATGGCCTCGAACACGGTGCGGTGGTCGCCCGCGCTGCGGATCACCATCTGCACCGGCAGCCCGCCGGTCGAGCCCGGCAGCGAGGGCAGCTGGAACGCGAAGACGCTGCTGCCCTCCACCTCGTTCATGCGGCCCTGCGTGTCGGCCTGGATCTGGTCGGCATTGCGCTTGCGGTCCTTCCAGTCGGACAGCTGCACGCCGCCGATGCTGTTGGAGACGCCGTCCGAGCCGTTGATGAGCCAGCGGCCGGTGTTCTCGGGCAGCGCGGCGAACACCTCGTCCCACTTCCTGCCGAACTTCTCGACGTAGTCGATGTTCGCGTGCTGCGGCGACTTGATGGCCGTGAGCACCATGGCCTGGTCTTCGCCCGGGGCCAGCTCGCGCTGCGCCGCGTTGTAGAGCAAGGGCAGGCTCGCGAGCACCAGCGCCGCGAAGATGCCGGTGGCCCAGCGATGGTGCAGCGACACGTCGAGCAGCTTGCCGTAGGCCGTGGCGAGACGATGGAAGAAGCTCTCCGCGGCGCGTGCCATGCGGCTGCCCGTGGCGTCCTGCGGCAGCAGGAAGGAGCTCATCACCGGCGACAGCGTGAGCGCGATCACGCCCGACACCACCACCGCGCCCGCGAGCGTGAAGGCGAACTCCTTGAAGAGCGAACCCGTGAGCCCGCCCATGAGGCCGATGGGTGCGTACACCGCTGCCAGCGTGAGCGTCATGGCGATCACCGGGCCGGCCACCTCGCGCGCGCCGATCAGCGCGGCCTGCACCCGCGACTTGCCCTCCTCGATATGCCGGTGCACGTTCTCGACCACCACGATGGCGTCGTCCACCACCAGCCCGATCGCCAGCACCATCGCCAGCAGCGTCAGCAGGTTGATGCTGAAGCCGAACAGCAGCATCAGCGCGGCCGCGCCCAGCATCGACAGCGGAATGGTCACCACAGGAATCAGCACGGCGCGCACGGAGCCCAGGCACAGGAAGATCACGATCACCACGATGGCGATGGCCTCCAGCAGCGTGTGGCGCACCTCGTCGATGGAAGCCTCGATGAAGCGGGCCAGCTCGAAGGGCAGCTGCACCTCCACGCCCGGCGGCAGGTTCTGCTTGATGCCGGGCAGCAGTTCGCGGATGCGCTTGACGATCACCAGCGGGTTGCCGTTGGGCGCGGCCTGCAGGCCGAGGTAGATGGCGGGCACGCCGTCCATGGTCGCGCTGCTGTCCGCGCTGGCCGCCCCGAGCTCCACGGTGGCCACGTCGCCCAGGCGCACGATGGCATCGCCCTCGCGCTTGACGACCATGTCGCGGAACTCGGCCACGTTCACCAGGTCGGTGTTCACGCGGATGTTCGACACCACGTACAGGCCCTTCACCTGCCCGGGCGCGGCCTGCACGTTGTTCTGGCGCAGCGCGTCGGCCAGCTCGCCGGCCGAGATGCCGCGCGCGGCCATGCGGTTGGGGTCGAGCCACACGCGCATCGCCAGCGTCTGCCCGCCCGACACTTCCACGCCCGACACGCCCGTGATGGAGGCGAACTGCGGCTGCACCACCCGCGAGAGGTAGTCGGTGAGCGCGGGCATCGGCATCGTCCTGCTGGAGAAGCCGACGTAGGCCACGGCAGTGGCCTCGCCCGACGACTTCAGGATCACCGGGTCGAAGGCCTCGGCCGGCAGCCGGTACTTCACCTGGCTGACCTGCGCCATCGCCTGCGTGAGTGCCTGGTTGGCGTCGGCGTTGAGCTTCATGCGCACGCTGATCACGCTGCGGCCCAGCGTGGACGAGGACGAGAGGTAGTCGACGTTCTCGATGGTCGCCACCGCCTGCGCGATCGGCTGCGTGACGAAGCCCTGCATCAGCTCCGGCGAGGCGCCGGGGTACTGCGTGGTGATGGTGAGCGTGGTGCTCTCGGTCAGCGGGTATTGGCGCACCGGCAGGTCGCCCAGGGCGCGCGCGCCCAGCAGCAGGATGAGCGTGCTCACCACCAGCGCCAGCACGGGCCGGCGCACGAAGAGGTCGGTGAATTTCATGGCTTCGATTCCTGGGCGAGCGACAGCGTGTCCTTGTCGCTGGGCGCGACGGCCGCGCCGGTGTACAGGCGCAGCTGGCCCGAGGTGACGACCCTGTCGCCGGGCGAGAGGCCCTTCTCGATCACCACCAGCCCGTCCTGCCGCTCGCCGGCCTTCACGAAGACCTGCTGCGCCGAGAAGCCGCCGCCTTTCTCGGCGGGAACCACGATGAATACGGAGTCGCCGTGCGTGCTGTAGGTGATGGCCGTCTCCGGCACGGTGATGGCGTCGGTGCGCGCCGGCAGCGCGACCCGGCCGTTGACGAACATGCCCGGTGCGAGCGCGCCGTCGGCGTTGTCGAGCGTGGCCTGTACGCGCACCGTGCGCGTGTCGCTGCCGATCTGCGGCTCGATGGTGCTGAGCCTGCCCTGGAACACGCGGCCCGGATACGCATCGACCGAAAGCGCCACCTGCTGGTTGCGCTTGAGCACGGGCAGGGCGGTCTCGGGCAGCGTGATGTTGGCGAACAGCGTGCGGCTGTCGGTGAGCGACACCAGCGCGTCGCCCGCGCGCACGAACTGGCCGAGGTTGACGCGGCGTATGCCGAGCACCCCGTCGAAGGGCGCCCTGATGCGCTTCTGCTCCAGAAGCGCCTGCACGCGCCGCAGCTCGCCGCCGGCCTGGTCGAAGGCCGCCTGCGCCTGCTCGAGCTGCTCCTGCGTGGCCGCCTGCTGCGGCAGCAGCCGCCGCGTGCGCTCCAGCAGTGCCTTCGCGTTGGCGCGCTGGGAGGTCAGGCGCTCCAGGTCGCCCTGCTCGGGCGCATCGTTGAGCTGCACCAGCACCTGCCCGGCGCGCACTTCGGCGCCCGGCGTGAAGAGGATCTTCGCGATGCGCCCCTCCACCTCGGCCGGCACCTCCACCTGCCGATTCGCCTCCAGCGTGCCGATGCCGCCGAGGAAGCGCGCCACTTCCGTCTTCCTCGCGGCGGCGATCGCCACCTTGGCGGGCGGCATGCCGCCTCCACCCTCCGCATGCGCGGGCCGCAGCTTCGTGGCGAGCCCGAAGCCGGCGCCTCCCAATACCAGTGTCGCAAGGCCGGCGCCCAGCCAGGCCCTTGATTGCTTGTTCATACGACGTCCATTATTAATCAAAGAAAGTACTTTGATTATTTGTCGGTGTCCGTTGCCTGTCGATGAAGGCATCACAATGGCCGTCATAGGCCGGGGCTATTCGCGCAGGGCAGTGCATGTCTGGGTCTCCAGGAGTCGAGCGGGAAATGCCGCAGACCTGAGACGTGCCGGCCCGGCTTGTTGTGACAGTCGGGCTCTTCTGTCCGGCCGAATGCATCGCGTGAAGTAAGTCGCGTCGCAGAGCTTTGTCTGCGGTGCTTGGCAGGCGATGCAGCCCGGTCTCTCTACAAGTCGATGTCCTCAACTTGAAGATTCATTGCAATGATGCGAAAGGTGATCGTGGTGGGTGATCCACCGGCGCCGGGCGGCGCGGTGCTGCCCTATGGCGGCCATATGTCGGATGTGTTCGGGCACCGCTTCGCGCTGATCGGCGGGCGGGCGTACTGCGAGGGTTACAACAGCGTCGGCATCATCGCCAAGGCCGGCGGCCCTCGCAGAGGATGTTTTCACGGCGCCGAGATGGCGCTGGAGGGCGACGTGGTGGTCTGCCACTGCCCGGTTCCGCCTCCGCTTGTTTCCAGGCAGCGATATGCGCCGGTCTATGAGGACGAGATGGCTGGGGCGGCAGATGAATTCGAGGCGGGTTTCGCGGCGTTGCCGGGGTGGTTCACGGGCGATGCCGCAACGGTTGCCGCAAGCAAGAAGCTCGTCGATGGCATGGTGGAGCATCCGCCTGAGGCCGAGCAGACGGAGAACATCTGTCCCAACATAACGAACAGGGAGTTCTGTACCCTCGTCATGGAATTGCGCGATCAGGCCGTCCGGCTGATCAAGGTTCGGCTGAAGGATCTTGAAAAGTGGGGAGAGCCTGAGCAGGAGCGCGTTATCAAGTGGTTCGGCGTGGGCGATGAATCGATACGGCAGCATCTTCTTTCCGGGCTCGTAGCTTGTAACCGTGTCTTGAGAGGACTCTCTTGCAACAATTTCGTACGCTACTCCGAGCAGCTCATGCGAAATGTCGGATGTGTGCCCTCGGGGAACAAGTTGGGCCTTGTCGCAGAGGTCTGCAAGCCGGACATCAGGACGCATACGATCGGCATCGCCTTCGGGTTCTGCAGCATTCCTGATGCTGCCTTTTCGACCGACTCACGGCTCAGCACGCTCATCCACGAGGTGACTCACTTCGATGACACCTTCTCCTCTAAGGACACCGTCGGAACTATGCGGAAAAGTCTCCCTCTGGCGTCGAACCCCGAGGAAGCGCGTTTCAACGCGGACAGCATCACTGGCTACGTGCTCTATGTCGACTAGGTTGATGTCTCTGGTCCTGGCGCTGACGTTGGCCTCCGCCAACGCGCAGGGATGTTCACGGGTGATCCAGATCACACTGGATTTCCAGGAAGACTCTGCGCAACTCGAATCCAAGCAGATCTTGCGGCTGGCGAGATGGTTGGTCGACGTGCGCGGCCTGTTCCAGTACGGCGATGCCGATGTCGAGGGCGTGGCCGTTGGCAACGAGGCCGGCAAGGACCGAAAGGAACTCGCAAGGCGCCGAGCCGATGCAGCGGCCAGCGCTTTGAAGAATCTGCTACAGGGGGTGCCCATCCATTCCAGCTCGAACGTCTATCCGACGGACTTCATCCGATCGAGCGGAAATTACGCCGTTGTCCAGCTGAACCCGGTGAATGCGCCGGACTGCAGTCCGGTCCCGATACCTGGCTTCAGGTACTGATCGAATTGTGTGTCGTGTCCTCGCCGGGAATATGGCCCGACAAGGATGCTCGGGCCGTTCCCGGCGCCACCTCACGGGCACTGAGGTGGCGTTTTTACGCTTTCTTTACGCCCACCCCATCACTCTTTCCCCCGTTTTGACGCCCGACTGCCGAGACTGACTCCCATCTTTTCTCGTATGCAGGAGTGATGCATGGACATCGTCTGGATGGGCGCCTTGCTGGCGCTGTGGGCCGTGGTGGGGGCCATGGTGGTCGGGCTGGACAGGCTCGATGCGCCGAAGAACCCGTCGAGCAAGGCGTCGAATGCCGCCGATGGAGCCGCGTCGTGATCAGCCTCGAAGTTCTCTATGGCTTCGGCGCGCTGATCGCCGTGGTTCTCTTCGCGTACCTGGTGTTCGCGCTGATCTGCGCGGAGGAATTCTGAAATGACTTCCTCCGCCTGGGGCCTGCTGGCCCTTTTCCTGGTGCTGCTGGGCCTGCTCGCATGGCCGGTGGGCAAGTTCCTTGCCGCGCTGTGCAACGAGCGCGTGCCGCGCTGGATGCAGCGCGTGGAGGCGCCGCTCTACAGGCTCTCGGGCACCAGGCCCGAGCAGTCGATGCACTGGCTGCGCTATGCCTTCGCGCTGCTGGCCTTCAATGCCATCGGCGCGATCTTCGTCTATGCGCTGCAGCGCCTGCAGGCCTGGCTGCCGCTCAACCCCGCGGGCATGGCGGCCGTGTCGCCCGACTCGGCCTTCAACACCGCGGTGAGCTTCGTCTCCAACACCAACTGGCAGGGCTATGCGGGCGAGTCGACCATGAGCTATCTCACGCAGATGCTGGGTCTCTCGGTGCAGAACTTCTTCTCCGCCGCCACCGGCATCGCGGTGGCCTTCGCGCTGGTGCGGGGCTTCGCCCGGCGCGGCGACGGCAAGGGACTGGTGGGCAACTTCTGGGCCGACATCACGCGCGTCACGCTGTGGGTGCTGGTGCCGATCTCCTTCGTGCTGGCCGTGGTCTTCGCGGGCCAGGGCGTGATCCAGAACTTCGACGCCTACAAGGAAGTGAGCACGCTGGAGACCACCGCCTTCCAGCAGCCCAGGAACGGTGCCGACGGCCAGCCGCTGAAGGACGAGAAGGGCCAGCCGGTGATGGAAGACGCCACCACCAAGACGCAGACGCTCGCCATGGGCCCGGTCGCCTCGCAGGAAGCCATCAAGATGGTGGGCACCAACGGCGGCGGCTTCTTCAACGCCAACTCGGCGCATCCGTACGAGAACCCGACGGCACTGGTGAACCTGCTGCAGATGATCGCGATCTTCCTGATCCCGGCCGCGCTGTGCTTCACCTTCGGCCACGTGGTGGGCGACATGCGCCAGGGCTGGGCGGTGCTCGCGGCGATGACGGTGATGTTCGTCGTCGCAGTCATCGTCATCACGCCCGCCGAGCAGGCCGGCAACCCGCTGCTGACCCCGCTGGGCGTCGACCAGATGCACGGCGCGCTGCAGGCCGGCGGCAACATGGAGGGCAAGGAGGTGCGCTTCGGCATCGACGCCTCCTCGCTCTTCGCCGCCATCACCACGGCCGCCTCGTGCGGCGCGGTCAACGGCATGCACGACTCGCTCACCCCGATCGGCGGCATGGTGCCGCTGGTGCTGATGCAGCTCGGCGAAGTGGTGTTCGGCGGCGTTGGCTCGGGCCTGTACGGCATGCTGATCTTCGCGATGCTCGCGGTGTTCATCGCCGGACTGATGATCGGCCGCACGCCCGAGTACCTCGGCAAGAAGATCGAGGTGCGCGAGATGAAGCTGATCTCCATCGCCATCCTGGTCACGCCGATCCTGGTGCTGGCCGGCACCGCGGTGGCGGTGATCGCGGACGCCGGCAAGGCCGGCATCGCCAACCCCGGCGCGCACGGCTTCTCCGAGATTCTGTACGCGCTGACCTCGGCCGCCAACAACAACGGCAGCGCCTTCGCGGGCCTGTCGGCCAACACGCCCTTCTACAACGGCCTGCTCGCGCTCGCCATGTGGCTCGGCCGCTTCGCGATGATCGTGCCGGTGCTGGCCGTGGCCGGCGCGCTGGCCGCCAAGAAGCGCCTGCCCGTCACCAGCGGCACGCTGCCCACGCACGGTCCGCTGTTCGTCTCGCTGCTGATCGGCACCGTGCTGCTGGTCGGCCTGCTCAACTACGTACCGGCGCTGGCCCTGGGCCCCATCGTCGAACACCTCGTGCTCTGGAAATGAGAAGGAGCGCACCATGACCGCCAATACAAAAACCTCTCTCTCGCTCTTCGATGCGGCGCTGGTCAGGCCCGCGCTGTGGGCCGCCTTCGCCAAGCTCAACCCGCGCGTCCAGTGGCGCAACCCGGTGATGTTCATCGTCTACATCGGCAGCATCCTCACGACGGTGCTCTGGGTGCATGCGCTGAGCTTTCCGGGCGACACCGGCATGAAGCCCGCCTTCGTGCTGGCCGTGACCATCTGGCTGTGGTTCACCGTGCTGTTCGCCAACTTCGCCGAGGCGCTCGCCGAAGGCCGCAGCAAGGCGCAGGCCGCCTCGCTGCGCGGCCTGCGCAAGGACACCTGGGCCAAGAAGCTGCAGGAGCCGCACCACGGCGCCCAGTGGCTCCCTGAGCAGGCGCCCAACCTGCGCAAGGGCGACGTGGTGCTGGTGGAAACCGGCGACGTGATCCCGCTCGACGGCGAGGTGATCGAAGGCGTGGCCTCGGTCGACGAGAGCGCCATCACCGGCGAATCGGCGCCCGTGGTGCGCGAATCGGGCGGCGACTTCTCGGCCGTGACCGGCGGCACCCGCGTGCTGTCCGACTGGCTGGTGGTGCGCATCTCGGTGAACCCGGGCGAGTCGTTCCTCGACCGCATGATCGGCATGGTCGAGGCCGCCAAGCGCCAGAAGACGCCCAACGAGATCGCGCTGACCATCCTGCTGGTGGCACTGACGATCGTGTTCCTGGTGGTCACGGTCACGCTGCTGCCGTTCTCCATCTTCAGCGTGGAGGCCGCGGGTGCGGGCACGGTGGTGTCGCTCACCGCGCTGGTCGCGCTGCTGGTGTGCCTGATCCCGACCACCATCGGCGGCCTGCTGTCGGCCGTGGGCGTGGCCGGCATGAGCCGCATGATGCAGGCCAACGTGATCGCCACCTCGGGCCGCGCGGTCGAAGCCGCCGGCGACGTCGACGTGCTGCTGCTCGACAAGACCGGCACCATCACCCACGGCAACCGCCAGGCCAGCGCCTTCCTGCCCGCGCCGGGCGTGACCAAGGCGCGCCTCGCGCGCGCCGCGATGATCGCCTCGCTCGCCGACGAGACGCCCGAGGGCCGCAGCATCGTCGAGCTCGCGCGCCGCGAAGGCCTGGAGCCGACGCCGGTGGAGGGAGCCCGCTTCGTCGCGTTCACCGCGCAGACCCGCATGAGCGGCGCCGACCTGCCGGCCGCGCCCAACAGCCTGGACACCGACCCCGTGCTGCTGCGCAAGGGCGCGGTCGATGCGGTGCGCCGCCACGTCGAGGCCATCGGCGGCGCGGCCGCTCCCGAAGTGCTGCGTGCGGCCGAGGAAGCGGCGCGCCGCGGCAGCACGCCGCTGGCGGTGGCCGAGGGCAACCGCGTGCTGGGCATCGTCGAGCTCAAGGACATCGTCAAGACGGACATCAAGGAGCGCTTCGCCGAGCTGCGCCGCATGGGCATCAAGACGGTGATGATCACCGGCGACAACAAGCTCACCGCGGCAGCCATCGCCGCCGAGGCCGGCGTGGACGACTTCCTGGCCGAAGCCACGCCCGAGGACAAGCTCGCGCTGATCCGCCAGTACCAGTCCGAAGGCCGCCTGGTGGCGATGACCGGCGACGGCACCAACGACGCCCCCGCGCTCGCGCAGGCCGACGTGGCCGTGGCCATGGGCAGCGGCACGCAGGCCGCCAAGGAGGCCGGCAACATGGTCGACCTCGACTCCAACCCGACCAAGCTGCTGGAAGTGGTGGAGACCGGCAAGGCGCTCTTGATGACGCGCGGCTCGCTCACCACCTTCTCGATCGCGAACGACGTGGCGAAGTACTTCGCCATCATCCCGGCGATCTTCATCTCGACCTATCCGCAGTTGGGCGCGCTCAACGTGATGCGGCTGGCGAGCCCGTCGTCGGCGATCCTGAGCGCGGTGATCTTCAACGCGCTGGTGATCGTGTTCCTCATCCCGCTGGCGCTCAAGGGCGTGCGCTACCGGCCCGTGGGCGCGGCCGCGCTGCTGCGCCGCAACCTCGCCATCTACGGCCTGGGCGGCCTGCTGGTGCCCTTCATCGGCATCAAGCTGATCGACTGGCTGCTGGTCGCCGTACGCCTGGTATGACCCCCTGGCTTCGTGCACTTCGTGTCGCTTCTCCCACCCCTTTTCCAAGGGGCAGCACCGGTGGCCCGGCGAAGCCGGCTCCACGGCGTTCCCCGAAATGTCTGGATCACTGAAAGGTATCGATCATGAATGACAACCAAGGCGGCATCGTCCGCCCCGCGCTCGTGCTCTTCGTGCTGCTGAGCGCGCTCACCGGCCTGATCTACCCGATGGCCGTCACCGGCGTCGCGAAGGCTGCGTTTCCTGCGCAGGCGGCCGGCAGCCTGATCGTGATCGACGGCACCACGGTGGGCTCGAAGCTCATCGGCCAGAACTTCAGCGATCCGAAGCACTTCTGGGGGCGGCCCTCGGCCACCGCACCGCAGCCCTACAACGCGAGCGCCTCGGGCGGCTCGAACCAGGGCCCGCTCAACCCGGCGCTCACCGATGCGGTGAAGACGCGCGTGGAGGCGCTGCGCGCGGCGGATCCGGGCAACACGGCGCCGGTGCCCGTCGACCTCGTCACCGCATCGGCCAGCGGGCTCGATCCCGACATCAGCCCGGCCGCCGCTCAGTACCAGGCGGCGCGCGTGGCGCGCGTGCGCGGCATGCCGCTCGCGCAGGTGCAGTCGCTGATCGACGGGAACACCCAGCAGCCCCTGCTGGGCATCCTGGGCGAGCCGCGCGTCAATGTGCTGGCGTTGAACATCGCGCTCGACGCCGCCTCCGGTTCATTCAGTCCTTCGACACCGCGTTGAGGAGAAACAAGCCATGGCCTATGCCGCCTATCGAGAACACCCCGGTGCGCCGAGAACGCGCGCTTCCATGAACACCGGCAAGGGCAACGACAGCCCGTTCTACGTGCTCGACGTCACGGTCTGCTGCGCCGATGCCCTGCGCGTGCGCCGCAGCATCGCCGGCTGCCTCGAGGCCGGCGTGGTGCGCTGCGAGCCGCTGCTGCATGCCTGCAGCTCGCAGGAGAGCGACGCGCCCTGCGTGCGCCTGATGATCCGCCTGCCCCTGGCGCGCTACGCCGACGTGCTGCACCGGTTGATCGAATGCGTGCCCTCGGGCGAGATCGGCCGGCTCGTGAGCTGGCGGGAGCACCTCGCGCGCTGCGGCCTGCGCCATGGTCACTGACCTGCTGATGGCGCTGCTGGCCATGGCGGCGCTCTTCGTGCCGCTGGGCTTCGCGTGGTGGGTGCTGTCGCGCACCGCGCGGCGCCACCAGCGTTCGCGCCGCAAGGACGGCCCGATGCGCTAACCTTTGCCGCCGATGAACGAAGTGCTCCGCCCCGACCCCGACGCGCTGCTCGCGCAGCTGCGCAGCGACGAGGCGCGCGCCCAGCGCGGCAAGCTGCGCATCTACTTCGGCGCCAGCGCGGGCGTCGGCAAGACGTGGGCCATGCTCAGCGCGGCGCAGCGCGAGCGGGCCGCCGGGCGCGACGTGCTGATCGGCGTGGTCGAGACCCATGGCCGCAGCGAGACCGCCGCGCTGCTCGCGGGGCTCGACGCGCTGCCGCTGCGCGAGATCGCGTACCGCGGCCGCACGCTGGCCGAGTTCGACCTCGACACGGCGCTCGAGCGCAAGCCCGCCGTGCTGCTCGTCGACGAGCTGGCCCACACCAATGCCCCGGGCTCGCGCCACGCCAAGCGCTGGCAGGACGTGCAGGAGCTGCTGTCCGCCGGCATCGAGGTGTGGTCGGCGCTCAACGTGCAGCACCTCGAGAGCCTCAACGGAACGGTCGGCGCCATCACCGGCGTGCGCGTGCACGAGACCGTGCCCGACACCGTGCTCGACGAGGCCGACGAAGTGGTGCTGGTCGACGTCACGCCCGACGAGCTCACCGCGCGGCTGGCGGCCGGCAAGGTCTACCTGCCGCAGCAGGCCGAGCGTGCGGCGCAGAACTTCTTCCGCAAGGGCAACCTCATCGCGCTGCGCGAGATCGCGCTGCGGCGTACCGCCGAGCATGTGGAAGACGACGTGCGCGGCTGGCGCGTGGAGCAGTCCGGCCCCGGGGGCGCCGGCGGCAACGGCAAGGGTCCCGGCCTGCAGGCCTGGAACACATCGGGCGCGATCCTCGCGTGCGTCGGCCCGCACGAAGGCGCGGCGCAGACCGTGCGCACGGCGGCTCGGCTGGCCGGGCAGCTCAACGTGCGCTGGCACGCGGTCTATGTCGAGACACCCCGGCTGCAGCGGCTGGCCGCCGCCGAGCGCGACCGCATCCTCGCGGTGCTCAAGCTCGCCGAAGAACTGGGCGCGGCCACGGCCGTGCTCACCGGCTCCGACGTGGCCGAGCAGCTGGCCGAACAGGCAAGGCGGCTGAACTGCGCGACGCTGGTGCTGGGGCGATCGCAGCCCGAGATCAGCTGGCGCCGCTGGTGGCCCGTCGGGCGTATGCCGCTCGCTCGCGCACTGGCGCAGCGTGCGCCGGCGCTCGACATCATGGAGGTCGCGCCCGTCGACAGCTCGCGCCGCCTGTCGCGCGCGCCGCTGCAGGGCGGGAGCGTCGACAGCGACGACCACGAGAAGGCGCCCACCTACTGGCCCGGCTACGCATGGGCGGCGGCCACCAGCATCGCTCTCACGCTGCTGTGCACGCCGCTGGCCAGCGTGCTGGAGCTGTCGAACATCGTCATGCTGTTCCTGCTCGGCGTGGTGGGCGTGGCGATGCGCTTCGGCCGCGGGCCCTCGGCGCTGGCGGCCTTGCTCAACGTCGCGGCCTTCGACTATTTCTTCGTGCCGCCGCGCCTGTCGTTCGCGGTGAGCGACGTGCAGTACGTGCTGACCTTCGCGATCATGCTCGGCGTCGGCCTGCTGGTGGGGCAGCTCACGGCCGGGCTGCGCTTCGCGGCGGGCGTGTCGACCAGCCGCGAGCGGCGCGCGCGATCGCTGTTCGAGCTCACGCGCGAGCTCTCGGCTGCGCTCGAGGCCTCGCAGGTGGTCGCGCTCGGCACGGCCGCCGTGCGAGGCCACTTCGGCGGCGATGCGCTGGTGCTCGTGACCGACGCGGCCGACCAGCTCGTGATGCCAGACGGCGCGCCCCAGGGCTTCGATCCGCAGGTGGCCGACTGGGCCTTCCGCCACGGCCAGAGCGCCGGCCTCGCCACCGCCACGCTCGCGGCCCAGCCCTGGCACTACGTGCCGCTGCGCGCGCCGATGCGCGTGCGCGGTGTGCTCGCGCTCTCGCCCGCGCAGCCGCGCTGGCTGCTCATACCCGAACAGGCGCAGCAGCTCGACACGCTGGCGCGGCAGATCGCCATCGCGCTGGAGCGCGTGCACTACGTCGAGGTGGCGCAGCAGGCCGTGGTCGAGATGGAGTCGGAGCGCCTGCGCAACGCACTGCTCGGCGCCATCTCGCACGACGTGCGCACGCCGCTCACCGCCCTCATCGCCCTGGCCGAGTCGCTGCAGACACTGCCGCCCGGGGAGCACGCCGAGGCCGCGCGCGCCATCGTCGCGCAGGCGCACGAGCTGCATGCGCTGGTGAGCAACCTGCTCGACATGGCGCGGCTCGAAAGCGGCATCGCCGGCGGCGCAGTGAACCTGCGGCGCGACTGGCAGTCGGTGGAGGAGGTGGTGGGTTCGGCCATCCGCGCGGCGCGCACCTCGCTGGGCGGCACCGTGGTGCAGACCGCGCTCGACCCCGACCTGCCGCTGGTCGAATTCGATGCCGTGCTCATCGAGCGCGTGCTGGTCAACCTGCTGGAGAACGCCACCAAGTACGGCGCGCCGCCCATCGTGGTCGGCGCGCGGGCCGAACCCGGCGCGCTGGTGCTGACCGTGCGCGACCATGGCCCCGGCCTGCCGGCCGCGCTGCTGGGCCACGAGCAGAAGCTCTTCGACAAGTTCACGCGCGGCGAGGCCGAGTCGGCGACGCCGGGCGTGGGTCTGGGCCTCGCGATCTGCAAGGCGGTGGTAAGCGCGCACGGCGGCGAGATCACTGCCGAGAATGCGCGCGATGGCGGTGCAGAATTCACGGTCACGCTCCCACGGCGCGAGCCGCCCGAACCTGCCGAAGCCCAACTCTGAACCCATGCCTTCCCCCACCGCCATCGTGATCGAAGACGAGCCGCAGATCCGCCGGTTCGTACGCGGCGCGCTCGAGGCCGAGGGCTGGGCGGTGCACGAGGCCGGCACCCTGCGCGACGGCCTGGCGGCCGCCGGCACGAGACAGCCCGACCTGCTCGTGCTCGACCTGGGCCTGCCCGACGGCGATGGCGTCTCGCTGATCCGCGACGTGCGCGGCTGGTCGGCGGTGCCGATCATCGTGCTCTCGGCACGCACCGACGAGGCCGACAAGATCGCCGCCCTCGACGCCGGTGCCGACGACTACCTCACCAAGCCCTTCGGCACAGGCGAACTGCTGGCCCGCGTGCGCGCCAACCTTCGCCGCCCGCGCACGGCGAGCACGGAAGAAGCGGCCCCCGAGGCGCTCTTCCGCTTCGGCGAGATCGAACTCGACCGCGCCGCACGCCTGGTGCGCCGCGCCGGCGCCGAGGTGCACCTCACGCCGACCGAATACCGCCTGCTGTCGGTGCTCGTCGCCAACGCGGGTCGCGTGCTGACGCAACGCCAGCTGCTGCGCGAGGTCTGGGGCCCGTCGTACACCGACCAGAGCCACTACCTGCGGATCTACATGGGGCACCTGCGGCAGAAGCTGGAGGCCGATCCGGCGCAGCCGAAGCATCTGCTGACGGAGACGGCTGTGGGGTATCGGCTGGTCGTCTAGGGCTTCCAGCTACGGCTGCGAGACCCTGCGAAACGCGAGCACCGCAGGGAAGCCGCGAAGCGGCCGGCATCGTGGGGTCGAGCGTGCCGTGCCGCGTACCGGGCGGCCTATTCAGGCAAGGCGAATCAAGCCTTGTTCGGATTCAGCAGGAACTTCTCCCCCGTTGCCTGCTTGCCATACACGCCAATGGCATCGAGCTGCAGCATCTCCACCAGCGACACCTCGCGCGTGTAGTGGCTCGCGAACGTGGTCTTCAGTTCGGCGATCACGCGGGCCTTCAGGCGCTGCGTGCCGGCGTCGCCAAGGCGCTGCAGGAAGGGGAACAGCAGCCAGCCGCCCATGCCCCAGGTCATGCCGAAGTTGCGCACGACCTCGGTCGGGCTGCGGTCGAGGCCGCCGTAGATGTAGACCTGCTTGTGGGTGTTGGAGCCGTAGCGGCTGTATTCCTTGGCGGTGCGGTTGATGGCCGCTTCCATGCAGCCGAGGATCTGGCCGGCGAGCTTGCCGCCGCCGATGGCGTCGAATGCCAGGGTGGCGCCGGTCTCGGCGAGGGCCTGGGTCAGGTCCTCGATGAAGGTGGGCGAGCTCGAATTGCACACGTATTTGGCGCCGAGGCTGCGCAGCAGGTCTTCCTGGTCCTGCTTGCGCACGATGTTGACGAGAGCGATGCCGTCCTTCTGGCAGATCTTGTTGAGCATCTGGCCGAGGTTGGAGGCGGCGGCGGTGTGCACCAGGGCCTTGTGGCCTTCCATGCGCATGGTCTCGACCATGCTCAGCGAGGTGAGGGGGTTGACGAAGCACGATGCGCCTTCGGCCGGCGTGGTGCCTTCCGGCAGCTCCATGCACTGGGCGGCGGCGAGGCAGCGGTACTGCGAGTACATCGCGCCGCCGATGGCTGCCACGGTCTTGCCGAGCAGTGCCTGCGCCTGCGGCGAGGAGCCGGCCTTCACCACCACGCCCGCGCCTTCGTTGCCGACGGGCATCGACTCGTCGAGCCGCGCCTTCATGGCGGGCAGCACGCGCTCGGGCACGGTGGCGGTGACGACGGGGCGGTCGGCGGTGCCGGATGCCTTGGCGGTGCTCATGTCGGCAGCGCCGAACAACAGGCCCAGGTCCGACGGGTTCAATGGCGATGCCTCGACGCGGATCACCACTTCGTGGGCCTGCGGCTCGGGGATGGGGTCGTCGTGCAGCGAGAGTTCGAGTTCGCCGCTGGAGCGGATGAGGGAGCGGATTTGGAGTGCCATGGAAGAGCCCTTCTGGTCAGGTTCGCGGATGGCCTTCGGCCACGGGGCGGCCAGTATAGGAGTGGCCTGCGCAGCCTGCTGGCGCCTTCAGGACACGGCCGGAACCGCAGGCGCGTGGGCGAGTGCATCGCGCATGGCGGCCGGGTCCAGCCGCTCGATGTAGCGCGGGATGTTGCGCCACAGCGTGTGGTAGCCGTAGCCGCCGCGCAGCATCTCCTGGCGGGCGATGTCCTTGTCCCAGTCCTGCAGCGCCATGCGGTAGACCGCCGCGACCACGCCGGTGCGGTCGGCGCCGTGCATGCAGTGGATGAGCACCGGCCCCTGCCTCTCGGCTGCGCGGATGGCCTGCAGCGCGCGCAGCACCTTGGCGTCGTCGATGGACCAGGTGTTGATCGGCACGCGCACCAGCCGGATGCCGCTGCCCGCGAACACCTTGCGGTCGTCGTTGAACGAGCGCAGGCTCACCACCGTGCGGATGCCCAGCGACTGCAGCGCGGCAAGGTTCGAGCGCTTCGGCTGCGCGCTGCGGTACAGCGTGGGCGTGATGCGGTGCAGGTTCTCCACGCCCAGCGCGTCCAGCGGATCGGCCCAGTGGCCGGGGCGCGGTGCGTCGGCGATGGGCTCCTGCCCGCGTTCCCTGCGTTTTCTTCTGCTGCTGCTCATCGGCTGCCCTTGCGCGGCCAGTGCCGCGTCGCCAGGATGAACGCCGCCACCGCGAGGCCGCCCCAGTAGTCCACGGGCGCGCCCCACAGCCAGTGCTTGTGCCAGAACGCATCCACCGGATTGAAGCGCTCCCAGCCGAAGGCCGGGTTGATGAGGAACCAGGTGAAGTCCTCGCAGACCCAGAACACGATCAGGCCCGCTGCCGCCAGCCCCACGTCGCGCCAGGTCCATCGGCCATTGAAGGCCAGCGGCGAGAAGAACACCAGCGCCATGAAGGTGAAGACCCAGGCGTGGTAGCCCGTCATCGCGCGGCCGCCCCAGAAGAGGTCGAGCCAGATGCTGTTCTCGATGCGCCACGTGGGCAGCGAGGTGGCCCAGCCGGCACCGCCTTCGATCTGGATCTCGGCGTTGGCGAAGAAGAAGGCCATGACGATGACCCAGGCCAGGTAGCCGAGCGTGCGGGCCACGCTCGTCTTCTCGACGGCGGGCTTCATGCGGGCGCCCCGAGCACGTGCCGCAGCACCGATCGCGCGGCCTGCGGCTTGCCCAGCGCTCGGCTGCGCGCGGCCATCGAGGAGAGCTTGGCCGGATCGGCCATGAGGCGCGCCACCTTGTAGTCGAGGCCGATGGCGTCGTAGGCCAGCCAGGCCGCGCCTTCCTCCATCAGGAAGCCGGCGTTGTGTTCTTCCTGCCCCGGAATGGGCGAGATCAGCAGCATCGGCTTGCCCAGCGCGAGGCACTCCGACACCGTGAGGCCGCCGGGCTTGGTCACCACCAGGTCGGACGCGGCCATCATCCGGTGCATCTCGTTGGTGAAGCCGATGGCCGCCACGCGGCCCGGGTGGCGCCTGGCCAGGGCCTCGAGCCTGCCGTGCGCCTCCGCGTTGCGGCCCGCGACGGCGATCACCTGGAAGTCGTTCGGCTTGCCGTCGGGCCCGCCCATGCCGAGCACTCGCTCGACCATGCTCGGCAGGTCGCCGACGCCCGCGCCTCCGGACACCATCAGCAGCACCGGCCGCGAAGGATCGAGGCCGAGCCCAGCCACGCAGGCTTCACGCGCCAGCGCGGGCGCATCGGGCTCGGAGAAAGCCGGCATCACCGGGATGCCGGTGACGTGGATGCGCTCGGGCGGAATGCCGCGCGCCCGCAGCCGGAAGGCCACTTCTTCCGTCGCCGCGAGGTAGCCCGTCATGCCCGGCACCAGCCACATGTTGTGCAGGTCGTAGTCGGTGATCTGCAGCCACACGGGGTAGTCGATGCGGCCGCGGTTGCGTTCTCGCATCAGCAGTTCGGCCGGCAGGAAGTGGGTGCAGATCACCGCGTCGGGCTTCTCGCGGCGGATCTCGCGCACCAGCGCGCCGGTGCTCAGCCGCTCGATGCCGCGGCGCAGGCGCTGCGAGGGTGCATGGTGCGGCGTGACGTCGGTGCGCTGGTGCAGGTAGGACCACAGCTCGGGCGCACGATTCACGAGCTGGATGTACCAGTCGGTGTAGACCTTGCGGAACCCCGCCGCCACATGGGCCATCGCGTCGATGTGGACCGCCGTGCAGGGCGGGGCGAGGGACTGCGCGGTGGCGGCGATCGCCTGTGCTGCACGCACGTGGCCGTTGCCGGCACTCACGCTGAGGATCAGGAGTTTGGTCATGGAATCCGGGGTTTGCGCGGCGGATTATGGCGATGCCTTGTGGCAGTGCTTCTGGGGCCTTGTTCGGGGCACGCTCACGCCGACGGGGTGCCTTGCTCCGCGAATGTCCCCCGGGGCTGCGCCCTTCCTCCTTTATTTCGCTGCGCAAGGCACCCCATCGGCGTGAGCGTGGACAAAGTGCTGGTTGATCAGCCAGCACAAGAGCAGCGCTCGTTGTGCACAGGGCATCGGGTGCTCCCCGCAGCGAAATAAAGACACCGTTCTGCCTGTCAACTACAGACTGCCTTGGGATGATGGTTCACATCGAAGGGCTTGCCCGACC
>NZ_JACIBG010000019.1:0-35333 GCF_014195185.1 Variovorax atrisoli | reverse complement strand
ACGGGGTGTTGAGGTCGGGCAAGCCCTTCGATGTGAACCATCATCCCAAGGCAGTCTGTAGTTGACAGGCAGAACGGTGTCTTTATTTCGCTGCGCAAGGCACCCCATCGTCGTGATCGATGAGCGCTGCTGCGGCGTGAGCTCAAGAGGTTCACGCACGGCGCATTGCTGAATCTGCATTTGTTGGCAGTCTGTGCGACTTCGTGCTGCAGCAGCGGCTGCTTTGCCGGGTTCTTCTCTAGAGTGAATGCCCCTGTCACCCAACACCCCCCCAAGGGGATCAGAAAGGCGTCACCCGCTCAAGTCATCCAGATGTTCGAAGGCTGCTTGCCTCGCGGCAGGTCGTCGGTGCGAAAGCACTGATGCAGATGCGAGGTATCAAAAGGCGACGGCCAGGGTGTTCGCAGCACCCCAGCCGTCTAACCAAGTTCGTGCACACACCTTGGAAGGACCCGCACAAAAATGGCTACCAAGACTATAGCCCGGCCTCGCACGCCGGTAGCTTCCGCAGAAACCGCCCAACAAGATCCGGCGGATCTTCTCGAAAACACCCTCACTTAGCTCGAAGCCCTCCTGTGGGTCTGCCACGGCGAAGAGATCGACTGGTGCAGCGGGGATGGGCCTCGACAACTGAACAATCTGCTTTGGCTTGCGGCAGAGATGGCGCGCAAGGCTGGAGAGTTGTTTCAGATGAGCGAGAAGGCGCGACGTGGGGCGTCTGAGACCGGCGGTTAGCGGTCGGTCTGCGGGCCGCGGATTTCGCGGCCTGCGTGAAGGCCTCCTGTGAGGGAATTCGGGTCGCTTGGATATGTGGGGTAAAGCTCGATGGCTGCTATGTGTTCCGGGCTGATCGTTTGCGACGGCGACAGCAGGCCTTCCCGCAGGTAGTGCCTGACGGTCGTCTGCCTCATTCCTGCGCGGCGCGCGTGACGTTGAGAGTCAGTCGAAGGCAGCGGACCTCGGCCTGCATTGACCCCAACTAGGGTCTCGACGACCGTTCCTCGAAGATCGGCCCCGATTTTCCGGTTGTAGATTTCAGCTGCGCGTTGGCGAGTTCTCCAAGATTTCTTATAGCCCCTTCCAAGCGCGGGTCGCCGAGATGCCCGTAGTTGATGCGCAGGTGCCGGGTGTATCGGCGGTCGGCTGAAAACAGATGGCCCGGCGCTACACCTATGCCGAGCTGAAGAGCGTCCTGGTGCAGTGCGAGCGAGTCGACGCCTTCTGGCAGCGCGAGCCACAGGAAGTAGCCACCCTCGGGGCGCGTGACCCGCGTTCCAGCCGGAAAGTATCGTTCGATAAGTCGCAAGCATGCAGCCTGCTGGCGGCTGAGCGAATGCCGCAGGGCGCGCAGGTGGCGATCAAAACTCCTGTGTTGGAGGTACTCCTGCAACGCCAGTTGCGAGGGGAGTGCCGTCGCCAGCGAGCTCATCAACTTGTTCCGACCCAAAGTGGCTGCAAAGCGACCGCCCGCTACCCAACCGATGCGATATCCGGGTGCCAGGGATTTCGAGAAGGAACTGCAGTGCAGCACCCAGCCATCCCGGTCCCAGGCCTTGGCTGGTGGCGGTCTCCGAGCCCCATGCGCGAGTTCGCCATACACGTCGTCTTCGATCAGCGGTATGGCGCGGGTGGCGAGCATGCTGACCAGTTGCTCCTTGGCTGCGTCGCTCATGGTGCAGCCCATTGGATTCTGGAAGGTCGGCATGAACCAGCAGGCCTTCACCGGATGCTGGTCGATCACGCGAGCAAGAGAGCTGAGATCTACGCCTGTACGCGGGTGGGTCTCGACCTCGACCGCGCGAAGGCCGCGCCGCTCCAGTGCCTGCAGCGCACCATAGAAGGTTGGCGTTTCGATCGCCACGACGTCGCCCGGCTGCGTCACCGATTCGAGTGCAAGATTGAGGGCCTCCATCGCCCCGCTGGTGATGACCAGTTCAGACGCAGGAACATCCATTCCGACGCTGCCGTAACGCAGGGAGATCTGATGGCGTAATTGGGCATTTCCTGGTGACAGATCTTCGACGGTCTGCCAGGGATCCATCCGCTTGAGCGCTCGCGTCAGGCCGGCGGCAAGTTGTTCGAAGGGAAACAGCTCTGGCGACGGAAAGGCCGAGCCGAGCGGGACCATGTCGCGCTCGCGAGCCTGCGCAAGGACCTGAAAGACAAGCGACGAGACGTCGACCGGCATGGACCGGAGGACAGGCTCGGTGGCGGCGAGTTCATTGGTCGGCATTTCCGCCCCCGCTCGAACGAAGTATCCCGACCGCTGCCGCGCTTCGACAAGCCCCTGCGCCTCCAGCAGGTAGTAGGCAGAGAACACGGTGGACGCGCTGATGCCCATTTGCGACTTCAGTTCGCGCACGGAGGGAAGGCGATCGTTCGCCTTCAGGCTGCCCGCGCGAATACGCTGGGCGATGTTGTCGGCAAGCTTCTCGTAGCGGTTCATGGGCATCTCTTTCTGATACGGGCGTTCTGGACCGCTCCCGAGATTGTCGTATCAGACGTGTGCCTGCCCGACGCGACTACCGGCCTCCTTGCATCTGATACGAAGATTTTCAGCTGATCTGGTTCTGTACGTATCAGCCTCGAAGATGAACACTCGACAGCACGATGAGAATGCTTCGGTGTGCAGGCGGACTGCTCCGCCTTTCGGCGCGTCTTGCAGACGCCCATTCAGCTGACCGCTACCGTTTCGTTGGATTGATTAATCAACCAATTAATTAATCTTTCCGTTTCTTCATCGGTCTATTGAGCTGCTCGCCGCACTCGGGCATTTCTCGGTCTGTCACCTGATGTCTTTTCAATCATGAATTCAATCCCTATCTCCTTTGTTATTTTCAAGGTTCTCGTGCTCAGCGTGGGCATGTATTTGGCCGTCAAGTGGCATTACGAACGGGGACAGAAGTACAAGAATCAAAAGACAGCTGCAGTGGTCCTGACATCCATCAAGGTGGGCTCGGCGTTCATCGCTTCTGCGTTCCTCGTGCTCTTCCTCACCTTTGAGTTTTGCAATTGGATCGGTCTGGACCTGACCATGCGGTGATTGGAGGTTTTCGGTCGATGGCCTGAATACGGTGCGACTAACGGCTCGATCCGCTCGATCCGCTGGATTGCTGAGCTATCGAAGGTGCCATCTGCCAGAACATGAGTGAAGTAGTAGCCCTGGTGCAGCAAGAAAACTGCTGCAACTGCTGCACTTGGTGGCAGGGTCAAAGATGCGCCGAAGCCACGATGCGCCGGGCATAGTCGCTCAGTTCGGCCATTCGCAGCGACTGGCGTAAAGCCTGGGTATCAGCAAACACAGGCATGAGCGGTCAGTCGCATTGGTAGTTGACGCGCGCGAGACCGAAACCTCGTGCGGCGATACCCGCAGCGAAGTGAAGGACGAGTGCGAAGCCCGGGAGACATTCGCGGAGGGGGTACCCGGTGGCTTACGCACTCGCCCTGAACAACGCAAGCACAGAGCAGTGTTAGACAGCCTGCGTGTGCCGCTCGATGCAGATATCCAGCGTCTCCGCGCCAGGCCGCTGCCACCAGTCGAGGTTCGAAAAAATCTCCACTTCGCTGAAACCAGCGAAGCCTGCATCCTCGACCCACCCGCGGATCTTCTTCAGCTCGACCACGCCATCGCCCATCATCCCGCGGTCACTCAGTAGATCGCGCGTAGGCGTGAGCCAGTCGCAGACGTGATACGCCAGCAGGCGCTCGCGGCCGGCGCGGGCTATCTGCTGCTGCAGCTTCGGGTCCCACCACACGTGGTAGATGTCGAGAGCCACGCCGAGCATGCCGCTCCTGCCCGCATCGAGCTCGTCGCACAGGTCGAGCGCGTGTTCGAGCGTGTTGATGCATGCACGGTCGGCCGCCTGCATCGGGTGCAGGGGCTCGATGGCGAGAGGCATGCCGACCTCGCGGGCGTATTCGAGCGATGCGGCGATGCCGTCGCGCACTTCGCTGCGCGCGCGGCCGATGTCCTTGTAGGCGGCCTTGCCGTCGAGCGCGCCGGGCAGGGCGCCGACGACCAGCACGAGGCAGGGGGCGTCGAGCGTCTTGGCCTCGTCGATGGCGCGGCGGTTGTCGTCGAGCGCGGCCTTCAGGCCCGCCGCGTCGGGCGCGGGGAAGAAGCCGCCGCGGCAGTAGCCAGAGAGACCGATGCCGTGCGCCTTCAGCTGCTTCGCAATCTTGTCGAGGCCGACAGCCGCCACCTGGTCGCGCCAGGGGCTGATCGCGCGGATGCCGCGTTCGGCGCACTGGTCGATGATGCGGTCCAGCGGCACCTCGGCGCCCGACTGCTTGCGCACCGTGGCGGTGTTGATCGAGAGCCAGTCGTGGTTCTGCGAGAAATCGCGCATGCTCGTCTTCAACCTTCCACGCCGTGCAGGGCCAGCAGGGTCTTCATGCGCCGCACCGCCAGCTCGGGCTGCTCCAGCAGGTTGGCCGCGTCGGCCAGCCTGAACAGTTCGGCAAAGTGCTGCAGCGAGCGCGTGCTCTGCTGGCCGCCGACCATCGTGAAGTGCTTCTGGTGGCCGTTGAGCCAGGCCATGAACACCACGCCGGTCTTGTAGAAGCGCGTGGGCGCGGCAAAGATGTGGCGCGACAGCGGCACCGTGGGGCCGAGGATGTCGTGGAACTTCTTTTCGTTGCCTTGCGCCAGTGCACCCAGGGCTGCGCTGGCCGCCGGCGCGATCGCGTCGAAGATGCCCAGCAGCGCATCGCTCTTGCCGTGCGTGGGTTCGCTGCCGACGCCGTCGCCCGCGATCAGCTCGGCGTAGTTGAAGTCGTCGCCGGTGTACATGCGCACGCCCGGCGGAAGGCGGCGGCGCATCGCGATCTCCTTGTCCTTGTCGAGCAGGGAGATCTTGATGCCGTCCACCTTGTCGGGATGCGCGGCAATGATGCCCAGCGCCGTGTCCATCGCGGCATCGACGTCCTTCGTGCCCCAGTAGCCTGCGAGCGCCGGGTCGAACATGTCGCCCAGCCAGTGCAGCACCACCGGCTGCTTCGCCTGGCTCAGGATGCGGTCGTACACGCGCTCGTAGTCGGCGGGGCTCTTCGCCACGCGGGCCAGCGCGCGGCTGGCCATCACGATCAGCTTGCCGCCCAGCGCCTCGATGGCCGCCATCTGTTCCTCGTAGCCGCGGATCACGTCGTCGACGCTCTTCACGCTGTCGATGTCCAGGTGGTCGGTGCCGCAGCCCGAGGCGACCAGCGCGCCGGGCACGTCCTTCGCGGCATCGAGCGAGCGGCGGATCAGCTCCAGCGAAGTCGGCCAGTCCAGGCCCATGCCGCGCTGCGCGGTGTCCATGGCCTCGGCCACGCCCAGGCCCAGGGAGAACAGGTGGCGGCGGTAGGCGATGGTGGTGTCCCAGTCGACCGCGCACTGCAGCCATGGGTCGATGGCGGCCATCGGGTCGGCCACCACGTGGGCGGCGGAGTAGGCGATGCGGTTGAACTTGACGCCCGCATCGGGCTTCACCGGTGCAGTGCCGCGCAGCGCGTAGGGCGCGAGCGTGCCGCCCGCGGTAGGAAGGTTCAGCGAGAGAGCCATGCCGCGAACCTCGTCAGACCTTCAGCGCGGGCACGTCGACCCAGCGGCGGTCTTTCCACGACTCGAGCGCGGCCTCGACCAGCTGCACGCCCTTGGCGCCTTCGGGCAGCGTCCACTTGTAGGGGGCGTCTTCCACCACGTGGCGGATGAAGTGCTCCCACTGGATCTTGAAGCCGTTGTCGTAGACCTGCGAGTCCGGAATCTCCTGCCACTGGTCGAAGAAGTTCATGGTCTGCTTCTCGTCGGGGTTCCACACCGGGCGCGGCGTGGCCACGCGCGACTGGGCGCGGCAGCTCGACAGGCCCGCCACGGCCGAGCCGTCGGTGCCGTCGACGTGGAAGGTCACGAGGTCGTCGCGGCGAACGCGCGTGACCCAGCTCATGTTGATCTGCGCGATGACCGGCTCGCCGTTGTGGCCGGTGAGTTCGCAGGTGGCATACGCCGCGTCGTCGGCGGTGGCCTCGTAGGGCTTGCCGGCCTCGTCCCAGCGCCTGGGGATGTGGGTGGTGCCCAGGCAGCTCACCGACTTCACTTCGCCGAACAGGTTGTCCAGCACGTAGCGCCAGTGGCACATCATGTCCAGGATCATCCCGCCGCCGTCTTCCTTGCGGTAGTTCCAGCTCGGGCGCTGGATGGGCTGCAGGTCGCCTTCGAACACCCAGTAGCCGAACTCCAGGCGCACGCTCAGCATGCGGCCGAAGAAGCCGGCGCGGCGCAGCATGTCGAGCTTGCGCAGGCCGGGCAGGAAGAGCTTGTCCTGCACGGCGCCGTGCTTCAGGCCCTTGGTCTTCGTGGCTTCCTCTGCCAGGCGGGCGATCTCGACGGCCTCGTTGAGGTTGGTGGCGATGGGCTTCTCGCAATACACATGCTTGCCGGCGCGGATGGCCTTGGCCAGCAGGGCGGGGCGCATCTGCGTGGTGCCGGCGTCGAAGAAGATGGTGTCGTCCTTGTTCTCCAGCGCCTTGTCGAGGTCGGTGCCCCAGCGCGGGATGTTGTGCGCCTTGGCCAGCGCTTCCATCTTCTCGGCGTTGCGGCCGATGAGGATGGGGTCGGGCATGACCTTGTCGCCGTTCGACAGCGTGACGCCGCCCTGGGCGCGGATGGCGCAGATCGAGCGGATCAGGTGCTGGTTCATGCCCATGCGCCCGGTGACGCCGTGCATGATGATTCCTAGACGTTGGGTGGCCATCGTTTTCTTCCTTGGGTGCGAGAGATTGGTGCGGGCTGGACGCGCGCTTCAGTAGACGGAACGCATCGCGTCCCACGAGATGCCTGCGCCTGGCTTGCCGGTGGCGAAGCCGGGCGCGGCGTTGAGCGAGGACAGGTCGAGCTGCCCTTCGCGGATGGCGAGGCGCACTGCGCCGTCGCTGGTTTCGTAGAGAACCGGGTGGGCGCGCAGCAGCGCCAGCTGTTCGGCCTCGGGCGCCGCCGCGAGACCATTGACGTAGTGGTGGCCGTTGCGCTCCACGTGCGAGAGGCCGAGCCAGGCGACGAGCGCCAGGTCCTGCTGCACGCCGATGCCGGCCTGCATGGTCAGGTCCTCGCCCGAGAGAAAGTAGCGCGGCTTCTCCAGCTCAGCGTTCCATTGCGCGCAGCGCGCGGCATTGATCACCGATTTGTAGAAGCCCTTGCAGCTCTTGCTCGACACGCCGGTGTAGCCCAGCGCGCGGGCCTGCACGAAGGCGTCGAGCGTGGCGTCCGATTCGTCGATGAGCAGCGGAATGCGCTTGCCCAATGCCGACACGTCGCGCTGCAGCGCCGCGTCGCGCCGGATCGGCTGTTCGACGAAGACCGTCTTCTGCGCGAGCTTCCACAGCGTTGGCGTGGAGAGCATGCGGTCGAGAAAGGTGGCGAAGTCGTCGGCGTCCGCGTACTGCTCGTTGCCGTCGAGCGTGACCAGTTGCGCCTGGCCGTCGATCACGCGGGCGATGCGCTGGAGCCGGTCGATGTCCTGCGCGGTGTTGCCGCACAGCTTGAGCTTGAAGTGGGTGTGGCCGTAGCGCCGTACGGCGGCCTGCAGCGTCGTGGGCAGGCCGTCGGTGGGTGCATCTGGCAAGGCG
This sequence comes from Variovorax atrisoli, assembly GCF_014195185.1. Taxonomy (NCBI): domain Bacteria; kingdom Pseudomonadati; phylum Pseudomonadota; class Betaproteobacteria; order Burkholderiales; family Comamonadaceae; genus Variovorax; species Variovorax atrisoli. The sequence goes on along the minus strand of NZ_JACIBG010000019.1, from coordinate 27,728 downwards.
TCGTACTCGTCGATAGCGTCCGCCAGCCCGACCGTGTGGCGTGCGGCGATGCTGTTTCGCGGTGACTGCTTCGCCAGGAAGGCCGGCATGTCGAAGCCCGAGAGGTCGTCGACCAAGCCGCTGCCGGCGATGTCGATGCCGCACAGGTTGGCGCTCATAGCCGCCGCGAAGCTCGTGCCGCTGTGCAGGCACAGCGCATCGAGCAGGGCGCGGTCGATCAGCGCGGGCCCGTAGCTGGCCACGAGCGGCTGCAGCCCCTTGGCCCTGGCGCGCGACTGCAGCGCTGCGTAGTTGGAGGCGAAATGCGTCCACGCGGTCTGCGCATCGGGCTCGGCGGTGTAGGCCTCGCGCGCATCGCGCAGGGCGAAGCGCAGCTGTTCGAAGTTCTGCTCGTTGGTGAGCGCCGGGTTCTTGTCGAACCACTTCGGAATCATCATCTCCGCAGCGCAGCCCTCGGCCGTGCGGCCGTCGGCGAAGCGGGTGCGCGCCTTCACGTAGACCTGCGGGCAGGCCGTGACGGTGGCGGCGCCGAAGCGGAACGGCAGCCGCAGCGCCACGTTGCGCTCGGCGAAGCGGATCTCCTCGACGTGAAAGCGGATCGCGTCCATGGCCTGCATCTGCTCTTCAGTGGTCCAGGATGCCCTGCGAGTAGAAATGCGCACGCACCAGCTTCGTGTAGGCGCCGAACTCGGCCGAGGCCATCACGTCCAGCGTGCGCGGGCGCGGCAGGTCGATGTCGTAGACGGCCGCAATGGAGCCGGGGCGTTCGCTCATCACCATCACCCGGTCCGACAGGAAGATCGCTTCGGGAATGCTGTGGGTGATGAGCAGCACCGTCTTCTTCGACGTCATCCAGATGCGCTGCAGCTCCAGGTTCATCTTCTCGCGCGTCATCGCGTCGAGTGCGCCGAAGGGCTCGTCCATCAGCAGCACCGACGGGTCGTGCAGCAGGGCGCGGCAGATCGATGCGCGCTGCTGCATGCCGCCCGACAGCTGCCAGGGGTACTTCTTCTCGAAGCCCTTGAGGCCCGCCATTTCCATCAGCTCGCGGGCACGGGCGCGCGATGCCTCCGACGGAAGGTGGCGCATCTCGGCCTGCAGCAGGATGTTGTCTTCCACGCTGCGCCAGGGCAGCAGCACCGCGCTCTGGAACACGATGCCCACGTCCTTCTGCGGGCCCTTGATCGGGTGGCCCGCCAGCGTGAGGCTGCCGCCGCTGATGGGCAGCAGGCCCGCCACCATCTTGAGCAGCGTGCTCTTGCCGCAGCCCGACGGGCCGACGACGGAGACGAACTCGCCTTCCTTGATGGCGAAGTCGAGCGGCTTGAGCGACTCGACGGGGCCGTCCTTGCTTGGGTAGATCTTCGAGACGCCGCGCGCTTCGATCAGGTTCACTGGAGACATGGAGCGTAGTTAAAGGACGAGGCGAATGAGAAGATGCAGCGCTTGTGTTTCTTCGGGGAACACCGCGGAACCGGCTTTGCCGGGCCGCAGGTGTTGCCCCCGGGTAGGGGTGGGAGAAGCGACACGAAGTGCGCGGAGCCTGAGGGCGAGTCTGTTTACGGCAGGAAGTCGAGAGTGACGTAGTCCTCGGGCTTGCCGCGTGTGGAAGCATCCATGCCGCCGTACTGCACCAGCAGGTCGAGCGAATCGTTCACGTTCTTCATCTGCACGCGGAAGGGGCGCTGGTTGGCGGTTTCCTTCGTGTGATACAGGGCCACGCTCTGCTTCATGCCCACGATGAGCGTGTCGCGCACGCCGGCCTTGGGGTTGGCCTTGAGCATCGCGTCGACCGCGGCCTCCGGGCTCTTCTCGGCGGCTTCGGCGGCCTTTGTGGAGGCGCGCATGAAGCGCTTCACCAGGTCGGGGTTCTCGGTCAGCAGGTTCTTGTTGGCGATGATCCCGGAGCTGATCTGGTTCACGCCCGAGTCGGCGAAGCGGATAGGCGTCACCGGCTTGCCCGTGGCGTCCTGCAGCTTGATGGCCTGGTCCATCACGTAGCCCAGCAACAGGTCGGCCTGGCCGTTGATCACGGCATTGAGCTTGGTCTGCGCGTCGCCCGAGACGGTCTTGATCTGGTCGGCCTTGATGTCGTTCATCTTCAGGAAGAGCGGCCACATCTGCGACATCGAGTCGCCCGGCGTCACCGCCACCGTCTTGCCGATGATGTCCTTCGGCGTCTTGATGTTCTTCTCGGTGAAGCCCATCACCGACATCGGACTCACCTGGAACAGCACGCCGGTCGACTTCAGCGGCGCGCCCTTGGCGGCGGCCTTGATCATGGTGGTCACGTCGATGTAGCCGAAGGTTGCCGACTTGGCGGCCACCGCCTGCGCGGTGACAGCGGAGCCGCGGCCTTCCTGGATGTCGAGGTCGATGCCTTCCTCTGCGTAGAAGCCCTTTTCCTTGCCGAGGAAGAAGGGCGCGTGCTCGCTGTACAGGTACCAGTTGAGCATCAGCGTGACCTTGTCCTTGGGCTTGTCGCCCTGGGCGTGCGCCGGGGCGACGGCGAAGGTGGCGAGCGCGGCCGCGGCGAGCAGCGTGGGGAGCAGTTTCTTCATGGTGTTGTCTCCGGGAGTTGTCAGGTATGGCAAGGGAACTTGGACTTTCGCGGCGCCATGTCTACCCCGGCTGCGAGAAGCGGGCATGTCTTGCCAGGGATACCGCGGAACCGGCTTTGCCGGGCCGCTGGTATCGCCCCCTGGAAGGGGGTTGGCGAAGCGACACGAAGTGCGCGAAGACTGGGGGTGAGCCCAAGCCCCCGCGGAACCGGCTTTGCCGGGCCGCTGGTATCGCCCCCTGGAAGGGGGTTGGCGAAGCGACACGAAGTGCGCGAAGACTGGGGGTCATCTCAATGAGTGTGGCGCTGCGAGGCGTGCCAGGGGATCATCACGCGCTCGACCAGGTCGACGGCGACGAAGAGGATCACGCCGATGCTCGAAAGCACCACCAGCGCCGCGAACATCAGCGGCAGGTCGAAGTTGCCGTTGGCCACCTGCAGCACATAGCCGATGCCCGAGTTGGAGCCGACGAACTCGCCGACCACGGCGCCCACCACCGCCAGCGTGACCGACACCTTCAACCCGCTGAAGATCTGCGGCAGGGCCTGCGGCAGGCTGATCTTGAAGAAGGTCTGCAGCCGGCTCGCGCCCATCGAGCGCGAGAGATCGAGCATGTCGGGCTCGACCGACTTGAAGCCCATCACCGTGGACACCACCACCGGGAAGAAGCCCAGCAGGAAAGCGCTGATCACCTTCGGGAAGATGCCGAAGCCGAACCACACCACGAACAGCGGCGCGATCGCCACCTTGGGAATGCTCTGCGAGAACACCAGCAGCGGATACACGTACGACTCGACGACGCGCGAGTAGGCGATGACCATCGCGATCGGAATGCCGATGAGGATCGTCAGCCCGAAGCCGCCGAGCGTGGCGAGCGTGGTCTTCCAGCTCTCCGCGAGCAGGCGCGGCCATTCGGCGGCGAGCTGCTTCACGACCTCCCACGGCGGGGGAATGAGGTAGGCCGGAATCCTGAACAGGCGGATCGCCAGGTCCCACAGCACCAGCAGCAACAGGATCAGGAGGAAGGGGCGCAGGGCCGGGGAGAGCAGGAGCTTGCGGAACATGGCGGGAGCCGGGGCTTTCAGGAGGAGCGTGCGGGATGGCTTGCGTGGCTTACTGTTGGACCGAGAGGCCGGCCGCCTTCACGAGCTGCGCGTTGCTCGCGATCTCTTCCTTGATATAGGCGTCGAACTGCTCGGGCTTCAGAGTCCAGGCGTCGGCGCCCAGCTTGGCGAAGCGCTCCTTCACCTCGGGCGAGGCCAGCGCCTTCGCCACCTCGGCGTGCAGACGCTCGACGATGTCGCGCGGCGTCTTGGCCGGCGCCATCATTCCGATCCAGAAGTTGAATTCCGAGCCGGGCACGCCGGCTTCGCTGGTGGTGGGCACGTCGGGCAGCGCGGCCGCGCGCTTGGGCGAGCCCACGGCGAGTGCGAGCAGCTGGCCTTCCTTGATCTGCCCGATGACCGGCGCGATGGGCGAGAAGTAGTAGTCGACGCGGCCCGAGAGCACTTCGGTCACGGCCTCGCCCGATCCCTTGAAGGGGATGTTGGTGGCATCGATCTTCGCGGCCATCTTGAACTTCTCGGCATTCAGGTGCGTGGCGCTGCCCTGGCCGGCCGAGGCGAAGTTCATGCTGCCCGGCTTGCCGCGCGCGGCGGCCAGCAGCTGCGGCAGCGTCTTGATGTTCTTGCTCGGCGAGATCACCAGCGCGTTGGGCAGCGACGAGATCGGCGTGATGCCGGCGAAGTCGTGCACCGTGTCGAACGGCAGCTTGGCGAAGGTGGAAGGGCTCACCGTGTGCGACGACGAGTGGATCATCACCGTGTAGCCGTCCGGCGCGGCCGTGGCCACCGCGTGCTGGCCGATGGTGCCGCTCGCGCCGCCGCGGTTGTCGATCACCAGCGTCTGGCCCATGCTGGCGCTCATCTTGTCGGTAATGGCGCGGGCAATGATGTCCGTGGTGCTGCCCGCCGCGAACGGCACGATCACCCGGATCGGCTTGTTCGGATAACCGTTCTGCGCCGCCGCCAGCCCCGGCAGCAGCGCCGCGATGCAGGTCAGGGAGGCGAGGGCCGCTGTACGCGCCGCACTGCTGGCAATGAACTTCATGGATGGTCTCCGCGCGGTCGGGCCGCATTCTTGAAATCGATCAATTCACCATTGAGTGAATTATTGATTTTAGGAACGGCTGCGCGGCAGCGTCAACGGGCGCTCCCTAGTGAATACCCGCAGGAGCAGGTTCAGTGGTTTTCAGGTGCGACTGCGCAGTGCACGGCCGTTGGAACCGGCACGGGCCAAGGTCAGGAACACCGTGGAACCGGCTTTGCCGGGCCACCGGTGTTGCCCCCGGTAGGGGGTGGCGAAGCGACACGAAGTGCGCGAGCCTGGGGGCGAGCCCAGCCTTACCGCGGAACCGGCTTTGCCGGGCCGCTGGTGTTGCCCCCGGAAGGGGGTTGGCGTAGCGCACGAAGTGCGCGAAGCCTGGGGGCTATTTCAGTACGTAGCCAAGGACCAGGTCGGTCATGTGCGAGAGGCGTTGCGCCATCGCCTTGGGCGCACGCAGGTCGCGGCCGAAGATGGCCGATAGCGTGTGGTTGTTCGAGAGGTAGAAGTAGCAGAGCGAGGCGATGGAGATGTAGAGCTGCACCGGGTCCACGCCCGCCCGGAACAGGTCGTCGCGCCGGCCGCGTTCCAATACGGTGTCGAGCAACTGCACCAGCGGCGAGTTCATCTCCTGGATGCGGTCGGAGCGCTTCAGGTGGGCCGCGCAGTGCAGGTTCTCGCTGTTGAGCAGCGTGATGAACTCGGGGTGCTCGAGGTAGTAGTTCCAGGTGAACGACACCAGCTGGCGGATGGCCTCCACGGGGTCGATCTCTTCGAGGTGCAGGCGCTGTTCCGCTTCGCGGATGTCCGCATAGACGCGCTCCAGCACGGCAAGGAACAGGTCGTCCTTGCTGCCGAAGTAGTAGTAGATGAGGCGCTTGTTGAGGCCCGCGCGCTCGGCGATGCTGTCCATGCGCGCGCCTGCGAGGCCGCGCGCGGAGAACTCGTCGCGCGCCGAGGCGAGGATGGCGAGCTGCGACCTGTCCGCATCGCGCGAGCGTGGTTCGATCGCTTCGATCGCGATGTCGGGCGTTGGGTCCTTGGGGGCCTTCATGGCGCGAATTTAACCATTTGGGGAATTAACGCAAGGCGTCCGGAGCGGGCGCACATAATTGCCGAAGACATTTGCAGCTGAGGTTCCTACTTCCCATGAGTACATCACAACCCGCAGGCCACCTGATCGTGGAATGCCTCGTAGAGCAAGGCATGGAGATCGCATTCGGCGTGCCTGGCGAGAGCTTCCTGGCAGTGCTCGACGGCTTCCACGCCTACCGCGACCGCACGCGCTTCGTCGTCAACCGGCAGGAGGGCGGCGCCGCCTTCATGGCCGAGGCGCACGGCAAGCTCACCGGGCGGCCGGGAGTGTGCTTCGTCACCCGCGGGCCGGGCGCGACCAATGCGTCGATCGGCGTGCACAACGCCTTCCAGGACTCCACGCCGATGGTGCTTTTCGTGGGCGACGTCGGCAGCGACTTCCGCGACCGCGAGGCCTTCCAGGAAGTCGACTACGGCAGCTTCTTCGGCCCGAGCACCAAGGGCTTCGCCAAGCGCGTGGAGCGCATCGACGACGCGAACCGCATTCCCGAGTACATCGCACGTGCCTTCGCCACCGCGATGAACGGCCGGCCGGGACCGGTGGTGCTGGTGCTTCCGGAAGACATGCTGCGCAGCGAGACCACCGCGCGTCCGCTGGCGCGCGTGGAGGCGGTTGAGCCCTGGAGCGATCCGGGCGCGCTGCGCACCCTGCGCGAGCTGCTGCTGAAGTCGCAGCGCCCGCTGGTGATCGCCGGCGGCGGCGGCTGGACGGCGCAGGCCGCGCAGGCGCTGCAGCGCTTCGCCGAGAACTGGCGCCTGCCGGTGGCGAATGCGTTCCGCTTCCAGGACACCTTCGACAATCACCATCCGCAGTACGCGGGCGACGTCGGCATCGCCATCAACCCGAAGCTCGCCCAGCGCGTGAAGGACGCCGACCTGATCCTGGCCATCGGCCCGCGCCTTGGCGAGATGACCACCAGCGGCTACACGCTGCTCGAGGCACCCAAGGCGAAGCAGACGCTGGTGCACATCCACGCGAGCGCCGAGGAGCTCAACCGCGTCTACCAGGCCGACCTGGCGATCAACGCCGGCATGAGCGCCGCTGCGCGCAGCCTCGAGGTGCTGAGCGCACCGCCGACGCTGCCGTGGGAAGAATGGATGCTTCAGGCCCATGCCGACTACGAAGCCAACCTCGTGCCCCAGGCTTTGACGGGCATGCCCGCCGAGACGCCGCGGGGTTCGGTCGACATGGCGCAAGTGGTCGCGCTGCTGCAGAAGCATCTGCCCGCGGACGCGGCAATCACCAACGGCGCGGGCAACTTCGCGAGCTGGGTGCACCGCTACTTCCGCTACCACGGCCTGGCCAAGGGCGCGAAGACGCAGCTGGCGCCGACCAGCGGGGCGATGGGCTACGGCGTGCCGGCTGGCATCGCGGCCAACCTGGCGACGGGGCGCGTGGCCTTCACCATCGCGGGGGACGGCGATTTCCTGATGACCGGGCAGGAACTGGCGACGGCTTCGCAGCACGGCGGCAAGAGCATCATCGTGCTGCTCAACAACGGCATGTTCGGCACGATCCGCATGCACCAGGAGCGTGAGTATCCCGAACGCACCAGCGGCACGGCGCTGCGCAACCCCGACTTCTGCGGTCTCGCGCGCGCCTATGGCTACGCGGCCGAGCGGGTGACGGAGACGGCGCAGTTCGAGGCGGCGCTGCTGCGCGCGCTGGAGGCCGACACCGGCACGCTGATCGAGATTCCGCTCGACCCCGAGGTCATCACCACGCGCGGCACGCTGTCGTCGATCACGCGCTCGGCGAAACAGGCGAAGGGCTGAGCGCGGCGCGATGGCGGGCGACCTCCGCGCGCAGGAACGGCGAGCGCAGCTCGAACACGTCGAACAGGCCGAGCGCGTCGAGGGTGGGGATCAGCGAGGCGAAGTCGTCCTCTGCGGCCTGCCTGTCGGCCGGGGACGTGCCGGCGTCTTCGAGGATGCGCGCGTTGGCAAGGAAGGCGGCGACCGATCCCTTGCGCAGTGCGCGGCCGTTGATGGTGGTGAAGTCTTCGCCGTCGGGGAGTACGTCCTGGGCTTTCATGGAGGCTGTTCCTTGGTTGGAGTTGAGAGGGTTTCGATGCTAGGCAGCGCCGCTCCTTCGGGCTTGCGGAGCGGGGCCAATCGATACCTCCGGCGGGCCACCCATGGCTGAGCGGACGCCCGCGACGCTGTGGATCACCGCCTACGAGGCGCCGCGCGTCACCGGCTACCACTCGCACGACACCGGGCAGCTGTTCGCCTTGCGGGAGGGGCTGCAGGTCATCGAGACGCCGTCGGGGCGCTGGGTGCAGCCGCCGGGGTGGATCGGCTGGATCGCGCCACGCTGCGCCCATGCGGCGCAGACCTTCGGCGCCACCGCGGGCTGGAGCCTGCACATCGATGCAACGACGGCACAGGCGCTGCCGGGTGTGCCGCACGTGTTCGCGGCGACGCCGCTGGTGCGTGCGCTGGTGGATCGGCTGACGGGCATGGACGCATCCGATCCCCTGCTGGAGCCCCGCCGAGGGCGTCTGGTGGGTGTGCTGATCGACGAACTCGCGGCGGGCGACAGGCCATCCCTCCATCTGCCGATGCCGCAGGACAGCCGGCTGGCAGCCATGGCTGCCGCGTTGGCCGACGATCCGGCGCTGCCGGACGGCATCGACCGATGGGCCGATCGCATCGGCATGGCCCGAAGGACGCTCACGCGCCGATTCGCTGCCGAGACGGGACTGAGCTTCGCGCTGTGGCGCCAGCAGGCGCGGCTGCTCAAGGCGCTGGAACTGCTGAGCCTGCAGGAGAGCGTCACCGCGGTCGCGCTGACGGTGGGCTACAGCTCCGTCAGTGCCTTCATCGAGGCTTTCCGAAAGCACTTCGGCTCGACGCCGGCGCGTTTCTTCGAGGAGGGCGGGGCAATGCTGCAGGCGAAAAAAAAGCCCGCGTGAAGCGGGCTTTCTGATTCAGGAGCGCGAGGCCCCCGAGGACTTACTTGACGTGCTTGCCGATCAGCGCTGCCAGTTCGAACATCGACACTTGCGGCTTGCCGAAGATTTCCTTCAGCTTGGCGTCGGCGTTGATGTTGCGCTTGTTGGCCTTGTCCTGAAGGTTGTTCTTCTTGATGTAGTCCCACAGCTTGCTCACGACAGCGGTGCGCGGCAGCGGCGTGGAGCCGACCACGGCGGCCAGTGCCGGGCTGGGGGTCAGTGCCTTCATGAACGCAGCGTTGGGCGTGCGCTTCTTGGCGGGAGCGGCCTTCTTCGCGGGGGCCTTCTTGGCGGGAGCCGCCTTCTTCGCCGGTGCGGCCTTCTTCGCAGGAGCCGCCTTCTTGGCCGGAGCGGCCTTCTTCGCCGGAGCCGCAGCCTTCTTTGCAGGAGCGGCCTTCTTTGCCGGAGCTTTCTTGGCCGGAGCCTTCTTTGCAGTTGCCATGGTTGATTTCCTTTTTTGGTTGAACACTCACCAATGAAAAACTTGCGTCTCCAGTGGCATTGCGGATGCTAAAGGAGAAAAAACGCGTTTCCAAGGGAAAAAGCGCTTTTTTCATTGGGAGCTGTTGTTTTTTCAGAGGGGAGAAGCCCCGTTTTTCACGTCCGGCGCCCGGGCCACGTTGCGAGCACCACGCCGATGAGCGCGACGACGAACGCAACCAGCTGTGGGGAAGAGAGGCTTTCGCCCAGCACGAGCACGCCCACGAGGGCGGCGCTCACGGGCAGCAGCACGGTGAAAACACCCGCTTGCGCGGCTGGTACGTTGCGAAGTCCGGTCATCCAGAGCCACACCGTCCAGATGCTCGCGGCCAGCGCGTAGGCCACGAGCAGCGCCCAGGTACCGAAGCGCACCGCGGCGAAGTCGAACTGCAGCGCGAGCCAGATGCCGAAGGGCATCGACAGCATGAATCCCCAGAGGTTGATGAGCGACGCGATGCGCTTGGGCCCGAGGCGCCCGGTGAGCGACTTGCCGATCACCGCGTAGGCCGTCTCGCAGAGCACCGCGCAGAAGACGAGCAGGTTGCCGAGCCAGGGCATCGACGTCGACGCCGATGAGTCGGCGCTGGAGGCCGGTGCATGCGATGCCGCCGGCGACAGCGCCAGCAGCCCGATGCCGAGCGCCGCGCAGGCGATGGCCAGGCCGATGCGTACGGTGATCCGCTCGCGCAGGAAGAGCCAGCTCGCGACCGCGACGCACGCCGGGATCGACGCCATGATCACGCCCGCCGACACCGCGCTCGTCAGGCTCACGCCGAAGAGCATGCAGATCGAGAACAGGAAGTTGCCGAGGAAGGACTCGAGGAACACCAGCCAGCGCGTGCGCGTGGTCATCGGTGGTTCGTCGGGCGAGCGCCTGAGCCAGTGCGGCATGGCCAGCGCCGCGATGCCGAAGCGCAGCCAGGCGAGCAGCAGCACCGGAAAGGCGGCGACGAGGGGCTTGGAGAGGGCGACGTAGCCGCCGACGAGCGACATGCTCAGGGCCAGGCAGCCATAGGCCACGAGGCGGCCTGATGCGGGTGCAGCGGAGTTCAATAGACTGGACGACGTGTTGTTGTGAAGGAAGGATGCGCTTTCGATGATGCCCCACGTTTTTGTCTACGGCACGCTGCGCCGCGGCGGACGCAACGACATCGCGCGCTATCGGCCCGAGCCGAGGTTCATCGGCGAGGCGAGCATCGCCGGCACGCTGTTCGATCTCGGCGCCTATCCGGGCGTCGTGCTCGGCGGTGCGCAGCGGGTGAAGGGCGAGGTCTACGCTATCGAGCCCGCGGTGGAAACGGCGCTCGACGTGCTGGAGGAGGTGGCAGACGACGACTCCGGCGAGTACATCAAGCGGCAGGTGCGCGTGGAGGTGAACGGGCAGTGGTTCGAATGCCTGGTCTACGAGATCCACCCGACGCGCATCGCCGGGCTCGAGGTGATCGAAAGCGGCGACTGGATCGGCCATGCAGCGCGCGGCGCTGCCTCGTTTTCACAACCGAAAGATTGATTGCGCATTGCGGAATGGCTGGCTGCTGCGCCGCAATATTTTTTCTCGATATGGGAAAAATGATTCTGCATTGAGAAATATCGCGCTAACTAGTTGATTTTATTGGCGCAAAAATATGTCTTCTATAAGACATAAGAGTCTGGGGCGGAGTTACAGTAACTCCACGGCCGCAGCGCCAACCTTTCAATCAACCTCACGGAGTGACCATGCCCCAGACCCTCACAGAACAACTGAGCCGCGAACAGCAGATCGCCGCACTCGAGAAAGAATGGGCCACCGACCCCCGCTGGAAGGGCGTCAAGCGCGGCTACAGCGCGGCCGACGTCGTGCGCCTGCGCGGTTCGTTCCCCATCGAGCACACGTTGGCCAAGCGCGGCGCCGAGAAGCTCTGGGACAAGATCAACGGCGGCGCCAAGAAGGGCTACGTGAACGCCTTCGGCGCGATCTCCGCCGGCCAGGCGATGCAGCAGGCCAAGGCCGGCCTCGAGGCCGTGTACCTGTCGGGCTGGCAGGTTGCCGCCGACGGCAACACGTCCGAGACGATGTACCCCGACCAGTCGCTGTACGCGTACGACTCGGTGCCGACGATGGTCCGTCGCATCAACAACACCTTCCGCCGTGCCGATGAGATCCAGTGGGGCCGCGGCATCAACCCGGGCGACAAGGAGTTCATCGACTACTTCCTGCCCATCGTGGCCGACGCGGAAGCCGGCTTCGGCGGCGTGCTCAACGCCTTCGAACTGATGAAGAACATGATCACCGCCGGTGCCGCCGGCGTGCACTTCGAAGACCAGCTGGCCGCCGTGAAGAAGTGCGGCCACATGGGCGGCAAGGTGCTCGTGCCGACGCAGGAAGCCTGCGAGAAGCTGATTGCCGCACGCTTCGCCGCCGACGTGCTCGGCGTGCCGACCATCGTGCTGGCCCGCACCGACGCCGAAGCCGCGAACCTGATCACCTCCGACCACGATGCCAACGACAAGCCGTTCCTGACCGGCGAGCGCACGCAGGAGGGCTTCTTCCGCGTCAAGAACGGCCTGGAGCAGGCCATTAGCCGCGGCGTGGCCTACGCTCCCTACGCCGACCTGGTGTGGTGCGAGACCGGCGTGCCGGACATCGGCTTCGCCCGCGAATTCGCGCAGGCCGTGCACGCCGCCTGCCCGGGCAAGCTGCTGTCGTACAACTGCTCGCCTTCCTTCAACTGGAAGAAGAACCTCGACGACAAGCAGATCGCCTCGTTCCAGGAAGACCTGTCGGCGCTGGGCTACAAGTACCAGTTCATCACGCTGGCCGGCATCCACGTCAACTGGTTCAACACCTTCCAGTTCGCCCATGCATACGCTCGCGGCGAAGGCATGAAGCACTACGTGAACATGGTCCAGGAACCCGAGTTCGCCGCACGCGACAAGGGCTACACCTTCGTGTCGCACCAGCAGGAAGTGGGTGCGGGTTACTTCGACGACGTGACCACCGTGATCCAGGGCGGTTCGTCGAGCGTGAAGGCGCTGTCGGGCTCGACCGAGGAAGAACAGTTCCACTGATCGGTCGATCGATCCTCGCCGGATCGATCTCTGACAGGCAGGTATTCGCTGTCACCTTCAGCCCGGCCGCGCGCCGGGCTTTTTTGCGCCCGTCAGATCTCGAGGCGTACCTCGCGCACGCCGCGCCCCAGTCGCTGGCGCAGCAGGGTACGCAGCGTGACGCCATCGGCGTAGCCCACCATGCCGGCGATCTGCTCGAGGCTCCTGTCGCTGGTCTTGAGCAGGTGCACCGCGCGCTCCACGCGCAGATCCTGCACGTAGGAGAGCGGGCTCTTGCCCAGGACCTGCTGCATGCGCCGGGCCAGCGTGCGCTTGCTGGTTCCCGCGGCCTGCGCGGCCTCGTCGAGCGAGAAGCCATGGGCCAGCCGGCCGCGTGCCCAGTGTTCGAAGCGCTCCACCAGCGGGTCTGAATGGGAGAGGTGGTCGGAGATCACGTAGGCCGATTGCGACGGCCGCGGATCGACGATCAGGTAGCGCGCGACCAGCGTGGCGAGTTCGGGGCTTGCCTGGCGGACGATCCACAGCGCCAGATCGACATGGCTCAACGCCGCGCCGGCCGTGATCAGGTGGCCGGAATTGACCAGCATGCGCGAGTCCTCGAGCTGAACGCTGGGATAGCGCTGGCGAAACAGGGTGGCGAGCCACCATGTCGTGGTCGCATTGTGGTGATCGAGCACGCCCGATTCGGCGAGCACGAAGGTGCCGATGCAGGCGGCGGCCACGCCGGCGTTCCTGTCCGAGCGCTCCCGCAACGCGATGCAGGCGTCGCGTACGTCGGCACGCTGCAGGGCGGGCTCCAGCGTCTCGGGCATCTTGCAGCCCAGCGCGGGAACGATCAGCCAGTCTGCAGTGCCGGTACCGAGTGCGCGAGCCACTGGCACGGAAAGACCTTGCGAGGTCCGCACGCGTTTGCGCACGCCTGTCACGGTGACCTCGAACGGGGCTGCGTCAGGCTGCAGCATGGCCGCGAGCTCGTTGGCAGTGGTGAACACGTCGAGCACCGTGGACAGGCCGGTGTCGAATACGCCGTCGAGGGCGAGTACTTCGAGCTTCATGGCAATAACGATATCAAAGATGTCAAAAATGCCAATAGCTCTAAAGGTGAGGGCCGCCTAGAGTCGGTGCCGACGCCGCGCAATCTCGCGCGCCGTTCAACGCAGGAGATGACCCATGATCAAGTACGCACTGTTCGCCCGGCTCGAAGCCAAGCCGGGAAAGGAAAGCGATGTCGAGAAGTTCCTTGAGGCCGGTCTTGCGATGGCGCGCGACGAGAAAACCACACCGATCTGGTTTGCGCTGCGCCTGTCGCCGAGTACCTTCGGCATATTCGATGCATTCGAGAGCGACGCCGCACGCCAGGCTCACCTGGCCGGTCCGATCGCCCAGGCGCTGATGGCGAAAGCGGCCGAACTGTTTGCCGGGCCGCCGTCGATCGAGCCTATCGACGTGCTGGGCCTCAAGAATGCCGCGCCTGCATCCTGAAGCGGGCAAAGGCTAGAATCGCCGTCTCTGCACTCAACAAGAGCGAGAAAGGCATCTTGGTTATGACACCGCGAACTACCCCGCAAGGATTCAGCGGCTTTTTCTTCACCGAAGGAAAAGGCCGGTAGCCCGCGCTCGCTGGTTTTCGCCAGCTACACAACCAAGCAAAGCGCGGTCATCCACCGCGCTTTTTTGTTTTTCTCCCCGAGGTTTTCCCAAAATGATCCAGATCACGCTCCCCGACAACTCGCGCCGCGAGTTCCCCGGCCCGGTTTCGGTGGCCGAAGTCGCCCAGTCCATCGGTCCCGGCCTGGCCAAGATGACGGTGGCCGGCAAGGTCGACGGCAGGCTCGTCGATGCAAGCGACGTCATCGACCATGACGCGAAGCTGCAGATCATCACGCCCAAGGACGAAGAGGGCCTGGAAATCATCCGCCACTCGACGGCGCACCTGGTCGGTCACGCGGTGAAGCAGCTCTACCCGACGGCCAAGATGGTGATCGGTCCGGTGATCGACGAGGGCTTCTACTACGACATCGCCTACGAGCGCCCGTTCACGCCCGAGGACATGGCCGCCATCGAGGCGCGCATGCGCGAGCTGATTGCGCAGGACTACGACGTGATCAAGAAGATGACGCCGCGCGCCGAGGTCATCGAGGTCTTCAAGTCGCGCGGCGAGGACTACAAGCTGCGCCTGGTTGAAGACATGCCCGACGAGCAGGCCATGGGTCTTTACTACCACCAGGAATACGTCGACATGTGCCGCGGCCCGCACGTGCCGAACACGCGCTTCCTGAAGGTCTTCAAGCTCACGAAGCTGGCCGGCGCCTACTGGCGCGGCGATGCCAAGAACGAGCAGCTGCAGCGCATCTACGGCACGGCCTGGGCCGACAAGAAGCAGCTCGACCAGTACATCCAGCGCATCGAGGAAGCCGAGAAGCGCGATCACCGCCGGCTGGGCAAGGAACTCGACCTGTTCCACATCGACGAAGTGGCGCCGGGCGTGGTGTTCTGGCATCCGAAGGGCTGGGCGATCTGGCAGGCGGTCGAGCAGTACATGCGCGGCATCTACCGCGACACGGGCTATTGGGAAGTGAAGGGCCCGCAGATCCTCGACAAGAGCCTTTGGGAGAAGACGGGCCACTGGCAGAACTACCGCGAGAACATGTTCACGACGGAATCGGAAAAGCGCGAATACGCGCTCAAGCCGATGAACTGCCCTGGCCACGTGCTCATCTTCAAGAGCGACCTGCGCAGCTATCGCGACCTGCCGCTGCGCTACGGCGAATTCGGCCAGTGCCATCGCAACGAGCCCAGCGGCGCGCTGCACGGCATCATGCGCGTGCGCGGCTTCACGCAGGACGACGGCCACATCTTCTGCACGGAAGACCAGATCCTCGACGAATGCATCGCCTACACGGCGCAGCTGCAGAAGGTCTACGCAGACTTCGGCTTCACGGACATCCTCTACAAGGTCGCGACGCGTCCCGAGAACCGCGTCGGCTCCGACGAGCTGTGGGACAAGGCCGAGCACGCGGTGATGGAATCGCTGCGCCGTTCGGGCGTCGACTTCGTCATCGCACCCGGCGACGGTGCCTTCTACGGCCCGAAGATCGAGTACACGCTGCGCGACGCGATCGGCCGCCAGTGGCAGTGCGGCACGATGCAGGTCGACTTCAACACGGCCGAGCGCCTTGGCGGCGAGTACGTGACGGAATCCAGCGGCCGCGCGCACCCCGTGATGCTGCACCGCGCGATCGTCGGCAGCCTTGAGCGCTTCATCGGCATGCTGATCGAACACCACTCCGGCGCGATGCCCGCGTGGCTCGCTCCGGTGCAGGTGGCGGTGCTGAATATCAGCGAAGGGCAGGCCGATTACGCCTCGCAAGTTGCGAAAACGCTGCAAAATCAAGGGCTTAGGGTCCAGCTCGACCTGCACAACGAAAAGATTACGTATAAAATACGGAAGCATTCGTTGCAAAAGCTCCCTTACATCGTTGTCGTAGGCGACAAGGAAAAGGAAGCAGGTGCCGTCGCAGTGCGCGCCCGGGGCAATCAAGACCTCGGTGCAATGTCCCTCGAATCGTTCGTTCAACGGCTCGTTCAGGATGTTGCCGACAAGCGTTGATTTGTCTTCGGAAAACCCCATATGTTTCCGTGCCAAATCGTGCCGCTTGTCCGCGAGAGCTGAGCGGCTTCCGCTACAGATTTTGTAGCAAATTTTGAAGGATCCTGACCATCGCTACTGCATTCCGCGACCGCCGCCACCGCGAGGAACGCCAACACCGCCTGAACCGGGAAATCATGGCCCCGGAAGTCCGCCTGATCGGCCCGGATAACGAGCAATTGGGTGTCGTGAGTCTTGCAGAGGCTCTACGCCTTGCCGGTGAGCAGGACGTGGACTTGGTGGAGGTCGTCGCCGCGGCCAATCCGCCCGTGTGCCGCCTGATCGAGTACGGCAAGTTCAAGTACCACGAGCAGAAGAAGGCGGCCGAGGCGAAGTCGAAGCAGAAGGTCATCGAGGTCAAGGAAATCAAGTTCCGGCCCGGTACCGACGATGGCGACTACAACATCAAGATGCGCAACATCCGGCGCTTCCTTGATGAGGGCGACAAGTGCAAGATCACGCTGCGCTTCCGCGGCCGCGAGATCACGCACCAGGAGCTCGGTCTGGCCCTGCTGCAGCGCATCCGCGACGAGTTGGGCGACTCGATCATCGTCGAGCAGTTCCCGAAGCTGGAAGGCCGGCAGATGATCATGATGATCGCGCCGGGCCGCAAGAAGCCCGGCGGCGGTGGACAGAAGCCGGCGACCGACGCCGGTGCCGCTCCGGCGGCGACTCCCGCAGCGGCCTGACTGGCCGGGGCTGGAGTCGAAGCAGAGAGGTTTTGAAGGGATTTCGCCTTTGCCCGCATTTCGAAAGAAATGCAGGCAGGGGCGGGATGAAGAAGTGTCTCGGGGCCAACAAGTCCGTGGAGCATCCATGGCGCCTCACGAGCACAAACTAAAGGAGCATTCACATGCCCAAAATGAAGACTAAGAGCAGCGCGAAAAAGCGTTTCCGCGTTCGTCCCGGTGGCACCGTCAAGCGCGGTCAAGCCTTCAAGCGTCACATCCTGACCAAGAAGACCACCAAGAACAAGCGTCACCTGCGTGGTGCAGTCGCAGTGCATGAAACCAACATGGTTTCTGTCGCCGCCATGCTGCCCGGCCGTGGCATCTAACTCAGACGAACAAGGAGTACACACATGCCTCGCGTCAAACGTGGTGTAACGGCTCGCGCCCGCCACAAGAAAGTTCTCGCACTCGCCAAGGGTTTCCGCGGTCGCCGCGGCAATGTCTTCCGCGTCGCCAAACAGGCGGTGATGAAGGCAGGCCAATACGCTTACCGTGACCGCCGTACCAAGAAGCGCGTGTTCCGTCAGCTGTGGATCGCGCGTATCAACGCCGCCTCGCGTGAACTGGGCCTGACCTACAGCCAGTTCGCCAACGGCATCCGCAAGGCCGGTATCGAGATCGACCGCAAGATGCTTGCGGACATCGCCGTGCACGACAAGGCCGCTTTTGCCGGCATCGTGGAGCAGGTCAAGGCCAAGCTGGCTGCTTGATTCTGCACAGCAGGAGTGCCGCTCCAGGGCGGCTTCCTGCGCCCACGGCTCAAGGGCTGGCGCTTGAAAAGGCTCCAGCTCTTTTTTATTTCCCCTCGAAGATTTTTGTTGCTATGAACGAGTTGGACTCCCTGGTCGACACCGCACGTGCCGCCTTCGCCGAAGCGAAGACACCCGCCGAGCTCGAAAACGCCAAGGCCCAGTTCCTCGGCAAGTCGGGCCGCATCACCGAGCTGATGAAGGGCATGGCCGCGCTGAGTGTCGAAGAGAAGAAGTCCCGCGGCGCCGCCATCAACGTCGCCAAGCAAGCCATCGAAGCCGCGCTGACCGACCGCCGCCAGCAACTGGCCGACGAGGAGCTTTCGCTGCAACTGCGTGCCGAGTCCCTGGACGTGACCCTGCCCGGCCGCCGCCGTATTTCGGGCGGACTGCACCCCGTGAGCCGCACCCTGGAGCGCATCGAGGAGATCTTCTCCAGCATGGGCTTCGACGTGGCCGACGGCCCCGAGATCGAGAGCGACTGGCACAGCTTCACCTCGCTCAACAACCCGCCGAACCATCCTGCGCGCTCGATGCAGGACACCTTCTACGTCGACCTGAATGGCGACGACGGCATCCCCTACAACCTGCGCCCGCACACCAGCCCGATGCAGGTGCGCTATGCGCATCAGCACATCAAGAAGTACGCAGCCGAGTTCGCTGCTGCCGCTGCCGACACCACAGGCACCTTGAAGGCGCCCGAGATCCGCGTGATCGCCCCCGGCCGCACCTACCGCGTCGACAGCGACGCCACCCACTCGCCGATGTTCCACCAGTGCGAAGGCCTGTGGCTCGGCGAGAACGTGAGCTTCAAGGACCTGAAGGTCGTCTTCACCGACTTCTGCCGCACCTTCTTCGAGCGCGACGACCTCGTGCTGCGCTTCCGCCCGAGCTTCTTCCCGTTCACCGAGCCGAGCGCCGAGATCGACATCCAGTTCGCGAGCGGCCCGCTGGCCGGCCGCTGGCTCGAGGTGTCGGGTTCGGGCCAGGTGCACCCGAACGTGGTGCGCAACATGGGCCTCGACCCCGAGCGCTACATCGGCTTCGCCTTCGGCATGGGCCCCGACCGGCTCACGATGCTGCGCTACGGCGTGAACGACCTGCGCCTCTTCTTCGACGGCGACCTGCGTTTTCTCTCGCAGTTCCAGTAAGCACCCCATCACAGAAAAAACCAGATCGAGATCGAAGAGATGCAATTCCCGGAATCCTGGCTGCGCGAGTTCTGCAACCCGCCCATCGACAGCGCCGCACTGGCCGAAACGCTCACCATGGGCGGTTTCGAGGTGGAAGAGCGCCGACCGGTAGCGCCGCCTTTCACGCGCATCGTGGTCGGCGAAATCAAGGAAGCGGTGCAGCACCCGAATGCCGATCGCCTGCGCGTGTGCCAGGTCGATGCGGGGCAGGGCGCTCTGCTGAACATCGTTTGCGGCGCGCCGAATGCGCGCGTCGGCATCAAGGTGCCGTGCGCGCTGGTCGGCGCCGAACTGCCCCCGGGTGAGGACGGCAAGCCCTTCCTCATCAAGCTCGGCAAGCTGCGTGGCGTGGAAAGCCAGGGCATGCTGTGCTCGGCGCGCGAACTGCAGCTGAGCGAAGACCACGGCGGCCTGCTCGAGCTCGACGCCGATGCGCCCATCGGCGCCGACGTGCGCGAGGTGCTCAAGCTCGACGACATGCTGCTCACGCTGAAGCTCACGCCCAACCTGGCGCACGGCCTCAGCGTCTACGGCGTGGCGCGCGAACTGTCCGCGCTCACGGGCGCGCCGCTCAAGACGCCCGACATCGCGCCGGTCGCCACCTCGTTCGCCGACGTGCTGCCGGTGAAGGTCGAGGCGCCCGAGCTCTGCGGCCGCTTCTCGGGCCGCATCATGCGCGGCGTGAACACCAAGGTCGCGACGCCCGCCTGGATGGTCGAGCGCCTTGCGCGCTGCGGCCAGCGCAGCGTGACGCCGCTGGTCGACATCTCGAACTACGTGATGTTCGAGTACGGCCAGCCCAGCCACATCTTCGACCTCGACAAGATCCATGGCGGCCTCACGGTGCGCTGGGGCAAGCCGGGGGAGCAGCTGAAGCTTCTCAATGGCAACACGATCACCGTCGACGACAAGGTCGGCGTGATCGCCGACGATCGCGAGGTCGAGTCGCTCGCCGGCATCATGGGCGGCGACGCCACCTCGGTGTCCGACGACACGCGCAACATCTACGTCGAAGCTGCCTTCTGGTGGCCCGAAGCCGTGCAGGGCCGTTCGCGCCGATTCAACTTCTCGACCGACGCCGGCCACCGCTACGAGCGCGGCGTCGATCCGAGCCGCACCGTCCAGATCATCGAGCGCATCACTCAGCTGATTACCGAGATCTGCGGTGGCCAGGCCGGCCGGATGGACGACCAGACGCTGAGCGTGCCCGAGGCCGTGCCCGTCACGCTGCGCGTGGCGCGTGCATCGCGCGTGATCGGCATGCCGCTGACGCAGGCCCAGTGCGCCGAAGCGCTGAGCCGCCTCGGTTTCGCGATCACCGAGGGCGATGGCACGCTGACCGTGACCCCGCCGCCGCACCGCTTCGACCTGCTGATCGAGGAAGACCTGATCGAGGAAGTCGCGCGCCTGATCGGCTTCAACAACCTGCCGACCACCGCGCCGCTCGCGCCCATCACCGCGCGCGTGCGTCCCGAGGCGCAACGCAGCCGCTTCGCGGTTCGCCGCAGCATCGCCGCGCTGGGCTACCAGGAAACGATCAACTTCAGCTTCGTCGAGGCGCACTGGGAGCAGGACCTGGCTGGCAACGCCAACCCGGTGAAGCTGCTGAATCCCATCGCCAGCCAGATGAGCGTGATGCGCTCCTCGCTGATGGGGTCGCTGCTGCAGGTGCTCAAGTTCAACCTCGACCGCAAGGCGCCGCGCGTTCGCGTGTTCGAGCTTGGCCGCGTGTTCATGCGCGACGACAGCGTCGTCACGACCGACAGCACTGTGCGCGGCGTGAACCAGCCGATGCGCGTGGCGGGCCTCGCCTGGGGCGATGCCGACGAGGCGCGCTGGGACGGCAAGCCGCAACGCATCGATTTCTACGACGTGAAGGGCGATGTCGAGGCGCTGCTCGCGCCGCTGGAGCTCGTCTTCGAGGCGGCCGAGCATCCGGCGCTGCACCCGGGCCGCTCGGCGCGCGTGCTGGTCGACGGCAAGGCCATCGGCTTCGTCGGCGAGCTGCACCCGCGCTGGCGCCAGAAGTGGGACTTCTCGCAGGCGCCCGTGCTGTTCGAACTCGACCTCGACGCCGTCACTGCGCGCCTCGTGCCGGTGGCGCAGCCGGTGCCCAAGCACCAGGCCGTCGAGCGCGACATTGCGGTCGTGGTGGCCGAGGCCGTCACGCACGACGCGCTGATGCAGACCATCCGCTCCACCGCGGCTGCCAAGGGCCTGCTGCGCGACGCGACGCTGTTCGACATCTATCGTCCGCAGCCGCTGCGCGAGGGTGCGGTGGCTGCGCCGGGTGCGCTGGCGCAGGGCGAGAAGAGCATGGCGGTGCGCCTGAGCTTCCAGAGCGACAGCGCCACCCTGACGGACGAGCAGGTCGAGCCGGCCGTCCGCGCGATCGTCGAACAACTGGGCGCCAAACTCGGCGGCCGCTTGAGGGGATGATGAGAATGAACGCTGCCGAATTCACGCTCGAGGCTCTCGAAACGCCTGCGCTCACCAAGGCGCATCTCGCCGACCTGCTCTTCGAGCAGATCGGCCTGAACAAGCGTGAGTCCAAGGACATGGTCGAGGCCTTCTTCGAGCTCGTGGCCAACAGCCTCATCGAAGGCACGGACGTGAAGATCTCGGGCTTCGGCAACTTCCAGATCCGCGTGAAGGCGCCCCGGCCGGGGCGCAATCCGCGCACCGGCGAGGCGATTCCGATCGGCGAGCGGCGCGTCGCGACCTTCCATGCGAGCGCCAAGCTCAAGGAACAGATCCACGGAAGCATCGATCAGGGCAGTACCTCCGAAGTCGAATGGAGCCTCGGCTCCGAATAAGTGCTTGGTGCTGCGCGGCTGCGTGGAGTAATCTCTGAGGTTTCCCGCGCACAGTCTTGATTTCAATGGAGAAAACGCTCCCTCCGATTCCCGTCAAACGCTACTTCACCATCGGTGAGGTCGGCGAGCTGTGTGGCGTCAAGCCGCACGTGCTGCGTTATTGGGAGCAGGAGTTCACGCAGCTGCGCCCGATGAAGCGGCGCGGCAACCGCCGCTACTATCAGCACCACGAGGTGCTCATGATCCGCCGCATCCGTGACTTGCTCTACGACCAGGGCTTCACGATCAGCGGCGCGCGCAACAAGCTGCAGGAACTCGTGCAGGGCGAGCGCGACCGCCGCAAGGCGGGCGAAGTGCCGCTCGAAGGCGTGGAGGCCATCGAGATCGACCAAGAGGAATTCGACGCCGCCATCGTCGAGGATTCATCCGCGTCTGCGGTCGTGCAGACGGCCGATCTGTCGCAGCTTCTGCACCTTCGGCGCGAACTATTTGAAATTCGTGAGCTGCTGACCATCGGACGCTGAATTTCCAAGGCTATAATCGAGAGCTTCGGTGTGTGGCGCAGCCTGGTAGCGCACTTGCATGGGGTGCAAGGGGTCGAAGGTTCGAATCCTTTCACACCGACCAAAGTCAGTAGATGGAACAACGGCTTACGCTCAAAAGGCGTAAGCCGTTTTTCTTTGGGCCGCGGTGCTTGCCGTGCCTTCGGTTTCAGCACTAAAAAAAAGCTCACCCGAGGGTGAGCTGAAGGACCCCGTTCTCGCATGGGGTCGGAGGGAGGAGCCCGCCGGAGGGAGGCGGGCAAATCGATGATCGCGGCCAATCTGGGAGACATCGAGGACGAGTTCTCGATTTCGGGGCGCTCGCACATCGATTCCGAAGAAATGCGGATACCCCGGAATTAGTTCCTTTGTTTGCTGTGCCTTCGCGCCTATCCTTCGCGCCCAACATGAATGCCGCACAGCAACTGCAACTCCTCGTCGACCTGCCCGATGGCTGGTCCAGCCGCATCGATATCAAGCGCACCACCAGCGGCCGCTATGCGGGCGTTGCCGAACTGAACCTGCGCGGTCTCAAGTACGGCGTACTGGTCTTCATGCAGCAGCCCACGCTGGAAGCGGCGCTGCAGCGCGTGCGGCTGCGGGCCAGCCAGTTCGCGCGAGAGAGGCTCGGTCCGCTCGACGTGGCTTCGGCGAGCCTGGCAAGGTTGGGCTGATCCACCTCGCCGCCGCGCGAGGGTTGGAGTTGGCTATCCCGCGGATGAGGATTGCCAACCCACGAAGTGCTCCTTCTGCGGCACCATCAGGTGTCGATACCCGAACAAGGAGCACGCCATGAAAGCATTCAGAAAACTCGTCGGCGGCGCGATCTCCGTCGCTGGCGCCGTGGTGCTTGTCGCCCAGCATCTGTAGGCGACCGCCAGTCAACCGAAGGTGAACGCGTAGGCCTGCGCGCCCGCGTCCAGGAATTCGATCTCGAAGAGGCGATCCTTCTCGTTCGCCGTCTGGCGCACCAGCTGATAGAGGCGCTGCCCGTCGATGACGCCGTTGCCCTGCGCATCGGTATCGGTGCCATGGTCGCCGAGCGGCGGCGCGCCGTCGATCCGCACCCTGAAGCGCACCGGCTTCCCATCGGCCGTGGGCCCTAGCACCAGATGCAGGTCGCGTGCATGGAAGCGATAGGCAATGCGCCCGTTGGGCTGCATCAGCACTGCGCGCT
Source organism: Variovorax atrisoli (assembly GCF_014195185.1). NCBI lineage: Bacteria > Pseudomonadati > Pseudomonadota > Betaproteobacteria > Burkholderiales > Comamonadaceae > Variovorax > Variovorax atrisoli. The sequence continues at coordinate 4,627 of NZ_JACIBG010000019.1, read as the reverse complement.
CGCCTTCCACCTTCCATTCGCCCCCCAGCGTCCATTGGTTGGTGCGTAGCGATGAAACACCGGCGTAGACCCGCGCGCGGTCGTTCGAGATGCCGCCGGGCGATGCGAAGTTGCGCGCCTGCTCGTAGCCCAGGTAGGTCTCGCCCGAGAGGGCAGGCTCCGCGGCTGCCGCAGCCTGCGTGCCCTTGCCCTCGGGCAAGACCATCCCCGCCGATGCGACGGGCCGTCCGGCCTCCGCCAGCAGTTGCTGGATGGCCTGCTCCGACTTCGCGTACTGCCCCTCGCCGAACTGGTGATGCCTGATGCGCCCCTGCGCATCGACGAGATAGAAGGCCGGCCAGTACTGGTTGCCGAAGGCGCGCCAGATCGCGTAGTCGCTGTCGACGGCCACCGGGAAACCGATATCCAGATCCTTCGTCGCCCGGCGCACGTTGGCCGACTGCTTCTCGAACGCGAACTCCGGCGTGTGCACGCCCACCACCACGAGGCCCGCGTCCTTGTACTTCTCGGCCCAGGCGCGAACGTAGGGCAGGGTGCGCAGGCAGTTGATGCACGAGTAGGTCCAGAAGTCGACCAGCACCACCTTGCCGCGCAGGCTCTCGGGCGTGAGCGGGGGCGAGTTGATCCATTCGGTGGCGCCCGCGAGCGAGGGGAGCCTGCCTTCGTCGGGCAGCGTCAGCGCAGGCTTCTTCGGTTCGGGCTGCGTCGACGCGAGCATCAGGCCGCCGGGGTCGACGGAGGCCTGCGGCGCGGACGAAGGCTGCTGCGATGGCATCGGCATGTCGATCTTCTCCACCAGCGCCTTCTCCAGCGCCGACGTCGTGCCGATCGAGAGCTGGGCGAGCAGCCCCGTGTCCAGCCCCGACGCGATCGCACCCACCCCCGCGAGCACCGCCACGCCGGCCACGCGCCGCATCCATTCACCCGCGTGCAGCGAGCCCTTCATCGCCAAGAACACCCGCCCGCCGAAGAGCAGCGCAGCAGCGAGCGACGTGCACGCACCCGCCGCATAGGCCAGCAGCAGCAGCGAAGTGCCTACGCTCGCACCGTTGAGCGCGGCACCCGTCAGGATCAGCCCGAGGATCGGGCCTGCGCAGGGCGCCCAGAGGAATCCGGTGCCGATGCCCAGCAGCAGCGGCGAGAGCACCGACGACGCCTTCGCGTCCGCAGCCGGCCCGGACAGCCGCAGCCCGAGCGCCACCAGAGGGCGGGTCAGGCGGTCGGCCACCGAAGGAAAGAGCAGCGTCACGCCGAACAGCGCCAGCAGCGCGATCGCCGCGCCGCGCCCGTACTCGTTGAGCGTCACGACCCAGCCGCCGCCCACCGCCGCCAGCGTGGCGACGGCCGAGAACGCCAGGGCCATGCCCAGCAGCATCGGCAGGCCGTGCGAGCGGAAAGGCCGGTCGGCGCGTGCGAACACGAAGGGGAGCACGGGCAGGATGCACGGGCTCAGGATGGTGAGGACGCCACCCAGGTAGGCAACGATGAGGAGGAGCATGGTCGGGTCCGGTCGGTGTGATGTTGTGGGTGAATGAAAGCGAAGGCAAGCCAAGGCAGCGGAATGCAGGGCGAGCGGAGCCCTCGCGGTCTCGCCCGGCGAGCCGCATCCCTGTCGGTGCTGGTGTGGATGGCGCTGGCCGCGCGGCGGCTCAGTCCTCGTGCGGCGCGTCGCGGGTGTTCATGGTCAGCCGGGCTTCGAGCCCGCCTCCGTCACGGTTTCGCAGCGTGAGCTCCGCGCCCATCGCTGTCGCCAGTTGCTGCGCGATGGCCAGGCCGAGGCCGGTGCCGCCGGTGTTGCGGTTGCGCGAGCCCTCGACGCGGTAGAAGGGTTTGAGCACGTTCTCCAGCTGGTCTGGCGGAATGCCGGGGCCGTTGTCGACCACCGCCAGCGTCAGCCGGTGGCCGGCGTCGGCCTGCACCTGCACCTGCAGCCGCACTTCGGTGCCGAACTTCAGCGCGTTGTCGATCAGGTTGGTCAGGATGCGCCTCAGCGCGTTCGGCCGCGTCACCATGGGCTCGCCGACGCGGCCGTCGAGCAGCACCTGCTGGCCCGCGTCCTCGTAGTCGGCCACCATGCTCTCGAACAGCGCGTCGGCGTCGATGCGGCGAGGCGGCTCGGTGGCGCCATGCAGGGTGCGCGCGTAAGTCACGCCTTCGCGCACGAGCGTGTGCATCGCGTCGAGGTCCTGGCGGAACTTGTCGCGGTCATGGCCGTCGTCCATCAGGTCGGTGCGCAGCCGCATGCGGGTGATGGGGGTCTGAAGGTCGTGCGAGATGGCCGCGAGGATCTCCACCCGCTCGGCCATGTAGCCGGCGATGCGCTTCTGCATCGCGTTGAAGGCGCGCGCCGCGTGCTGCACCTCGGTCGGGCCTTCCTCGGCCAGCTGCCGGCCCTTCAGATCGGGGCCGAGGTCGTCGGCCGCGTCGGCCAGCTGCGCCAGCGGCCGCGTGACCAGCCGCACCGCATACCAGGCGCACACCGCCAGCACCAGCAGCTGCACCCACAGCAGCCACATCACCCAGCTCGAGACCGGCATGTCCACCCGCCGCGCATGCACCACCACCGAAGAGCCGTCGGACAGTCGCACCTGGATCTGCAGGCCCTGCGGCGGATTGCTCACCTGGCCGACCTTGACGATCTCGAAGGGGCGCATCGCGTCGGTGATGGCCTTGGCGAACTGCTGCGACAGCGGCGTGTCGGGCGGTATGCCTTCGGCGCTGCCGCCCAGCACGAAATGGTAGTTGCGCCGTTCCAGCCGCGCGAGCCAGTCTTCGCGCTCGGCGGCGGGCAGCCGGTCGAGGATGGCGACCGAGCTGGCGATGTCGCGTTCGATGCCGATCATCATCAGCTCGCGCATCGCGATGCCGCGCTCGTAGCCGATGGCGATGAAGGTCAGCAGCTGCGCGATGGCCAGCCCGACGACGATGATCAGCGTCACCCGCGAGAACAGCGAGCGCGGCAGCAGACGGCGCAGGCCCGTTGGCGCGGGGGAGGCCGGGGCGATGTCGGCGGGAAGGCTGTCGGCAGATGTAGGCATGGGCAGGTTTATAGACCCGCCCGCATCCTGGAGCGGCCCGCTTTGTATTCCAGTGTGTTGGGCAGCGCGGGCCGACATACAACATTACCCGTTCACCCCGGCCTGCCGTCCCGGCGCGCGCCAGGCAACATAGTGTGGCCGCCGTGTCCGCGAGATACACGGAAATACAAAACGGCCCGATCCGGCCCCCGCCCGGGCTACATTGCGCCTACCCCTCGCGCCAGAGGCGAATCACAGCACAGCCATGAACATTGCCAAGAGCTCCGACCACATCCTCATCGTCGACGACGACCGGGAGATCCGCGAACTGCTCTCCACCTACCTGGTCAAGAACGGCCTGCGCGTGGTGACGGTGCCCACGGGGCGGCACATGCGCGCGGCGCTGGAGGAGTCGGGACCCTTCGATCTCATCATCCTCGACCTGATGCTGCCCGGCGAAGACGGACTCACGCTGTGCCGCGACCTGCGCACGGGAAAGTACAAGGCGACGCCCATCCTCATGCTCACCGCGCGCAGCGAGGAGGCGGACCGCATCCTGGGCCTGGAGATGGGCGCCGACGACTACCTGGCCAAGCCCTTCTCCGCACGCGAGCTGCTGGCGCGCATCCGCTCGGTGCTGCGCCGCACGCGCATGCTGCCGCCGAACATGCGCTCCACGGAGTCGGCCTCGAAGCTGGCCTTCGGCGACTGGCAGGTCGACACCACCGCGCGCAACCTGATCGACGACAGCGGCGTGATGGTGGCTCTCAGCGGCGCGGAGTACCGGCTGCTGATGGTGTTCCTCGACCATCCCCAGAAGGTGCTGAGCCGCGACCAGCTGCTGAGCCTCACCCAGGGCCGCGAGGCCGAGCTCTTCGAGCGCTCCATCGACCTGCTGGTGAGCCGCCTGCGCCAGCGCCTGCGCGACGATGCGCGCGAGCCGCGCTACATCAAGACGGTGCGCAGCGAGGGCTACGTCTTCTCGTCGGCCGTCGAGGCGCTGGATTGAGTCTGAGGCCGCGGGCCTACACTCGCGGAATGATCAAGCCACTGTTCTTCCCGGCGGGCGCGCTTCTCTCGCTTCTACTGGTCGCTGCGTGTGCCCAGCCCGAGCCGCCCCGGCCCGCGCCGCCGCCGGTCGGCATGGCGAATCCGGCTTCGGTCTACTGCAACAGCCTCGGGGGCAAGACGCTCATGCGGTCGAACGACAAGGGGCAGTACGGCATCTGCCAGCTTCCGGATGGTCGGCAGATCGAGGAATGGGAGCTCTACCGCCGCGATCATCCGGCGAAGTAGCGCTGTAGCGGCCTCACTTCTACGGTTCGGGCGAGCGCAGGCGCTGGCCGTCTTCGCGCCTTGACGAGATGCACTGGCAGCTCACGGGGTTGCGTACTTCATGTGCGACGCCGCCTGCGAAGAAGAGCAGGGCGAGCCAGAGTTTCTTCATTTGTTTTGCTTCCTGCGGTTCGTGGGTGTTCGTGCCCGGGGTGCGCGCACAGGCCGCCGGGTACTCACCTCCGCGAATGTCCCCCGGCCTTCGGCCTCCTCCTGATATTGTTCATCCGCTCCCGTAGCGCTGAAGGGAGCCCGTTCGGTAGACCCTGTGCTCC
>NZ_JACIBG010000018.1:0-35601 GCF_014195185.1 Variovorax atrisoli | reverse complement strand
TCCGATCGCCATGGAAGAAGGCCTGCGCTTCGCCATCCGCGAAGGCGGCCGCACCGTGGGCTCGGGCGTCGTGGCGAAGATCCTCGACCTGTAATAGGGCGAGTGCGAAGTACCGGAGGGGTATAGCTCAATTGGCAGAGCGTCGGTCTCCAAAACCGAAGGTTGTAGGTTCGATTCCTACTGCCCCTGCCACTTAAGGTGGCACTCCGAAAAGCCCGTCGCGCCCCGACGGGCTTCGGCGTCTGAAGAGACGCATTGAATTGAAGGCCTCAAGGCCACAGGAAAACAGCCGAACATGGCCACTTCTCAAATCGAAACCGTGAGCACCGGCGCCGACAAGGCCAAATTGGCCGCGGCTGTGGTGCTGGCGGTGAGCGCCATCGTGGCGTTCTATCTGCTGGCCCGCCAAGGTTCGCTGGTGCAATGGGCTGCGCTGCTGGTTGGTCTGGCTGCGGCAGTGGCTGCCTTCGGCAGTTCGGAGAATGGCCGCCAGTTGTGGGCTTTCGGTCGTGATTCGTGGCGCGAAGTCAGGAAGGTTGTCTGGCCGACCCGCAAGGAAGCGATGCAGATGACGGCCTACGTGTTTGCCTTCGTGGCGATCATGTCCGTCTTCCTCTGGCTTACCGACAAGACGCTCGAATGGGTGTTTTTCGACCTCATTCTGGGCTGGAGAAAGTAAATGACTGACGACGCAGTTGAAACCACGCCGGGCGCGCCGGAGGAAGAAAGCACCTCCGTGCTGGCGCCTGCCGCCAACCCCGACCTGCGTTGGTACGTGGTGCATGCCTATTCGGGCATGGAGAAGGCTGTCGAGCGCAACATCACCGAGCGCATCAACCGCGCCGGCATGCAGGGCAAGTTCGGTCGCATCCTGGTTCCGACCGAAGAAGTGGTCGAAATCAAGAACGGCCAGAAGCGCACCACCGAGCGCCGCTTCTTCCCTGGCTACGTGCTGGTCGAAATGATCATGGACGACGAGAGCTGGCACCTCGTGAAGCACACCAACAAGGTGACGGGCTTCGTGGGCGGTGCCAAGAATCGTCCGGCTCCGATCTCGCAGAAAGAGGTCGAGGACATCGTCAGCCAGATGCAGCAGGGCACCGAGAAGCCGCGCCACAAGATCGAGTTCACCGTTGGCGAATTCGTGCGCGTCAAGGAAGGCCCGTTCACCGACTTCAACGGCACCGTCGAGGAAGTCAACTACGAGAAGAGCAAGGTGAGCGTGTCGGTCATGATCTTCGGCCGCGCGACGCCCGTGGAGCTCGAATTCAGCCAGGTCGAGAAGACCTGAGCCCCGGACCGCGAGGTCTGAACCATTCCCGGCTGCGCGTTGTCCGACTCGGCGCGCGGCCTTGATCGAAGAGTCGTTTAACCCCGGGGAGCCTCGGCCGCAAGCCGAGGCGATATCACCCGCAAGGAGCAAAAAGCATGGCGAAGAAAATCGTCGGCTTCATCAAGCTGCAAGTGCCAGCTGGTAAGGCCAACCCGTCCCCGCCGATCGGTCCCGCACTCGGTCAGCGCGGTCTGAACATCATGGAATTCTGCAAGGCGTTCAACGCGCAGACGCAGAGCTACGAGCCGGGTCTGGCGCTGCCGGTGGTCATCACCGCTTTCGCCGACAAGAGCTTCACCTTCATCATCAAGTCGCCGCCGGCCGGCGTGCTGATCAAGAAGGCGATCAAGCTCGACAAGGGCTCCGCACGCCCGCACACCGACAAGGTCGGCAAGATCACGCGTGCACAGCTCGAAGAGATCGCAAAGACCAAGATGAAGGACCTGACCGCTGCCGACATGGACGCCGCGGTCCGCACCATCGCCGGTACGGCCCGTTCGATGGGCGTGAATGTGGAGGGCGTGTAAATGGCCAAGATCACCAAGAAGCAGAAGTCGCTCGAAGGCAAGGTCGACAGCACCAAGCTGTACCCGCTGGCTGACGCGATCACCATCGTCAAGGAAGCTGCCACCGCCAAGTTCGACGAATCGATCGACGTGGCCGTGCAGCTCGGCATCGACGCCAAGAAGTCGGACCAGGTCGTGCGTGGCGCCGTCGTGCTGCCCAACGGCACCGGCAAGACCAAGCGCGTCGCCGTGTTCGCCCAGGGAGCCAAGGCTGAAGAAGCCAAGGCCGCCGGCGCCGACATCGTCGGCATGGACGACCTGGCTGCCATGGTCAAGGCTGGCGACATGCCTTTCGACGTCGTGATCGCTGCGCCGGACGCAATGCGCGTCGTCGGTACGCTCGGTCAGGTGCTGGGCCCGCGCGGCCTGATGCCGAACCCGAAGGTCGGCACCGTGACCCCGGACGTCGCCACGGCCGTGAAGAACGCCAAGGCCGGCCAGGTCCAGTTCCGCGTCGACAAGGCCGGCATCGTGCACGGCACGATCGGCCGCCGCTCGTTCGACAACGACAAGCTGCAGGGCAACCTCGCCGCGCTGATCGACGCTCTGGTCAAGGCCAAGCCGGCGACCAGCAAGGGCGTGTACCTGCGCAAGGTGGCCGTGTCGTCGACCATGGGTCTGGGTGTCCGCGTGGACACGCAAACCATCTCGGCGAGCTAAAGAGATTTGCTCCACCTCGCAAGGGTGGGGCGGATGTGGTGGGTCGCGGCGGCTTCGGTTGCCGCGGGCCATCCAAGACCGCTGGTGTGCAGGGTGCTGCACTTAAACGCCGGACCTTCCCGTCCGGTATCCAGCGCAGATGGCGATCCCGCTGCAAGGAATCAAGGAAATCGATTTTTTTGTTCCTGACAGTTGGTCGCTGCATGAAGCGCGATCGCAGGCCCCGGCCGAAGATCGCATTGAAAGGAGTAGACCTTGAGTCTGAATCGCAGTGAGAAAGAAGCGGTCATCAACGACGTGACCAGCCTCGCCGCAAAAGCTCAAACGCTCGTGATGGCGGAATACCGTGGCATCACGGTGGCCGATATGACCAAACTGCGCAACGAAGCGCGCAGCAAGGGTGTGAGCCTGAGTGTTCTGAAGAACACGCTGGCCCGCCGTGCTGTCGCTGGCAGCCCGTTTGAAGTCGTCGGCGACCAGATGACCGGCCCGCTGATCTATGGCTTCTCCGAAGACGCTGTGGCCGCCGCCAAGGTGGTGGCCGATTTCGCTAAGACCAACGACAAGCTGGTCATTCGCGGCGGCGCATTCGGTGGCAAGGCCCTGGACGTCGAAGGCGTGAAGCAACTGGCCAACATCCCTTCGAAGGAAGTGCTGCTGGCTCAACTGCTGGGCTTGATGCAATCCCCGATCTCTCGTACCGCCCGCGTGCTCGCGGCGCTGGCCGAGAAGCGTGGTGGTGGCGAAGCTGCACCCGCCGATGCCCCGGCAGAAGCACAGGCAGCCTGAGCCGCCTGCGTTTGAAACATTCAACCCAATTGTTAGGAAACAAAAATGGCATTCGATAAAGACGCATTTCTGACCGCGCTCGACAGCATGACGGTCCTGGAACTCAACGACCTGGTCAAGGCCATCGAAGAGAAGTTCGGCGTGAGCGCCGCTGCAATGGCCGCTCCGGCCGCAGGTGGTGGCGGTGCCGCTGCTGCTGCAGTCGAAGAGAAGACCGAATTCAACGTCGTGCTGGTTGACGCCGGCGCGAACAAGGTTTCGGCGATCAAGGCAGTGCGCGAAATCACCGGCCTGGGCCTCAAGGAAGCCAAGGACCTGGTGGAAGCCGCTCCCAAGGCCGTCAAGGAAGGCCTGTCGAAGGCTGACGCTGAAGCCGCCAAGAAGAAGCTGGAAGAAGCCGGCGCCAAGGTGGAACTGAAGTAATTCAGACCCCCTGGAGGGCTGGAGGTGCCTGAAAAGGCCCTCCAGCCTTTGCCGCTTTCAGAGCGCACTCAAAAGCCGGCTCGCTGCCGGTTTCCCGAAGGCCACAAGGCCGATGGCGAAGCCGGAACGAGATGTTTTTTGAGTGTCTTCTGACCCCGACTGCAGAAGACCCCTTGGTTCGGGCGATGTGCAACGCATCGCTGTCCGCCAACGGCTGGTAGTGGCCAGCCGCCAAGCAGTGGTGCCCCGGCACTGCTGACAAGTCGCTGAAGATCTCAAGCACCGGAGCTCTCATGGCCCAATCGTCCGCGTACAGTTACACCGAACGCAAGCGCATCCGAAAAAGTTTCGGCAATCGCGACAGCGTCGTCGAAATCCCCTACCTGCTGCAGATGCAGAAGGACGCATACACCGCGTTCCTGCAAGCCGGCGTCCCCCCGAAACAACGTACCGTCGAAGGCCTGCAGGCTGCGTTCGACGCTGCTTTCCCGATCGTCTCGCACAACGGTTTCGTCGAGATGAAGTTCCTCGAGTACAACCTGGCGAAGCCGGCGTTCGACGTGCGCGAATGCCAGACCCGCGGCCTGACCTTCGCGTCGGCCGTGCGCGCCAAGGTGCAGCTCATCATCTATGACCGCGAGTCGTCGACCTCGCAGTCGAAGGTGGTCAAGGAAGTGAAGGAACAAGAGGTCTACATGGGCGAAGTGCCGCTCATGACGGACAAGGGTTCGTTCATCATCAACGGTACCGAGCGCGTGATCGTGTCTCAGCTGCACCGCTCGCCCGGCGTGTTCTTCGAGCACGACAAGGGCAAGACGCACAGCTCGGGCAAGCTGCTGTTCTCGGCCCGCGTGATCCCCTACCGCGGTTCGTGGCTCGACTTCGAGTTCGACCCGAAGGACATGCTGTACTTCCGCGTGGACCGTCGCCGCAAGATGCCGGTCACGATCCTGCTGAAGGCCATCGGCCTGAACCCGGAATCGATCCTCGCGAACTTCTTCGTGAACGACAACTTCCGCCTGATGGACAGCGGCGCGCAGATGGAATTCGTTCCCGAGCGCCTGCGCGGCGAAGTCGCGCGCTTCGACATCACCGACAAGTCGGGCAAGGTCGTGGTCGCCAAGGACAAGCGCGTCACCGCGCGCCACACGCGTGAGCTGGAGCAGGGCGGCACCACGCACATCAGCGTGCCGGAAGACTTCCTGATCGGCCGCGTGATCGCCCGCAACATCGTCGACGCCGACTCCGGCGAGATCCTGGCCAAGGCCAACGACGAGCTGACCGAGACGCTGCTGAAGAAGCTGCGCACGGCCGGCGTGCAGGACGTGCAGGTCATCTACACGAACGAACTCGACCAGGGCGCGTACATCTCGCAGACCCTGCGCATCGACGAAACCGTGGACGAGTTCGCCGCCCGCGTGGCCATCTACCGCATGATGCGCCCCGGCGAGCCGCCGACGGAAGACGCCGTGCAGGCCCTGTTCCAGCGCCTGTTCTACAACCCGGACACGTACGACCTGTCGCGCGTCGGCCGCATGAAGTTCAACGCCAAGGTCGGCCGCGACGAATCGACCGGCCCGATGGTGCTGACCAACGAGGACATCCTGGCCGTGGTCAAGATCCTCGTGGACCTGCGCAACGGCAACGGCGAGGTCGACGACATCGACCACCTGGGCAACCGTCGCGTGCGCTGCGTCGGCGAACTGGCCGAGAACCAGTACCGCACCGGCCTGGCCCGCATCGAGAAGGCCGTGAAGGAACGTCTGGGCCAGGCGGAGCAAGAGCCGCTGATGCCGCACGACCTGATCAACAGCAAGCCGATCTCGGCTGCGCTGAAGGAATTCTTCGGCGCCTCGCAGCTGTCGCAGTTCATGGACCAGACGAACCCGCTGTCCGAGATCACCCACAAGCGCCGCGTGTCGGCCCTTGGCCCGGGCGGTCTGACGCGCGAACGTGCAGGCTTCGAGGTGCGCGACGTGCACGTGACCCACTACGGCCGCGTGTGCCCGATCGAAACGCCCGAAGGCCCGAACATCGGCCTGATCAACTCGCTGGCCCTGTACGCCCGCCTGAATGAATACGGCTTCATCGAGACGCCGTACCGTCGCGTGGTGGACGGCAAGGTCACCAACGAGATCGACTACCTGTCGGCCATCGAGGAAGGCAAGTACGTCATCGCCCAGGCCAACGCGGCCCTGGACAAGGACGGCAAGCTGACCGGCGACCTGGTCTCGGCCCGTGAGGCCGGCGAATCGATCCTGGTCGGCGCAGAGCGCATCCAGTACATGGACGTGTCGCCCGCGCAGATCGTGTCGGTGGCCGCATCGCTCGTGCCGTTCCTCGAGCACGACGACGCGAACCGCGCGCTGATGGGCGCCAACATGCAGCGCCAGGCCGTGCCAGTGCTGCGTCCCGAGAAGCCGATGGTCGGTACCGGTATCGAGCGCGTCTCCGCGGTCGACTCGGGCACCGTGGTCACGGCCACCCGCGGCGGTATCGTCGACTACGTCGACGCGACCCGTGTCGTGGTGCGCGTGAACGACGCCGAAGCGGCTGCCGGTGAAGTCGGTGTGGACATCTACAACCTGATCAAGTATCAGCGTTCGAACCAGAACACCAACATCCACCAGCGCCCCATCGTCAAGCGCGGCGACAAGATCGCCAAGGGCGACGTGGTGGCCGACGGCGCATCGACCGACCTCGGCGAACTGGCCCTGGGCCAGAACATGCTGATCGCGTTCATGCCCTGGAACGGCTACAACTTCGAAGACTCGATCCTGATCTCGGAACGCGTCGTCGCCGAAGACCGCTACACCTCGATCCACATCGAGGAACTGGTGGTGATGGCCCGCGACACGAAGCTGGGCGCCGAAGAAATCACGCGCGACATCCCGAACCTGGCCGAGCAGCAGCTCAACCGCCTCGACGAGTCCGGCATCATCTACGTCGGCGCCGAAGTGCAGCCGGGCGATACGCTGGTGGGCAAGGTCACGCCGAAGGGCGAGACCACGCTGACGCCTGAAGAGAAGCTGCTTCGCGCCATCTTCGGCGAGAAGGCTTCCGATGTGAAGGACACCTCGCTGCGCGTTGACCAGGGCTCGCAAGGCACCGTGATCGACGTGCAGGTGTTCACCCGCGAAGGCATCCAGCGCGACAAGCGCGCCCAGCAGATCATCGACGACGAGCTCAAGCGCTTCCGCCTCGACCTGAACGACCAGCTCCGCATCGTCGAGGCTGACGCGTTCGACCGTATCGAGAAGCTGCTGACCGGCAAGGTCGCCAACGGCGGCCCGAACAAGCTGGCCAAGGGCACCAAGCTCGACAAGGCCTACCTGTCGTCGGTCGAGAAGTTCCACTGGTTCGACATCCGCCCGGCGGAAGACGAAGTGGCGACGCAGCTCGAGTCGATCAAGAACTCGCTGGAGCAGACGCGCCACAGCTTCGACCTCGCGTTCGAAGAGAAGCGCAAGAAGCTCACGCAGGGCGACGAGCTGCCCGCCGGCGTGCTGAAGATGGTCAAGGTCTACCTGGCCGTCAAGCGCCGCCTGCAGCCCGGCGACAAGATGGCCGGCCGCCACGGCAACAAGGGTGTGGTGTCGAAGATCGTTCCGGTCGAGGACATGCCCCACATGGCCGACGGCACCCCGTGCGACATCTGCCTGAATCCGCTGGGCGTGCCCTCGCGGATGAACGTGGGCCAGGTTCTCGAGGTGCACCTGGGCTGGGCCGGCAAGGGCGTGGGCCAGCGCATCGGCGACCTGCTGCAGCAGGAGGCCAAGGTGGCCGAGCTGCGCAAGTTCATGGAGCAGCTGTACAACGGCTCGGGCCGCCAGGAGAACATCGCTTCGCTGAGCGACACCGAGCTGCTCGAGATGGCCGGCAACCTCCAGAACGGCGCGACCTTCGCGACGCCGGTGTTCGACGGTGCCTCGGAAGAGGAAATCCGCGGCATGCTGAAGCTGGCCTACCCGGACGACATCGCCAAGGCCAAGGGCCTGACCGAGAGCCGCACGCAAGCCTACCTGTTCGACGGCCGCACCGGCGACCAGTTCGAGCGTCCCGTCACCGTCGGCTACATGCACTTCCTGAAGCTGCATCACCTGGTGGACGACAAGATGCACGCCCGCTCGACCGGCCCGTACTCGCTGGTCACGCAGCAGCCTCTGGGCGGCAAGGCGCAGTTCGGCGGCCAGCGTTTCGGGGAAATGGAAGTGTGGGCGCTCGAAGCCTACGGCGCTTCCTACGTCCTGCAGGAAATGCTGACCGTGAAGTCCGACGACGTGCAAGGCCGTACCAAGGTGTACGAGAGCATCGTCAAGGGCGAGCACTCGATCGAAGCCGGCATGCCGGAGTCGTTCAACGTGCTGGTCAAGGAAATCCGTTCGCTGGGTCTCGACATCGAGCTCGAGCGTTCCTAATTTGAAAAGGGAAAGAGTCTTATGAAATCGCTACTCGACCTGTTCAAGCAATTCACCCCTGATGAGCATTTCGATGCCATCAAGATCGGCATGGCTTCGCCCGAGAAGATCCGTTCGTGGTCCTTCGGCGAGGTGAAGAAGCCCGAGACGATCAACTACCGCACGTTCAAGCCCGAGCGCGACGGCCTCTTCTGCGCGAAGATCTTCGGCCCCATCAAGGACTACGAGTGCCTGTGCGGCAAGTACAAGCGCCTGAAGCACCGCGGCGTGATCTGCGAGAAGTGCGGCGTCGAAGTCACGCAGACCAAGGTGCGTCGCGAGCGCATGGGTCACATCGACCTGGCCGCGCCCTGCGCCCACATCTGGTTCCTGAAGTCGCTGCCGTCGCGCCTGGGCCTCGTGCTCGACATGACGCTGCGCGACATCGAGCGCGTGCTGTACTTCGAAGCCTACGTGATCACCGACCCCGGCATGACCCCGCTGAAGAAGTTCGGCATCATGTCCGAGGACGACTACGACGCGAAGCGCAAGGAATACGGTGACGAGTTCGTCGCCAAGATGGGCGCCGAAGGCATCAAGGACCTGCTGGAAGGCATCGAGCTCGACAGCGAGATCGAACGCCTGCGCGGCGATCTGACCGGCTCCGAAGTCAAGGTCAAGAAGAACTCCAAGCGCCTGAAGGTGCTGGAAGCCTTCCGCAAGTCGGGCATCAAGCCCGAGTGGATGGTGCTCGACGTGCTGCCCGTGCTGCCGCCGGACCTGCGTCCGCTGGTGCCGCTGGACGGCGGCCGCTTCGCGACCTCCGACCTGAACGACCTGTACCGCCGCGTCATCAACCGCAACTCGCGCCTGCGCCGCCTGCTGGAGCTGAAGGCTCCGGAAATCATCGCGCGCAACGAGAAGCGGATGCTGCAGGAGGCCGTCGACTCGCTGCTGGACAACGGCCGCCGCGGCAAGGCCATGACGGGCGCGAACAAGCGCGCGCTGAAGTCGCTGGCCGACATGATCAAGGGCAAGAGCGGCCGCTTCCGCCAGAACCTGCTGGGCAAGCGCGTTGACTACTCGGGCCGTTCGGTCATCGTGGTGGGTCCGACGCTCAAGCTGCACCAGTGCGGCCTGCCGAAGCTGATGGCGCTCGAACTCTTCAAGCCCTTCATCTTCTCGCGCCTCGAAGCCATGGGCATCGCGACCACGATCAAGGCTGCCAAGAAGGAAGTCGAATCGGGCACGCCGGTGGTCTGGGACATCCTGGAAGAGGTCATCAAGGAGCACCCGGTCATGCTGAACCGCGCTCCGACGCTGCACCGCCTGGGTATCCAGGCCTTCGAGCCGATCCTGATCGAAGGCAAGGCGATCCAGCTGCACCCGCTCGTCTGCGCGGCTTTCAACGCCGACTTCGACGGCGACCAGATGGCCGTCCACGTGCCGCTGTCGGTGGAAGCGCAGATGGAAGCCCGCACGCTGATGCTGGCCTCCAACAACGTGCTGTTCCCGGCTTCGGGCGAACCGTCGATCGTTCCTTCGCAGGACGTGGTGCTGGGTCTGTACTACACGACCCGCGACCGCATCAACGGCAAGGGCGAAGGCCTGGTCTTCTCCGACATCGGTGAAGTCCAGCGCGCGCTCGACGCCAACGAAGTCGAACTCACCGCCAAGGTGGCAGTGCGCATCACGGAATACACCAAGAACAAGGAAACCGGCGAATTCACGCCGTCGACCTCGCTCGTGGACACCACCGTGGGCCGCGCGCTGCTGTCCGAGATCCTGCCGAAGGGCCTGCCGTTCTCGAACATCAACAAGGCGCTGAAGAAGAAGGAAATCTCCAAGCTCATCAACGTCTCGTTCCGCAAGTGCGGCCTGAAGGAAACCGTCGTCTTCGCAGACAAGCTGCTGCAGAACGGCTTCCGCCTGGCGACCAAGGCCGGCATCTCGATCGCCATCGACGACATGCTGGTGCCTTCGGAGAAGCACGGCATCATCGAGCGCTCGGCGAAGGAAGTGAAGGAGATCGAGCAGCAGTACGTCTCGGGTCTCGTGACCTCCGGCGAACGCTACAACAAGGTGGTGGACATCTGGGGCAAGGCCGGCGACGAAGTGTCGAAGGTGATGATGGCCAAGCTGTCGAAGCAGAAGGTCATCGACCGCAACGGCAAGGAAGTCGAGCAGGAGTCCTTCAACTCGATCTACATGATGGCCGACTCCGGCGCCCGCGGTTCCGCGGCCCAGATCCGCCAGGTGGCCGGCATGCGCGGCCTGATGGCCAAGCCTGACGGCTCGATCATCGAGACGCCCATCACCGCGAACTTCCGCGAAGGCCTGAACGTGCTGGAGTACTTCATCTCCACCCACGGTGCCCGTAAGGGTCTGGCCGACACGGCGCTGAAGACGGCGAACTCGGGCTACCTGACGCGTCGTCTGGTCGACGTGACGCAGGACCTGGTCGTGACCGAGCAGGACTGCGGCACGCACGGCGGCTACCTGATGCGCGCCATCGTCGAAGGCGGTGAAGTGATCGAATCGCTGCGCGACCGTATCCTCGGCCGCACCGCAGCCGACGACGTGCTGCACCCGGAAAACCGCTCGGTGCTGCTGAAGGCCGGCGAGATGTTCGACGAGGACACCATCGAGGAACTCGAGGCGCAGGGCGTGGACGAGGTCAAGGTGCGCACGGCGCTGACCTGCGAGACGCGCTTCGGCATCTGCTCGACCTGCTACGGCCGCGACCTGGGCCGCGGCGGCCTGATCAACATCGGCGAAGCCGTCGGTGTGATCGCCGCCCAGTCCATCGGCGAACCGGGCACGCAGCTGACGATGCGTACCTTCCACATCGGTGGTGCCGCTTCGCGCGCTGCCATCGCCTCCAGCGTGGAAGCCAAGTCGAACGGCTCGATCGGCTTCAACGCCACGATGCGCTACGTGACCAACAGCAAGGGCGAGCTGGTCGTGATCTCGCGTTCGGGTGAAATCATCATCCACGACGAACACGGCCGTGAGCGTGAGCGCCACAAGGTGCCGTACGGCGCGACCCTGACGGTCAAGGCCGACCAGCAGATCAAGGCTGGCCATGTCCTAGCCAACTGGGACCCGCTGACCCGCCCGATCATCACGGAATTCGCCGGCAAGACGCAGTTCGAGAACGTCGAGGAAGGCCTCACGGTCGCCAAGCAGGTGGACGAAGTGACCGGCCTGTCGACCCTGGTCGTGATCGACCCGAAGCGCCGCGGCGCCGCCAAGGTCGTTCGTCCTCAGGTGAAGCTCATCGACGCCTCCGGCGCCGAAGTGAAGATCCCGGGCACCGACCACTCGGTGACGATCGGCTTCCCGATCGGCGCGCTGGTGCAGGTGCGTGACGGCCAGGACGTGGGCCCCGGCGAAGTGCTGGCGCGTATTCCGGTCGAAGGCCAGAAGACCCGCGACATCACCGGCGGTCTGCCGCGCGTTGCCGAGCTGTTCGAAGCCCGTTCGCCGAAGGACAAGGGCATGCTGGCCGAAATGACCGGTACCGTGTCGTTCGGCAAGGAAACGAAGGGCAAGATCCGCCTGCAGATCACCGATCCGGAAGGCACGGTCTGGGAAGACCTCGTGCCGAAGGAAAAGAACATCCTGGTGCACGAAGGCCAGGTGGTGAACAAGGGCGAATCCGTGGTCGACGGCCCGGCGGACCCGCAGGACATCCTGCGCCTGCTGGGTTCCGAAGAACTGGCGCGCTACATCGTGGACGAAGTGCAGGACGTGTACCGCCTGCAGGGCGTGAAGATCAACGACAAGCACATCGAGGTGATCGTTCGCCAGATGCTGCGCCGCGTCGTGGTCGACAACCCGGGCGACACCAGCTACATCGCCGGCGAACAGATCGAACGCAGCGAGATGCTCAACACCAACGACGCCCTGCGCGCCGAAGGCAAGATCCCCGCGACGTTCACGAACCTGCTGCTGGGTATCACGAAGGCATCGCTGTCGACGGACTCGTTCATCTCGGCCGCTTCGTTCCAGGAAACGACGCGCGTGCTGACCGAAGCCGCGATCATGGGCAAGCGCGACGAACTGCGCGGCCTGAAGGAAAACGTCATCGTCGGCCGCCTGATTCCCGCGGGCACCGGCATGGCGTACCACCAGGCACGCAAGGTCAAGGACGCCATGGACGAGGCCGAGCGCCGCGCCATCGCCGAAGCGGAAGCTGCCGAACTGGCAGGTTCCGGCGAAAGCGATGCAACTGCGAGCACGGCGGACGCCAGCGAAGGCGCTGCGACCGAATAACTGGTTAGCATCACCGGCCATGACCGGTACACACGCCCCCCGACCGGCCCCGGTCGGGGGGCGTTTTCATTTGTTCTTCCCCTGTGTTTGCATGATGAGGCCTTGTCGTCGATGAGCTTGTTGCCCGAATCGCTGGCCGGCTGGATCGTGGCCGCGGTCCTGCTCTTCTGGTTTGTCGGTGCCTACAACCGGCTGGTGCGCCTGCGCGCGGCCGTGCTGCAGGCCTATGGCCAGCTCGATGCGGCGCTGGGCAAGCAGCTCGACTTCGTGCAGGCCAGCATCGCGGCGGACCCACCGCCCGAGGCGCCGCCGACCGGGGAGTCGCTCTCGTCCATCGCTCCGCTGCAGGCTGCCACCGCACAGCTGGCGACCCTGCTGGGTGCGACCCGGCTGCGGCCGCTCGAAGCGGGCGGCATGGCCGCGCTGGCGACCGCGCTCCAGGTCTGGATCGGCGCCTGGCAGCGGCAGCATCCCGACCAGGTGACGGTGTTCGACGCCGACGGCACGCTGTCGCGGCCCGCGCAGCTGCTGCCCGGCACGACCACCGGGGTACCGGGCGCCGCGGAGCCGATCGGCTGGCCCGAGCCTTCCGCGGCCGCGGAGATCGCGCGCAGCCAGTTCAACCAGGCGGTGGCGCAGTACAACGCTGCCATCGCACAGTTCCCGGCGCTGCTGGTGGCATGGGCCGTGCGTCTGCGTCCGGCGGCACCGCTGCTTTGAGCTGAGCCGACCTGTCGGCAGCGGCCGTGCGCGGCCGCTGCGGTATTTCGTGTCGTTCTCTTTCCATGTACGAAGTCCGGCTTTTGGCCGGCCCGTTACCATCGCCCCCAACTTGCCAGAACTACCTTCCGACCCCTCCCGCAGAGGCCCCGGCGACTCGCCGCCCCTGCAACAACCTCCGCTCTGGCGCCAGCTGCAACTGACTGCGACGGCGCTGGCGTCGATTCGCGCCGGCACGTCGGGCTCCGTGGCCTTCGAAGCCGTCGAGCCCGCGCTGCGGCCCGGCGTGCAGTCGCTCGGCTTCCAGGTGCTGCGCTGGCTCGGCCGTGCCGAGGCGCTGCGCCGCCATCTGGCCAAGCGCACGCCGCCGCCCCTGCCCGATGCGCTGCTGTGCACCGCACTGGCGCTTGCATGGGATGCGGCGCACGCACCCTACGAGCCCTTCACGCTGGTGGACCAAGCGGTCGAGGCCGCCAAGCGCAATCCCGCCACGCGGGCGCAGGCGAGCTTCATCAACGCCTGCCTGCGGCGCTTCCTGCGCGAACGCGACGAGCTCGTGGCCGCCACCGACACCGAACCCGTCGCGCAGTGGAACCATCCGCGCTGGTGGATCGAGCGCCTCAGGCGCGACCATCCTCGCGACTGGCAGCGCGTGCTTGCCGCCGACAACGCGCAGGCCCCGATGACACTGCGGGTCAACGCCCGCCGGACGACCGCCGCCTCGTACCTGACCGAACTCGAAGCCGCAGGCCTCGGTGCGACCCGCGTCGGTGCCAGCGGCCTGCAGCTGGCGCGTGCCCGCCCCGTGCAGCAGCTGCCCGGCTTTGCCGACGGTGCCTGCTCGGTGCAGGACGCCGCCGCGCAGATGGCTGCGCCGCTGCTGCTCGACGGCCTGCTGCAGGACGCGGCGCAGCAGCCGCTGCGCGTGCTCGACGCCTGCGCCGCGCCCGGCGGCAAGACCGCGCACCTGCTCGAGATGGCGAAGCCCGGCGCCCTCGACGTCACGGCCCTCGAGGTCGACGCCACCCGCAGCCGCCGCATCGACGAGACCCTGGAGCGCCTCGGCCTGCAGGCCAAGGTGCTCGTCGCCGATGCCAGCCGGCCCGACCAGTGGTGGGACGGCACGCCCTTCGACGCGATCCTGCTCGATGCGCCCTGCACCGCCTCGGGCATCGTGCGGCGCCACCCCGACGTGCGCTGGCTGCGCCGCGAGAGCGATACGGCCCAGCTCGCCGCCCAGCAGGCCGCGCTCCTGGCGGCCTTGTGGCCGCTGGTGCGGCCCGGCGGGCGGCTTCTCTACTGCACTTGCTCCGTGTTCCGCGAAGAGGGTTCGCAACAAATTGATGCGTTTCTTGTACACAACACCAACGCACGATTGCTGCCATCGCCAGGCCATTTGCTGCCCCAAAGCGGATCGAATGCCCGTGGCGTCCCGGACAATGCCTCTGGTGACCACGACGGCTTCTTCTACGCCCTGCTCGAAAAGCGTCCGCGTTGAGCGGCGGCGCCGGCTGGTGCCGTGGCTGCCCGTCTTGCTCTGGATCTGGGCGATCTGGATGTCGTTCCTGCCTGCACCGGCATCCGCCCAGGCGCGCAGCGGTGCTTCGATCACCCAGATGCGGCTGGAGCAGGATGACGACGGCGTCTACTTCAGCGCCGCCGTGCAGTTCGAGCTGCCCTCGCTGGTCGAGGAGGTGCTCGACAAGGGCATCGCCATCTATTTCGTGGCGGAGGCCGAGCTCTTCCAGGAGCGCTGGTACTGGACCGACCGCAAGGTCGCGCAGGTCACGCGCCACATGCGGCTGGCCTACCAGCCGCTCACGCGCCGCTGGCGGCTCAACGTGTCGGCGGCGCCCATGACCGGCGCGGCCGGCCTGGGCATCTCGCTGAACCAGAACTTCGACACCCTGGGCGACGCGCTCGACGCCATCAAGCGCGTCGGTCGGCTGCGCATGGGCGACATCGCCGAGATCGGCGACGACCCGCAGCACCAGGTCACCTTCCGCTTCAGGCTCGACACCTCTCAGCTGCCGCGCCCGTTCCAGATCGGCGTGGTCGGCCAGGCCGACTGGAACATCGCCGTCGAGCGCACGGCCAAGCTTCCGATGGAGAAGCAGAAGTGAGCACCTCGGCGCGCAGCGGCACGGCGGCCTCGCAGGCTGCGAGCCGCGCGCGGGCCCGGCGCTGGGCCATCGGCGTCGGTGCCGCACTGGTCACCGCCATCGGCCTCGTGCTGATGTTCCTGCTGGCGCAGGCCACCAACAACCGCGCGCTGTACGAGCGCTACTACGTGCGCCTCTTCGGCATCAATGTCGTGGTCGCGGTGCTGCTGGTGCTGGTGATCGGCTGGGTGGCCTTCCGGCTGCTGCGGCGTCTCAGGCAGGGCAAGTTCGGCAGCCGGCTGCTCATCAAGCTCGCGGCCATCTTCGCGCTGGTGGGGGTGGTGCCGGGGGCGCTGGTCTATGTGGTGTCGTACCAGTTCGTCGCGCGCTCGATCGAGAGCTGGTTCGACGTCAAGGTGGAAGGCGCTCTCGACGCCGGCCTGAACCTCGGGCGGGCCACGCTCGACTCGCTGTCGGACGACCTCGCCGTGAAGACGCGCAGCGCCAGCGCGCAGCTGGCGCAGGTGCCCGATGCCAGCGCCGGCCTGATGCTCGAGCGCATCCGCGACCAGCTCGAAGCCAGCGATGTGATCCTCTGGACCGGCTCGGGGCAGCTCGTGGCGAGCGCGGGCACATCGCGCTTCCAGCTCAACCCCGAGCGGCCGACGCAGCAGCAGTTTCGGCAGGTGCGCCCCGAGCGTGCCGTCGCGCACATCGAGGGGCTGGATGAAAACACCGCCCCGGGCGCAACGCCGCCTGCCGCGAGCGTGCGGGCGCTCGCGATGGTGCAGCGGCCGGGCTTCGACTTCGACACCGCGCCGCGCTACCTGCAGGTCACGCGGCCGCTGCCGCCGGCGGTGGTCGCCAACGCGCTGGCGGTGCAGGAGGCCAACCGCGAATACCAGGAGCGGGCGCTCGCGCGCGAAGGCCTGCGCCGCATGTACATCGGCACGCTCACGCTGAGCCTGTTCCTCGCAGTGTTCGGCGCGGTGCTGCTGGCGGTGCTGTTCGGCAACCAGCTCGCGAGGCCGCTGCTCGTGCTTGCGGAGGGCGTGCGGCAGGTGGCGGCGGGCGACCTGCGTCCCACCGCCGTGCTCCAGGGCAAGGACGAGCTAGGCGGCCTCACGCGTTCCTTTGCCGTCATGACGCAGCAGCTGGCCGACGCGCGCGGCGCCGTCGAGAAGACCATGGGCCAGCTCGACGCGGCGCGTGCCAACCTGCAGACCATCCTCGACAACCTGACCTCGGGCGTGATCGTGCTCGATGCCAAGGGTACGGTGCTGTCCACCAACCCGGGCGCGACGCGCGTGCTGCGCGCGCCGCTCGCGGCCTACGAGGGCCGGCCGCTCGTCGAGGTGCCGGGGCTGGCGGAGTTCGGCGCGAAGGTGCAGCAGCAGTTCGAGGACTTCCTCGTCGAGCGCATCCAGCACGGCCTCGACCACTGGCAGCACGCCTTCGAGCTGCACGCCTCCGGCGTCGACCTGCCGCAGCAGGACGGCGCCATCAACATCGTCGCGCGCGGCGCGGAACTGCCCGGCGCCGCACGGCTGCTGGTGTTCGACGACATCTCCGAGATCGTCTCGGCCCAGCGTGCGCAGGCATGGGGCGAGGTCGCGCGCCGGCTCGCGCACGAGATCAAGAACCCGCTCACGCCCATCCAGCTCTCGGCCGAGCGGCTGGAGATGAAGCTGTCGGGCAAGGTCCAGCCGCCCGAGCAGGCGGTGCTGGTGAAGTCGGTGAAGACCATCGTCGACCAGGTCGATGCGATGAAGCGGCTCGTGAACGAATTCCGCGACTACGCGCGCCTGCCCGCGGCCGACCTCAAGCCGGTGGACCTGAACGCCTTGCTCACCGACGTGCTCCAGCTCTACAACGCCGAGAACCTGCCGATCACGCTGCGCTCCGAGCTCGACGAGCGCTGCCCGCCCATCAAGGGCGACGCGCAGCAGATCCGCCAAGTCATACACAACCTGTTGCAAAACGCGCAGGACGCCGCCGAGGCCGCTGCCAGCGGCACGGGCAAGCGGGGCGAAGTCACCATCCGCACCCGGCTCGGCGACTCGGGGCAGCGCGTGCGCCTGACCGTGCAGGACAGCGGACCTGGCTTTGCCGAGAACATCCTCAAGCGCGCATTCGAGCCCTACGTCACCACGAAAACTAAAGGTACCGGTTTGGGCCTCGCGGTCGTCAAGAAGATCGCCGACGAGCACGGCGCGCGCATCGAGCTTTCCAACCGCGTCGTCGATGGGGCTGTAGCAGGGGCACAAGTCTCGCTATCATTCGCGCTGGCAAGCGAGCCGCGGGCAGCGGCCGCTCACACCGAAGATTCGTCGAAGTCTTCCGCCGCCTGAGCCGCACGAATGACCGTCGCACAGGCGATGGATGGCCAGCGGACTCAACATACCATTGCGGACACCAGCGCACACAACAAGCAGCACTCATGGCAAACATTCTCGTGGTCGATGACGAGCTGGGCATCCGGGACCTGCTCTTCGAAATTCTCAATGACGAGGGCCACAACGTGGAACTCGCGGAGAACGCGGCCGAAGCGCGCGCTGCACGCCAGCGCGCACGTCCCGATCTCGTGCTGCTCGACATCTGGATGCCCGACACCGACGGCGTCACGCTGCTCAAGGAGTGGTCCACCGCGGGCCTGCTGAGCATGCCCGTCATCATGATGAGCGGCCACGCCACGATCGATACGGCAGTCGACGCCACGCGCATCGGCGCATTCGCCTTTCTCGAAAAGCCCATCACCATGCAGAAGCTGCTCAAGGCGGTGGAGCAGGGACTGGCTCGCGAGAATGCGCGCCGCGCCGCAGCGGGTGTGGTGCCCGCACCGATCACCGGCAACCAGGCAGCCGCCATCACGACGACGGGCGACAGCCTGCTGATGGCTTCGCTGGCCTCCGTGCCGG
This sequence comes from Variovorax atrisoli, assembly GCF_014195185.1. NCBI lineage: Bacteria > Pseudomonadati > Pseudomonadota > Betaproteobacteria > Burkholderiales > Comamonadaceae > Variovorax > Variovorax atrisoli. Next base: position 17,415 of record NZ_JACIBG010000018.1, on the reverse strand, counting down.
TGGCCGACACCGGCCCGCAGTCCACTCAGAGCTTCGATCTCGACCGTCCGCTGCGCGATGCGCGCGACGGCTTCGAGAAGGCGTACTTCGAGTTTCACCTGGCGATGGAGAACGGCTCCATGACCCGCGTCGCCGAGAAAACCGGCCTCGAACGCACCCATCTCTACAGAAAACTCAAACAACTTGGCGTCGATCTTTCAAGAGGGCGCAGAAGCGCTGTATAATTTGAGGCTGCACACAGCAACGGCCCGGTAGCTCAGTTGGTAGAGCAGCGGATTGAAAATCCGCGTGTCGGTGGTTCGATTCCGCCCCAGGCCACCATCTTTCTTTCTCGGTAGATCCCAAGTCAGCTCAAAGTCCTTGTACATCAAGGACTTAGCCTGAAAAAGGCGGCTCAAGCGGCATCACCGGATCTCACAAAATCCCGTTCTTGCGCGTACCCCACGGTGTACCCCAGACTGCTTTTCAACCGCAGTCGATTTTGGGTACACCATGGGGCAACTCAACGAGCTTCAGATCAAGGCGGCAGCGCCGCGTGACAGGGAATATTTGCTGGCGGACGGCGACGGTCTTTACCTTCGCGTACGGCCGACCGGCAAGGCGTGGGTCTATCGCTACAAGCGGCATGGCAAGGAGGCCAAGCTCAGCATCGGGCACTACCCGGTAGTGACCCTCGCGGCGGCGCGCAGGAAGGCGCGTGCCGAGGCTGAAAAGCGCGCCGATGGCGTCGATCCACGGGAGGCGCGGCGCGTGGAGGTCGAGCGCGATCGTGTTGCCCGCCTCAATACCTTCGAACTGACCGCCCGCGCCTGGCATGCGCAGGCGTGGAAGGACCGTGAGTGGTCGGCCGGCTATGCTGAGAAGGTGATGCGCCATCTGGAGCTGCACGTCTTTCCCTGGATCGGCGCGCTGGCCATCGAGGCCATCTTGCCGACCGAGGTGGTCAGATGCCTGCACCGCATCAAGGAGCGCGGCAATCTGGAGACGGCGCAGCGCGTGCGCGAAGCGGTGCAGCACGTGTTCCAGTACGCCGTCGATGTGGGCGCGCTGGCGCCGGCGAAGAACTTCGTGAACGGCCGCACGGGTGGCCTGCCTCCACCTCGCACTCGCCACTATCCCGCTATCACGGACCCACAGAAGCTCGGCCAGTTGCTTCGGGACATACGTGCCTACAACGGCAACGTCATCACGCGTGCGGCCCTGCAACTCTCGCCCTTGCTGTTCCAGCGGCCAGGTCAGTTGCGGCTGGCGCACTGGGAGGATGTGGATCTCGATCAGGCGCTGTGGCGTTGCCCGCCTGAGAAGATGAAGCTGCGGGAGTGGAAGAAGCGCGATGTACGCACGCCGGACCATCTTGTGCCGCTGCCAACGCAGGCGGTCGAAATTCTGCGCGACATCCATCCGCTGACCGGGCCTAATGGGCCAATCTTTCGCAGTATGGCGAAGCGCTCCGAGGAGACGCGCTACATGAGTGACAACACCATCAACAGTGCGCTGCGCACGCTGGGGTATGACACAAAGGAGCAGATCACTGGGCATGGCTTCCGCGCCACGGCGCGGACTCTGATCAGGGAGTTGCTGGGGTGGGATCGAGAGGTGATCGAACGGCACTTGGCTCACGTGTCCGATGAGGAGCTGGGTGGCAGTTATGACCGCACGACGCATGTAGAGCAGCGACGCCGGATGATCCAAGTCTGGGCGGACCTGCTGGACGAGCTTGCCGAGGGCAAGTTCGTTGAGCGAGCGTGTGATATGCGCAGGAGCGGCTGAGGCCTGTCCCATCACCTGCGATTCCCAGTAATGGACCGATTCGACTCCTTCGCCGCGCCCTTAGCTTTACGCAGAGCAGAGCAGAGCAGAGCAGAGCAGAGCAGAGCAGAGCAGAGCAGAGCAGAGCAGAGCAGAGCAGAGCAGAGCTGAAAAACTATGGGCGCCGACTGGAATTTGAGCCAGTGGGGATGCGAACATCACGGTGTTGATGCTGCGTAATCGATATCCTAGATAAGGAGCATCCCTTCTGCTCGTGTTCTCAACGAGCAAAGCTTTGAGCGGTGGCTTAGCAGTTCTTCGGCCCCCTCCTGGGATGTCGGTCCATGTTAAGAAGTCGGCACTGGGCGGTGCGGAAGTTCAGCTGTGGCAGTACGCTCTAATCAGTAGCCAGTCAACTCGACTGATACTCGGTAAGCTGAAACGACTTCGACAGCAATCAGCTCATCAACTGAGCGAGTGGTAATGGAGTCAACCCGTTTACTCCTGCAAATATGCGCCCGGTTTGGGTAAGTGCGGCCATAAGCGTCAGATGAGCCCTCCAGCCCCGGTACTCGGGGTCATCATCGATGCCGAGCGCACGATCTCCCGCCGGTGAAAAACGGATCAACTGTTGGTGGATACCTTGTCGGCCGAAAATCCAGCATCCGATGCGATGCCGCGATAGCATGACACAAAGACGGCCTGCATCGAGATGGAACGCGGTTGCATCGGCTCTTCCCGACAGAGGGTGATGCACGAACATGAATGGACGCTCGATCCCTTGAAAGCGATTCGCGGTCTCGACGAACACATCTGCCATTTCAGGGCCCATCAGCTCGCGCGCGGCGTTGACTTGGCTCACATGCGCGCAGACAACTCCGATCTTGTCGGGCGTGACTTTCAAGACCCGACCGTCATCGCTCATCCAGGCCTGTCGCCGCAGCAGCCTCGAAATCGAAGCGACAAGTTCTTGCGCAAGCTCGCTGTCTGCTTCCCCGGTGATCTGCGCGGGCAGTTCAACCATGACGATCGATGCCCCTGCTGCGACCGCGTCGAGCGCGGCGTCAAACGGCATGATTCCGGCGACGGGGAAATGCACTGACCGATCCTGACTCATTGCCCGGAACGGCATGTTTGGATAGAAAGCCGGTTGGACGAGGCTGACGGTATCGGGATTGAGGCGGCGCGAGATCGGTAGGTCAAGCTGAAGCACCGAAGGATGACGCTTGACAAGCGCCGCTGGACAAGAAACCTGCGGACCCGCTGGGTTGCAGCGCCAGCGCTCGATCTCGCAATTGACGAAGGGATCGATTTGGCCAGGATCGCCGATCAGCACATGCCGTGGGGCCAGGTTCGAAATGAGTTGAAAACGATAGTCCGGAAGCTGAAATGCTTCATCGACGATCTGAAGATCGAAGCAGGGCTCGGTCGTCTTGATCCAGGACCATTTCGCGGCGTTGCTGATCGTGATCGACGGATGCTGCGGCAGACTCGCTACGTCGTGCACGATCACCAGATTCCGAAGACTTTCGATGTCCGCCGGCAGGGCGAGGTCGCGCTTGGCAAACAGATAGATAGGCAACGATTGCGCATTACCGGCGAGCCGGCGTGTCAGATCGAACGCCTGTTCGTTGGTTTGGGTGACGACCATGCAGCGCTGACCAAGCATGGTCGCGCTCTGAAGGGCGACACGCTGCGCAACCCCAGTCTTACCCGCACCAGGAGGTGAGCGCAGCACCACTGCGGGCATCCCCTGCCACTGACTGGCGAGGACTCGCTCCAGAGCAGCATTAGCCTCGGCCTGCGGGTCGAAGGGCTCAGTCACACCAAGCGCTCCACCATAGCGAGCAGATTGGAAGGCATGGGCCGTTTGATCGGGGTAGAAGTTGGCGTCTTATCCCCATGCGTCCAGGGCTCGTGGGTCAGACGCTCACTCATCTGGCGCAGTTCATTACCGATGCTTGGCCAGTTGGGCGCTTCAGGCCCGAAGTCGAGGGTGGCGCCCGGCGACATTCGTTTCACTGCATTCTTGCCATGGAGCACCTCACCTTTGATCCTTGTATAGGACCCGTGCCGTCCCACATCGTTGATACGCAGGGATATCTTTGGCTCATCCAGGGTCCACAGCTCGTCGCCGGTACGAAGGTGAAGGCTTCCCTGCTGACTGGATAGTACAAACTCATACTTAAACAGGCGAGGGGCGATCTTTTCTTCCCGGATGTCAGTCACCTTTACCCGAAGCACACTTCCACTGACGGCCCCTTTTTCGCGCGCGGCACGATCATGGCGAAGCATCCCGGCTTCGACGTTGGACACCGCACGCTCGCGCGATGCGATTTTCATGGCCCCAGCTTTGGGGCTGTCGTGGTAGGGCAGGTAAAAGCCTTCTTCACGCCCAGCCATGAATTGCTTGAACTCTCGTGCCTCCTGATCGGCGAGCACATCGAGCGAAGGGTTGGGCCCCCAGCGGGGCTCCATCAGCACCGAGATGGCCCGCTGCGTTGCTGCATGGATCGGACGGATCACCCCTTCGAGCATCTGCCTGATGCGTTGACGGTGAAATGTGCTCGCGGGCTCATCGCCGGCCGAACTGGCGCGGTTGTAGTCTTCCACTGCTGGTTGGAGCGTGACGGTATCGAATTGTGGGTCGGTCTTCACCGCCATAGGCTGTAATTCCGCGGCGGCTACCGCGGCCCAGATATCTCGTCCGGCTGGCGGGTCAATCCAGGTAAGTAGTGATCCGAGGTGCTCATCTTCCGCCTCCTGCTGACCTGTTGCGTAGTGCGCGCGGAGTGCGGTCGTCGCGCTGATGAGCGCCTGCTGTCCTGCCACTGGCGAGCGCTCACCGGCATAGGTCCATAAGGTGCCCAGGCGCTTGATATCGTCCTCGTCGGTAAAGCGAAGACGGTCGGCGAGGGTGTCAAGGTGGCCGAGTGCCCCAGCGGAAGATACCCAGATCTGCGGAAAGGTGCCGCCGGCCAGGCATTCGGCGTAATAGTTTTCAAAGAAGGGCAACAGCCACCGCAACAGGCCATATTGATCGTCACGGCGACGCGGATCAGCGACAACATTGATCTCGGGTGGATGGCCGATTCGACCCAATGCTGCCGCGTGTACAGAGGTATCTTCGCCCGCCATGGCGATCAGCGTGAGAATGCGCGCATGTGGTTGGATCACCAACTGCCGCTGAGAAACGATCGGCACGGCGTGACCTCGCTGAAGTGCCCGCAACCGTGCTACTACGTGAATAAGGTCAGCAGCCATTGGCAATCCTGTCGAGCAGCAGGCCCGCTGCTCGGAGCTCCTTCGCGAGGGCGGCTTCCGCGCGGTTGTCCGGAGGTCGCCCTCGTCCATCGAGCAAATCGAGTGCCCGTGTGGTCGAGCCTGCTGCCGCCAGCTGTTCGGCGGCAGCGTTACCCAGAACGATGGGCAGGCCAGCAGCAAGCGCCTGTGCGCGGCAGCGCCCCCACAGGGCGCAATGTTCCTTGCAGCTTGATTGGTAGTTGTTCGGAATCTGATCGATCACATGCGGATCGGCAAAGCTCGCTCCCGCAGGTACCAATTGTTCGACTTCATCGAGGTCGGCGGGCGCGACTGACAATGCCCGCATAAGCGATGCTAGTTCGGACTCGGCTCGCATAGATGCAAAGAGTCGAGGCACGAATGAGCCCGGCGCGCGCAACACCATGTCGATGCGATCGCCGGCGCGGCCGGGGTCGGCACCTCGGCTCGCAAGATATTGGCGCAAAGCCAGCGTTCCCACAGCAGCTTCCCTGCAGGCCGCACGGACGTCAGCCTTGTCCGTCTTGCCGCCGCGATCGGCGTATGACTTGATGACACCGACCCGATAGAAAGGCTCGTCATCGCTCGCGACCATGTAGTCAAGTTCGATCGCGTGCGTGACGCCGACCAGTTCCAGCGGTAGGCGAGGCTTCAAAATGAGATTCGGTGCGAGCGTGTTGCCTGAATGCTTCATGTCGAGCAGCCGTTGGGTTTCCTGCTCACGTCGCTGGCGCGCGAGCACCCCGCTTCCCGGCGCATGGTCTGCCACCGACGAGATCTTCACCTCATTCGGTGCCAAACGCCCCTTTTCTCGATAGGCGGTCAACAGCGAAGTTCCGCCGTTTTCCAGCAAGCGGCGCTCATAGGCTTGACTCAGGCTCATCGCGAACGGCGACATGCTGTCGGGTTCGATATGGAAGACGCGCTTGATGACCTCAGTCGGCGTAAGTCCTGTGAGGACGATGGCGCGCAGCCGGGTACAACTGGCGTTGCGTGCCACGCTCTCGATGCCACGCGCGCCGACCTCGACGGCCGCAATGCCACCGCGAAGGCGGGCAAGGCGCGCGTTGGCGAGAATCACCGGATCGCCCTTTCGGCCCTCTTGGTATCGACCATGGCCGGACGCCCCCAGAATCTGAAGAAGGTGCTACTCGACAAAAGCCGGGCAGCGGCGGCCTGTCGCTCGGCGAGGTCAGGCGCTTCGAGCATGGCCAGCTCGGACTGGGCCGCCTCGGTCACGCGCTTGGGATCGATCGGCTGACCTGTCTCGTTGGCACCCGGGATCGATCGAGCAAAGGGGAACAGCAGGCGTTCGACACTCTTGGCCTCTGTTGCGCCAACTTCGTGAAGCTGATTCAGCCGGTGCGCGAGGCTGATGGCGATCCGCAGGTTGTCAATGCGCATGCTGCGGGAGCCAATGATGCGACGCTCCAGGTTCCAGGTGGAGCTGGTGAGCAACCTAGGAATGGCTGTCAGCTCTGTGGCGCTGATTGCCGGGACGATCCATGCCGGGCGCGCGGCTAGATTGCGGCGCGCTGCGTTTTCTTCGTCCCGCCTGAGGCTGGCGAAGCGGGACGGCGAGGGTCGGTCGCCGGTTAGCGCAGCGGTCAGATCTGCGATGAGCGCGGGCGGGGCCGGCACACCCAAGTCGTCAAGGGCATCGAGTGCGAGTTCGCGAAGCGGCTTGCCGGGCTTGCGCGCGCGCGGCGTCGCAATCTCGCGTGCTTCGAGCTCGCTGAAGCGCAATGCATCAGAGAGGCGCTGATACTCGGCCGTCAGCTCGGTGATCTTCGCTTGTGCTCGCTCCCGGCCTGTCTGATCAGCCGCTCCCAGGGCCTTCGACAACTCGGCATAGGCGTCCTGCTGCCGCTTGGCATTGCGTGCGAGTTGATCAGCGAGGGACAGAGGACGGGACATGCCTCAAGTATAGGCTTCCACGTTTTTCCATACAATTCCATGCTTTCCTTAGTGTTATAGACCGAGGAGGTGCAGCTCGGGGGGGCATGGCTTCGAGTGCCATCTTCCTGCTACTTGGTGAAGCAGAGGACGGACTCAGTTGCGCCCGATGGGCGCGCGTAGGATTGCCGGCCGGGATTGATGTCGGACATGGAGCGAAGGTGAAAATCCTTGCGCTGCTTGAAGGTGAGGCCATGCTTCACCCCGATTTCGGAGATGATCTTGGGCAAGTCGTTGTGCAGGTCCTTGTAGTACGAGTCCTGAACAACAAGGATTGCTCGGCTGTCAGGCTTCATCGCATCCGACATGCGTTGGATCGAACGTGACATCTTGTCGAAGTAGTCGAGGTGCGTGCGGTAGTAGTATCCGCTCGACGCCTTTGAGGGATGTTTCTGCAGTGCTGCGAGGAAGCGTGCGCAGGTTTTCCCCCATTTCTCATCGACCTCGATTGAAGTGCAGGGCACTTGGGTAGAGCCGATCATCTGCTTGCCGAGAGCCCGCGCATTGGTGCTAAGCAGCGGTCCTAGCACGGCGAGTTCGATTCGTGTTGCAGCGGTATAGTCAATCCGGGTGCAGTAAGGTGGCGAGGTCAGGACAAAGTCAACGCTGTTGGCGTCCAGTCTCATCGAAGCAGTGTCCGATAGGTTGATCTTGCATTCCCCCACGCGCGGCGAGCCTACAGCAAGCGAATCGGCATCCAATTTTTCCGCCAAGGTGGTCGACATGCCTTTTACATTCTCGGTGAAGTAGCGAGCAACGGTCGCAGGGGAGACGGCGAGACGTGCTTCGATTTCCTTCGGTGTACGCAGCCAGGTCGGGTTTGATGAGCGAAAAGGCGTGACAAGTTTGCGGCAAACGGCGAACAGTGCAACGTAGAGCGTCGCCGCAGTACCTGAAATCTTGTCGAGATGGACGCTATCGGGCGATTTTGTTCTACTGCCAACCAGACTGCGGCGAAGATTCCACTCGATGCCGCGAATGAAGGCTGCTGTGGTGGGTTTAAACCAATCGAGCAAGGTGTCGCTCGGGTCGAGAGTCGGTGACGCAGCGCGCGCATGCGACAGTATGGTTGCCGCCAGCGGCAATAGATGATCGGCCTCACTCGGAGGCAGTAACCGTGCCCGCGCGACGATGATCATCACAGGATTGAGATCGAGGCCGATCGAAGTCAGGCCGAGGCCGCTCGCCGCGTATGTGGTGGTGCCGCTGCCATTCCACGGATCGAGAATAACCGCGTGGGATGGGAGCTTGGCGCTTTGCAGCAATTCGCGCGCGAACAGTTCTGGAAAGCCTGCGTAGTAGGGAAAGAAGCCCTCCCATCCGGTCTGCAGCCGCTTGTTGCGTTTGGGAGAGAGAATTCGAAGCCTTGACATCATCGGGAGTGCCCCGTATCGGCGCGCAGCGAAATTGCTTGCATTATTTGGTTGTGTACCCCCGCTTCTGCCGAACTGTAATGCCGAGACGGGTCAACTCGGCTGGCAACAGCGTTGCCTGGATCAGCGCCACAGGTGGAGTGCCTGAGAGCGCTGAGAAGGCGCGATCGTAGATCGCCACGCAATCACCGGTGGTCAGACGCGAGTTGAAAAGGATGCCATCGATATCGAGCATCTCCGCATGCACCATTGCAGACAAAGCTTGCCCGGAGGTATGTGCGCGCGCACGGCTGGTATCTGTATCGATTCCCAGCTCGTACACGGCGGCACCTCGTAGATCGAGCAATGCCAACTCGCGGCTCGAGCTGATCGATGTCACGCACAGTTGCTCTAGGTGCGGCTGATAGAGAAAGCGTCTCGCTTTGCCCTCGAAACGGTCGCGCACGACCGCTTCTGCGAATGCGGTTGGGAAGTTGTCGGCGGCGTAGAGCACCCGGAATGTCCCGGCAGGGCTCGAAAAGCGGCTTGATCCGAAACCGGCGCTGGCAGGTGTCGCTCGATGCCGGCTCGGCATGATGCGTGGCCAGTGCACGATGTGGGCTTCAAGGACCCGCTCACGCAGCTTCGAGGGGACAATCTTCACGCGTAGCCCAACGCGTCTTCCGCCGCGCTCTTCACCATCGAGAGATCGCCATCACGCAGCTTATCGATCGGTGGCTTGCCGCCGGTCATGCGGTTGGGGGCGACTAACCATTCCCACGTTTCCTCTGGGGAGGTGAACAACGGGGCGATGATATCGAGACCATCCACGGGCTTGCGCCGCTCAAACTGTCGAAGCGGGTAGACGAAGTTGCGCAGGCCCTTGCGCAAGGCGATTATCTTGTTTGCCTTACGCCAGTTATCGAGTGTTCCGCGCGAGATGTGAAGCTGGTCAACCAACTCGCCGGCGCCAACGAGATCACTCTCAGCCCAGTCTGAGGATTCGTCATCGACCGTGATCGCCCGAAGCAGGCGACTGCCTTCTGCGGCCGAAGCAATGGGTCCGATACCGCTGCCCTGCAGTACTTTCCCTGTGGCCTTGGATGGCTGCGTCACGGGCTTTCGCTCGCGTCCACGAACGGCTTTGGTCGATGCCGGGAGCTGAACGTCCAATGTAACGGCAAGCGCTAGCAGCCCGGCCATGTCCAGGCGCTCGACTTTGCTTTCAATCGCCTTTGTCAAAGCGGCTTTGGCCAGATGCGCTTGCTTCGGGGTGCCCATGATCAATTCTCCTCTAGGCAAAATAGGCAAAGTCGGCAGATTGTACAAGATGAAGATGCGCACGTCCATGGTGCTCATCGAATATTCGGGCGATCCAATCAGCTGCAGCATCTGTCTCGCCCCCTGTACTGCGACTGTTTCGTCGCTGGCAGACTACTCCCGCAGCGTGAACACCACCGACAGGTACGACACCGGCTGGACCTGGATCGCCTCGATCCCGTGCAGCACAGTCGCATCGAACAGCAGCGAGTCCCCTGCCCTCACCTCGACCACCTTGACGCCGTAGCGATAGCGCACCTCCCCGGAGAGGAAGTACAGGAACTTCAGCCCCGGATGCTGGAAGGTCACATAGGGATCGGCACCCGGCAGCAGCGTGACCCGATAGGGCTCGACGAACAGGTTGCCCGACAGCAGGTGGCCCAGCAACTCGTAGCGGTAGTCCGCCACGGCCCCGATGCGGTCGACCAGGACGCCATGGCCAGCCCGCACATGGCAGAAGTCCGTGCGACGTGCCTGGTCGCCGAAGAAGCGCGACATCGGCACATGCAGCCCCTGCGCAAGACGCTCCAGCGTCTCCACCGACGGCGATACCAGACCGCGCTCGATGCGCGAGAGCATCGAGGAGGAGATCCCCGACGCCAAGGCCAGCGCCCCGCCCGACACACCCGTCGCCATGCGCAGCGCCCTTACCTGCGCACCGATGCGTGCCGCCGACAGGCTGCGTACGACAGGCGCCGCCTGTCGTGGCCGCGCACGCGTCACCGAAACCGGCAGACGCAAAGGGCGGGCTGTTGGGAGGGGTGAAGCGGCGTATCTATGCGACATACGACAAGGCTGCCTCTGTGTACAGGAACCGGTCTAGAGTGATGCGGGATGTGCTGCACCGATTATGTGGAAGATCATCCGTGGTTCAATCGTACACATGGCGAGAGCATTTTGTCTATGCCAATTGCCTCGCCCAAACACGCGCTCGACCCAGCGCTGTTGGCCCTTGGTTCTGCAATCAAGGCGTTGCGCAAGGCAAATGGAATCTCTCAAGAAGAACTTGCGCATCGCAGCCACATCGACCGCTCATACATGAGCAGCATCGAAAGAGGGATGCAAAACCCCGGCGTGATGACCGTTGTTCAGATCGCAGCAGGCATCGGTGTTTCCGTGGCTGAGCTGGCAGCCAAGGCACGGCTCTAAGAGCCAAGGCCGAGCACGCTATACAGCCTTCGACTGCGAACGTGATCGCACTTACATATCGCTCATTGAGCGAGGGATGACCAATCCATCGTTATGGGCCCTTAGCACACTGGCATTCGCGCTCAAGACGACAATCCCAGACTTGCTTCAGGGCAATACATACGTCGTCCGGCCATCCATGGGCGAGCAAGGAAGAAAGCGTCGAGTGAATCAGGCCTCACATGAGGCCAAGCCGCCCGCTGGCGGCAGACGCTCACAGTTACGTTGACGAGCCTCTCGGTGAGCAAATTGTTCGCGTGTTGGCCTTCGTCTCCAACGCGGCTTCCCGCAGCATTGTTGTGTCCTTAGCATGAGGACGATGAGATGCAAGTAATGTGGCGAACACATCTGTTCGGCATGCCGAATAGCTGAGTCTCGCAATGCCGTCATCAATCGCATTTTCTTGTTTGATAAAAAGGTGAGGAAATCGTGGACTGGTCGCGTGAGACGCACATGCGCGAGCGGGCGTGGCTAAGTGCCGGGTAGTTTCGAAAGGATGTTTGGAATGCAGCGCTGAAATTCCGAGGGCAGAGTCCTTGTGCGGCTGTGAGGGCAGGATAGACTGCCGTCAGACATTGTTAACAGCGATGGCGTTGCGATGACCAAGACCTCTCGATCGAGCGTGATTGGGACCCGGGTGCCGGCCGAAACCCGGACACGGTTTGCTGCGCTCGCGGCACGTCATCAACTCACCGAGGCCGGCCTGCTCGCCAAGCTCGTCGACGAAGTTCTGCGCACCAATGCGCCCTCGACTACGGTGTCGTCCTCCACTCATGCCCCGCGCGCTTCGGACACGGGCCGTCTTTCCGAAGATCGGATCACGCTGCGGCTTCGCGCGGGCGATCGCGCCCTGATCGCTGAACGGGCCGAGTTGCGGGGCATGAAGCCTGGCAGCTACCTGGCCATGCTCATCCGCAACCATGTGCATGGACCCGTGGTGCTTCCGCCGAACGAACTCACCCAGATCAAGGCGACCTGCGCACAACTGGCCGCGCTCGAACGGCGGTTTCGGATGTTCGGTTTGCCGAACACCGCCACACAGCCGCAGGCCTCCGAGATCATCGACGCACTTGCGCTTGCCCGAAGGGAGATCGAGCAGGCGCGCCGGGCGACGGCCGCCATCGTGCAGCGCAGTCTGGTCAGTTGGGAGACCCGCGGCCGTGAGGTGGACCATGCCTAAGCAGACGCTGCGGCTCTCACGCGGCGGTCGCAAATCCGCTGATGGCGTGCGCGACATGGCGCTGGACATCGTGAGCTATGGCCGGCGTGGACCCGGTGGCATGCTGCGCTTCGGGTCTGGCGAGATCGCGCAGATCCAGCGCACGGTGGGACGTACACCCGAGGTGTTGGTGAAGGTCTCCGGTGGCGGGCGCGACACTGGTGGCGTCGAGGCGCACTTGCGCTACATCAGCCGGCACGGCAAGCTGACTCTCGAGACCGATGAAGGGCCTGCCATGCAGGGCCGCGGGGCGCCCAGGGAGATCGTCACCGACTGGCAACTGGACCTGTGCAGCAGCCAGTACAGGCCCAAGCCGGCCCCAGGCCAGAAGGACAGCCGCGCGAAGCTCGCCCACAACATCGTGCTGTCAATGCCGCCGGGTACCCCGCCGGAAAAGGTGCTGGCGGCGGCATGCGTGTTTGCCCGAGAGAACTTCGCGCTCCAGTACCGCTACGCCATGGTGCTGCACACCGACCAGCCACATCCGCACGTGCACCTCGTGGTCAAGTGCGAGCACGAGTTCGAGCCTGGCAAGCGTCTGTACATCCGCAAGGAAACACTGCGCCAATGGCGTGAGCAGTTCGCCGCGCTGATGCGGGAGCAGGGCGTCGCGGCCAATGCGACGCCTCGGCAGGTGCGTGGCCAGACCCGCAAGCCGCTGAAGGACGCGATTCATCACCGGCTGCGCGCGCTTCGGGCATTCGGGCAACTGCCGCCGGACGAGCGGGCAGGTCGGCGGCCGCCGAAGACTTCGAGTTTCATGCGGGCCAAGCTCGGGGCTGTGCTGCGGGCCTTACAGACAAAGCGAAACACCCTGGATGCCGGCAGAGATGAGATGCAGCGCACGCGGCAGGAGGTAGCGGCGGACTGGCAGGCGACCGCCGATACGCTGAGAAGGCAGGGGCAGGTCGAATTGGCCGAGCGCGTGGAGCGCTTCATCGAACGCATGCCTGCCGTGCAGACCGATGAGCGGCGCATGGCTGAGCGCTGGAAGGATGCGGAGCGAAATCGAACGCAGGAGCGTACTGATGCCAAGTCACCTGGAGCACCGGCTCGGTGAGCCAGGAACTTGCGCAACGGCCGACGGAGTTTTTTGCCGAGCCGTACTCAGCGCGTCTGGCAAAGATCACCGGTCTCGCCGAAGGCGTCTTCGGGGGACCGACGAGTGGGTCACTTGGTGCGCGACAGCTGCCTCCGTTTCACTTGCCATCTGAGCGTGTTGGTCACTGATGCCGAAAGGTAGGGGTTGCGCCTGTGAAAGTTGTCAGTTGTCGGAAGTCGTGAGTCGTCGCATGCTCGACGCACATCCACGCGTGAGACGAGTCTTGAAAGGCGCTCGATGCGGTCGCAATGCTGATCGAGCCTCGACGGGAGTGCAACTCTGATTTCGGCCCAGTGCGGCTGTTGTCCGGATTCTTCAAGCCAGAGATTCGCCCGTCGGGAATCACGTCGCTGCTTAAGGGCTCGAATCAACTTCAAGGAGTTGTCATGCATTTTCAGCCTCATTCCAGTCACCGCCGTGTTGACCTTTCGAGTGTGGCAGGGCCCGAGTTCTTTCGCATGCATGATGTGATACGCATCACCGCGCTGAGCCGCGCGACCTTGTATCGCAGGATTGCGGAAGGCAAGTTTCCAGCTCCTGTGCACTTGGGTGGGCGCGCCTGCGGATGGCCGCGTGCCGCGCTGCAGCGCTGGGTAGATGATCCGGAGGGGTACTCGGACACCCACGGGCCGGCTGACCTCAATATCGGAGCCTGACATGCGCCCGCATTTAGAAGACTTCTAGCGGGCAGTCGGAAATCCAGTGGCTATGACCGGGCCAGACTGGTTGCTGGCATCGAATTCCACGAACATTGGTTTCGAAGGCCGCGAAGACCTGACACTAAGCATCTCTGCGGCAAGACTACATTTCGCTATCTTCCGCCGGTAGAGCCAATGTAAGAACTGCATCGGCAACCGCTGAAATAGCGCCTTCCGCATCCTGATATGGCAAGACCTTAAACAGGCTAGGTAGGCCAAGGGCCATTAGAGACACATAACCTTGGCCAAGTTGAAGATGGTGGATGTGCTGATCCGGTGTTTTGTACTGAACCGGTTTGGCTCGATTCTTCTCGTCCAATTTGAAGGCAAGCACAATGGGGGTTGCTCGAGCGCTTGCAATCTGCAGTTCAATACCAAGGCCAGTTGATGGATAGCTTGCTTCCGCAACAACAACGTCCGCCCATTCGACCATCTCCTTGTCCCACAAGTAGCACAGACGCGCTTGATCCGCGAACGGCTTCTCAGCGAGTTGGGGATCGCTGTGTCGAAGAGCGTACTTAACTTCGGATGCACCTCGGCGCGCAAGTCTCTCAGCTAATCCCTCTATGAGTTCAACGTAGGAGCTGAATTCATCTCTAGGCACGTGCGTTAGTCCGCAGGCAATATAGATATTCAAGTCGAATTCCAGTTCAGGTTGCCGGACGAACATTGGGGACCATGAATTGTTGTCCGGTAAGTTCGGCAGCTATTTCATCTAGAAACTGTGGCGGCGACATGCGAATGAACTCCGTTAGGAGCCAGTTCTTTTGACCATTCAGAAATGACGCGAGTTCCATCGGTCGATAACGGCAGATCTCACTCAATCGATGCATGGCCAACAGTGTGCACGTCAGTGGCGATCTCTTAAGTCGGGCTGGGCCTGCGACGACCCCTTTCGCGTACCAGAGTGTCTGTGCGCCAGCGATGTAGTTCAGATCTGGTCGTAGCGTTCGCAACAATGTACCGAGAGCCCCTAACTCGGCGGCAGTCTTTGCCACTGGCCGCGTGATCGGGGCTGTCACAACGGATCTGATTTTTCTGCCATCCGCAGCAATGGGATCTGCGACAAGCGAAGGCGGCAGCCTCCGTATGAACATGGCATCTGCGAAGTCCTTAGACAGCTTCGCAGAGAAGAATGACGAATTGCTCGCAGGGTCATATTCAATCCGGCAATCCGTCAAGGGGATGAAAAGATCCTTCTGGTTTTTGTACGTCAGGCAGAACGTTCGGTGAATGCATGGAAGGTTGAATAGCAGATCCTCTAGGCTGTGCCTATCACTTGCTTCGCTTTCCTGCAGGTATTGCGAGAGCGCAGGTGCAATTCCCCGTTGCATGATCCGAACGCCTTCATTGGAAAGCGCGATCTTGCTTGAGGCCGCGCGCATGTTGTGCGCGCGAACCCCGTGGTGTTCGTCAAATGCAATTGACTTAGCCGCCAAGAGCGCCTTTGTGGCATTCATGAAAGCGTAATAGAAGAGCAGCGGCGCGGATGCGACCGGCATGCCTTCCGCCGCCTTCGCGAACACCTGCGCTTGCTGCCAGTAGAAGAGCGCGTCACTCTTGTGTTCGCGGCGAAGCCAAAGCGCAACGTACTCCCAGTGGCTGTTTGTCAGCACCGTCCGTGCGCCCAGACTTGGATTGACCGTAGCTTTGTGAGGTCCTGCGTCGCGGCCATTTACTCGGAGCGTCGGCATATTCGAGTTGTGATTCTGCGTATGAAGCGGTGGCAGTCGCGTGATAGCAGGCGCGTCCTTTTTCCGCATTCTGCCGTAGACGCCAACGGCGAGTGCTGACGGGCCGCGGTCAGTTGACCCGATCCCTCGGGTGACAGCAGCCGCTGCGAAGCGGGCATAGTTATCGTTGAGGGGATGACGCGCAGAACTCAACGCCTACGCGGCTGGAGGGAGATCTGGTTGTAGCCTGAAGCCCAGTTCCCTATCGTCGAATCGCGCGATCATCTAAAGAAGTTCTGTGGAACATGCGACTCGAAACTTGCATTCCACGGGTCTTGGATGGTCTGGTGTACCCCAAGGCGTACCGGAGAACAGGAAAAGAGGCTGAAAGCGCCTGCTCGCGCGGGCCGCGCAAGCTTTTTCGATCCAGCCCCAGCTAGATCGCTGCCTGCGCCGAAAGCCATGCCGCCAATCCTGCCCCCTCCGGTCTCCTGGAACAATCTTTGCGTAAGGAAGTTGCCGTACATTTGCGGCACAAAAGGGTTTTCGCAAAGTGACTATGAGTCGACTGAAGGATGAGACCGTGTCTATCCGCACGTCCGCGGACATCAAGCAACTGCTGAAGCTTGCGGCAGCGAGAGAACACCGCTCCGTGGCTTCCACCATCGAAATGCTCGTGCGGGCCTATGCGCAGGAGCATCAGCTTGTGGCTCGATCCGGCGGGATGGGCAATACAGGTGATCAGGCGCAGGGTGCCAGCGCGGATCGATGAACGTCGACTTCGCTTGTCGACGAGCTGAGAGTCCACACGCTGGCTGGGCGCTGAGGCCGTTTGACGGCCGGTGATCATCCTCGCACGGATGACTGCCACTTGCTCGCGCGACCACTCAAGTTTCGGGTTGGGACTGAAGTCGCGATCAATTGCGCTCGGAGTTCAGGCGCGAGAGCGCGGTCAACCACGCCGTGGTGATCTCCCGGGCGCGCGAGCCTGACGCTGTTCCGCCGCAGTCATCGATCACCTGGACGCGCAGGAGTCGTCCCGAATACAGGATGGTGCTGACGGCGTTGACTTCGCACAGCGGAGTGCTTGCGCCCGCTTCCGAGACCTTGGCGGAGCGATTCACGAGGAACGAAAAGCTCTTGAGTTTCGTTGGTACATCGAAGAATCCGGACAACTGCTGCCGGTAGTTCTCGCGCCGGAGGTCGCCGCCGCGTGCGGCGATGTTCGCGTCCTGGGCCTGCAACTCCTTTTGCGCCTCGCCGGATTTCGCCCTGAGGTCACCCAGCCTGGCGTGGGTCGCCTCGCGCAGTTGCTCGAACTCCTGCACCGTGAACGGGCCGCTCGGATGGGGCGGATCCCCGCTCACCGTGATGTACGGGTAAAGGTCGGCAACCTGGCCCTGCCGAATCAGGGCCAGCTTGTCCGCCGGCACGAAGCAGGTGATGAAGTTCGTGCTCTTGGGGGCCAGGGAGGCCGCGCGCTCGGCGAGCGGCCGAATTTCTTCGCAAGCTGCGGGGAACGCTGCAAGTACGGGCAGCCGCACGGTTTGCGACCCCAGTGACTTTTCGATAAAGGTTGGATCCGCTGCAACTGCGGTGTTGATCGAAGCTGCAAGCGCAGCGCTCAAGATGAATTTGAGCACTGAGGGGTGGAGAAGGCTGGGCAGGTGCATGACGAAATATAGAAGGCGTGAATCGGTTCGCCACGGTGATGGCCCTGACGGAGGCATTTCCCACGATCCAGACAGTGGGGCGTCACTATTCAATGTCCAGTGCCGCTGCGCTCTTTGCGCAGGAACAGGCGCGAGATCGTCTGCGCCGTCTGCTCGCGCGAGGCGGCATCGCCCGCATGCAGCTCGGCCATCGCGCCGTGCAT
>NZ_JACIBG010000017.1:0-44842 GCF_014195185.1 Variovorax atrisoli | reverse complement strand
CTCCCTTCAGCGCTACGGGAGCGGATGAACAATATCAGGAGGAGGCCGCAGGCCGGGGGACATTCGCGGAGGGGAGTACCCGGTGGCCTGTGCACCCGCCCTGAATGAATGAATGAACCAAAAGCCTAAAGAGGCGCCCGCGAAGTGATGAACTGATTGACCCCCGCAGCAGCCCGCTCGCGAACAGCATCGAAAGTGGTGCTCTCCACGATGCGCCCGTTCTCGAACACCGTCTGCAGCAAATCGGCCTGACCAACCGCCATCGTCTCTTCCCGCACGGTGCGCTCGATGCCGTTCGCATCGCGCACCAATGCAAGACGCCCCTTCTTCGAAGCCTTGCCCATGTCCCCCACGGGCGACTTGTACACGTCGCGCCACTCGCCGTTCACCTGCATCGCCGAGCACTTCATCGCCCACTGCATGGTGTCCCGGTTGACCTGCTGCAGCAGCCCGCCGCCCATGCCGAAGGCGATGTTCTCCGCCGAGAAACCGTTGTGATAGAAGTTCGACAGGCACAGCCGCAGCGAGTCGAGCGTCACGCCGTCGCCCTGGATGATGCGCACGTTGTTCAGCACGCGGAAGCCCTTGGCGTTGGTCGTGGTGCCGAAGCGGTCGGCCAGGATGCGTGCAACCTGCAGCGTTGTCTCGGCCGGGTCGCCAGAGTCGGGCCGCACCACCAGCGTGGCGCCCGAGGCCACCACCTTCGCCTTCAGCTCCTCGCCCCAGATGCGCGCGCAGGCATTGAAGATGTCGTAGCTGTCGCTCACCACCGCGAAGGTCGCGCCGGGCTTGCCGAACTGGTCGACCATGTTGCCGTAGGCATCGGCTTCGTGCTCGCGGCCCCAGCCGGTGATGGTGCTGTGCTCGGCCGCGGGAATGGAGAAGCCCGCCACGTCGCAGTCGTAGTAGCGGCGCGCCGCCACCAGTGCGGCCAGCGTGTCGGTGCCCATGAAGTTCACCAGGTGCGCCATGCCGCCGAGCGCGGCCGATTCGAGGCTCGAGACACCCCGCGCGCCGAAGTCGTGAAGCCGGAAGGCGATCTGGCCCTGCGGGTCGTCGCAGGTCGCTTCCAGGTAGCGCAGCAACGTGGTGCGCGCTGCGGCCGAGAGCGTGGCCACCGTGGTGGGATACCAGATCGCGCGCAGCAGTTCGGTCTCGAGGAAGCTCGTGACCCAGAAGAACTCGGGGTCGGTGTTCTCGATGGTCGCGAGCACGTTGTGCACCGGCGTCACGCTGCCCTCGGGCACGGCGCGGATGCGCACCGGCATCAGCCCGCCGTGCTTCTCGATCAGCCGCAGCCAGCCTTCGCGGTTGAAGGGCTCGCCGTGCACGGCCATGAGCGCGGCGGCTTCCTCGACATCGTCGCGCGTCACCGGCGTCTGCAGGTATTCGCGCAGGTAGGCCTGCAGCCCGAAGAAGAGCGAGTGGCTGAAGATGCCGCCGCGAGACTCGATGTAGCTGTACACCGTCTGCGTGCCGGGCGGGTACTGCATCCAGTGCGAGACCTTGTACGAGTCGGTGCGCAGCAGCAGGTTGTTGCCCAGGGGCGTGGAATTGAGATTGCGGTTCATGTGAAAGCTCCTTTCACGTTGGCCCCGTCAACCGGGGCCGTTCTTGCTGACAAGGCCGGGACGTTCAGTTCTTTCCCAGCCCACCCAAAAAATGATTCGCGATGAAGAAGTGGTCTTCGTAGATGCGCTCCTGCATGTCGAGGAACTCGGCGATCGGCACCCAGCGCACCTCGGCCGCGTCGTCGTCGGCGCGCACTTCCGACAGGCCCGTCCACTGGTTGTGCGCCAGCTCGAAGAAGAAGCCGTGCGTGATGGTGCGGCCGCGCTGCGAGCGGTCGGGCGCGTCGAACACGTGGCTGGCCTTCATGCTGCCGTTGAGCACGGGCACCGGCACCTTCAGCCGCGTTTCTTCCTTCAGCTCGCGGATGGCCGCGTCCTGCAGCCGCTCGTGCTGGCCGACGAAGCCGCCGGGCAGCGCCCAGGTGCCCTTGCCGGGATGGAACTTGCGCTGCACCAGCAGGATGTGGCCTGCCTCGACCACCACCGCATCGACCGTGGTGTAGATCGGCGGGAATTCGCTGCCGGCGTAGCGGTACTTGTCTCGGTAGTCGGCGAGGAAGGCGCGCTCCTCGCAGAGCTCGGCGTAGTCGGCCGTGCGGGTGAACTGGTCGAGAAAGGCCGCGGTGCCGTCGGGCAGGTCGGCGCGGGCGAGCTGGCCGCGGTTCTCGGGGTCGAAGTAGAGGCTGCGCACGTCGGTGGCGTTGAGGCTCTCCACGCTGTTCTGGCCGACGAACTCCCAGTGCGGGAAGAGCTTGAGGTAGTAGCTCGATGCGTCCTTGAGGTGCCCCACGAGCGCCACCTTGGCCTTGGCCGGCGCATGGCCGTCCTGCGCGATGAGCCGCTCGACCGCCGACTGGATCGACGCGATCCAGATCTGGTCGTTGTAGGGCGAGTCGCCCACGCCGACCACGCTCACGCGCATCTGCTCGGTGCCGCGAAGGCAGGCGCGCACCATGCGTTCGCGTTCGTCGAAGGTGAAGGGGTTCTTGACGCTGCGTGGCTGCCGGTCGGAGCCGACCACCACGATGACCCGCTCGGCGGCGCGAAGGCCTTCCTCGATGAGTCGTTGATGTCCGAAATGAACGGGCTGGAAACGCCCGATGACGATGGCGTACTGGTACTTGCGTGTGCTCACTTGGGAATCCCCCAAAAAGGACGCGATCAACTCGCGTCTGGGTTCAGGATAGCATCGGTGCCGCATTCCGATCAAGCCCCGATGACAGAGCCTTCCTCTCCTTCCGCTCCCGCCGATGCCGTGCGCCTCAACAAGCGCATGGCCGATCTCAAGCTGTGCTCGCGCCGCGAAGCCGACGAATGGATCGCCAACGGCTGGGTGAAGGTCAACGGCAGGCCGGCCGAGATGGGCGTGAAGGTCACGCCGGCCGACCGCATCGAGGTCGACAAGGCTGCCAAGGGCCAGCAGGCCAGCCAGGTCACCATCCTCATCAACAAGCCCATCGGCTACGTGAGCGGACAGGCCGAGGACGGGCACGACCCGGCGGTCAAGCTCTTCACGCCGCAGAACCGCTGGGCCGACGACAACGCGCGCTTCTTCTTCAGCCCGAAGCAGCTGCGCGGCCTTGCGCCCTGCGGCCGCCTCGACATCGATTCCACCGGCCTGCTGGTCATGACGCAGGACGGGCGCATCGCGCGCCAGCTCATCGGCGAGGACTCGACGATGGAGAAGGAGTACCTCGTGCGCGTGGCCTACCACGGCCTGGGCCAGCCCGCGCCCACGGGCCAGCTGGTGCGGCTGGACGACGACGATCCCGTCACCACCAACGTGCAGGCGGTCTTCCCGAAGGCCATGCTCGCGAAGCTGCGGCACGGCCTGAGCCTCGACGGGCAGGCGCTGAAGCCGGCGCGCGTGGACTGGCAGAACCCCGAGCAGCTGCGCTTCGTGCTCACCGAGGGCAAGAAGCGGCAGATCCGCCGCATGTGCGAGCTGGTCGGCCTGAAGGTGGTGGGGCTCAAGCGCGTGCGCATCGGCCGGGTGATGCTCGGCAACCTGCCGCTGGGGCAATGGCGATACCTCGCGCCGCACGAGAAGTTCTGAGCCTGCGCGCGCTGAACCGCGCCACGCTGGCGCGGCAGATGCTGCTGGAGCGGCGCAGGCTGGGCGTGACGCAGGCCGTCGAGCGGCTGGCCGGGCTGCAGGCGCAGGCACCCAATCCGCCCTATATCGGCCTCTGGAGCCGCATCGAGGGCTTCCGTCGCGAACAGCTCACAGAGGCCCTGCGCCGGCGCCGCATCGTGCGCATGTCGACCCTGCGCGCGACGCTGCACCTGATGACCGCGCAGGACGCGCTGGCATGGCGCCCTCTGCTGGAGCCCGTGCATCAGCGAGGGCTGCTGGGCAGCACGCACAGGAAGGAACTCGAAGGGCTCGATCGCACAGCGGTGATCGCGGCAGGGCGCGCACTGCTCGGCGAGCAGCCGCGCACCGGCGCCGAGCTGGGGCAGGCGCTGGGCCTGCGGTGGACGGGCCGCGAGGCCGCATCGCTCGCCGCGCTGATCCGCAACAACCTGCCGCTCGTGCACCTGCCGCCGGCCGGCACCTGGAACTCGCACCAGAGCGCGGTGCTGCAGCCATTGGACGACTGGCTCGGGCAGGCCGTGCAAGCCGCTCCTGCCACGCAGGAGGACATGCTGCTGCGCTACCTCGCCGCCTTCGGCCCGGCCACGCTGGCCGATGCCGGCGCATGGTCGGGCCTCACGGGATGGAAGGCGGCCGCCGAACGCCTGCGGCCGCAGTTGCGGGTGTTCGCGGGCGAAGACGGCCAGGAGCTGTTCGACCTGCCCCGCGCGCCGCGGCCCGATCCCGATACGCCTGCGCCGCCGCGCCTCGTGGCCGAGTGGGACAACCTGCTGCTTTCGCACGCCGACCGCAGCCGCATCCTCAGCGAGTCGCATCGCGCCCGCGTGTTCACCGTCAACGGCATCGTGCGCGGCACGGTGCTGCTCGACGGCTTCGTCGCGGGCGTGTGGAAGATCGAGCGCGACAGGAACCGGAGCAAGAAGAACATCGCCACCGTGCTGCTGGAGCCCTTCGGCCGCTGGTCGAAGGCCGACCGCGACGGCGTGGAGCGGGAGGCCCTCGACCTGCTGGCCTTCAGCTCGGACGACGAAGGCGAGCGCCACGCCGTGCGCCTGGCCTGATCCGGCATGGCCTGGCATGGTCCGGCCATTGACCCCGCGGCGCGCCCGCCGCCTAAGCGTGCCCTAAGTATTCGCACCTACTCTGCGCCGCGGCGCAGGCTCTTCCGATCATCCCGGTCGCGTGCTACCTTGCGGCCGAAGGAGTCGCCGCGATGCGCGTGCTGTTGGTGGAAGACGATGAAATGATCGGGCGCAGCCTGAAGCAGGCGCTCGAGGGCGCGGGCTGGTCAGCGGACTGGGTGCGCGACGGTGAACTGGCGCAGAGCGCTCTGGGCGACGGCGGCTACACGTGCGTGCTGCTCGATCTGGGCCTGCCGAAGCAGGACGGCACCGAGGTGCTGCGCCGCGCCCGCGAACGCGGCGACGCCACGCCGGTGCTGGTGCTCACCGCGCGCGACGGTCTCGACGACCGCATCCACAGCCTCGACCTCGGCGCCGACGACTACCTGCTCAAGCCCTTCGAATTCCGCGAGCTGCTCGCGCGCATGCGCGCCGTGGTGCGCCGCCGCGACGGTGCCGCGCACTCGCTGGTGGGCAGCGGCGCGCTGCAGCTCGATCTCACCACGCGCGAAGTCGTGGTCAACGGCGCGCGCGAGGCGCTCACCGCGCGCGAGTTCGCGCTGCTGCACGCACTGCTGGAGCGCCCCGGCGCCATTCTTTCGCGCGAGCAGCTCGAGAACCGCATCTACGGCTGGGGCGAGGAAGTCACCAGCAACGCGATCGACGTGCTGATCCACGGCATGCGCAGGAAGCTCGGCGCCGATGCGATCCGCAACGTGCGCGGCCTGGGCTGGCGCGTCGCCGCATGATGATGCCCGCCCGCAGGCTTCGCGCACTTCGGGGCCGGGCTGCCGGGCTGGCCTGCCGATGAACGCAAGCTCTCGCGGCAAGGGCCGCTGGTGGCGGCCGCGATCGCTGCGCACGCAACTGCTGCTGTGGCTCATCACGCTGCACCTGGGCGCGGCTGTGCTCACGGCGTGGTTCTCTTTCGTGGCCTACGGCAACCTCGTGCACAACGCGCTCGACGACCAGATGCGCCTGGTGGCCGAGTCGTACGCGGGCAGCGATCCGCAGAAGCTGCCGCGCCCGATGGACGGCGAGGCCGCGTTCTCGCGCGGCGCCTTCATCGTGCAGATCTGGAGCCCCGACGGCGGCACGCTGCGCGCCACCTCGTGGCCGGTGCTCACCGTGCCGCTGCAGCCGCAGCCGGGTTTCAGCGACGTGAACACCGGCACGCACGCGGGTTCCGCCTGGCGCGTGTTCACCGCCGAGCACGGCTCGCGCGCCGACCAGCCGCGGGTGCAGGTGCTGCAGAACGAGGACTACCGCCGCCGCCGCGCCCTGCGCCGCGCGCTGCTCGAAGGCCTGCCGATCACGCTGCTGCTGCCGCTGGCGCTGCTGATCCTGTGGATCATCGTGTCGGCCGCCTCGCGCTCGCTGCGTGCCGTGGCCCGCGACGTGGCCTCTCAGGACGAGCGCAGCCCCACCGAGCTGTCGCTCGCGCGCGTGCCCGACGAGATCGCGCCGCTGGTGAGCGCCTTCAACAACCTGCTGTCGCGCGTGCGCAGCGCCTTCGCCACGCAGCGGCGCTTCGTGCAGGACGCAGCGCACGAACTGCGCACGCCGATGGCCGCCATCGGCCTGCAGATCGAGAACCTGCGCGCGCACGTGCCGGCCGGCGAAGCCACCGAACGCTTCAACCAGCTCGAAGCTGGCGTCACGCGCGCGCAGCATCTCATCGAGCAGCTGCTGCACCTGTCGCGG
Source organism: Variovorax atrisoli (assembly GCF_014195185.1). NCBI lineage: Bacteria > Pseudomonadati > Pseudomonadota > Betaproteobacteria > Burkholderiales > Comamonadaceae > Variovorax > Variovorax atrisoli. The sequence continues at coordinate 38,348 of NZ_JACIBG010000017.1, read as the reverse complement.
CAGGACGCGCCGCGCGCAGGCAACGCGAACGAGCGCGTCGACATCGAGGTGCTGCTGCGCGACAGCGTCAGCCAGCTGATGGTGCTGGCCGACGCGCGGCGCGTGGACGTCGGCTTCGAGGGCAGCATCGCAGCCGTGGTGGTCGCGCCCGCGGCGGAGCTGCGCAGCGTCTTCGACAACCTGATCGACAACGCGCTGCGCTACGCGCCCGAAGGCGGCGTGGTCGACGTGAAGCTGCACAAGGTCGAGGGCCATGCGGTGGTCGACGTGCTCGACAACGGCCCGGGCATTCCGAAGGAGGCCATCGACCGCGTGTTCGACCGGTTCTTCCGCGTGCCGGGAGCTGCAGCGGGCGGCAGCGGGCTGGGGCTGGCGATTGCGCGCACCGCGGCGGAGCGGCATGGGCTGCGCATCGAGCTGCGCAATCGCACCGACGGGCCCGGCCTGATGGCACGGGTGCATCTGCCTGCGTCAGCTGCCTAGCGGACGGAGGAGGGAGCCGCACGCCGGCGAACGGGGCTGGTGCGGTCCAAAGTTCCAGCAAAAGGCGCACCCCTCACTCGCGCCTAACTCTTCGCTCACATCCAACTCAGTCAGCGTGCCTAGAGTGCGTTCAGGTCCTGCCACGCGCAGTTCGCGCGATGGCATGTGACCGGAGACAGCCTGCTTCATTCAATCAGGAGAACACACACCATGCGCACTTCCTTCAAGCTTCTCGCCGTCGGTTCCCTTGCTGCGCTGGCAGCCGTGGGCGCCGCCACCGCTTCGGCCGAAACCACCGACGGTTCGGACTTCCATCCGCTGCAGATGAATTCGCCGGTGAACCCCGACGTGCAGGCCGGTGCGATGGCCGCCGCGCGTCCGAGCGGCACCGAGCCCGTCGGCCAGTCGACCAGCGCACCCGCGATGAGTTCGACGATGCCGGTGGCCGACATCCAGGCCGGTGCCTATGCCGCCTCGCATCCGACCGGCACCGAGCCGATCGGCCAATCGACTTCGCTGCCGATGGTGAAGTCGGGCAGCGGCAGCTGAGCGCGAGCCCGCATCCTGCTGCGGCGATGACGGCTGCGATCAGTCGTCGTTGCCGTTGGCGAGCAGTGCGCGGTAGATCACCGCGCCGATGATGGCGCCCGCGATGGGCGCCACCCAGAAGAGCCAAAGTTCCGACACCGCATGGGACGGCCCGAAGAGTGCCGGTCCCGTGCTGCGCGCCGGGTTGACCGAGGTGTTGGTCACCGGGATCGAGATCAGGTGGATGAGCGTGAGGCACAGGCCGATCGCAAGCCCCGCGAACCCGCCGGCCGCGCGCCGGGCGGTGGCGCCGAGGATCACGATGAGGAACACCGCCGTCATCACCACTTCGCACAGCAGCGCGGCCGTGAGGCCGTACTTGCCGGGCGAGTGTTCGCCATAGCCGTTGGTGGCGAAGCCGCCGATGTCGGCGCCCGGCTTGCCGGTGGCGATGAGATAGAGAATGCCCGCCGCCGCGATGGCGCCCAGCACCTGCGCCACGATGTAGCCCGCGAGCTGCGAGGCCTTGAAGCGGCCGGCGGCCGCGAGGCCGATGGACACGGCTGGATTGAAGTGCCCGCCCGAGATCGGGCCCAGTGCATAGGCCCCGGTCACCACCGTGAGGCCGAAGGCGAGCGAGACGCCCAGCAGGCCGATGCCGACATTCGGGAAGGCCGCCGCCAGGACTGCGCTTCCGCAGCCTCCGAGCGTGAGCCAGAAAGTACCAATGAACTCGGCGGACCACTTCTTGTAGGTACTGTGTTCCATGACGCTCCATCCTGAAGTTGATGAGAAAGCGCAGGCCGCCAGGCGATGCGCGGGCGGATTCTAGGAACGCAGGATGAGGGCTTTGAGCAAGTCTTCGGCGCTAACGGAACCTGTTCACGGAACGCGCGGCTTTCGTGCACTGCCGCAACTGCGTTGCATCTGCGGAAGCCGGGATTTCGTGATCTTTTACAGCGTCACGACGATCTTCCCGAACGCGCCGCGCTCCAGGTGGTCGAGCGCATCGGGCAGCGCGTCGAAGCCGTAGCTCGCGGCGATCACTGGCTTGAGCGCATTCGCGTCGACGGCGCGCACCAGGTCCTCGAGCGCGCGCCGGTGGCCCACGCCGATGCCCTGCACCGTGACGCGGCCCAGCACCATCGCGTAGAACGACGCGCTCAGCGTCTCGCCGCCGAGCATGCCGATGATCGACACGCGCCCGCCCTGCTTCACGGCCTGCAATGAGCGGTCGAGGTTCGGCCCGCTCGCGAGTTCGAGCACGTGGTCGGCGCCGCGCCCCTGCGTGAGGCGCCGCACTTCGGCGGGCCAGTCGCCGTCGCGCGCGAGCACGTGCTCGGCGCCGAGCGCGAGGGCCTGTGCGCGCTTGCGGTCGTCGCCGCCCGTCACCACGATGGCTCGCGCGCCGTGCAGCCGTGCGATCTGCAGGCCGAAGAGCGCGACGCCGCCGGTGCCGTGGATCAGCACCGTCTCGCCGGCGCGCAGCGCGCCGGTCTCGACCAGCGCGAACCACGCGGTGAGGCCCGCGCAGGGCAGGGTGCTGGCTTCGGCCAGGCTCAGCGTCTCGGGCGCGGCCACTGCCCAGCCGGCATCGAGCAGCACGTGCGAGGCCAGCATGCCGGCGCCGGGCCCGCCCAGCGGCGTGGCGCCGTCGGGCCAGTGGCTGTCGATCCAGCCGCCCCAGAAGGTGCCGACGACGCGGTCGCCCGCGGAGAAGCGCGTGACGCCCGGGCCCACGGCTTCGACGGTGCCGGCCATGTCGGAGCCCGGCACGAAGGGCATGCCGATCGCCATGCCCATGCCGTCGCGGATCATCAGCAGGTCACGGTAGTTGAGCGACACCGCGCCCACCTTCACGAGGATCTGGTTCGCGCCCGGTGCGGGCAGCGGGGCGTCGGCCTGTGCGAGATGGGCGCGGCCGAATTCGGGAAGCTGCCAGCGGCGCAGCGAGGGGTTTTCTTGCATGAGTGACTCCAGGGAAAACGGAAGCCTTCATGCTATTGACGATCATGAATATCCGGTGGTGGATAATTTTCCGATCAATGGCGCCTGAAAGTATCCAATGAGCCAGCGTCTGCAAGGCATCGAAGAGTTCGTCGCGGCGGTGGAAGCCGGCAGCTTCGCGCTGGCCGCCCAGCGGCTGCACGTCACCCGCTCGGCGGTCGCCAAGAGCATCGCGAGGCTCGAATCGCGGCTGGACACGCGGCTCTTCCTGCGCACCACGCGCAGCCAGAGCCTCACCGAGGAAGGCCACGGCTATTACGAGCGCTGCCGCCGCGCGCTCGCCGAGCTCGAAGCGGCCGAGGCGATCGCCGACGTGGCGCGCAGCACCGCCTCGGGCCTCGTGCGGCTGAGCATGCCGGCGATGCTGGGCCGGCTGAAAGTGGGGCCGCTGCTGCTGGCGCTGGCGCGCAGCCATCCGCAGCTGTCGCTGGAGCTGTCGTTCAACGACCGGCGCGTCGATCTGGCCGAGGAGGGGCTCGACCTCGCCATCCGCAGCGGCGAGCTCGCCGACAGCACGGAGCTGGTCGCGCGCCCGGTCGGCATGCAGTGGATGGCGCTGTGCGCCTCGCCGGCCTACCTGGCCGCGCACGGGCATCCGGGCGGCATCGACGACCTGAAGCAACACGGGGCCGTGCTCTACGCGCGCGACGGGCAGGTGTCGTCCTGGCGCTTCCACGACGCCGAGGGCCGTCTCGTCGAGGTGACGCCGCCCTCGCGGCTGCGCTGCGACAGCGCCGAGGTGCTGCTGGAGGCGGCCATCGGCGGCATGGGCCTCGCGCGGCTGCCGGCGTGGCTGGCGGCCGATGCGCTCGCGGCCGGCACGCTGGTGCGCGTGTTCGACGAGCCGCGGCCCTTCGGCTTCGAGCTGAACCTGATCCGCCCGCGCAGCCGCTACCTGCCGCTGAAGACGCGCGTGGTGATCGACTGGCTGGCCGAGCACCTGCCGCCGCTGCTGGCCGCGCGCTGAGAAGCGGCGCTATCCTGCGCCTTCCGACAAAGACGACGAGGAGATCCGCGCATGCGCCCATTCGCCATCCGGCACATCGCCACCGCCGCGGGCATTGCCGCGGCATTTCTTCTGGCCGCGCCGAACGCCGCGGCCCAGGGTACGGTCAACGCGCTGTGCAGCACCGACGCCGGCTGGTGCGAGGCCGCCGCCGCGGCCTTCACGCGAGAGACCGGCATCAAGGTGCAGCAGGCCCACAAGGGCACCGGCGAGATCGGCGCCCAGCTGCGCGCGGAAGCGGCCAACCCCAAGACCGACATCTGGTGGGGCGGCACCGGCGATCCGTTCCTGCAGGCGGCGGAGCAGGGGCTGCTGGAGCCCTACCGTCCGGCCTACATCAACGACCTGCACGACTGGGCGGTGCGTCAGTACGCGCTCTCGCAGAACATGGTGGGCGGCTTCTACACCAGCGCCATCGGCTTCGGCTTCAACACCGACGTGCTGAAAAAGAAGAAGCTGCCCGAGCCCAAGTGCTGGGCCGACCTGATCAAGCCCGAGTACAAGGGCGAGATCGAGATCTCGCACCCTGCCACCAGCGGCACGGCCTACACCATCATCGCGGGCCTGGTGCAGCAGATGGGCGAGGACCAGGCCTTCGAATACCTGAAGAAGCTGCACCGCAACGTCACCAGCTACACCCGCAGCGGCCAGGCGCAGGCGCCCAACGTCGCCAAGGGCGAGGTGGCCATCGGCGTGAGCTTCATCTTCGGCTTCGAACGCTGGCGCTACGACAAATTTCCCGTGAAGACCGCCGCTCCCTGCGAGGGCACGGGCTACGAGATCGGCGGCATCGCACTGGTGAAGGGCGCGCGCAACAAGGAGAACGCGAAGCGCTACTACGACTGGCTGATGAGCCCTGCGGGCCAGGCCATCGGCGGCAAGGCGGGCAGCCTGCAGTCGCCGGCCAACAAGACCTTCAAGCCCGACCCGCGCATCCCGTCGATGGCCGACGTGAAGCTCATCCGGTACGACTTCGAGAAGTACGGCAAGGCGGCCGAGCGCAAGCGCATCATCGACCGCTGGACGCGGGAGGTGGAGTCGCTGCCCAGATAGATCCGTCGGGATGCCGGATGCGAACAGGGGGCGGTGGCTCCCGGGGACGAGGCCGGGGGCTGGTCATTCGGCCTCTTTCTGCCCTTGAGAATGGCAAAAGTTGCCCCATTTCACGACGTTGGCAGGGCATCGCCCCTTCGGTGCCGTGCCCGACTTAGAATTTTTTGGATTCGACATATCTTTTTCCATGGCTGATTCCTCCAAAACCAAACTTCCGTTCCAGGCCGAAGTCGCACAGCTGCTGCATCTGGTCACCCATGCGCTCTACTCGAACAAGGAAATCTTCCTGCGCGAGCTGATCTCGAACGCATCGGACGCCTGCGACAAGCTGCGCTTCGAGGCCCTCGACCATCCCGAGCTGTACGAAGGCCAGTCCGACCTCGACGTGCGCCTGAGCTTCGACAAGGCCGCGCGCACCATCACCATCACCGACAAGGGCATCGGCCTGTCGCGCCAGGAGGCGATCGACAACCTCGGCACCATCGCCAAGAGCGGCACCAAGGACTTCATGAGCAAGTTGAGCGGCGACCAGAAGGCCGACGCGCAGCTCATCGGCCAGTTCGGCGTGGGCTTCTACTCGGGCTTCATTGTGGCCGACAAGATCACGGTCGAATCGCGCCGCGCGGGCCTTCCGGCCGACCAGGGCGTGCGCTGGGTGAGCGGCGGCGCCGGCGACTTCGAGGTGACCGACATCACCCGCCCCGAGCGCGGCACCAGCATCACGCTGCACCTGCGCGAGGATGCCGACGAGTTCCTCAACGCCTGGAAGCTCAAGCAGATCGTCGGCAAGTACTCCGACCACATCTCCCTGCCCATCCTCATGGAGAAGGAAGAGTGGAAGGACGGCGAGAACGACCAGCCCGGCGACATGGTGAAGACCGGCGAATGGGAGACCGTCAACAAGGCCAACGCCCTGTGGAGCCGCCCCAAGAAGGACATCACCCCCGAGCAGTACGAGGAGTTCTACAAGAGCATCAGCCACGACTACGAGGCCCCGCTCGCATGGAGCCACAACCGCGTGGAAGGCAGCACCGAGTACACGCAGCTGCTGTACATCCCGGCCAAGGCGCCCTTCGACCTGTGGAACCGTGACAAGAGCGCGGGCGTGAAGCTCTACGTCAAGCGCGTCTTCATCATGGACGACGCCGATGCGCTGATGCCCAGCTACCTGCGCTTCGTCAAGGGCGTGATCGACTCGGCCGACCTGCCGCTGAACGTGAGCCGCGAGCTGCTGCAGGAAAGCCGCGACGTGAAGGCGATCCGCGAGGGCAGCACCAAGCGCGTGCTCGGCATGCTGGAAGACCTGGCCAAGAAGCAGAAGACCTCGCCCGAGAGCGGCGAGGGCAGGATCGACGTGGGCTCCGGCGAATCGGTGCCGGCCCCCGAGCCGACCGAAGGCGTGACCGACGTGGTCGACAAGAACGCGCCCACCGCCGCCGAGACCGCCGCTGCCGCGGCCGACGAATCGGGCAAGTACGCCAAGTTCTACGCCGAGTTCGGCGCGGTGCTCAAGGAAGGCCTGGGCGAGGACTTCGCCAACCGCGATCGCATCGCCAAGCTGCTGCGCTACGCCTCCACCACCACCGACTCGGTGAGCGTGAGCTTCGCGGACTACAAGGCCCGCATGAAGGAAGGCCAGGACGCCATCTACTACATCACGGCCGACACGCTCGCCGCCGCCAGGAACAGCCCGCAGCTCGAGGTCTTCAAGAAGAAGGGCATCGAGGTGCTGCTGATGACCGACCGCGTGGACGAGTGGGCGCTGAACTACCTCAACGAGTTCGACGGCACGCCGCTGCAGAGCGTGGCCAAGGGCGCGGTCGACCTCGGCAAGCTGCAGGACGAGGCCGAGAAGAAGGCCGCCGAGGAAGCCGCCGAGTCGTTCAAGCCGATGCTCGAGAAGCTCAAGGAAGCGCTCAAGGACAAGGCCGAGGACGTGCGCGTGACCACGCGCCTGGTCGATTCGCCCGCCTGCCTCGTGGTGCAGGACGGCGGCATGAGCACGCAGCTCGCGCGCATGCTCAAGCAGGCCGGCCAGCCCGCGCCCGACCTGAAGCCGGTGCTCGAAGTCAACGCCGAGCATCCGCTGGTGAAGAAGCTCGAGGGCTCCTCGCACTTCGACGACCTGGCCAACATCCTGTTCGACCAGGCCCTGCTGGCCGAAGGCGGCCTGCCGGCGGACCCGGCGGCCTACGTGAGGCGCGTCAACGCGCTGCTGGTGTGAACGGCCGGCCGCGCGTCATCCGGGCAGCGGCCGTCGTTCCGGCGGCGATGCTGCTGCTCCTGGCGGGCGGCTGTTCCCACTACCACGTCGGCATTCCGCTGGTGCCCGGGCTCTCGCTGGGGCTCGGCGCCACGAAAGACGGCAATTTCTCCGTGGGGCTCAACACCGGCTTCGGCCCGCTGGGCGCGGGCGTCGCCGTGAACAACGGCGGGCAGGTGTCGGGCTCGGCCGGCGTGGGCGTCGGCGTGGGGCCGGTGCGCACCGGCGTGAGCAAGGGGGCCGTGCTCTACGACCCCAAGGCCGCACCGGCGGCTCCTGGAACTCCGGCAGCTCCTGGAGCGCCCGTTGCGCCGGCCGCGGCGGCCGGCACTGTGGCTTCGGCTGCGCCAGCCGCTCCTTCATCGGGCGCTTCCCCGACCGGCACGCCTGTCGCCTCTTCCGCCGCCGCTGCGCCCGCCCCCGTGCAGTACTACTCGACACCCGAGGCTCCCTTCACGCCCGTGGCACCCGTCGTCCCCCCGAAGCCGGTGGCTGCGGCGCCGGCTCCCTCCAGGAGGGCGCCGCTGGTCAAGATCACGCGACCGCCGCCGGAGCCGGCTGCACCCGTCGCCCAGGCGGCGACCGCAGCCGCACCCGCCGTCAACGTCACCTACCGCACGCCGGCCGTGGCCGCCGCCGCGGCAGCGGCCCGCGAGGCCGGCACGCCGGGCAATCCGGTCGCGCCCTGACTTCTTCCTGATCGCCCCGCATCCCCGCTCGGCCCATGTGGCCTCGCGGCATGCGAACGCCCGGGCCGGCGGCGATGCCACTACCATGGCGCAGAACCCGTCCGCCCTTCCATGACAAGCCGCCGACCGCTTCTGCAGCAACTCCTGGCCATGACCGCGCTTGCGGCCGCACCGTGGCTGCCGCGCGCGGCGAAGGCGCAGTTCGCCTATCCCTCCAGGTCGATCCGCTGGATCGTGCCCTACCAGGCCGGCGCGGGCACCGACATCGTCGCGCGCACCATCGGCGCGCAGCTCGCCATCGACTGGGGACAGTCGGTGAGCATCGAGAACCGGGCCGGCGGCAACACCGCGCTGGGCGCCATCGAGGCCGCGCGTGCTCCGGCCGACGGCTACACGCTGCTGTCGGCGGACAGCGGCACGCTGGTGTTCAACCCGGCGCTGTACCGCAACCTCAGCTACAACCCCTCGCGCGACTTCGCGCCCGTCACCCTGCTCGGGCGACTGCCGATGGTGCTGCTGGTGGGGCCGGCCAGCGGAGTGAAGGACGCACAGGCCTTCATCGACGACGCGCGCGCCTTCCCCGGCAAGGTCAGCTACGCCTCGGCCGGCACCGGCAGCCCGCAGCACCTGTCGATGGAACTGCTCGAACGCGAGGCCGGGCTGGAGATGGTGCACGTGCCCTACCGCAGCGCCGCGGCCGCGGTCGCCGACGTGGCCGGCGGCCAGCTGCCGGTGATGATGTGCGACCTGGCCGCCTCGCGCCGTTTCATCCAGAGCGGCAGGCTGCGCCCGCTGGCGGTGGCGAACCCCTCGCGCCTCGCGCAGCTGCCGCGCGTGCCCACCTTCGCCGAGATCGGCCTGCCGCGCGTCGAGGCCGCCGCGCTCATGGGCCTGGTGGTGCCCGCCAACACGCCGGGCGAGATCGTCTCGCGGCTGCAGCAGTCGGTCGCCAGCGCCATCCACAACCCCGCGGTGCAGCGCCGGCTGTCCGAGTACGGCGTGGAGCCCGCGGGCGACACGCCCTCGCGCTTCGCGGCGCTGCTGCAGGGCGAGTCGGCGCGGTGGCATCCGCTGATCCGCGACCTGAACCTTTCGCTGGACTAGGACGCCGCCTTTACGGCAACTTTGCCGAAGCACCGCGCCTTGCTCACGCCGGGCTAAGACGGCCTGCCTAGATTGGCGGGGCCCATGACCACCCGCCGGTTCCATCACGTCGTCTTCGCCGACGATTTCTTCCGTTCTTCCGCCAACGGGCTCCAGTACCACGTCGCCAACCGGCGCTTCCTTCGAGGCTTCTTCGACTCCGCGCTGGGCCGCCTGGGCCTGCCCGCGAGCGAGGTCGCGCCGATGTCCGAGGGCGGGCGCATCGACGTCGCGCGCCTCATGGACCGGCTGGAGCTGCCCTGCACGCCCGCCGGCTGGGCGCGCGCCTGCGTGACCGACCTCGCGCCGCTGGCCGGCCGCGACGGCATGCCGGCCTTCGGCCCCGGCTGCCTGGTGATCGGCTGGGGCCTCACGCCCGCGCAGCAGCGCTGCATCGACACCTGCGGCGCCAGCTACCTCGACATCGAGATCGATCCGCGCCGCTTCACCGAGCACCTGCACTTCTGCGCGCGCACCAACGACCCCGCCATCGAAGCCGCGCTTCTGGCACGCCGGGTGGACGAGGAGCTGTTCTGGAACCACGCGAGCGCGCTCAAGGGCCGCTTCGCGCGCCACGGAGCCGGGTCGCTCTTCGACGCGAGGCTGCGCGTGGGCCTCTTCTTCGGCCAGAGCCTGGTGGACCTGTCGCTCGTCAGCGGCGGCCGCACCATGCACCCGGCCAGCGTGATCGCGCCGCTGCGCGAGCTGGCCCGGGGCGTGGACCTGCTGGTGGTCAAGCCGCATCCGTACGAGCCCGCGCTGCACGACCTGGCGCCCATCGCGCGCGCCATTCCCAACGTGGCATGGACGCGCGAGAACACCTATGCGCTTCTGTCGGCGGGCAATGTGCATTTCGCGGCCAGCCTGTCTTCCAGCGTCCTGACCGAGGCGCGCTACTTCCGCAAGCCCGCCCACGCGCTGATCCGCGCCGACCGCAACGCGGGCGAACTGCTGCCCGCCGCCTGCTCGGGCTGGATACCGGTGGGCGCGGATCTGGGATCGAAGGACTTCATGGCAGCCGCCTGCGGCATGGAAGAAGAAGGCACCGCCGTCGACGCCGTGCGCAGCTTCGCGGCCTGGCCCTCCACGGCCATCGACCGCGCCTTCCTCACGCGCTGGGGCCTCGACGACCAGGCCGCCGGCCTGCCCGCCGTGGCCGAGCTCCAGTTGGGCCGCCCCTACCTGTTCCGGCCCGGCAGCCCCGCGACGGGCTGGCTGAGCCATGGCTGGTCGGGCTTCGACGGCGAGGGCGCGCGCAGCGAGGGGGAACTTGCCTGCCTCGTGGTGCCGCTGCCCGCGCTGTCGGCGCCGTCACAGGCCTGCGTGCAATCGCTGTCGCATCGGCAGCCCTACCGCGTGGAGGTGCGCGTCGACTATCGCGGCAACGCCAGGTCCACCAGCGTGCACGCGATGTTCGACGGGATGGTGCTGCCAAGCCAGCAGACGACCGGCGCACGGCGGCGCAGCCTGGTGTTCGAGGTCGAACCGGCCGCGGGCCGCAAATGCCTGGTGCTGCAGTTCGTCGTGGCCGGTACCGGTGTGCGCGGCGGCCCGATGCGCAGGCGCGCGGCGCCTCCGGCCTTCACGATCAGGAAGCTGCAGGTGTCGCTGCGCATGGGCCGGGGCGTGATCTCCGCGCCGCCGAAGGCGAAGGCGGTGCGATGGCCCGAGCTGCATCCGGTGCGCGCGATGGCCAGGAGGTTCCGTGCGCTGATTGATTCGGCGCGCGGAATCGCAGGCTGACGCAAGTAGCCTTCCGCCGCGTGCGCTTGCCTGGGCAGCCGGAGCCCACGAGCCGAAGACTGACGCCCTCGCTGCAGGCAGGCTGGCAGCCGGCAGAGCCGGACCGACGGAAATTGGACTTCGCCGGCACGCGTGCATTCGCATGCGCCGCACGAACACAGGAGAGTTCCGGATGTCCGAGACCCACAAGGCAATCCTCGAGAAGGCCAATGCCGCCATCGCCCAAGGCGACCACGAAGGATTTCTCGCGTTCTGCACCGACGACACGAAGTGGACCTTCGTCGGCGACAGAACCCTCGACGGCAAGCAGGCGGTGCGCGAATGGATGGCGACCGCCTACCTGGAGCCACCCCGGTTCGAGGTGCACCGCCTGATCGCCGACGGCGACTTTCTCGCGGCCCTCGGAGAGATCACGCTGAAGGACGAAACCGGCAAGGCGACCCGCCATGCGTACTGCGATGTCTGGCGCTTTCGCGATGGCCGGCTGGCCGAGCTGCAGGCCTTCGTCGTCGAAGCCCGCCCGCAGGCGCAGGGCTGACGGCCGCCTATCGCTGCGCGTTCGACGCCGCAAGCCCGTGCAGCAGCACGACCCAGTGCTGTAGCCGCTCGATGGCCGCCTGCCGGCCGTCGGCAGTGCGCACCGCGTCATCGGCCGTCGCCGCGAGCAGTTCCTGGGCCGCGCCCGCCACGGCCCGTGCGAACTTCGGCGCGTCGCCGCGCCACACCACCACGCGGTGCGCCAGCCCGAGCTGCGCCGCGCGGCCCGCGTTGATCGCCTGCTCGGGCTGGTCGGTGAGCAGCAGCAGGATCGGCCTGCGGTAGACCGCCGCGATCGACAGCGCCGCCATGCCCGGTGCCGAGACGATGAAGGCGCTGTGCGCGGCCGCCTCGATCCAGTGCTCGTCGCGCGCGTGCCAGTGCGGGCGGTGCGCATAGCCTTCGCCGACGAGGTGCGCGGGCACGCCGGCGTCGGCGAGGCCCTGCTCCAGCCCGTCGGCCAGCGCCGGTTCCTGGAAGTGCGGGTTGAGGTAGACGGCCGCGACACGATGCTGCGTCGCATCGCCCCTGTCCACCGCGTCGACCACGGCCACCGGCGTGGCCAGCCGGTGACGGCCGCGTTCGTCGTGCCGGTGCTCGCCGTAGGCGAAGTCGTGCTCGATGCGCGCGAGGCTGCGGTCGATCTGCCAGGCCACGATGCGGCCGAACAGACGGGCGACGAAGCCCGGCATGCGTCCGCCGAAGTTGGTCTCCAGCGCATGCCGCAGGCTCGCGCCGTACACGTGCACCACCTTGCGCCTCCACAAGGGCAGCCAGCCCATCAGCAGCAGCGCGGGGTGGAAGGAGTCGTTCACCACCAGGTCGGCATCGCGGAAGTGCGCGCGCAGGCGCCACACGTCGCGCAGCATGCGTTCGGGCCTGAACATGTACAGCGCCACGTTGCGGTCGGTCTCGCGGCGCAGCATGTTCTGCTGCGTGTCGAACTGCACCGCGTAGTGGCGCGAGAGCACCGGCGCGTCGATGCCGAAACCGGCGAGGAAGCGCGCGCCCTCGTCGGAGGTGGTGAGCACGCGCACCTGCGCACCGGCCTCGCGCAGCGCATGCGTGAGCAGCTGCGCGCGCATGAGGTGGCCGCGCGCGTCCGCGGTCGCGAGGTACAGGATGCGCGGCGGCATCGCTCAGGCGTGGTGCCGCACCGGCGGCGCCGAGCCCGGGCGCAGGCGCAGCGCCACGCCGGCGAGCCACATGCCGAGAGCTCCCGTCACGCCGAAGCCGCGCTCGGTGTCGCGCACCTCGCGCATCAGCTGCGCGAGCCGCGCCTCTTCATGCGGCGCCACGCAGCGCTGCAGCGTGCGGGTGCACAGGCGGATGTGGCGGTCCTCGTCGGCCATCACGCGCGCGAGCAGCGGATGCAGCGCGTGCTGCGAGCCGATCAGCGCGCAGTGGCGCTGCAGGATGCGCGAGGCCATCTGCTCGGCCGCAAGGCCGATGGCGTAGGCGGGAACCAGCCCGCCGTGCGCGAAGTGCGGCGCGTGGCGGCGGATCAGCGCCTGCCAGCGTGCGAGCTTGCGGCGGCTGAACCAGTCGGGCCTGGGCGCTTCCTCCGGCGATGCGGCGGCCTGCGCGCTGCCCCCGCGCTCGACGATGGCCTGTGCGAACAGGCGCGCATGCAGCTGCTCGTCGGCCAGGTGCTGGTCGAGCTGGCGTGCCAGCCATTCGGGCGGCGCGATGCGCAGCTCGCGCTGCAGCGCCTGCTCCGACGATTCCTCGCCCACGAGGTAGAAGCGCAGCAGCAGCATCTCTCCGTCGTTGCTCGCATGCAGCTGCCGCAGCGCGGCGCGCTTGACGTGGTGCACCAGCCGGGCCTGCAGCGCGGGCCAGCCGCGCAGTCGCGGCGGCGAGAGGCACTCGAAGCCGGGCGCGGTGCCGGCCGGGTTGCCAGGCGTGGGGTCAGCGGCCATCGGCCCTGGTCTTCACCGGTTGCGGCGGCTGTTGCTGTTGCCAGCCCAGCACCAGCCCGATGAAGCTGTCCTGCAGGAATGCGCGCGCGGCCGCGTCGGCGCCCGCGAACTCACGCTGCTGGCCGTCGTAGCGGATGTAGCCCTTGCCGTCGGCGGCGCCCAGCAGCAGCTTCTCGTTCTTGCGGAAGCCGCGCTGCAGCAGGGGCTGCAGCAGAGGCTGCGATTCGAGCCCGTAGAGGAACATGTCGCGCTGGATCACCTGGCGCGGGATCTTGCTGCTGAGCGCCTGCAGCTCGAGCGTCCAGTTGCCCTGCCGCATCGCCTCGGCCAGGTCGCGGCCCTTGGCGCCCGGCGCGCGGAAACGCGCGCGCGCCACCGACTTGGAGGCCCGGCTCAGGCCGAGGCCGATGGTGATGTCGGCGTCCCGCGCGCCATCGGCACGGTTGTCGTCCACCTGCACGAACACGTTGGCCAGCCGCGCGGCCAGCGAGGGCTTCGCCAGCGCCTCGACGATCTGCTCGGCGGTGAGCATCACGCGCTCGCTGCCGGGCTCGTTCACCGTCACCTTGTACGGATCGATGCGGATGTCGTCGAACTCGCCGCTCACCGGCGAATGGGCATGGCTGCTGACCGACCACTCGCTGCCCGAGCGGCTCAGCAGCGCATGGAAGGTCAGCGGCACGCGCTGGCCGTCGCGCGCGCGGCCGGAGCCCTGCAGCAGCACGTCGCCGACGATGGTCTTCTCGGGGTAGCTGCGGGTGCTGGCGAAGCGGATGGTGTGGGCCGCTGGGTCGAGCGCGGCGTGGGTGTCGGCGTCGTCCAGCGCGAGGCGGTTGCACTCGCTGCCGCCACCCGCGAGCGCTGCGAAGGGGCAGCCGGCGTCGGACTTGAAGTTGAAGACGCCGCGGCCGGCGAAGTCGGCGGCGCCGGCCAGCGCGCAGGCGCCGGCGAGCGCGAGGCCCAGTGCCGCTCGGCGAACGGCAGGTGAAGGGAGGTTGCGCATGGTCTTTGTTCGTTCTTCTTCTGCGGAAAGGGAAAGGAGCAGGGCTCGATCAGGGCCGGTGATACGACAGCGCCTGCGCATCCGCGTGGGTGCGCCCGGTCGTGTGCCAGCCGATGCCGCGCGCGAACGCGCCCAGCATGTCGATGGCCGAGAAACCCAGGATGAGCGCTACGCCCGCGAGCCAGCGCAGGCCGCGCAGCGGCGGCAGGTCTTGATGGTTGAGCGCCTTCATGCTGAAGCCCAGCCGCGTGAACAGCACCGCCAGCGGCCCGATCGGACCGCTGCGCGCGAGCCACTGCCAGCGCGGCGACACGTAGCTGCGCAGCAGGTGCGGCGTGAGCGAGTAGGTGTCCTGCCCACGCATCCAGCGCAGCTTCAGCGCCTCGGCGCGGGTGTCGGGCAGGCGGTGCTCGGTGTGGGCCGCGGCCGCGTAATGGATGGGCACGCCCGCCGCCTTCAGCCGCATGCCGAGCACCTGGCAGTGCGCGCGGTAGACGCCGTCGAGCGCCTGGTAGCTGTGCTGCTCGAACACGTCGCGGCGGAAGGCCACGTTGTTCGCGTAGAAGTTGCTCGTGGCGCCGGCGTGGTCGGCGTTGGGGAAGTACATGAAGTCGATGGTGGTGAGCGCGGTGCCCACCACGCTGGCTGCATAGCTGGTGCGCCCGGCCACCACGGCTGGCGCTTCGGCGCCCCTGGTGAAGGGCAGCAGCATCTGAAGCAGCCAGTCGTCGTCGGGCAGGCAGTCGGCGTCGGCGAACACCACGTGCGTGCAGCGCTGCGCGTCGGTGGCCGCGAAGCCCGCGTTCTTGGCGTCGTAGTAGCCGGTGCTCGCGTCGATGCGTACGAAGTCGACCGGGCGGCCTGCGAGCGCGCTCACGGCCTCGCAGGTGGCCGGGCTCAGGCCGTCGTGCGTGATGACCACCTGCGCGAGCGCGGCGAGCGGCAGCTTCTGCCTGCCCAGCAGGGCGACCAGGCGCTGCAGGCTGGCACCGGCCCTGGCCTCGGCATCGGCTCCGCCGCGCAGGTTGTTGGTCTCCAGGACCAGAGCGCAACGCGCGGCAACTTGATCGGGCATCATCGAATTTTCCTGTCCGGACATCGTTTTGAAGGCTTGCATCCTGCTTTTATCGCACAACCGCGCCCGCCACCAGTGCCGCATGCCATGGGGCCGGCCATGAAGGTGAGCATCTTCGGCGCGGGCTACGTGGGCCTGAGCTTCGCGGCCTGCCTGGCCGAGGCCGGCCACGAGGTGCTGTGCGCGGACGCGGACCTGGCGCGCATCGAGGGGCTGCAGCGCGGCCTGATGCCGCTGCACGAGCCGAGCCTGGAGGCGCTGGTGGCCTCGGGCATCGCCGCCGGCACCCTGCGATTCACGGACGACGAGCGCGCGGCCTGCGCGCACGGCGATCTGCTCTTCATCGTGGTGAACACGCCGGCCGATGCGCAGGGGCGGGTCGACCTGCGGCACGTGATCGCGGTGGCCGCCGCCATCGGACGGCATCGCGATCGCGACGCACTGGTGGTCTGCAAATCGACCGCGCCCGTGGGCACGGCCGCGCAGGTCGAGGCCGTGCTGGGCGGCGAACTCGCGCAGCGCGGCGTGCGGCACCGCATCGCCGTGGCGGTGAACCCCGAGTTCCTGCGCGAAGGCTCGGCGGTGCGCGACTGCCGCCAGCCCGACCGCGTGGTGATCGGCAGCGAGGACCCATGGGCCGTCGAGCTGTTGACCCGGCTCTACGCGCCCTTCATCCAGGACCCGCAGATGCAGCTGCTGGTGATGGACCGCCGCTCGGCCGAGCTCACCAAGTACGCGGCCAACGCGATGCTCGCCACCCGCATCAGCTTCATGAACGAGATGGCCCGCGTGGCCGAACTGGCGGGTGCCGACATCGAGGCGGTGCGGCGCGGCATCGGCGCAGACCGGCGCATCGGGCCCGACTTCCTGCAGGCCGGCGCGGGCTATGGCGGCTCCTGCCTCGCGAAGGATGTGCGGGCGCTGGTGCATGCGGCCGACCGCGGCGGCCACGCGCTGCGCATCCTTGCCGCGGTCGAGGCCACGAACCACGAGCAGAAGGGCCGCCTCTTCGACCTGATGACGCACCACTTCGGCGGCCGCATCGCCGGCAAGACCGTCGCGGTGTGGGGCCTGGCCTTCAAGCCCGATACCGACGACATGCGCGACGCGCCCAGCCTGGTGCTGCTGCAGCGGCTGTGGGCGGCCGGTGCGCGCGTGCAGGTCTACGACCCCGCGGCGATGCCGAACGCGCGCGACCTCCTCGGCGATCGCGAGGACCTGCGCTGGTGCGCCACGGCGCCCGAAGCACTGCAGGGCGCCGATGCGCTGGCGCTCGTCACCGAGTGGGACGAGTTCCGGCGCCCCGATTTCGCGCACATTGCGAAAGAGCTGCGCGCTGCGGTCATCTTCGATGGCCGCAATGCGTACGACGCCGCGGAGGTCGAGTCGGCGGGCATCGCCTACTACGGCATCGGCCGCGGCCGGTCGTCACTGCGGCTGGGCTGAGTCCTGGTCCTGCGCGAGGAAGGCGTCGCCGGGCGTGAGCGGCGCATGCCGGTAGCTCGCCGGCGTGCGGCTGAGCTTCACCGGCGCGCCGATGCCGCGATAGCCGCCGGGCATCTCCACCACCATCTCGCGGTGCTGCGTGTGCGGATGCTGCAGCGCGGCATCGACCGGCAGCACGGGCGCGGCGGGCACGCCCGCGGCCATCAATTCATCGACCAGCGTGCGGCCATCGAATGCCGCCATCGCGGCCTCGAGCCGCTGCTTGAGTTGCGCGCGGTGCACCGAGCGCGCGCCGGCCGTGCGAAAGAGCGGATCGTCCGCGAGTTCGGGCACGCCGATGCAGCGGCACATGCTCGCGAACTGCCGGTCGTTGCCCACGGCGACGAACACGGGGTCGGTGCCGGTGGCCAGCGCGTCGTAGGGATAGATGTTCGGATGCGCGTTGCCGGTGCGGCGCGGCTCGGTGCCGTCCATGAACCAGTTGGCGGCGTGCGGATGCAGCAGCGAGAGGCCGCTGTCGTACAGCGCCGCCTCCACGAACTGGCCGCGCCCGCTGCGGTTGCGTTCCTGCAGCGCGAGCAGCACGCCGATCACCGCGTTGAGGCCGGTCACCATGTCGACCACCGGCAGGCCGACGCGCAGCGGACCGCCGTCGGCCTCGCCGTTGATGCTCATGATGCCGGTCATGGCCTGCACGGCGGCGTCGTAGCCCGGCAGCCCACCCAGCGGGCCGTCGGCGCCGAAGCCCGACACGCGGCACCACACCAGGCGCGGGAAGCGCTTCGACAGTTCCTCGTAGCCGATGCCCCAGCGCTCCATGGTGCCGGTCTTGAAGTTCTCGATCAGCACGTCGGCTTCGGCCACCAGTGCGAGCAGCGCCTCGCGGCCTTCCTCGGTGGAGAAGTCCAGGTGCTGCACGCGCTTGTTGCGGTTGAGCCCGTGGTAGTACGAGGCCACGCCTTCCCTGAAGGGCGGGCCCCAGGTGCGCGTGTCGTCGCCCTGCGGCGGCTCGATCTTGAGCACGTCGGCGCCGTGGTCGCCGAGGATCTGTCCGCAGTAGGGGCCGCCGAGGATGCGGGAGATGTCGAGGACTCGGATGCCTGCGAGGGCGCCTTGTGGAGCTTGCGTCATTTCTTGTTCCTGTGTTTTGCTTTGCGGGGCGCGTGCACAGGCCGCCGGGTACTCCCCTCCGCGAATGTCCCCCGGGCCTGCGGCCCTCCTCCTTTGTTTCGCTGCGGGGAGCACCCGACGCCCTGTGCACATGGACGCTCTGCTGGTGCCGGCCGCATGAGCGCAGCGCTCATCGATCACGACGATGGGGTGCCTTGCGCAGCGAAACAAAGGAAGAGGCCGCAGGCCGGGGACATTCGCGGAGCAAGGCACCCCGTCGGCGTGATCGTTCCCCGGATGACTGCCTCAGTCGAGCTGCGCCCCCGACTTCTTCACGACGTCCTTCCACTTCACGGACTCGCCAGCAATGAACTGCCCGAGCTTCTGCGGCGAAGTGTCGGCAGGCACTTCGAGACCCTGGGCCGCGAACATCTGCTTCACCTTGGGCGAATTCAGCACTTCCGTGAACGCATGGTTGAGCTTGTTCACGCGATCGGCAGGCGTGCCGGCCGGCGCGACGATGCCGAAGAACACGCTCACGTCGTAGCCCTTGTAGCCCTGCTCCGAGATCGTCGGCACCTCCGGCAGCGCCTGCGAGCGCGCGACGGTGGCCACGCCCAGCGCGCGCAGCTTGCCGGCCTTGACGTAGGGCAGCGCGGTGAGGATGTCGGTGAAGGTCATGCTGACCTGGTTGCCCAGCAGGTCGTTGAGCGCGGGGCCGGTGCCCTTGTAGGGAATGTGCTGCAGGTCGGTGCCCGCCACCGAATTGAAGAGCACGCCCGCGAGGTGCGACGAGGCGCCGTTGCCCGACGAGGCATAGCTGAGCTTGCCGGGGTTGGTCTTCGCGTAGGCCACCAGCTCCTGCACGTTCTTCACCGGCAGCGACGGGTTCACCACCAGGATGTTGGGCAGGTAGCCGACCTGGATCACCGGCGCGAAGCTCTTGACCGGGTCGTAGTTGATCTTGCGGTAAAGGCTCGAGTTGATGGCCAGCGGGCCCGAGGTGCCGAACAGCAGCGTGTGGCCGTCGGCCTCGGCGCGCGCCACGTATTCGGCGCCGATGTTGCCGCCGGCGCCTGCGCGGTTCTCCACGATCATGGGCTGGCCGAGGCGGTCCTTCATCTCGGCGGCGAGTGTGCGCGCCATCGCGTCGGTCGGGCCGCCGGGCGGGAAGGGCACGACCAGCATCAGGGGCTTGGAGGGGAAGGCGTCGGCCGCTTGCGCGGCGGGCATGGCAGTCATCAGCGTGGCACAGGCGGCCAGCAGGAAGGTGATGCGTTTCAAGGGATGTCTCCGATTTTTTGAATGAAGGAAAGAGCTCAGGCGTGCACGGCCGTGGGCGAAACGGCTGCCGCGTTCCAGTCCGCAGGCATCGCGTCGGACGAGAGCGGATCGCGCGGCAGCACCCGGTGCAGCAGCACCAGCTGCGCCCAGCGCAGGCGCGCTGCCGAGCCGCCGCGCGAGGCCTCCCAGGCCATCGCGATGGCGCTGGTGCAGTGATAGAGGGCGGAGGCGGCCTGGCGCGCGAGCACGTCGCCGCCTTCGCGCGCGGCCGTCTCGGTGAGCGCGGCGGCGCGGTCGAGCGCGCTGCGCAGCGACTTGTCGAAACCGGGGGCGAGCGCCGCGTCGTCGAGCAGCTTCGCGCAATGCGCGCGCAGCACCGGCAGCGAGCCCTCGCGCTTCACCGCGCGGATCACGTCCAGCGCCACGATGTTGCTCGTGCCTTCCCAGATCGAGCCCAGGTGCGCGTCGCGCACGAGCCGGGCGTCGCTCCATTCCTCGATGTAGCCGCAGCCGCCGCGCACCTCCATCGCGTCGCCCGTGACCTTGCGCGCATCGCGGCAGGCGCGGAACTTGATGAGCGGCGTGAGGATGCGCAGCAGCGCATAGGCATCGGGCTCGCCGGCGTCGGAACGCGCGAGCGCCAGCGCCGTCTGGCACACCATGGTGCGGGCCTGTTCGGAGGGCAGGCGCAGCTTGTCGAGCTGGCGCTGCATCAGCGGCATCTGCTCCAGCGTGCGGCCGAAGGCGCGGCGTTCGGATGCGATGAACTCGGCCTCGGCCACCGCGCGGCGCATCAGGCCGGCGGCGCGCACGCCGTTCGACAGGCGGGAGTTGTTGACCATGTCGGCCATCTGCACGAAACCGCGGCCTTCCTCGCCCACCAGCCAGGCGGTGGCGCCTTCGAGGCGGATCTCGCCGCTGGCCATCGAGCGTGTGCCGAGCTTGTCCTTCAGCCGGATGATGCGGTAGCTGTTGGGGCTGCCGTCGTCCAGCCGGCGCGGCAGCAGGAACAGCGACACGCCCTTCATGCCCTGCGGCCCGTCGTCGGCGCGCGCGAGCACCATCGCGAAGTCGGCGTCGGGGTTCGAGCAGAACCACTTGTCGCCCGTGAGGCGCCAGCTGCCGTCCGATTCGCGGCGGGCCATGGTGGCGGTGGCGGCGATGTCGGAGCCGGCGGCCTGCTCGGTCATGAACATCGCGCCCTGGGCGAGTTCGTCGAAGTCCAGCGAGGTGAGGCGCGGCAGGTACTTCGCGACCAGCTCCGGGCTGCCGAACTTCTTCAGCGTGCGCGTGAGCGAGTCGGTCATCGACACCGGGCAGCACAGGCCGAACTCCGCCTGCACGAACAGGTAGGTCAGCACGTACTTGACCAGCGGCGGCATCCTGCCCTTCCAGCCCAGCGTGTCGTCGCGGTGCGAGATGGCGGCGAGGCCGAATTCGGCGAGCGCGAGGCGTTCCATCTCCACGTAGGCGGGGTGCTTGACGATCTTCTGTTCGTCCAGGCCGGTGCGCGTGCGCTGCTTCAGCACGGGCGGGTTGCGGTCGGCGGTGCCGGCCAGTTCGTCGATCAGGCCGCCTGCGAGGCCGCCCAGGCGCTCGAAGTGCGGCTGCATGTGGCGGCGCAGGTCTTCGGGCAGGTAGAGCGCGAGCAGGGCGTGCAGCTCGGCGTCGGTGGTGAACAGGTTCTGGCCGTGGCGGTCGGGGATCGGATGGGCGTGCTCTGCGGACATGCGCGTTGTCTCCTGGGGTTCCTTGTTTGGCGCATTGTTGGAGCCGCAACGATCCGTGTCTAATATCGATTTGGTCTTGTTCGATTCGATCTGACTATCCATGGAACTGCGGCACCTGCGCTACTTCTCCGTGCTCGCCGAGGAGCTGCACTTCGGGCGCGCGGCGCGGCGGCTGTCGATCTCGCAGCCGCCGCTGTCGGTGGCGATACGCCAGCTCGAGGACAACGTCGGTGCGCGCCTCTTCGAGCGCAACAGCAAGGAGGTGCGGCTCACGCCTGCTGGCGAGGCGCTGCGGGTTTCGGCGCGCCGGCTGCTCCTGCAGGCCGAGGAGGCCGCCATCGAGGCGCGCGACGTGGCGCTGGGTTCGGCCGGGCGGCTGCGCATCGGCTTCGTCGGCGCGATGCTCTACCGGGGCCTGCCGCAGGCGCTGCGCGCCTTCCAGGCGAAGCATCCGGCGGTGCGCATCACGCTGAGCGAGCTCAATTCGGGCATGCAGATCGCCGAGCTGATGAACGACCGGCTCGACCTGGGCTTCGCCCACACGCACCGCGTGCCGCCCGAGCTGCAGCACCGGCTGCTGCTGTCCGAACCCTTCGTGGCCTGCCTGCCCGCCGGCCATGCGCTGGCGCGCAAGCGGGTACTGGCACCGGCCGACCTGCGCGAGCAGCCCTTCGTGCTGTTCTCCCGCGAGGTCTCGCCCGACTACCACGAGCGCATCCTGAGCATCTGCGCCGACGCGGGCTTCCTGCCCGAGGTGAGGCACGAGGTGCGCCACTGGCTGGCGGTGGTCTCGTGGGTGTCGCAGGGGTTGGGCGTGGCGCTGGTGCCGCAGGCGATGCGGCATTCGGCCCTGCGCGGCGCGGTGTTCAGGCCGCTCGACAGGGCGGTGGTGCAGTCGGAGGCCTACGGCATCTGGCGCAACGGC
Source organism: Variovorax atrisoli (assembly GCF_014195185.1). Lineage (NCBI taxonomy): Bacteria > Pseudomonadati > Pseudomonadota > Betaproteobacteria > Burkholderiales > Comamonadaceae > Variovorax > Variovorax atrisoli. The sequence goes on along the minus strand of NZ_JACIBG010000017.1, from coordinate 16,401 downwards.
CCGGCCAACGTGCTGGTCGAGCGGCTGCTGGAGGGCGTGGCCGACAGCCTCGCCGCCACGCAGGAAGATCAGGCGTAGAGCGGCTCTTCCGCCATCTGCTCGCACTGCTCCTCGAGCATGAGGATCTGCCCCTTCCAGTAGTCGCTGGAGCCGAACCACGGGAAGTTGATCGGGAAGATCGGGTCTTCCCAGCGCCGCGCCAGCCAGGCGCTGTAGTGGATGAGGCGCAGCGTGCGCAGCGGTTCGATCAGCGCCAGCTCGCGCCGGTCGAACTCGCGGAACTGCTCGTAGCCGTCGAGCAGGCCCGACAGCTGCGCGGTGCGCTGCGCGCGGTCACCGGACAGCAGCATCCACAGGTCCTGCACCGCGAAGCCGGTGCGCGCGTCGTCGAGGTCGACGAAATGGGGCCCGCCGCCGGGGCGGTCGGTGGGCGTCCACAGGATGTTGCCGGGGTGCACGTCGCCGTGCAGGCGCAGCTTGCGGGGCTGGAAGTCGGACGAAGGCGGATTCGCCGCGAGCGCCGTGGCGCCGATCATGTCCAGCGCCTCGTTGCAGGCCTTCTCCCAGTCGCGCTGCACGTCGAGCGGGATCTTTTCGTTGGCGAGCAGCCAGTCGCGCGAGGCGATGCCGAAGCTCTGCAGGTCGAGCACGGGCCGGGCCTCGAAAGGCCTGGCGCCGCCCACGGTGTGGATGCGCGCCAGGAAGCGGCCCACCCATTCGAGCACTTCGAAGTCGTCGAGCTCGGGCGCGCGGCCGCCGCGGTAAGGGCTCACGCTGAAGGCGAAGCCGGCGTGGTGGTGCAGCGTCTTGCCGTCGAAGGCCAGCGGCGGCACGGCCAGCACCTCGGCAGCGGCCAGCTCGAGCGAGAAGCTGTGCTCCTCGAGGATCTCGGCCTCGCTCCAGCGGCCGGGGCGATAGAACTTGACCACCACCACGCTGCGGTCTTCAAGTTGAACCTGGTAGACCCGGTTCTCGTAGGAATTCAGGCCGGTGAGCCGGCCGTCGCCGTACAGGCCGAGCGTCGCGAGCGCGTCGAGCACCACGTCGGGCGTGAGGCTCTCATAGGGATGTGTGTTCGCGGGCGCCGCGGAAGATTGGGTCATGCGGCGATTGTCGTCGCCGCCGGGCGCCCGTCCGTCTCAGGACGTGACGGCCTGCCTGGAAAGGGAAAGGATGTGACCCGTGCGCGGATCGCCCTTGCCGCCCAGCACCTGCGCGTAGGCCGCCTGCACGGCCGCTGCGCCATCGTGATGCTCGGCGCGAAGCCAGGGCGCCTTCGCGTCGGTGACGGTCGCCATGAAGTCGTGCCAGGCGGCGACCATGCGGCGGCCGAACTCCTCGGGGCCCCATTCGGCGGTTCGCTTCTTGATCTGCGCCGGCGCGAAGAAGAGCGTGGCGCGCGGGCCCGGCAGGTCCTTGCCCGCGCCCTTGGCCGCGAGCTGCTCGACGTGCGTGCCGCCGATGGAGCTGCTGTACTTCAGGTTGGCGAAGCGCTCGTGGATGGCGTTGCGCAGCGCGCCGTTGCCGGCGAAGTCGACGTACACGCAGGGCGTGTCGGCCGCGATGGAATCGAGCGTGTCGTAGGTCACGACGCGGTCGTAGCAGCCGAGGCTCTCGCAGAAGGCCACGTTGGCGGGCGAGGTCAGCCCGATCACCTCGATGCCCTCGCGCTTGTGCAGCTGGAAGGCGGTGCCATAGGCCGTCTTGCTCGATGCGCTCGACAGCAGCATGGTGTTGGCGCCGAAGAAATCGTTGTCGGCCATGAAGTCGTCGATCAGCCACGAGGTGATGAACAGCGGGCGCAGCAGCGCCTGGATGTCCTCGGTACCCGCCGTGTAGAGCGGGTCGCTCGCGCAGCGGAAATACTGGTTGTAGACGGCCGGCAGCTCCGCGCGGTGCGGCGCCACGTCGGTGAAGCGCTCGGGCGAAAGCCGCCCGGGGCTCAGCACCGCGCCCGAGGCCATCGGCCAGTAGCCGTACAGCCGCTCGCCCACCGGCACGCCCGGGTGCAGCGACTGCACCACGCTCGCGAAGCCCCACACGGGGATGCTGCCCCAGCCTTCCTCGCCGCTCGGGAAGAACTGCCAGTAGCTCATCGCGTCGCCGAAGGCCGCATACGTGATGTTGTTGGAGGTGAGCGCGAAGCTGTCGATGCGCACCCGCACCTGGCCGTCGGCAAGCGCCTGGTCGGTGGCGGTGCGAAGGCGGGTGGCGGCAAGCTGGTCTTTGCGGATGAGGAGGCTGGTGGTGCTCATGAGCGTGGCTCCTGGCTGGCGGTTGCGGGATTCGCCGACGTTAGCCAAGCTTGATGAAAGGCGCCATCGCGCGGCGGCTTCCGGCGTCACCCGTGAGACATCGGCGGGCATGAAAAAAGCGGCCCGGCTTGAGGCCGGGCCGCTCTGTATGTGATCCCTTCAAGAGAACACCGAGGAACCGGCTCTGCCGGGCCTCAGGTGTTGCCCCCGGTAGGGGGTTGGCGAAGCGACACGAAGTGCGCGTAGCCTGGGGGCGAGCTCAAGCAATGGTCAGTTCGACGTCGATGTTGCCGCGCGTGGCGTTCGAGTACGGGCACACCTGGTGGGCGGTGTCGACCAGCTTCTGCTTGGCTTCGGCGTCGAGGCCGGGCAGCGTGATCGCCAGCTTCACGGCGATGCCGTAGGCGGCGCCGCCGTTCGTCGGGCCGAGGGAAACGCTGGAGTCGATGGCGACGTCTTCAGGCACCTTCACGCCGATCTTCGGGCCGACGGCCTTCATCGCGCCGATGAAGCAGGCGGCATAGCCGACTGCGAACAGCTGCTCGGGGTTGGTACCGGGCTTGCCGGAACCGGGCGAGCTCAGCTTGACGTCGATCGCGCCGTCGCTGGACTTGCCTGCGCCGTCACGGCCGCCGACCGTGTGGGCTTCTGCGGTGTAGAGCACTTTGTCGAGCTTGGTGGTCATGGTGATTCCTTTGGTGGTGATGAAGTTGAAGGGAGGGTGGTGAAAAGGCTTCGTTCTCTTTCCTTGCGGAAGTCGACCGGAGCGGGAGAAACATGTTGCGTGGCGTCAGGCCGCCTTCCTGATGCGGTCGCGCAGCGTCTGGATCTGCTGGGTGAGCGAAACCAGCTCGGGCACCGAGCACTCGGCCGCAGCCATCAGGCAGGCGGGCACGTTGGAGGCGCGGCTCTTGAGCCTGCGGCCCGCGGCGGTCAGCGTGATGTGCACGCGCCGCTCGTCGGCCACGTCGCGCACGCGGGCCACGTAGCCGTTGGCCTCCAGGCGCTTGAGCAGCGGCGTGAGCGTGCCCGAGTCGAGCGAGAGACGCTCGCCGAGCTCGGAGACCATGAGGCCGTCCTGCTCCCAGAGGGCGAGCATCACGAGGTATTGGGGGTAGGTGAGCTGCAGCTTCTCCAGCACCGGCTTGTAGAGCCGGGTCATGGCCAGCGAAGCGGAATAGACGGCGAAACAAAGCTGGTTGTCCAGCTTGAGCATTTCGTCGGCGTTGATGGCGGTGGAGGGCATGGGCTGAATTGTAGCGAACAATTAAATTGCGTGCAATGTAATTTGAAAGTATCGATATACAGCCGGTCCGGGGCACATGAAACCCGGTTTTCGTGTCCGCCTGTTGACCCGGCCCCTGGGGCAGCCCTTACAAAAGCGGAAACTCCCGCCGAAAGGCCACCGTCATGCCGTCCAACGCCCGATTCCTCAGTCCCTCCGAAGCCGCCCGGCGGCTCGGCGTGTCCGCCAAGGCCCTGCGGCTCTACGAGCAGCGCGGGCTGGTGGCGCCCGAGCGCACGGCAGCCGGCTGGCGCGCCTACGGCCCCGGGCAGATGGCTCGCGCCGCAGAGATCGTCGCGCTTCGCGCGCTCGGCTTCAGCCTTGCCCAGGTGGCACGGGTGCTGCAGGGAGACCCGCAGGGCCTGGAACAGACATTGGAGGCCCATCAGGCCGCACTGGAGGCGCAACTGCATGGCCTCGCAGGCACGGTCGCGAAGATCCGCAGCCTGCGAAGCGATCTGCGGCAGGGCCGCACGCCGACCATCGGCGAACTCGCGGACCTGCGCGCACCGGCCTCCGGGGTCCGCGTCGCATTCGAGCTTCCCTGGCCCTGGGGCGGCGAGCTATTCGAGCTGCGCGACATCCGCGCGCTGAACTACATCGTCGGCCCGCTGGGCAGCGGGAAGACGCGGCTGGCGCACAGCCTCGCGAAGGCGCTGCCCGGCGCCGTCTTCCTGGGTCTGCAGAGGCTCGATGCGACCGAACCGGCCGGGGCAAAGGCGAAGCCGCTTGCAGACCATCGATCGAAGTCGAGCGTCGATGCGGCCGTGGCCTGGCTCGTGGAAGACGGAGCAACCCCGTCGGATGCCCTGGGCGTGCTGCTCGCCGCATTGGTCGCCGAGGGGCCTGCTGTCCCGCTGATCGTGGACATGATCGAGCAGGGCCTCGACCAGCCGACGCAGGAAGCCCTCATCGCCTGGCTTCGCCGAAGGGGCCCGGGCGCACGGCCGGTCTTCATGCTCACCCGCTCCTGCGCGATCCTCGACCTGTCCGCCGTGGGCCCCGACGAAAGCATCATCCTGTGCCCGGCCAACCACAGCCCGCCGATGCAGGTCGCGCCGCATCCCGGTTCGCCCGGCTACGAAGCGGTCGCCACCTGCCTGGCCTCGCCGGAGGTGCGGGCGCGGACAGCAGGCGTCATCGCATGGCGTCCGCCGGGCCGGCTACAGGCCGCTGCCGCTACGCCTTGAACCTCTTGCGCGTCAGCCCCAGCGCGATCCAGAACGCCGCTACCGCATACACCGCCAGCACCACCGCGTGCACCCACCAGCCGGTGGGCCACTGGTCCATGAACAGCGGCCGCACCAGCGCCACCGCGTTCGTCAGCGGCAGCCAGGCCGCCACGGCCTGCACCGCGGCAGGCAGCTGTTCCAGCGGAAAGAACACGCCGCTCAGGAACATCATCGGCGTCATGAACAGCGTGAAGTAGTAGGTGAAGAAGTCGTAGCCCTTGGCCAGCGCGTTGAAGATCAGCGCGATCGACGAGAAGGTGATGCCCGCGCCGATCAGAACCATCCATGCCACGACGAGCTTCGGGCTGTGGCTGATGCCGAGGCCCAGCATCACGAAGAGGATGGCCGTCACCGTGAAGATCGACTTGAACGCTGCCCACAGCATCTCGGCCAGCACGATGTCGTCGAGGCCGACCGGCGCGTTCATGATGCCGTCCCAGGTCTTCTGCACGTGCATGCGCGAGAAGGCCGAGTACAGCGCCTCGAAGCTCGCCGCGTTCATCGCGCTCATGCAGATCGATCCGCTGGCCAGGAACAGGATGTACGGCACCTTCGTGCCGTCGACCGACACCTGCCCCACCAGCGCCCCCATGCCGTAGCCGAAGGCCACCAGCCAGATCAGCGGCTCGGCGATGTTGCCGATCAGGCTCGGTATCGCGAGCTTGCGCCACACCAGCAGGTTGCGCAGGAACACGGGCCACCAGCGCAGGGAAAGCTCTGGTGGGCGCCACAGTGAAGGCGAGGGGGGCGTTGAAGTCGACGCCGGACTCGATACGTTGTTCATGGCTGCTGCTCCATCTCAGGAATACCGCGGAACCGGCTTTGCCGGGCCGCCGGTATTGCCCCCGGCGAGGGGGGTGGCGGCCACACGACGTGGGCAAGCCTGGGGGGTGAGCCTCATCTTTAGCCGTCCTCGCGGATCTGGCGACCCGTGAGCTTGAGGAAAAGATCTTCGAGGTTCGCGGGGCGGTGGAAGGTGCGCAGTCCACCGTGCCTTGTCAGCGTTTCGAGCAGCCTGCGCGAGTCCTGCGTGTAGAAGAACACCGTCTCGCCGCTGACCTCCACGCGCGCCGCCATCGCCTTCAGCTCGGCCGACTCGGCCAGCGACAGCGCACCGTTGCCGTACACCTCGACCACGTCGGGCTCCAGGTGCTCGGCGATGAGGTCGCGTGGGCGGCCCTCGGCGATCTTGCGGCCGTGGTCCAGCACCAGCAGGCGCGAGCACAGGCGCTCGGCCTCGTCCATGAAATGCGTGGTCAGCAGGATCGACTTGCCCTGCTGCAGCAGCACCTGCAGCCGCTCCCACATCAGGTGCCGCGCCTGCGGGTCGAGCCCGGTGGTGGGCTCGTCGAGCAGCAGCAGCTTCGGGTCGTTGACCAATGCGCGCGCCAGAGAGAGCCGACGCCGCATGCCGCCCGAGAGCTCGCCCGGCTTCGCATCGGCCTTGTGCGAGAGCGCCGCGAACTCCAGCAACTGCGGCACGCGTGCGCGCACCTGTGTCTTGCTGAAGCCGAAGTAGCGGCCGTACACCACGAGGTTCTCGGCGCAGCTGAAGTCGGGGTCGAGCGTGTCGAACTGCGACACCACGCCGAGCTGCGCCTTGATCGCCAGCGCATCGCGCGGCATCTGCAGCCCGAGCGCGGAGATCTCGCCGCCGTCGGGCGCCGTGAGGCCCAGGCACATTCGGATGGTGGTGGTCTTGCCGGCGCCGTTCGGCCCGATCACGCCCAGGCATTCGCCGGGCGCGATCTCGAAGGACAGGTCGTCCACGACCGTGGTGTCGCCATAGCGCTTGAGCAGATGGCTGGCGTGGAAGAGGGGAGGCGGGCTGGAGGATGTCGTGGGCGGCACGCGGCCATTCTGACGCACGCCGGCGGCGTGCGTGCCGGGTCCTCGATAACCCGGGTCGGGGCGCGTTCCCGGCGGCCCCACAATCGCAGTCCATCAACGTTCGAATATCTGGCATTGCAACGGGGGGGAGGCCCAAGGATGCTGCGTTTCTGGTTGGCGCTGGCGGCGCTGTCGCTGCTCGGTGCCTGCGCACCTTTTCACCGGCCGCTGGCGGCCGCGGACCGCAACAAGGTCGGCGAAGTCGACCTGCGCGTCGTCGTCGCGCAGGAGAGCTTCATGTTCTCGGCGCAGGCGCCCGGCGTGAGCGCGGCCACGGGCGGCGGGCTCATCGGCGCGCTCATCGATTCCTCGGTGCAGCAGTCGCGCCAGAAGGACATGAGCGCCGAGGTGCAGGCCATCGTCGGCCCGCTGCTCGACTACGACTACCGCGCCGAGGCCGCCCGGGCGCTCGAGGCGCAGCTCGGCGAGCCGTCGACCTTTCCGCTGAAGATCCGCTCGGCGCAGCTGCTGCCGGCCATGCCGGCCAAGGCCGAGCACGAGGCCCGCATCGCCGCCACGAAGAACGGGCCGTCCTACATGGTGCTGTTGCTGCAGTACGCGCTGGAGCCCGGCCTGGGCGCCTTCACCACGCGCACCTCGGCGCTGCTCTGGCAGGACGGCAGGAGCGAGCCCACTTACCGCGCCGCCGCCATCTTCCAGACGCCCGTGGGCGGCGTCGCGCGCGCCACCGTTCTGCGCCGCCTCACCGCGGAGGACGGGCAGGTGTTGCGCGGCATGATGCGCGAGTCGATGACACAGACATTGCATGCGGTGGCGCTCGACCTCGCCGGCGCGCGCTCGGGGCCGGTGAAGACCGCGCGCTTCAACGTCAACGGCTCATGGGTGACGCTGGCCGGCCAGAGCTTCGACGAGCGTCCGGGCCGCGTGCTGTTCCGCGACCAGGACGGCGCGCTCTATTCGGTGAGGAGCGCTGCGCCATGACGCCACTGCTGCAAGCCTGGAGGCCGGTCGTCTTCCGCGCCCTGTGCATGCTCGGCGCCATGCCGGGCATCTCGCACGCGCTGACCGAGACCGAGCCGCTTCCCATGGTCTACGAGGCGGCACCCGAGCCGGCCGAGCGGCCCAACAGCACGCCCGCCCCGGCGCTGCGCGTGACGAGCGGCTGCACGCTGTACCTGCCGAGGATCGACGACACCCGCCTGAACAAGGCCAACGTCGGCAACCTGACGCTCATGCTGCCGACGCTGCACGCCACGCCTGTGAAGGTGCAGTCCATCCGGGCCGGCGGCGATCCGGTCGAGTGGACGCGCAGTGCGCTGCAGTCCGCGAGCCGCTACGGCCTGCAGGTCGTGAGCGCAGTGCCGCCCTCCACCGGCGCCACGCGGCAGGCCACGGCCGAAGTCGCGCTGCGCCTGGCGCATTCGTGGTCGTCGGGCCTCAACCTCGTCTCGCACGTCGTGCTGCAGGCCAGCTTCCGCATGCCCGGCACCGAGGCCGTGGTGCGCCAGTACCACGGCATGGGCACGCGCGCCAACTGGGCCAACGGCAACGGCGAATTCATGTCGGTGCTCAACCTCGGCATGGAAGAGGCTGTGCGAGGCCTCGTCGTCGACGTGGCCGCGCTGTGCGATGGCAAACCCCTGCCCGCGAGGGCCCCCGCGCCATGAACACGATCGCCCGGCAACCCAACAAGAGCAGGCTCGAACTGCACCTGACCTGCGGCGCGATGCACGCCGCGCAGATCCCGTCCTTCGTCGAGGTCTGCGAGCAGGTCGGGCTCAAGCCGCTGCTGATCGACCTCGCCAACGGCGAGCAGAAGCAGCAGCCCATGGCCACCACCTGGCTGCGCGGTGACCTGGCAGAGGCCAAGGCCGAGGCGATGGCGCTCGCGCAATGGCTGGCCCGCGCGGGCATGGCGGTGCTGCGCGTGAAGGTCGAGGCGCCGATCGAGAGTCATGAGAGCCTTGAGTGGCCGAACCAGTATTTCAGATGGCACGGCAAGCTGCGGTTGCGCGATGTCTCGGCGTTGCAGCAGCTGTGTGAAGAGCACGGTGCACGGCTTTCGCGCGACGACATCGGCGATGAACCCGATGTTCACGTAGTGACGCTGCGCAGCCACGAGCCGCTGGCCGGCTTCAAGGCGCGTGTCGCTGCCTTGGCCGCGCACCTGGATCGCGAAGGCTGGCCGCTGATGAAGCAGCATTCGCAGGTCTGCCTGCACGACAGCTCGCTGCACGCGGCCGCATGACATCGCGGCCGCCGCCGCTCAAAGCCTGAGCCCCTCGAACTCCATCTTCATCCAATCGATGAACGCCCGCGTGCGCGCCGGCAGCAGCCTCGCATTCGGATAGATCACGCTCACCGGGCGCGGCGGCGGCTCGAAGTCTTCGAGCACCAGTTTCAGCCGGCCCTGTGCCACATGGGGCATCACCTGGTACGAGAAGAAGGTGCCGAAGCCCATGCCCGCCGCGCACGACTCGATGGCCGGCGCGAGGTGGTTGAACTCCAGCCGGGTGTCGGGCGTCACGCCGATCGCCTTGCCGCCCTCGTAGAACTGCCACTGCGTCGGCGCGTCGACGCGGCCGCGCACGCACGGTGCGCCGTTCAGTTCGCGCGGGTGCATCGGCGTGCCGTGCCGCGCCAGGTAGTCGGGGCTCGCGACCAGCACGCGGCGGATGGTGCCCATGGTCTGTGCGACGAGCGACGAATCTTCCAGCGGGCTGATGCGGATACCGACGTCGATGCCTTCCTCCAGCAGGTTCACCGTGCGGTCGTACAGCCGCACGCTGCAGCGCACCTTCTCGTAACGCTGCATGAAGCGAACGATGGCGGGCGCCACGTACATGTGGCCGAAGAGCACCGGCGCGGTGATGGTGAGCTGGCCCGCGGGCTCGCGGGCCTCGGCCTTCAGCGCGAGATCGGCGGCGTCGGCCGCGAGCAGCAGCTCGCGCGCGCTCGGCAGGTAGCTGCGCCCTTCCTCGGTGAGCGAGAGGCGGCGCGTGGTGCGGTGGAAGAGGCGCACGCCCAGGTGGGCTTCCAGGGCGGCGAGCGATCGCACCACGGCGGGCAGCGAGGTGCCCAGCGCCTCGGCGGCGCGAGTGAGGCTGCCCTGGTCGGCGATCTGGACGAAGTTCTGCAGGGCCTTGAAGCGATCCATGGGTCGATTAAACCGGAAAACGCAGCAGTCAAATACAGGAATGGCTATTCATTCATTCCACGCAAGAGAGAAGAATCCAGTCCATGCCTCATCTCTTCACGGAAAAGGAATCGCCCATGGCCGCCACCCGCCCCGCCCAGCCGATCAAGCTCTACGGCTCCTCCATCTCGGGCCACGTGCATCGCGTGCGCCTGTTCCTCACGATGCTCGGGCTGCCCTTCGAGAGCATCGAGCTCGACATGCGCAAGCGCGAGAACCGCACGCCCGAGTTCCTTGCGCGCAATCCCTTCGGCCAGGTGCCGGTGATCGAGGACGGCGATCTGACGCTGGCCGATTCCAACGCCATCCTGGTCTATCTCAACGAGCGCTATTCGTCCGATCCGACGCGCTGGATGCCGCGCGACGCGGTCGGCGCGGCGCGCGTGCAGCGCTGGTTCTCGGTGGCGGCCGGTCCGCTGGCCTATGGCCCGGCGGCCGCGCGGGTCATGGTGCTGTTCGGCCATGCGACCGATCCGACGGATACCGTCAAGCGCTCGCACGCGCTGCTCTCGGTGATGGAAACGCACCTGCAGCAGCAGCCCTTCCTTGCAGGCCCCGATGCCACGCTGGCCGACATCGCGAACTACGCCTACGTGGCGCATGCCCCCGAAGGCAGCGTGTCGCTCGACGGCTATCCGAGCGTGCGCGAGTGGCTGGCGCGCGTGGAAGCGCTGCCCGGCTTCGTGCCGATGGTGCGCACTCCCGTCGGACTCGCTGCGGAGGCCAAGTCATGATCGCCGCGCCCTTCCATGCCGGCGAGCGCACGCTGCAGGCGCTGGCGGGCTCGCGCGAGCAGATGGAGGTCGCCGGGCCCCGCGTGATCCGCGACTACATGCCCGACCAGCACCGCGAGTTCTTCTCGCTGCTGCCCTTCATCGTGGCCGGCAGCCTCGACGAAGAGCTGCAGCCCTGGGCCAGCGTGCTCGCGGGGCCCACCGGCTTCGTGCACTCGCCGGATGCCACGCACCTGCGCATCGACGCGCTGCCGGCTGCCGGCGACCCGCTCATCGGCCAGCTGAAGCAGGGCGCCACGCTGGGCCTGCTCGGCATCCAGCCGCACACGCGGCGGCGCAACCGCATGAACGGAACCGTGGAGGCGCTCGATGCGGCGGGCTTCAGCGTCGCGGTGCAGCAGAGCTTCGGCAACTGCCCGCGCTACATCCAGGCGCGCGAGCCGGAGTTCGTCGCGCCGCGCGCTGCCGATGCGGCTCCCGCGCAATGGCTCGACAGGCTGGACCTTGCCGCGCACCGCCTCATCGGCAGCGCCGACACGCTGTTCATCGCCACCGCCTACCCCGACGAAGCCGCGGCGGGCGACGGGGCCGACGCGAGCTCGCACGGCGTCGACGTGTCGCATCGCGGCGGCCGCCCGGGCTTCGTGCGCATCGACGGCGACGACACGCTCATCCTGCCGGACTTCAACGGCAACCGCTTCTTCAACACGCTGGGCAACCTCGCGGTGCATCCGCGCGCGGGCCTGCTCTTCGTCGACTTCGACAGCGGCGACCTGCTGCACGTGGCGGCCACGGCCGAGATCGTGTGGAACGGACCCGAGGTGGATGCCTTCGAAGGCGCCGAGCGGCTGGTGCGCTTCCACGTCACGCACGCGCTGCGCCGTCCGGGTGCGCTGCCGCTGCGCTGGGGCGACGCGCAGCTGTCGCCGCACCTCGCGGGCACGGGTCAGTGGAACACGGGGATGCGGCCGTTGACCGACGGGCGGTAGCTCCAGCCGCGCAGGCGCTGCGCGTCGAGGTCGGCTGCATGCTGCTGCAGCAGCGTGTGGAGGCTGGCCGCCGCCAGCGTGCAGGCCAGCGCCTGTCCCGGGCAGGCGTGCATGCCGTGGCCGAAGCCGAGCATGCGGCGGCGCTCCCGCATCGGCATGAACCGGTCGGGCTCGGTGTTGAACGCCGGATCGCGGTTGGCCGATGCCAGCAGCACCAGCACCGTGTCGCCTGCAGCCACGTCGGTGCCGGCGATGGTGGCGGCCTCGGCGGCGAAGCGCCGCGTGTTCTGCACCGAGGGATCGTGGCGCGCGGTTTCCTCGACGATGGCTTGCAGTCCATTGCGCGTGCGGGCCGAGGGCAACAGCGATGGCTCGCGCATCAGAGAGATCAAGCTGTTGCCGACCAGGCCAGCCGTGGCGTCGCAGGTCTGCGAGAGCAGGCCAGCGAGGTTCGCGAGCAGCGAGCGCGAGGGGGGCGCATCGCCGGAGCCCTCGGCCAGCACCGCTGCGAGCAGCGTGCCGTGACGAGGCGCATTGCCGGCCGCCAGCGCTTCGAAGCGCGCCATCAGCTGCGCAGCCGCCGTGCTCGCGCGCTGCAGCTGCTCGGGCGTGGAAAGCGGCGAGAGGCAGGCCACGAAGTCGCGCATCCACCGGTCCACCTGCGGCAGCGCATCGTCGGCGAAGCCGAGCAGGTGGGCGACGGACTGCACAGGCATCGAGAACGACGCCTCGGAAAGCGGCTGCTGCTGCGCCAGCACGCGCTGCGCCACCTGCAGCGTTGACGCGTAGACCGCATCCAGGTCCAGCGCGGCGAGCGCGCGCTGCAGCGCAGGCCTGTGCGCCTGGTGCGCGGCGCCGTCGTTCATGCGGACGAGGTGGCCGAACACCTCGCCGGCCGGGCTGCCCATGATGGCGCGCGGCACGGGCTCCGCGGCCGGCCGCACGCGCAGGGCGCCGTGGGCCTGCAGCACCTGCTCGATCACGTCGGCACGGCTCGCGACCCACAGGCGCAGCTGCGCGTTCCATGCGAGCGCCGGTCCGGCGCGAAGGGCAGCGTAGTAAGGATAGGGGTCTGCATGCGTGGCAGCCGCGACCGGATCTGCGGGCATGGCGGAGAGCGTGGGGCTTGGGTTCATCGCGCCAGTGTGCTGTCGAAGCTGCCGCCACACTTCGCCCGTGAACGAAGTGTGGCGTGTGCCGCCGTCTTAGGATGGGCGCATGGACGACACCCTTTCATCCTCCGCCGACTTCCAGCTCGCCCGACTGGCCGGGGCCATCGCCGAGCCGGCGCGCGCCCGCATGCTGAGCTGCCTGATGGACGGCCACGCACGCACCGCCACCGAGCTCGCCACCGTTGCCGAGGTGGCCGCCTCCACCGCCAGCGCGCACCTCGCCCGGTTGAAGGAAGAGCGACTGGTCGACGTGCTGGTGCAGGGCAAGCACCGCTACTTCCGCCTCGCCAGCGACGACGTCGCCTCGGCGCTCGAAAGCCTGATGGTGGTGGCCGGCACTCCACGCACACCCGAGTTCAGGCCCAGCACGCCCAGCCGCCTGCGCAGCGCGCGCACCTGCTACGACCACATGGCGGGCACGGCCGGCGTCGAGCTGCACGACCGGCTGCACGCCCATGGCTGGCTCAGCGGCCTGCAGAGCGGCTCGTACGAACTCACGCCCGAAGGTGCGATCGCGCTGGAGAGCCTGGGCGTGAAGATCGACGAGGTGCGCCGCTCCCGCCGCCGCTTCGCCTGCGCCTGCCTCGACTGGAGCGAGCGCCGCCCGCACCTGGGCGGCGCGCTGGGCGCGGCATGGCTGCAGCTGTCGCTGAAGCGCGGGTGGGTGCGGCAGGAGCTGGATGGGCGCGCGCTCACGTTGACGCCGAAGGCGCAGCGCGAGATGCCGGAACTCTTCGCCTGAACGAGCAGGGGCCACCGGCTGCAAGGCGCCGCGACATCGCCCCCGGAAGGGGCAAGGCGTGCGCGGCGCGAAGCCTGGAGGTGAGCCCGCCTCAGGCCTTGAGCTTGAGCAGATAGATCAGTGGCCCGGCCATCGCCGTGTCGGTCTCGAGGAAGTTCTCGAACTCCTTGCCTTCCAGCCAGAACGGGTCCCAGTTGTTCTGCTTGACGGTTTTCTGCCACAGATCGGTGGCGGTGGCGCGCTTCACCACGGTCAGCAGGGCGGTCTTGCGGTACGGCGGCACCTTGCGGCCGGTGAGCACGCCGCGCCAGTTGGCGAGGTCGGCGTCCACGCCCTGCTCGCGCACCGAGGCGATGCCCTGGAACGGCCGCTTCGACGACACGCCGATGGCGCGCAGCTTGCCGTTGGCGATGCTCTCGGCGAACTCGCTGTAGCCCGAGATGCCTGCTGCGGCCTTGCCGCTTTCCAGCGCCTCGACCACCTCCGCGCCGCCGGGGTGCGCCTGGTAGACCAGCGACTGCGAGGCCTCGGCCACGCGCGCCAGCATGCCGGCATACATGTGGTCCACGCCGCCGGCCGAGCCGCCTGCGATGACGGTGTTGGCCGCGTCCGCGTGCAGCTGCGTGATCAGGTCCTTCGGCGTCTTGATGGGGGAGTCGGCCTTGACCGCGATCACCTCGTAGTCGCTGGTGAGGCGGGCGATGGGCGCCATGCTGGCCATGGTGACGGCCGGCTTCTGCAGCGCCACCGCGCCGACCATGACCATGCCGCTCATCAGCAGGGTGTCGGGGTCGGCGTCGTATTTCTCGACATACTTGGCCAGGCCGATGGTGCCGCCCTTGCCGCCGACGTTCTCGTACACCACGCTGCCGACCGCGCCCGACGCCAGCATGGCGGCGCCCAGCGCACGGCCCGTCTGGTCCCAGCCGCCGCCTTCGTTGGCGGGGATCACGATGCGCAGCCGGTTGCTCAACGGCGCGTCGGCGGCGTGCGCGGAGCGCGGCCACAGCGCGGCGTGTCCTGCGCCGGCTGCCGCGGCCGAGGCCGCGATCCATGCAGAGAAACTGCGACGGGAAATGGGGGGAACGGAGCGCGACTGGGTCATCTTCTTTCCGGTTGTCGTGGGATAGACCGGATGATGTCCGCGAAACGCGCCGATCAGGCGTGCCCGCGGGCAGGACAAACCCTGAGGCCCGGCCCTGGTCGCGGGCCTGCTGGAGCCGTTCTTCTTACTGGAACGCCACTTCGGCGAAGCTGCGCAGCTTGCGGCTGTGCAGCCGGGTCGAGCCCTCGGCGCGCAGGATGTCGATGGCCCGCATGCCGATGCGCAGGTGCTGCTCCACGCGTTCACGGTAGAAGTGGTTGGCCATGCCGGGCAGCTTGATCTCGCCGTGCAGCGGCTTGTCGCTCACGCACAGCAGGGTGCCGTAGGGCACGCGGAAGCGGAAGCCGTTGGCCGCGATGGTCGCGCTTTCCATGTCCAGCGCCACCGCGCGGCTCTGGCTGAAGCGGCGCTGCGGCTGGTTGCCGGGCAGCAGCTCCCAGTTGCGGTTGTCGGTGCTGGCCACGGTGCCGGTGCGCATGATCTTCTTCAGGTCGGGCCCCTCGTAGCGGGTGACGTCGGCCACGGCTTTTTCCAGCGCGAGCTGGATCTCCGACAGCGCCGGAATAGGCACCCAAAGCGGCAGTTCCTCGTCGAGCACGTGGTCCTCGCGCACGTAGGCGTGGGCCAGCACGTAGTCGCCGAGCTGCTGCGTGTTGCGCAGGCCGGCGCAGTGGCCCAGCATCATCCAGGCGTGCGGACGCAGCACCGCGATGTGGTCGGTGATGGTCTTGGCGTTGGCCGGGCCGACGCCGATGTTGACCATGGTGGTGCCGCTGCAGTCCTCGCGCACCAGGTGGTAGGCCGGCATCTGCGGCAGCCGCGGGGGCGCGGTGCCCTGGCTGCCGTCGAGCAGGTGGCCATAGGTGGCGCTCGAGCCGGCGGGCAGGCCGCGCCGGCGCGTGACCACGTTGCCCGGCTCGATGAAGGCGACGTACTCGCTGTTCTCGTCGGCCATGGCCTCGTGGCCCAGCCGCACGAACTCGTCGATGTAGAACTGGTAGTTGGTGAACAGCACGAAGTTCTGGAACCACTCCGGCGCCGTGCCCGAGTAGTGGCGCAGGCGGTGCAGCGAATAGTCGACCCGCGCGGCGGTGAACAGCGACAGCGGCTGCGCCTCGCCGTCGCGCGCCTCGAAGGTGCCGTTGGCGATGCCGTCGTCCATCACGCCCAGGTCGGGCAGGTCGAACACGTCGCGCATGAGGGCCCGGCGCTCGGCGCTCATGGTGCCTTCGATGTGGTCGTTCTCGGCGAAGGAGAAGTGGATCGGGATCGGCTGCGTGCTGGTGCCCACCTCCAGCTCGACCTGGTGGTTCTCCAGCAGCAGGCGGAACTGGTCGAGGTAGTAGCGCGCGAACAGGTCGGGGCGCGTCAGCGTGGTCTCGTAGCGGCCGGGACCGGCCACGAAGCCGTAGCTCAGGCCGGCGTTGGCCGGCGGCGTGTGGCGCGAGACGGTGTGGGTGTGCACCCGCACGAAGGGGTAGCAGGCCCGCACCCGCCCCGGCAGTTCCTCGCCGGCGACGAAGCGCAGCATCGATTCGCGCAGGTGCGTCAGGCCGCTCTGGTAGATGAGCTTGACCTGCTCGAGTGCGGCGGCGGCGTCGGTGAAGCGGGCGGGGGCGACGAATGTGGGCATGTAGGGCATGCCGGCATTGTGCAATGGCTGCTGGGTTGCTTCGGGCCGCTGTTCGGGGCGCGATCACGCCGACGGGGTACCTTGCTCCGCGAATGTCCCCCGGGGCTTCGCCCCTCCTCCTGATATTGTTCATCCGCTCCCGTAGCGCTGAAGGGAGCCCGTTCGGTAGACCCTGTGCTCCTCCTTGGGCTATCCAGCCCGCAATAA
>NZ_JACIBG010000016.1:0-48180 GCF_014195185.1 Variovorax atrisoli | reverse complement strand
AGCCGTCAGCGTGGTCTTGCCGTGGTCGACGTGACCGATCGTGCCCACGTTCACGTGCGGCTTGGTGCGGGTGAATTTACCTTTTGCCATTTTTCAATCCTTGAAAGAGCAGTCCCGTGTATTGGTTTTATGTCTGCATCCGGTTGCTGGTTCGCCCCGCACGGGAACAGGGCGGCACCGGATCGCAGACAGGAAGGGCCGCGCAGTGCGCGGCCCCTGGTTCTTTTGAAAGCTTACTTGGCGCGAGCGGCCACGATGGCTTCGGCGACGTTGCGCGGAGCTTCGGCGTAGTGCTTGAACTCCATCGTGTACGTTGCACGGCCTTGCGACATCGAACGCAGCGTGGTCGAGTAACCGAACATTTCCGACAGCGGCACTTCTGCCTTGATGGCCTTGCCGCCACCGACCATGTCGTCCATGCCCTGCACCATGCCGCGGCGGGACGACAGGTCGCCCATCACGTTGCCGGCGTAGTCTTCAGGCGTCTCGACTTCCACGGCCATCATCGGCTCGAGGATCACGGGGTTGGCCTTGCGGGCACCTTCCTTGAAGCCGAAGATCGCGGCCATCTTGAACGCCATTTCGTTCGAGTCCACGTCGTGGTACGAACCGAAGTGCAGCGTGACCTTGACGTCCACGACGGGGTAGCCCGCCAGCACGCCCTGGCCCAGCGCTTCCACGATGCCCTTCTCGACCGCGGGGATGTATTCGCGAGGAACCACACCGCCCTTGATGGCGTCGACGAACTCGAAGCCCTTGCCGGCTTCCTGGGGTTCGATCTTCAGCACCACGTGACCGTACTGGCCCTTGCCGCCCGACTGGCGAACGAACTTGCCTTCGGCTTCCTCGACGGTCTTGCGGATCGTCTCGCGGTAGGCCACCTGCGGCTTGCCGACGTTGGCTTCCACGCCGAATTCGCGCTTCATGCGGTCCACGATGATTTCGAGGTGGAGCTCGCCCATGCCGCCGATGATGGTCTGGCCCGATTCTTCGTCGGTGTTGACGCGGAACGAGGGATCTTCCTGTGCCAGGCGGCCCAGTGCGATACCCATCTTTTCCTGGTCGGCCTTGCTCTTCGGCTCCACGGCCTGGCGGATCACCGGCTCGGGGAAGTGCATGCGCTCGAGCGTCACGACGGCTTCCGGATCGCACAGCGTCTCACCGGTCGTCACGTCCTTCAGGCCCACGCAGGCGGCGATGTCGCCGGCGCGGATTTCGCTGACTTCCTCGCGGTTGTTCGCGTGCATCTGCACGATACGGCCGATACGTTCCTTCTTGCCGCGCACCGGGTTGTAGACACTGTCGCCCTTCGAGAGCACGCCCGAATAGACGCGCACGAAGGTCAGCTGGCCCACGAACGGGTCGGTCATCAGCTTGAACGCCAGGGCCGAGAACTTCTCGTTGTCGTCGGCCTTGCGGGTGGTGGGCTCGTCGTCTTCCGACACGCCAGCCACCGGCGGGATGTCCAGCGGCGAGGGCATGTATTCGACGACGGCGTCGAGCATGGCCTGCACGCCCTTGTTCTTGAAGGCCGAGCCGCACAGCATCGGCTGGATCTCGCCGGCGATGGTGCGCTGGCGCAGGGCCTTCTTGATTTCCTCTTCCGACAGCTCGCCGCCTTCGAGGTACTTGTTCATCAGGTCTTCGCTGGCTTCGGCAGCCGCTTCGACCAGCTTTTCGCGGTATTCATTGCAGACATCGACCAGGTTGGCCGGGATGTCGCCGTACTGGAAGGTCACGCCCTTGTCCTCGTCCCAGATGATCGCCTTCATCTTCACGAGGTCGACGATGCCCTGGAAGTGCTCTTCGGCACCGATCGGGATCTGGATCACGACGGGGTTGGCCTTCAGGCGGTCGATCATCATCTGGCGAACGCGCAGGAAGTCGGCGCCGGTGCGGTCCATCTTGTTGACGAACGCGAGACGCGGAACCTTGTACTTGTTGGCCTGGCGCCAGACGGTTTCCGACTGGGGCTGCACGCCGCCGACGGCGTCGTACACCATCACGGCGCCGTCCAGCACGCGCATCGAGCGCTCGACTTCAATGGTGAAGTCCACGTGGCCGGGGGTGTCGATGATGTTGATGCGGTGTTCGTCGAACTTGCCGGCCATGCCCTTCCAGAAGCAGGTGGTGGCAGCCGAGGTGATCGTGATACCGCGCTCTTGCTCTTGCTCCATCCAGTCCATCGTGGCGGCGCCGTCGTGCACTTCACCGATCTTGTGGTTCACACCGGTGTAGAACAGGATGCGTTCGGTCGTCGTGGTCTTGCCAGCGTCGATGTGCGCGGAGATGCCGATGTTGCGGTAGCGCTCGATGGGGGTCTTGCGGGACATGATTTACTTTCGGGTTAAATGCGTTGAGCGCTGGGCCTCGAGTACAGGCTGAAAGCCCGTCACTCGACACCCAACGCCCAAGCGAAGTTTGGTTTTTAGAAGCGGAAGTGGCTGAATGCGCGGTTGGCTTCTGCCATGCGGTGCACTTCGTCGCGCTTCTTCATCGCGCCGCCACGGCCTTCCGTGGCTTCCATCAGTTCGTTGGCCAGACGCAGGGCCATCGACTTCTCACCGCGCTTGCGGGCGGCTTCCTTGATCCAGCGCATCGACAGGGCGAGGCGACGGACGGGACGGACTTCGACCGGCACCTGGTAGTTCGCACCGCCGACGCGGCGCGACTTCACTTCGACCATCGGCTTCACGTTGTTGATGGCGATGGTGAACGCTTCGAGGGGATCCTTGTCAGGGTTCTTCTTCTCGATGAAGTCGAGGGCACCGTAGATGATGCGCTCGGCAACAGCCTTCTTGCCGCCTTCCATGATCACGTTCATGAATTTGGACAGCTCGACATTGCCGTACTTGGGATCCGGCAGGATTTCACGTTTGGGGACTTCGCGACGACGTGGCATTTTTCTAACCTCTTTGCTTCAGTTGGCACCGTTTCCGGCACCGCGAGAGTCAAGCAGGACTCTCACTTACTCGACCCGACAGTGGGTCACTACGTTCGATGTACCCGCCAAGGTAACCGAACACCGTTTGTTTTTGACGACAGGAAGGCTTAAGCCTTCTTGGGACGCTTCGCGCCGTACTTGGAACGCGACTGCTTGCGGTCTTTCACGCCTTGCAGGTCGAGCGAGCCACGAACGATGTGGTAGCGCACACCGGGCAAGTCCTTCACACGACCGCCGCGGACCAGCACGACGCTGTGTTCCTGGAGGTTGTGGCCTTCGCCGCCGATGTAGGAAATGACTTCGAAGCCGTTGGTCAGGCGGACCTTGGCAACTTTACGCAGAGCCGAGTTCGGCTTCTTGGGCGTCGTGGTGTAGACGCGGGTGCAGACACCGCGACGTTGCGGCGAGTTCTGCATGGCAGGGCTCTTCGAAGCGATCTTTTCGACCGTCCGACCCTGACGCACCAGTTGATTGATGGTTGGCATGAATTAAAAAGTCCCCAAAACGAGAAACGCCCCGGCCCTGGCTGTGAAACCGCCCTTGTCGTGACTCAAGGAGGCCGGGAATGACGAAAACGTGAAACCCTTCGGAAAATTCCGAAAAGCCCACGAGTATAGCAAACGAGTCTGAAAACGGCAAAGCCGGGCGGGCCCGCAGGCCTGCCGATGGCTTTTCGGGCCCTTCAGGCTACTTGATCCAGAGCCGCAGGGCGTCCCAGGCGCGGCCGAAGATGCCGGCCTGCTCGACCGGTTCCAGGGCCACCAGCGGGACGTCGGCCAGGGGCTGGTCGTCCAGAGTGACCTTGAGCGAGCCGACCGGCTGGTACTTGGTGAACGGCGCCACCAGCGGGTCGGGGCGCGACACCTGGGTCTTGATCTTGTTGGCCGAGCCGGCCGGCACGGCCACAACGATGGGATCGGGACGGCCCAGCTTCAGCACATTGGCCTTGCCCTTCCACACGGCCGGAGTGGCCGCCGGCTGGCCGCCGTCGAACAGGCGCACGGCGTCATAGGCCGTGTAGCCCCAGTTCAGCAGCTTCTGCGACTCGTTGGCGCGCACGGTCTCGCCCGTGGTGCCCAGGACGATCGACAGCAGGCGGCGCCCGCCCGTCAGGTTGGGAAAGTCGCGCTTGGCGGTGGCGATCATGCAGTAGCCGGCAGCTTCGGTGTGCCCGGTCTTCAGGCCGTCGACGGTCGGGTCGCGGAACAGCAGCATGTTGCGATTGGTGTCGTTGGTCGACGGAGTGCCCGGGTAGCGGTACTTCTTGATGGCGTAGTACTTGGCTTCCTCGGGGAAGTCGCGCACCAGGCGGGTCGCCAGGATGCTCAGGTCGCGGGCCGTGGTGGTGTGGCCGGGCGCGGTCAGGCCCTCGGGGTTCTTGTAGGTGGTGTTCTTCATGCCCAGCACCTTGGCCTGGGCGTTCATCATCTCGACGAAATGCTCCACGGTGCCGCCCACGCCTTCGGCCAGGGCGACGGTGGCGTCGTTGCCCGACTGCACGATCAGGCCCTTGATCAGGTCTTCCACCGGCACCTGCATCTTGGGGTCGATGAACATGCGCGAGCCGGGCATCTTCCAGGCGCGGGTGCTGACCGGCAGGGTCTGGGTCAGCGTGATCTTCTTGGTGCGCAGGGCGTCGAACACCAGGTAGGCGGACATCAGCTTGGTGAGCGAGGCCGGCTCGACCGGGCTGTCGATGTCCTTCTGGGCCAGGATCTGGTTCGCGGTCACGTCCAGCAGCAGATAGCTGCGCGCGGCGATTTCAGGCGGCGCCGGCATCTGGGCGGCGGCGAGCAGGCTGAAGGAAGCGGCGGCGGTAAAGACCAGCGCGCGGAGCGCGCCAAGAAAAGGATTCATTGGGAGTTCGGAAAGAGACGAAAACAAGCCGGAGCGGCTTTCAAGCGATGTCCGCGCGCAGATGGCGGACGACCAGACCCTTGAGCAGCGGCAATTGTCCGTGAAAGAAATGGCCGCCCCCGGGGATGACTGTGACAGGAAGTGACTGCGGCCGAGCCCAGTCCATCACCGCGGACAGCGCGACCGTATCGTCGGCCTCGCCATGGACCACCAGCGTGCGCTCGTGCGCCTCCACCGGCAGCGTCGCGACGTTGTTGCGCGACGCCGCCGTGCCCACCAGCACGATCTGCCGGAGCTCGCGCGCGGACCACAGCCGGGCGACGGCGCCGCTCGCGACGAAGGCACCGAAGGAGAAGCCGGCGATCGCCAGCGGCCCTTCGGGGGCGAGTTGGCCGATGACGTTCAGCATGTCTTCCAGCTCCCCGCGACCCTCGTCGTGCACGCCCTCGCTGGCGCCCACGCCGCGGAAGTTGAAACGCACCGTGGTCCAGCCGGTGGCGACGAAGGCGCGCGCCAGCGTCTGCACCACCTTGTTGTCCATCGTGCCGCCGAAGAGCGGATGCGGATGGGCGATGACCGCGACGCCGCGCGGGGTTCCGGCAGGCTGGTCGCGCTGCACTTCGATCGCGCCTGCGGCGCCCTGGAGGCTGATCTTTTCTGTCTGGGAATTCATTGGCGCAGGTACGAGCAGAGGGGCGGCGGAAAAGTTCAGCGTCCGACGTTCGGAGGTAGCAGCAGCCGCTCGACGACCTGGCCGTTCTTCAGGTGAGACTCGACGATCTCGTCGATGTCCTCGCTGTCGACGAAGGTGTACCAGACGGCCTCCGGATAGACCACGGCCACCGGCCCGCCTGCGCAGCGGTCTAGGCAGCCGGCCTTGTTGACGCGCACCTTGCCGGGCCCCGACAGGCCCTCAGCCTTGACCTTCGCCTTGCAGCGGTCGAAGCCCTCCTGCGCGTTGTGCATGGCGCAGGAGTCCTCGCCGTTCTTGCGCTCGTTCAGGCAGAAGAAGATGTGGCGGCCGTAGTAGCCGGACGGCGCGGCTGGAGTGGAGCTGGGCATCGGCGGATTTTAGTGACCACCCTCTTCGCCATGTCGACGGCCGAGCAATCCGCACCCTCAGCCCACAGGAGCCGCATCGCGCCGCCCGCGGCGCGACAGGGCCGCCACCACGTAGACCAGCACCGCATAGGGCCACACCCAGCCCAGCCATTGCGCCAGCCCGTGGAAGCGGATGAAGCGCCCCTGCTCCCAGGTGGCCAGCGTCTGCGCGAAGTACGCGCTCTCGGGCGCCTGGTTCAGCAGGCTCAGCTGCAGCACCAGCCCCATCAGCAGCAGCGCCGCGCACAGGCGCCGCGGCGCGAACAGCAGCAGCACGCCGGCGAAGAGCGCTGCCGCCATGCCGACCTGCACCGGCAGCCCCAGCCAGGCCCAGGCGTGTTCCGGCCCGTAGCTCAGCGCCGCCGACAACGCGGAGGCCGCGACGCCCGACAGCAGCGTCAACGGCAGCAGCACCGCGCGCTGGACCACCGAGCGCGCCACCAGGTAGCCCAGCAGGCATGGCACCAGCGCGCCCAGCATCACGCACAGCAGTTCCACCGCCGGCACCAGCGGCTCGAGTTCGAACTGCCGCAGCGGCAGCCAGTCGATGAAGGGCGTGTCGAGAAGCCACTCGGAGATCGCCACCTCGAGCCGCTCGAACACCTGCCCCAGCCCGAAAGTGACGGCGGCCGGAAAGAGCAGCGCGAAGGGCCAGAGCGCCAGGAGCACCAGCGCGCCGCGCGAGTCCTCGGCGAACCACTGCGAGCGCGCCCGGCTCCAGTGCGCCACGGCCCCCAGCCTCTCGAGCCCCGCCGCCACGACGGCGCCGGCGAGCGCGCCCGAAACATTGAGCCCCAGGTCCACGTTGGAAGGAATGCGCGCCGGCAGGTAGCTCTGCAGCGTCTCCATGGCGAAGGAGACCGCCGCCCCCGCCACGGTGGCCCGGGCCACCGCGTGCCAGACGCGGGAGGCCTTCCCGGTCCGCAGCACCGCCAGGGCGCAAAGGAATCCGAAGGGCACGTAGCCCGCGACGTTCACCGCGAAATCGAAGCCCGTCCAGTACTTGGGCCAGGGCGCCCACAGGTACGCCCAGGGCGCGATCCCCTGGTCGCGCCAGTCGGCGAACGGGTACAGGCTGGCGTAGACGATCAACGCCCCGTAGGCGAGCGCCAGCGGAAGCGCGGCGGACTTGTGCTGCGGCCGATCCACCGTGTGCCCCGGTGCCGGCTCAGAAGGGCTTGACCACCACCAGGATCACGATGCCCAGCAGCAGCAGCACCGGCAGTTCGTTGAACCAGCGGAACCAGCGGTGGTTGCGCCGGTTCTCGCCGGCGATGAAGCGGCGCAGGAGCACCGCGCAGCCGTGGTGGTAGCCGATCACCACCAGCACCAGCGCGAGCTTGGCGTGCATCCAGCCGTTGCCGGGGCCGCGCCCGATGCCGTAGCCCAGCCAGAGCCACAGGCCGAAGCCGATCGCGGGAACCGCCAGGAAGGTCGTGAACCGCAGGAGCTTGCGCGCCATGAGCAGCAGGCGCTCGCGCTCCGCCACCGACTCGGGAGGAACCATCGCCAGGTTCACGAAGATCCGCGGCAGGTAGAACAGCCCCGCGAACCAGCTTGCGATGAAGACGATGTGTAGAGATTTGACCCAGAGCATGGGGGCAGTTTAGTGGCGCCCTCCCCGCGGCACCGCTCTGTTCGGGCGGCGATTCACTCGTACGACAGGCAAAAAAAAGCCCGACGTCTTCACGTCGGGCTGGGAAGCCCTTTTGCTGTCACACATCAAGGCACCCGCTCAGGGAGGAAAAGCGGGGGGCGGCAAGCCGCCCGCTTCAGAATTTAACAAAGACGAAACAAGGTTTCAAGCGACTGGGCCACTTTCTTTGACATTTAAAGCAAAAAACTGAAAACCTTGGTTCTACTATTTTCCGTAGTTGTCAGACAACCGAACGCCCGTGCCAAGGGAGTCGTAAACAGACGGTTCAGGCACAATTTTGTAAATATGACGTCATCATCTTCCCCCCTGGCCATGTTTCCCGCCGGGCGGCCGCGGCGCCTGCGCCGCGACGCTTTCACCCGCAACCTGGTGCGCGAGCACGCGCTGACGACCAACGACCTGATTTACCCGGTGTTCGTCCAGGAAGGCGAGAAACGCCGCGACGCCGTCCCCTCGATGCCCGGCGTGGACCGCCTGAGCCTCGATCTTCTGCTGCCCGTGGCCGAGCAGTGCGTGGCAGCCGGCATTCCGGTGATGGCGCTGTTCCCGGTGATCGACGCCAGCCTCAAGACGCCCGACGGCCGCGAGGCCTTCAACCCCGACGGGCTGATTCCCCGCGTGGTGGGGGCGCTGAAGTCGCGCTTTCCGGAACTCGGCGTGATGACCGACGTCGCCCTCGACCCCTACACCAGCCACGGCCAGGACGGCCTGCTCGA
Organism: Variovorax atrisoli; assembly: GCF_014195185.1. Lineage (NCBI taxonomy): Bacteria > Pseudomonadati > Pseudomonadota > Betaproteobacteria > Burkholderiales > Comamonadaceae > Variovorax > Variovorax atrisoli. The sequence goes on along the minus strand of NZ_JACIBG010000016.1, from coordinate 39,905 downwards.
CGACACCGGCTACATCCTCAACGACGCGACCGTCGAAGTACTGGTGAAGCAGGCGCTCGCCCAGTCGCAGGCCGGCGTGGACATCGTGGCGCCCAGCGACATGATGGACGGGCGCATCGGCGCGATCCGCAATGCCCTCGAGGCCCGCGGCGACATCCACACGCGCATCATGGCCTACAGCGCCAAGTACGCCAGCGCCTTCTACGGCCCCTTCCGCGACGCCGTGGGCTCGGCCGCCACGCTCGGCAAGAGCAACAAGAAGGTCTACCAGATGGACCCCGGCAACAGCGACGAGGCCCTGCGCGAAGTCGCCATCGACATCGCCGAAGGCGCCGACATGGTGATGGTGAAGCCCGGCATGCCCTACCTCGACATCGTGCGCCGCGTGAAGGACCAGTTCCGCGTGCCCACCTTCGCCTACCAGGTCAGCGGCGAATACGCCATGCTCAAGGCCGCCGCCCAGAACGGCTGGCTCGACCACGACGCCGTGGTGCTCGAAAGCCTGCTGGCCTTCAAGCGCGCGGGCGCCGACGGCGTGCTGACCTATTTCGCGCTCGACGCCGCGCGCCTGCTGCAGAAGTAACGGCGCGCCGGCAACCGGGCATGCGCATCTTCGAAATCAACCGCTCGCAGGTCAGCGAACACGCCGCGCTGGCACCGCTCGCGGTTCCGGGTGCCTGCGGGGCCAGCGGCTATCTCTGGATCTCGCTCACGCGGGATGAATTCCGCTCCTCGCTGGCCGAGGTGCAGCAGATCCTGCAGACGCTGTGCAAGACGCAGCTGGTCGACCTGCACGTGGCCGACCTGCTCAACGACCAGCTTCCTTCGCATTACGACTACACCTCGCTGTACGACGTGCTGGTGTTCCGGCGGCTGGCCAACGGTCAGGGCCAGGCGGCGCTGGGCAACGGCAAGGGCAGCACCAACGAGGCCCCGCCACTGCCGGCACCGGCTGCGGCTCCCCGCCAGCCGCGCAGCGGCCCGCCCGTGCTGCGCCGTGTCGACACCCGGCCGGTTGGCTTCGCGGTGTTCGACCGTGTGCTGCTCTCGGTGCACCCGGAAGACGGCGCAGTGCGCGACGCCTTCGCCGCCCGGCTGCTGGCCGCCGCCTCGCCCGACGGCGGCGCCCCGGCGCTCGACGTGCGCGCCACCTCGGCCCGCCTGCCGACCAGCCCTGCGGACCTGATGCTGCGCGTCATCAACCAGATCGTCGACGGCTACCTCGACCTGCGGCGCGAGCTCACCAAGCAGCTCGACCATTGGCAGAGCGAGCTGATCGACCCGCGCAGCCGCTTCACCAACTGGGGCGCGCTGATGGAGGCGCGCCAGTCGCTGCACCACCTCGACGAGATCTGCGAGGACCAGCGCGCCGCCATGCAGGACTGGATCGATTCGCTGGAGACGCTCCCCGTGCCCAAGGGCGAGGTGGAGCAGCGCGAGCGCGAACTCATCATGATCCGCAGCCGAGACGTGCTCGAGCACATCGAGCGCGTGGTGCACCACGTGCACCGGCTGGAGCAGAACGCCGAGACGGCCGTGCAGATGCACTTCAGCGTCCAGGGGCACCGCGCCAACGACATCATGCGGGTGCTGACGGTGCTCACCGCCGTGTTCCTGCCGCTGAACCTCATCGCCGGCATCTTCGGCATGAACTTCGAATTCATCCCGCTGGTGCACAAGGCCGACGGCTTCTGGATCGCGATGACTTCCATGCTGGTCATCGCGGTGCTGCTGGTCATCGTGTTCTGGCGCAAGCGCTACCTCGCCCGCACGCGCTGAACCCAGGCTTCGCGCCAAAAGAAAAGGGCCACGCTTTCGCGTGGCCCTTTTTCATTGCTGCAGTCCGGAGGACCGCTTCAATTACTTGGCGGTGGCGCCGGCGCCTTGCTGGGCCTGGACGCGCACGTCCATCGGGTGGGGCATGGTCGAGACGACCTTGCTGTTGACGCGCGAGCCGCTGGTCACGTTCTGGTCGGGAGCGTAGGCGGTGCGAACGGCTTCGGCTTCGACGATCGAACGGTCCTTCGACACGGCAACCGTTTCGGCACCGCGCGAACCGCGCACGACGTTCTGGTTCGGAGCCGCTGCGGTACGCACGGCTTCGGCGTTGACTTCGTCGCGGCTCTTGGTCGACACGGCGGTGTTCACGCCTTGGTAGGTTTCAGCCTGGGCGCCGGTGGCGGCGAGCAGGGCGAGGGTGGCGGCAGCGAGGATTTGCGAGGTCTTCATGTTCATTTCTCCTAGGGTGTTCGTTGGATGGTTCGTCCACCAGGCCTGCTGGTCCGCGAGCCTGTGCGGCGAGTTTCCGGGGGAACTGCGTTGCCGGAACACTCGGTTCAGAGACACCGTGTTTCCTCTATTGAAACAATGCCGACATGAAGGCATGCAAAGCAAAAAGCCGGGCCCGGTTCGCACCGGCCCGGCCCTGGCTGAGGGAAGACTTCCGGCCTAGCGTCCGGCGCGCTGGAACTGGGGCGGCACTTCGCTGTTGACGAAGGCGCGGCGGTCCAGGTTCTGGTTCGGCGCGTGGGCGGCGGCCACGGCCTCGGCGCGGACCGAGGCCCGGTCACGGGAACTGGGCCGGGAGGTCAGCGGCGCCGCGACCACGTCGCCATAGACATTGCCGTCGCGCGCCGCGGCATCGGCTTCGGCCGCCACGGCACTGCGGCTGGTGACGGCCTTGAGCGGCTGGACAGGCTCGAAGCCCTGCGCCAGCGCGCCGCCGGAAGCGGCGAGGAGCGACAGGGCAGCGGCGGCGATGATCTTCGGGGTCTTCATTCCAGTTCCTTCCAACGGCCCAGCCGGGCTGGCGACGTCGGCGCGTAGCGCAAGTGTCGCCCAGACCGGTCAGGAAAAACCCGGGAGAATCGAACCATCGCGTTCCCAAAACGGAAACAATGGACCCATCCACATGGACAGCCTCGATCTGATCAGAACCTTCCGGGAGGTCGCCTCGCACGGCAGCTTCTCCCAGGCAGCCAAGAGGCTGGACATGTCAAAGGCCACCGTGAGCAAGTATGTGGCCGAGCTGGAAACCCGCTTCGGGGTGCGCCTTCTGAACCGATCCACCCGCTCGGTGAGCCTCACCGACGCCGGCCAGCTGCTGCTGGAGCGCAGCACCCCGGTGCTGGAGATGGTCGAGCTCACACAGGCCGAGCTGCAGGAGCGCGCCAGCCAGCCCGGCGGGCGGCTGCGCATCTCGGCGCCGCACGGCATGGGCAACGGCGAGTTCCCGAACCTGCTGGCCGACTTCATGCGCTACTACCCCGACGTGAGCATCAGCCTGCAGCTGACCAACCGCACCGTCGACCTCGCCGAGGAGGGCATCGACGTCGACATCCGCAGCGGCCCGGTGGAAGACGCCAACCTGATCGTGCGCAAGCTCCGGCGCATGGAGATGGTGGTCTGCGCCTCGCCCATCTACTGGAAGAAGCACGGCAAGCCCGAGCACCCGCGCGACCTGGCCAACCATGAAGCCCTCACGCACTCGCTGCTCGGCGCCCAGCCTGTCTGGCGCTTCGACGACGGCGGCCAGCCGCTGGACGTCCACGTCAAGAGCCGCATGGACTGCACCGAAGGCGCGCCGCTGATCCGCGTGGCGATGCGCGGGTTCGGCGTGATCTACCTGCCCTCGATCCTCGTGCAGTCGCACATCGAGCACGGCGAGCTGGTGCCGGTGCTGCAGGACTACACGCGCAAGGACATGTGGCTCTCGGCGGCGTACCTGCAGCGGCGCCACAACAGCGCCGCGCTGCGGGCCCTGCTCGACTTCCTGCAGACCCGCGTGGGCGACGGGCACGGCCCCAGGCGAAAACCGGCACCATGAAAAAAGCCCGGCATGCCGGGCTTTTCCCTTCTTAGCCGGAGCGGGTCAGCCGACGTGCTTCGCAAAGAACGCCAGCGTGCGCTCGCGCGCCAGCTTGGCCGCGTCGGCGTCATAGGAGCCGCGCTGGTCGCAGTTGAAGCCGTGGCCCACGGGGTACACGTGCACTTCCACTTCGGGATGCGCCTTCTTGAACGCCTCGACGGTGTCCAGCGGAATCCAGTGGTCCTGGTTGCCGAAGTGCGCCAGCACCGGCACCTTGGGCTGGCGAGCCGTTTCCTCGGGCGAGGTCATGCCGCCGCCGTAGTAAGGCACCGCCGCCGACAGGCCCGGCAGCAGCGCGGCCGCGCGCCAGGTCAGCAGGCCGCCCCAGCAGTAGCCGACGATGCCGACCTTGCCCGCCTTCGACGCATAGGCGATCGCGGCCTCGATGTCCTGCAGCACGCCCGGCGCCGGCAGCGCCTCGACCGCCGTCTTCAGGCCGAAGCCGTTCTTCATGTCGTCTTCCGAATAGCCGAGCTCGACGCCCGGCTTGACGCGCTGGAAGGTCGACGGCGCCACGGCGAGGTAGCCCTCGGCCGCGTAGCCGTCGGCCACGGAGCGGATGTGCGAGTTCACGCCGAAGATTTCCTGCACCACGACCACCGCGCCGCGCGGCTTGCCGGCCGGCTCGGCCACGTAGGCGGGAAAGCTCAGGCCGTCCTTGGCCTTGAGATCGATGAATTGACCCATGTTTTCTTGCTCCTTGATGGCAAACGGATGAATGAATGAATGAATGAATAAAGAAAGGGAGGACCGGATGAATGATTTGCCGGCCTACGCGCGCAGCGCCCTCTCGACGAAGTCGAGGCGATCCTGCCCCCAGAATATTTCGCCGTCGATCACGTAGCTCGGCGCGCCGAACACCTGGATGTCGATGGCCTCCTGCGTGTAGGCCTCGTAGCGCTCCTGCACCGCCTGGCTCTGCGACTGCTCGCCGCGCTTGGGCGACAGCCCGCATTCGACCACCAGCGAATCGAGGACCTTCGGATCGCCGATGTTGCGCTCCTGCACCCACACGGCCTGGAACACCGCCGAGCACACGCGCATCGCGGCCTCGGTGCCGTCGTGCATGTCGACCGCGATGATGAGCCGCGCCGCGTCGTCGCTCGCCACCGGGAAGAACTTCGGCTTGACGTTCAGCGGCAGCTCCAGGTATTTCGAGCAGCGCGCCAGGTCGACGAGCCGATAGGCCTGGCGCTGCGGCGCCCGCTTGCCCAGCGGCAGCCCGCCCGACACCGGGAACACGCTGCCCATGTCGATGGGCCGCACCCGCACCGTGGCACCGGCGGCCGCGGCGATCGCCTCGAAGCGGGAATGCCCCAGGTAGGTCCATGGGCTCTGTGGCGCAAAGTAGTAGTCGATCGTCTTGGTGCTCATGCGCATGCCCCCGGTGATGTAATCCAAGCCAGTCGTTTTAACTGACACGCAGTTTCTCTGCAGGAGGTAGGTTTTGGACCAGGTGCTATTGATCACCGGCGGCGGTCGCGGCATCGGCGCCGCCACGGCCCTGCTCGCGGCCAGCCGCGGCTACGCAGTGGCCGTCAACTACGCCACCAACTCCCTGGCCGCCGACGAGGTGGTGCGCACCATCCGCGACAACGGCGGCAACGCCATGGCCGTGCAGGCCGACGTGGGCGACGAGGCACAGGTCCTGGCCATGTTCCGGAAGGTCGATGCCCGCTTCGGCCGCCTCACCGCGCTGGTCAACAACGCCGGCGTGGTCGACATGACTGCGCGCGTCGACGAAATGAGCTTCGCGCGGCTGGAGCGCATGTTCCGCATCAACGTGATCGGCAGCTTCATCTGCGCGCGCGAGGCGGTGCGGCGCATGAGCACGCGCTACGGCGGCTCGGGCGGCGCCATCGTCAACATCTCCAGCGGCGCTGCGCGGCTGGGCTCGCCGGGGCAGTACGTCGACTACGCCGCGAGCAAGGGCGCCATCGACACCTTCACCATCGGCCTGGCCAAGGAAGTGGCCGAGGAAGGCATCCGCGTTAACGCGGTGCGCCCCGGCCTGATCGACACCGAGATCCACGCCTCGGGCGGCCTGCCCGACCGCGCCTTCGAGCTCGCACCGACCGTGCCGATGAAGCGCACCGGCACCGCCGAGGAGATCGCCGGCGCCATCCTGTGGCTGCTCTCGCCCGAGGCGAGCTACACCACCACGGCCCTGCTCGACGTCACCGGAGGCCGCTGAGCATGAGCACCTCGATGGACCTGATCAAGCCGCTGGTGACGCTGGTGGCCATCGTCAACCCGCTGGCCATCGTGCCCTTCTTCATCCACTACACGCAGGGCTACAGCGACGCGCAGCGCCGCCACACGGTGCGCATGTCGGCCTTCAGCGCCTTCGTGGTGATCGCCGTGAGCGCGCTGCTGGGGCTGCAGCTGCTGTCCTTCTTCGGCATTTCCATCGCGAGCTTCCAGGTCGGCGGGGGGCTGCTGCTGCTCATGAGCTCGCTGTCGATGCTCAATGCCAAGCCTGCCGAGAGCAAGACCAACGTCGAGGAGCTGCGCGCCACCGAGGTGAAGGCGTCGATGGGCGCGTCGATCGCGGTGGTGCCGCTCACCATCCCGCTGCTCACCGGGCCGGCCACCATCTCCACCGTGGTGATCTACGCCGACAAGGCGCAGCACCTGTGGGAGCTGGCGATCCTGGTCGGCTACGGCGTGGTGGTGGCGCTGGCCACCGCCCTGGCCTTCTCGCTCGCTCAGCCGATCGCACGCGTGCTGGGCAAGACGGGCATCAACATCATGACCCGGCTGATGGGCCTGATCCTCGCCGCGCTCGCGGTCGAGGTGATGGCCGACGGGCTGGGCAAGCTGTTCCCGATCCTGAACAAGCTCGGCTGAAAAGCCGACAGCCGGCAGCTGGTTCAGGCCAGCATCTTCTCGATGATCTTCCAGTGCGCCGGCTCCACCGGCGTGATCGACAGCCGGTTGCCCTTGCGCAGCACGACCAGCTCGGCCAGTTCGGGCCTGGCGCGCAACTCGGGCAGCGCCAGCAGGCGCGTCTTGCGCAGCGCCTGCACGTCCACCAGCAGCCAGCGCGGATCGTCCTTCTTCGACGCCGCGTCGTAGTAGGGCGACTTCGGGTCGAACTGCGTCGGATCGGGCTTGATGCCCGAGGCCACCCGCGCGATGCCGGCGATGCCCGGCTCCGGGCAGCTCGAGTGATAGAACAGCACGCCGTCGCCGACCTTCATGCCGTCGCGCATGAAGTTGCGTGCCTGATAGTTGCGCACGCCGGTCCAGGCCACGGTGGCATCGGGCGCGGCGAGCGCATCGTCGATCGAGACCTCGTCGGGCTCGGATTTCATCAACCAGTAATTGGGCATGGTGCCCGCTATGGTGTCACATAGTCAGACACGACGACCCATTTCCCGTCCTTGATCTGCGACAGGCGCGACTGGTCGTTGCCCAGGCGCTTGGTGGCCGTGTACGTGCTCTTCGGGCTGCCGAACATGTCGGGCTCGAAGGTCATGCTGTCCATGGCCTTGATGAAGCTGTCGGTCGTGAGGTTCGGGCCGGCCTTGGTGGCGGCCTTGATGAACGAGTCGACGATCACGTAGCCGTACACCGAGAACACAGTCGGATCCTCGTTGAACTTGGTCTTGTACTTGTTGGCCCAGAAGCGCAGTGGCTGCGACTGCTCGTCGGTGTAGGGGTTCTGCACGGTCATGGTGGCGTAGATGCCGTCCATCGCCTTGCCGCCGAGCTTGTGGATCAGGTCGGTGTACGCCGCGCTGGAGCCCAGGAAGGTCGGGTTGAAGCCGGTCTTGCGCGCCTCGCCCACGGTGCCGATGGTCTCTCGGATGATGGTGCCGAGCACCACGAGGTCGCAGTTGGCGGCCTTCATCTTCGCGACCTGCGAGCTGAAGTCGGTGGCGCCGCGCTTGAACGATGTCTTCTCCGTCAGCTCCATGCCCGCGGCCTTCAGGCCCGCCTCGGCGCCGCGCTGCACCTCCAGGCCGAACTCGTCGTCCTGGTAGATGGTGCAGACCTTCTTGGCGCCCTTGTCCTTGATCATCTTCGGCAGCGCCAGCCGGATCTGGTCGTAGTAGGTGGCCGCGAACGAATACTTCAGCCGGTTGAGCGGCTCGTACATCTCGCGCGCCGCGGTGATGGGCATGTAGTTGATGACGTTCTTGTCGAACTGCACCGGCATCGCCGCCATGTTCTGCGCCGTGCCGATGTGGCCGGCCATGATGAAGATCTTCTCCTGGTTCACCAGCTTCTGCGCCGCCAGCACCGCCTTCTTCGGGTCGTAGCCCGAGTCCTCCACGAAGAGCTTGAGCTTGCGGCCGTTGACGTTGCCCTGCTCGTTGAGCTCGTCCACGCGCAGCTGCATGCCGTTGCGCGCCTGCTTGCCGAAGCCCGCGAGCGGGCCCGACAGGTCCTGGATGGTGCCGATGCGGATCTCGTCCTTGGTCACGCCCTGTTGCTGCTGGGCGGACGCGAGCGTCGCGGTCAGTCCCAGCACGGCCAGCGTCGTCAGTGTCTTGAGCTTCGTCATTGCGTTGTCTCCTTGCCTGTTGAAAAACACACTGCCTGGCCTTTTCCAGAAACACCGCGGAACCGGCTTTGCCGGGCCGCTGGTGTTGCCCCCGATAGGGGGAAGGCGTGCGCGACGCGAAGTGCGCGAAGCCTGGGGGCGAGCCTTATCCATACATGGCCTCGATGCGCTGCGCATACTTGGCCTGGACCAGCTTGCGCTTGAGCTTCATCGTGGGCGTGAGCTCCTCGTCCTCGGCGCTGAGCTGCGTCTCCAGCAGGAAGAACTTCTTGATCTGCTCCACGCGGGCGAACTTGGCGTTGACGCGATCGATCTCGCCCTGGATCAGCTCCTGCACTTCCTTGGCGCGCGTCAGGCTCTCGTAGTTGCTGAACGGCACGTCGTTGTCCTGCGCGAATTTCTCGACGTTCTCCTGGTCGATCATGACGATCACCGTGAGGTAGGGCCTCCTGTCGCCGATGACCACGGCATCGGTGATGTAGAGGCTGAACTTGAGCTCGTTCTCCAGCTCGCTGGGCGTCACGTTCTTCCCGCCCGCCGTGATGATGATGTCTTTCATGCGGTCGGTGATGCGGAAATACCCGTCCTCGTCCATCACGCCCACGTCGCCGGTGTGCAGCCAGCCGTCGGCGTCGATGGTCTCGGCCGTCTTCTCCGGCAGGTTGAGGTAGCCCATGAAGACATTGGGACCGCGCACCAGGATCTCGCCGGTGGCCGGGTCCACGCGCACCTCGTTGTAGCTGGTGGCCGGCCCGATCGAGCCCGGCTTGATGCGTGCGGCCGGCACCGCGGTGGAGGCGCCGCACGACTCCGTCATGCCCCACACCTCCAGCATCGGCACGCCCAGCGCGAGGTACCACTTCACCAGCTCCGGCGAGATGGGCGCCGCGCCCGTCACCAGGAAGCGCGAGCGGTGGATGCCGATGAGCTTGCGCGCGTTGTCCAGCGCGAGTGCGCGCGCCAGCCTGAACTTGAGCTTCAGCCCTGCCCCCACCGGCTGGCCTGCCAGCACGCGCTCGGCGATCCGTTCGCCCACGCCGATGCTCCACCTGTAGGCCGCCTGCTGCAGCGGGCTCGCTTCCTTCAGCGCGATCATCACGCCCGAATAGAACTTCTCCCACACGCGCGGAACCGCAGTGAACACGGTGGGTGCGATCTCGCGCACGTTCTCGGGCACCGTCTCCGGGTTCTCGACGAAGTTGAGGATCGAGCCTGTGTACATCGCGAAATACTCGCCGCCCATGCGCTCGGCGATGTGGCACAGCGGCAGGAAGCACATGCGCTCGTCCTTGTCGTCCTGCGCCACCAGCGTGTTGTAGCCGCGCGCCGTGTACACCAGCCCCGCGTGGCTGTGCATCGCGCCCTTGGGCTTGCCGGTGGTGCCCGAGGTGTAGACGAGGATGGCCAGGTCTTCCGGACGGCAGGCCGCGACGGTGCGCTCCACGGTTTGCGGGTCGGCCGCCAGGCGCTCGCGGCCGAGGGCGCGCAGCGCGTCGAGGCTCATCACGCCCGCGTCGTCGAGCTCGCGCAGGCCCTCCATGTCGAACACGATCACGCGGCGCAGCCCCGGCAGGCCGGCGCGCACCTCCAGCGCCTTGTCGAGCTGCTCGTCGTCTTCCACGAAGAGCACGGTGGTGCGCGAGTCCTCGCAGAGGTAGTGCACCTGCGAGGCGGCATCGGTCGGATAGATGCCGTTGGACACGCCGCCGCAGCTGAGCACCGCGAGGTCGGCCAGCACCCATTCGATGACGGTGTTCGACAGGATCGACGCGCACTCGCCCGGCGCGAAGCCGATGGCCTGCAGCCCCGCCGCGATCTCGCGCACCGCGTCGGCCGTCTGGTGCCAGCTCCAGCTGCGCCAGATGCCGAGCTTCTTCTGCCGCATCCAGATGTTGTCGCCGCGCTGCTTCACGGCGTTCCAGAACATCGCCGGGATGGTGTCGCCGGGCACGACCACGTCGAGCTTCGGCGCGAAGGTGTTCAGGTCCCAGAGTCCTTGCTGCATGGCGACTATCTCCAGGTCTTCTTCTTTTTCCAGCGCCGCTCGCCGCGCACGCCGTCGTCCTTCATGCCGAGGTAGAACTCCTTGATGTCCTCCTTCTCCCTCAGGCGTTCGCAGGAGTCTTCCATCACGATGCGGCCGTTCTCCAGCACGTAGCCATGGTCCGCCGCGTTGAGCGCCATGTTGGCGTTCTGCTCCACCAGCAGGATCGTGGTGCCGCGCTCGCGGTTGATGCGCACCACGATCTCGAAGATCTCCTTCGTCAGCTTCGGGCTGAGGCCGAGGCTGGGCTCGTCCAACAGGATCAGATGCGGCGCCGCCATGATCGCGCGCGAGATCGCCAGCATCTGCTGCTGCCCGCCCGACAGCAGGCCCGCGTCCTGCGCCGCGCGCTCGCGCAGGATCGGGAAGTAGCCGAAGACCGTCTCGATGTCGCGCACCACGCCGTCGCGGTCCTTGCGGGTGTAGGCGCCCATCAGCAGGTTGTCCTTCACCGACAGCAGCGGGAACACCTCGCGGCCTTCAGGCACGTGGCTCAGGCCCTGCTGGACGATGTAGGCCGGGTCCTTGGCGGTGATGTCCGCGCCCTGGAACTCGATGCTGCCCTTGCGCGGATCGATGATCCCGGAGATGGTCTTGAGGATCGTCGTCTTGCCCGCGCCGTTCGAGCCGAGCACCGTCACGATCTCGCCCTTGCGGACCCTGAGGCTCACGCCCCTGATGGCCTTGATCGGGCCGTAGGCGCTCTCGACGTTCATGAGCTGGAGGACTGTGTCGCTCATGTCCGCCCTCCACCACCCAGCCAAGCCCGGTGTGCGGTGCGGCGCGGCCGCCCCCTCTGTGCCGCCAAGGAGCGCAGCGTTTCGCGGACAAGGGCTCGCAGCTGTTTGAGCGAAGAGAGTTCTGCGAGACCCCGCGAAACGCGAGCACCGCAGGGTAGCCGCGAAGCGGCCGGCATAGTGGGGGCGGCCGCGCCGCACCGCATGCCGGGCACCCCCAAAGAGGCAACGAACGAAGCTGTCACGCCGCCACCCTCCTCAAACTGCTCACGTCGTCCACGGTCCCCAGATAGGCCTCGACAACACGAGGATCAGCCTGCACTTCGCCGGGAGAGCCAGTAGCCAGCACCTCGCCCTGGTTCATGGCCAGCACCCGGTCCGATACCTTCGACACGAGCGACATGTCGTGCTCGACCATCAGCACCGACACGCCCAGCTCATGCTGGATGTCCTGGATCCAGAAGGCCATGTCCGCCGTCTCCTCCACGTTGAGGCCGGACGAAGGCTCGTCGAGCAGCAGCAGCTTCGGCTCCGTGCACAACGCACGCGCCAGCTCCACCACCTTGCGAACGCCATAGGGCAGCCCCGCGACCATCGAGTCGCGATGGTGCTGCAGGTCCAGCAGGTCGATCACCTGCTCCGCCTTCTCGCGCGCCGCGATCTCGGCGCGCCGCGTGGCCGGCGTGAAGAAGACCTCGCTCCAGAAGCCCGTCCGCCGGTGCGTGTGGCGGCCGATCAGCAGGTTGTGCAGCACCGTCGCATGCTCGAAGAGCTCGATGTTCTGGAAGGTGCGCGCGATGCCCAGTGCCGCAATCGCGTGCGGCGCCTGCTGCGTCAGCGCGATCGGCCTTCCCGCTTCGCCGTGCCACACGATCTCGCCGGTGGTCGGCGTGTAGATGCGGCTGATGAGGTTGAACACCGTCGTCTTGCCCGCACCGTTCGGCCCGATCAGCGTGAAAACCTCGCCGCGCCGCACGTCGAAGCTCACCTTGTTGACCGCGAGCACGCCGCCGAAGCGAACGCTCAGCTCCTTCGCGGAAAGAAGGATGTCGCCGCTCAACGCTGTACTCCGTCACGCGCCGGCGCGCAGGATTGCCACTCGGCATTCGCAGGACACCGCGGAGCCGGCTTTGCCGGCCCGCAGGTGTCGCCCCCGGCGAGGGGGTTGGCGAAGCGACACGAAGTGCGCGAAGCCTGGGAGAGTGTCATTTCAGTCGATCCGACTTGGTGAAGGACTTCTGCCGCTTGAACAGACCCTTGCGGTAGAACGGAAACAGCTGCAGCCAGGTGCGGATCTTCAGCCAGCGCCCGTACAGCCCCAGCGGCTCGAACAGCACGAAGGCGATCAGCACCAGGCCGTACACCAGCCCCTGCAGGCCCGGCGCCTGTCCGATGGCGGCAGGCAGCCAGTCCTTGCCGATGGAGATCAGTTGCGGCATCGCGATCAGGAAGATCGCGCCCAGGAACGCGCCGTGCACCGAGCCCAGCCCGCCGATCACCACCATCAGCAGCAGGTCGATCGACTGCAGGATGCTGAACTGGTCCGGCGAGATGAAGCTCAGCTTGTGCGCATACAGCGCGCCGCCCAGCCCCGCGAGCGCGGCCGAGATCGCGAACGACATCGTCTTGTAGCGCGCCAGATGGATGCCCATGCTCTGCGCCGAGATCTCCGAATCGCGGATCGCGACGAAGGCCCGCCCCGTCGGCGAACGCAGCAGGTTCAGGATGCCCAGCGTCGCCAGCACCGCCACCACCAGGCAGAGGAAGTAGAAGCCTTCGCCAGAGCCCAGCGACCAGCCGAAGAGCTGCGTCGACTTGACGTGCAGCCCCGCGTTGCCGCCCGTCATGCTCTCCCAGCGCGCGAACACCTCCTCGACGATGAAGCCGAAAGACAGCGTCGCGATGCCCAGGTAGATGCCCTTCACCCGCAGCGCCGGCAGGGCCACCACCACGCCCACCGCCGCCGACAGCGCAGCGGCCGCGACCAGTGCCAGCGGAAACGGCACGCCGGTGTTCGTCAGCACGCCCTGCGTGTACGCCCCCGCGCCGAGGAACGCCGCGTGCCCGATGGAGAACTGGCCCGTGAAGCCCGCCAGCAGCATCAGCCCCAGGCCGACGATGCCGTAGATCAGCACGAAGGTCAGCTGCGCGAGCCAGTACTCGTCGATGACCCACGGCGCCGCGAGCAGGAAGGCCGCCAGCAGCCCGTACCAGAACACATGGCCGCCGTGCTTGGCGAGCCGGATGTCCTGGTCGTAACTCGTTTTGAAGATGAAGCGCATGGTTCAGGTCCGTCGCCGGGCCGCCCCAGGGCGGACCTGCGCCCCCTCGGGGGGCAGCGAGTACACGAAGTGACGAGCGTGGGGGCGCATTCTTTAAACCTTCTTGCGCAGCTTCTCGCCGAACAGGCCGTTCGGCTTGATCATGAGCATCAGCAGCACCACGATGTACGGCGCCGTGTCCTTGAAGCCGTCGGGCAGGTAGAAGCCCGCGAAAGATTCGACGATGCCGATCACCAGCCCGCCGACGATCGCGCCCGGCAGGCTGCCGAAGCCGCCCACCACCGCCGCCGGAAAGGCCTTGAGCCCGATGAAGCCCATGTTCGCGTGCACGAAGGTGATGGGCGCCAGCAGCATGCCCGCGATGGCCGCCACCGCCGCCGCGAGCCCCCACACCAGCCCGTTGAGCCGCTTCACCGGAATGCCCATGTAGTAGGCCGCGAGCTGGTTCTGCGACGAGGCCTGCATCGCGATGCCCAGCTTGCTGTAGCGGAACATCGCGAACAGCAGGCCGCACAGAATGGCGGTGGCCACGATGATCACGAACTGCTCCAGGTTCACCACCAGCTCGCCCAGCTTCCAGATCTGGTCCTTGTAGGGCACGGCCAGCGTGTGCGTCTCTGTGCCGATGCCCGGCACCATGGTGACGAGCCCGCGCGCCACGTACGCGATGCCGATGGTCAGCATCACGATCGAGAACTGCGGCTGCCCGAGGATCGGCCGGATCACCACCAGCTCCAGCAGCACGCCGAATGCCGCCATCGCCACCACCGCGAGGATGGCCGCCAGCCAGAAGGGCATGCCGAAGAGCGACATGCCCGCGAACGCCCCGAAGGCGCCGAGCATCATCAGGTCGCCCTGCGCGAAGCTCACCGTCTCGGTGGCCTTGTAGATGAGCACGAAGCCCAGCGCGATCAGGCCGTAGATGCAGCCTTGCGCGATGCCCGACAGCAGCAGCTGAAGAATCTGCATGGACTCTGTTCCGCCGCGTTCATTGCCGGGTGAAGCCGCCGCTGCCGCCGGCCGCGTCGTGCAGCGCGAGGCGGCGCGAGCCGGCCACGATGTCGCTGGGCTTGAGGCCGTAGACCTGGCGGATCGAATGACTGAAGTGCGTCGAGTCGGGGTAGCCGGTGTCGAGCGCGATGTCGGTCAGCGTGCTGCTCTGGCGCACATGGCGCAGCAGGCTGCGCGCACGCTTCCAGGCCCTGAACGCACGGAAGGCCATGCCCGTCTCCTGCTTGAACAGGTGCAGGAAGCGCGAGAACGACAGGTGCACCGAGGCCGCCCACTCCTCGGCCGAGGCCGGCGCAGCCGGGTCGGCGTTGATGGCGTCGGCCACCTTGCGGATGCGCGCATCGAGCGCGCGCGGCGCGAGCGGCTCGCCGAAGAACATCGTGTCGAAGTCGAAGCCCTCGAAGTTCATGCCTCGCGCCGAGGCGGCGAGCAGGTTCGCATGGGCCTCGCGCACGCGCTGCACGAAGGCCGGCGCATCGGCCGGGCCGCAGTGCTGAAGGAAGGCCGGCATGCGCGCCGGATCGACCGACTCCGACTCGATCAGCAGGTTGAAGATCAGCGGATGCGCGGTCTCCACCTCGTGCGGCACGTGCGGCGGCACCACGATGAACTCGCCGCTCATCCAGGCTCCGCCGCCGATGCGGATGCGCGTGGGCGGCGCGCCGACGGGCGACACGTACACGCCGTGCCCGCCCATTGTGCGCTCGGCAGCGGCACCGAGCAGGCCTGCGTAGAACACGCGATGCGGCGTGAGCCACATCAGGCGTTCGCCTTGCCTCTCGGCACCGCGCGCGGGCGGCGGCGTCCTCGTTCGCTGCATGGTGCTTGTCTCCTGCATCGGTGGACTGCCGCTTCGTGGCGGCGTCCTTTGTTGGCTGGATCGTAGCGGCGCAGGCCGCCTGCGCGATATGGGTTTGCGCCGATTTGCGCGAGGACTTTCCCTATGCCGCCGCGAACGCGCGGCGCAGCTCGGCGGCGCACAGCGCGACCGCCGCATTGGCCTCGTCGAGCACCTTGCCCATCGGCACGAAGCCGTGGATCTGGCGCTCGAAGCACACGTAGACCGCGCTGTTGCCCGCGGCCGTTAGCGCCTGCGCATACGCGGCGCCTTCGTCGCGCAGCGGGTCGTAGCCGGCGGTGAGCACCAATGCCGGGGGCAGCCTCGAAAGATCGGGATGCAGCAGCGGCGAGGCACGCCAGTCGAGGTCGTGCTTCGGGTCGGTGATGTAGTGGTCGTGGAAGTAGCGGATGGTGTCCGCCGTGAGCAGGTAGCCCTGCCCATTGCTCTGGTGCGATGCGTGGCCGCGCCGCATGTCGGTGGCCGGGTAGATCAGCAGCTGGTAGACGATGGGCATGTCACCCGCGTCGCGCGCGGCGATCGACACCACCGCTGCGAGGTTGCCGCCCGCGCTGTCGCCGCCCACGACCAGGCGGTTCGCGTCGAGCCCCAGCGCCGCGGCCTCGCGGCGCACCCAGCGGGTGGCGGCCAGCACGTCGTCGACGGCGGCGGGAAAGCGGTGCTCGGGGCCCATGCGGTAGTCGACCGCGACCACCGCGCAGCCCGCGCCGTTGGCCAGCTGGCGGCACAGCACGTCGTGCGTGTCGAGGTCGCCGATGACCCAGCCGCCGCCGTGGTAGTACACCAGCACCGGCAGAGGCCCCACGCCAGAGCCCATCGGACGGTACAGGCGCACCGGGATGGCGCCGTGCGGACCGTCGGCAGCGAGGTCGCGCACCTCGGCCACCTCGGGTGGCAGCGGCTGCGTGGCGGTGCGCCGCTCGCGGTAGAAGGCCCGCGCGTCGGCGGGCGACAGGGTGTGCGTCGGCGGGATGCCGCGCGCCTCGATGAAGTCCAGCAGGGCGCGCGCCTGGGGATGCAGCATGGTGTCTCCGGTGGATCGTTGCGAGCGTCCAGTGTGGGAGGCATCGGGCGCTTGCGGTATCCGCATGCACCCGCACCCCGACCGGGCCCGGCAAGCCACCGCACCATGCCCGCGCTCGCCAGGACACGGCTTGCGGAAACTGGCTACATCTATCGCGGAGACTCCTCCTTCGCAAGGCCCACGCGCCGGCACGGCCCGGGCCAGGGACACCGCGGAACCGGCCTTGCCGGGCCGCCGGTGTCGCCCCCGGCAGGGGGTTGGCGTAGCGACACGAAGTGCGCGAAGCCTGGGGGCGAGCTTACTTCCGGGGCTTCACGCGCGAGGCGGCTTCTTTCGCGAGCTTGCGGGCGGTGTCGGTGTCGGCCGCGTGCACCAGCGCCACGCCCATGCGGCGCTTGGTGAAGCTCTCGGGCTTGCCGAACAGGCGCACTTCGCTGCCGGGCACCTGCAGCGCATCGGCCACGCCGTCGAAGGCGATGCCGGTGGCGTCCACGCCGCCGTAGATCACCGCGCTGGCGCCCGGGCTCTTGAGAGAGGTGTCGACCGGCAGGCCGAGGATGGCGCGCGCGTGCAGCTCGAACTCGTTCTGCCACTGGGTGGCCATGGTGACCATGCCGGTGTCGTGCGGGCGCGGGCTGACTTCGCTGAACCAGACCTCGTCGCCCTTCACGAAGAGCTCCACGCCGAACAGGCCCTGGCCGCCCAGGTCGGCCGTGACGGCCTGCGCGATCTGCTGCGCCTTCTGCAGCGCCGCGGGCGCCATGGGGTGCGGCTGCCAGCTTTCGACGTAGTCGCCGCTCACCTGCACGTGGCCGATGGGGTCGCAGAACTTGGTCTCGATGTTGCCGGCGGCATCCTTGGCGCGCACGGTCAGCAGCGTGATCTCGTAGTCGAAGTCGATGAAGCCCTCGACGATCACGCGGCCGTGGCTCACGCGGCCGCCGGCCATGGCGTAGTCCCAGGCCTTCTGCACGTCGGCGGGGCCGTCGATCTTGCTCTGGCCCTTGCCGGAGCTGCTCATCACGGGCTTGACGATGCAGGGGTAGCCGATGCCCGCGTCGATGGCGGCCTGCAGCTCGGCCAGTGAGTCGCAGAACTTGTAGGGGCTGGTCGGCACGCCCAGCGTCTCGGCGGCCAGGCGGCGGATGCCCTCGCGGTCCATGGTCAGGCGGGCGGCGCGGGCCGTGGGGATCACGCGCACGGTGCCGGCCTCTTCCAGCTCCTGCAGCATGGGCGTGGCGATGGCCTCGATCTCGGGCACCACCAGCGCGGGCTTCTCGGCCTCGATCAGCGCCTTGAGCTGCGCCGGGTCGCTCATGGTGATGGTGCGGGCATGGTGCGCCACCTGCTGGCCGGGGGCGTTCTCGTAGCGGTCGACGGCGATGGTCTCGACGCCGAGGCGCTGCAGGGCGATCAGCACCTCCTTGCCGAGTTCGCCGGAGCCCAGGAGCATCACGCGGGTTGCGGAGGGGGAAAGGGGGGTGCCGAGGGTGGTCATGGTCGGAAGTCGAAAAAGGCGGGAAAAAGCAACCGCAGGACTGTAAGCCACCTGCAGCCGCCGGTGTCGCACGCGGGAACGGCGCGGGCGCGGGGCTGCTTCACAATCGATGTTCTTGCCGCGGGCCAGCCGCGCGCTCCCCTTTCTTTTTGCTTTCTCCAAGGAGTTCTCTCATGGCTATCCAGACTGTAGGCATCATCGGCGCCGGAACGATGGGCAACGGCATCGCGCAGGCCTGCGCGGTGGCCGGCGTGAAGGTGGTGATGGTCGACATCGCCCAGGCGGCGGTCGACAAGGGCCTGGCCACGGTGTCGGGCAGCCTCGACCGCCTGATCAAGAAGGAAAAGCTCACCGCCGAGCAGAAGACCGCCGCGCTGGCGCTCATCCAGGGCTCGACGAACTACGAAGACCTGAAGGGCGCCCAGCTGGTCATCGAGGCCGCCACCGAGAACCACGCGCTCAAGCTCAAGATCCTCAAGCAGGTCGACGAGATGCTGGCGCCCGAGGTCATCATCGCCTCGAACACCTCCTCGATCTCGATCACGCAGCTGGCCGCAGCCACCTCGCGCGCCGACCGCTTCATCGGCATGCACTTCTTCAACCCGGTGCCGATGATGGCGCTGGTGGAGCTGATCCGCGGCTACCTCACGAGCGACGCCACGCACGACACGGTGAAGGAGCTGGCCGAGCGCCTGGGCAAGTCGCCGATCACGGTGAAGAACGCCCCGGGCTTCGTGGTCAACCGCATCCTGGTGCCGATGATCAACGAGGCCTTCTTCGTGCTGTCCGAAGGCATCGCCACGGCGGAAGACATTGACGCCGGCATGAAGCTGGGCTGCAACCAGCCCATCGGCCCGCTGGCGCTGGCCGACATGATCGGCCTGGACGTGTGCCTGGCGGTGATGGAGGTGTACCTGGAGCAGTTCGGCGACTCCAAGTACCGCCCCTGCCCGCTGCTGAAGGAAATGGTCGCGGCCGGCCAGCTCGGCCGCAAGACCGGCCGCGGCGTGTACACCTACTAACCCCCGGACTCGGCCACTTCGTGTGGCCCGCCCCCCCCTTGGCAAGGGGGCGACACCAGCGGCCCGGCAAAGCCGGTTCCGCGGTGTTCCTTGAAAAGACAAGAAAGGAGACTGCTCGCATGACCGCCACGCCCACCACCCCACCCGCAGAAGGCTGCATCGACACCCAGGTACTCGGCCACGTGCTGCTGATCGGCATCAACCGCCCGGCCAAGCGCAACGGCTGGACGCCGCCGATGTTCAAGCAGCTGGCCGAGGCCTACACCCGGCTCGACGACGATCCGGAACTGCGCGTTGGCGTGCTGCATGCCTTCGGCGACCACTTCACGGCGGGCCTCGACCTGCCGGCGGTCACCGAATACATGAAGCGCGGCGAGAAGGCGATTCCTGCCGGGCTGGTGGAGCCGCACGACTTCGGCCTGCCCGACTACCGCCGCCGCACCAAGCCGATGGTGGTGGCGGTCAAGGGCATCTGCTTCACGGTCGGCATCGAGCTGATGCTGGGCGCCGACATCGTGGTGGCGGCCGACAACTGCCGCTTCTCGCAGATGGAAGTGCAGCGCGGCATCATGGCCACGGGCGGCGCCACGCTGCGCATGGCCGAGCGCGCGGGCGTGGGCAACGCCATGCTGCACCTGCTCACTGCAGACGAGTTCGACAGCGCCGAGGCCTACCGCCTCAACTTCGTGCAGAAAGTGGTGCCCACCGGGCAGGAGCTGGACGCGGCGCTGGCCATCGCCCAGCGCATCGCGGCGCAGGCGCCGCTGGCGGTGGTGGCGACGCGGCTGAACGTGATCAAGGCCGTGGAGCAGGGGCCGCTGGCCGCCGTGTCGGAATTCATCGAGACGCAGAAGCGCCTGTCGAACAGCGAGGACGCCGCCGAGGGCGTGCGCTCCTTCATCGAACGCCGGCCGGCGCGGTTCTCGGGCCGCTGAACTCTTTCATCAAGAACAACGAAGATGCCTCGTCTCACCCACCTTCTCACTCCTCTTCTCACTCGCACGGCGCTCGCCGCCGCATTCACCCTGCTCGCCGTGAACACCACTTCCGCCCAGACGCCCACGCCTGCAGCGCTGCCCGACCCTGCCGCCACCTCGGTCGAGGCCATGGGCTGGATGAAGGGCTTCCCGCCCCCGCCCGACAAGCTCATCACCTTCGACAACCCCGCCGGCGGCGTCTTCCCGCGCACGCGCTGGAGCTTCTCGCACGTGCGCGAGACGGTGCCCACGGCCAACGTATGGCGCGGTCCAGGCGCGGCCAGCCCGCTGCCTTCGACGCCGGCACCCTTCGACATCGAGGCCGTCACCTTCAAGCCCCTGGGCAGCGACCAGACGCTGAACTTCGCCCAGATGATCGCCAACACCTACACCGACGGCATCCTCGTGATGCACCGCGGCAAGGTGGTCTACGAGAAGTACTTCGGCGCGCTCACGCCCGAGCGTCCGCACATCGCGATGTCGGTCACCAAGTCCTTCGTGGGCACGCTGGCGGCCATCCTCGCGGACGAGGGCAAGCTCGACCCGGCCGCGCCCGTCACGAAGTACATCCCCGAGCTCAAGGACAGCGCCTACGGCGACGCCACCGTGCGCCAGGTGATGGACATGACCGTGGGCGTGCACTACTCCGAGAACTACGCCGACCCCAAGGCCGAGATCTGGGACTACGCGCGTGCCGGCGGCATGCTCACCCAGGGCGCGAACTACACCGGCCCGAAGTCGTTCTACGAGTTCCTCGTCACGCTGAAGAAGGAGGGCGAGCACGGCGAAGGCTTCGCCTACAAGACGGTCAACGCCGAGGTGCTGGCGTGGATCGTTCGCCGCGCCAGCAACCAGTCGCTGGCCGACCTGCTGAGCGAGAAGATCTGGCGCCGCATCGGCGCCGAGCAGGACGCCTACTTCATGGTCGACCGCATCGGCACCGAGTCGGGCGGCGGCGGCCTGAACACCGTGCTGCGCGATCTCGCGCGCTTCGGCGAGACCATGCGCAACGGCGGGCGCGCCTCCAGCGGGCAGCAGGCCATTCCGAAGGCGGTGGTGGAAGACATCCAGCGCGGCGGCGACCCGGCCAAGTTCGTGAAGGCGGGCTATCCGCTGCTCAAGGGCTGGTCGTACCGCGACATGTGGTGG
This sequence comes from Variovorax atrisoli, assembly GCF_014195185.1. Taxonomy (NCBI): domain Bacteria; kingdom Pseudomonadati; phylum Pseudomonadota; class Betaproteobacteria; order Burkholderiales; family Comamonadaceae; genus Variovorax; species Variovorax atrisoli. Next base: position 18,921 of record NZ_JACIBG010000016.1, on the reverse strand, counting down.
GTCTCGCACAACCCGCACGGTGCCTACATGGCGCGCGGCATCCACGGCCAGAGCATCTACGTGGACCCGAAGGCCGAGATGGTGATCGTGCGCTATGCGGCGCACCCGGTGGCGGCCAACGGCGCGAACGATCCGCTCACGCTGCCGGCCTTCCAGGCGATGGCCGAGGCGCTGATGCGCCCCTGAGCCTTCTCAGTTCGAAGCCCGCTCGCGGGCGATCACCAGGAGCCCGTCCATGATCAGGCTCTCGACCAGTTCGAAGTGCCCGTTCATCACGGGCGCCATCTTCCAGCCCGCACCGCCTGTCATGTAGCAGGCCGGCTCCACGCCGCAGTGCGAGCGCACGTGCTGCACCATGCGCTCCACCGCGCCCGCGATGGCGTAGGTGCCGCCGCTGGTCAGCGCGTCGCTGGTGTTGGTCGGGAACTCGCGCACCTCGCCGGTGGGCACGTGCAGGCCCGCCGTGCCCGACTCGAGCGCGCGCAGCATGATGCCGTGGCCCGGCAGGATCAGGCCGCCGAGGAACTTGCCGTCGGCATCGATGGCCTCGACCGTCACGGCCGTGCCGATCAGCACCACCACCATCGGCCGCGGCGCCTGCCCCGGCCTGGCGGCGGCCAGCATGCGGTGGCGCGCGCCGATCATCGCCACGAAGCGGTCGGCGCCCAGGCGCGTGGGATGGTCGTAGCCGTTGACGATGCCTGCCTCGCCCGCGCTCGACATCACCCAGCGCGGCGTGCAGTCGAAGCGCTCGACGATCTGCTCCTCGGCGCGACGGCGCACCGCATCGCCGGCCACCACGCAGCCCAGCATCGAACCCGGCGAAGGCAGGTCGGCCCACGGGCCGTCGGCCAGCCGTTCGATGTGGTCGAGGAATTCGGCGCCCTGCGCCTGCAACGCGGCGCCGGGGCCGGCCGAGTCGTAGAGCGCCCACTTGATGCGGGTGTTGCCGATGTCGATGGCGAGGAAGGGGGATGACATGCGCGGGATTATTGCGACTTTGTTGTTATTCCTGCTGGCACGTCGTTGACACACGCGGCATGGGACTACGCAGGCACGCCGAGTTCCACCCCTACATTGGCGGGTTCCACCCACCACCGCACAAGGAGAGAACCATGGGATTGCTCAGTTTCATCAAGGAGGCTGGTGAGAAGCTGTTCGGCGGCTCGTCGGCCCAGGCCGCCACGCCCGACGCCAACCAGGCCGCTGCCGCAGCCATCAAGACCTACATCGAGACCCAGAACCTCGGTCTCACGGGACTGGAAGTGACCTACACCGCCAGCACCGGGGTTGTCACCCTCGCGGGCCAGGCGCCGTCGCAGGAAGCCAGCGAGAAGGCCTCGCTGGCCGCCGGCAACGTGGCGAACGTGACCAGCGTGGAGAACAACCTCGTCGCACCGGCCGCACCGCCCGCCCAGTACCACGACGTGGTGCGCGGCGACACGCTCTCTGCCATCTCGAAGAAGTACTACGGCGACGCCAACAAGTACAACGTGATCTTCGAGGCGAACAAGCCGATGCTGAGCAATCCGGACAAGATCTATCCGGGGCAGAAGCTGCGCATTCCGGCGCTGGGCTGAAAGCCTTTCGCCATGCAGTGCAGGAAGGCCCGCGGCGTACCGTGGGCCTTTGTGATTTCTGGCGCAGCCGATGAAGGGCAAGCCCACCCGGCGCGACGCGTACTCCGCACGCCGGGTGCCTGTTGCCCGATTAGCAACGATCGTCGCCTTTTGAGCAACGAATTCTTCGTGGCCCTGCCATGAAACACTCAGCCGCCAGGCTTCAGGCTCAGTTCTGCCGCCACGGCAACCCGCGCTTGCGCCAGCCGCCCGTCAGCCCGCGGTGCCCGTTCTCGTCCGGGTTGCCCTCGAAGCCTTCGAGGATGTTGTAGGCCTCCACGCCCAGTTCCGTCGCGCGCTTGGCCGCGGCGATGGAGCGCACGCCGCTGCGGCACAGCAGCACCAGCTTCTTGCCGCCTTCGGCCGCGGCACGGATGCCTTCGTCGAAGGCCGGGTTCAGCGCCATGCCGGGCCACTGCTTCCATGCCAGCGGCACGGCGCCGGGCACGTAGCCGACCCATTCGCGCTCGGCATCCGTGCGCACGTCGACCAGCACGGCCTCTGCGCTGGCGATCCATTGCGCGGCCTGCTCGGGCGTCACGTCGCCGGCGTAGCCCTTGTTCTCGATGGGTTCGGTCATCTCTCTTGCGTCCTTGGCATGCGGGTTTTCATTCCCCGGAATTTTTCACCGGTTCGTGAAAACCCTGTTTGTTGAGTGCTGCCGCGCGCCAAAGATGGCGCCTTGGGCCTGTCGAACCATAACTCCAAGACGTACAGCCTGGGTTTTCCCAAGTCAGAACCGTTTGGAGAGAGACAAATGACAGACAGCAAGATGCCCCGCCGCCGCGGGCTGCTCAAGGGCGCGGCCGTGGCCGCCGGCGCCATGTCCGTGCCGATGGTCAGCATGGCCCAGACCACCACCCTGCGCTTCCAGAGCACCTGGCCCGCGAAGGACATCTTCCACGAGTACGCGCAGGACTACGCGAAGAAGGTCAACGACATGGCGGGCAGCCGCCTGAAGATCGAGGTGCTGCCCGCCGGCTCGGTGGTGCCCGCCTTCCAGCTGCTCGACGCGGTGGCCAAGGGCACGCTCGACGGCGGCCACGGCGTGGTCGCGTACTGGTACGGCAAGAACTCGGCGCTCGCGCTTTGGGGCTCTGGCCCGGGCTACGGCATGGACGCCAACATGGTGCTGGCCTGGCACACCTACGGTGGCGGCAAGGCGCTGATGGAGGAGATCTACAAGGGCCTGAACCTCGACGTGGTCTCGTATCTCTACGGCCCCATGCCCACGCAGCCGCTGGGCTGGTTCAAGAAGCCGGTGGCCAAGGCCGAGGACATGAAGGGCCTGAAGTTCCGCACCGTGGGCCTGGCGGTGGACGTGTTCACCGACATGGGCGCGGCCGTGAACCCGCTGCCCGGCGGCGAGATCGTGCCCGCGCTGGACCGCGGCCTGATCGACGCGGCCGAGTTCAACAATGCGTCTAGCGACCGCGTGCTGGGCTTTCCCGACGTCGCCAAGAACTGCATGCTGCAGAGCTTCCACCAGAGCGGCGAGCAGTTCGAGGTGCTGTTCAACGGCGCCAAGCTCAAGGCGCTGCCGACCGAGCTCAAGTCGATCATCGAGTACGCCACGCAGGCCGCGAGCGCGGAGATGAGCTGGAAGGCCATCGACCGCAACTCGAAGGACTACGAGGAGCTGAAGAAGGCCGGCATCAAGTTCTACAAGACGCCCGACACGGTGCTGCGCGCGCAGCTCGCATCGTGGGACAAGACCATCGCGAAGAAGTCGGCCGAGAACCCCATGTTCAAGAAGGTGCTCGACTCGCAGCGAGCCTTCGCGGAACGCGCGGGCCAGTGGCAGAACGACTACGAGGTCGATTTCAAGATGGCCTACAACCACTACTTCGGACGGCAGGCGAAGAAGACCTGAGCCAAGGGATCGATGCGACGCGAGGGCACCCGTGCGGTGCCCTCTTTTCATGCCTGCGCCCAAGCTGCCGCGCAAGACACGGATGACGCGGCGAGGAGTTCGTTCCGATGCAATCTTTCCTGCTGGCGGTCGACCGGTTCTCCACATGGATCGGCAAGACCTTCGCCTGGTGCGCCCTGCTGCTCACGCTGCTGATCAGCTGGGAGGTGTTCTCGCGCTATGCCCTCAACAAGCCCCACGCCTGGGTGCTGGACGCGCAGATCATGCTGTACGGCACCATGTTCATGACCGCGGGCGCCTACACGCTCTCGAAGAACGGCCACGTGCGCGGCGACGTGCTCTACGGCTTCTTCCGCCCGCGCACGCAGGCGCTGGTGGACCTGGTGCTCTACATCGTCTTCTTCCTGCCCGGCATCGTGGCGCTGACCTGGGCCGGATGGGTCTACGCGGGCGAGTCGCTCGCCATCCGCGAACAGACCTTCTCGGCCGAGCCGCTGCCGCTGTACCCGTTCAAGTACGTCATTCCGCTGGCGGGGTTCACGCTGCTCCTGCAGGGGCTGGTGGAGATCATCCGCTGCGTGCGCTGCATCCGCGAGGGCGCCTGGCCCTCGCGCGAGCAGGACGTGGAGGAAGTCGACGTCGAGAAGCTCAAGGAGATGGTGCACGTGAAGGACGAGGACATCGCCGCGCTCGATCGCGTCGTCGCCTCGAAGGAGGCCGCGCGATGATCCACCGCGAACTCTGGTTCGGCCTCTCGTTCATGGCGCTGATCGTGATCGGCGCGGTGGCGGTGCTGGCCAACGCGCCCACCATCACCAACGGCCACCTCGGCCTGCTGATGCTCTCGCTGGTGGTGGTGGCCATCATGCTGGGCTTTCCCACGGCGTTCACGCTGATGGGCATGGGCATGCTCTTCACCTGGCTGGCCTACGACCGCGACTGGCACCGCACGCTCGACCTGATGGTGCAGTCGGCCTTCAAGACCATGGCCAACGACGTGCTCATCGCGGTGCCGCTGTTCGTGTTCATGGGCTACCTGGTGGAGCGCGCGAACCTCATCGAGTCGCTGTTCAAGAGCCTGCACCTCGCGCTCGCGCGGCTGCCGGGCGCGCTGGCGGTGGCGACGCTCGTGACCTGCACCATCTTCGCGACGGCCACCGGCATCGTGGGCGCGGTGGTCACGCTGATGGGCCTGCTGGCGCTGCCGGCCATGCTGCGCGCAGGCTACAGCGTGCCGCTGGCGGCGGGCTCGATCACCGCGGGCGGCTGCCTGGGCATCCTGATTCCGCCTTCGGTGCTGCTGATCGTGTACGGCGCGACGGCGGGCGTGTCGGTGGTGCAGCTCTATGCGGGGGCGTTCTTTCCGGGGCTGATGCTGGCCTCGCTCTACGTGCTGTACGTGATCATCGTCGCGTGGCTCAAGCCGCAATGGGCCCCGCCGCTGTCGCACGCCGAGCGCGTCGTGCCGCTGCCGCCGCTGTCGCAGCGGCTGGCTGAAAGCCCGGCCGCGCATGCGCTGGTCGGCCTGCTGAAGGGCCGGCGCAATGCCGACGTGCCCTTCTCGCATGTGCTGAAACAGCTTGGCGTCGTCGCGCTGCCGGGTGTGATCTTCCTGCTGCTGGCCGCCTTCAGCTACAAGGCCGTGACCACCGTAGAAGCGCAGGCGCGCTACGAGATCGAGGAGATCGGCGCGGTGCGCAGCAGCACGCCGGAGTCGGGTGGACTGCAGGAGCCTCCGGTCGAAGGCGGGCTGCAGGAGCCGCCGCAGGAAGGCGGCCTCCAGGAGCCGCCCAGTGAAGATTTGCAGCCATCGGCGCCGGCCGCTGCTTCGAACCAAGGCTCGCTGGCCGAGCCACCGGGGGCATCGCCCGCACCACCGGCGCCTGCCGCCGAGGGAGCTGCGGAGCCCGCCGCCCCTGCCGCCGCCGAAGCCGCCACGCAGCGTCCCGCGCCGACCTGGTGGTGGGTCACCTTCGCCATCTTCGGCGCGATCGTCACGCTGTTCTACCTGTTCCTGAGCTTCGCGCGGCTCGAGATATTCAAGATGCTGCTGGCGTCGTTCTTTCCGCTGGTGCTGCTGATCCTCGCGGTGCTGGGCTCGATCGTGCTGGGCCTCGCCACACCCACCGAAGCGGCAGCCATGGGCGCGCTCGGCGGCATGCTGCTGGCGGCGGCCTACCGGCGGCTCAACCTCGCGGTGCTGAAGGAGTCGGTGTTCCTCACGGCCAAGACATCGGCGATGGTGTGCTGGCTCTTCGTCGGCTCGGCCATCTTCTCGGCCGCATTCGCGCTGCTGGGCGGACAGGCGCTGGTGGAGGAATGGGTGCTCGGCATGAACCTCACCAAGGTCGAGTTCCTGATCCTGAGCCAGGTCATCATCTTCCTGCTGGGCTGGCCGCTGGAGTGGACCGAGATCATCGTGATCTTCATGCCCATCTTCATCCCGCTGCTCGACAACTTCGGCGTCGACCCGCTGTTCTTCGGGCTGCTGGTGGCGCTGAACCTGCAGACCGCCTTCCTGTCGCCGCCGGTCGCGATGGCCGCCTTCTACCTCAAGGGCGTGAGCCCGCCGCACGTGACGCTCAACCAGATCTTCCTGGGCATGCTGCCCTTCATGGGCATCCAGGTGCTGGCGATCGTGCTGCTGTACATGTGGCCGCAGATCGGGTTGTGGCTGCCGCAGCTGCTGTACAAGTAGAAGCGGCGGCAAGCCGGGGCGGTGGCGTCAGCGCCGCCTCTCCACATACGGCCGCGCCTGCAGCAGCACGATCCTGTCGCCCATCGTCGCCCACTCGATGTCCTGGTCGACGCCGTTGAAGGTGCGTTTGACCGCCGCGCCCACGTTGGACAGCCGTACGACCAGGTCGTCGGTCAGCACGTTGCGGCCGGCTTCCACCGGCACTTCCTTCACGCCGCCGTCCTTGTCGAGCTGCAGCGCGGTGTCTTCGGCCGAGCGGCTGAGCACCTGGATGGCCTTGGACCAGCTCGAGTACATCACCTGCTCGGCCACGCGCCGGCCCTCGACCACGCGGATGCCGATGCCGCGCTTGGCCGAGATGTAGGTGATGTGCGGATGCCCCGCGTCGAAGGGGTCGCGGGTGATCATCACGCCGGCGTTGGCGGAGTCGATGGCGGTCTGCACGAACACGCCCATGAGGACCGATTCGGCGCCGAAGCCCGCCGCCGCGCGGGCCTCCCAGGCCTCGGGGTTGAACACCGAGGCCCAGACCTTCTTCACGGCCACTTCGAGCGCGTCGCCGGTCTTGACGTTGGGCACGGTGGTGTAGAGCCCCGCGCCGCTGAAGCCGGGCAGGTCTTCGGAGTTGGACGAGCTGCGCACGAACACGCCGCCGCCGCCGAGCTGCGACTGCCATGCGGCGCGCCAGCCGGCGGCGGTGGCGGCATCGACGGGCCATTGCACGATCTCGTCGCGCAGCTGCGCCAGCGCCTTCTGGCGGACCTTCGGGTCGCTCGCGAAGCCGGGCTGCTGCTGCATGCGCGCGATGCGATCGGCCAGGCCGTTGGCGCGCATGAAGCGGTCGTAGTGCGCGAAGGGAATGCAGAAGCCGTCGGGCACCGAGGTGCCCGGGATGTGCGCGGCCTGCATGGCGCCGAGGTTGGCGGCCTTGACGCCGCACTGCGCGCTGTTGCGCGCGCGCAGCGAGGCCAGCGGCAGCAGCCGGCTCTCGCGCAGGTCGGGCCTGATGGCGCGCGCGCTGCCGGGCACGACTCCCGTGGCGGCGGTGCGCACCGCGCGCGGCGGCAGCGCGGCGATTTCCTCCGGTGTGAGCCGGCGCACCTGGTAGCCCGAGCTGGCGACCTTCAGCGCCACCCACTGGCCGGCATGCTCCTTCAGGACCGCGGCGGCGTCGCGCACGTAGGCGTTGGGAATGCCCCAGCCCTTGGCCAGCAGGTTGACGTGCGAGAGCGCAGTCGAGGGGCGTTCGGTCAGCACGGCCGCCACCGGCGGCAGGCCGATGGGCACCTGCCGCAGCACGGCGATGTCGTCGGGCAGCAGTGCGTCGATGCCGGCGTCGTCCTCCACGATGCGCACGCGGCCGGTGGCGGTGCCTAGGTTCATCGGCAGGAAGGGCTGCTCGCGGATCAGCGCCTCCTGGCTCACGAAATCGATGCCGGCTTCCTTCGCCACGCGCTCGTGCAGCGTGGAGTTGGTCTTGAACTTCACCGGACCGAAGAAGCTGGACCTGACCTGCTGCTCGGCCTGCCGCAGCAGCGGCGCGGTGAGCTTGTCGCCCTCCCAGAACTCGTAGGTGAAGCTGCCGATGTTCTGCTGCCAGCTCAGTGTGCCGAACAGGAAGCGGCGGTCGGGCACGAGGTAGTTGCGGTCGATCTCGCGCTTGACGGTGTTGGGCGCGAGCCGCGTGTCGCGCAGGAAGCGCACGTGCAGCTGGTAGCGCGGAGTGTCGATGTAGTACATGCGCGGCGGCTTCGCCTGCCGGTCGACCACGAAGAGCACGTGCGCAAGCTGCATCGGCGTGCCGGCGTCGTAGACGCGGGCGAGCTGGTCGAAGTCGGCCTGGCTGCGCAGCGCGGGCAGCGACGAGGGCACTGCGGGGCGCGGCACCAGTTGCGCGGCCGGGCCTTCGGGCTGCGGCTGGTTCTGCTGCTGGTAGTAAGACGGCTTGCGAGCCAGCTGCGCATCGGCGGGCCCTGCCACCAGTGTTGCCGCAGCAGCAGCCATGGAGAACACGATCGCGCTACGCTTTTTGAAGCGCGATCTGCCCGTGGGTCGTGTGTTGTTCTGGTTTTTCATGGGGTGTCCCTCCTTACAGCCGGTTTCCGATTGCACGCGCGCTTCACCAAGCAGGGGTCGTGCGGTGACGGCGGCAGCGGATTCTCGCGCGTTACAAAAACCCGGCGCCGCGCTTTCGCACCGTCCCGAGGATCAGAGAACGACACCATGAACCAACCCACCCCTTCCATGCTTGCCGCGCCACGCCGATGGCTGCTCGGCATCGCGCTGCTGTGCGCGGCCTTCGCGGCCAGCGCGCAGCAGGACCCGCCGGGCCGCGTCGCGCTGCTCGGCTACCAGCAGGGCTCGGTGAGCTTCGCACCCGCCGGCGCCGACAGCTGGTACGACGCGCAGACCAACCGCCCCATCACCACCGGCGACCGGCTCTGGACCGACCGCAACGCCCGCGCCGAACTCTTCATCGGCTCGGCGGCGCTGCGGCTCGACGGGCAGACGCACCTGGAGTTCACAGAACTGGACGACGACACGGCGCGCATCACGTCGAACCAGGGCAACCTGCAGCTGCGCGTTCGCGACGAGCTTTCGGGCCAGCGCTTCGAGGTGGACACCGGCAACATCGCGGTGGTCATCGACGCGCCGGGCGAATACCGCATCGCCGCCGATCCGGCCGCCGGCACCACCTGGGTGGCGGTGGCCTCGGGCCGGGTCACGCTCCATGGCGAGAACGGCCAGTCGCAGTCGCTGGGCGCGCGCCAGCAGCTCACCGTGGCGGGCCGCGATCTTTCGGCCGTGAGCGGCGCGCCGCAGCAGGGCAGCGGCTTCGACGCCTGGGTGGCCGAGCGCAACCGCATCGAGGACCAGTCGATCTCCGCCCGCTACGTGTCGCGCGACGTGGTCGGCTACCAGCAGCTCGACGCGTACGGCGACTGGCAGAGCGACCCGACCTATGGCGACGTGTGGTTCCCGCGCAATGTCGATGCCGACTGGGCGCCGTACCGCGACGGCCAGTGGGTCAACGTCGCGCCCTGGGGCCTGACCTGGATCGACGCCGCGCCCTGGGGCTTCGCGCCCTCCCATTACGGACGCTGGGCGCGCGTCGGTCCGCGCTGGGGCTGGGTGCCGGGGCGGCCGGGCGGACGGCCCGTGTATTCGCCGGCGCTGGTGGGCTTCGTGGGCGGCGCTGCCGGAACGGGCGGCAACGGCGGGGTCGGCTGGTTCCCGCTGGCCCCGGGCGAACAATGGCGCCCCGGCTACCGCGCGAGCCAGCGCTACCTGGACCAGGTCAACCGCATGGCCATCTATAACCGCCAGGCGTTGCGCAGCGACTTCTACGCCAACCAGCAGATGCCCGGCGCGGTGACCGTGGTACCCGCCGACCGCTTCGGCCGCGGCCCCTTCGGGCGGCGCGACCTGATGCGGCTGCCGGACGACCGCTTCGCGCGCGGACCTGTGGCGCCCGCGCCAGGCATCGCAGTCAATGCCTTCGGCGGTTTCGGCCGGCCCGCCGCGGTGGTGCCGCCGGCCGCCGCGCTGGCGGCGCGGCAGCAGCAGATCCAGCTCCAGCAGGCGCGACAGGCACAACAGGCACAACAGCTGATGCAGCAACAGCAGCAGATGGAATGGCAGCGCCAGCAAGGCTGGAGGCAACAACAGGATTGGCGCCAGCAACAGGATTGGCAGGCGCAGCAGGAATGGCGCCAGCGCGGGGAGCAGGATCGCTGGCAGCGCCAGCAACAACAGCAGCTGCAGCAACAGCAGTTGCAACTCCAGCAGCAACAGGCCATGCGCCAGCAGCAGGAAATGCAGCAACGCGCCGCGCAGGCGCAGGCCCTGCAGCAGCAACAGCTGCTCCAACAACAGCAGGCGGCGCAGATGCAACTTCTGCAGCAGCAGCGCGCGGCGCAGCAGCAGGCGTTGGCGCAGCAACAGCAGCTTCGCCAGCAGCAGGAGATGCAGCAGCGCGCCGCACAGATGCAGCAGCAGGCGCAGGCTCAACAGCAGGCGCAGGCTCAACAGCAGGCCTTGCAGCAGGCCCAGTTGCGCGCGCTGCAGCAGCAGCGCGGCATCCAGCCGCCCGCCGTGCAGCAACCGCAGCCCGGCCAGCGCGGTGACGACCCGCGCCGGCTCTGGACCTCGCCCGACTCGCGCCAGTAGCGCTTCAGCCGCGCAGCGGGGCGTCCGAGGGCTGGCCGCACTGCGCGCAGAACTTCGCACCGGCCTGCATCGCGGTGCCGCACTGCCTGCAGGCCGCCGGCAGCATCGAGCCGCCGCATTGCTGGCAGAAGCGCGCGCCCGGCCCGTTGACGGCGCGGCATGCGGGGCAAGCGCTGCCGCCACCTCCCCCTCCAGCAGGCGGTGCGCCGCTGCCGTGGCCGTATCCGCCGTGCGAGCCATGGTGGCCGCCACCACCATGCCGCGATCCGCCGTGGCCTCCGAAAAGCCTTTCAAGCATGCCCATGTGATCTCCCTGATAGCGGGCAGTCCGCGGAAGCGTCGCCGGCGGCGATGAACACCCGCGGGGCCCGGACACAGTGGAATCCCTGAAGCAGCTCCAGGGTCAAGCAAGCCCCGACGGAAGCGCCGGCTTCGCCCCGGCCGCTACAGTCGGCGGCCAAGGAGCAAGCCTTTCATGCCCACATTCGACTTCGATCTCTTCGTCATCGGCGGCGGCAGCGGCGGCGTCCGCGCCGCTCGCATGGCTGCGCAGACCGGCGCCCGCGTCGCCCTCGCCGAGGCCGCCGAGCTTGGCGGCACCTGCGTCAACGTGGGCTGCATCCCCAAGAAGCTCTACAGCTACGCGGCCGGCTATGCCGAATCCTTCGAGGAGGCCGCGGGCTACGGCTGGAAGCTGCCCGAGGCGCCGCAGTTCGACTGGGCGCACCTGAAGGCGCAGCGCGCGAAGGAGATCGGCCGGCTCAACGGCATCTATGCCTCGCTGCTGAAGAACGCGGGCGTCACGCTCGTCACCGGATGGGCCCAGCTGGTCGATCCGCACACGGTGGAGGTCGACGGCAAGCGTCACACCGCGCGCCACCTGCTCGTGGCCACCGGCGGCACGCCCTTCGTGCCCGACATCCAGGGCCGCGAGCACGTCGTGACCTCCGACGCGATGTTCGACCTCGATCCGTTCCCCAGGCGCCTGCTGGTGGTGGGCGGCGGCTACATCGCCTGCGAGTTCGCGTCGATCTTCAACGGGCTGGGCGCCAAGGTCACGCAGCTGCACCGCCGCGCCCACCTGCTCACCGGCTTCGACGACGACGTGCGGCAGTTCCTGGCCAACGAGATGGGCAAGGCCGGCGTCGACGTGCGGCTGAACTGCGATGTCGCCTCGGTCACGCGCCACACCGGCGGTAGCGGCGGCCTCACGGTCACGCTGGCACGCGGCCAGCAGATCGAGGCCGACACGGTGCTCTTCGCCACCGGCCGCGTGCCCAACACGCAGGGGCTGGGCCTGGAGGCGGCGGGCGTGGCGCTCGACGAGCGCGGCGCGATCGCGGTCGATGCGCACTACCGCAGCTCGGTGCCGTCGATCTACGCGGTGGGCGACGTATCCACGCGCGTGCAGCTCACGCCGGTGGCGCTGGCCGAGGCGATGGTGGTGGTCGACGAGCTCTTCGGCAAGGGAAAGCGCCGGCTCGACTACGAGTTCATTCCCACCGCCGTGTTCACGCACCCGAACATCGGCACCTGCGGCTACACCGAGCTCGACGCACGCGCCAGGTTCGGCGAGGTGACGGTGTTCTCCAGCGAGTTCAAGTCGCTGCGCCACACGCTCTCGGGCCGCAGCGAGCGCACCTTCATGAAGCTGGTGGTCGACAAGGCCACCGACCGCGTCGTGGGCCTGCACATGGTGGGCGCCGATGCCGGCGAAGTGGTGCAGGGCTTCGCGGTGGCGATGCGCGCAGGCGCGACGAAGGCGGTCTTCGACAGCACGGTGGGCATCCATCCCACGGCGGCCGAGGAGTTCGTGACGATGCGCGAGCCGATGCCGGGGTGAAGGCTCGCCCCCAGGCTGCGCGCACTTCGTGTCTCTGCGCCAACCCCTTGCAGGGGGCAACACCTGCGGCCCGGCAAAGCCGGTTCCGCGGTGTTTCCGCCAGATAGGGGTCAGCTCGAGCGTTGCTTGCCTTCAAGGAGCTTCACCATCACGAACAGCACGCGGTTCGCCGGCGTGGGCACGCCCAGCGCCTCGCCGCGGCGCACGATGAGGCCGTTGAGGTGGTCGATCTCGGTGGGCTTGGCGCGCGCGAGGTCCTGCGCGGTGGAGGAGTACTGCGACGGCATGGTCTGCGCGATGGCGCGCACGGCGGCGTCGGTGTCGCCGACCACGTCCACGCCCTCGGCCTTCGCGACCGCGAGGCATTCGGCCACCACGTCGCGGATCACGTCGGCCACGCCGGTGCCCTTCACGAGCACGCCGTAGGGCAGCTGCGTGACGGCGGAGAGCGCGTTGTAGGCACAGTTGAGGATCAGCTTGGCCCAGAGCGATCCGCGCACGTTGGGCGATATCTGCGTGGGCACGCCGGCGGCTTCGAGCTGCCGCGCCACTTCCTCGCTGCGGGCCGAAGGCGCGATCACCAGCTCGCCGCGGCCGTGGTGCTTCACGTGGCCGGGGCCGGCCATCTCGGTCGCGACGTAGACGACGGCCGCGGCGACTTCGTTCGACGGCGGCAGCACCGAGCGCACGCGCTGGTCGTTGTCCACGCCGTTCTGCAGCGTGAGCACCAGCGCGCCGGGTGCAAGGTGCGGCCTGATCTGTCCGGCGGCCGATTCGGTGTCGGTGGATTTCACGCAGAAGAGCACGAGGTCGGCGCCCTGCACGACCGAAGCCTCGGTGCTTGCGGCAACGCGCACGTGCTCGTCGAAGGCCTTGGTCTCCAGGCGCAGGCCCCTGGCGTCGACGGCCTCCACGTGCGAGGGGCGGCCGATCAGCACCACCTCGTGTCCGGCGCGCGCGAGCATCGCCCCGTAGTAACAGCCGACCGCGCCGGCACCCATCACTGCGACTTTCATCGGTTCGATTCCTTGCTTGTCCGCATGGAGGGCAAGCCTAGCGAAGATGGCGCCTTCATGCCTCGCTTCATGCTTCGGTTTCCACGCCGCGCGACTTCAGCCCCTCGTCGAGCAGCCATTCGCGGAACGCCGCGAAGGCCGGCAGGTCGAGGCGGTCTGGCCGGTAGCACAGGTAGTGCCCCTGGTTCACGCTCACGGGCGTGCCGCAGGGGCTGAGCAGCGCGCCTTCGGCCAACTCTTCCTGCACCAGCAGCTTCGGTACGAGGCCGATGCCCAGTCCGTTGAGCGCCGCCTGGATCAGCGCCGAATACTGGGCGAAGCGCGGCCCGGCCACGGTCTGCACCTCGGGCACGCCGTGCTGGACGGCCCACAGGCGCCAGGCGGTGGGCGCGCCCTCGTGGTGCAGCAGCGTGTGGCCGACGATGTCGGCGGGCTGCGCGATGCGATGGCGCCCTTCGACCAGCGAGCGCGCCACGATCAGCACGAACTCGCGCCCCGCGATGTATTCGGACACCACGCCGGGCCAGCCGTCGGGGCCATAGCGGATGGCGGCATCCACGCCGGCCGGGATGCCGTCGCTGGGCTCCAGGTGGCGGCTGAAGCTCAGCATCACGTGGCGGCTCTTCTGGCTGAAGGCGGGCAGGCGCGGAATGAGCCACTTGGTAAGGAAGGTTGGCACGCTCGCCAGCGTGAGCAGGCCGGCGCCGGCATCGCCCGAGCGGGCCTCGAAGGTGGCGGTCTCGATGGCGCGCAGGCCGCCGGAGATCTTCTGCCAGTACACGCGCCCCTGCGGCGTGAGCTGCACGCCGCGGCCGTTCTTCTGCAGCAGCTCGCGGCCCAGGAAGGCCTCGAGCCCCGCGATCTGCTTGCTGACCGCGCTCACGGTGATGCACAGGGCTCCGGCCGCGAGCGTGATGCTCTGGTGGCGCGCCACGGCGTCGAAGGCCAGCAGCTCCTGGATGGTGGGGCAGTCGCGCTTCATGCATGGCCTCGCTTCATGAAAGCTGCGTGAAAAAGGGTTTCCAATTGCTCAAGTGTCGTCATCCAACTTTCACCCATAAGTACGCATGCGGTTCCTAGAATTCGGGACGGCGCGGCGGCATGACCGGCGCGAACAGTAGCGCATCCGGAAAGTATGCCGGGTGTCCATGACATTGGAGACAAACTTGGTTCGCGTCATCTCGCTCGTCTACGGCCTGTACCTGCTGCTGCCCATCGCGCTGCTGCTGGTCGGCAGCGTGGGCGGCAACTGGACCAACACGCTGCTGCCCACGGGCATCACCGGGCAGTGGTATGTCGACCTCTGGCTCGACACCTCCTTCCGCAAGGCCTTCGTGAGCAGCCTGGTGGTGGCGCTGTCGGCCTGCGCCATCAACACCGTGCTGGCGCTGCCGCTGGCCTATGCGCTGTACCACGGCGCGCGGCGCGGCGGCAGCCTGGCGGCGCGCATCGTGAGCGCCACGCCGGTGGCGGTGCCGACGATCACGCTGGCCTTCGGCTACATGATCGTCTTCAACACCGACCTCGCGCCCTGGCTGGGCTCGATGCCGCTGCTGATCGCGGCGCACGCGATCCTCACGCTGCCCTATCTCACCAACACGCTGCTGACCGACCTGCGCCACCTCGACCTCGGCCGGCTGGAGCAGGCGGCCGCCACGCTCGGCGCCTCGGGCTGGCAGCAGTTCACCGGCATCGTGCTGCCCAGCCTGCGCCAGAGCCTGATCAGCGGGCTGGTGATGGTGGCGGCCATCTCGGTGGGCGAGTTCGGCGTGTCGAACCTGCTCACGAGTTTCCAGAACCGCACCTACCCGGTGGTGCTGCTGCAGGCCTTCTACGGCGCGACGGGCTTCGCCTGCGCGGCCACGGTGATCCTGCTGGTGCTGGCGAGCGCGTCGGCGCTTCTTTCCTCCTCCCTCGTGAAGCAACGCGCATAAGCGGCAGAACCGATACGCCATGAGCCTCCTCCTCGACAAGGTCAGCTACAACTACCCCGGCAGCACGCACGGGCTGCACGACGTATCGCTGGACGTCCGCACCGGCGAGCTGGTCGCGGTGATCGGTCCCAGCGGCTCGGGCAAGTCGACGCTGCTGAAGCTGGTGTCGGGCCTGGAGACGGGCCACACCGGCCGCATCGCACTCGACGGCGAGGACATGTCGCGCACGCCGGTGCACCAGCGCCACATCGGCATGGTGTTCCAGAGCTACGCGCTCTTTCCGCACCTGAGCGTGCTCGACAACGTGGCCTACGGCCTGAAGCTGCGCAAGGTGGCCGCGGCCGAGCGGCATCGCCGCGCGCAGGAGCTGCTCGACATCGTCGGGCTGGGCGAGTTCTCGCGGCGCGCCGTGGCGCAGCTCTCGGGCGGGCAGCAGCAGCGCGTGGCGCTGGCCCGCGCGCTGGCCATCGACCCGCGCGCCCTGCTGCTCGACGAGCCGCTCTCGGCGCTCGACGCCAGCGTGCGCGGCCACCTGCGCGACCAGATCCGCGCCATACAGCAGCGCTTCAATGCCACCACGCTGCTGGTCACGCACGACCAGGAGGAAGCGCTGGCCATGGCCGACCGCGTGGCGATGCTCAAGGACGGCAGGCTGCTGCAGATCGCCACGCCGCGCGACATCTACGAGAACCCCGCGAGCCGCGCGGTGGCCGAGTTCGTCGGGCTCTCGACGATCCTGCCCGCGAAGGTGGCCGCACCTGGCCGGCTGGACATGGGTTTTGCCGAGCTCTTCGCCGACACCGGCCGGCGCGCCTCCGGCACCGAGGTGAACGTGCTGGTGCGGCCCGAGCACATCCGGCCCGACCCGGCCGCAGACGCCGTGAACCGGCTCGCGGGCCGCACCGGCGCGCAGCGCTACCTGGGCGCGCTCACGCGCTACGACTTCGAGGTGCGGGGCGCCGCCAAGCCCTTCCTCGCCGAATCGTCGAGGCCGGCCGCCGAGGCGATCGCCATCGCGCCAGAGCACCTGCGCCTGCTCGACCACTGAACAAGAAAACCCTGAACCCATCCTCCAAGGAGCCACCATGCAACGCAGACATCTGATCCAGGCCGCCGGCGCACTGCCGCTGGCCTCTCTCGCGGCCCGCACCGCATTCGCCTTCGACGGCCCCGAGCTCTACGCGGGCGAGAAGGCGCTGTACGCCGAGGCGCAGAAGGAAGGCCTGTGCGTCTCCTTCGACACCGGCCCCGAATGGGCCAACTGGAAGTCGCTGTTCCGCGACTTCAAGAAGCGCTACCCCGAGATCGAGCTGACCTACAACGACATCGGCTCCGCCGCCACCGTGGTCTCGCTCGAGAAGACGAAGCGCCGCCCGCAGGCCGACACCGCCTACTACTTCGCCGCCTCCGCCGTCGACGCCGCGAAGAAGGACGTGGTCGCGCCCTTCAAGCCCGTCAACTTCGACAAGCTGCCGGCCGTGTTCCGCGAGGCCGAGGGCCGCTGGTTCACCATCCATACGCTCAACATCGCCTTCCTGGTCAACAAGAAGCTGGTGAAGAACGTGCCCGCCGGCTGGGCCGACCTGCTCAAGCCCGAGTTCAAGAACTCGGTGGTGTACCTCGACCCGCGCTCCACCGGCATCGGCCAGGTGCTGACCTTCGCGGCGGCGTACGCCAACGGCGGCAGCGTCGACAACGTGCAGCCCGGCACCGACTACCTCGGCAAGCTGCATGCGGCCGGCAACGTGCTGCGCGTGGAAGGCACCACGCCCTATGCCAAGTTCCTCAAGGGCGAGATCCCGGTGTGGATCAGCTACGAGAACGACGGCCTGAAGGCCAAGCACGTCGACGGCATGGGCGACGCGGTGGAAGTGGTGATCCCGAAGGAAGCCAGCGTGGCCGCGCCCTACGCCATCAGCCTCGTGAAGAACGGCCCGAACCCGAACGCCGGCAAGCTGTGGCTCAACTTCATCATGAGCGAGGCCGGCCAGTCGCTCTTCGCGCAGGGCTTCGTGCGCCCCGCCGTGCCGGGCACGCCGCTGGCCGCCGACGTGGCCGCCAAGATGCCGGCCGCGCCGCAGATCAAGCCGCTCGACGTGGTGAAGGCCTCGGAGCGCAAGGCCGAGGTCGACAAGCTCTGGGCGCAGGCAGCACTGAAATGACGCACTCCCGCAGTCTTTGCGCACTTCGTGTCGCTTCGCCAACCCCCTCGCCGGGGGCAACACCTGCGGCCCGGCAAAGCCGGTTCCGCGGTGTTCCCCGCCCTGGCCCTGCCGTTGCATGCGCCATGGGCCGCGGCAGGTCGTGACGGAGAACTGATATGCGACGCTTTGGCGCCTGGCCCGCATGGGCCTTCATGGCGCTGTTCTTCGCGGTGCCCCTTGGCGCGCTGCTGCCCGAGGCCTTCGGCGAGGGCGGCAGCGCCTTCGGGCGGCTGTTCGGCAACGCGCTCTTCTTCGGCGCGCTGCGCAATACCCTGGCGCTCGGGCTCGCGGCGGGTTCCATGTCGGCGCTGGTGGGCACCTGCATCGCGATCGAGCTCGCGCGCCAGCCCGAGGCGCGCCGCCGCTGGATGATGACCCTGCTGGGCCTGCCGCTGGCGTTCTCGGGGCTGGTGATCGCCTATGGCTTCATCCTGGCCTTCGGCCGCGCGGGCTTCGTGACGCAGCTGCTCGCGGGCCTGGGCGCCGACCCGGCGGCCCTCGGCAGCTGGATCTACAGCGTGTCGGGCCTGGGTTTTGCGTATGCCTACTACCTGATTCCGCGCGTGGCGCTGTCGCTGTACCCGGTGTTCGCGAACCTCGACCTGCGCCCGGCGCAGGCGGCGCGCACGCTGGGCGCCTCTCGCTCGCGTGCTTTCTGGGACACGGTGGTGCCCGAGGTGCTGCCCTCGGTCCTGTCGAACGCCTGCATGGTGGCCGCGATCGCGATGGGCACCTACGGCACGGCGCTGGCGCTGGTGGGCACGCAGCTCAACATCCTGCCGCTGATGCTGCTGGCGCAGGTGGGCGACGGCGGTTCCGATTTCGCGGTGGCGGCGGCCCTGTCGCTGGTGCTGATGGTTGTGTGTGTGATCGTGATGGGAGTGGGCGATGTCTTTACGCGAAGGCGCGAGCGCGGTGGCGCTGCCGGCGCAGGTCACTGAGGCGCTGGCGCGCCTCGCGCAGAAGCAGCGGGGGCCGCAGCGCCACCGTCAGCCGGTGGCCATCATCGGCCCCGGCGACGGCGGTCCGGCCGAATGCGAGGCCGCCCATGCCGTGGCGCATGCGCTGGCCGGCGCCGGCATGGCCGTGGTCTGCGGCGGGCGCGGCGGCGTGATGGCGGCCGCCTCGCGCGGCGCGGTGGAAGCCGGCGGCATCGCCGTGGGCATCCTGCCCGAGGACGACGACCGCAACGCCAACGAATGGCTCAGCGTGGCCATCCCCACCGGCATGGGCGAGATGCGCAACGGCATCGTCGCTCGCAGCGGCGTGTGCCTGGTGGCCATCGGCGGCAACATGGGCACGCTGTCGGAGATGGCGCTGGGTCTCAAGTGGGGCAAGCCGGTGTTCGTGATGCACGGCGACGTGGCGCTGCCGGGGGCGGTGCAGGTCTCGGATGTGAACGAGATGCTCTCCAAGGTGGTGGCCTGCCTGTTGGGCTGAGTTTCTGCTCTGTCGTTCGGGGGTGTGCACAGCGAAATAAAGACACCGTTCTGCCTGTCAACTACAGACTGCCTTGGGATGATGGTTCACATCGAAGGGCTTGCCCGACCTCAACACCCCGTAT
>NZ_JACIBG010000015.1:0-113362 GCF_014195185.1 Variovorax atrisoli | reverse complement strand
GTGCGCGCGGGTGGGGTGTTTGTCCTGCCCCGCTCCGGGGCCCGCCCGCTCGGGGTTTTTTGTTCCTTTCCGGCGCGCGGGGCCCGGGGGGGGGGGGGGGGGGGGGGGCCCCCCCCTCTTCGAGCCCGCGCCCTCCTTGAAGAAGCCCCCACCCCAACCCTCCCCCAGCGGGGGAGGGAGAGGAACGCTCATGCCTATTTCTTCCATCCGCCACCAGCTCTTCATCGACGGCCGCTTCGTCGACGCCGAGTCCGGCGAGACCCTCGCCACGCTGAACCCGCACGACAACACGCCCATCGTCGAGGTGGCGCTCGCCGGCAAGGCCGACGTCGACAAGGCCGTGGCCGCTGCGAAGCGCGCCTTTCCGAAGTGGAGCCGCATGGCCGCCGCCGACCGCGGCCGCATCCTGCTGAAGCTCGCCGATCTCATCGAGGCCAACGCCGAGGAGCTTGCGCGGCTCGAATCGCTGGACACGGGCCATCCGATCCGCGACTCGCGCCGGCTCGACGTGCCGCGCACCGCGGCGTGCTTCCGCTACTTCGGAGGCATGGCCGACAAGTTCCAGGGCGAGACCATCCCGGTGGAAGAGGGCTTCCTCAACTACACGCTGCGCGAGCCCGTCGGCATCGTCGGCCAGGTGGTGCCGTGGAACTTCCCGCTGATGTTCACCAGCTGGAAGATGGCGCCCGCGCTCGCGGCCGGCAACTGCATCGTGATGAAGCCGGCCGAGATCACGCCGCTGAGCTCGCTTCGCATCGCCGAGCTGATGGCCGAGGCCGGCCTGCCGCCCGGCGTGGTCAACATGCTGCCGGGCCTGGGCAGCGTGGCGGGGCAGTACATCGCCGAGCACCCGGAGATCGCGAAGATCGCCTTCACCGGAAGCACCGCCACCGGCCGGCGCATCGTGCAGGCCAGCGCGGGCAACCTGAAGAAGGTGCAGCTCGAACTCGGCGGCAAGGGACCGAACATCGTGTTCGAGGACGCGAACCTGCAGGCGGCCGTCAACGGCAGCGCTTGGGCCATCTTCCACAACCAGGGGCAGGCCTGCATCGCGGGCTCGCGGCTGATGCTGCACGAGAGGATCGCCGACGAATTCCTCGCGCAGTTCATCCCGCTCGCGAAGTCGATCCGCCTGGGCAATCCGCTCGACGACGCGACGGAGATGGGCCCGCTCACCAGCGCGCAGCACCGCGAGCGCGTGCTGGGCTACGTCGACGTGGCGCAGGGCGAGGGCGGCGAGCTGCTCGCGGGCGGCAAGTCGCCCGGCGGCGAACTGGCGAAAGGCTGCTACGTCGAACCGACGGTGATGCGCGCCCGGTCGTACAAGGACCGCGTCGCGCAGGAAGAGGTGTTCGGCCCCTTCGTCACCGTGCTCACCTTCAAGTCCGATGAAGAGGCGATGCAGATCGCCAACGGCACCGACTACGGCCTCGGCAGCGGCCTGTGGACCCGCGACCTGCAGCGCGCCCACAAGGTGGCTCGCGACCTGCACGCCGGCATGGTCTGGATCAACAGCTACAAGCGCGTGAACCCCGGCTCGCCCTTCGGCGGCGTCGGCCAGAGCGGCTACGGCCGCGAGATGGGCTTCGACGCGATGCGCGAGTACACGCAGGTCAAGAGTGTGTGGGTGAACATCGACGCGCAGATACCGCCGCACTTCGTGCGCTGACGAAGCGGGACATCGAGACGAGCAGAGAAGAGCAAGAGAAAGAACGAGGAGACACGAGAGATGCATTCGATCACCGCCCGCTTCATCGCGAGCCTCGCCGCTGCCGGTGCGCTGTTCGCCGCCGCTGCGCCCGCCGCCGCGCAGACCTGGCCCGTGAAGCCGGTGCGCGTCGTCATCGGCTTCCCGCCCGGCGGCATCGTCGACACGGTGGCGCGGCAGCTCCAGCCGCGCCTGCAGGCCGCGCTCGGCCAGCCGGTGATCGTAGACAACCGCGGCGGCGCCCGAGGCACCCTGGCAGCGGCCGAAGTGGCCAAGGCCGCACCCGACGGACACACGCTGCTGATGGTGTTCGACAGCTACGCCACCTATCCGCTGGTCTACCCGAAGCTGAGCTTCGACTTCGCGCGCGACCTGCAACCGGTGACGCAGATCGTCAGCAATCCGCTGGTGCTGCTGGTCAACCCGAAGGTCGATGCGCGCGACCTCAGGAGCTTCGTGAGCCTGCTCAAGTCGCAGCCCGGGCGCCTCAACTACGCGAGCGTCGGGCCAGGGTCGAGCAACCATCTCACGGCCGAATACTTCAAGGCGGTGAGCGGCACCTTCGTCACGCACATTCCCTATCGCGGCGGCGGCCCGGCGCAGCAGGACCTGCTCGGCGGGCAGGTCGAGATGATGTTCCTCTCCGCCGTCCTGGCGCAGCCGCACGTCAAGTCGGGCCGCCTGCGCGCACTGGCCCAGACCGGCCTGCAGCGCGCGGCCGCCTACCCCGACACGCCCACCATCGCCGAGAGCGGCTATCCAGGCTTCGAAGTCAATTCATGGGTCGGCCTGCTGGCGCCTGCGGGCACGCCGCGCCCCGTGGTCGACCGGCTCCAGGCCGAGGTGAAGAAGATCGTTGCCGACCCCGCCTTCGCCGCCCGCCTGCAGGAGCAGGGCCTGACGGGCATCGCCGGCACGCCCGAGCAGTTTGCGGCGGTGCTGCGCACCGAGCAGGACAAGTGGGCCCGGCTGGTGCGCGAGCGCCAGCTGAGCCTGGAGTAGCAGTGAGAGCGACGCAGAGTCCGGCAACAGGACAACAGAAGGAGACAACCATGGCAATCAATCGCAGGCAGTTCACGCAGGCCACGGCCGCGCTGGTGGCATCGGGCGCGGCACCGCTGGTGTTCGCTGCCGACACGCTGAAGATCGGCTACGTGTCGCCGCAGACCGGGCCGCTCGCGCCCTTCGGCGAGGCCGACAAGTGGGTCATCGACCAGATGAAGGCGGCCTTCAAGGACGGCCTGACCGTCGGCGGAAAGAAGTACGCGGTGCAGATCGTGCTGAAGGACAGCCAGTCGAACCCCAACCGCGCGGGCGAGGTGGCGAACGACCTGATCCTGAAGGACAAGGTGGCGCTGGTGCTCACCGCGGGCACGCCCGAGACCGCCAACCCGGTGAGCGACGCCTGCGAGCTCAACGAGGTGCCCTGCGTCTCCAGCGTGGTGCCGTGGCAGCCGTGGTTCTTCGGACGCAAGGGCGATCCGGCCAAGGGCTTCAACTGGACGTACCACATGTTCTGGGGCCTGGAGGACGTCATCGCCAACTTCACCAACGGCTGGAAGACGCTCGCCACCAACAAGAAGGTCGGCGGGCTCTTCCCCAACGACGGCGACGGCAACGCGTGGGGCGACAAGGAGCTGGGCTTTCCGAAGCCGCTCTCGCAGATGGGCTTCACGCTCACCGACCCGGGCCGCTTCCAGAACGGCACGCAGGACTTCAGCGCGCAGATCGCGGCCTTCAAAAGAGACGGCGTGGAGATCGTCACCGGCGTGGTGATTCCGCCGGACGCAAAGACCTTCCTCACGCAGGCGCGGCAGCAGGGCTTCAAGCCCAAGGTCATCACGCTGGGCAAGGCGCTGCTGTTCCCCGGAGCGATCGAGGCGCTGGGCGACCTGGGCGACGGTCTTTCCACCGAGGTGTGGTGGAGCCCTGCGCATCCGTTCACATCGAGCCTCACGCAGCAGAGCGCGAAGGCGCTGGCCGAAGCCTACGAGGCCGGCACGAGGAAGCAGTGGACGCAGCCCATCGGCTTTGCGCATGCGCTCTTCGAGGTGGCGGCGAATGCGCTGGGGCGCGCCAGGTCGCTGAAGGCTTCGGACGTGCGCGACGCGGTCGCATCGACCTCGATCAACTCGGTGGTCGGCCCGGTGAAGTGGGGCGGCCAGGGGCCGTTCAAGAACGTCAGCAAGACGCCGCTGGTGCTCGGCCAGTGGGGCAAGGGCCAGAAGTACAAGGTGGAGCTGACCATCGTGAACAACGAGGCGGCCACCAACATTCCCACCGGTGGCAAGCTGCGGCTGCTCTGACGCGGGAACGCCATGACGCTGCTTGCACTGCATGCCGTGAGCAAGTCCTACGGCGCGCTCAAGGTCACCGACGGCATCACGCTGGCGGTGGCCGAGGGCGAGACGCTGGGCATCCTCGGGCCCAACGGCGCGGGCAAGACCACGCTGTTCAACCTGATCTCGGGCGACGTGCGCGTCGATGCCGGGCGCGTGGAATACGCCGGCCGCGATGTGACGCGGCTGAAGCCCCACCAGCGCTGCCACGCCGGCATCGGCCGCAGCTACCAGGTGCCGCAGCCCTTCGGCAACATGAGCGTGTTCGAGAACCTCGTGACCGCTGCCTGCTTCGGCGGGCAGCAGAACGAGCGGGAGGCCTGGCACACCGCGCAGGAGGTGCTGGAACAGACGGGCCTGATGGCGCATGCCAACAAGCCTGCGGGCGGCCTCACGCTGCTCGACCGTAAGCGGCTGGAGCTGGCGCGCGCGCTGGCGACACGGCCGAAGCTGCTGCTGCTCGACGAGATCGCGGGCGGCCTCACGGAACCAGAGGCCGCTGTGCTGGTCGGCGAGCTCAAGCGCATCAAGGCGCGCGGCATGACGATGATCTGGATCGAGCACGTGGTGCACGCGCTGCTGTCGCTGGCGGACCGGCTGTTCGTCATCAACTTCGGCCAGAAGCTCGCGGAAGGTGCGCCACGCGCGGTGATGAGCGATCCGGAGGTGCGGCGGGTGTACATGGGGATGGAAGCATGAGCACGCATCGACTTCGCATTGCTCCTTCCCCCTCTGGGGGAAGGCCGGAATGGGGGCGCAAGGGCGCCGACATTCCGACGCCGCTTGCTCCTGCCCCAACCCTCCCCCAGAAGGGAAGGGGGCAGGAACCGCGGGAGCAAACACCATGAACACCCTGCTCTCCACCCGCGACCTCAAGGCCTTCTACGGCGACGCGCAGGCTCTCTTCGGCATCGACTTCTCGCTGGAGCGCGGCGAACTGGTGGCCATCATCGGCGCCAACGGCGCGGGCAAGTCGACCTTCCTCAAGAGCCTCACGGGCCTGGTGCGCGCGCCGCTCGATGCGATCCGCTTCAAGGACGAGCCCATCGGCGGCCTGCCGCCTGGCGACATCGTGCGCCGCGGGCTCGCCATGGTGCCCGAGGGCCGACGGCTCTTCCCGAGCCTCAGCGTCGAGGAGAACCTGCTGATGGGCGCCACGCCGTCGCGCAAGGGGCCGTGGAACCTGCAGCGGCTGTATGCGCTCTTTCCCATCCTCGCCGAGAAGCGCAACCAGCCGGGCACCTCGCTTTCGGGCGGGCAGCAGCAGATGGTCGCGCTCGGCCGTGCGCTCATGAGCAACCCCGAGGTGCTGCTGTGCGACGAGCTCTCGCTGGGGCTCGCGCCCATCGTCATCCGCGAGATCTACGCCGCCATGCCGGCGATCACCGCGGAGGGCATGACGGTTGTCATCGTCGAGCAGGACGTGACCATGGCGCGGCAGGTCTCGCAGCGCGTCTACTGCTTCCAGGAAGGCCGCGTGTCGCTCGAAGGGCGTTCGGCCGAGCTCACGCGCGAGCAGATCTCGCAGGCCTACTTCGGCCTCTCCGAGGACTCGGAGGCGGCCCATGCTTGAGACGCTCGTCCAGGGCCTGCTGCTGGGCGGCCTCTACACGCTCTTCGCGCTGGGCCAGTCGCTGATGTTCGGCGTGATGCGGCTGACCAACACGGCGCAGGGCGACTTCATCGTTCTCGGTGCATTCGCGGTCATCGCGGGCATGTCGCTGACGGGCGGCGAGTCGCCGTGGCTCGTGGCGCTGGCGGTGCTGCCGGTGGCCTTCGGCTTCGGCTACGTGCTGCAGCGCTTCGTGCTCAACGGCACGCTCGGCAAGGACCCGCTGCCCTCGCTGGTCGTCACCTTCGGCCTGTCGATCGTCATCCAGAACCTGCTGCTCGAGCTGTTCTCGGCCGATCCGCGCGCCATCGAGACCGGCGGGCTCAGCACGCAGGGCATCGCGCTGGGCGACGCGATGTCGCTGGGTGTGCTGCCGCTGGTCGTGCTGGCCGTCGCGCTCGCTGCGACGGGCGCTCTGCAGTGGCTCTTCGCACGCACGGCGCTGGGGCGGTCGTTCCGCGCCGTGTCGGACGACCGCGAGATCGCCGAGCTGATGGGGCTGAACGCGAAGAAGGTCTACGCGCTCGCGACGGCCATCGCCTTCGTGCTGATCGCCGTCGCGGGCGCACTGCAGGGCATGCGCACGACGGTGTCGCCTTCGGACGGGCCGCTGCTGCTGCTCTTCGCCTTCGAGGCCGTGATCATCGGCGGCATGGGCTCCTTCTGGGGCACGCTGGCGGGCGCGATGATCCTCGGCGTCACGCAGCAGATCGGCTTCAGGCTGGACCCGGGCTGGGGTATCTGGTTCGGGCACATCGTGTTCCTCGCCGTGCTGGTGCTGCGGCCGCAGGGGCTTTTTCCCAGGACGCGCGGATGACCAACATGCCTCCTTCCATCGTCGCGGTCGAACGCGCAACGGCCGCGAGCCGCGCGGCGCTGTTCGCCGGCATCGCCATCGTTCTCGTCGCGGCCAGCCTGCCGTTGTGGGGCGAATCGAGCTGGATGCGCGAGTTCGTCGAGATCGCCTGCTACTTCATCTTCGCGATGATGTGGAACCTGCTCGCCGGCTACGGCGGCATGGTGAGCATCGGACAGCAGGCCTTCTTCGGCTTCGGCGGCTACGTGATGCTGATGCTCGGCAACTTCGCGGGCGTGAACCCCTTCGTGGCGATACCGCTGGGCGCGTTGGCCGCGGGGCTGGTGGCGGTGCCCGTGTCCTTCGTCGCGTTCCGGCTGTCGGGCGGCTACTTCGCCATCGGCACATGGGTCATCGCGGAGGTGTTCAGGCTGAGCTTCGCCAACGTGTCGGCCGTGGGCGGCGGCTCGGGCACCACGCTGACCGCGCTGCGCGGCATCGACAAGGCGACGCGCGAGAGCACCACCTACTGGATGGCGCTGGCCTGCGTGGTCGCGGCGATCGTGCTGGTGTACCTGTTCCTGCGCAGCAAGCGAGGCCTGGCGCTGCTGGCGATACGCGACAACGAGGTGGCCGCAGAGTCGCAGGGCATTCCGGTGGCGCGCATGAAGCTCGCGGTGTACGTGGTCGCGGCCTTCGGCGCGGGGCTCGCGGGGGCGCTTTACTTCGTGGGCAACCTGCGCATCAGCCCCGACGCGGCCTTCAGCGTCAACTGGACGGCCTTCGCCATCTTCATGGTGGTCATCGGCGGCATCGGGCGCATCGAGGGGCCGCTGGTGGGCGCGCTCATCTTCTGGGCGCTGAACAAGTTCCTGAGCGACTACGGCACCTGGTACCTGCTGGGTCTGGGGCTGCTCGCGATCCTCGTCACGCTGTTCTTCAAGCAGGGGTTGTGGGGATTCGCGCAGCAGCGCTGGGGCTGGTCGCTGTTCCCCACGCAGCGCAAGCTGCTTCGCACCTTGCCACAAGGGAGTGCGCTTGTACGTGATCGACCCTGACTGGAAGCCACTTCGGACTTGCTAAAAACATCGTCGTCCTGTAACGTGTTGTAAACGCCATGTAATCATCCCTTCCAGTCCCCTTCATCCTTCTGGAGTCATCTTGACGATCACCAAACGCCGCCTGCTCGAAGGCGGCGCGGCAGCCATTGCCGCTTCGCTGCTTGCGAAGACTTCGTGGGCTCAACAGCAACGCAACAGCGGCACCGCCGACGCGGCTTGGCCAACCAAGCCCGTGCACATCCTCGTGGGATTTCCTGCAGGCGCATCGCCCGACCTCGCGGCGCGCGCCATCGCCGAGCCGCTGTCGAAGATCCTGCGCCAGCCGGTGGTCGTCGAGAACAAGCCAGGCGCCAGCGGCAACACCGTGGCCGACCAGGTGGCGAAGGCCACCGACGACCACACCATCGGCGCGCTGATCAACGGCAACCTGACGATCGCGAAGCTGCTCAATCCCTCGCTGCCCTTCGATCCCGAGAAGGACTTCGCGCCGGTCGGCCTGATCGGCACCGCGCCGCTGGTGCTGGCCGTCTCGGGCAGCGCAACCGGCAAGACCGCGGCCGAGCAGCTGCTGTGGGTGCGCAACCTCGGCAGCGGCGCCAAGTACGGCACGCCGGGCGTGGGCACCGTGGGCCACCTGGGCATGGAGCTCATCAAGAGCCGCGCGGCCATCACCGCGCAGCACAAGCCCTACACCGGCAATCCGCAGGTCATCGCGGGCCTGCTGGCCAACGAGATCCAGCTGGCGCTGCTGCCGCCGGGCCTCGCGATGCCGCACATCAAGTCGGGAAAGATCAAGGCCATCGGCGTGACCTCGCCCGAGCGCAGCCCGCTGGCGGGCGAGCTGCCCACCATCCGCGACGCGGACGTGCGCGGCGCCGACCTCGAGATCTGGACCGCGCTGGCCGCGCCCGCGAACATGAAGCCCGCGGCCGTCGCCAGGCTCAATGCCGCGCTGGTCGAAGTCATCAGCTCGCCCGACGTGAGCCAGGCGCTGCTGAAGACCGGCTGGCAGGCCCAGCCCGGCTCGCCCGACACGCTGGCCAAGCGCATGCGCGCCGACACCACGCGCCTGGGCGGCGTGATCATCATGAAGGGCATCCACTCGGAAGGCTGATGCCTTCCGGGGTGTCGTTCGCTGCTTCGCTCGCCCGCGCTCAGGTCTTCGATGCGGTGCGCTTGAACAGCGGCTGCTCGAAGCGGATCGTGATGATCTCCGTGTCGTCCGGCTTGCCGGGCACGCGGCTGTCTTCCGTCGGGTAGTTGGTGTCGATCGCGACGGCGAGCGTGTAGTCGTCCACCACCTCGACGCTTTCGATCGAGTCGAAGGGCATGCTGAACTTGCCGTTCGCAACGTTGGCCAGCGGGCCGCCGATGTCGTCCGGGTCGGAGATGTTCAGCAGGTCGACCAGCAGCGTCTTCTTGAGCACGCCGTCGGCGTCCTTCACGTCGAGGTCGACCATGTAGAGGCGCTTGACCACGGCCTTGGAGCCATAGAGGCTGTCGCGCTCGATCAGCACGAACCTGTTGCCGCCGATGTTGGTCATGTCGCCGATGACGATCTGGTTGTCCTTGGCGGGGCCGTCCTTCCTGTAGACCGGATTCTTGCCGGTGTAGAGCATCGAGGCGGGATCGAACTCGAAGAAGTTCAGGTAGCGCTCGTCGTCGGCCACCGGGCGCAGCGAGGCCAGCGAAGGCGCCGCTTCGGGCACCGCGTAGAGGCGGGTCTTGTCGGCGTTGAAGGCGAGGCTCTCGAAGCCGCGGCTGGAGAGCGAAGTCGCGGTGGCGCCCTCGTTCATCACCAGCGGGTTGGACGGGCTGCGCAGGAAGGGATGCGGCACCGGGTCGCTCATCAGCGTGCCGTCCTTGTCGAAGTGCAGGATGTAGGGGCCGAACTCCTCGCCCACGAAGTACGTGCCGTCCTTCGCGCGGGCGATCGACTCGACGTCGAGATCGAAGCCCGTCAGCAGCCGGCCGCTGACGATGCTCGGATCGACCGGCTTGCCGCTGTCGACGAGGTTGTTGCCCGAGACCGTCTGGTAGTTGGCGAAGTCGGCGGTGATCTTCAAATCGACGCCCTTGCCGTCCTTCAGGAAGCCCTTCGCATCGTTGAATGCGACATGGCTGTTGACCTTCACGGTGCCGGGCACCGTCGTGCCGTTGGACGCGGTGCGGAAATCGATGCTCACGTTGTAGAAGCCGACCACGAAGTCGCCGGAGTTGCCCTTGCTGCCGTAGCCGTTGTCGGGCATGGCGGTCCAGGTGCCGTCGTCGTTCTTCAGCAGCGCCGAAAAGCCGGGCAGCGGCTGGCCGTCGACGAAGGGCGGCGTCACGCCGAGCGCGGCGGTGATGAACTGGCCGGTGGTCGGCCCGGGCTGGCGGAACGAGGCGGGCAGCGAGGCCCAGCCGGTGAGCTTGTGCGGCAGGCCCGCGTAAGCATCCTGCGGCGGCTGGGCAGCGGGAGCGGGTGCCGGCGCGGGCGCAGGCGCCGGTGCTGGAGCGGGCGTGCCCGCCACGGGCGGAAGGACGATGCCGTTTCCGTTGCCGCCACCCCCGCATGCGGCGAGGACTGCGGATGCAATGGCCGCAATTGCGATATGGCGCGGCAGGCTGAGCGGGACGAGGCGACTGGACACGATTGGATCCTCCGGTGTTGTTGTGAGGGGAGCAATCTAGGAAGCCGATGTGACCTGTCCGTGAATGTCCTTTCGCCTTTCGTCCTTCGCTGTTTGCCTTTCGCTTTCGTTCAGTGCGGATCGGCCGCGATCAGAGCATCCGAGAGACCCGGTCCGCCGCTTCGCGCAGCGCGGGCAGCATGGTCTCCTGCATCGCCTTCGCGCTGGTGCGGTTCGCCTGGCCGCTGATGTTGAGCGCGGCCACCATGCGGCCCTGCCTGTCGACGACTGGCGCGGCCACCGAGATCAGGCCCTCCTCGAGTTCCTGGTTCACCAGGCACCACTGCTGCTTGCGCGCCTGCGCGACCTTGGCCATGAGCGCGTCGATATCGGTGATCGTGTGCCGGGTCAGCGCCTCGATGTTCGAGGCTTCGAGCCGCGCGCGCACCTCGTCGTCGTCGAGGTCCGCCAGCAGCAGCCGGCCCAGCGAGGTGCAGTAGGCCGGCAGGCGCGAGCCCACGCCCAGGTTGATGTGCATGATCTTCTTGGTCGGCACCCGCAGCACGTAGACGATGTCGGTGGCATCGAGCACGGCGGCGGAGCACGACTCCTGCACCTGCTGCACCAGCGCCTCCATCACCGGCTCGGCGCGGTTCCAGATCGGCATCGATGAGAGATACGCGAAGCCCAGGTCGAGGATGCGCGGCGTGAGCGTGAAGAGCTTGCCGTCGGTCACCACGTAGCCCAGCGTCTGCAGCGTGAGCAGGATGCGCCGTGCGCCCGCGCGCGTCAGCCCGCTGCCGGCGGCCACCTCGCTGAGCGTCTGGTGCGGCGCATTGGCGCTGAACGAGCGAATCACCTGCAGCCCGCGCGCGAAGGACTGCACGTAGCTGTCGCCGGGGGCCGGTGTCTCGGGTTGTGACGCGTGGGTTGCCATGGTTCGCCTTCCTCTCTAGAATTCATTATACGAACAAATGTTCTTTAGACGAACAAATCGGCGGTTTGCAGAATCGGTCGGCGCGTTCAGGCGGATTCGTTTCTTCGTTCCCTTCCCTCACTTCCGGAGACAGGCTTCATGATCAACAAGATCGCGCGCTCGGTCGCCGATGCCCTCGCTGGCATCCCCGACGGCGCCACGGTTCTCATCGGTGGTTTCGGCACCGCCGGCATTCCCAACGAGCTCATCGACGGCCTCGTCGAGCAGGGCGCCAAGGACCTCACGGTCGTCAACAACAACGCGGGCAACGGCGAGACCGGCCTCGCGGCGCTGCTGAAGGCCGGCCGCGTGCGCAAGATCATCTGCAGCTTCCCGCGCCAGGCCGACAGCCAGGTGTTCGACGGGCTCTACCGCAGCGGCAAGATCGAGCTCGAACTCGTGCCCCAGGGCAACCTGGCCGAGCGCATCCGCGCCGCGGGCGCCGGCATCGGCGCCTTCTTCTGCCCCACGGGCTACGGCACGCAGCTGGCCGGCAACCGCGAGACCCGCGAGATCGACGGCAAGCAGTACGTGCTCGAGTACCCCATCCACGGCGACGTGGCGCTCATCAAGGCGGAGCGCGGCGACCGCTGGGGCAACCTGGTCTACCGCAAGGCGGCACGCAACTTCGGCCCGGTGATGGCCATGGCCGCGAAGAAGACCATCGCCACCGTGCACGACATCGCCGAGCTCGGCACCCTCGACCCCGAGACCATCGTCACCCCGGGCATCTTCGTGCACCAGGTGGTGCGCATCGAACGCGTGGCCACCCAGGCCGGCGGCTTCAAGAAGGCAGCATGACCATGAGCACGAACTACACACGCCGCACCAAGGACCAGCTCGCCGCACGCGTGGCGCAGGACATCTTCGACGGCGCCGTCGTCAACCTCGGCATCGGCCAGCCCACGCTGGTGGCCAACCACCTGCCCAAGGGCCGCGAAGTCATCCTGCAGAGCGAGAACGGCATCCTCGGCATGGGCCCCGCACCCGAGGCCGGCGAGGAGGACTACGACCTCATCAACGCAGGCAAGCAGCCCGTCACGCTGCTGCCGGGCGGCTCCTTCTTCCACCACGCCGACAGCTTCGCGATGATGCGCGGCGGCCACCTCGACATCTGCGTGCTCGGCGCCTTCCAGGTGTCGGCCACCGGCGACCTCGCCAACTGGCACACCGGCGAGAAGGACGCGATTCCCGCCGTCGGCGGCGCGATGGACCTCGCCATCGGTGCCAAGCAGACCTGGGTCATGATGGACCTGCTCACCAAGCAGGGCGTGAGCAAGCTGGTGAAGGAGTGCACCTATCCGCTGACCGGCATCGGCTGCGTCAAGCGCGTGTACTCCGACCTCGCCACGCTCGAATGCACGCCGCAGGGCCTGAAGCTCGTCGACCTCGTCGACGGCCTGAGCCGCGAAGAGCTCGAGAAGCTCGTGGGTCTGCCCATCGCCGCCTGAGGCGAACTTCCGGGCGGGGCGCGAAGGAGCTTCGGAAAATGGTCCGGGTTTTCTTTTGCGCCTTTCGCGAGACCTTCGCGTTCTCTGCGTCCGGTATCCGAATTCGATTCACTTCCAAGCGAGACACACCATGACCAACCAAGCCTTCATCTGCGACGCCGTTCGCACCCCCTTCGGCCGCTACGGCGGCTCGCTCAGCAGCGTTCGCACCGACGACCTCGGCGCCGTGCCGCTGAAGGCGCTGATGGAGCGCAACAAGAACGTCGACTGGCAGGCAGTGAGCGACGTGCTCTACGGATGTGCCAACCAGGCCGGCGAGGACAACCGCAACGTCGCGCGCATGTCGGCGCTGCTGGCGGGCCTGCCGATCGAACTCGGCGGCGCCACCATCAACCGCCTGTGCGGCTCGGGCCTCGATGCCGTGGGCACCGCGGCGCGTGCCATCCGTGCCGGTGAAGCCGGCCTCATGATCGCCGGCGGCGTGGAGAGCATGAGCCGCGCGCCCTTCGTCATGCCCAAGGCCGAGAGCGCCTTCAGCCGCAACAACGCGGTGTACGACACCACCATCGGCTGGCGCTTCGTCAACAAGCTCATGAAGGCGCAGTACGGTGTCGACTCGATGCCCGAGACGGCCGAGAACGTGGCCACCGACTACAAGATCGAGCGCGAGGCGCAGGACCTGATGGCGCTGAACTCGCAGCTGCGCGCCGTGGCTTCGCAGAAGTCGGGCTTCTTCGACGCCGAGATCGTGCCCGTGACCGTGCCGCAGAAGAAGGGCGACCCCATCGTCGTCAACAAGGACGAGCATCCGCGCGAGACCAGCCTCGAATCGCTGGCCAAGCTCAAGGGCGTGGTGCGTCCCGACGGCACCGTCACCGCGGGCAATGCCAGCGGCGTGAACGACGGCGCCTGCGCGCTGCTGCTGGCCGACGAAGCCAGCGCCGCCAAGCACGGCCTTACGCCGCGTGCCCGCGTGGTCGGCATGGCCACCGCCGGCGTCGCGCCGCGCGTGATGGGCATCGGCCCCGCGCCCGCCACGCAGAAGGTGCTGGCGCTCACCGGCCTGAAGCTCGACCAGATCGACGTGATCGAACTCAACGAAGCCTTCGCCGCGCAGGGCCTCGCCGTGCTGCGCCTGCTGGGCCTGAAGGACGACGACGCGCGCGTCAACATCAACGGCGGCGCCATTGCGCTGGGCCATCCGCTGGGCGCCAGCGGCGCGCGCCTTGCCACCACCGCCGTGAACCAGCTGCACAAGGGCGGCGGCCGCTATGCGCTCTGCACGATGTGCGTCGGCGTGGGGCAGGGCATCGCGGTGATCCTCGAACGCGTCTGACGACCGGACCGCGGCGAAACGAAAAAACAACCAGAGAAGCAAGAAGACAAGCCATCGGCAGCCGCGGCAACAGCGGCCCGATGGCATTTTTTTAACCAAAGAGGATGAAAGAGAAGGATCAGAGGATGAACCACACGTCGAAGAAGACTACGCGCCGCGGCGCCGGCATTGCCGCGCTCGCGCTGGCCGCCGCAGCCCTGTTGCCCGCGACCGCGTCCGCGCAGCAGGCCTTTCCCACCAAGCCCGTGCGCATCATCACACCGTTCCCCGTGGGCGGCGGCCCCGATGGCGTGGCCCGCCTGGTGGCCGACAAGCTCTCTCGCGCCTGGGGCCAGCCCGTGGTGGTCGAGAACCGCCCCGGCGGCAACGGCTTCATCGCCATCGATGCCTTCAAGCGCGGCGCGAAGGACGGCCACGACATCATCGTGCTCGACAACGTGCACCTTGCGGCATACCCGGCGCTCTTCAAGAAGCTGCCCTACGACACGAGCAAGGACTTCGACGCGCTGCTGCCGCTGTTCAAGACCTACTTCTTCTTCACCGTCGCGACCAACAGCAAGTACAAGACCATCGGCGACCTGATCGCCGACGCCAAGGCCAACCCCGGCAAGCTGGACTACGGCTCGTGGTCAGTGGGCAACCCGGTGCACCTGGGCTCGGAGCTCTTCGAATCGGCCACCGGCACGCAGATGGAGCACATCGTCTACAAGGAAACCACGCAGCTCTACACCTCGGTGGCCACGGGCGAACTGGCCTTCGCGCTGGGCAGCAGCGCCACCGCCGGCCCGCTGCAGCGCGCGAACAAGCTGCGCTTCCTGGCAGCCGCCGCGCCGCAGCGCGTGGCAGCCTTCCCCGACGTGCCGACGGTCGGCGAATCGGGCGGCCCGAAGGGCTTCGAGGTCATCGGCTGGAACGCCATCGCCGTGCCCAAGGGCCTGAGCGCATCGGTCACCGAGAAGATCAAGCGCGACATCGAGAAGGGCCTGGCCGAGCCCGACGTGCTGGAGAAGTTCAAGAGCTTCGGCTACGAGCCCTTCCCGACCACGCGCCCGCAGTTCGACGAGTTCGTGGCGAGCGAGACCAGGCGCTTCACCGACGTGATCCGCAAGGCGAACGTGTCGCTGGACTGACGCGGCGGGCGCAGTCGCCTCATCGCGCCGCCGCGCGCAGCGTGTGTACCTTGGCGGCCGGCCGTTGTTCAGGCAGCGGCCTGCCCCAGCCCTCGGGCAGCTCGTGCAGCACCGCCTTCGCGTCGAGCGAGCGGATCGCCACCGAGTTGTCCGCCGGAATGCGCCCCTGCGCCAGCAGCGCCTCGTAGCGCAGGGCGCTCACCCGAAGGAACGAGGCGAAGTTGCCGACCTCGCCGCGCGCGGCCACCAACTCGTCGTACAGCCGCTCGATGAGCTGCACCACGACCATGCCGTCGCGCCGCGCGATTTCTTCCAGCACCTGCCAGAACAGGTTCTCCAGCCGGATGCTGGTGACCACGCCGTGCAGCCGCACCGAGCGCGTGCGCGCGTCGTAGCTCTGCGGATCGGCGCTGATGAAGACCTCGCACATGGTGGTTGTCTCCTTTGCTCGAAGGAAGGTGGGCGACGCCGCACTGTAGCGCCGTCCGCCCGTCCCGGAGCTCAATGCGCGATGCGCGTACCCAGCACCGCGAGGAACTGCGCGAGCCATGCCGGATGCGCCGGCCATGCGGGCGCGGTGACCAGGTTGCGGTCGGTCACCGCCTGGTCGACCGGGATGCCCATGTATTCGGCACCCGCGAGTTCCACCTCCACCTGGCAGGCCGGGTAGGCCGACACCTTGCGGCCCTTGAGCAGCCCCGTGGCTGCGAGCAGCTGTGCGCCATGGCACACGGCCGCCAGCGGCTTGTCGGTGGCAAGGAAGTGCCGCGCGATCTCGACCACGCGGCTGTTCATGCGCAGGTACTCGGGTGCGCGGCCCCCCGGGATGACGAGCGCGTCATAGGCCTCGGGACGGACGTCGGCGAAGTTGGCGTTGAGCGTGAAGCGGTGCCCTGGCTTCTCGCTGTAGGTCTGCGCACCCTCGAAGTCGTGGACGGCGGTGTGGATCCAGTCGCCGGCCTTCTTGTCCGGCGCCACCGCATGGACCGTGTGGCCCACGGCCAGCAGGGCTTGGAAGGGCACCATGGTTTCGTAGTCTTCGGCGTAGTCGCCGCACAGCATCAGGATCTTGCGCGCCATGTGGTTTGTCTCCTTCGGATGAGGTTGGAATGCGGCCCAGCCCGGCCCGGCCCGGCCCGGCCCGGCCCCGCCCGGCGCGGTGGACCTGGGCGCGGGCCGTTTCCGGATTATTCGAA
Organism: Variovorax atrisoli; assembly: GCF_014195185.1. Lineage (NCBI taxonomy): Bacteria > Pseudomonadati > Pseudomonadota > Betaproteobacteria > Burkholderiales > Comamonadaceae > Variovorax > Variovorax atrisoli. The sequence continues at coordinate 97,145 of NZ_JACIBG010000015.1, read as the reverse complement.
GGAGCAAGGTGCGGCGGGTAGCAGCCGGCTGTGACCGGTCTGCCGGCCCGGCGTCTTCAGATGAGCGTCACCGCCACGCCACGGCGCGCCGCGCCGTGCTTCACCGCGGGCGCGATGCCGGCGTAGAAGAAGCCCAGGTCGTCTTCCGGGCCGTTGGTGGCGCGCCCGCGCACCTTGCCCATCACGCACACGCCGATCTGCGCGTCGCCCTGGCCGATGACGAGCACGAAGGGGTTGTCCCCGTCGCCGCGTGTGGGAGGGGAGAGTGCGCGGCTGCAGTGGCTAACAGAAGTTCGTAGAAGTTGCAGGGCATGCGCAAGAGCCGTGGGCCGCAGCGGGGGCGTCACCGATCTGCCTTTTGCGCTGAATAGCCTCGCTCAGGGTTTTCCCGCATCCACGGGCAAGCCTCTCACGGACCGACAGACAACCCACAGAAAAGACCAGCCATGAAGACCTCACAGATCACCCTCGCTGCCGCGCTCGCCCTGCTTGCCTTCGCTTCCTTGCCTGCCCAGGCCCAGCAGCGCACCCGCGAAGCCGTCGAAGCCGAAGCCATCGCCGCCGCCCACGCCAAGGATCAGAACGTCACCCGCGGCTCACGCGGTGCCGATCCGTTCACCTCCACGGCCGACCCCGAGGCCGTGTACAAGCAGGCCGTCGACACCGCCCACGCGCCCAACCAGAACGTGACGCGTGGTTCGCGCGGCCCGGACCCGTTCACCTCCAGCCGCGACCCGGAGCAGGTCTACCGCGAAGCCATGGCCACCGCCGCCGCGCCCGACCAGAACGTGACCAGCGGCTCGCGCGTCAACAGCAAGGTCATCTCGACCATGCAGAACCCGGTGCTGCAGTCGGCACAGGGCAAGTAAGCGCTTCGCCGGAAGACGCCGCCGCTACGCGTTGCGTGCGCGGCGCGCGGGTTCGGCCTGATGCAGGAATCCGGTGAAGGTGTCCGGCGGCGACGAGCCGGTCAGTCGGGTCAGGATCCGGCCGACCTCGCCCCGGTGATAGCCCGCGTGCGTCGCCACGTGGGCCAGCATCTCCTCGCGCGACATCCGGCCCGCTGCGCCGTCGGTGAAGCTGAAGTCGATGCGCTCCTCGAGCTCGCGCGGGCCCAGGCGTGCGACGTAGTCGATGTACCAGCGGTCGGTTTCCCGCACCGCCTCGGCCAGCGTCTCCAGTGGCGGCGGCTCGGGTGCGCCCGTCGCGGTGTGGCCGTGCGGCAGCCGCTGCACGTTGGCGACGAAGATCCGGTCGACGATGCAGGCGTGGTTGAACACCCGTGCGGCCGTGCGGTATTCGTCGGCAGGCCCGCTGGCCGCAAGATCGGCCAGGCCCGCCAGCAGGCCTTCGTCGGCCCAGGCCTTGTAGCTGAACAGCGAAGCCAGAAGCGTCTGCGTACTCATCACAATCTCCCCTCGGCAGTTGAACGTTGAACGCACGCCTTTTGCGTGCGCTCCCATTCTTGAGTGGAGCCTCGAACTTGGGTACTCGCATTCCCCCACAGCGCAGGACCATGCGCAAAGCGCCCCGGCAGCAGCGTTCGCGCGTCACGGTGGACGCGATCGTCGAGGCCGCAACTCGCGTTCTGGCGCGCCGCGGATGGGCGCGCTTCACCACCAACGAGATCGCGGCGGTGGCGGGCGTCAGCGTCGGCTCGCTCTACCAGTACTTCCCGGACAAGCTGGCCATCGCCGAAGCGATACGCCAGCGCCACCTCGACGAGGTGCTCGCGGCGCTGGGCCGTTGCGACGAAGAGGGCGATCCCGCGGCCACGTTCCCGCGCCGCGTGGAGCGCTTCGTCGATGGCGTCATCGCGGCCCATTCGGTCGATCAGGCCCTGCATCGCGTGCTCGTCGACGAAGTGCCGCTGGCCGCGCGTTCGAGCTATCCCGAGTTCGAGGCGGAATACCAGCGGCGTTACCGCGCCCTGGTCGCGGAAAGCCGAGAGCCGGCAGAAAGAGAAAGCGCCGACGCCGACATCGCCGCCCGCATGCTCTCGTCGGCGGTCGAGGGGGCCGTCCACTCGGCGGCGCGTCGCGGCGACCTGGATGCTCCCGCGATGCGGTCCGAGCTCGTCAGGCTGGTCCTGGCCTACCTGAGCGACCGCCGGCGCACGGACTGAACTCCATCGGCATTCGGGTTGCCCGCGTGGACACTGCCCCCGCACCCTGACCACAATGCCCCCGCCCCGTGCCTTTGCGGGTGCTGAAAGGTCATCGCAATGAAAAAAATGCTCGTGCCGGCTTGCCTGGCCCTGGCTCAGATGATGGTCGTGCAGGTGGCGTCCGCCCAGTCCTCGGGCGAAGCGGATCCCTCCCAGGGCAAGGCCCGGCCCACCGCGCCCACCACCAAGGCGGAGCGCGCCGAGGCTCGCAAGGAACGCCGCGCCGAAGGCGCCGCCGCGGCGCGCGGACCGCAGATGCAGGAGGGTGAGGTCCGGGCGACGACCGCGCCCCGGATGTCGAGGGAAGAACGCCGCGCCGCGACGGCCAAGCGCCGGGCGGCCAATCGGGAGGCGATGAAGGCAGGCCAGCTGTCGCGCGGCGGCAGCAACGACGCGCCCGAGAAGCAGAAGAAACCCTGAAGCCGAGCGGCGCGCCGTGCCGGCGCTGACCGGGTTGGAACAGGCCTGAGCTTCAGGCCAGGGCCCTGGCCGAGCGCATCTGCAGCAGGGCCAGCATCCGGGCTTCCTCCGCGTCGCGCAGGCTCTTGGCGGCGCGGCTCGCGGCGTACGTCACGTAGAGCGTCTCGATCGCCTTGGCCCAGCACTGGACCGTCTGGTAGGGGCTGCTGGCGCTCCCGGGGACCGCGGGCACGGCGTACCCGGCCTTGCGCAGGATGTTGGCTTTATGTTCAGTGCTCAGCATGGCGTGCTCCCCGGTTCGATGGTGGGAGCGCCTCAAGCCCCCGGGTTCGATGATGGGAGCACATTAACTGCGATGCGCCATGTTCGCTATTAGCTACATGACGTATCCAGATGTAGGAGAAGACAACCTGGGCTAAGCCGTAAGGCTTAGCCGGCGTTGCCTGCCTGCCACACGAGTGTGGCGGCGGTGAGATCCTCGAGTGCGCTGCCGACGGCCTTGAATACGGTTCGTTCGGCGTCGTCCGAGCGGCCCGGGCGCTCCCCGCGGCACAGCGCGGCCAGCGTGCCGCGCACTTCCTCCTTGCGCAGCGTTCCGGCGGTCATCGCGTCCAGCAGGTCGCCGGCCTTCTGCAGCGCCTCGTCGGTGTCGACCCAGGTCAGGGCGCCGTCGAAGCACCTCGCGTCGGCTTCGCGCATCGCGGGGGTGAAGCTGCCGATCAGGTCGAGGTGCGAGCCCGGAGCCAGCCACTCGCCGCGCACGAGGGGCGAGGTGGCCAGGGTCGCGCAGCTCACGATGTCGGCCTGCCGCACCGCGGCTTCGAGGTCTGGTGCCGCGCGCGCGTTCCAGCCTTCGGCGCGCCACTGCGCGGCCAGCGCTTGCGCGCCTTCGGGCCGGTGGTTCCATACCCACAGTTCGTCGATGGGCCGCACGCTCGCATGCGCGGCCGGCAGCATGCGCGCGATGCGGCCTGTGCCCAGCACCAGCAGCCGGCGAGCGTCGGTCCGCGCCAGGAACGACGCACCCAGCGCCGAGGCGGCGGCCGTGCGCCGGGCGGTGATCTCGTTGCCGTCCATCATCGCCAGCGGCACGCCGGTGCGCGCGTCGTAGAGCACATAGGTCGCGTGCAGGCCGGGCAGGCCGTGCTCGCTGTTGGCCGGGAAGATGTTGATCGTCTTGATGCCCAGGAAGCCGGCGTCGTTCCACGCCGGCATGATGAGCACGGTGCCCTTGCGCGTGCCGCCGTTGCCGTTGGCCGCCTCGGTCTCGATGGCGTGCACGTGGCGCGGCGGCACCTGCGCCCCGGCGGCGAAGGCCGCGCGCAGCGCAGGAACCAGCCGGTCGAAGGACAGTGGCGCGCGGGTGGCGGCTTCGTCGAAATGCCTCATGGCCGTCGTCTCATTGCTGCAGCGGATGGAGTGCCGACTCGAAGAACTCGGTCAGCGCCTTGCGGTAGGCCGAGCCGTAGCGCAGGGCCGTCATCGGTTCGAGATGCGCGGCGCTCGGCACCTCGATCAGCCGCTTGGGCTCGCGCGCGTCGGCCAGCAGCCGCCTGGAGTGCGAGATCGGGATCACCTGGTCCGCCGTGCCGTGGATCAGCAGCAGCGGAATCGGCGATATGGCCGCCACGTACTTCGATGCCGCGTAGTCGTCGTTGACCAGCAGGCCTGCGCCGCTGAGTTTCTCGTTGGCGATCGCCGAATAGGAATAGAAGGTCGACTCGATGGCTGCGGCCTTCACGCCCGCGCGGTTGCCCGAGCCCACCACCGCGATCGCGTTGGTGCCGCCCAGGCTCTGGCCGAAGACGAAAAGCCGCTCGGGGTCGACGTCCTTGCGCGAGCGCACGTAGTTCAGCGCCGCGTTGGAGTCCTCGAACACCCCCTTGGGCTCGGGCTTGCCTTCCGACTGGCCGTAGCCGCGGTAGTCGAACACGAACACGTTGTAGTCCCGCTTGGGCAGCCAGGCCACGAAGCGCCAGTGCGTGCTCATGTTCTGCGCGTTGCCGTGGAAATGCACCACCGTGCCCTTGGCTTCCCTCGGGTCCTGGCGGTTCTCCGCGGGCAGGAACCAGCCGCTCAGGCGCGTGCCGTCGGCGCTGGTGAACTGCACGTTCTCGTAGCGCATGCCCAGCGCCTCGGGCGTCTCGTAGCGAACGCTGTCGGGGTAGTAGAACAACGACTGTACGCAGCCGCCCAGCAAGAGCGGCAAGGCGCAAAACGCCAGCCTTCCGAACCAGCGACGCATCGCGCCGCCCTTCATGCGGGCTTCCCGCCGGCGACAGCCGCGCGGCTTTCCGCAAGCATGTTGCAGAACAGCGCCCCCTGCTCGATGGCATCGTCGAGCGCCACGTGCGTGTGCGGCAGCCCGGCGTCGAACCAGCGGCGCGGCATGGCGCGCTTGGTGCTGTCGCGGTAGTCGAGCTTCAGCATCGCCATCGCGAACGACTTCACGTCGAGTGCCGAGTGGCTGAACGGGCTCTCGCCCGCGAAGCGCATCAGGTACCAGTAGACGAAGAGAAAGTCGAAGCCCGCCGGGTACGCGACGAACACCGGCCGCGCATTCAGGCCCTTGAGCCAGCTCACGTAGTTCTTCATGGCGTTGGCCGGGTCCTGCAGGTCGGCGCGGCACGCGGCCCAGGCCTCGGGCTGGGTCTTCCACCATGCGGCGGTCTTGGGGTCGGCCTGAGCGCCGGGCAGCGTGTGCAGGTTGGCGCTGAAGGTGGAGACGAGTTGCTTGTCGGCCGTGTAGGCGGCCGAGCCGAAGCTGAGCATCGAGTTCGGGCCCGGGATGGGGCCGTCGGATTCGACGTCGGTGCTTATGTAGATTTCTGGCATGTGTTGTTCTTATTGGATGGAGGGCAAGAACGAGGCTGCACGCCGCAGATGAAAGACGTGCATGTCGCGCCACTTGCCTGTCGAGTTCTCGATCAGCGCGATCTCGGTGCAGGCCGCATGCACAGCTCCCGATGCGGCCAGGCGCGCTCGGAGTTCGTCCGCCGCCGCATCTGCATCGAGCGCCTTGCCGTGCGCCACAGACAGATGCGGAACGACGCTGTCGTGCTCGCCACCGTACGGCGGAAATTCGGGAAACGCTTCCACGAGCGCCAGCGTCATCTCGATGAATGGTGCCGCCGGCTCAGGTGCGAGATACGCGGTCTCCGGAAAACGCCCGACCTCGTTCAGTGCGAAGGAGAACGATGGTGTTCGGCTCAGGGCCTGTCGGGCACGCTCCAGGACTTCCGGCGTGATGCGCGCCGGGTCCATGAATGGAACGAGCACCGTGATGTGTGCGGGCACGCCAAGGGCCGAGGTGGCGTCGTAGAGCCGGCGCAGGTCGCCCACCATGGGCTCGGCGGCGGGAACCTTCACGGCGAATGCGGAGATGGCCATGGCGGCGGAGGATAGCTCAGGCGTTGGCGATCCGGCCCCATTCCAGGCCGTGCTTGGCGAGGTACTTGCGAAGCCGGTCGGCGTCGTTCACCACGCTGCGCTGCGCGCGCGAAGCCTGGAAGAGCTGGCGGCCCGCGTCCGACAGGCTGCGCGACTGACGGCAGACGCGCACCACCGCCTCGAGCTGCAGGCGGTCGAACAGGTCGAGCGCTGCGCTGCGTTCCTCGCCGAGCAGGGCATCGAGATCCACTCCTTCGGTTGTGGCCGGCGCGGTGCCCGCGTGCTTCCACAGCCAACGCAGCCGCGCGATCTCGGCTTCCACCAGCGCGACCGGGATGCGCCCGCCGTCGGCCAGCGTGGCCAGCCGCGTCACGCTGGCCGAGAGGTCGCGGAAGTTGCCGCTCCAGATCGCCTCGCCGCTTTGCGCGAAGCGCAGGTAGGCGGCGCGCGCCTCGGCGTTGAAGCGCACCACGCGGTTGTTCTCAGCGGCATGGAGGGCCAGCAGATGGTCGACGTTGGGTTCGATGTCCTCCGGCCGTTTCGCGAGGCCGGGCAGGTCGTAGGTCCAGAGGTTGATGCGCGCGAACAGGTCTTCGCGGAAGCGACCCTCGGCGACGTCGCTGCGCAGGTCGCGGTTGGTGCCGGCGATTAGCTGGAAGTCGCTTTCCACCTCCTTGTCGGCGCCCACGGGGAAGAAGCGTTTCTCCTCGATGGCCTTCAGCAGCATCGCCTGCTCGTCGAGGCCGAGCTCGCCGATCTCGTCGAGGAAGAGTGCGCCCTGGTGCGCGGTGCGCAGCAGGCCCGCGCGGTCGGCGGCGGCGCCGGTGAAGGAGCCCTTCTTGTGGCCGAAGAGCGTGGAGGCCGCGCCGTCGCCGCGCAGCGTCGCGCAGTTCACTTCGACGAACGGGCCCGTCATCTGGTGGCGCGACTGCTTCAGCTCGAACATGCGCCGCGCCAGGAACGACTTGCCCGCGCCCGTCGGCCCCACCAGCAGGATGGGAGCGCGCGAGCGCACGGCGACGCGCTCGATCTCGTCGATCAGCGCGTTGAAGCGCGCGTTGCGCGTGGCGATGCCGCTCTTGAGGAAGGCGACCGCGTCGCGCTGCTCCGCGTCGAAGCGCCGCGCGATCACGTCGTAGCGCGAGAGGTCGAGGTCGATCAGCGTGCACTTGCCGGCCTCGCGCTCGCGCTGCTTCTTCGGCGGCGATGTCTGCGCGAGCACGCCGGGCACCACGCGCGATTCGGACAGCAGGAACATGCAGATCTGCGCGACGTGCGTGCCGGTGGTGATGTGGGTCCAGTACTGCTCGCGCTCGGTATCGAAGCTGTAGCCGCGCGCCCAGTCGTAAAGGCGCGTGTAGACCTCGCCGAAGTCCCACGGGTCGGCGAGGTCGAGCGGCACGAGGTTGACCGTGGTCTCGGGCGACACGGTGGCGATGTCGGCCTTCACCACCTCGGCCAGCGCCTTGTGCCGCAGCGTGTAGAGCAGCTCCATGCGCGAGACGACCATGTCTTCGTGCTGCGCGAGCGAGACGGTGGGTCGCCACTTGTTCCAGCGGCCCGCGCCCTGACCGGCGTCGAGCTGGGTGCCGAGGAAGCCGATGACGACGATGGGTTTCTTCTTCATTTGGATAAATGGCTATCCAAAATTATAGGAAATGATCAGTTGAGAAAGATGGGTAAGAGGCGATTGATCGTGTCTGATTAGAAAAAACTCAATCAAATCAATGGCTTGGAAAGATCAATCACCAGGAGGCTGAACGCTGGCACACCCGTTGCAATAAGGATCGCAACTCAAGAAAACAACCGACAAAAAAGAACCGAACAAGGAGAAGTCGCATGGCCAACCTTCAACTCTTCCAGACGCTGCGCGGTGCCCTGCAACCCGCTGCCGATGCCCGCAACGAAGCCGGCGCCGCCGCCTATGCGCTGTCCCCCAAGCATCGTCTGGCGCAGCTCGCTGCCACCGGCTGCCTGAACAACACGTTCCACGCACAGGCCCAGGACCAACTGGACGCCGTGCTGGCCCTCGCCCGCGAGATCGATCCGGTGTTCGTGGCGAAGACCGCCGTGTATGCCCGCCGCGCAGGCCACATGAAGGACATGCCGGCGCTGCTGGCCGCCACGCTGGCGGTGCGCGACGTGTCGCTGCTCGCTAAGGTGTTCGGCCGCGTGGTCGACAACGGCAAGATGCTGCGCAACTTCGTGCAGATGCTGCGATCCGGTGCGGTGGGCCGCAAGTCCCTGGGTACGCGTCCGAAGAAGCTGGTGCAGCAATGGCTGCTCGAGGCGACCGAGGCTCAGCTGCTGAACGCTGCCGTGGGCAACACGCCGTCGCTGGCGGATGTGGTGAAGATGGTTCACCCCAAGCCCGTCGAAGCCTGGCGCGCCGCATGGTTCGCATGGCTGATCGATCGTCCGTATGCGCTGGAGGCGCTGCCTCCGGTGACGCAGGCCTTCGAGCGCTTCAAGCGTGACCGTGCGCAAGAGGTTCCGGATGTGCCGTTCCAGATGCTGACCGCACTGGAGCTGGACACGCAGGCGTGGGCGCAGATTGCGCAGCGCGGTTCGTGGCAGATGGTGCGTCAGAACCTGAACACCTTCGCCCGCCACGGCGTGTTCGCACTGCCCGGCCTTGCCGAAGCAGTGGCTGCCAAGCTGCGCGATCCGCAGGCGGTGGCCAAGGCTCGTGTATTGCCGTACCAGCTGATGGCGGCCTGGAAGGCTGCCGGTGCCGATGTGCCGCATGTGGTGAAGGAAGCGCTGCAGGACGCGATGGAACTCGCGCTGGCCAACGTGCCGGAGTTCGAGGGCCGCGTGGTGGTGTGTCCGGACGTGTCGGGCTCGATGAGCTCGTCGGTGACGGGGCACCGCGGTTCGGCGACCTCGACGGTGCGATGCATCGACGTGGCTGCGCTGGTGGCTGCCGCCATGCTGCGCCGCAATGCCGATGCGCGCGTGCTGCCCTTCGAGACGAAGGTGGTTTCGCTGCAACTGAATCCTCGCGATTCGGTGATGACCAACGCGGCCAAGCTGGCGGCGGTAGGCGGCGGCGGTACCTCGTGCAGCGCGCCGCTGGCATTGCTGAACCGCGAGAAGGCGCAAGCCGACCTGGTGGTGCTGGTATCGGACAACGAGTCGTGGGCAGACCCCGCACGCGGCCGCGGTACCGCCACCATGCAGGAATGGGCGGCGTTCAAGAAGCGCAACCCGAAGGCGCGGATGGTGTGCATCGACATCCAGCCTTATGCGACGACCCAGGCGCAGGAGCGCGACGATGTGCTGAACATCGGCGGCTTCAGCGACGAAGTGTTCAAGCTGCTGGCGGTGTATGCCGCGGGTGGCCTGGGCGCCGACCACTGGGTGGGTGTGATCGAGGAAACCTCGATCTGAAGGACAGGAGAGTGCCGCGGGCTCGGCTCGTGGTACTCCTCCCACGAATTGATAGATGTCGTCGTCCGGCGAATGCAGATGTGAGTACATCCAACCATGTTCTCCTCACATCGAACGTTAGTCGCCGGACGGGGACGCCAAGTTGAAGTGCGAATGCAGGCAGGACTACATCTGGACGCCCGGGGGTCGAGCCCCGACACCAGTTCACTGGTGGGCATGTCTTGCCATCCTTGTCGCACTGTTTTTTTGCAGCGAATGCTGGCGGAACTACAGACTCTTAATCTCGTGGTCGCGGGTTCGACTCCCGTCGGTCGGAAGACCGTAGCTCAGTGGTCAGAGCACGCCGTTTCGTCGATTCTTGTCGCTGCTTTTTTTGTTTTGGGGTGAATGCAGGCGGGTTTACAGGTAAGAGCGTCATGGTCTTGGCCATGAAGGTCCCGGGTCCGAGTCCCGGTCTGCCCAGGCAGATAGCTCAGTTCAGAACCCGTCGCTCCTGGTCACCTCTTTTTTTGTTTTCGGGCACGCAGGCACAGAAGGGAGCGCCACTGCCAAAAATGTTGATGTTGCCGGCAGTCCGGGTAGCACCGGATGCGGCGGGCAAGTCGGTCGACGAGCAAGGTTGAGGATGCAGGTGCTGGCTCCGATGACGGGTCTGTCACTGGCGCGCGTTTCCAATCGTCGACTGGGCCGCTGGATTCAAACACCGCGGTCGCCGTATTGATGCGGGTTCGAATCCCGCCGTGTCCACCAGTCGTTCGTGAAGAATGGACAGACAGGTACAGAGAGAGAAGGAAAGAGAAATATGGAACAGATCGAGAACTACAACCTGCACGAAGTCGCCAACGGCGTTCCCGTGAAGATGTGGACCCGCGGCGTGCCCGTGGAAGACGAGGCGCAGAAGCAGCTCGAGAACGCGGCGCGCCTGCCCATCGTCTTCAAGCACATCGCGGCCATGCCCGACGTGCACTACGGCATCGGTGCGACGGTGGGGTCGGTGATACCGACCTTCAAGGCCATCATCCCGGCCGCGGTGGGCGTGGACATCGGTTGCGGAATGATGGCGTGCAAGACCACGCTGCATGCCAACGACCTGCCCGACAACCTGGGGCCGCTGCGCTCTGCGATCGAGAAGGCCGTGCCGCACGGATCCAACCCCAAGCGCATGGGCCGCGACAAGGGCTCGTGGGAGACGCCTCCCAACGAGACCGACGTGGCCTGGGCCGGGCTGGTGGACGAGTTCGACGCGATCTGCGAAGACTACCCGCGCCTGAAGAACACCAACAACCACAAGCACCTGGGAACGCTGGGTACGGGCAACCACTTCATCGAGGTGTGCCTGGACGAGGCGGGATCGGTGTGGTTCATGCTGCACTCGGGTTCGCGTGGCGTGGGCAACGCCATCGGCACGCACTTCATCGAACTCGCGAAGAAGGATGCCGAACAGCACCAGCGCAACCTGCCCGACCAGGACCTGGCGTACTTCGAGGAGGGCGCCAAGTACTTCGGCGACTACGTGCGTGCGGTGGGCTGGGCTCAGAAGTTCGCGCGAGCGAACCGCGAAGTGATGATGCAGCGCGTGGTCGCGGCCGCGCGCAAGGTCATCACCAAGCCTTTCGAGGCGCACGTGGAAGCGGTGAACTGCCATCACAACTACGTGAGCCGCGAGACGCACTTCGGCGAAGACGTGCTCGTGACCCGCAAGGGTGCGGTGAGCGCCAAGGCCGGCGAGCTGGGGATCATCCCGGGGAGCATGGGGGCCAAGAGCTACATCGTGCGCGGAAAGGGAAACCCCGAGAGCTTCATGAGCTGCAGCCACGGCGCCGGTCGAAAGATGAGCCGTACCAAGGCCAAGAAGCTCTACACGGTGGCCGACCAGATCGCCGCGACCGAAGGCGTGGAATGCCGGAAGGACGCCGACGTGATCGACGAGATCCCGATGGCCTACAAGGACATCGACGCGGTGATGGATGCGCAGAAGGACCTGGTGGAGGTGGTCTACACGCTCAAGCAGGTCGTATGCGTGAAGGGATGAAGGCGAGGCCGGTGCACGGCCTTGTGGCGGGGATGCCGTAGAAGCGAAGGGCTCGGGCCCTCCTTCGCGGCAACTCGCGCATTGGAAAGGTCCGAGAGATGAAGAAGAGCAACAAGCAACGGCGCGCTGAGATCAAGACGCGTCGCCTCGAGCGCGCCGCCGCATCGGCCGCACGTCTGCGAGAGAAAGATGTCCGTCTGCCGCAGACCGACTACGCGTTCGCCCTCGGCTGCGAGCCGGCGGATCGGTCTGTTCTCGAGCGATACAACAACACCTATGGCGTGCTGCCCGCCTTCTACGAGGACCGCCCCTTCACCTGCCGCGATTGCGGCGCTGAGGAAGTGTGGACGGCCAAGCAGCAGAAGTGGTGGTACGAGGTCGTGCACGGGCATATCGATAGCCGCGCCGCACGATGCCTCGAGTGCCGGCGCGCACGCCGCGAGCGACTGCGCAACGCGCCGCCGGGCGCGAACCTGCTGCGCGAGCAGACGGATCGCCTTCGTGCGCTGGGCGATGCAAAACCGACCGCGAGCGCCGTCGCCGAGGTCGAGGCCGCGCTTGAAAGCAAGTGGTGGAGCCTGCGCGTCGTGGCGATCCAGACCATGGCGCGATGGGGCGGCGAAGCGAACCTCGCGAAGCTGCATGAGCTGATGGCGGCCCGCCCAGAAGGCGGTCGCCGATACTTTGCCTGGGAGCGCGTTGCCGCCGATGCGGCGAGGCGTGCGCTGATGAACACGGAGCGATGGCCTTGACGACGATGATGAAACTGACTTTCCTGGGGACCTCTTCCGGCACCCCCACGCGCCATCGCAACGTCTCCGGACTTGCCGTGCAGACGGTGCTCGGCGCCGACTGGTTCCTGGTCGACTGCGGCGAGGGTACGCAGCATCGCGTGCTGCAGACGCCGCTCTCTCTGAACGACCTGGCCGCCGTGTGCATCACGCATGTGCACGGCGACCATTGCTATGGGCTGCCGGGGCTGCTCGCGAGCGCAGGCATGGGCAAGCGGACGAAGCCGCTGAAGCTGATCGCGCCGCTGCCGGTGTGGCAGTGGTTCGAGGCCACGCGCATGCTGACGGACCTGCATCTGCCCTACGAAGTCGAGCATGTGGATGTCGAGGCGCAGCAACTGGTGTACGAGGCGCCCGGCGTGCGCATCGAGCGCCACGCGCTGCTGCATCGCGTGCCCAGCCATGCGTACCGCGTGCAGGCCCAAACGCGGCGCGTGCGGCTGAAGGCGGATGCGCTGCGTGCCGTCGGCCTTCCGCCCGGCCCTGCGTGGCGTGCATTGCAGAGCGGTGAGGACGTGCCCTTCAACGGCGAGTTGCTGCGCAGCGCTGATTTCGTCGACACGCAGGTCGACACTGCCAGCGTGCTTGTCGGCGGCGACAACGCCGAACCTTCGTTGCTGCGAGATGCCTGCCAGGGAGTGCAGTTGCTGGTGCATGAAGCCACCTTCACGCAGGACGCGCTCGACAAGATCGGGCCCGGCCCGATGCACAGCTCGGCACGCCTGCTGGCCGAGTTCGCGCAGTCGGTCGAGGTACCGAACCTGATCCTCACGCACTTCAGCGCGCGCCACCAGAACGAGGAGGGCATGGCGGCGCTGATGGCCGAGACGCAGGCGCACTACCGCGGCCATGCGTTCCTGGCCAGCGACCTGGATGTCTACGAGCTCGACAGTGCCGGCGAGGTGGCCGCCACGCGAGCCCGATGAGAAGAGAGAAAAAAGAAAGAAAAAGAAGGAAGAACCGAAGATGAGTACCGAAGAAGAATTCCTGCGTTCCGCCCATTCGATCGAACCCGCCATGCGCGCGCAGATCATGGAGGCGCTGAGCGACATCGAGGCGAAGCACGACGTGACCGTGCTCTTCGCCTGCGAATCCGGCAGCCGCGGCTGGGGCTTCGCCTCGCCCGACAGCGACTACGACGTGCGCTTCATCTACGTGAACCGCCTGCCGTGGTACCTCACGGTGATGCCGCGCCGGGACGTGATCGAGGTGCCGATCAGCGGCGACCTCGACATCAACGGCTGGGATCTGCGCAAGGCCCTGGGCCTGATGCGCGAGTCGAACCCGACGCTGCTCGAATGGCTGCGCTCGCCCGTCGTGTACCGCGACGACGCGACGGCGATGCCACGCTTTCGCGAACTGTCGGAGGCGGTGTTCTCGAACGCACGCGCCTGGCATCACTACGCCTCGATGGCGAAGAAGAACTTCCGCGAGCACCTGCAGGCCGACGAGGTTCGCTACAAGAAGTACCTCTACGTGCTGCGTCCGCTGCTGGCTGCGCGCTGGATCCGCACGCAGCCCGGCGTGCCTCCGATGCGCTTCGCCGACCTCGCGCAGCGCACGCTCGACCCGGTGCGCGACGCCGCGCTGATCGCCGAGATCAACGCGCTGCTCGAAGTGAAGATGCGCGCCGGCGAGGCCGCGACCAGCCCGCGCTGGAGCGGCATCCATGCGTTCATCGAAGCCGAGCTGGCGGCCAACGCGGTGGAGTCGGTGTCGCCACTGCCGCGTGCCGAGGAGGCAGGACTCGATGATTTCCTGCACGAGACCGTGCTGCGGTTCGAGCAGCAGAAGAAGCAGGAGGAGGCACCGCATGGTTGAACTCGACGGTTCCCAGGGCGAGGGCGGCGGCCAGATCCTGCGCACCAGCCTCGCGCTGTCGATGGTCACGGGCCAGCCGATGGCCATCGAGAAGATCCGCGCCGGTCGCGCCAAGCCGGGCCTGATGCGACAGCACCTCGCCTGCGTGAATGCGGCCGCTGCCATCAGCGGCGCGCAAGTCGATGGCGCCGAGCTTGGTTCGCAGTCGCTGCGTTTCGCGCCCGGCCCGGTGCGCGCTGGCGAGCACCGCTTCGCGATTTCTGGCGCGGGCAGCTGCATGCTTGTGCTGCAGACGGTGCTTCCGCCTCTGCTGCTCGCCGGTTCGCAGAGCCGCGTGCACCTGAGCGGCGGCACGCACAATCCGATGGCGCCGCCGTTCCATTTCCTGGAGCGTGCGTTTGCCCCGCTGGTGCGCCGACTGGGTGCGGACCTGCAACTGACGCTGCGCCGCTGCGGCTTCTATCCGGCCGGCGGTGGGGAGGTCGAGGCGGTCATCGTGCCCGCAGCCGGTGCGCTGCGGCCCTTCGACCTGATGGCGCGTGGTGCGCACCAGTCGAACTACGCCGAATGCCTGGCGCCCGGCATCCCGCGCCACGTGCCGACGCGCGAGCTCGAAACGCTCGGCGGCGCGATGGGCTGGTCGGGCGAGCAACTGCGCTTCGGCTCGGTGCGCCAGAACGAAGGTCCGGGCAATGCGCTGCTTGCCACGCTGGCCTACGAGCACGTGACCGAGGTTTTCACCGCCTTCGGCGAGAAGTCGCTGAGCGCCGAGCAGGTCGCGCACGGGCTGGTGAAGGAGCTGCGCTCGTTCCAGAAGAGCGAGGCGGCCGTGGGCCCGCACCTGGCGGACCAGCTGGCGCTGCTGCTGGCGCTCGCGGCGTGGCAGGGCAAGAAGGAATGCGCCTTCACCTGCAGCGAGGTGACCGAGCACACGCGCACCAACTGCGCGGTGATCGAGCGCTTCCTGCCGATACGCTTCGCGATCGCCGAGAGCCGCCCGGCCTGCACGGTGCAGGTCGCGCCGGCCTGAGGTGGGCGCACGGCCGGTGTCTGCGGCTGGCGGAAAACTCCTTTTCGTTTTCCGCCATTGAACTGCGGGCGAGCCGGCGTATCGTGGTGGCCCGGCACGGGCCGGGGGGCGGACGGATTCGTCCAGGCAGACATTAATCGGAGACACCGGAGACAGGGCACCAGGCCATGACCACACCCTCGTTCATCTACACCAGCGCACCCCAGCGGGTGGTTTTCGGCGCAGGTTCGCTGCAGCACCTGGCCCGCGAGATCGATGCGCTCGGCGCGCGCCGGGCGTTGGTGCTCTCGACGCCCGAGCAGCGCCCGCAGGCCGAGCGCGTGGCCGACATGCTCGGTGCCCATGCGGCGGGGGTGTTCGACCGCGCCGTGATGCACGTGCCCATCGAGACCGCACGCGAGGCGAGGGAGGTGGCCGGCAAGCTCGGCGCCGACTGCGCCGTCGCCATCGGAGGCGGCTCCACCACCGGGCTGGGCAAGGCCATCGCGCTCGATTCGGGCCTGCCGATCCTTGCCATCCCGACCACCTACGCGGGCTCCGAGATGACGCCGATCTACGGCATCACCGAAGCCGGCATGAAGAAGACGGGCAAGGACTTCCGGGTGCTGCCGCGCACCGTGATCTACGACCCCGAGCTCTCGCTCGGACTGCCCGTGGGCATGAGCGTGACCAGCGGCATCAACGCCATCGCGCACGCGGCCGAAGGACTCTATGCGGTCGACTCGAACCCGATCATGGACCTGATGGCGCAGGAGGGCATCGCCGCGCTGGGCCGCGCGCTGCCGGCCATCCGCGCCACGCCCAAGGACCCGGCCGCCCGCAGCGACGCGCTCTACGGCGCATGGCTGTGCGGCACGGTGCTGGGCAATGTCGGCATGGCGCTTCACCACAAGCTGTGCCACACGCTGGGCGGCAGCTTCAACCTGCCGCATGCCGAGACGCACACCATCGTGCTGCCGCATGCGCTGGCCTACAACGACGCGGCGGCGCCCGAAGCCATGGCGAAGATCGTGAAGGCGCTGGCTGGAAGCGGCAGCGCCGCGCAGGCCGTGTACGACCTGGCCCGCGACAACGGCGCGCCGGTCGCGCTGCGCGACATCGGCATGAAGGAGGCCGATCTCGACCTGGCCTGCGAGCACGCGCTCAAGAACCAGTACCCCAACCCGCGCCCGCTGGAGCGCGCGGCGATCCGCGCGCTTCTGCAGAACGCCTGGGAAGGCGTGCGGCCCTGAGCCCGCGCGTCAGGGGCGTGCCGTGCTCGGCAGGCTGGCCTGCCGCGTGAACGAGACGCTGGGCTTCCTGTAGGCCGCGGGCACTTCGTCGCGGTAGAAGGCGCGGCGGTCCAGGCTCTGCAGCGGGTTGTTGGCAGCGGCCACGGCCTGCTCGCGCACGGTGGCGCGGTCGAGCGTGGAACTGAAGGCCACGGCGCCTTCGGCGGCGGCGTCCGAATAGCGGTTGCCTTCGCGCGTCGCGGCCACGGCTTCGGCCTTCACGTCGCTGCGGCTGGCGGAAGAGGTGAGGGGCTGCACGCCTTCATAGGCTTCGGCGTGGGCGCCGGCCGCGCCCAGCATGGTGAAGGCTGCGGCGAGGGCGGATGCGGCGATGCGTGGCTTGTTGTTCATTGCGAGATTCCTTTCGAGTGGTTCGGGCCGATCAGAGCGGCAGTGCGTCGCCACGGGCGGCAGCTCGGGCTGCGGCACGCACGGCGGCGCGGTCGACGGTGCTGGCCACGATCGGGGCCACGCCCGACGAAGCGGCTTCGGCGTAGGGGTTGTCGGCATGCGCTGCGGCGACGGCTTCGGCGCGCACGGCGGCGCGGCTGGTCGACGAGGCGATCACCGGGGCGGGGCCGGCGCTGGCGCCGTCGGCATAGGGGTTGTCGGTGCGCGCGGCGGCCACGGCTTGGACACGCACGTCGGCGCGGCTGGCGGCGGAGGTGATCGGATGCACGCCTTCATAGGTTTCGGCGTGGACCGCGCCCGCTGCGCCGAGCATGGCGAATGCGATGGCGGAGAGAGCGGCGATGCGTTGCTTGGTGTTCATGATGCGAGTCCCTTTGCTGACTGTGTGGGCGGCGGACATTCGTCGTTGCCACGGGATGCAGTGTGAAACCGCATCGTGGTTCGCGATGTGCGTTTGCGCACCGCTTTCGCCAACTGGCAGCTAGAGGGAAGCCGTTGTCGCCGTAGTCGCGGTCGCCGTCACCTGCGGCGCGTACAGCACCGCCAGGGGCTCCGAGCGGCCCCGCACCTTCAGCACTTCGGCCTCGCCCATGGCGTGTGCCATGCCGGCCTGCTCGGCCGCGAAGAGCGACACCACGAGGCGCGAGGCGGCGGTCTTCGAATGGTCCTGCAGCCGGCTCGCGGTGTTGACCACCTCGCCGATGGCGGTGAAGGTGGTGGTCTCCAGGTAGCCCACTTCGCCCACCGCCGCACGGCCCGCGTGCAGGCCCATGCCGAACTCCAGCCGCTGGCCGAACTGCGCCTCGAAGCCTTCGCTCCACGCGTCCATGCGCTGGCCGATCAGCTCGGTCGCGCGCATCGCCTGCCTGCAGGCGGTGGGCAGGTCGCAGTCGAGGCCGAAGATCGCCATCACGCTGTCGCCGATGAACTGGTTGGGCACGCCGCCGCTTTCGCGCACGGCCGCGCCCACGGTGGCGAAGTAGCGGTCGAGCACGTAGGCCAGGTCGAAGGGCCACTGCCGCTCCGACAGGCCCGACCACCGCCGCAGGTCGACGAAGAGGATCGCCACGTCGCGCTCGCGCCCGAAGCTGCCCACCGGCGCGGGTCGGCCCTCGTTGGGCAGCGGCGCGAACAGCGGCGTGACCTCGATGTCGCCGCGCGGGCGCAGCTGGCAGGCCAGCCGCACGTCGGCCGGCGCGCGCACCCTGTCGAGCGTGCGCCGCTCGTCGCGGCCCGGCTCGCCGATGTGTTCGGCTGGGCCGGCCACGCGCACGCGGCAGGTGGAGCAGCGCGCCCGTCCGCCGCAGATCGAGACGTGGTCGATGCCGTGGGAGCGGCTCGCTTCCAGCACGCTCCACCCGCGCGGAACCTGCACCGTGCGGCCGGGGTAGCGCAGCGCCACCTGCGGCTGGCGCGACCAGCGCGAGAAGCTGTTGCGGCCCCAGCGCGCCGCCAGCAGCGCCGCCAGCGCCAGGCCGTAGCCCCACTTGATCGCGTTCTCGGCGGTGCCCAGGGCCTTGGACTGCTCGGCCGTGGGCAGGGCGGCCGGCGGCACGCCGGTCCACTGGAACTCGCGCCCCATCGAAACGAAGCCCATCGCGGCGGACAGCGGCAGCACCACGGCCACCGCCAGCAGCAGGTGCGAGAAGCGCCGCCATGCCGGCTTGGCCCGCAGCGCGAAGTGCAGGCCCAGGCAGCCGTGGGTCCAGGCCGCGAGCAGCATCAGCAGCTGCGCGGCGGCGCCCTGCCAGTCCCACAGCCCCCAGACCACGCGCACGTACGAGCCCTCGATGCCGTAGGCCTGGTAGGCGCCGCGCATGGCCGTGAGGTGCGTGGCCAGCAGCAGCGGAAGCGCGAAACCCAGCGCCACGCGCAGGCCCTCGAGCGGGGGCATGCGCAGGGTGCGCCGCTCCCACAGGGCGACCACGGCCAGCGCGAGGTGCGTGGCGGCCGCGCCATAGAGCAGGGCGGTGCCCGCGATGGTGTGCCAGAAGGCCTGTACGCCGCGCAGCATGGTCTCGGCGGCGGCGAACGAATAGATGCCCAGCGAATGGTTCAGCAGGTGCAGCGTGACGTAGGCCATCAGCACCAGCCCGCTCGCCCAGCGCAGATTGCGCCGCGTGGGCGGTCTCAGCGAAAACGCGGCGGCGGGGGAGGCGTCGGAGGGGGCTTCAGGGGAACGTCTGGCCATGAACGGGTTCGAAGCGGCACCCGAGCATAATCCGCGCGCCCATCCCCGTTGACCACCGACCCCCCCGGCATGGCCAGACCCGAACCTACCCCCCGTTCCAGCCTTGCGCTTCGCCAGATCGCGCTGCTCGAAGGCCTTTCAGACCAGCGGCTGGACCTGCTGGCCCAGCAATGCCTGTGGCACAGCGTGGAGGCCGGCAAGCCCCTGCTGCTGCGCGCCGAGCAGCAGGGCGAGGTGTTCCTGCTGGTCTCCGGCCGGGTGAGGGTGACGACCTACTCGGCCAACGGCCGGCAGGTGACCTTCCGCGATTCCGAAGCCGGCGAGCACTTCGGAGACATCTCCGCCATCGACGGCGGCCCGCGCTCCGCCGACGTGGTCACGCTGGAACCCAGCGTGGTAGCCAGCCTCGACCGGGCCTCCTTCATGGCCCTTCTGCGCGACGAGCCCCTGGTGGCCGGCCGGGTGATGCTGCGGCTGGCGACGCTGGTGCGGCAGCTGTCGGAGCGGGTGATCGACCTGAGCACCCTGGGCGTGCAGAACCGGCTGCATGCCGAGCTGCTGCGCCTGGCCCGCGCCGCCGGCGTCGAGGGCAACCGGGCCCGGCTGGACCCGGCGCCCAAGCACGCGGCGCTGGCCAGCCAGATCAGCACCAACCGCGAGCAGGTGACCCGCGAGCTCAACGCGCTGGCGCGCAGCGGCGTCCTGAGCAAGGACGACAAGGCCCTTCTGGTCGCCGACGTGGCCCGCCTGGAGCAGATGGTCTCCCAGGTACGCGGCGATTGAGGCTTTCCCCGGGCTTCGCGCGCTTCGGGTCGCTGCGCCAAAGCCTCTTTTGGAGACAACACTGCGGGCCGGCAAAGCCGGTTGCGCAGTGTTCCACGAATGATTCGCCGGCTCGCTCAGTTCCAGCGGCCCTTGGTGCCGCCCAGCGAGAAGCGGCCGGCGCCCAGCAGCACCACGGTCAGCGCGCCGAACAGGTACAGGCCCTGCAGTTCCAGCGCCCAGCCGCCCTGCTTGGTCAGCGCGAAGAAGTCGGCCATGTGCACCAGGCCGAAGGCCACAAGCATGTTGATGACCACCACGCCTGCGGCGGCGCGGGTGTAGAGGCCCGCGATCATCAGCAGCGGCGCGACGATCTCGCCGACGTAGACCAGGTAGGCGATGCCGCCCGGCAGGCCGGCCTTGGCCAGCATGCCGGCGATGAAGCCCACGCCGGCCGAGAGCTTGAAGATGCCGTGCAGCAGCACCAGGAAGCCGACCGTCACGCGGATCAGCAGCTTGCCGGAATCGTCCAGCGATGAGGGGGAGAGGGCGGACAGCGGCGACGCGATCGGCGCACGCGGGGTGTTGGCGGCGGTGGCCTGGGTGTTCATGGCAGATCCTTGCAGGGTGGAAACAGACGGTGGGCCCGCCGCGGGATGCGACGGTTGCGGTTCCAGTGTGCGGGGCTGCGAAAGGCGGGGATGTGCGTTTACGCACATGTTTCAAGCATTGGCTGCGGCGCGTTCCCTTTCGTGGAACGCGGCGCAACCGGTTTGCGGGGCCAAAGGTGTCGCCGCGGCCGACGGCGGCACAGCGGCACGAATTGCGCGCAGCCTGGGGGCGAGCCTAGAACCTCCCGGTCCACTTGCGCTCGTATTCCATCTTCTGGAAGTGCGCCGCCATGAAGTCGATGAAGCTGCGCACCTTGGCCGACAGGTGCTTGCGGCTCGGGTAGGCCAGGTTGATGGTCAGGTGCGGCAGGTCCCAGTCGTCCAGCGTGGGCACCAGCCGGCCGGCCACGATGTCGTCGTAGACGATGTAGGTGGGCTGCACCAGGATGCCCATGCCGTCGAGCGCCGCGGCGCGCAGCACCTGCCCGTCGTTCGATTCGAGCAGGCCGGTGACCGACACCGTGTGCGTCTCGTTCCCGCGGCGAAAGCGCAGCTCGTTCGGGTTGTTGGCGTGGGTGTAGATCAGCAGCTTGTGCTGCTTCAGCTCTTCCAGCGTCTTCGGGAAGCCGTGCTGCGCGAAGTAGCGCGGCGAGGCGGCCAGGATGCGCCGCGTCTCGCCGAGCCGGCGGATGGTCACGTTCGAATCGGGCTCGAACTCGCGGGTGCGGATCGCCACGTCGATGTTGTTGTCGATCAGGTCGAAGTAGCGGTTGGCCGCCTCCACGTGCACCGTCACGCCGGGGTAGCGGTTGGTGTACTCGCGCAGCAGCGGCGCGATGTGGTGGATCGAGAACGACAGCGAGGCCGTCACGCGCAGCGTGCCCGTGGGATTGAGCGCGGTGGCGTTCACCGCCGATTCGGCGTCCGACAGGTCGGCCAGGATGGTGCGGGCGCGGCCGCAGAACTCGCGGCCGGTATCGGTGAGGTAGAGCCGGCGCGTGTTGCGCTCGACCAGCCGCGCGCCCAGCCGTTCCTCGAGCGCGCTCAGGTGGCGGCTCGCGGCCGCGTTCGAGAGGCCCAGCGCCTCGGCGGCGCGGCTCAGGCTGCCGGCATCGGCGATCTGCACGAGCAGGGCGATTTCGGTCCAGCGGTCCATGGGCGTTCTTTGTCTCCGGGCTTGCCTGCCGTGCGCGGTTCTCGCCGGACCGATCGCGGGGCTGAACCGGGCCCCGGACGCCTGCGGGCGGGCAGGCTGGGGATTCTATGTGGCGCGCCCTGGGCGGGGCGCGCGCGGGTGCCAGGCGAAAGCCGGCTCCAGTCAGGTCCCGTTAGGCCGGAAGCTTTACAAAGGGAGGCAATGAATTCCTGGCCCTTCCTTCCCGGCGCCCGTCCGGCGCCCGCTCCCGCTCGGCATCTTTCCCTGAACGGCGCCGTCGTCATCGCGCTGCTGGCGCTGGTCGTGCTCTGGACGCTGCCCATGGCCGGCTTCTACGAGACCCCGCCCTGGGACAACGTCGAGGAGCTCTTCTGGGGCGGCAGCATGCAATGGGGCTACTACAAGCACCCGCCGCTGCCGAGCTGGCTGATGGGCCTGCCGGTCCTGCTGGCCGGCCGCCAGCCCTGGCTGACCTATGCAGCGGGCGTGGGCTGCGGCGTGGGCGCGCTCTACATCATGTGGCGCTGGTCGCTGGGCATGATGCCGCCGATGCGGGCGGCGCTGGCGGTGCTGCTTGGCTCGCTCGTGACCTACCACGTGCAGCGCGCCACCATCTTCAACCACAACACGGTGCAGCTGCTGCCGATGGCGGGCTACTGGTGGATGCTGTGGCGGGTGCTGCGCACGCCGTCGGCAGGCGGCCGCTTCGACTGGCTCTGGCTCGGCGCGTTCGCGGCGCTGTCGATGCTCACCAAGTACAGCGCCCTGGTGCAGCTCGCGGTGGGTGCGGGCTTCATCGCCTGGGAGGGCTCGTGGCGCGATGCGCGCGTGCGCCGCGACCTGCTGCGCGCTGCCGGCGTGGCGCTGCTGCTGATGGCGCCGCACCTCGCATGGCTGCTGCAGCACGGCGACCAGACCATCGGCTACGCGCGGCACTCGATGCACCCCTCGGGGCCGCTGCTCAAGCACGTGCATCCGCGGCCGCTTCGCATCCTGCTGGTGCAGGTCGCCCGGCTGTCGCCGATGCTCCTTTTCGTGGCCTGGGCCTGGTTCATGCGGGAAAGAGGCGCCGTGCAGGATCAGAAGACGGCACGCGGCGGCTTCGACCGGCGCTTCCTCGCCTGGGCGACCTTCGGGCCGGTGTGCCTGGTGCTGGCGATGTCGGTGCTCTTCAACATGCGCCTCGTGGCTTCGTGGCTCAGCACCTTCTTCCTGCCGGTCGCCGTATGGGCGGTGATGGTGGTGCCGGGCCTGGAGGCCGAGCGCTGGACGCGCCGCCGATGGATCGGCACGCTCGTCGCGGCCGCCGTCCTGCACGTTGCCGGATCGTTCGGCCAGGCCTGGGTCGACGGCGTCTGGAGCGCGCGCCACGGCTACATCACGCGCGCCAACCTGCCTTCCGGCCGGATCGCCGAGGCCATCGAGGCCGTATGGCGCGAGCGCGCGGGCGACCGCCCGCTGCGGCTCATGGTGGGCGACACCTGGTTCGCCGGCGCGGTGGTGCTGCACATGGACCCGGACGTGCAGCTGCTGATCGACGGCGACCCGCGCACCTCGCCATGGCTGCCGCCCGATGCACTGGCGCGCGAGGGCGGCATGGTGCTGATCCTCGACACGCCCGAATTCCGCTCCGAAGGCGCCCTGCTGGAGCCGCTGCTGGCCACCGCCAGCTGCACCGGCAGCCTGCGCATGCCCTGGGCGGGCGAGGACGACGCGCGCAGCGTGCGGGTGCGCTGGGGCATCCTGCCGGGCAGCGACGTGCGGGAAGAGCTGCGAAGCTGCCTGCCGCCGGCTTCGCCCTGACCCGGGCCCGGCGCCCGGCGACCTTTCCGCTGCACGGAAAAATCATTTGCACCGTGGCGCTTCAAGCGCCGTGTCGCCCGCCCTACAGTTCCTTGCGGTCGATCGACGACCGGACAACACGGAGACAGCCACGATGCGCAACCTCAACCAGGACAACATCACCCAGGCCGTGCTCGCGCGCTTCGCCGACACGCCCGACCCGCGCCTGCGCGAGATCCTGACCAGCCTGGTGCAGCACCTTCACGCCTTCGCGCGCGAGGTGAAGCTCACCGAGGAAGAATGGTTCCAGGGCATCCAGTACCTCACGGCCACCGGGCAGAAGTGCGACGACAAGCGGCAGGAGTTCATCCTGCTGTCGGACGTGCTGGGGCTGTCGATGCTCACCATCGCGATGAACAACGACAAGCCGGCCGGCTGTACCGAGGCCACCGTGTTCGGCCCCTTCTACTTCGAGGGCGCGCCGGAGTACGAGCACGGCGACGACGTGGCCAACGGCGCCGAGGGCGAGCCCTGCGACGTGTTCGCCACGGTGCGCGGCCTCGACGGCGAGCCGGTGGCGAACGCTGTCGTCGACGTGTGGCAGGCCGACGCGGGCGGCCACTACGACGTGCAGCACGCCGGCCTCGACCATGCGGAGAACCGCGGCACGCTGCGCACCGGGCCCGACGGTTCGCTGCACTTCCGCAGCGTAGTGGCGGTGGCGTACCCGATCCCCGTCGACGGGCCGGTGGGCGACCTGCTGCGCGCGACCAGGCGACACCCGTGGCGGCCCGCGCACCTGCACTTCAAGATCGAGGCGCCGGGCTACGAGCGGCTCATCACGCACGTGTTCCGCGACGGCGACGAGTACCTGGATTCGGATGCGGTGTTCGCGGTGCGCCAGTCGCTGGTCGCGCCATGGAAGAAGCAGGACAACGGCCGCTGGCGCCTGGACTTCGACTTCGTGCTCAATCCGCTGAAGCAGACGGCTCGGCGGTAGCCCGCAGCCGGCACGCGCGGTGCCATGCTGCTACGCTCGGAAGGCAAGCCCGCCCCCAGGCGGGTTTTCTCTTGTCTTCCTTCCCCATGGCTTTTCCCCTGATCACCGACCCGTACTTCTACGCGGTCGCCATTCCCGCCGTGCTGCTGCTCGGCATCAGCAAGAGCGGCTTCGGCGCGGGCTTCGGCTCGCTCGCGGTGCCGATGATGGCGCTGGCCGTCACGGTGCCGCAGGCGGCCGCCATCCTGATGCCGCTGCTGCTGCTGATGGACCTGCTGGGCCTCGCGGCGTTCCGGCGCGACTTCGACCGCACGCTGCTGAAGTTCCTGATTCCGTTCGGGCTGCTGGGCACGGCGATCGGCACGCTGCTGTTCCGCGTGCTCTCGGCGCACACGGTGGCGGGCATCGTCGGCGTGTTCACGCTGCTCTTCCTGGCGCAGCGCCTGCTCTTTCCGCCCAAGCCCGACGATCCATTGCCCTCGCGCGGCGTCGGCGCGGTGCTGACGACGGTGTCGGGCTTCACCAGCTTCATCGCGCATGCGGGCGGGCCGCCGATCAACGCCTACGTCATTCCGCTGCGGCTCTCGCCGGTGATCTTCACGGCCACCATGGCCTACTTCTTCTTCGTGGTGAACCTGAGCAAGTGGATTCCCTACGCATGGCTCGGCCTGCTCGACTTCCGCACGCTGGCCACCTCGCTGGTGCTGATGCCGATCGCGCCCTTGGGCGTGTGGGTCGGCATCCGCATCGCGCGGCGCATCGATGCGACGTGGTTCTATCGCTTCGTGTATCTGGGCATGTTCCTGACAGGGCTCAAGCTCGTCTATGACGGCTTTCTGGCCTGAGGCCGGCGAAGCGACACGAAGTGCGCGAAGCCTGGGGGCGAGCCTAGAACTCAACGATGGATTTGAAGCCGCCGAAGATCATCCGCTTGCTGTCGAAGGGCATGGTCTTGGGGTCCATCCCCGTGATGCGAGGGTCGGCCATGACCTTCGCGTTGACGGCGTCGCGGTGCTTGCGCGACTTGTAGACGATCCACGAGAAGGCGACGGTCTCGTCGGGCTTCTGCTTCACGCTCTGCGGAAAGGACGTGAGCTTGCCCGGCTTCACGTCGTCGGCGATGCACTCCACGTATTCGAGTGCGCCGTACTCCATCCACACCTTGCCGGCCTTGCGCGCCAGCTTGCGGTAGGCCTCGACGTTGGCCGAGGGAATGGCGAGGACGAAGCCGTCTACATAGCGAGCCATGGTTGTTCTCCTGAAGAGTCTGTGGAACCGTTGAAGAAAGAAGACCGGCGGTTGCATGGCAGGTTGCCGCTCATTGCGAGGCCGCCGTTTCGTGGGGTGCTGCTGTTTCTTCGTTGTTCTGCGTCTGCCCCGGCATGGCGGAGCGAAGCAGCAAGGCACCGAGCAGACCCGCCACCGCCGCGAACACGGCGCCGACGAGGAACGCGAGGTTGTAGCCGCCGGTGAGTGCCAGCGGCAGCTGCGCACCGGCAGCTTCCATCGATGCGGAGCGCGCGGCGGCGGCGCTGGCCAGCACGGCCAGGCCCAGCGCGCCGCCCATCATGAAGGAGGTGTTGACCACGCCCGAGGCCAGGCCCGAGTCGGAGGGGCTCACCTCGCTCATCGCGGCCAGCAGCACAGGGTTGAAGGCCATGCCCGCGCCCAGGCCCAGCAGCATCATGCCGGGCAGCACGTCGAGCGCGAAGCTGCCGTTGACCGGCGCGCGCGCGAACAGCGCCAGCCCGATGGCCGCGAGCCACAGTCCCGCTGCCAGCGGCTTGCGGATGCCGAAGCGCATCACGATCCTGGCCGACAGGCCCAGCGAGAACACCGCCATGATGATGTTGGCCGGCAGGAAGGCCAGGCCGATCTGCATCGGCGTGTAGTTCAGCACCAACTGCATGTAGAGCGCCGAGATGAAGAACCACGCGAACATGGCCGCCGCCCACAGCACGCCGACCACGTTGGCCACCGACACGCTGCGCAGCTTGAAGAGACCCAGCGGCATCAGCGGATGCTGCACGCGCGCTTCGATGGCGATGAAGATCGCCAGCAGCACCACCGCGGCGCCGAGCAGGCCCAGGGTCTGCGTGGAGCCCCAGCCGGCCTCGTTGCCGTTGACCACGCCGTACACCGCGAGCATGAGCGACAGCGTCACGGTGATGGCGCCCGCCACGTCGAGCTTCTCGCCGTGCGCATGGCCGCGCGCGCTGGGCAGAAGCGCCACGCACAGCGCATACACCGCCACGCCGATCGGCAGGTTCACCAGGAAGATCCAGTGCCAGCTCAGCGTGCTCGTGAGCAGGCCGCCCAGCAGCACGCCGATGCTGCCGCCGCCGGCGCACACGAAGCCGTACACACCCATCGCCTTGGCGCGGTCGGCCGGTTCGGTGAAGAGATTCATGATGAGCGAGAGCGACACGGCCGACACCACCGCGCCGCCCAGGCCCTGCACCGCGCGCGCCGCCACCAGCAGGCCCTGCGAGGTCGAGACCCCGCAGGCCAGCGATGCCAGCGTGAACAGCACCAGGCCCGCGAGGAACACGCGGCGATGGCCGTACAGGTCGCCCAGCCGGCCTCCGAGCAGCAGGAAGCCGCCGAAGGTCAGCATGTAGGCGTTCACCACCCAGACCAGCGAGGTCTCGGTGAAGCCCAGGTCGGTACGGATCGAGGGCAGCGCCACGTTCACGATGGTGGTGTCGAGCACGATCATCAGGACGCCCAGGCACAGCACCATCAATGCGAGCCAGCGCTTGCGGCTGTCGAGTTGGTTGGTCATGGGAAGCGGATTTCTTGGAGTGGAGGGTGAGGGGCTCAGACCAGCGGCTTGCCGCCGTTGATGAGCCACGGGGTGCCGAAGCGGTCGGTCACCATGCCGAAGCCTTCGACCCAGAAGGTCTTCTCGAAGGGCATGCCCACATGGCCGCCCTCGGCGAAGGCGTCGAAGACGCGCCGGGCCTCGGCCACGGTCTCGATGGTCAGCGCGACGCCGAAGCCCTTCATGCCCTGGTACGGCTGGCCGGGCATGGAGTCGGAGGCCATCAGGATGCCGCCGCCGTAGGAGAGCGAGGCATGCATGAGGCGCTTTTTCGCCTCGGGCGGGAACTGCTCGGTGTCGGGCGCGTCGCCGACGGTCATCATCATCTGCATGGTGCCGCCGAGCGTCTTCTCGTAGAAGCGCATGGCCTCGGCTGCGTTGCCGTCGAAGGTGAGGTAGGCGTGGATGTTGGGCATGGTGTTTCCTTTCGCGGTTACTTTTCGGTGGCGGCCTTCAGGTTGGCAAGACCCGTCTCGAAGTCCTTGCCGATCATCTGGTCCATGTTGAAGAAGATGCCCATGAGCCTGGCGATGTAGGGGCTCGGGCCGTACATGGCCCAGGTGACCTGCGTCGCGCCGCCCTGGGGCTGAAGCGTGAATTCGGCGGTGTTGTGGCCCTCGAAGGGCTTGATGAAGTCGAGCTTGATCGCGACCTTCGACGAAGGCGCGGACTCCACGATCTCCATGCGGCCCGCGCCCGCCTTTTCGTTGCCTTCCCACGCATAGGTCGCGCCCTTGCCGCTCGCGCTGCCGCCGAAGCTGCGCTTCATGGCGGGGTCGAGCTTCTCGTAGGGCGACCAGGTGCCCCAGCGGTGGAAGTCGTCGATCAGCGGAAAGATCTTCTCGGCCGGAGCCTCGATGCGCGCGGTGCGTTCGACGCGGAATGTGTCGGGCCGGGTGGCAGCATAGATCAGCAGCGCGGCGATCGCGAGCACGACGACGAGGGCGATTTTCTTGAGCATGGGTGGAGCTTTCTCTGGGATCCTGATGCGAGGGAAAGGCCGGTCAGCCCGGCTGCGCGACCACCAGCAGCCAGCCCACACCGAAGCGGTCGGTCAGCATGCCGAACTTGGAAGTGAAGAAGGTCGGGATCAGCGGCTGCATGACCTGGCCGCCTTCGGCCAGCGCGTCGAACCACTTGACGGCTTCGGCGTCGGTGCTGGCGGTGAGCGCGAGCATGATGCCCTCGAACTTCGGCTGGCCCGAGCAGCGGCCGTCGGAGGCCATCAGCTCGGTCTCGCCGATGCGGAACACCGCGTGCATCACCTTCTCGGCATCGGGCATGCCGCCGGCGCAGCCGGTTTCTTCGGCTTCCGACGGAGCGCCCGCGGGCGCTTCCTTGTAGCGCATGAGCTGCGTGACCTCGGCGCCGAGCGCCTTCCCGTAGAAGCCGAGCGCTTCGTCGCAGCGGCCTTCGAACGAGAGATACGACTGGACTTTCATGACGATTCCTTTGGACTGGTGAGGTGACTCGGAGGCCCGCCGGTGTCATGGGCCGCAAACAATCGGATTACTTTGTGTACACCGTCCACAAAGAATAACAGAGATAATGGACAGTGTCCACATGGAGAAGCGATGAAGCTCAACAACGTCCCCGAAAGCCTGCCGCCCGCGCGCAGCACGTATCGCCACGGCGATCTGCGCCGGGCGCTGCTGGAAGCAGGCATCGAGCTGGCCCGCGACGGCGGTCCCGACGCGGTCGTGTTGCGCGAGGCCACCCGGCGCGTCGGCGTGGTGCCCAACGCGGCCTACCGGCATTTCGGCAGCCGGCAGGAGCTGCTGCTCGCGGTGCGCGAGGCAGCGCTGGCCGCGGCGGCGCAGGCCATGGAAAAGGAACTGGCGGCCCAGCCCTGCGACCAGCCCCCCGCCGACTTCGCGCGCGGCCAGGTGCGCGCCGTCGGCACCGCCTACCTGCGCTTCGCCCAGGCCGAGCCGGGCCTGTTCCGCACCGCCTTCGTGATCTCCGACGAGGGCCGCGGCGAACTCGGCCCTGGCAAGGCCGGCGAGAGCGGGCTCGATCCGTTCCAGCTGCTGGGGAAGGCCATCGACCGGCTGGTGGACGCCGGCGTGCTCGACCCGGCGCGGCGCCCGAACGCGGAGTACTGCGCCTGGAGCGCGGTGCATGGGCTGGCGCTGCTCATCATCGACGGGCCGCTGCGCGAGATACCGCCCGAGGCGGCCTACAAGCTGGGCCAGCAGCTCATCGACATGGTCGAGCGGGGCCTCTGAGGCCGGCGCTTCGACAGACCGTTTCTACAGATAGATCTTCTGCAGCAGCCGTATCAGCGTCTCGCGCTCCCGCGCCGTGAGCTTGGCGCTGGCATCGGCCTCGAGCTGGATCACGGTCTGCTCCGCCTCGCGGATCAATGTTTCTCCGGCGGCGGTGAGATGCAGGCCGACGGCGCGCCCGTCGTGCGGATGAGGGCGGCGCTCGATCAACCCGCGGCTGTCGAGCGTGGCCACCAGGCTCACCAGGTTGGGCGGCAGGATGTCGAGCGCATTGCACAGCTGCCGCGAGGTGGCGCCCGGGTTGTGGGCCAGCAGCGAGAGCACCGAGAAGTCGATCTGCTTGAGCCCGTAGGGCGCCATGCGCTCCGCGAAGAAGGCGCTGACGATCAGCCAGGCCCGGCGGGCGTTGTAGCCGACCAGGGTTTCGAGCATGCGCGCGTCGAGCCGGTCGGGCTTGCTGCCTTGCGGCGCCGCGGCCTGTTCGCCTTTGGCGGAAGCGGATTTCGGGTTGGAGGCCATGGCCCGAGCGTAACCCCGCGCCGACTGCCGCGAATGCCCGGAGTGGCTAGTTGGAGACACCGGCACCGGGCGCGGCCGCCTGGGCCGCATGTGTCAGCGCCACCGTCTCGCAGGAGCGCTTGATGATGCCCATGCGCATCTCGAACTCCGGCAGCACCCAGCGCCGGAAGGCGGCGCCCGCGCGGGCTCTGGCCGCATCCTGCGGCGCCGCAGCCTCGATGCGCGCCCAGGCCCACGCCATCAGCGCGAGCATGGTCACGCGCAGGTAGTCGTCGGCCACCTCGTACGGCAGCACCGGGTTGGCATGCGCCGCCATCGCGATGGTGGTGCCCATGTAGCGCAGCTGCGCCAGCCGGCGCTGCACGTCGGCGTCGGCCTCGCGAGAGGCGTCCAGCGTGTCGCGCAGTTCCAGCAGCACGGCCGACATGGCGGCGCCGGCGTCCGGCAGCACCTTGCGCACGAGCAGGTCGATGGCCTGGATCTCGTTGGTGCCCTCGTAGATCATGGTCACCCGCGAGTCGCGCACGATCTGCTCGATGCCCCACTCGCGCACGTAGCCGTGGCCGCCGAAAACCTGCAGGCACTCGCTCGCGCCGTGGAAGGCCTGGTGCGTGCACGCGGCCTTGAGCACCGGCGTGACCAGCGAGCACCAGCGCTGTGCGCGCTCGCGGGCCTTGGGGTCGGCGTCGTGTTCGGCCACGTCGAGCATCAGCGCGCTGCGATAGGCGATGGCGCGCGCGCCGTCGATCCAGGCGCGCTGCGTGTCGAGGATGCGGCGCACCGCCGGGTGCTCCGCTATCAGGTCGGCGCTCTCGCCGCCGCGGCTGGCGGGCACGGGGCCCGGCGCGCGCATCTGGCGGCGCTCGGCGGCATAGGCGTCGGCCTTCTGCCAGGCCGCGTCGAGCAGGCCGATGCCCTGCAGCGCGACGTGCAGCCGCGCCGAATTCATCATCACGAACATCGCGGCCAGCCCACGGCCCGGTTCGCCGACCAGCCAGCCGGTGGCCTCGTCGAAGCGCATGCTGCAGGTGGGGCTGCCGTGCAGGCCCATCTTTTCCTCGATGCGCTCGCAGTGCACCGCATTGCGCGTGCCGTCGGGCAGCACCTTGGGCACCAGTGCGAGGGACAGCCCCTTGGGCCCGGCCGGCGCATCGGGCAGGCGGCACAGCACGAGGTGGACGATGTTCGGCGTCAGGTCGTGCTCGCCGCCGGAGATGAAGATCTTGCTGCCGCTCACCCGCAGGCTGCCGTCGGCTTGCGGGACCGCGCGCGTGCGCACCTGTCCCAGGTCGCTGCCCGCGTGGGCCTCGGTGAGGCACATGGTCGCGAGCCATTCGCCGGTCGCGATCTTCTGCAGGTAGCGCTGCTTCAGCTCCTCGCTGCCGTGGTGCTTGAGGCAGGCGTACGCGCCATGCAGCAGGCCCGGCGCCATCGTGAGCCCATGGTTGGCCGCGGCCAGCCATTCGTAGAGCACTGCTTCCAGCACCGCCGGCAGGCCCTGGCCGCCGTCTTCCTGCGCGGCCGAGAGAGCGGGCCAACCGCCGTCGACGAAGGCCTGATACGCCTCGCGGAAGCCCGGCGGCGAGACGACTTCGCCGTCCGAGAAGCGACAGCCGATCTCGTCGCCTTCGCGGTTGATCGGCGCGACCACTTCGCCGACGAATCGACCCGCCTCCTCGAGCACCTGCGACTGCAGCGCCTCGTCGACTTCGGCAAAGGGCGCGAGCGCGGCAAGGCGCGCGGGGGCGTCGAGCACCGCGTTCAGCAGGAAGCGGATGTCGTCGGGGCGGGGCTGGTAATCCATCGGAGGCTCGTTAGCTAACTAGATATCAGGGTGTCGGCAGCTTGCACGCGAAGCTGCCCGCGCGCTCGGTGTCGCCGCCGGTGTAGGTGGCGACCTGGGGGTAGGGGCACAGCGGCCGCGTGCGTTGCGCGGCCCAGCCTGCGGGCACTTCGGCGTTGGGCACCGGCGTGCCCGCGCCGCGCGCCGCGGCGGTGACGGACGCGGGCGCCTTGCCCTGCTCGACCCAGTCGACCAGCGCGCTCAGCATGTCGAACTGGTCGGTGGCCGGGCCGCCTGCGCAATGGTTCATGCCGGGCACGGGGAAGTAGCGCGCGAACGAGGAGGCATCGCCGCCGTTCGCCGCCTGCACGCGCTCGTACCAGGCCTGCGTGTCGTCGGAGGAGAACACCGGGTCGCTGGTGCCGTGGTAGACGATCATGCGGCCGCCGCGCTCGCGCAGTGCGCCCAGGTTGGCTGCGTCGGGCGGCGTCATGAACGACAGCGCCGATTCGCGGAACACGCCGTCGGTGGCGGCGATGCGCGGGGCGTCGCGGTCCATGTCGAAGCCCAGCGCGAAGGGCAGGCCCTGCGGCCGGTCGGCCAATGGCGGCGTGCTGAAGATGAAGCCGACCGCGCCCGCGTCGCGCGTCGGCGGGCTCGCGAACTTCCACTCGCGCCAGTTGGCGCCGCTCACGCCCGCATCGAACGGGAAGCTGCTGTAGATCGGCTGGCCCGCGCCGTTGCGCGCGCCCTTGAACACGTTGGCGAGCGCGTTCTTCTGCGGCGCGCTCAGGCACATGCCGTCGCGCGTGCCCGCGGCGCAGGTCGGCACGTCGCGCTGGATGTCGAAGCGCGTGCGGCAGGCGTTGACGTTCGACACGATGCCGTCGGCGATGCCGTCGAGCGCGTCGCAGCGCTGCAGCACCTTGTCGGCCACCAGCTTCAGCTCGGCGGGCGTGAAGGCGCTCTGCAGGTCGGGCTGTCCGGCGGGCGTCTTCGCACTGGCCACCGCCGCGTACTGCTGCGCGCCGTAGAGCTGCGCCACCGCCGCCTTCGGCAGGTTGAAGCCGGGGTCGCCCGCGAGCACGCCGTCGTACTGGCCGGCCGAGCGCACGGCGGCCACCATCGCGTGCCGGCCGCCGTTGGAGCAGCCGCCGATGTACGAGCGGTCGGGGCCGCGGCCGTAGGCCTTGGCGATCAGGTTCTTGGCCATCGGCGTGAGCTGCGCGACGGCGTTGTAGCCGTAGTCCAGCCGCGCCTGCGGATCGAGCCCGAAGCGCGGGCCCATCGAGCCTGCGTGGCCGGCGTCGGAACTGATGACGGCGAAGCCCATCTGCAGCGCGCTGCTGCGCGGTCCGCCGCCGCCGATGCCGCCGAGCGCGGGCACCACCACGCCGTCGAGCCCGCCGTTGGCCTGGTAGAAGAAGCGGCCGTTCCAGGCGACCGGCAGCCGCATCTCGAAGCCGATGGCATAGCGCTGGCCGTCGACGGGGCTTGTGCGCTCGTTCATGCGGCCCTGCACGAGGCAGTGCGCGGGCGCCGCCATCGCGACGCCGCCGACCGTGACGGTGCCGGCCGGCACCTCGGTGGCCGATGTGTAGACGGTGCCGGGCAGCACCGCGCGGGCGGCGAGGTCGGTGCAGGACTGCAGCGTGCCCGGCCGTGCGGCCGCCAGCGGCGCATGCGCGGCCGGCGGCGCGGTGGACCGGCTCGCGCAGGCCGCGAGCAGCGCGGCGGCGCCGAGCGCGGTCGCGCACAGGGCAGGGTGGAAGCGGCGCTGGGGCTTCTTCATGCGGTGGTCTCCTTGCCGCGCCAATCGCGGCGTTGTCGTTCGTTCAGGCGGCCTTCTTCGCGGCGCCCAGGTAGGTGTCGATCACGCGCGAGTCGACGGCCAGCTTCCTGGCCTCGCCTTCGAGGCTGACGCTGCCCATCTCGAGCACGTAGCCGTGGTCCGCCACCTCGAGCGCGGCGCGCGCGTTCTGCTCCACCAGCAGGATGGTCACGCCGGTGGCGCGCAGGGCCTCCACGGTGCGGAAGATCTCCTGCACCACCAGCGGAGCCAGCCCGAGGCTGGGCTCGTCGAGCATCAGCAGCGTGGGACGCGACATCAGCGCGCGGCCCACCGCCAGCATCTGCCGCTCGCCGCCCGAGAGCGTGCCGGCCAGCTGCGCGCGGCGCTCCTTCAGGCGCGGGAACAGCGTGTAGACCTCGTCGATGCGGTCGCGCCACTGGCGGTTGCGCATCCGCACCTGGCGGAAGGCGCCGAGCACGAGGTTGTCTTCCACCGGCATGGTGCCGAACAGCTCGCGCTTCTCTGGCACCAGCGCGATGCCGAGCATCACGCGCTCCTCGAGCGACAGCCCGTTGACCGGCTGGCCCTTGAACTCGATCACGCCCTTGGAAGGCAGAACGCCCATCAGCGCATTGAGCAGCGTGGACTTGCCCGCGCCGTTCGGCCCGATCACCGTGACCACGCTGCCCTGGCCGGCCTGCAGGTCGATGCCGTGCAGCACCTCGGCGCGGCCGTAGCCTACGTGCAGGTCGCGGATGCGAAGCAGGGGTGTCGTCATGTCAATGTTCCGTTCCCAGGTACGCCGCGCGCACCTTGTCGCTCGCCTGCACCTCGGCGGGCGTGCCCTCCATCAGGTGCGTGCCGAATTCCATCACCACGATGTGGTCGCAGATGTCCATCACCAGTCCCATGTCGTGCTCGACCAGCAGGATGCTCATGCCCTCGCCGCGCAGCTGGCGCAGCACCTTGCCGAGCGCTTCCTTCTCCTTGTGGCGCAGGCCGGCGGCGGGCTCGTCGAGCAGCAGCAGGGCCGGGTCGGCGCACAGGGCGCGCGCGATCTCCAGCAGGCGCTGCTGGCCCATCGCGAGATTGCCCGCGAGCTCGTGCAGCAAGGCGCCCATGCCCACGCGCTGCAGCTGGCGCTCGGCCTCGCGGAACAGCGCGCGCTCCTCGGCGCGGTCGATGCGCAGCATGGCGGCGACGGCGCCCCTGCGACCGCGCAGGTGCGCGCCCAGCGCCACGTTCTCCAGCACCGTCATGTCCGCCACCATCTTCACGTGCTGGAAGGTGCGCGACACGCCGCGCTGCGCGATCTGCCGCGCGCCCAGCCCGCCGATGGCCTCGCCGCGGAAGCTCACCGCGCCGCCCGAGAGCCCGAGCACGCCGGTGATCAGGTTGAAGGTGGTCGACTTGCCCGCGCCGTTCGGCCCGATCAGGCCGACGATCTGGCCGGCGCGCGTCTGGAAGCTGATGTCGTTCACGGCCACCAGGCCGCCGAAGGTCTTGCGGATCGCGCGCACGTCGAGCACCACCTCGCCGGCCGCCGGCCTGGCGCGTGCCGGCAGGTCGCCGGCATCGTGCCAGTCGACCGCGCGGCGCGGACGCGGCAGGCGGCGGTCGACGAAGGCCCAGAGCCCGTCGGGCAGGTACTTGAGCACCAGCACGATCATGATGCCGAAGACGATCAGCTCGTAGCTGCCGGCCGTGCCGATCAGCTTGGGCAGCAGCACCTGCAGCTGGTCTTCGAGCTGCTTGACCACGCCCGCGCCGGCGATCGCGCCCCACACGTGCGCCGCTCCGCCGAGCACCGCCATGAACAGGTACTCGATGCCCATCTTCAGTCCGAATGGCGACGGATTCACCGTGCGCTGGAAGTGCGCGAACAGCCAGCCCGAGACCGATGCGAAGAGCGCCGCCAGCACGAAGATGCCGATCTTGAAGCGCAGCGTGTTCACGCCCATGGCCTCGGCCATCTGCGAGCCGCCGGCCAGCGCGCGGATGGCGCGGCCGCTGCGCGAGTCGAGCAGGCGGATCACGGCAAAGGCCGCGAGCAGCGCGAAGATCCAGACCACCGCATAGAACATGCGCTGCTGGCCGATCTCGAAGCCGAACACCGTGAGACCCTTCACGCCGAGGATGCCGTCGTACTTGCCCAGCGCCTCCAGGTTGCCCATGAGGTAGTACAGCGACAGCGCCCAGGCGATGGTGGCCAGCGGCAGGTAGTGGCCCGACATGCGCAGCGTGATCGCGCCGATGATCGCCGCGCTGACGCCCGTGAGCGCCAGCCCGATGAAGAGCGTGACCCAGGGCGACAGCCCGGTGTTCACCGTGAGATAGGCGGTGGTGTAGGCGCCGATGCCCACGAAGGCCGCCTGCCCGAACGAGGTGAGGCCGCCCACGCCGGTGAGCAGCACCAGGCCCAGCACAGGCAGCGTGTAGATGCCGACGTAGTTGAGCTGGATGATCCAGAAGTCGGGCAGCGGCAGCAGCGGCAGCGCGATGAGCACCAGCACCAGCGCCAGCGGGCCCCAGGTGCGCAGCGCGCTCTTGTCGGGTGCACTGGCCGTCGAGGAATTGAGGAGCGCTTCCATGTTCAGATGCCCCTCACGGTGCGCATCGCACACGATCCACTCACGCGGCATGGCCGATGCGGGGAACACCGCGGAACCGGCTTTGCCGGGCCGCAGGTGTCGCCCCCAGCAAGGGGGTTGGCGAAGCGACACGAAGTGCGCGAAGCCTGGGGGAGTTTCATTTCAATGTTCCTCGTCCGAATGGCCGCTCTTCAGCGAGCGCCACAGCAGCACCGGCAGGATGATGGTGAACACGATCACTTCCTTGAACGAACTGGCCCAGAAGGAGCCGAAGGCCTCGATCACTCCCACGGCCAGCGCGCCGACCAGCGCGCCGGGGTAGCTCGCCAGGCCCGCGATCACGCCGGCCACGAAGCCCTTCAGGCCGATGAGGAAACCCGAGTCGTAGAACACCGTGGTGGTCGGCCCGATCAGCAGCCCCGAGAGCGCGCCGATCAGCGCCGCCATCGCGAAGGTGAGCTGTCCGGCCACCTGGGTCGAGATGCCCATGAGCCGCGCGCCCAGCCGGTTCACCGCCGTGGCGCGCAGCGCCTTGCCGTACAGGCTGCGCTCGAAGAACAAATACAGCAGCACGATCAGCGCGGCCGACATGCCGAAGATGATGAGCGCCTGCCCGCTCACGTTGAGCGGCCCGAGCGCCATGCGCTCGTCCCAGAACGGCGGGTTGCGGAAACCCTCCGCGCCGAAGAAGAGCAGGCCCAGGCCGGTCATCGCGAAGTGCACGCCCACCGAGACGATCAGCAGCACCAGCGAGCTCGCGCCCGCCAGCGACTGGTAGGCCACGCGGTACACCAGCGGCCCGAAGGCCGTGACGATGAACACCGTGAGCAGCGCCTGCACGCCGATGGGCAGGTTGCGCGGGCCGGCCCAGGCCGAGATCGCGCAGATGACGGCCGGCGCCGCGAAGGTGCGCAGCGCGGCCTTCAGCCCGGCGGCCGCGCTGCCGGCGTGGCGCCAGGTGACGACCAGGTCCATCAGCGCCGCGACGCCGGCCAGGATGAGCAGCAGCCACACCGTGCCCGGCGTCTTGCCGGTCTGGAAGATCGCCAGCGTCAGCGCGCCGTACGCCACGAATTCGCCCTGCGGGATGAAGATGACACGGGTCACCGTGAAGACGAGCACGATGCCCATGCCCAGCAGGGCATAGATCGCGCCATTGGTGAGGCCGTCCAGCGCCAGGATGCTGGCGATCGAGAAATCCATGGCGTATGCGCGATGTTGGCGGTGCGGATGTGAAGAAGAGGGGATTACTGCTCGACCTTGAACGCGCCGTTCACCACCTTGAGCATCACGCCGGTCTCGGTCGTGTAGCCCCAGTGGTCCTGGGCGGTCCAGTTCAGCACGCCGTGCGCGAGCACGGTGCGGCCCATGCCTTCGAGCGCGTCGCGCAGCGCGGCGCGGAACTCCGGCGTGCCGGGCTTGGCCTTCTTGAGCGCAACCGGCACGGCCTTCTCGAGCACCGTGAGCGCGTCGGCCGCATGGCCGGCGAACTGGTTGCGCGAGCCGGGGCCGTAGGCCTTCTCGTAGCCCTGCACGAAGGCGACGGCGGCGGCCTTCGAGGGATGGCTGTCGGGCAACTGCTCGGCCACGGTGGCGGGGCCCGAGACCACGAAGGTTCCCTCGGCATCCTTGCCGGCGGTGCGCATCAGGTCCTGCGTGGCGGCGGCGTGCGTCTGGTAGACCTTGCCCTTGTAGCCGCGCTCCATCACCGCCTTCTGCGGCATGCCCGCGCCGCTGCCCGAGGCCACGATCAGGATCGCGTCGGGGTTGGCCGAGGTGAGCTTGAGCACCTGCCCGGTCACGCTGGTGTCGGCGCGCGCGAAGCGCTCGGTGGCGACGATCTTGATGCCGTTCTTGGCGGCTTCGGCGGTGAGCGCCTTGAGCCACAGCTCGCCGTAGGCGTCGGTGTAGCCGAGGAAGCCGACCGTCTTCACGTTCTGCTTCTTCATGTGGGCGATCACCGCGTAGGCCATCACGTCGTTCGACTGCGGCAGGCGGAAGAACCACTTGTCCTTGCCCGGCGGCAGCCCGGCCGGCGCAGTCGACAGCTGCGGCGTGCCCGACTCGGCAGTCACGTCGGCCATCGGGATCGCGACGGGCGTGGCGCTGGAGCCGATGATGATGTCGGCCTTGTCCTCGGTGACCAGGCGCTGCGCGTCCTTCACGCCGGTGGTCGGGTCGGTGGCGTCGTCGAGCACCACCACCTTGAGCGTTTCGCCCGCGATGGTCTTCGGCCAGATGGCGATGCCGTTCTTCACTGGAATGCCCAGGCCCGAGGCCGGGCCGGTGAGCGGCTGCACCACGCCCACGGTGATGTCGGCATGGGCGAGGCCCATGGCCATGAGCGCCAGCACGGCGGCGAGGGTGGTCTTCTTGAAGGTCATCGGTGTCTCCTGGGTACGTTGTGAAGCGGGCGGAACGAACGCGAAAAGGGAAAGGGCCTCAGCGCGGCGCCATGCGCAGCGCGCCGTCGAGGCGGATCACCTCGCCGTTGAGGTGGCCGTTGGTGACGATGTGGCAGGCCAGCTCGGCGAACTCCGAGGGCTTGCCCAGCCGCGGCGGGAAGGGGATGGACGCGGCCAGCGAGTGCTGCACCGCCTCGGGAAGCTCCAGCAGCAGCGGGGTGGCGAAGAGGCCCGGCGCCACGGTGCACACGCGGATGGCGTGTTGCGCGAGGTCGCGCGCCATCGGCAGCGTCATGCCCACCAGGCCGCCCTTGGAAGCGCTGTAGGCCTGCTGGCCCACCTGGCCGTCGAAGGCGGCGACCGAGGCGGTGAAGAGCATCACGCCCTTCTCGCCTTTTTCATCGCCGTTGTCGAGCGCCGGCAGCTTCGCGCAGCGCGCGGCGAACAGGCGCGCCATGTTGTAGCCGCCGATCAGGTTGATGTTGACCACGCGCACGAAGTCTTCGAGCGGCGCGGGATTGCCGTCCTTGCCTACGATGCGCTTGGCACTGCCGATGCCGGCCACGTTCATCAGGATGCGGGCGGTGCCGTGGGCGGCCTCGGCCTTGTCGAGCGCGGCGTTCACGCTGTCGGTGTCGGTGATGTCGCAGACGCACGCGACGCCGCCGATCTCGGAGGCCACCTTCGCGGCGAGTTCGGCATTGCGGTCGAGCACGGCGACCTTCGCGCCCAGCCGCGCGAGCTCGCGCGCGGTGGCTTCGCCCAGGCCCGATGCGCCGCCCGTAACCAGTGCTGCTTGTCCTTCGATCTTCATTTGTCTCGTCTCCAGGAATGTCCAGAAAGGTGGGGAAAAGGCTCAGCGGGGCTTCAGGGTGAAGGGCAGGCTGCCGTCGTGCATCGCCTCGGCCAGCGCGGCGCGGTGCTTGAGCACGGAACGCTGGTTGATGGAGCCCTTGTCGGTGACCTCGCCCTTGTCGATGGACGGCGGCTCGGCCATCAGGTGCAGCCGCGCGATGCGGTTGGCGCTGCCGGTGGCGCCGGCGGCCAGCGTGTCGACCACCTGCTGGAAGTGCGCCTGCACGGGCACGCTCTCGAGCACCTCGCGCATGGTGGCGTCGGCCGGCAGGCCGGCGAGCTCGCGCACCTTCTGCGTCGGGAAGATGAGCGCGCCCACTTCCTTCAGGTTGATGCCGGTCAGCACCGCGTCCTGCACATAGGGCGCGCCGGCCGCGATGATCTTCGCGCGCATCGGGCCCACGCTCACGAAGGTGCCGGTCGCGAGCTTGAAGTCTTCGGCGATGCGGCCGTCGAAGCGCAGGCCGCGGTGGATGTTGCCCTCGTCGATCCACTTCACCGCGTCGCCGGTGGAGAAGAAGCCTTCCTCGTCGAAGGCCTCGGCCGTGGCCTCGGGCGCGCGCCAGTAGCCCGGCGTGATGTTGGGGCCGCGGTAGCGCACCTCGGTCTTGCCGTCGACCTCGATCAGCTTGAGCTCGATGCCCGGCGCAGGCAGGCCCACGTCGCCCGACTTCACGTCGGGCCCGGTCACGTACAGCGCGAAGGGGCCCGATTCGGTCATGCCCAGGCCGGTGCCCATGACGATGCGCTCGCCCACTTCGGCCTCCTGCGTGCGGTGCAGGCTGTCCCACACCGGCTGCGAGAGCGCCGCACCCGAATAGAAGAACATCTTCACGCGCGACAGCAGGTTGCCGCGCAGCACCGGGTCGGTCTCCATGGCCTGCGCGATGGCCTCGAAGCCGGTGGGTACGTTGAAGTAGATGGTGGGCGCGATCTCGCGCAGGTTGCGCAGCGTCTCGGCCATGCCGGCGGGCGTGGGCTTGCCGTCGTCGATGTAGAGCGTGCCGCCGTTGTCCAGCACGATGCCCACGTTGTGGTTGCCGCCGAAGGTGTGGTTCCAGGGCAGCCAGTCGACCAGCACGGGCGGCTCGTCGCCCAGTGCGGGGATCGACTGGCGCAGCTGCTGCTGGTTGGCGCACCACATGCGGTGCGTGTTGATCACGGCCTTGGGCATCTTGGTCGAGCCCGAGGTGAAGAGGAACTTGGTGATGGTGTCGGGGCCGGTGGCGCGCATCGCCGCGTCGATGGCGGGCGTGGCAGGCGTCGAGGCGAGGGCGCTGAACGGCGTGACCGGCCGGTCGTCGAGCCGGCCGTCGGCCAGCACGACCTCGGTGCCGGCGGGCACGACCGCCGCGATGGCCTTGGCGAAACGCGCCGCGTCGCTCGCGAACACGAGGCCGGGCGTGAGCGTGTCGAAGACGTGGCGCAGCTTCTCGAAATCCTGGCTCACCAGGGAGTAGGGCGGCGACACGGGGCAGTAGGGCACGCCGGCGTAGAGGCAGCCCAGCGCCATCAGCGCATGCTCGATGCCGTTCTCGCTGAGGATCGCGACCGGGCGGTCGGCGCTCAGGCCGCGGTCCAGCAGGGCCTGTCCGATGCCGCGTGCTTCTTCGAGCGCCTGCGCGTAGCTCACGCGCAGCCATTCGCCGGTGCTGCCGTCGGCCAGCCGTTCGCGGCGGGCGATGAAGGTGCGATCGGGCTCGCGCTCGGCCCAGTAGGCGAGGCGGTCGGTCATGCGCTCGCGATAGGGGGCGAGCGGCGTCTCGGCGCTCAGGTATTGCGTGCCCGGCGCGCCGTCGCGCAGCACCGCGCGGGTGACGCCGAAGACCAGCGGGCGGTAGCGGACGGCGGGGTTGCTCATCCCTTGCTCACTTTCGCGCCGCGTCCTTCGAGGAAGTCGCGCACGCGCTGCTTGGCTTCGGGCGCGGCCTGCGTGATGCCGGAGATCAGCGCCTCGGTGAAGAAGCCGTGATCGGCCGACTGCTCGGCGATGCGCGGCAGGGCGTGCATCAGCGCGTAGTTGGTCAGCGGCGCGTTGGTGGCCACGCGCTTGGCGAGCTCGAAGGCCTTGTCGAAGGCCTGGCCCTCGTCGACGAGGTACTGCGCGAAGTTGGCGCGCTCGCCGTCCTCGGCGTTGTAGACGCGGCCGGTCATCATCATGTCGGTCATGCGGGCCACGCCGATCAGCTTGGGGATGCGCACCGAGCCGCCGCCGCCCACGAAGATGCCGCGCGAGCCTTCGGGCAGCGCGTAGAAGGTGGTGCGGTCGGCCACGCGGATGTGGCAGGCGCTGGCCAGCTCGAGCCCGCCGCCGACCACCGCGCCGTGCAGCGCTGCGATCACCGGCACCGGGCCGTGCTGGATCAGGTCGAGCGCGGCGTGCCACATGCGCGAGTGCTGCATGCCCTGGCCGGCGTCGCGCTCCTTCAGCTCGCTCAGGTCGAGGCCGGCGCAGAAGTGCGGGCCCTCGCCGTCGATCACCGCTGCGCGCACGCTGGACGGCAGCTTCTCGAAGGTGTCGCGCAGCGCGAGGATCAGTCCGTCGGACAGCGCGTTGCGCTTGGAGCCGCGCGTGAGGCGGACGATGGCGACTTCGTCGCGGATGTCGAGTTGGAGGTCTGGATTGGTCATGATGGGGTCCGGGGTTGCGTCGAATTATGGTTATGGGAAATAATCAATTCAAGGAATTTGGAGCCCCAAGGACCTAGGGACTTACCCGTACCGGAGACAAGACATGGACCATCAGAACCTGATCGCGATCGACATCCACACCCACGCAGAAGTCAGCTGCTGGAACCCGTTCGACAACTACGGCGAGGAATACGACCGCGCGGCCGACAAGTACTTCGGCTCCAGCGGCCGGCCCACCATTGCGGAGAGCGTCGCGTACTACCGCGAAAGAAAGATCGGCCTGGTGATGTTCATGGTCGATGCCGAATCGAACATGGGCCGCCGCCGCATCCCGAACGAGGAGATCGCCGAGGCCGCAAGGAACAACAGCGACATCATGATCGCCTTCGGCAGCGTCGATCCGCACAAGGGCAAGATGGGTGCGCGCGAGGCGCGCAGGCTCATCGAGGAGCACGGCGTGAAGGGCTTCAAGTTCCATCCCACGGTGCAGGGCTACCACCCCTACGACCGCATGGCCTGGCCCATCTACGAGGTGATCGCCGAATACGGGCTGCCGGCCATCTTCCACACCGGCCACAGCGGCATCGGCTCGGGCATGCGCTGCGGCGGCGGTCTTCGGCTCGAATACAGCAACCCGATGCACCTGGACGACGTGGCCATCGACTTCCCCGACATGCAGATCGTCATGGCCCACCCCAGCTTCCCCTGGCAGGACGAGGCACTGAGCGTGGCCACGCACAAGCCCAACGTGTGGATCGACCTGTCGGGCTGGAGCCCCAAGTACTTCCCGAAGCAGCTCGTGCAGTACGCCAACACGCTGCTGAAGGACCGCGTGCTCTTCGGCAGCGACTACCCGCTCATCACGCCCGACCGCTGGATGCGCGACTTCGAGAACGCGGGCTTCAAGCCGGAGGTGATGCCCGGCATCCTCAAGGGCAACGCGATGCGGCTCCTGCGGCTGGATGCCGCGCCGGCCGCACCCGCGGCATCAGCCGGCTGATGCCGCCTTGCGCGAACGGCCGGCCTGTGCGGCCGAGTCGTTCCAGTGCTGCTCCCACAAGGCGTCGCCGCGTTCGAGCGCGGCGCCCAGTTCCTTCTTGCGCCGCTGCACGACTGCGGTGACCAGCGCGTTGCACAGCGAGAGCGCCGCCGTGTACGAATCGAAGGGCGACGCGCTCGACGTGCGCACCAGCATCACGTGATCGGCCGCCGAGGCCGCAGCGACCGAGGGGCCGTCGGTGATGACGATGACCTTGGCGCCCTTTTCCCTGAAGTACCTGGCGGCGCGCGCGGTGGCGAGCCCGTGGCGCCTGAACGTCAGGGCCAGCAGCACGTCGTGCTCGCCGATCCACAGCAGCTG
Source organism: Variovorax atrisoli (assembly GCF_014195185.1). Taxonomy (NCBI): domain Bacteria; kingdom Pseudomonadati; phylum Pseudomonadota; class Betaproteobacteria; order Burkholderiales; family Comamonadaceae; genus Variovorax; species Variovorax atrisoli. Next base: position 53,929 of record NZ_JACIBG010000015.1, on the reverse strand, counting down.
GTCTTCCATGAGCAGCGGGCCGCCGCCGTTCATCGGGCGGACGTCTGGCAGGCACATGTTCAGGTGCAGCGTCAGATGGCCGGCCAGCGCAGCGGCATGCCGCTGGCCGGTCACGTGCACGCGCGCCTTGCGCTGCGTGAGCATCCGCACGGCACCCTCGAAGGCCGCGACGTCGAGCGCCGCGAAGGTCGAGGCCAGGTTGTGCTGGTCGTGCAGCAGCGCGTTGGCAAGGCAGGTGCGCACGGACGTGTCGTCGGCGATGACGGCGTCCGCGCGCGTGGCCGGTGACGACAGCCGCGCGGTGACCTCCGAGCGCGCCTCGATCTGCGCATCGGCATAGCTGGGATAGCCCAGCTTGGCCAGCAGCCGCACCACGGTGGAGGCGCTGGTGCCCACCTTCTTTGCAAGACTCGTTGCAGATTCGAGAAGGCCCTGGGGGTAGCGCGTCTGCAGTTCGTCGATCAGGCGCTGCTCGCTCCTGGTGAGCTTCCTGCCGTAGCCCGCGATGCGTTGGTTCAGATTCATGGTCGGGGCATTCTGCATGCGCAGCCGGGTTGCGCCTGATTTTGCAATGGTCATTGCAAAAACTAAATCGTCTTGCAACAATGCGCGCACTTTCTATTGCACGACAGGACGCCCATGGAACCCCTCTTCGCCGCCGCGGCACTGCGCCGCCGCGAGCTCCTCGCTGCCGGCCTCGCGTCGGTGCTGCCGCTGGCGGCGCACGCGCAGGCCTGGCCCTCGCGGCCGGTCACGCTGGTGGTGCCGTTCCCGCCGGGCGGCTCGGTGGACCTGATCGCGCGGCTCTACGCCGATCCGCTCGCGAAGGCGCTGGGCACGCCGGTCGTCATCGACAACCGCGCGGGTGCCGGCGGCTCCATCGCCAGCGCACAGGTGGCGCGCGCCAAGCCCGATGGCTACACGCTGGTCGCGTCGTCGCAGAGCTCGCACCTGGCCAATCCCCTGACCCAGCCCAATCCGGGCTACGACCCGATCAAGGACTTCGCGTCGATCAGCCAGCTCTCGCGCTCGATCAACGTGCTGCTGGTCAACCCGGCGGTGCCTGCGAAGAACTTCAAGGAGTTCGTCGCGCTGGTGAAGTCGCGTCCCGGCGAGCTCAACTTCTGCAGCGCGGGCCCCGGCAGCATGGGGCAGCTCAACGTGGAGCTGATGAAGTCGCAGCTGCAGCTCAACGCGACGCACGTGCCCTATCGGGGCGGCGGCCCGCTGGTCACCGCGCTGATCTCGAACGAAGTGCAGTTCGGCCTCGACAACCTCGCGCCCTTCCTGCCGCTTATCCAGTCCGGCAAGCTGCGCGCGCTGGCCGTGGCCGCGCCCGCGCGCGTGGCGGCGCTGCCCGACATCCCGACCTTCGCGGAGCTGGGCCATCCGGTGCTCAACACCACCTCGTGGATCGGCATCGCCGCGCCTGCCAGGACGCCGCCGGAGATCGTCGCGACGCTGCACAAGGCGGTGCGCTCGGTGGCCGATCAGCCCTCGATGGCCGAGGCGCTGCAGTCGCGCGGCGCATTGCCGCCCGAGGTGCAGTCGCCCGAGCAGTTCACCGCCATGATGTCGGAGCGCCTCGCGGTCTACGGCGACCTGGTCCGGCGAGCCGGTATCCGCGGGGAATGAGCGCCGCATGACCGAGTCATCGTTCGCGCCCGACACCGCCCCGCTGGAGGTGCTGCCGCGCGACCTCTCCGCCTACAGGCAGGGCAACACCGGCATCGACTACGTGCACCGTTTCGAGTCCGGCCGGCCGGGGCCGCACGTGCTCGTCAACGCGCTGACCCACGGCAACGAGATCTGCGGCATGGTGGCCGCCACGCACCTGCTGGACACCGGCGTGCGCCCGCGGATCGGCACGCTCACGGTCAGCTTCGCCAACGTGGAGGCCTACGAGGCCTTCGACATCGACAAGCCCTACGAGAACCGCCAGCTGGTGCACAACCTCAATCGCATCTGGTCGAAGGCCATGCTAGAGGGCACCGGGCAGAGCCCCGAACTGCGCCGCGCGCGCGAGCTGCGCCCGGTGCTGGACGCCGCCGACTACGTGCTCGACATCCATTCGACCCGCGCACCGGTGCAGCCCTTCTGGGTCTATCCGGAGTTCGATCGCAACGCCGGGCTGGCGCTGGCCATCGGCGATCCGCTGGTGCATCTGGTGATGCCGGTGGGCGGCGCGCCGGGTACCGGCTTGACGGCCTACGGCCGCCATGGCGAGGAGGGCGTCGACGGCAGCGCCGTGGTCGTGGAATGCGGCCAGCATTTCAGCCAGTCGGCGGCCGACCTGGCGACCGACGTGACGCTGCGCTTCCTTGCGCACCTGGGGCTGGTCGAGCCGCCGCCAGGCGCCGCGGCGAAGGCGCCGGCGCGGCGCTTCCGGCTGCTCGAAGTGCACATGGTGAAGACCGAGAGCTTCAGCTTCGCGCGGCCGGTGCTGGGCTTCGAAGTCTTCCGCAAGGGCGAGCTGATCGCGACCGACGCGGGCCAGGAGATCCGCTCGCCCTGCGACGACTGCACGATCTTCATGCCCACGCGCGCGCCGCTGGTGGGACGCGAAGGCGTCTATCTGACGGTGCCGCTCTAGCCGGGCTGCCTGCCGCGGCGCAGCCTGTTCAGGGAACCGGCTGCGATTCCCGCCCTGGTTGCGGCGTTTCCGGTTCCGCTTCGGTTTCTTCCTCCAGCGCATCCCAGTCGCGCCCGAGCCGCCGGCGGCGCTCCTCGCGCTCGCGCGCCATCTGCTCCTCGAACTGCTGGCGGCCCGCCTTGTTGGCGGCGATCAGCTTGGCGCGGTCCTTGTAGTGCGGGTAGATCTCGTTGCTGAGCTCGATGTTTCGGCGGCGGAAGCGCATTGCCGATTCGCGCGCCTCGGAGGCCGGCCAGCCCAGCGCCTCGAGCGTGGCTCGCGCGCTGCGCAGCGAAGACTCGAACACCTCGCGCTCGACCTCCGTCACGCCGCGGTCGCGCAGCTGGAACAGGTGCGTCACGTTGCGTGCCCTGGCGATGATGCGGGCCTGCGGGAAGTTCTCCTTCACCAGGTCGACGATCTCCAGCGACTGCTCGATGTCGTCCACCGCCACCACGATCACCTTGGCCGTTCCCGCTCCCGCGGTGCGCAGCAGGTCGAGCCGCGTCGCGTCGCCGTAGAAAACGCGAAAGCCGAACTGCCGCAGGCCTTCGACGGTGTCGGCGTCGTGGTCGAGCACCGTCACGCGCAGGCCCTGCGACATCAGCATGCGACCGACGATCTGGCCGTAGCGGCCGAAGCCGCAGATCAGCACCTTGGCGTCCTGCTGCTCCGAGATCTCTTCGAGCTTCGTGCCCGTGTTGCGGCTGTAGCGCGGCAGCACGAACCTGTCGAGCAGCACCAGAAGGAGCGGCGACAGCAGCATCGACAGCGCCACCGCGCCGATCAGCAGCGAGGTGACCTCGGGCGGCAGCACGTCGGGCCCCGCCGCCTGGAACACCACGAAGGCGAACTCGCCGCCCTGCGCGAGCAGCAGCGTGAACACCGGCCGCTCCTGGTAGGCGATGCCCATCGCCTTGGCAAGCGCATAGATCACCACCAGCTTGATGGCCACGAAGCCGACCACCAGCATCGCCATGATCCAGGGGCTCGCCATCAGCACGCCGAAGTTGATCGACATGCCCACCGCGATGAAGAACAGGCCCAGCAGCAGTCCCTTGAAGGGCTCGATGTCGGTCTCGAGCTCGCGCCGGTATTCGCTCTCGGCCAGCAGCACGCCGGCGAGGAAGGCGCCCAGCGCCATCGACAGGCCCACCAGCTGCATCAGCGCCGCGATGGCCACCACCAGCAGCAAGGCGGCGGCGGTGAAGATCTCGGGCGTGTCGCTGCGCGCGATCCAGCGCAGGATGGGGCGCAGCAGCAGCCGGCCGCCGAGGATGATGCCGCCGATCACGCCGATGATCTTGGCCGCTTCCAGCGCGCGCTCCAGCCCGGTGATCGACTGCTCGGCCGCGGTGGCGCCGGCCAGCAGCGGCAGCAGCGCGAGGATCGGGATGGCCGCCACGTCCTGGAACAGCAGGATCGAGAAGCCGGCCTGCCCGCTGGGCGTCTTCAGCAGGTTGCGCTCGCCGAACACCTGCAGCGCGATCGCGGTGGACGACAGCGCAAGGCCCAGCGCGGCCACCAGCGACACGCGCCAGCTGGCACCAACGGCGCAGCCGACCGCGAACAGCACGGCGGCGCAGCTCAGCACCTGTGCCGTGCCCCAGCCGAAGATGGGGCGGCGCAGGTTCCACAGGCGCTTGGGCTCGAGCTCCAGGCCCACGAGGAAGAGCATCAGCACCACGCCGAACTCGGCGAAGTGCAGCACGTCCTCGACCCTGGAGACCAGCCCCAGGCCCCAGGGCCCGATGGCGATGCCGGCCACGAGGTAGCCGATGATCGAGCCCAGGCCCAGGGCCTTCGACAGCGGCACCACCAGCACGGCGGCGCTCAGGTAGATCAGGCTGTTGGTCAGCCAGGCGGGTGCGTGTTCCATTCAGGCCGCCTTCCCGTTGCCGTCCGCGGATGCGGTGGAGGCAGTGGTGCTGGCCAGCCCGTGGACCATCGCCGCGCGGAATGCGTCGGAGACCACCTTGCCGACCTCGTCGTTGTCGGCCGGCCGGTCGCTCTCGGGCACGGGGCAGGCGATGCAGGCGTCGATCTCCTCGACCTCGGGCCAGTCGGGGTAGCTGCCCAGCCGCTCGGCGAAGGTCTCGACGTGCGCCTTCACCGCCGCCTCGCCGGCGCTGCGCGCGCCGTAGAAGATCATCGGCGGCAGGAAGCGCATGCCGCACAGCGCCGCGGTCTGCTCGTAGGGCGGCAGGAAGGCGTCGAAGAAGTAGCGATGGTAGTTCTGAGGGTGGTAGCTCGCTTCGGGGCTGCCCGTGGTGGCTACCAGCCAGAGGTCCTTGCCCTGCAGGGCGGTGCCGCCTGGGCCGTAGGCCCAGCCGTAGGCGAGCACGTCGTCGACCCAAAGCTTCTGCAGCGCGGGCATCGAGTACCAGTGGATCGGATGCACCAGCACCACCAGGCTGGCCCTGGCGAGCCGGGCCTGCTCGGCCTCGACGTCGATGGCGAAGTCGGGGTAGGTGCCGTAGAGGTCGTTGACGTCGACCCCCGGCACGCCGCGCGCGGCGGCGAGCATGCGGCGGTTGACGCGCGAGTCGCGCCAGTGGGGGTGGGCGGCCAGCACGTAGATGCCGCCGGAGCCGCCTGCGGGGCTCCCGGCTGCGGTTCCCATGGATGTTGTTGTCGTCATCCCGCGAACATAGCTCAAGAGTGCGCCGGGGTGGGTTTCGCCGGGCATAAACGTCCTGCGACTACCATTCGCGCTGTTGCCGTTCTGGAGGAGTGCTTTTATGCCGGTGGTTCTGGTCGCCAATCCCAAGGGTGGCGTGGGCAAATCGACGATCGCGACGAACGTCGCGGGCTACTTCGCAAGCCGGGGCCACGCCGTGATGCTTGGCGACGTGGACCGGCAGCAGTCCTCGCGCCTCTGGCTGGGCCTGCGCCCGCCGGTGGCCCGGCAGATATCCACCTGGGAAGCCACCGGCGAAGGCGCCGTGGTGCGCCCGCCGCGCGGCACCACGCACGCCGTGCTCGACACCCCCGCCGGCCTGCACGGCTGGCGCTTCAAGGAAGTGCTGGCGCTGGCCGACCGCGTGATCGTGCCGCTGCAGCCCAGCATCTTCGACATCTACGCGACCCGAGATTTCCTCGACCGGCTGCAGGAGAACCGCCGCGCCGAGAAGACGAAGATCGGCCTCGTCGGCATGCGCGTGAACGCCCGCACGCTGGCGGCCGACCGGCTGCACGAGTTCATCGCGGGGCTGGGCGTGCCGGTGATCGGCGAGCTGCGCGACACGCAGAACTACGTGCAGCTCGCCGCGCGCGGGCTCACGCTGTTCGACATCGCGCCCGGCCGCGTGCAGCGCGACCTGGAGCAGTGGCAGCCGATCTGCGAATGGCTCGACGCCTGAGCCGCGCGACGGCTCCCGGTTTACCCTGACCCCGGTTGTCGCGAGGCCGACAGCCTCGCGGCGACCCCAGACGCCAGAATGCCCCGCATGACCAAGAAGACATTCCAGACCCTTCAGGATCTTGCCGCCTGCGTCGGCCAGGAAGTCGCCGTGAGCGACTGGATCGCCATCACGCAGGAGCAGGTCAACCAGTTCGCCGAGGCGACGGGCGACCACCAGTGGATCCACGTCGACATCGAGCGGGCCAAGGCCGGCCCCTTCGGCGGGCCGATCGCGCACGGCTTCCTCACGCTGTCGCTGCTGCCGCGCTTCTACGAGACGGCGCTGGACGTGGTCGAGTCGCGCATGGGCGTGAACTACGGCCTGAACAAGGTGCGCTTCATGTCGCCGGTGCCGGTGGGCAAGCGCCTGCGCGCGCGCATGAAGCTGCTGACGGCGGACCCCATTGCCGATGACGGCTTCCAGATGACCTGGGAAACCACCATCGAGCTCGAAGGCGCCGCCAAGCCGGCCTGCGTGGCCGAGTCGGTGGTGCGCCGCTACCGCTGAAGCGGCCGCGGCGTTCTTGCTTCTTTTTCTTTCTTCTTACATCCGGCGGTCGGTCACTTCGCCGTAGGTGGCCGCGCCCTGGCGCGTGATGCTGAGGGCGCTGGCGCGCACTGCGTCGCGGTCGGTTTCGCCGCTCCTGGCCTGCGTCACGCCGGTGCCGCCATTGCTGATACGAAGCGGCTGGCGCGCGTCGGCCTGCACTTGCGCGCGGGACAGCGTCGACTGGAAGGGGGCGGGCGGCAGCGGGTTCTGCTCTCCCTGGAAGGCCTGCGCGCTGCCGGCGAAGGCGAGCGTTGCGAGTGCGGCGAGAGCGATCGGCTTGGCGTTCATGGCGGGACTCCTTGGTACAGGGTGGATGGGATGAATGCCGGGCCGCCTTGCGGCCGGCATGTCTTCCATACGACGCGATTCGCCGAATGGATGTGTCCTGTCCCTGCTGCCGGAAGGGGCAGCCGCCGCCTCAGGCGAAGCCGTTCTGCCGCCAGGCCTCGAACACCGTCACCGCCACCGCGTTCGAGAGATTCAGGCTGCGCTGGCCATCGCGCATCGGCAGCCGCAGCCGCTGCGACTCGGGAAAGCCGTCGCGCAGCGCGGGTGGCAGCCCGCTGGTTTCCGATCCGAACACCAGCCAGTCGCCGGGCTGGAAGCGCACTTCGTGCACCGGGCGAGAACCGCGCGTGGTGAGTGCGAACATGCGGTCGGCGGCGGGCTGCTCGGCCGCGAGCAGGGCCGGCCAGTCGGCATGGCGCCTGACTTCGGCGTACTCGTGGTAGTCGAGGCCGGCGCGGCGCAGAAGGCGGTCGTCCATCGAGAAACCCAGCGGCTCAACGAGGTGCAGCTTGCAGCCGGTGTTGGCTGCGAGCCTGATCACGTTGCCGGTGTTCGGCGGTATTTCGGGGTGGACCAGGACGATATTGAACATCCGGCGATTGTCGGCGGGCCGGGGCGCCGGCATCTCAGCGCGGCGGATCGGTGCGGGCCAGCACGATCCCGGTGATGTGTGCCGCGCCGGCCTCGCGCAGCACACCCGCTGCAGCGAACAGCGAGGCGCCGCTGGTCATGACGTCGTCCACCAGCACGATGCGGCGGCCGCGCAGTTCGCGGGCGCGCAGCGGCTCCACCGCGAAGGCGCCGCGCAGGTTGAGCAGCCGGTCGGCGCGCGACAGGCCGCTCTGGGCGGTCGTTTCTCGAGTGCGAAGGAGCAGGCCGGCGTCTGCCTTCGAGGGCGCCAGGCGGCGTACCAGTTCGTGCGACTGGTTGAAGCCCCGCTCGCGCAGCCGGCCGGGCGCCAGCGGCATCGGCAGCACGATGTCGCTGGCCTCCAGTGCAGGCTCCACCCAGGGCGCACTGCGCAGCAGCGTGGCGAAGGGCCCGGCCCAGCCGGCCTCGCCGCGGAACTTGAATGCCGCGATGGCGTCCGGCCAGGGCCATGCATAGGTGCAGGCGGCCAGGCAGGCATCCAGCGGCGGCGGGCTCTTCACGCATTCGCCGCAGCGGCCGACACACTCGGGCAGGCGCAGCGCGCAGCCGCTGCAGCGCGAAACGGGCGGGGCGAAGCGGGCCACGCAGGCGTCGCACACCGGGCGCGACGGCCAGGCGCGGCAGACCGCGCACTGGCTGGGCAGCCGCGCGAGCAGCGAGGTGAAGAGGCCGGTCGGGCCGGAAGACGGGAAAGGCCACATGGCCCGGTGGCTGAGCATCGCCTCAATATACTCACGGCCCCATGGCCACCGACCCCGCAAGACGACCGCCGACCATCGATGCCACGGCGGCCGCCCGCTGGCGCCGGCTCGCGCCCGCCGACGGCGCCTCTCCCTGGCTGCACGAGGAAATCGGCCGCCGCATGGAAGACCGGCTGCAATGGATCAAGGCGCAGCCCCGCAGCTGGGCCGACTGGGCCCCGCTGCGCGGCGGCCTCGAGGCCCACGAACTCGTCGCCCGCCGCTACAAGGATGCGGCTTCCTACGTGATCGAACCCGAGGGCGCGCTGGCCCCGGCCACCGGCCAGGCGCTGGCCGCGCCGTGGTGGAGCGCGCGGCGCTGGCAGGCCGGCAAGCCGCGCTTCGAGGCACCGCCCGAAGACGGCGTCGACCTGCTCTGGGCCAACATGTCGCTGCACATGGCGGCCGACCCCGAGGCGCTGATCGCGCATTGGCATAAGCTGGTGGCGACCGACGGCTTCCTCATGTTCTCGTGCCTCGGCCCGGACACCGTGCGCGAGCTGCGTGCGCTGCATGCCCGCATGGGCTGGCCGGCCGCAGGCCACGAGTACACCGACATGCACGACTGGGGCGACATGCTGGTGCATGCCGGTTTCGCCGAGCCGGTGATGGACATGGAGCGCATCGTGCTGACCTGGGCCACGCCCGAGGCGGCGCTGGCCGAGCTGCGCACGCTGGGCCGCAACCTGCATCCGGCGCGCTTTCCTGCGTTGCGCGGCAAGGGCTGGCTGCAATCGCTGAAGAAGGCGCTGCCCGAATTCGCACCGGCGGAGGGCGGCGATGGACGCATCGCGCTGACCTTCGAGGTCGTCTACGGCCACGCCTTCAAGCCGGTGCCGCGCGTGTCGCTCTCGGCCGAGAGCGCGGTGTCGCTGCGCGAGATGCGATCGATGCTTCAGCGAGGCCGTCCGGGCGCCTGAACGATCGCGGTCGGCGCACCCGAAAAACGTGCCTCGAAAACGCCTGTCTCAGAGGGCGTTTCTTGCCTACTAGTAGTGACCCGTAGGCGTCTCACAGGGCACCCGGGCGCAGGTATCTACCCGCTACAATCCGCCGTTGCGTGAAACTCGCGGGTATTGTCCCGCGATCGAAGGGTGTCGGATCCTGTTCGTACGAGAGGGTTTGGCGACCGTCGACGCACCGATTTGCTGAACTCGCCCGTGTCGAATTCCGTGTTTCGATTTGCCACCGTTTCAGGTCAGAGCATCCACTGGTTCCTGAAGCGCAACTGCTCGGTGACGCCGAGCCAGCTGGGCTGGCTCTACGCATCGCTGTGCGTGGTATCTCTCGGCATCGGCACTCTGTTCTGGCTGCACGGTGCGCCCATGGTGCTGCCTTTTGCCTGGCTCGAACTGGCTGCTGTCGGGTTTGCCTTCATGGTCTACGCAAGGCATGCGACGGACGGCGAGAAGATCGCATTGCAGGAGGGACGTCTCGTCGTCGAGCTCGAGAACGGCGGGCACTACGAGCGCACGGAATTTCTTCCGCACCAGGTGCGGATCGAACCCCAGGCCGGCGATCGCTCGCTGATCGAGGTCTCGGGGCAGGGTCGATCGGTCAGGGTGGGGCGCTATGTACGCCCGGAGTTGCGTGCGGCCTTGGCCCGCGAGATTCGAATGGCGTTGCGTGGCGCCTGAGGAGACTTGCGCAGTGCTGCACGGTTGGGTTTGTCGAAAAAATTGAAGAAACGTGAACACGATGAAGAGCATTTGGCGCAATAAGTACAGGCCGGCGAATCTGTTGCTGGCGGCCGGCGCGGCTTTCAGCAGCGCGGCGCACGCAGTCAACGATCTGCCCGGCGGCCCTTCGGTGCGCCAGTTGAATCTTCCGGTCGGCGTGACCAAGATCGCTCAGGAGCAGCATCTGCTCCACACGATCATGATGATCCTGTGCACGGTCATCTTCGTCGGCGTGTTCGCGGTGATGTTCTATTCCATCTGGAAGCACCGCAAGTCGGTGGGCCACAAGGCCGCCAACTTCCATGAATCGGTGGTGGTCGAGGTCATCTGGACCATCGTGCCCTTCCTCATCGTCATCGTCATGGCGCTGCCCGCCACCAAGGTGCTGGTGGCCCAGAAGGACACCACCAACGCCGACCTCACGATCAAGACCACGGGCTACCAGTGGAAGTGGGGCTACGACTACCTCAACGGTGAAGGCGAGGGCCTCGCTTTCATCTCCACGCTCGACAGCTCGCAACGCGCCATGTCCGATGCGGGCGCCAAGGGCCAGATGCCCGACGACTACCTGCTCAAGGTCGACAACCCGCTGGTCGTGCCGGTGCAGAAGAAGATCCGCATCATCACCACCGCGAACGACGTGATCCACGCCTTCGCCGTGCCGCAGCTGGGCCTCAAGCAGGACGCCATTCCCGGCTTCGTGCGCGACACCTGGTTCCGCGCCGAAACCGTGGGCGACTACTACGGCCAGTGCCAGGAGCTGTGCGGCAAGGAACACGCCTACATGCCGATCCACGTGAAGGTGCTCTCGGCCGCCGACTACACGGCCTGGGTCGCCGCCAAGCGCAAGGAAGCCGCCGCCAAGCTCGACGACCCGACCAAGGTCTGGACCCTGCCCGACATGCTGGCGCGCGGCGAGAAGGTCTATGCCGCCAACTGCGCGGCCTGCCACCAGGCCAACGGCAAGGGTGCCGGTCCGATCAAGCCGCTCGATGGTTCGCCGAAGGTGACCGACGCCGACCACAAGGTTCAGCTGACGGTGCTGCTCAACGGCCAGAACAACGGCGCGATGCCTTCCTGGAAGCAACTGAGCGATACCGACCTCGCGGCCGTGGCCACCTACACCAAGAACAGCTGGTCGAACAAGACGGGCCAGCTGGTGCAGCCGGCCGAAGTGCTGGCCCTGCGCGCCAAGTGATGCGCGATCGCCCCGCGACGAAGAAATTGCAAGGAACCACGAAATGAGCGCAGTTCTCGACCCCCACGGTCACGCAGCAGGCCACGGCGACCACGCACACGACGATCACCACGATCACCATGCGCCCACCGGCTGGCGCCGCTGGGTGTTCGCCACCAACCACAAGGACATCGGCACGCTCTACCTGCTGTTCAGCTTCACGATGCTGATGGTGGGCGGCGTGCTTGCGCTCCTGATCCGTGCCGAGCTGTTCCAGCCCGGACTGCAACTGGTGAACCCCGAACTCTTCAACCAGTTCACCACCATGCACGGCCTGATCATGGTGTTCGGCGCGATCATGCCGGCCTTCGTGGGCTTCGCGAACTGGATGATCCCGCTGCAGGTGGGCGCATCCGACATGGCGTTCGCGCGCATGAACAACTTCAGCTTCTGGCTGCTGATCCCTGCGGCGCTGATGCTGGTGGGCTCGTTCTTCATGCCCGGCGGCGCGCCCGCCGCGGGCTGGACGCTGTACGCGCCGCTCACGCTGCAGATGGGCCCCTCGATGGACGCCGGCATCTTCGCGATGCACATCATGGGCGCGTCGTCGATCATGGGCTCGATCAACATCATCGTGACCATCCTCAACATGCGCGCCCCCGGCATGACGCTGATGAAGATGCCGATGTTCTGCTGGACCTGGCTCATCACCGCCTACCTGCTGATCGCCGTGATGCCCGTGCTCGCAGGCGCCATCACGATGACGCTGACCGACCGCCACTTCGGCACCAGCTTCTTCAACCCTGCCGGCGGCGGCGACCCGGTGATGTACCAGCACATCTTCTGGTTCTTCGGCCACCCCGAGGTCTACATCATGATCCTGCCGGCGTTTGGCATCATCAGCCAGGTGGTGCCGGCCTTCGCCCGCAAGAAGCTCTTCGGCTACGCCTCGATGGTGTACGCCACCTCGTCGATCGCCATCCTGTCGTTCATCGTGTGGGCTCACCACATGTTCACGACCGGCATGCCGCTGACCGGCCAGCTGTTCTTCATGTACGCGACCATGCTGATCGCGGTGCCCACGGCCGTGAAGATCTTCAACTGGATCGCGACCATGTGGCAGGGCTCGATGACCTTCGAGACGCCGATGCTGTTCGCCGTCGGCTTCATCTTCGTGTTCACCATGGGCGGTTTCACCGGCCTGATCCTGGCCGTCGCCCCCATCGACACGCAGCTGCAGGACACCTACTACGTCGTGGCGCACTTCCACTACGTGCTGGTGGCCGGCTCGCTGTTCGCCATGTTCTCGGGCTTCTACTACTGGGCTCCGAAGTGGACCGGCGTGATGTACAACGAGACGCGCGGCAAGGTGCACTTCTGGTGGTCGCTGATCTCGTTCAACGTGACCTTCTTCCCGATGCACTTCCTGGGTCTGGCCGGCATGCCGCGTCGCTATGCCGACTACCCGATGCAGTTCGCCGACTTCAATGCCGTCGCCTCGGTGGGCGCCTTCTTCTTCGGCTTCGCGCAGGTCTACTTCTTCCTGTTCATCGTGCTGCCCACGATGCGCGGCAAGGGCGAGAAGGCTCCGCAGAAGCCCTGGGAAGCGGCCGAGGGCCTCGAATGGGAAGTGCCTTCGCCGGCGCCTTTCCACACCTTCGAGAACCCGCCCAAGCTCGACGCGACCGCCACCAGGGTGATCGGTTGAGCGGATTCCCCGCACTTCGCACCGCACGATGACACCCGAACAGAAAAGGAACAACCGCCGCATGGGGCTCACGCTGGCCTCCATCGCGGTGGTGTTCTTCATCGGTTTCATCGTCCGCATGGTCTGGTTCAGCGGCCGCTGAACCGGCGCGCCGATCACGCGAAGCCAGCTTCAAGCAAGCAACGAACGGGAGCACAGCGCATGAGCCTCGGTCCACGCATCCGCCGCGCCAACGTCCGCATGGTCGGCAAGCTGGCCGTCGTGGCCTGCGGCATGTTCGCATTCGGCTACGCGCTGGTGCCGATGTACCGCGCGATCTGCGAGATGACGGGCATCAACATCCTCGCGCTCTCCGAGCTCGAGGTGCCGGGCGGCGCGAGCGGCGGCAAGAACGTGCGCGTGCCCGACAACACGCAGGTCGACAAGAGCCGCACCATCACGGTCGAGTTCGATTCCAACGTGCGCGGCGGCCTGTGGGACTTCAAGCCCGCGGAGCGGACCATCCAGGTGCACCCGGGCGAGCTCAACACGGTGATGTACGAGTTCCAGAACGTGCAGAACCGCCGCATGGCCGCGCAGGCCATCCCGAGCTACGCGCCGCAGCAGGCCGCGCCGTACTTCAACAAGCTCGAGTGCTTCTGCTTCAACCAGTACACGCTCGATCCGGGCGAGAAGAAGCAGTGGCCGGTCGCGTTCGTGATCGACCCGAAGATTTCCAAGGACGTGAAGACCATCACGCTGTCGTACACCTTCTTCGAGGTGGGCGGCAAGACGCCCGCGGCCCCGGTGGCCGCAGTTTCCGGCACCGCGAATGAGCCGCGCTCGTGACCGATCCGTCGAACCGGCCGAGGGCTTCGCTGTGGGACACGGTGAAGGCTGTGGGCTGGTCGTTCTTCGGCGTGCGCAAGAACAGCGCCTACCAGGAAGACCTGCGCAAGCTGAATCCGCTGCACATCATCGCGGTGGCGTTCGTGGCGGTGGTGGTCTTCGTGGTCGTGCTCGTGCTGGTGGTGCGCCATGTGGTCGCATCGGCCGGTGCCTGACGCAGAAGAAGCCTTCCACGGCAAGCAGAATCCATTGAACCGAGAGAAGAAAGAGAGCCAGGAGCTGATATGAGTTCAACCACCCACGGCACCACGCCCTACTATTTCGTGCCGGGCCCCTCGGCCTATCCGGTCTCGGCCGCGATCGGTTTGTTCTTCGTGATCCTGGGCGCCGCGCAATGGATCAACGGCCACGAGTGGGGCGCATGGTCCCTGCTGGTCGGCATGGTGATCTGGCTCGGCACCCTCTTCGCGTGGTTCCGCGCCGCCATCGGCGAGAGCGAGAGCGGCCAGTACGGCCACAAGATCGACCTCTCGTTCCGCTGGAGCATGAGCTGGTTCATCTTCTCCGAAGTGATGTTCTTCGGCGCGTTCTTCACCGCGCTGTGGTGGGCCCGCACCCATGCGCTGCCTACGCTCGGCAGCCTCGACAATGCGCTGCTGTGGCCCGACTTCAAGGCCGTGTGGCCCAGCGTCGCGCCCGGCGCCACCGCTTCGCCGGCGGGCATCGTCGAGCCCTTCCAGACCGTCGGCCCGTTCTGGCTGCCCACGATCAACACCGCGCTGCTGCTGAGCTCGGGCGTCACGCTCACGATCGCCCACCACGCGCTGCGCGCCGGCCATCGCGCGCAGACCATCCGCTTCATGTGGCTCACCGTGCTGCTGGGCGTGATCTTCCTGGGCGTGCAGGGCTACGAGTACCACCACCTGTACACCGAGCTGAACCTCAAGCTCAGCTCGGGCACCTACGGCTCCACCTTCTTCATGCTGACCGGCTTCCACGGCCTGCACGTGTTCATCGGCATGCTGATGCTGCTGTTCATCACGCTGCGCCTGCGCAAGGGCCACTTCACGCCCGAGCGCCACTTCGGCTTCGAGGGCGCGGCCTGGTACTGGCACTTCGTGGACGTCGTCTGGCTCGGCCTGTACCTGCTGGTCTACTGGCTTTGAGCCGGGAAGCCAAGCCCTGTCACCCTTGCTTCATCGTGCGGCAGCGCTTCGCGATGGCATTTCATTGGTGACAGACGCTGGCGGCATTCCAGAAAAAAGGCGCCGGAAGGCGCCTTTTTCTTGGTTCTCCTGGCACGAGCATCATCTACTTGCCGAGCGGGAGCCCGGTTGGCTGGATGTATCCGAACTTCCAGGCGAGCAGCATGCAGAGGAACAAAAACACCGAGAGGCCGATCCGAAAGGTGAGCGCGCGCGCCATGCCGCCGCTCTTGGCGCGCCCGTTGCGCCCGTCCTTCAGCATGAAGTACAGGGCAAACGCGAGGCTCGCGAAGATGCCCACGAACACCAGGGCGACGAAGTATTTCATGACCCGCATTATCGGCCGCACCCCCCGTCCCCTCCAGTGAATCCCGTACCCCTGTATCCCGAAGAACGCCCACGCCGGGGCCGCTTCCTTGTCATCACCATTGCCGCCGCGATGACCGTGTCGGCCACCATTTCGCTCGGCCGCTGGCAGCTTTCGCGCGCCGCTCAGAAGGAGGCGCTGCAAGCCAGCATCGACGCCGAGAAGCAGAAGCCGCCGCTGACGCAGGCCGAGTTCCTCGCGCTCGACAAGGGCTCCGATGCGCTGCACCGTGCGGTGCGCCTTCGCGGCCTCTGGCTGACGCCGCAGACCGTGTACCTCGACAACCGCCAGATGCACGGCACGCCCGGCTTCTACGTGCTGACGCCCTTCGCCCTCGAGGGCACCGAGCAGACGGTGATGGTGCAGCGCGGCTGGATCCAGCGCAATTTCGTCGACCGCACGAAGCTGGAGCCGGTCGAGACGCCGGCGGGCATCGTGGAAGTGACCGGCCTCATCGAGCCGCCGCCGAGCCATCTGCTGGAACTGGGCTCCTCCGCTGCGGCGCCCACGGCCGCCGCTTCTGCTGCCGCTCCTTCGCCTGCCGCCGCCGCTTCGGCCCCCGAGGCCCAGGCCGCCGCTGCGGCACCGGTCGCCGAAGGGTATTCGCCCATCCGGCAGAATCTCGACCTGGAGGCCTTCCGTGCCGAGACCAAGCTGCCGCTGCGCACCGACGTGTCGCTTCAGCAGAGCGGCCCGGCTTCCGAGGGCCTGCAGCGCGACTGGCCGGCCCCGGCGCTGGGCCTCGAGAGGCACTACGGTTACGCATTCCAGTGGTTCGGCCTGTCGGCCCTCGTCGTCATTCTCTATGTCTGGTTCCAATTCATCACGCCCCTCCGCCGCGCAAGGCGCCGCGCACGCGATGGCCGCTTCTGACGAGCCGCTGGGCCTGACGGTGCATTCGATGCCGTCGCCCAACCAGGCGCTCGACGGTGCGGAGGGCCGGCGCACGGCCATGGGGCGCTGGAAGATGATCGCGGTGATGCTGATGTGCGCCTCGCCGGTCATCGCCTCCTACTTCACCTACTACGTGATCCGGCCCGAGGGGCGCAGCGTCTACGGCGAGTTGATCGACCCGCAGCGCGAGCTGCCGAAGCTCACCGCCACCGACCGCAGCGGCGCGCCGGTGGAACTGAGCACGCTCAAGGGACAGTGGCTGCTGGTGACGGTGGCCGATGCCGCATGCGACACGCTTTGCGAGCAGCAGCTCTACCTGGCGCGGCAGCTGCGCGAGAGCCTGGGGCGCGAGAAGGACCGCATGGACCGCGTCTGGCTGGTGAGCGATGCCGCTCCCGTGCCCGAGCGCCTGGACAACGGCCTGCACGGCGCGACCGTACTGCGCGTGCCGGCCGACCAGCTGGCGAAGTGGCTTGCACCCGCGCAAGGCCACTCCCTGGCCGAACACCTGTACGTGGTCGACCCCATGGGCAACTGGATGATGCGCTTTCCCGCCCGCATGGACGTCGCCGGCGCCGGCCGCGCCAAGCGCGACCTCGACCGCCTGCTGCGCGCTTCGGCGTCGTGGGACGAGCCCGGCCGCTGACGAAAGAAACGACGGACGCCGCATGGACAGTACGAGCTCGCTCTACGACCTGACGCCCATCGCCTGGCTCATGGCGGTCGGCGTCCTGATCGCGCTCGGGCCGCTGGTGTGGGTGTGGCGCCGCAATGCCGGCAGCGGCCCCGCGCGGCGGCTGCATGCGCTGACGGTGCTCACGCTCTTTCTCACCTTCGACCTCACGCTGTTCGGCGCCTTCACGCGGCTCACCGATTCGGGCCTGGGCTGTCCCGACTGGCCCGGCTGCTACGGCAACGCCAGCCCGCACGGCGCGCGCCACGAGATCGCGATGGCGCAGTCGGCGCAGCCGACCGGACCGGTGACGCACAGCAAGGCGTGGGTCGAGATGGTCCATCGCTACCTGGCCACCGGCGTTGGCGTGCTGATCCTCACGCTCGCCGTGGCCACCTGGATCGTCCGCCGCCGGCAGCGCTTCGCTCCGCCTTCCCCGACGGACGGAAGCGGGCACCATGCCACGCTGAGCGCCTGGTGGCCGGCCTTCACGCTGGTCTGGGTGTGCCTGCAGGGAGCCTTCGGCGCTCTCACGGTGACGTGGAAGCTGTTCCCGGCCATCGTCACGCTGCACCTGCTGGGCGCGGTGGTGCTGCTGGCGCTGTTGTGCATCCAGGCCGTCCACTACAGGCAGGCCGCGGCCGACCGGCTGCCCACCCCCGTGTCGCCCGCGCTGCGCAACGGCCTCATCGCGACCACCGTGCTGCTCGTGCTGCAGATCGCGCTGGGCGGCTGGGTCAGCACCAACTATGCAGTGCTGGCCTGCACGCAGTTCCCGACCTGCCAAGACAGCTGGTGGCCGCCCATGAACTTCGCCCAGGGCTTCGAGATCTGGCGCCACCTGGGCGTGACCGGTGACGGCCAACCGCTCGATTTTTCCGCGCTCACCGCCATCCACTACGCGCATCGGCTGATGGCCTATGCGGTGTTCGTCGCGCTCGGCGTGCTGGCCTGGCGCATGCGCCGCATCGGCGCGCTGCGGCCGCAGGCGCGATGGCTCGCCGGCCTCGCGCTGCTGCAGCTGGCCACCGGACTGGGCAACGTGCTGCTGGGCTGGCCGCTGGCCGCGGCCGTGCTCCATACCGGCGGCGCGGCGGCGCTCGCCGTGGTGCTCACCTGGGCGCTGCGCGAGAGCCGGCGCGCCCCGGCAGCGCGGTCTGCGCATGCCGGCGAAAATACGGCAGGTCACAACAACAGTCAGCGTCAGAGGAAGGCCGCCGCGTGAGCACCCCGATTTCCGTTCAGCAAACCGCCAGCACCAACGTGCTGCGCCAGTACTACGCGCTGACCAAGCCGCGCGTGGTGCAGCTGATCGTGTTCTGCGCGCTGATCGGCATGGTGCTGGCCATTCCCGGGCTGCCCTCATGGGCGGAACTGAAGCGCGCGGCCGTGGCCTGCATCGGGATCTGGCTGGTGGCCGGCGCCGCCGCGGCGTTCAACTGCCTGGTCGAGAAGGGCATCGACGCGAAGATGAAGCGCACCGCCTGGCGCCCCACGGCGCGCGGCGAGCTCAGCGACAGGCAGGCGCTGGTGTTCTCGGCGCTGCTGTGCGCGGCGGGTTCGGCGCTGCTGTGGGTCCTGGTCAATCCGCTGACCATGTGGCTGACTTTCGCCACCTTCGTGGGCTATGCGGTGATCTACACCGTGATCCTCAAGCCGCTCACGCCGCAGAACATCGTGATCGGCGGCGCCTCGGGCGCGATGCCGCCGGTGCTGGGCTGGGCCGCGATGACGGGCAGCCTCGATCCGGGGGCGTGGATTCTCTTTCTCATCATCTTCCTGTGGACGCCGCCGCACTTCTGGGCGCTGGCCCTCTACCGCGTGGAGGACTACCGCAAGGCAGGCCTTCCGATGCTGCCCGTGACGCACGGCAACGAGTTCACGCGGCTGCAGGTGCTGCTCTACACCTTCATCCTTTTCGCGGCCTGCCTGATGCCCTTCATCCACGGCATGAGCGGCTGGCTGTACCTGGCGGTGGCGGTCGCGGTGAGCATCGGGTTCACCGGCTACGCGTTCGCGCTGTGGCGCAACTACTCCGACACGCTGGCGCGCAAGACCTTCCGTTTCTCGCTGATCCACCTGAGCGTGCTGTTCCTGGCGCTGCTCGTGGATCACTACATCCAGTGAGTGAGCATCAAGTTTCAATGAACAAGCGCAACGCTCTTCGGCTGATGGCTGCAGGCGCAGGCTGGGCAGGCATCAGCGCCGCGCTCGGCCTGGGCCTTGCGGCGTGCAGCGAAGAAACCAGACAGAGCTTCAATGCCGTCGACATCACCGGCGCCGACTACGCCAAGAACTTCTCGCTGAAGGATGCCGACGGCAAGGTCCGCACCCTGGCCGACTTCAAGGGCAAGCTGGTCGTGCTGTTCTTCGGCTACGCGCAGTGCCCGGACGTCTGCCCGACCACCATGACCGAGATGGCGCAGGTCAAGCAGCAGCTCGGCAAGGACGGCGACAAGCTGCAGGTGCTGTTCATCACCGTCGACCCGGCGCGCGACACGCCCGAGGTGCTCAAGGCCTACATGGGCGCGTTCGACCCGAGCTTCGTCGCGCTGATTCCCACGGCCGACGAACTCGCAGCCGTCGCGAAGGACTACAAGGTCTACTACAAGAAGGTCGACGGCAAGACGCCGACCAGCTACTCGATGGACCACTCCGCCGCCAGCTACGTCTACGACACGCAGGGCCGGCTGCGGCTCTACGCGCGCTACGGCGCGGGCGTGGCGCCGATGGTGTCCGACCTGAAGACGCTGCTGGCTTCCTGAGAGGGGCCGCCGCCTGATGTCCGCCACCGATCCGCTCGGGCACCTGAAGGGGCGCAAGGGCGCCTTCCGCATCGCGCTCATCCCGCCCGAGGTGCTCGATGCCCTCAACGACGGGCTGATCGAAACCGTCAACCTCAACGAGTTCCTCGCGCTCGAACTGCCGCGGCTGGCGCGCAGCGTTGCGGGCCACATCGGCCTCGATGCGCAGAGCGAGCGGCTGGCCGACACGATCGCGATGCTGGGCGCCTTCAAGCCGATGCAGCGGCATGGGCACATCGCCCGCGCCCTCTACGACCTGGCCGCGCTGCACGACGAGCGTGATGCCGTCGCGCACCGGCTGGCCACCCATGCGAGCGACGTGGCGCGCTGCTGGGCGGCGCAGTGGGTCACGCTTTCGGGCCTGCCGCTGGCGGCGCAGCTGGAGTCGGTGCGCCGATTCGCGGCCGACCCGCATTTCGGCGTACGCGAGATCGCGTGGATGGCGGTGCGCGACGCGGTGAATGCATCGCTCGACGAAGCGCTGTTGCTGCTGCAGCCGTGGGTGCTCGATGCGGACCCCAACATCCGCCGCTTCGCCAGCGAACTCACGCGGCCGCGCGGCGTGTGGTGCGCGCAGATCGAGGCGCTCAAGGCCGAGCCCTGGCGCGCCCTGCCGCTGATCGAACCGCTGCGCGCCGACACCAACCGCTATGTGCAGAACTCGGTGGCGAACTGGCTCAACGATGCGAGCAAGAGCCAGCCCGAGTGGGTCGACAAGCTCTGCGCACGATGGCTGGCGGAGTCGGATGCCGCCGAGACCCGCTACATCGCGAAGCGGGCGCTGCGGACGCTCTCGAAATGAAAAAAGCCCGGCAGGGCCGGGCTTCGTTCGTGAAGGGCAGGAGGGAAGAAGGAAAGGCTTACGCGTATTCCGCGAGCGCCTTCTTCATCTTCTTCATGGCCGCCACCTCGATCTGGCGGATGCGCTCGGCGCTCACGCCGTACACGGCAGCCAGGTCGTGCAGCGTCATGCCGCCCGAACCGTCGTCGTTGACCTTGAGCCAGCGCTCTTCAACGATGCGGCGGCTGCGGTCGTCCAGCGCTTCGAGCGCGGTCGCGATGCCGTCGCTCGACAGGCGGTCGCGCTGCTGCGACTCGAGCAGGGCGGTGGGTTCCTGCGAGGCATCGGCCAGGTAGGCGATCGGGCCGAAGGCTTCGTCGCCGTCGTCGGTCGGGCCCGGATCGAGCATCACGTCGCCGCCGGAGAGGCGGGTTTCCATCTCGAGCACTTCCTCGGGCTTCACGTTCAGGCGGGTCGCCATCTGCGAGACCTCATCGGGGCTCAGGGTGTCGCGGTGCGTGCCGGTGTCGGCAAGGGCCGAGTCGGCCTTGAAGCCCTGCTTCATCGAGCGCAGGTTGAAGAACAGCTTGCGCTGCGCCTTGGTCGTCGCGACCTTGACCATGCGCCAGTTCTTCAGGATGTACTCGTGGATCTCGGCCTTGATCCAGTGCATCGCGTAGCTCACGAGCCGCACGCCCTGGTCGGGGTCGAAGCGCTTCACGGCCTTCATGAGGCCGACGTTGCCTTCCTGGATCAGGTCGCCGTGCGGCAGCCCGTAGCCCAGGTACTGGCGGGAGATGGAAACCACGAGGCGCAGGTGCGAAAGAACCAGCGCGCCGGCGGCTTCGAGATCGTTGTGGTCGCGCAGCTTGCGTGCGTAGCCCTGCTCTTCCTCGAGCGTGAGCATCGGCAGGCGGTTGGCGGCCGAAATGTAGGCGTCCAGGTTGCCCAGCGGGGGAACCATCGACCAGGGGTTGGCGACGGCCAGCTGGTTTGCAGAGACTCCAGACAGGGTTGTCATCAGGGGAAACTCCTTTGTGTTGGCCATATTAGCACTCGGTTAGAGGGAGTGCTAATCCAAGGGTTCCCTTGAATTTCTATCGCCGGAATAGCCAAAGCCTACCAGCGGATGCCAAGTCTTAGGAACAGCTTGGACAACACGAAAAGGGGACCGACCCAGAGATATTGGATGTCTTCGAAGAACGATGGCTTCTTGCCTTCGATCTTGTGGCCCACGAACTGGAAGACCCAGGCCACTACAAAGATAGCGGCTGAAACCGGCAATACAAGTCCCCCGAGCGCATGAACCACCACCAGCGCCAGGGCGGTCAGGACGAGCATGGCCGCCAGGAAGGCCGGGGCCTTCAGCAGCACGTAGTAGACGAGGCTGGCGGCCACGAAGAGATAGGCCACCCAGGGGTGGATCGAGAACAGCAGCCCGACGATGCTCAGCATGATGGCCGGGATGGCCACGAAGTGAATCAGCTCATTGGTCGGATTGCGGTGGCTTTCCTCGTAATGGGCGAGCAGGCGATCGACCTTGCGGTCGCTGGCTTCGAGGGGAGCGGCGGCTGTGTGCGTCATGGCGAGTCTCCGTGGGCGCCGTGCGATGCGGCGGGACTTTCCATGGTGCCCACAGAGAAGCCCGATGGCAAGCGCGCATGCCATGTGAAAATGCTATCAAATAAGTAGCATAAAGAACTACAGCCACGCCGGTTGCCATTACTTTTTGCACTGTCACCAGAAGGTTGCACGGCTAAGATCGGCAGGTGCCTCCCTTCGACTCTCCTCCCGCCTCCCGATCGCCGGCCGCGGAGTCCGGTACGGCCGCCCGCACGCCTCGGGCGATCCTGGTCGTTGACGACCACGACCTGCTGCGCCTGGGCGTCTGCGCCCTGGTACAGGCCCAGTCCGGTCCCTCCGACGCGCGCATCGAAGTCTTCGAGGCCAGCAACGTCGCCGACGCGCTGCGGCTCTACGAAGCCAACCAGTCTTCCATCGGGCTGGTGCTGCTCGACCTGGCGCTTCCCGACACCCATGGCCTCAGCGGCCTGGCCGAGTTCCGGATGCGCTTTCCCGAGGCGCGCATCGTGGTGCTCTCGGGTACCGGCAACAGCACCCTGGCCCAGGGCGTGCTCGCGCTGGGCGCGGCCGCCTTCCTGCCGAAATCGGCGGACCTGAAGGAGGTCGTGAGCTTCATCCGCGCCTGCGGCCTGCTCGATGGCGGTCCCGACACCACGCAACAGCAGCAACCGGCGGCAGGCTCGGCCATGCCCGGCAAGGCGCTCAGCGGCTACGCCGAGTTCGCCCACGCCAGCGCCTGGCAGGAACTCACGCCGCGGCAGATGCAGGTGCTGCAATGGGTGCTGGAAGGCAAGGCCAACAAGGAGATCGCCCAGCTCGCGAACCTGAGCGAAGGCACGGTGAAGAACCATGTCTCGACCATCCTGCTGCTCTTCGGCATGCGTTCTCGCGCCCAGCTGATCAGCACCCTGCATTGAGCGTGCAGCCCGCCGCGCCGACCGCCCCGACCGCCGACCACGCGCTCGGCCTGCGGGTGCTGCGCGAGCACGTCGCCTCGGTCTACAGCACCTACAGCGCCTCGACGCTCACGCACATGGCCTTCGTGGTCGTGTTCGGCAGCATCATCTATTCGCAGCTGAAGGACCCGAGCCTTCTGTTCTGGCTTGCAGGCCTGCTGATGGCCGACGTCTACGTCTTCTTCACGCCGCGCTGGACGCCGTCGCGGCCGGTGCGCGAGAGCGCCTACTGGGCGCGCAAGATCTCGCGCGTGGTCACGCTGGTGAGCATGGTCACGGCGGTGGTGCCGTGGCTCATCGTGCCGCACAACAACCTGCCGATGACCTCGCTTCTGATGGCGGTGATCGTCGGCAGCTGCGCGCGGGCGGCGCAGTCGCTGTGGCCGCTGAAGCCGGCGCTCTTCGGCTACACCATGCCGATGTCGCTGGGGATGATCACCGCGCTGGCCTGGCAGGGCGACGGGCTGCACCTGTTCCTGGCGGCGGCCGGGGCGGCCTACCTGCTGCTGACGCTCCATGCCGGTATCGGCCAGCACAGGCTGCTGACCGAGTCGCTGATGCTGCGTTTTGAGAACGAGGCGCTGGCCGCGCGGCTCGGCGAGCAGATTGCCGCCACCGAGCGCGCGAGCGAAGAGAAGACCCGCTTCCTCGGCACCGCCAGCCACGACCTGCGCCAGCCGCTGCACGCCATCGCGCTCTTCGGCGCCGCCCTCGAGAACGAGCTGCGCGACCGCCCCGAAGGCCGCAACGCCGAGCGCCTGATGCGCGCGGTGAACGCGCTGGGCGCCTCGCTCGACACCATGCTCGACGTCTCGCGCCTGGACGCCGGCGTGATCACGCCAGCGCCCCAGCCGGTGCAGCTCGATGCGCTGTTCCTGCCGCTCAACCACACCTTCGCGGCACGCGCCGAGCAGAAGGAGCTTCAGCTGCGCGTGCGCGCCAGCGGCCTGTGGGTGTACAGCGACCCGCAGCTGCTGCACCGCATGCTGTCGAACCTGATGGACAACGCGCTGAAGTACACGATGCGCGGCGGCGTGACCGTCACGGCGCGGGAGCGCGGCGAGTCGGTGTGGATCGAGGTGCGCGACACCGGCATCGGCATCGCGCCCGAGCAGTCGGGCCGGATCTTCGAGGAGTTCTACCAGATCAACAATCCGGGCCGCGACCGCTCGCGGGGGCTGGGCATCGGGCTGTCGATCGTGCAGCGGCTGTCGCGGCTGCTGGGCCATCCGGTCCAGATGCATTCGCGCCCGGGGCGGGGCACGCATTTCCGGGTGGTGGTGCCCGTCGCGAGCGCCCCCGAGCGGGCACCGGCCGGGCTGCTGCCGGCCTCCCTGTCCGGGGCGAGTGCCGGTGAGCGCAGGGCGCCGACGCTGGCGCTGCCCGGCCGCGTGCTGCTGCTCGACGACGAACTGGAGATCCGCGAGGCCATGATGGGCCTGCTGCGCTCCCATTCCATCGACGCCCAGGCCGTGGCGAACGAGGCTGCCGCCGATGCCGCCCTGCGCCATGCTGCACGCGAAGGGCGGCCCTTCGACCTGCTGATGTGCGACTACCGCCTGGCCGACGGCGTCGATGGCCTCGATGCAGGTCTGCGCCTGAGCCAGTCCGACGGCGCGGCGATGCCGCTGCTGCTCATCACCGGCGAGACCTCGCCAGACCGGCTGCAGCGCGTGCGCGAGTCGCAGGTACCGGTGCTCTTCAAGCCGGTGGTGGCCGACCAGCTGTTGCAGGTGATGGCCGAGCTCAAGGTTGCCGGACAGCTCGGGCCGGCCTCGGCCGGTTAGCCTGCAATTGAATTCTTTTCTATTATTTTTGACGCCAGAAGCGGTACATAGGCGTTGTCTTCTGCGCTCCCCATGACTTTCGACACTGGTGGATGGGGGCACGGTGACCTATCTTCACTGCATCGCGTTTCCGCGACAGGAGTAGGTAGGGGAGAGAGAAAAAGTGATCGGCCCCGGCGCAAGCCGGGGCCGTTTTTTTCTTGTCGGCCTGTCCGGCCGGCTTATCCCAGCAGGGCCTGCGCGAATTCGCGGGCGTTGAAGGTTTCGAGGTCTTCCAGCTTCTCGCCCACACCGATGAAGTAGACCGGAATCGGCTTTTCCCGCGCGATGGCGCACAGCACGCCGCCCTTGGCTGTGCCATCGAGCTTGGTCACGATCAGCCCGGTGAGGCCCAGCGTCTCGTCGAAGGCCTTGACCTGCGCCAGCGCGTTCTGGCCGGTGTTGCCGTCGATCACCAGCAGCACCTCGTGCGGCGCCGTGCCGTCGGCCTTGGTGACGACGCGCTTGATCTTCTTGAGCTCGTCCATCAGGTGCAGCTGCGTCGGCAGGCGGCCGGCCGTGTCGACCAGCACCACGTCCTTGCCGCGGGCCTTGCCGGCGTTCACCGCGTCGAAGCTCACGGCCGACGGGTCGCCGCCTTCCTGGCTCACGATCTCGACGGTGTTGCGGTCGGCCCAGACCAGCAGCTGCTCGCGCGCCGCCGCCCGGAAGGTGTCGGCCGCCGCCAGCAGCACCGAGGCGCCTTCGTCGGCCAGGTGCTTGGTGAGCTTGCCGATGGAGGTGGTCTTGCCCGCGCCGTTGACGCCGGCCACCATGATCACGGTGGGCGTGAACTGGCCGATGACCAGCGGCTTCTCGAGCGGCTTCAGCAGGTCGGCCACGGTCTCGGCCAGCAATGCCTTGACCTGCGAGGCGTCGGTGGCCATCTGGCGCTTGACGCGGCCGCGCAGGTCGTCGAGCAGGAACTCGGTCGCCTTCACGCCGGTGTCGGCCATCAGCAGGGCGGATTCGAGTTCCTCGTACAGATCCTCATCGATCTTCGCGTTGACGAACACGGCCTGGATGCCGGTGCCGGTCTTGCGCAGGCCGGTCTTGAGCTTGTCGAACCAGCCCTTGCGCTCGGTGGCGATGGCGGCGGGTTCGGCAACCGGCGCGGCGGCGACTGGAGCCGGCGCGGGTACGGGTACGGGGGCGGGGGCGGGTGCCGCGGGCGCAGGGGGTGGGGAGGGCGGCACGACCGGGGCTGCGGCCGGTGACGGTGACGGTGCCACCGTGGGGGCAGGGCCTTGCGCGGGCGCCGATGGGGCGACGGGCGCTGGCGCCGGCTTTTCTTCCGCCGCCGGCTTCGAGCCGAACCAGCTCGAAGGCGAGAACACCGAGCGCGATGGCGCGGGTTCAGGTGCAGGCGCAGCCGGGGCCGGCGGGGTGGCTGCCGGCGCTTCGGTCGCCTCGGGAGGCGGTTTTTTCTTGAAGAAACTGAACATCGGGAGCTTTTTACAATCCGAGCCATTCTATGAAACACCTCCCGCCACGCCGTGCTGCGTCTGGTGCGGTGCTGGCGATGGCGCTCCTGGCGCCGTGGGCCGTGCCTGCCCAGGCCCAATCCGCCCCGCCTTCCGCCGCCGCAGCAGCAGCGGCTCCCGGTCCCCAGCAATTCACGCTCGCCAACGGCATGACGCTGATCGTCCAGCCCGACCGGCGCTCGCCCACGGCGGTGCAGATGGTCTGGGTCCGCGTCGGCTCCATCGACGAGGTCGACGGCACCTCCGGCGTGGCCCATGCGCTCGAACACATGATGTTCAAGGGCACCAAGGACATCAAGCCCGGCGAGTTCTCCCGCCGCGTCGCCGCCCTCGGCGGCCAGGAGAACGCCTTCACCACCCGCGACTACACCGGCTACTACCAGCAGATTCCGGTCGGCAGCCTCGAGCAGGTGATGAAGCTCGAATCGGACCGCTTCGCCAACAACCAGTGGCCCGACGACGAGTTCAAGCGCGAGATCGAGGTGGTCAAGGAAGAGCGCCGCCTGCGCACCGAAGACCAGCCGCGCGCCCTGCTCGGCGAGCAGCAGAACGCCGCTGTCTTCACCGCTTCTCCCTATCACCGCCCCGTGGTCGGCTGGATGAGCGACCTCGACGCCATGACGCCCGATGACGCGCGCGCGTTCTTCAGGCAGTGGTACGTGCCCGCCAACGCCGTCGTCGTGGTGGCCGGTGACGTCGACGTGGCGCAGGTGCGCGCCATGGCCGAGAAGTACTACGGCCGGATCCCCGCGCGCGCCGTGCCCGCACGCAAGCCGCGCATCGAGCCGGCGCAGCGCGGCATCCGCCGCATCGAGCTGAAGGCGCCGGCCGAGCAGGCCTACGTGTCGCTCGCCTTCCGCGTGCCGCAGCTCGCCAGCATCGACGACGTGAACAGCGACGCCTGGGCGCTGGTGGTGCTCTCGGCAGTGCTCGACGGCTATTCCGGCGCCCGGCTCGACCGCGCGCTGACCCAGGGGCCCGACCGCGTCGCCGATTCGGCCGGTGCGTACTCGGGCTTCATCGGACGCGGCCCGCAGCTCTTCGTGCTCGACGGCGTTCCGGCCGCCGGCAAGAGTGCGGAGGTGGTCGAGGCCGCGCTGCGCGCCCAGGTCGCGCGCATCGCCAAGGAAGGCGTGGGCGAGGCCGAACTGGCCCGCGTCAAGACCCAGTGGGTGGCGAGCGAGACCTACAAGCGCGACTCCGTGATGGCGCAGGCGCGCGAACTCGGCAGCAACTGGATCCAGGGCCTTCCGCTGGACGCCAGCGAGCGCATCGTCGCGCGGCTGCAATCCGTCACGGCCGCCCAGGTGCAGGCCGTGGCCGCCAAGTACTTCGGCGACGACCAGCTCACCGTCGCCACGCTGCGTCCCCTGCCGCCCGAGTCCAAGCCGCGCGGCCGCGGTTTCGCCGCCCCCGCGGGCGAGATGCGCTGAAAGGTCACCATTCCCATGCAGAACACTCTCATGAAGACCGCGCGCCGCGCCTTGCTCGCCGGCGTCGTCGCCGTGGCGGGCATCTCGGGCGCGCAGGCCGCGCTGCCTATCCAGCACTGGACGCTGGCCAACGGCGCCAAAATCTACCTGGTGTCGACCAACGCGCTGCCGATCGTGGATGCGCAACTCGACTTCGATGCCGGCAGCCGCCGCGACCCTGCCGCGCAGGCCGGCCTGGCCAGCGTGACTGCGACCATGGTCGAGAAGGGCGTGCGCGCCGGCAGGAACGGCGAGCCCGCGCTCGACCAGAACGCCCTGGGCGAGGCCTGGGCCGATCTGGGCGCGAGCTTCGACGTGAGCGCGGGCACCGACCGCACCAGCTATTCGCTGCGCTCGCTGTCCGATCCGGCGCTGCTGAACAAGGCGGTGGCGCTCGCAGCACGCGAGATCGGCGAGCCCTCCTTCCCCGACGACGTATGGCAGCGCGAGCGCGAGCGCATCAACGCCGCCATCAAGGAGGCCAACACCAAGCCCGCCACAGTGGCCGGCCGCGCTTTCGCGGCCGATGTCTACGGCGTGCATCCCTACGGCCAGGAAGTGAAGGAGGAGACGCTCGCGCGCATCGACACCGCCGCCATGCGCCAGCGCTACCAGCAGCTCATCGTGCCGTGCCGCGCGAAGCTCAGCATCGTCGGCGCCGTCACGCGCGCGGAGGCCGAAACCATCGCCACCACGCTGCTGTCGCGCCTGCCCGGCCCGGAAGCCTGCACGCCGCTGCCGGCTATCGCACCGGTGGCTGCCCTGACCGCGCCGAAGGACGAGCGCATCGCCTTCGATTCGGCGCAGGCCCACGTGCTCATCGGCCAGCCCGGCTATCCGCGCAAGGACCCGGACCACTTCGCACTCACGCTGGGCAACTACGTGCTGGGCGGCGGCGGTTTCGTCTCGCGCCTGATGAACGAGGTGCGGGAGAAGCGCGGCCTCACCTACAGCATCTACAGCGGCTTCGCGCCTGGGCTCGAGGCGGGCGCGTTCCGCGTCGGCTTCCAGACCCGGCCCGACCAGGCCGAGGAGGCCGTCAAGGTGTCGCGCGAGGTGCTCGCGAAGTTCGTGGCCGAGGGCCCGACCGCTGCCGAGCTGAAGGCCGCCAAGGACAACCTGATCGGCGGCTTCCCGCTGCTCCTGGACAGCAACCGCAAGCTGATCGGCAACATCGCCAACATCGCCTGGCACGACCTGCCGCTGGACTACCTCGACACCTGGACCGCGCGCATGAACGCGGTCACCGCCGCCGACGTGAAGGCCGCCTTCCAGCGCAAGCTGCAGCCCGAGCGGATGGTGACGGTGGTGGTGGGCGGCAAGGAAGCCAAGACCGCCAAGGCGCAGCCGCAGACGGCTTCGCAGTGATCTCCTTCCCCTCCTGCGGGGCACCGCGGAGCCGGCCTTGCCGGGCTGCCGCTGTCGCCGCGGCGAGGGGACGGCGCAGACTGGGGGCGCGCTACTCCAGGGCGTGCGGACCGCTCGTAGCGGCCGCGCGCACCGCGGCGCCGAGACGCTGCAGCAGCTTCGGCGCAGCGCGCGCGTGCTGCCAGTAGAGCGGCACCGGCAGCATCGAATCGGGCACCAGCTCGACCAGTCTTCCCTCCTTCAGCGCCCCGGCCACCATGCTGACCGGGTGCATGCCCCAGCCCATGCCCGAGCAGGCCGCCTCGACGAAGGCAGTGGGCGAGGGAATCCAGTGCCTGGGCGTCTCGACGTTGCGGTGGCAGATGCGCCGCACCCAGCGCGCCTGCAATCTGTCCTTGCGGTCGAACACGAGGCTGGGCGCGCTCGCCAGCGTGCGCGCGCCCACGCCCTTGGCGAAATGCTCACGCACGAAACCGGGGCTGGCGGCAGCGACGTAGCGCATGGTGCCCAGCGCCTCGCTGTTGCAGCCGGCCACCGGCTGCGCCAGCGCGGTGACTGCCGCGAGCACCGCGCCGCTGCGAAGCCGCTCGGCGGTGTGGTCCTGGTCGTCCACCGTGAGGTCGAGCAGCGCGCCCGGCTCCTGCGCAGTGAAGGCCGCCGCGGCGGCGATGAACCATGTCGCGAGCGTGTCGGCGTTGACCGCCACGCGGATCGTGACGCGCTCGCCGCCGGCCTCGTCGCCGCCCATGCCCAGGGCGGGCAGGGCATCGCGCAGCTCGTGCTCCAGCATGCCCACGCGCTCGATATGCCGGCACAGCTGCTGGCCGGCCTCGGTCGCCACGCAGGGCTGGCCGCGCACCAGCAGCGCGCCGCCGGTGCGTTCCTCCAGCTGCCTGATGCGCTGCGACACCGCGGAAGGCGTGACGTGCAACGCGCGCGCCGCGCGTTCGAAGCTGCCTTCGCGCACCACGGCGGCGAGGGCGTTCAGGGCGGCGTAGTCGAGCATGGGCGGTCCTCAAGAAATGAAGAAAAACTGAATCTGCTTAAGAAAGTTTAGTTTGAATTAATGTGCAGCGGCCGGCATCCTCCGACGGATGCAAGCCGTACACGCCACCACCGCCCTCGCCAACGGGTTCTTCATGAGCCTGGTCCTCATCGTCGCCATCGGCGCACAGAACGCCTACGTGCTGCGCCAGGGTCTGCGACGCGAGCACGTCGGCGCGGTGGTGCTGTTCTGCGCAGCCAGCGACGCGGTGCTGATCGGCGCCGGCGTGGCGGGCATGGCGCAGGCGCTGAACGGGCGGCCGATGCTGGCCACGGTGCTCGCGGCGTTGGGGGCAGCCTTTTTGTGCGCCTACGGACTCAGGGCGCTGTGGCGCTCGCGGCAGCCGGCTGCGCTGCAGGCCTCGGCGCAGGGCGCTTCGTCGCTCTCTCGCGCGGCGGTGGTGGCGCAGGCGGCGGGCTTCACGCTGCTGAACCCGCACGTGTACCTCGACACGGTGCTGCTGGTGGGCAGCGCCGGCGCGCAGTATGCGGGCCTGCTCAAGGTCTGGTTCGTGGCGGGCGCTGCCATGGCGAGCGTGCTGTGGTTCACCTCGCTGGGCTTCGGCGCGCGGCTGCTCGCGCCGGTGTTCGCGAAGCCCCGCGCCTGGCAGATGCTCGACGCGCTCATCGGCGGCACCATGCTCGTGCTGTCGGCGATGCTGCTGCGGCGCGCGTGGGCGGGGGCTTGAGAGGCCGGCGGATTTGGCGGCGTTAAGCTCGCCGCATGCCCCAGCACCAGAAGAAAGCAGCCTCACCCTCCCGATCCGCACCTGCCGGCAACAAGCCCAAGCCGGCGGTGAAGCGCCCCTCCAAACCCAGCGAGGTGCGCATCATCGGCGGCGAATGGAAGCGCACCCGCCTGGCCGTGGCCGACAAGCCCGGCCTGCGTCCCACGCCCGACCGCGTGCGCGAGACCCTCTTCAACTGGCTTGCGAGCCTGGCCGGCGCCGGTGGCGGCGAGCTTCCCGGCTGGCGGTGCGTCGATGCCTTCGCGGGCACCGGTGCGCTGGGTTTCGAGGCCGCCTCGCGCGGCGCGGCCAACGTGCTGCTGTGCGAGCAGGACCCCGCGCTCGTCGCGCAGATGCAGGCGATCAAGACCAAGCTCGAAGCCGAGGCCGTTCGCGTCGAGCGCGGCAACGGCGTCACCGCGCTCGAGCGCGTGCCCGCGGGCAGCCTCGACGTCGTCTTCCTCGATCCGCCCTTCGACAACCTCGCGCTCTACGAGCCCGCGCTTCGTGCCGCGGCGCGTGCGCTGCGCCCCGAGGGTTCCGTGTATCTCGAGGCCCCGCGCCGCTGGAGCGGCGAGGAGCTCGCGGCCCTGGGCCTCGCCGAGTTCCGCTACCTGAAGGCCGGCGCCGTGCATGCCCATCTGCTGCGGCCCGCCGCGCAGGGGACTGCATAATCCGCCGGACAAGCCGCACCGGCAGCATGAGGAAGAAGCAACCATGGCCAGCAACGTCATCGCGGTTTATCCCGGCACTTTCGATCCCATCACCCTCGGTCACGAGGACGTGGTGCGCCGTGCCACCCAGCTCTTTTCGAAGGTGATCGTCGCCGTCGCGGCGGGCCATCACAAGAAGGCGCTTTTCACTCTTTCCGAACGCATCGACATGGCCCGCGAGGCCGTGAAGCCCTACAGCGACCAGGTGTCCGTCGAGAGCTTCTCGGGCCTGCTGCGCGACTTCGTCGTCGCGCGCGGCGGCAAGGCCATGGTGCGCGGCCTGCGCGCCGTGACCGACTTCGACTACGAGTTCCAGCTCGCCGGCATGAACCGCTCGCTGATGCCCGACGTGGAAACCGTCTTCCTGACGCCGAGCGACAAGTACCAGTTCATCTCCAGCACCTTCGTGCGAGAGATCGCGATGCTCGGCGGCGAGGTCCACAAGTTCGTCTCTCCCAACGTGGAGCAGCAGCTGGCGGCGAAGGTCCGCAGCCTTGGGCGTGAGTAAGTTCTCCCCCAGGCTGCGCGCACTTCGTGTCGCTTCGCCAACCCCCTCGCCGGGGGCGACACCGGTGGCCCTGCAAAGCCGGTTCCACGGTGTCCCACGAATGGTTCACGCCGAACTGCGAGCGGGTGTGAGGTGAGCGGCACGCCCTCGCCCCGCCTGCATCTGCTGGGCGACGCAGCACTGCTGTGCGACCTGCCCGCGCCCGCCACGCTTGCGCAGCAGCAGCGCATCTGGGCGCTGGCCGAGCATGCGCGGGAGTGGCCCGGCATCGGGGAGACGCTGCCGGGCATGAACAACCTGACGCTCACCTTCGATCCGACCGTGATCGATCTGGACACGCTCACTGCCTACGTGCTCGAGGCCTGGCCGAAGCTGTCCGCCGGCGTTGTCAGCGGCCGGCTGGTCGAGATCCCGGTGGCCTATGGCGGCGAGCACGGGCCCGACCTGGGCGACGTCGCGGCGCACACCGGCCTCACGCCGGCCGAGGTGGTGCGGCGCCACACCGGAGCCGAGTACGTCGTCTATCTGCTGGGCTTCCTGCCCGGCTTCAGTTTCATGGGCGGACTGCCGCCCGAACTCGCCACGCCGCGGCGTGCCGAGCCGCGTCTTGCGGTGCCGGCGCGATCGGTCGGCATCGGCGGCGAGCAGACCGGCATCTATCCGCTGGTGTCGCCGGGCGGCTGGCAGCTGATCGGCCGCACGCCGCTGGAGCTGTTCGATCCCGCGGCCGAGCCGCCGACGCTGCTGCGTCCCGGCGACCGCGTGCGCTTCGTGGCCGAGAGCGTGCAGACATGATCGCCATCCGCAAACCCGGCGTGCTCGCCTCGGTGCAGGACCTGGGCCGCCACGGCCATCGCCAGCTCGGCATCTGCCCGGGCGGCGCGCTCGACGTGCTCGCGCTCACGCTGGCCAACCGGCTGGTGGGCAATGCCGATCGCGCGGCGGGGCTGGAGCTCACCATGGGCGGCTGCGAGCTGCAGTTCGAGGCCGACACGCGCATTGCCTTCACCGGGGACGACTTCGGTGCCACCCTCGACGGCGTGCCACTGTGGCCCTGCTGGAGCGTGCCGGTCGCGGCCGGCCAGACGCTCAGGCTCGCGGGCGCCAATGCGTCCGGCACGAGGAAGTCCGGCGTGCGAAGCTGGCTGGCGGTGGCGGGTGGTATCGACGTGCCGCCGGTCCTCGGCTCGCGCAGCACCGATCTCAAGGCAGGCTTCGGCGGCCTCCAGGGCCGCGCACTGCGCAAGGGCGACCGGCTGCCGACCGGCGTTTCGGCGCTCGATGCCGCGCAGCGCGAACGCCGGCCCTTCGGCATCCGCGGCCCCGACTGGGGCCCGGCCGAGGACGATGGCGCCATTGCGCTGCGCGTGCTGCCCGGCCCCGAGTTCGAACTGTTCACGCTGGCCGCGCGCGAGCAGCTCTGGGGCGAGCGCTGGCGCATCACGCCGCAGAGCAACCGCATGGGCAGCCGGCTCGAAGGCGCCGAGCTCAAGCGCAAGCGCAGCGGCGACATGCTTTCCTCCGGCGTGATCCCCGGCACGATCCAGGTGCCGCCTTCGGGCCAGCCGATCATCCTGATGGGCGACGCGCAGACCACCGGCGGCTATCCGCGCATCGGCGTGGTCATCCGCGCCGACCTCTGGAAGCTCGCGCAGGCGCCGCTCAACGGCAGGCTGCGCCTCGTGCAGGTCGACCAGCCGCAGGCGCTGGCCGCATGGGCCGACCAGCAACGCTACCTCTCGCAGGTGGCGCAAGGGCTTGCGGCTGCGGGCTGGCCGGCGGCGTCATAGACTGGGCTGAAACCGAGAGAGAAAGAAAGGACCCCTCGCCATGCAGATCGACCTCAACGCGGACCTCGGCGAAGGCGCCGGCAACGACGAAGCGCTGCTCGCGCTGGTGAGCTCCGCCAACATCGCCTGCGGCTGGCACGCCGGCGATGCGAAGACCATGCAGCAATGCGTGCGCTGGGCGATGCGCAACGGCGTGGCCATCGGCGCGCACCCCAGCTTTCCCGACCGCGAGAACTTCGGCCGCAGCACCATGCACCTGCCGCCCGAGGAGATCGTCGCCAACGTGCTCTACCAGGTGGGCGCGCTCGCGGCCATCGTGAAGGCCGAAGGCGGCAGGCTCTCGCACGTGAAGGCCCACGGCCAGCTCTACAACCAGGCCGTGAAGGAGCCAGAACTCGCCGATGCGCTGTGCGAGGCCGTGCGCCGCTTCGACCCCTCGCTCAGGTTCTTCGGCCTCGCGGGCAGCAACATGATCGACGCGGCCCGCCGCGCCGGCCTCGAACCCGTGGAAGAGGTGTTCGCCGACCGCGGCTACATGCCCGACGGCAGCCTCGTGCCGCGCAGCCAGCCCGGCGCGCTGATCGAGAGCGAGGAGCAGTCCCTCGCGCAGACCCTCTCGCTGGTGCGCGACCGCCGCGTGACCGCCATCGACGGCAGCGTGGTGCCGGTCAATGCGCAGACCGTCTGCCTGCACGGCGACGGCGCCCATGCGCTGGCCTTCGCGCGTCGCATCCGCGAGCGGCTGGAGGCCGAGGGCATCGCGGTGCGCGCCTGAAGGCATTTGGCGCCCCTCGCCACGACGGGCATCAGCCAGCCAGGTTGACGACCCAGCTTTCCCCCGCTTCGACGCAGTACTCGCCCACCACGGCGCGCGTCAGCCTGGCGACCGCCTGAGCTGCCGGCGCGGTGTCTCGCAGGTGGGCCACGGTGATCGTCATGGGCGGCAGTGCAGGGCCGCCGCGCTCTTCGAGGTAGCCTGCGCCGAGCTCGTCGCGCACGAAGATCGGCGGTATCGCCGCCACGCCGAAGCCGCCCTTGGTCAACTGGATGATCGACTGCACCGAGGGGAAGCTGCACACGCGCGGCTCCGTTGAGCGGCCGGCGAACAGGGCGCGCACGTGGGCGCGCGGCCCCGAGGTGCGAGAGAAGGTGAGCAGCGGAACGCGTTCCAGGTCCTCAATTTCCAGGTCGCGGTCCTTCGGCAGCATCGCGGGGCGCGCGATCCACCGCATCGGGAAGCGGCACAGCGGCGCGATCGCGGTCTCGCCGTCGCCGGCGGCCTCGGGCATGTCGTCGTTCTGGATCAGCAGGTCGAACCTGCGCTGGCGGAACTGCTCGCGCAGGTTGTGGGCCGTGTCGACCGTGATGTCGGGCTCGATGGCCGGCAGCCGCTCGCTCAGCGCCTGGATCAGCTGCGTGAGCCAGGTGTGGACCACCGTCTCGATGACGCCGATGCGCACCCGTCCCGAGGGCGGCGCGTCGGGGCGGACCGAGAGCTTGAGCTGGCGCTCCAGCGTGAGCATCTGCTCGGCCTGGCTGACCACCTGCTCTCCGATCATGGTGAGCTTGAAAGCGCGCTGCGACCGATCGACGAGCGAGACGCCCAGCTCCTCTTCCAGCGCCTCGATCCGCTTGGACACCGCCGCCTGGGTGGTGCAGAGGACCTGGGCCGTCTGGCGAAAGCTCCTGAGCCGGTCGAGCATGACCAGCGTTTCGAGAAAACGCGTGTTCATTGGTGAATCTTCTCCCTGAGTGACCGGCTTGTTGAGTTTTTGTTATCAATTTGTTCAACAAAAACTCGTTCGACAGCTGTCGGGGGCGCATGTTTTCATAAAGCCGTCATCCAGACAAAGAGGTGGAACCCTCCCCGGAACGGCCGCATGAGCCGTGCCAGGAGGCCGCTGATTTCGTGTCACACATCACAGGGAAGGGCGAAGAATGAAACGGACGACGGCATTCCGGCGGCTGGCGGGGCGCGCCACGCTCGGGGCTTGCGCAGTGGCGCTGGCCAGTTGTGGGGGCGGGGGCGGCGGCGGGGCCGACCCGGCGACGGCGGCGGCCGTCGCAGCGGCGATCGCGGCGGCCGGATCGGGCAGCGCGGTGGCGCCCGCGTCCTCCTCTCCCGTGCCGGCACCAGCGCCTGCGCCTGCGCCGGCGACGGACCAACCGGCGGGGAACTTGCCGCCCTCGCCGCCGGCTCCGGCGCTCATCCAGGCCAAGTGCGCCATGGACACCAGCGTGCAGCCGTCCTACGAGGAGCAAAGGCTGCCCAACAAGCTATCGAGCAGCGATGCCCTGAGCTTCTCGGCTCAAGTCCTGCAGGCCAGCGGCTTCGACAAGTTCGGCCCGGATTTCGCCAGCACCTTGTGCAGCAACGGCATGGCAGGCGCTTCCAGCTACGACCAGGCCGTGGCTCTGCTCAGGACCGAGGGGGCGAAGCTCTGGCAGGCCGCGCTCGACCGGGTGCAGGGCCGCAAGGTGCAAGGCACGCTGCCCAAGAGCGACGACCGCATGCTGTACTGGGCCCGTCTCATGATGACGCTGGCGCTGCGCCAGTGGAAGCCCGACTTTCCGCTGACCGACGACCAGCGCGCGGCGCTGCAGAACGAATTCGAGCGCGCCTCGCGCGGCCAGTACGCCATCGATTTCCCCGAGGGGCCGAAGTACAAGCGCATCCTGGTGAGCGGCTTCGACCCTTTCACGCTGGGTACGCCGGGTGTGGACGGCAATCCCAACATCCGTATCGGCAACCCCTCGGGTGCGACCATTCTTTCGCTGGACGGCAACACCGTGACCCTGGCAGACGGCAGCACCGCCGTCATCCGCACCTTCATCCTGCCCGTCAACTACGGCCCTTTCATCCAGGGCATGCAGGAAGACACGCTGGGGCCCTGGTTCAAGCCGGGCACGAAGCGCGTCGACGCATCGATCAGCATGAGCCAGGGCAGCGGCGAGTTCGACCTGGAGCATTTCAACGGCCGCTACCACCTTGCGGGTATCGCGGGCAACGACAACGTCTGGCCGGACTGTACGGACGGCGGCTCCTTTCCCGCCTCGCTCGACTGCGACATCCATCCGCCCGAGCGCTGGCTGGGCTATGCGTCCAAGCCCTGGGTGACCAATTCGCCGCCGCAGTTCATCCAATCCACGCTGCCGTTCCAGCAGATGATCGATGCCAAAACGGGCGCGGGAATCATCAACTGGGACGACTCTTCCAAGCCGACGACTGGTTGGCCCGTCGTGCGCCACGACACCTACACGACGCGCATCTGCTTCAAGAACGCGGTGGGTCCCTTCGACCAGAGCTGTGCGAACAAGGGCGGCGGCGGCAACTACCTGTCCAACGCCAGCGCCTATCGCAACACGCTGTTGCGTGACGTCTTCAAGCTGCAGATACCGGCCGGTCATATCCACACACCCGTCATGACCGTATTCGGCGACGACAGTGACGGCATGATCAGCGATGCAACCTTCGAGGGCTACCGCGACGCCATCGTGGCGCAGGCCCGTAATCTGGTGTTCGCTGTCGCGAACAGCCTGGCCACCCCGTCCCCGATGTAGTCCAATGACGCCGGAAACCATGATCATGAGACACCAAGTCTTCGCATTCACCGCCGTTGCCATGCTGCTGTGTGGCACGGTACTGGCCCAGCCCAGTGACGGCTTCCACCTCTACAAGAACAAGCAAAGCGGCAAGACGGTCTGTTCGCAGAACCCGATCAGCCCCGACTGGGTGCGGATGACCGGCCCCTACAAGGACCAGGACTGCAAGATCGAGCAGAAGCCCGAACCCGTGCGCACCGACCTGCCGGCCAACCCGCTCGACCTGGCACCGAAAAAGTAGCGCGGACAGGAGAAGCGGCGGCCGGCGCCTTGCGGTACCTTCCGGAAACTGCCGGACCCCAGCCATGACCAGGAAACCGAAGGCACCTCCGTCACCTTCCCCCTCACGGAAGCCTCCGCTGCGCGTGCTGCTCACCGGCTTCGAACCCTTCGAGCAGGAAGCGCGCAATCCCTCCTGGGACGCCGTGCGCGAGCTCGATGGCTGGAAGGTCGGCCGCGCGACCGTGCATGCGCGCCTGGTGCCCTGCGTCTTCGGCGATGCCATCGACGCCTTGCTGGCGGCCATGGACGAGCTCGAGCCGCAGCTGGTGCTTTGCATCGGCCAGGCGGGCGGTCGCGCGGAGTTCACGCCGGAGCGCATCGCCATCAACATCGACGACGCGCGCACGGCCGACAACAAGGGCCGGGAGCCGATCGACGTGCCGGTGGTGCCGGGCGGGCCCGCGGCGTACTTCTCGACGCTGCCGATCAAGGCGATGGTGCGCGAGCTGCGCGCGGCGGGGGTGCCGGCCTCGGTGTCCAACAGCGCGGGCACCTTCGTGTGCAACCACATCTTCTACGGGCTGATGCACCGCATCGCGACGCAGCCGGTGGCGGGGCCGGGGCTGCGGGGCGGCTTCATCCACATTCCCTACCTGCCGGAACAGGCGGCGCGCTTTCCAGGGGCGCCGAGCATGTCGCTGGAGACGATGGTCAAGGCGCTGCGCATCGCGGTGACCACTTCGCTGGCCGTGGAGCACGACGTGGCGGAGACCGGCGGCCAGCTGCACTGAGCGGCCGCGGGCGGGCGGGGCCCAGTCAGGCGGGGAAGTTCTTCGCGAGCCAGCGGTTGAGCGCAGCGTTGACGATGTCGGGCTTCTCCATCGTCAGCATGTGGCCGCAGTCGCGTACCCACACCACCTCGGCCTGCGGCAGAAGCGCGGCCATCTCGGTGGTGCATTCGGGGGGTGCGAGCTTGTCCTCGTTGCCGCACATCAGCAGCACCGGCGCGCGCACCGATGCGAGGTGCAGGCGCGCGTCGGGCCGGCGCATCACGGCGCGGTTCTGGCTGATGAGCTGCTGCGCGCCCGCGCCCAGCACGATGTCGAGGTAGCGCTGCACCAGCGCCTCGTCGGCGGCCTGCGCTGGGTGGAAGGCGAAGTAGACGTTGGGCTCGATCACGTCGCGAAGCTCGCCGCGCTCGAAGTACTCGATCGCGCCTTCGCGCAGCGTGAACATCTCGGGTGTCTCGGGCCGCGCGCTGGTGCCGAGCAGCGCGAGGCCGGCGATGCGCTGCGGCGCCTGGCGGGCGGCTTCCATGGCGACCATGCCGCCCATCGAGGCGCCGCACAGCACCAGCGGGCCCTCGTTGTCGCGCAGCACGGCCGCGGCCATGCCTTCGATGGTGTCGTTGTGCCGCTGGACGTCGCTCACGCGGGCGCCGAAGGCGGAGGGAAGGGCGGGCAGCTGGGCTTCCCAGATGCGCTCGTCGCAGGCGAGGCCGGGCAGCAGGATCAGATTGGGCATGGGCAGGGATTCTGCGCGATTGCGGCCCGCGGCGCAGCGGCATAGGTCGCGGCATAGGCCTCATGGCCAGCAGTCATTTCGCGCATGCCTCGGCACACTCGCAGGCAATGCAGAGGAACCCCGCAATGAATCTTGTCGAACGCGTCCAAGCCATCCTGCTCAAGCCGAAGGCCACCTGGCCCGAGATCGACGCCGAGCCGGCCGATGCCGCATCGCTCTACAAGAACTACGTGATGATCCTCGCGCTGATCCCGGCGCTGGCCAGCTTCATCGGCCTGTCGCTGATCGGCGTCGGCGCCTTCGGCGTGAGCTTTCGCGTGCCGCTGGCCTCGGGGCTCGCGAACATGATCGTGGGCTACGTGCTGTCGCTGGTGATGGTGTTCGTGCTCGCGCTCATCATCGACGCGATGGCGCCCACCTTCGAGGGCAGCAGGAGCCAGATCGGCGCGCTCAAGCTGTCGGCCTATGCGAGCACCGCCGCGTTCGTCGGGGGCGTCTTCAGCCTGCTGCCTTCGCTGTCGGTGCTGGGTGCGCTGGCGGCGCTGTACGGCATCTACCTGCTCTACACCGGCCTGCCGGTGCTCATGAAATGCCCGCCCGACAAGGCCATCGCGTACACCGCCGTGGTGGTGGTCTGCGCCATCGTCGGCGGCGTGGTGATCGCCTGGGTGCTGGCGCTGCTCACGCCGTCGCCAATGCGACTGGGGGCGGCCCCTGCTGCCGACGCCGTGGTGGCGGTGCTGCAACAGGCGGCGCGGACGAATACCTGAGCGTCGTGCGCACGGTGGAAAATGGGCGGCAATGTCAACGCCCAAGCCCGACACCACCACCGACCTGATCCTGATCCGCCACGGCGAGACCGCCTGGAACCGCGAGCTTCGCTTCCAGGGGCATGCCGACGTTCCGCTCAACGACATGGGCCACGAGCAGGCCCGCCGCCTCGGCCTGCGGCTGGCCAGCGAGACGGCGGTGCGGCACATCTTCAGCAGCGACCTCATGCGCGCGCAGCAGACCGCGGCGCCCGGCGCGCAGCAGCTGGCGCTGCCGGTGGTCACTTCGGCGGCCCTGCGCGAGCAGTTCTTCGGCGTGGTCGAGGGCATGCGCTCCGACGAGATCCAGAGCCTGCATCCCCGCGCCTGGGAAGAGTGGCTGGAGTTCCGCGAGGACCACGCCATGCCCGAGGGCGAGACGGCGCGCGAGTTCCACGCGCGCATCATCGCGGCGCTGGGCAGCATCGCCGCTGCGCACCGGGGGCAGCACCTGATCGTCGTCACCCACGGCGGCGTGCTCGACATGGTGTGGCGCACCGCCAGGGGCCTGAGCCTGAGCGGGCCGCGCCGAAGCGAGATTCCCAACGCGGGCTTCAACCGCATCCGCATCGCCGACCCCTCGCGGCCCGACGACATCGAGATCGTCGAGTGGGCCGACGCCCGCCACCTGGCCGACCTGCCGCCGCAGCCGACCTACGACCAGACGCGGCACCTGAAGAGCAAGGACTGAGGCGGCAGCCTCAGCCGCAGCTGCCGGCCTTCGGCGTGCGCAGCAGCGGCTGGCCGGCGCCCACGCCCGTGGGCTTGCCGCCGTCGACCGCGAGCTGGCCGTTCACCAGCACCGTGCTCACGCCTTCCGACAGCAGCGCCGGCTGCGTGTAGGTGGCCCTGGCCGCATAGCGGGCCGGATCGAACACCACCACGTCCGCGTAGTAGCCCGGGCGCAGGTGGCCGCGCTGCTTCAGTCCCAGCGTGTCGGCCGTCAGCGACGAGCTGCTGCGGATGAACTGCGCCAGCGAGATCGTGTGCTCCTTGACCACGTACTGGTCGTACTTGCGCGCGAAGGTGCCGTAGGCGCGCGGATGGCCCAGCGACGAATCCGACGAGGTCATGACCCACGGCCGCTTCATGAAGGCGCGCACGTCGTCGTCGCTCTGGTTGAAGGAGGCGATCATCAGGTCGCCGTCTCGCAGCACCGCGATGGCGGCGTCCACCGGATCGGCGTTCGATGCCTTGGCCACGTCGGCCAGCGTCTTGCCCACGTATTTCGTGCTTCCGGCCGAGAACAGGATGGCCTCGGGGCCGCCGCGCAGCCGCAGGTTCTCGCGCATGTCCTTGCGCAGGCGCTCCTGCTGCGAGGCGTCGTCGAAGCGCTGCAGCGTTGCCGCACGGCCGCCTTCGTTGGCCCAGGGCGGCAGCAGCGCGGCCGAGAAGCGGGTGCTCGACGCGGTCCACGGATAGTGGTCTGCCGTGATGTCCAGGCCGTGCGCGCGCTCCTTCTCGATGCGCCTGATGATGTCGCCGCTCTGGCTCTGCACGTCGACGCCCAGCGCCTTGATGTGCGCCACGTGCACCGGCAGCTTCGCCTCGTGGCCGATGCGGATCACCTCGTCGATGGAGCCCTTCAGCCCGATGTTGTACATGGACTCGTCGCGGATGTGGCTGTCGTAGAGGCCGCCGTGCCGCGCCGCCACCTTCGCGAGCTCGATGACCTCCTCGGTCTTCGAGAAGTTCTGCGGCGTGTAGAAGAGGCCGGTCGAGAGGCCCAGCGCGCCCTCGCACATGCCCTGGCTCACACGCTTCTTCATCGCCTCCAGCTGTTCGGGCGTCGGCGCGCGGTTGGCCTCGCCCAGCTCGCTCATGCGCACCGGGCCGAAGCCCACGTACATGGCCACGTTGGTGCCCACCGGCGCCGCGCGCAGCTTCTGCGCCTGCGCAGCGATGTCGAAGCCACCGAAGCCGTCGTTGCCGATCACCGCGGTGGTCACACCCTGCGTGATGAAGGGGAGGTTCAGCCGCTTCTTCGGGTCGCCGGAATGCAGGTCGGCGTCGGCATGCGTGTGCGCGTCGATGAAGCCCGGCGCCACCACCATGCCGGTGGCGTCGATGACGCGCTTCGCGGTGAACTGCGTCGGCGCAGCCTTGCCCGCGAACACGATGCGATCTCCCGCGATGCCCACGTCGCCCACCACCGGGGTGTCCGAATCGCCGGTGTAGACGGTGCCGCCGCGCAGCAGCAGGTCGAGCGCGACCGGGGCGCCGTCTGCGGCATGGAGGACGGGTGCGAAAGGCGCGAGGGCCGAGAGAACGGCCAGCGTGGCGAAGGACTTGTGCATGGAAGGCCCGGCCCGCGAAGGGCGTGTTGTCTGCATGGATGGAGCGGCCAGTCTAGGAGCCGTCCGCACGCTGTCGCCAATTCCTTTTGCACCATGTCCCATGACCTGAAGGCATGGGCCGCCGGCGCTTGCGCCGTCTTGTTCAGGCGAGGCCGGTGGTGCCTCCGGCCAGCTGCCCGAGTCCGAGCCGGGCATACACACCTGCCGTCTGCCGGCGCAGGCGCAGCGACTCGGGCTGTCCGTTGAGCTGCTGCTGCAGGATGCCCTGTGCCGCGGACAGCGAAGCCTGCGTGCCGCTGCGCACCAGCGCGTCGAGATACACCTGCTCGAACAGGTCGCGCTGCGCGTGGCTGCCGCCGATCTCGATCATGCGCGGCAGGGCCGTGCCCAGCCCTTCGATCGCCGCCGCGAGATCGCCGCGCGCATGCGCCACCAGTCCGTGCGCCGCCGGCACGCATACGCGCTGCCATGCCGCGCGCGTCGATGCCGGCGCGTTGGGCGCGAAGGCCACGATGTTGCGCAGCAGGACCTCGGCCTCGGGACGGCCGGCGCGCGCCAGGCCGTAGAGGTACTGAAGGTCGAGGAAGGGTAGTACGTGGTCGGCCTGCCGCTGGCGCAGGTGGTCGGCGACGTCTTCCCAGCGGCGGCCCACGTCGATGCCCGCGAGCTCCAGCCGCGCGAGCAGCGAGACGGCGCCGATCTGGTCCTGCGAGTAGTCCTTCACCACGCCCCAGGCATGCTCGTCGTACACCGCGAGCGCCTCGGCATCGCGGCCCAGGTCGATGAGGAACAGCGCCATGTGCCACCAGTTGTGCGTGACCATGAACGAGTTGAGGCCGATCCAGGTGTCGCTCACGCTTTCCATGAACGCCAGCCCTTCGGAGAGCCGGCCCTCGGTGAGCATCACGTGCGCCAGCGCATGGTGCGCCCACGGCTCCTTGCGGCACATGGCGATGGCGCCGCGCGCGCTCGCCTCGGCCTCGCGCATCAGGTGGCACTGCTCGTAGCCGAAGGCCGCCATGCCGTGCACGTAGGGCACCTCGGCGGCATGGGGCAGCACCGCGAGCGCGAGCTTCAGCATGCCGGGGCAGTCGCCGGTGTTGAAGCAGTGGTACTGGCCGAGCTTGACCGACACCAGGTCGCGCGGATGCTCGCGGGCCTGCTCGGCGTGCAGCGCGATGGCGCGGGCGATGTCGCCCTCGGCCCAGGCTTCGATGGCTGCGATGTAGCGCTGCTCGCGCGGCGTTGCGCGCGCCGCGCCGGCGCGTGCCTTCGCAAGGAAAGGGCGCGCGTTGGCCGCGGCTTCCCGCGATTCGGCGAACAGGTGCAGCGTGGCGCAGTAGGCCTGCACGATGGGGCTCGCGTCGGCATCGGCTACCGCGAGCAGGTTGACCGCGCGGGCCTCGCTGGAGATGAAGCCCATGACGCAGTCGTCGACCAGCGGCAGGCTGGCGGCATCGTCGAGCGTGAGCGGGTTGCCGAGGCTGTCGGAGAGGGAATTTGCGGATGGCATGACGGCATGGTGCCATGCCCCGGAATGCTTCGGCGTCGCACTGTTTTCCACCGCGCCATTGCCGTGCCCGCAACGCAGGAAGTTGCGACTGCCAAGGCCAGGAACACCGCGGAACCGGCTTTGCCGGGCCGCTGGTGTTGCACCCGGCGAGGGGGCGGCAGAAGCGACACGAAGTGCGCGGAGCCTGGGGGTGAATCTATACGCCGGCCTGCTGGTGGCGGTACTCCTGTGTCCTGCCGCCGTAGCCGTAGGCCGCGCCGCGTGCGTCGATCACGTGGATGTACGACACCTCGTGCAGGTCGGGCCTGATCTTCGCCATGGCGGCGTGCACTTCGCGCAGGTAGCGTGCCTTCTCGGCCTTGGTGTTGGTCTCGTCGGTGATGCTGATGTCGAGGTGGAAGGCCGACTTGCCCAGCGAGGCCAGCGACTGCCCGCCGATGAACCATGCGTCGGCGGCGATGTACTGCACGGTGATGGCGATCACCGGCAGCTGCTTGCCGAGCACGCTCTGCGTGAGCTCGGCGACGGCATCGACGGTCTTGCGGGTGAGCTCGGCATCGGGTTGGCCGGAGAGGTGGACGACGATGTGGGGCATGGCGGACTCCTTGGATGAATGGGTTGTCGATGGGGTGATTGTGGGAACCGCCAGGCAATCGGAAAAGCGGGAAGATATGATGCGTTCCATCGGATAAACGGATGGATCAACGATGCAGGGATTCGACCTGGAGCAATTGCGCACCCTGGCCGCGGTCGTCGACGCGGGCAGCCTCACGGCGGCCGCGCCGCGCGTCTTCCTCTCGCAGTCGTCGGTGAGCGAGCAGATCCGCAAGCTGGAAGAGCGCGCGGGGCAGTCGCTGCTCACGCGCAGCAAGGCGGGCGTGGCGCCCACCGAGGCGGGCGTGCGGCTGCTGGGCTATGCGCGGCGCATCCTGGCGCTGAGCGACGAGGCTTTCCGCGACCTACATGGCGAGACGCTGGAGGGCGAACTGCGGCTGGCCGTCACCGACTACTTCCGGCCCGGCGACCTCACGCGGCTGCTGGGACGGCTCGGCGAGAGCTATCCCCG
Source organism: Variovorax atrisoli (assembly GCF_014195185.1). Taxonomy (NCBI): domain Bacteria; kingdom Pseudomonadati; phylum Pseudomonadota; class Betaproteobacteria; order Burkholderiales; family Comamonadaceae; genus Variovorax; species Variovorax atrisoli. The sequence goes on along the minus strand of NZ_JACIBG010000015.1, from coordinate 9,042 downwards.
GGTGCGGCTGCACGTCACCATCCTCAAGAGCGACGCGCTGCGCTCGGCCTATGCGCACGGCGATTTCGACGTGGGCATCGCGATGAACATCGCCGGAGCCTCCGTGCCAGAGGCGCGGGGCGCGGTGCTCAGGCGCGAATCGCTGGTGTGGCTCGGTGCGGAGGGCATGCGGCTGGTGCGCGGGGAGCCGCTGCGGCTGCTGGCCCTGCCCGACACCTGCTCGCTGCACCAGTTCACCGTGTCGCTGCTGCGGCGCCGGCGCGTGCCCTATGCGCTGGCGCATGTCGCCTCGGGCGTCGCGGGGCTTCAGTCGGCACTGGCGGCGGGGCTGGGCGTGGCCTGCCTGAACGAGTCCGCCATCAGCGACGGCGTGACGCGGCTGGCGACTCCGCACGGCCTGCCGGCGCTGCCGCGCGTCGCGTTCCAGTTCCTGGCTGGGCGCAAGGGCGAGACCGCCTTCGTGACCCGGGCGAGGGAAATGCTGGCCACTCACCTGATGTGACGAGCCGCGCCAGGGGTGGCGCGGGATTTGCGTCACCCCCGCCATGGATGCGCCACCTCCCACGACCTCCCCGCCGAACCTGCTGCGGCATACCCGCTTCGACGACGCGCAGGCCATCTTCTCGGGCACGCTCTTCGTCGCCATCGCGATGATGCTTTTCGGGCAGGCCGGCCTGCTCACCGGCGGCACGGCCGGCGTTGCGTTCCTGCTGCACTACGCCACCGGCGCGAGCTTCGGCAAGCTGTTCTTCCTGGTCAACCTGCCGTTCTACTGGTTCGCCTGGCGCCACATGGGCCGGGCGTTCACGCTCAAGACCTTCTCTGCCATCGCGCTGCTCTCGGTGATGACCGACCTGGCGCCGCGCTACCTGTCCATCTATTCGCTGCACCCGGCCTTCGCGGCCGTGCTCGGCGGCCTGATGCTGGGCACCGGCTGCCTGTTCCTCGCCCGCCACCGCGCCAGCCTGGGCGGCGCGACGGTGCTCACGCTCTATCTGCAGGAAAAGCGCGGCTGGCCGGCCGGCAAGGTGCAGATCGGCATCGACTGCACGGTGGTACTGCTCGCCCTGTGCGTGATCCCGCCGCAGCGGGTGGGCTGGTCGGTGCTGGCCGCGGTGGTGATGGGGCTCTTTCTCTGGATCAACCACAAGCCCGGGCGCTATGCGGCGACCTGAGGTGCTCCGCTAGCGGCCGGGCGGCAGGGGCCAGGGCCGCTGCGGTTCGCGGATCTGCTCGAAGGCGCGTGCCACGCGCAGCACGCCGAGGTCGTCGAAGCGCTGGCCGGCGATCTGCAGCCCGATCGGCAGGCCCGAAGCCGAGTACCCGCAGTTCACCGAGGCGGCCGGCTGCTCCGACATGTTGAACGGCACGGTGAAGCCGATGTGCTCCAGCGGCCGCAGCGGGTCGTTGGTGGGCGAGGGCGCCTCGGCCGCGGCCGGCATGTTGGGCGACACGGGCGAGATCACGTAGTCGAAGCGCGCGCAGGCGCTCACGGCGGCCACGCGCGTCGCATGGAACTGGCTGAAGCCGCGGAACACGTGTTCGCCGCTGAACTCCGCCGCGCTCTCGGCCCATTCGCGGATGTAGGGCAGCACCTTCGCGCGCTGGTCGGCGCGCAGGCTCTTCATGTCCACCAGCGAGCGCATGCGCCAGAAGTGGTCCATGCCGTCGAGCATGGCCTGCGACATGAAGGGCTGCATCGGCTCGATGACGGCGCCCGCCTTCTCCAGCAGGCGCGCAGCCTGCTCGACCGCTGCCTGGATCTCGGGCTCCACCGCCAGCCCGCAGCCCGCGTCGAGCAGCAGGCCGAAGCGCAGGCCGCGCAGATGGTCGGGCGCGACGTCGAAGCTCGCCCAGGCGATGTCCTGCGGCGGCAGGCCCATGCTGTCGCGCGCATCGGGCTTCGACAGCGCCTGCATCAGCAGTGCCGCGTCGCCCACGGTGCGCGTCATCGGCCCTGCCGCGCGGCCCATGTAGGGCGGATCGATGGGAACGCGTCCCAGGCTGGGCTTGAGCGTGAAGACGCCGCACCAACTCGCGGGCAGGCGCAGCGAGCCGCCGATGTCGGTGCCCAGGTGCAGCGGACCGTAACCGGCCGCTGCAGCCGCACCGGCACCCGCGCTCGAGCCGCCGGGCGTCAGGCGCAGGTCCCACGGATTGCGCGCCAGCGTGTGGAAGCTGGAGAGACCCGACGACAGCATGCCGTAGTCCGGCATCGTGGTCTTGCTCACGATCACCGCGCCGGCTTCCTTGAGGCGCGCCGCGGGCGGTGCATCCGCGGTCGCGGGCTTCAGGTCGACGGCGGCGGTGCCTGCCGGCATCGGGTCGCCGCGCGTCGCGATGTTTTCCTTGATGGTGGCCGGCACCCCGTCCAGCGGCCCGCGCGCATCGCCGCGCAGCCAGCGCGCCTCCGAGGCCCGCGCCTGTTCGAGCGCAGCCTCGGGCCTGAACAGCCAGGTGGCCTGCAGATGCGGCTCCCAGCGCTCCACCTGCGCGATCACGTCCTGAGTGACCTCGACCGGCGAGAGCTTGCGGTCGCGGTAGGCGGCGGAAAGCTCCTGCGCGGAAAGACTGCTCAGCAAGGCGGCATCGGACATTGCTTCACTCACTCAAGCTCTGCATTCCGAGCGATTCACAGCGCACGACATGCCCATGGCTCCTTCGTGGAACACCGTGGAACCGGCTTTGCCGGGCCACCGGTGTTGCCCCCGGCAGGGGGTGGCGAAGCGACACGAAGTGCGCGAAGCCTGGGGGGCGAGCCTCATCAACTCCACGACAGTGCGGAGAGGTCGTTCACGAAGATGGGGTTCTCTTTCCAGATGCCCTTCACGTTCTTCTTCGCGACGGTCGGGAACTGCGGCTGGTACAGGAACCCGTTGGCCGCATCGGTGGCCAGCATCTTCTGTGCGTCGCCCAGCAGCTTGTTGCGCTCGGTGGCGTTGGCGGTGGTCTTGATCTTGTCGAACAGCGTGTCGAAGGCCTTCGACTGGTAGCCCCAGTAGTAGTCGGGCTTGGCGTAGTTGCCGAGGTCGAAGGGCTCCACGTGCGACACGATCGACAGGTCGTAGTCCTTGTTGCCGTAGGTGCCGCTGAGCCACTGGGCCCACTCGACGTTCTGCACCTTCACCACGATGCCGATCTTGGCCAGTTGCGCCACGATCACCTCGCCGCCCTGGCGTGCGTATGGCGGCGGCGGCAGCGTCATCTTCAGTTCGAGCGGCGTCTTCACGCCGGCCTCGGCCAGCAGCTTCTTGGCCTTCTCGATGTCGAAGGGGTTGATGCCGGTGGTGTCGACATAGCCCGCCGCGCCCGGCACGTAGTGGCTGCCGATAGGCACGCCGAAGCCGTCGGCTGCGCCTTCGATGAAGGCCTTGCGGTCGATGGCCGCGAGGATGGCGCGGCGCACGCGAACATCGTCCAGCGGCTTCCTCTTGTTGTTGATCGACAGGATGGTCTTGGCGCGCGAACCGGCCAGGATCACCTGGAACTGCGGGTTCATCTTGAACTGCTGCACCACGCGCGTGCCGATGCGCGGGAACACGTCGATGTCGCCCGAGAGCATGGCGGCGGCCTGCGCGGCCGTGTCGGAGATGAAGCGGAAGGTGACCTTGTTGATCTTCGCGGTGGCCGGGCTGCGGAAGCCTTCCCACTTGCTCAGCGTGATAGACGAGCCCTTGGCCCAGTTGTCGAGCTTGTAGGGGCCGGTGCCGACCGGCTTGGTGGCGTTGCCGTCGGCGCTCTTGGGCTCGACGATGACGGCTGTGGCCTGGCCCAGCACGAAGGGCAGGTCGGGGTCGATCTCCTTGTTGATGATGACCACCGTGTAGTCGTCGACCACCTGCGTGCTGAGGTTGGCGAAGGTGCGCTTGTCCTTGTTGGTGCTCTTCTCGCTGCCGGCGCGGTCGAACGAGAACTTGACCGCGGCCGCGTTGAAGGGCTCGCCGTTCTGGTACTTCACGCCGCGCTTCAGCTTGAAGGTGTAGGTCTTGAGGTCGGGGGAGATCTCCCAGCTCTCGGCCAACAGCGGCGTGACGCTGCCGTCGGAATTGATCTTGGTGAGCGTCTCGAGGATGTTGTACTGCACCACCTCGGCGATGGCGGCCGCGGCGCCGGTGGTCGGGTCCAGCCCCGGCGGTTCGAGCGCCATGCCGATCACGATGGCGTCCTTCCTGCCCTGCGCCATGGCGGCGAGCGGGCTGGCCAGCGCAACGGTGGCGCCGGCGGAGGCAAGGAGGGTGCGACGGTTCAGCATACGTGTGATCTCCGGAAAAACATGCCAGGTTCGAATGGCGGACGACTGCTGCGGCGCGCGCCGTGCCCCGAAGGGATGCGCGGTACCGCGAAAGACACGACACGCAGCACGAAAGATGCCACCTGCGCGATCGGCCATTTTCATGCAGAGGGCGCGCCGCCGCGCGGCCCGCGGGCCGGTTTTTACTCGGGAGCTTCCCGTAGTGCCCTGCAGCGGCTGCGGCAGAGGCGCGCCGGGCTCAGGCCCAGGACAGGGACGCGATGTCGTTCACGAAGATCGGCGTGTCCTTCCACAGCCCGCGCAGGTTGCGTCCGGCCACGGTGATGAACTGCGGCTGGTACAGGAACACGTTGGCCGCGTCTTCCGCCAGCAGCCGCTGGGCGTCGCCCAGGTAGCGCAGGCGGTCGGCCGGGCGCGCCGCGTTGCGCGCCTTCTCGAAGACCTCGTTGAACTTCGCCGACTGGTAGCCCCAGTAGTAGTCGGGCTTGGTGTAGTTGACGAGGTCGAAAGGCTCGACGTGCAGGATCAGCGAGAGGTCGTAGTTCTTGTTGCCATAGGTGCCGCTGATCCACTGCGCCCATTCGACGTTCTGGATCTTCGCGACGATGCCGACCTTGGCGAGCTGCGCGGCGATGAGCTCGCCGCCCTGGCGCGCGTAGGGCGGAGGCGGCAGCACCAATTCGAGCTCGAGCGGCGTCTTCACGCCGGCCTCGGCCAGCAGCCTCTTCGCCTTCTCGACGTCGTAGGCGTTGATGCCCGTGGTGTCGACGTAGCCAGGCGCGCCCGGCACGTAGTGGCTGCCGATGGGTATGCCCCGGCCGTCGGCTGCGGCTTCGATCACTGCCTTGCGGTCGATGGCCGCGGAGATCGCGCGGCGCACGCGCACGTCGTCCAGCGGCTTGCGCCTGTTGTTGATGGCGAGGATGGTCTTGCCGCGCGAGGCGTTGAACACCACCTGGAAGCGCTTGTCGTTCTGGAACTGCGGCAGGCTGCGCGAGACCGATGCGTGCGGGAACAGGTCAACGTCGCCCGAGAGCAGCGCGGTGGTCTGCGCCGCCGGTTCGGAGATGAAGCGGAAGCTGGCCTTGCGGATCTGCACCGAGTCGGCGTTGCGCCAGCCGTCCCACTTGGCGAGCACGATGCTCGAGCCCTTGGCCCAGTTGTCGAGCCGGTAGGGGCCGGTGCCGACGGGCCTGGTGGCGTTGGTCTCCACTGTCCTGGGCTCGACGATGATGGCCGAGGCCTGCCCGAGCAGGAACAGCAGGTCGGGCTCGATCTCCTTGGTGATCAGCACCACCGTGTGCTCGTCGACCACCTGCGTGGCGATGTTGGTGAAGGTTCGCTTGTCCTTGTTGGTGCTGTTGGAGGCCGCCGCGCGGTCGAACGAGAACTTCACGCTCTGCGCGTTGAAGGGCTCGCCGTTCTGGAACTTCACGCCGCGCCGCAGCTTGAAGGTGAGCGTCTTCAGGTCGGGCGAGACTTCCCAGCCTTCGGCCAAGAGCGGCGTGACGCTGCCGTCGGAGTTGATCTTGGTGAGGGTCTCGAAGACGGTGTAGAGCACCACCTCTGCGATCTCCGCGCCGGCCTTGGCCGTGGGGTCCAGCCCAGTGGGTTCCAGCGTGAGGCCGATGACCAGCGCATCCTTTCTCTTCTGCGCCAGCGCGAGCGTCGGCAGGGCCAGCGGTGTCAGGGCTGCGGCGCCGGTGGCGAGCAGGGTGCGTCGTTTGAGCATGAAGCGGAGTCCTCGAAACAGGGGGCAGGCATCATCCGCGACGGCGCGCAGGTGCGCAACCAGATGCTTATGACCCACTCATCCTAAGCAGGATGAGCGACGCTTCGATGTCAGCTCAGCTCAGCCCGGCAGCAGCGTGCCGCGTGCGGGCGTGCGCGGCACCGCGTCGAGCAGCGTGCGCGTGTACTCGTGCTGCGCGTGCTGGAAGAGATCGGCAGGCGCTCCCTGTTCCACGATGCGTCCCTTGAAGACCACGCACACGTTGTCGCAGAGGTGGTTGACCACCGCGAGATCGTGGCTGATGAGCAGGTAGCTGATGCCGAACTGCTGCTGCAGGTCCTGCATGAGGTTGAGCACCTGGGCCTGCACCGACACGTCGAGCGCGCTCACGGGCTCGTCGGCGACGATGAGCTTGGGGCGCGTGATGAGTGCGCGCGCGATGGCGATGCGCTGGCGCTGCCCGCCCGAGAACTCGTGCGGGTACTTGTCCATGTCGGTGGTGCGAAGGCCCACGGCGGCCAGCGTCTCGGCGGCGCGCTCGCGCTGCTCTGCCCGGGTGGTGGCGGCGAGGGCCTCGAGCGGCTCGGCGACGATGCGTGCGACCGTCTGGCGTGGATCGAGCGAGCCGTACGGGTCCTGGAACACCATCTGGAAGTCGCGGCGCGCCACGCGCAGTTCTTCCTTCGAGAGCGCGTGCAGGTTGCGTCCTTCGAGCGAGACGGTGCCGGAGGTCGGCGTGTCGAGCGCCATCACGAGCCGCGCGATGGTCGACTTGCCCGAGCCCGATTCGCCGACGATGCCGACGCTCTGTCCGGCCTTCACGTCGAAGCTCACGCCGTTGAGCGCCTTCACGGTGGGTGGCGGGCCGAAGAGCTTCTCGCGCGGCAGCGCGTAGTGGCGTACGAGATCGGTGACCCGCAGCAGCGGCGAAGAAGCGTTGACGGTCGCGCTCATGGTGCGATGGCTCCTTCAGCGGCGATCTCTTCGAGACGGATGCAGCGCACCGCATGGTCCTGCGGCAGCATCGTGGCCGGCGGACGCGTGGTCATGCAGGCGTCGACGGTGTAGCTGCACCGGCCCGCGAAGGGACACCCCTTCGGCAGGTCCCCCAGTTCGGGCACGCTGCCCTTGATGGTGGCCAGCCGCACGCCGCGCGGCGCGCCGATGACCGGTCGCGCGGCGAAAAGGCCTTGCGTGTACGGATGCGCGCGCCGCGCGAACACCGCTTCGGTCGGCCCGCTCTCGACCACGCTGCCGCCGTACATCACGAGCATCTTCGACACCGTCTGCGCGATCACGCCGAGGTCGTGCGAGATCAGGATCAGCGCCATGCCGCGTTCGGCCACCAGGCCCTTGATCAGATCGAGGATCTGCTTCTGGATGGTCACGTCGAGCGCGGTGGTCGGCTCGTCGGCGATGAGCAGGTCGGGCCCGCATGCGAGCGCCATCGCGATGCCGATGCGCTGGCGCTGGCCGCCGGAGAACTGGTGCGGATAGGCATCGAGGCGCGAGGCCGCGTCCGGTATGCCCACGCGCTCCAGCAGCGCGAGCACTTCCTTGCGCGCGTCGGCCTTCGAGAGCCCACGGTGCAGCCGCAGCGGCTCGCCGACCTGGCGCGCGATGGTGTGCACCGGGTTCAGTGCCGTCATCGGCTCCTGGAAGATCATGCCGATGCGGTTGCCGCGGATCTCGCACATCTGCTTCTCGGGCAGGCCGACGAGCTCGGTGCCGTCGAAGCGTATGCTCCCCGAGACCTTCGCGGTCGCAGGCAGCAGGCCCATGAGCGACATCACCGTGATCGACTTGCCGCAGCCCGATTCGCCGACGATGCCCAGCGTCTCGCCGCGCTCCAGCGAGAACGAAATGCCGCGCACCGCCTCCGCCGGCCCGCGCTGCGTCTGCAGGCCGATGTGGAGGTTGTTGACTTCGAGGAGGGGCATGGTCAGGGGGGCAGGATTGGGCAGCCGAACGAGGAAGGAAGACAAGAACTACGCAGAAGCCGCAGTAGGAAACCGGGAAGGCTTTTCATGGTTTTCCTTCGCGCCCTCTGCGTCCTTGGCCCAGTATTCGAAATGCTCGTTCATCAGCAGTCCTCATCGAGCACGCGCGAGCCGCGGGTCGAGCAGGTCACGCAGGCCGTCGCCCAGAAGGTTCAGCCCCAGCACTGCGAACGCGATCGCCATGCCGGGAAACACCGCGAGCAGCGGCGCCTGGAACATCATCGTCTGGGCCTCGCTGAGCATGCGGCCCCACGAAGGCTGCGGCGGCTGCGTGCCCAGGCCCAGGTAGGAGAGGGCGGCCTCGGCCAGGATCGCGATGGCGAAGCGGATGGTGATCTGCACGATCAACACGGCGGAGATGTTCGGCAGCACGTGCTGCATCGTGATGGAGAACGATCCCTTGCCGCAGGCGCGTGCCGCGGCCACGTACTCGCGCGACCAGATGGCGTTGGCCGACGCGCGCGTGATGCGCGCGAAGGTCGGAATGTTGTAGATGCCGATCGCGATGATCGCGTTGACGATGCCTGCGCCGAACACGGCCGTCATCATGATGGCCGACAGGATCGCAGGAAAGGCCAGCGAGAAGTCGGTGAGCCGCATGATGGCTTCCTCGACCCAGCCGCGCTTCGCAGCGGCGAGCAAGCCCAGCGCCGTGCCGACCACGAGCCCGATGCCGACCGCGATCACGCCCACCAGGATGGACGCGCGCGCACCCACGAGCAGCAGCGAAGCGACGTCGCGTCCATAGGTGTCGGTGCCCAGCCAGTGTGAGCCCGTCGGCGGCTTCAGCTTGTTGGCCATGTCCATCTCGTAGGGCGACCATGGCGTCCACACCAGCGACACGGCGGCGGCCAGCAACAGGAGCAGCGTGAGCGTGCCGCCGATGACGAAGCTGCGGTGATGCAGCGCGCGGCGCCAGAAACCCGGGACCTTGAGCGCCGCGGCGCTCGGGACTGCGGCGGTGCTCATATGTCGCTGGCCTTGATGCGCGGGTCGATGACGGCGTAGAGCACGTCGACCACGAAGTTCACGATGACCACCATGGCCGCCAGCAGCAT
>NZ_JACIBG010000014.1:0-132460 GCF_014195185.1 Variovorax atrisoli | reverse complement strand
GGGCGCGCGCGGGGGGCGGGGGGGGGTGGTTTGTGGGGGGGGCCTTTTCTCTCCTCCCCCCCCCGCGCCCGCCCCCCGCCCCCCCCCCCCCCGCGGGGGGGGGGGGGGGGGGGGGGCCCCCCCGGGGCTCTCGCGCAAGCGCCGCCTCCGCCACCGCCGTCGACCCTCACCCCAACCCTCTCCCCAAGGGGAGAGGGAGCAAGAGGCGCCGATGAAACCCACCGGCCGCGCCACCATCGCCGACGTCGCCGAAGCGGCCGGCGTCTCCAAGGCCACCGTCTCGCGCTTCTTCAACCATCGCGAGCGCCTGCTGAGCCCCGACATCGCCGCGCGCGTCGAGGTCGCGATCGCCAAGCTGGGGTACTCGCCCAGCCCGATGGCGCAGGCGCTGAGCCACGGCCGCTCGCGGCTGGTCGGCCTGATCGTTGCCGACATCACCAATCCCTATTCCGTCGCGGTGCTGCGCGGTGCCGAGAAGGCCTGCCAGGACGCCGGCTACCTCGTGATGCTGTTCAACCTCGGCAACGAGAGCGAACGCGAGCGCGAGGCCATCGACGCGCTGGCGGGCTACCAGGTCGACGGCTTCATCCTCAACACGCTGGGGCGCGGCAGCAACGTGGTCGACGCGGTCACGCTGCACGGCAAACCGGCGGTGCTGGTGGACCGTCGCCATGCGGGCATGCACACCGACTTCGTCTCGCTCGACAACGATGCTGCGATGGCTGCCACCTGCGGCCACCTGGTCGAAGGCGGCTATCGCGAGCTGCTCTACGTCACCGAGCCGCAGAAGGGTGTGAGCTCGCGGCGCGAACGCACGGCTGCCTTCGGTAACTGCGTGGCCGCACACGAGCCGCGCGTGGCGGGCGAGGTGTTCGAGAGCGTGGAAGGCGAGACCGACGCGCTCGACGAGGCCCTGCGAGCGTTGCGCCGGCGCGCCAGGCGCGGCCGCCGCGCGGCGGTGGTCGCGGGCAATGCGGTCGTCACGCTGCGCATTGCGCAGGCGATGGCGCGACTGGGCTGGCAGTTCGGTGCCGACCTCGGCTTCGTGGGTTTCGACGATCCCGAATGGGCCTCGCTCATCGGCCCCGGCCTGAGCACCGTGGCGCAGCCCACCGATGCCATCGGCCGTGCGGCCGCCACATGCCTGATCGAACGGCTGCGGGGGCTGGATGCGCCTGCGCGCCAGCTGCTGCTGCCTGGAGAACTGGTGGTGCGAGGATCTTCGCGGGTCGTCTAGCGTCGAGCTCCGTACGAAGGAAGGTGAGCGGGGCGCATTCCTGGCATCCGCCATTTGGCTGCAGTTGCGCAGCCTGTGTCTGTGTTGGTCGAATGACGACAGAAGCGCTCGATCCAAGAGTCTTCTGGAGCAGCCAGTGGATCGACAGCCCACGACTGCGCGTCGTGCATGCATCGATGGCGCTATCGAGCGGGCAAGAGCCACCGCTCGACACGCGCGCTGTCACGCTGCGCAGGCGTACCTGACAAGGACGTCGGCCTGTGAGAAGGGGTCAGTCTTAGTCGAGTTCGCATCGGCTCCTCTACTAGGTGTTGGGCTCGGGCATCGCATGCATGGCCGATACGCCGTCGATACGCGACGCCCGGGTGGGCGCTGGCGTTCTCAGTTCGCCGATGAGGAATATCTGGTTGTCGGCGTGATGTGTCCGCGAGGACGCATTCCCCAGTTGAAAGAACTCGACAAGCGAAAAGAGCCGGTCCGCCTGGCCCTTGAGGCTCGCCGCAGCGGCCGCCGATTCCTCGACGAGCGCTGAGTTTTCCTGGGTCATCCGCTCCAGTTGTGCCACCACCGAATTGATCTGGTCGATTCCGGCTGCCTGTTCGATCGCGCCTGCGCTGATCTCTCCGACCGTGCTGGAGACGCGTTGAACGCTCTCGACGATCTTGCCCATCGTGGCGCCTGCATCGTTGACCAGCTGGGAGCCCGATCCCACCTTGTCGACCGATGCTTCGATGAGGATCTTGATCTCCTTCGCCGCGACCGCGCTGCGTTGCGCGAGATTGCGAACCTCGCTTGCCACCACCGCGAATCCGCGGCCCTGTTCACCCGCCCTGGCCGCCTCCACGGCGGCGTTCAGCGCCAGGATGTTGGTCTGGAATGCGATGCCGTCGATCGTGCCGATGATGGCTGCGATCTTCTGTGAGCTGCCGTGGATGTCGCGCATGGTCTCGACCACTTCGGAGATGACCTCGCCGCCGCGTACAGCGATCTTCGATGCGGACAACGCCAGCTGGTTCGCCTGAGAGGCGGCCTCGGATGCCGTCTTGACGGTGGAAGTGAGTTCCTCCATCGACGCCGCGGTCCGCTGCAGGCTGCCTGCCGTCTGCTCCGTGCGGCTGGAAAGGTCGGAGTTGCCCGAGGCGATCTGGGCGCTCGCCGTGGCAACGGAGTCACTGCTCTCCCGCATGCCGGTCAGCGTCTTGACGAGGTTGCCGCGCATCGCTGCGAGTGCCCTGAGCAAGTCGCCAACCTCGTCCTTGCTGTCGGAATTCAGGCGCTGGGTGAGGTCTCCGGCCGCCACGGCCTCCGCCAGGCGAACCGCGTCTTTCAGCGGCACCACGATTCCCCGGGCGACGCCCCACGAGAGCAGCACGGCCAGCAGGAAGGCAAGTCCGGTGCCCGAGGCGATCAGCATGGACCCGGTGGTGAACGTCGCGTTGCTCTCTTCTGCCTCGATCTGGGCGCGGTCCTCATTGTGTTTGACCAGCTGGGCCAGCGGCTCCTTCAATGCCAGGAAGGCCTCGCGGGCTTCGCCGTTCAACAGGTTCACGGCGTCGGTACGGCGGTCTTCCTCGACCAGCTTCAGGATCTTGGCATGCGCCGCAGTCCATGCCGGATGCCGCGCCTTCACCCGGTCGTAGATGGATTGCTCGGTCGGATCGCCGATCGAAGCGGGATAAGCCTTGTCGACGGCGTCGTATGCCTTCAGGGTGTCTGCAATGGCACGCTGCGTCTCTGCGGCTTCGCTTGCCGGACTGGTGGCCATGCGGAACTCGAGCATGCGCACCCGGTTGACGGACTCGCTCATCTGGCCCGCATCGCGAACGCTCGCCATGCGCGCGGTCACCATGAAATTGGTCTGGTCATTCAGGCGATTCAAGCGATGGACCGAGAAGACGGCCATCGCGATCATCAGCAGCACGATGCTGAGAAAGGCGATCGCCAGCTTGGTGGAGATTCTGAGATTTCTGAAAGATGGCATGACGATTGAGTCCAGGTTTCGAAGGGAGGTCGGCACGGCATCTGGCGACGCGCCCGTGTCCATTGCTTCTCATCTATCGGCGGCGGAACTCCGCAGCGCACCTGACATATGTCATGGCCGGTGAGGGATTCGAGTGGGATGCCCTGATAACTGTCATCCGGCCCCCGGTGCCCTGCTAGAGTCTTCGCGGTTCGCGCGTTCGCCGCGACAGAGGTGCCCCGCGTGGCCAGGCGGGGGTAATCGGTGGCTCAGGTGGCGACGGCGATGGCGCCGAGGAAGATGGAAAACGGAAACTTCGACCGGCAGACGATGGCCGACGTGCTGATCGTCGAGGACCAGGCGCTCGTGAGTGCCGGTATGCGGGCCCTTCTGCAGAAGGCGGCACCGCATTACCGGGTCCATGAGGAACCCTCCAGCCAAGGGGCGATTGCACGGCTGGCGGCAGGTTCGTTCCAGTTCGTCTTCATCGACATCCACCTTGGATCGGGCGCTTCCGGTCTGGACGTCTTGCGCTTCGTGCGGGAACGCGAAATGCCTTGCCACGTCATCATGCTGTCGGGTGACGATGACCTTGCGACGGTACGTGCCTGCATCTCTCAGGGCGCGTCGGGCTACATCACGAAGGCGGCGGGGGATGGGAGCGTCTTCTCTGCCGCTATTGAGACCGTTCTCGACAACCGGGTCTATCTGCCAGCGTCGATCTTCGAACGCGCTCCCCGCAACGACGCCGCCGCAGGCGCCTACGGCCGTAGCGCCGCCTCCCTGGGGCTGACGCCAAGGCAGTGCGAGGTTCTCTACTACCTGTGCCAGGGCCTGCCCAACAAGGCCATCGCCAACCGCATGGGCATCAGCGAGGGCACCGTCAGAAAAGGCTATGTGTCCGAACTGCTGCGATTCTTCGGCGTGGCCCGGCGCACGGAACTGCTGATCGAGGTGTCTCGCCGAGGGATACGTATTGCCGCAGCGGGCTCGGAGGGGCCGTGACCGCAGCGATCGCGAGACTCCTGCTTCTGCATTGCTTCGGCGCAGGTCTTCTTCGGGCTCTGTGCTGCGCCGCGCTGGCGCTTGTCTGCGGCGCTGCATCGGCGCAGGGCGATCGGGGCACCCTGCCGCTGGCGCCGGAGGTGGGCGTCGAGGGGCACAGATTGCTGCAGGGGGACTACCTGGTCGAAGACGGCGTTCCGCTGTCGTTGTCCGACGTCACCGCGCTCCCCGGGAGTGCCTGGAAGCGCAGGCCCGTGTTTTCCGCCAGCTACGGCTTCGCGACGGCTCCCCATTGGTTCAGAAGCGATCCCTTGACCGCGAGTCCCGACGGATCTGGAACCCTGTTGATCGAGGTGGGTGACCCCTTGCTCGATCACCTCGATCTGTATGTCCGTACCAACGCGGCCGCCCCCTGGACCCGGTGGATGCTCGGAGACAAGCAGGCCTTCGAGCGACGCCCCTACGCCGCACGTAGCTTCGTGGTCCCCGTTACCGTGCAGCCCGGTGACAAGGTCGAGATTCTCGCGAGGGTCCGGACCGGAGGCGCGATGCGCTTTCCCTTGAGCATGTGGGAGCCGCAGCAATTCGAGAAGACCGAACACCAGTCGCTGCTGGCCAACGGTATCTGCATCGGGCTGATGGGTGGCATCTTCCTCTATCACCTCATCGTCTTGCTGCTCGTTCGCGAGCGCATCTATCTGTATTACATCGGCTGGGTCCTGGCGACCGCGGGATTCTTCCTGAGCTACAGCGGTATCGCATTCCAATACGTCTGGCCTCGGGCGACGGCATGGAACGACTGGTCCCAGATCGTTTTTCTCTTTCTCGCGGCCGGGCTGTTCACGTCCTTCGCCATCCAGTTCAATCCCGCGCCCGCCCCGAGGCGATGGCACGCAGCGCCCGTGCTGCTGGCGGTCGCCTTGGCCGTCGGATCGAGCTGGCTGACCTTTCCGCAAGCCATGTGCTTGGCGCTTCTGTTCCAGTTCGCGGGCGCCCTGGTCGGTTTCGGGCTCGCCATCGGCTCCGTCCGGGCCGGCTATCCTTTCGCCCGCATTTTTCTCCTGGCGTTCTCCGGCGTCCTGATCGGCGTTGCCCTGCAGGCGCTGGACATGCTGGGCGTCACGGCGTACTTCGGGGCTTCGATCGATTTCGGGGCGGCAGCCCAGGCGGGCTTGGCCGTCTCGGTCCTGCTGCTCTCGCCGGCGCTGGCTCGCGGCGTCCTCGATGCGCGCCGCCAACGCGCCATTGCGACGGAACTCGCGCAGGCCAACGTCGAACTGGCGGCCTCCACGCGCCTGGCGCAGGAGCGAGCCGAGTTCCAGCTGAAGATCAACGAACGTTTGCGCACGGATGCCGAGCGCCGGGACCGGGACAAGTCCCGATTCCTGGCCAATGCCGTCCACGACTTGCGCCAGCCGCTGCAAGTGATCGGGAATGCACTCGATCTCACCGGCGAAGCGATTCAGGCAGGTCGCACCGACAACGCCCTGGGCCTGGTGCGGATGGCGACCCGTGCAACCGGCAACATGCGGTCCCAACTGACTGCCATCCTGGATCTCTCGAGGCTGGAGTCGGGCTTCGTGCGGGCGCAACTGTCCGACTTCGACCTGATACCGCTGATCCGGGATGCGGTCGAGCAGACCAGAGGCATCGCCCACGCAAGCGGCACCTCCGTCGAATTCGAACCGCTCCTCGACAAGCCGGTCTTCGTGAGAAGCGACCGTCACTTCCTTCAGCGCATTCTGCTGAATCTGATCAGCAACGGCGTGAAGTATCGGTCTGCGCAAGGAGGGCGCCGCAGCCACGTGCGGCTTCTGCTGACGGGGCACGGCAGTCTCACGCGCCTGGCCGTCGAGGACAACGGCCTTGGAATCTCCGAGGAAGCTCTGCGCAGCGCCACCATCTTCAAGCCCTTCTTCCAGTTGAACAGTCGGCATGCGGAGGCGGACGCGGAAATGGAGACGGAGAAGGGCGTGGGTCTGGGGCTGTCCATCGTCTCGGCGATGCTCGGCCTGCTCGACAGCCACAAGCTTTCCATCCAGTCCGAGTTGGGCGTGGGAAGCACCTTCACGCTGGAGATCCCGGCATCTGTCGTCGCGCCGGTCTTCGAAGCCATTCCAGCCGGCGACTTCAAGTCGGCCGGCATCGAGGCGGTACGCGGAAAATACGTCGTGCTGGTCGAGGACGACGAGCTGGTGAGGGCGACGCTCGCCGCGGTCTTCGATGTGCACGGCGTCCTGTACGAAGCGTGGGGATCGATCGAGGAGATGCGGCAACAGTTGCCTTTCATCGAGAGGGCGCCCGACGTCCTGCTGAGTGACTATCGCTTGCCGGATGGAAAGACCGCGCTGGATGCGATCGAGCTGATGCGTGCGCACTGGAGCGACGTGCCCACGCTCATCCTGACCGGGGAGTCGCTGAATTCGTATGCCGTCGCGTCATTGCGAGGCGCTGCGATCTGCTACAAGCCCGTCGCCCCACTCGACCTGCTCCAGCGCATTGCCGCGAGTGCGATGCGAACGGCTGCGCCGTCGAGCTTCGGGGTGTTCTAGCACCGCGCACGCGGCGTTCGTTCACCAACGCGAGGCGCATGAGGCCGCTTCCGCGCGGCATCGGCTCCCTTGCTGGTGCATCGTTCTTCGAGGCCGTCGGGTGCGCGGCGCATGAGGATGGCCGCGCCGCTGCTGCTCCAGCTGCATGAGGCCGCATCGCTCGCTGCAGGACGCCTGAGCGTCACTTCGCGTTCCTGTTCCTTCCTATCGTTTTCCCGAAGATGGTGCGCGCCGCAATGGCGCATGCACCGCGATGTCACGGGAACGCGCGTGGAGGACTATTTTTTAGTTCGCCCGTTGCGAAAAACGGTGCTTGGTGCGCTCGCACCCCGCTTCTAGCATTCGCTCGCCAGCCTCATCGACGCCCGCTGCATCGCAGGCCGGCACACAAGCACAGCCGAATGCCTTCACCTCATCGCATCGAAGAAAAGGAATCCGCCATGGCCCATCTCCGCGATCCCGGTCGCCGAAGCCTGCTCAAGACATCTCTCATCGCCGGCGGGCTCTCCGCCGGTGGTCTGCTCTCGGTCGACGCCTTCGCGCAGGGCAAGGCGCGCATCAACATGCAGCTGGGATGGATCGTCGGCGGCAACCAGATCGGGGAGGTGGTCGCCAAGCGCATGGGCTTCTACGAGCAGGAAGGCATCGACTTCGCGATCCAGCCGGGCGGGCCGAACATCGACGGCGTGGCCATCATCGCCTCGGGTCGCTATGAGATCGGGCAGGTGTCGTCGAGCCCGTCGATCATGCTGGCCGTGTCGCAGGGCCTGCCGATCAAGTGCTTCGCGGTCGGCGCGCAGAAGCATCCGTACACCTACTTCTCGCTCGCGAAGAACCCGGTGCGCAAGCCGGCCGACCTGGTGGGCAAGCGCGTGGGCATTCCATCGACGGCGGCCATCCTGCTGCGCGCGCTGCTCGCGAAGAACAAGATCGCCGAGAAGGACGTGAAGGTGGTCACCATCGGCGCCGACATGTCGCCGCTGCTCACGGGGCAGGTCGACGTGGTGACGGGCTGGCTCACCAACACCACCGCCATCAAGGTGCTGGGCCCCGACATCGCCACGCTCACGCAGTGGGACGCGGGCGTGCGCCTGTATGCGCTGCCGTACTACGCATCGACGAAGACGCTGGAGACGCAGCCCAAGGTGATCGAGGCCTTCCTGCGCGCCACCGCCAAGGGCTGGCACCACGCGCGCGCCAACCGCGACCAGGCCGTGGACATGCTGGTCAAGGAGTACCCGAACCTCAAGCGCGACGACGAGCGCGTGGCGCTCGATGCGATGCTCGAATATGCCTTCGGCGGCGCGGCGCAGACCCAGGGATGGGGCGCGATGGACACGGCCGTGTGGCAGGAGCAGATCAACACCTACGCGGAGCTGGGCCAGTTCACCGCGCGCACACCGAAGGTGGAGGACCTGATCTCGCTCGACGCGCTGAAGGCCACCGCCGCAGTGCGGGCCATGAAGGGCTGACGCGCGATGCCCGCCGTTCTCTCCGCTGCGCCGGCCATCGCCTGCCGCGACATCGGCGTGCGCTTCTTCACCGAGCGCCGCGACGTCACCGCCATCAAGAGCCTCGACCTCGAAGTGGCGCAGGGCGAGTTCCTCACCTTGCTCGGACCCTCGGGCTGCGGCAAGTCGACCTTCCTGCGCGTGGTGGCCGACCTGCTGCCGCCCAGCCGCGGCAGCATCGAGGTGCTTTCCTCGACGCCGCAGGCCGCGCGCAAGAACCGCGACATCGGCTTCGTGTTCCAGGACGCGGCGCTCCTGCCCTGGCGCACCGCGCTGCAGAACGTCGAACTGCCGCTGCAGGTGGGCGGCGGAGCGGGGCGCAAGGGCCGCCGCTCGCCGCAGGAGCTGCTGGAGCTCGTGGGGCTGAAGGACCGTATCAACGCCTTTCCGCATGAGATGTCGGGCGGGCAGCGCCAGCGCGTGTCGATCGCACGCGCACTGGCGAGCGACCCGAAGATCCTGCTGATGGACGAGCCCTTCGGCGCGCTCGACGAGATCACGCGCGACCGGCTCAACGAGGAGATCCTGCGCGTGTGGCGCGAGACGGGCGTGACCATCCTCTTCGTCACCCATAGCATCCACGAGGCGGCCTTCCTCGGCCAGCGCGTGCTGATGCTCGCGGCCAACCCGGGGCGCGTTCGCGAGATCGTGCCGGTGGATCTGCCCGCGCAGCGCACGCTCGACGTGCGCGAGACACCCGAGTTCGTCCGGCTCACGAGCCATCTGCGGCGCGTGCTGGAAACCTGTTGAGGCCGAGGTCATGAATACACGTTCCATCGATACGGCCGTGCCCGGCACAACGGGCGCGCTCGGTGCGCCGGCTGCATCGGCCGATCCCGAGTACGTCGCCTGGGCCGCCGCGCGGCAGAAGCGCATCTGGCGCAGGCGCATCCTTCCGGCGCTGGGCATCGTCGGCCTCATCGCGCTCTGGTGGCTGGTGATCGTCGCCTTCGGGGTCAAGCCCTTCATCGCGCCCACGCCATGGGCGGTGCTGGAGACGCTCTACGCCAAGCGCGACGTGCTGCTCGACAACCTGCTGCCCACGGCCTTCGAGGCGGCCGGCGGCTTCGTGCTGGGCAACCTCGCGGCCATCGTCGTCGCGACCATCTTCGTGCACAACAAGACGCTGCAGGACATCTTCTTCCCCGTGGTGCTGATGTTCAATGCCGTGCCGCTGGTGGCGAAGGCGCCCGTGCTGGTGCTCATCATGGGCAACGGCGTGGAGCCCAAGATCACCATCGCCGCCCTGGTGTGCTTCTTCCCCACGCTGGTGAACATGGTGCGCGGGCTGGAGTCGGTGAACCCGCAGGCGATGGAGCTGATGCGGGTGCTCTCGGCCAGCAGGACGGAGATCTTCTTCCGCCTGCGGCTGCTCAACGCGCTGCCCTACCTGTTCTCGGCACTGCGCATCGCGGCGTCGATGTGCGTGATCGGCGCGGTGGTGGGCGAGTGGGTGGGCGCCACGGTCGGCATCGGCGCAATGATCCTGCAGGCCACCTTCAACTTCGACTCGCCGCTGCTCTACGCCGCGATCGTGATGAGCGCGACGCTCTCCGGCCTGTTCTTCCTGCTGGTGACGCTGGCGGAGCGCTGGGTCATCCGCTGGCAGCCGGAAGAGGGCGCGCACTGAGTTCGCAGTGAACACGACAGGCGACCGGCGGGCGACGGACCCGGCCGGCGCATTCCAGACACATCCAAACATTTCAAACAGGAGATCTCTATGAGCCGTATTGGCGACTGGATGCAGGAGCCCGCGCACGACGTGCGCGTGGCAGCCGAATCGGACGTGGTGGTGGTCGGCGGCGGCCCCGCCGGGCAGGCGGCGGCGCTGGCAGCGGCACGCAACGGCGCGAGCGTGACGCTGCTGGAGCGCTACAACCACCTGGGCGGCCTGGCCTCCGGCGGCATGGTGCTGGTGCTGGACGACATGTGGGACAGCCACCAGCAGGAAATCTCGGTGCGCGGCATCTGCCTGGAGATGATCGAGCGCATGTCCGCGCTGGGCCTGGCCGAGTACCCGCGACAGCACGAATGGGGTACGCTGCCCGAGTCGGTGCGGCGCTGGAAGCGCTGGGGCACCTACGACTTCCACAGCAAGACGAAGCCGCACCCCATCTGCTTCGCCGCCGCCTTCGACCCCGACGCATGGAAGCGCACCTCGCTCGAGATGGTGCTGCAGGTCGGCATCGAACTGCGGCTGCACTCCTGGTTCTCGCGCACGCTGGTGGAGGACGGCAAGGTCAAGGGCGTGGTCTGCGAGACCAAGGGCGGGCGCGAGGCCATCCTGGGCAAGGTGGTGATCGACACGACCGGCGACCTCGACGTGGCCGCCTCGGCCGGAGCGCCGCACATCAGCGGCAGCTACATCGTGACCACCGTGTTCCGCCTCGGCGGCGTCGACACCGAGGAGGCCGAGCGCTTCGAGCGCGAGGAGCCCGAGGCCTGGCAGGCACTCGACCGGGAGATCAAGCACATGCTCGGCGGTGCCTGGGAAGCCTGGTGGCTCAAGACGCCGCTGCCGGGCGTGGTGTGGTGCAACTGCCCGCACATGCCGGGCCTCGACGGCCTGAAGGTGAGCGACCTCACACGCGCCGAGGTGCTGGGCCGCGCCACCATCCAGAAGGTGATCGACTTCGTGCGCGCGAAGCTGCCGGGCTTCTCGAAGTGCACGCTGATCGACATGGCGCCGCAGACCGGCATCCGCCAGACCCGCCTGCTCGAAGGCGCGTACGTGATGACCAAGGAGGACGTGGCCCAGCGCACCCGCTTCGAAGACAGCGTGGCGCGAGGGCGCGACTACTACTACCCCTACCGCACGCTGCTGCCGCGCAGCGTCGAGAACCTGCTGGTGGCCGGCCGCCACTACTCGGCCACCTCCGCAGCGCAGAAGATCTCGCGCGAGATCCCGCCGTGCATGGCGATGGGCGAGGCCACGGGCACCGCCGCCGCGCTGGCGCTGGATGCCGGCGTGACGGTGCGCGAGGTCGACATCGCGAAGCTGCAGAAGACACTGCGTGCGCAGGGCGCCGACCCCGGCGACCAGAAGGGGCCGAACGCCGACGTGCCGACCATCGCCCGTTCTTTCACGAAGGAGGCCGCATGAGCACCGGCACCGACGCACTGCCGCTGGACGGCATCCGCATCATCGACTTCACGCAGGTGATGATGGGTCCGGTCTGCACGCAGATGCTGGCCGACCATGGCGCCGACGTCGTCAAGATCGAGCGCAAGGGCGCGGGCGACCTCAGCCGATCGACCTTCGCGCCGGTGGCCGGCGAGGACAACCCGATCTTCTGCAGCCTCAACCGCAACAAGCGCAGCGTGGAGATCGACCTGCGCGACGCCGCGCAGATGGACTTGGTGAAGGCGCTCATCGCCGGTGCCGACGTGGTCACCAACAACTTCCGCGCCGGCGTGATGGAGCGGCTGGGCCTGGGCTACGAAGACTGCAGGCGGCTGAACCCGCGCATCATCTACGCCGTGGGCACCGGCTACGGCGAGACCGGCCCCTACGCCCACAAGGGCGGGCAGGACGTGCTGGCGCAGGCGCTCACCGGCGTGATGGCGCGGCGCGCCGATGCATCTGTTCCGGTGTCGATCTACCCGACTGCGCTGGCCGACTACACCGCCGGCATGCACATGGTGCAGGGCATCCTGCTGGCGCTGCTGCAGCGCGAGCGCACGGGCGAGGGGCAGAAGATCTCGGTGTCGCTCTACAACTCCATGCTGGCCATGCAGATGCAGGAGGCGGCCATGGTGATGATGGAGGACTCCGAGGTGAACTGGGCCGCCATGCCGCTGTCTGGCGTGTTCGACACGCGGACCGGGCCGCTGGTGCTGGTGGGCGCCTTCAAGGCGAACCCGCTGCGCGACATCTGCACCGCGCTGGGCATCGACGACCTCTCGCTCGACGCGCGCTACGCCACGCTCTCGGCGCAGTTCGAGAACAAGGCCGCGCTGCACGCCATCTTCCGCGAGCGCTTCGCAAGCGATACCCGCGAGCACTGGCTTGCGAAGCTGGAAGAGCAGGACCTGCTCTCGGCCCCGGTGCGCGACATGCGCGAGGCGCTGGTCGACCCGCAGACGCTGCACAACGCAATGATCCTGGAAGGCGGCACGCCCTCGGGCCGTGCGCTGAAGTTCATCGGGAGCCCCATCCACATGTCGGGCGCCAGGGCCGGCCTGCGCCGGGCACCGCCCCGGCTCGGGCAGCACACGGCCGAGGTTCTCGCCGAGGCGCGCGCGCTGATCGAGGAGGCCGGCGCATGAGCGTTTTCCTCGAAGTCGCGGCCCATGTCGCGACGGTCACCATCGACCGGCCCGAGGTGCTCAATGCCGTTGACCTGCCAACCGAGGCAGAGCTGCAGCGCATCTGGAGCGAGATCGAGTCGCGCGACGACATCCGCGCCGTGGTGCTCACCGGCGCCGGAGAGCGCGCCTTCTGCGCCGGCGCCGACCTGAAGAACACCCCCAGCCTCAAGGGCGTGGAGTACTGGGCGGCGGCGCGTCCCGGCGGTTTCGGCGGCATCGCGCTGCGCGAGACGCTGGACGTGCCGGTGATCGCCCGAGTCAACGGCCTTGCCCTGGGTGGCGGCTTCGAGATGGTGCTGGGCTGCGACATCGTGGTGGCCTGCGAGGAGGCCAGCTTCGGCCTGCCCGAACCGCTGGTGGGGCGGCTGCCGCTGGACGGCGGCATGCTGCTGCTGCAGCGGCAGATTCCCTACCGCCAGGCCATGGGCATGATGCTCACCGGCCAGCGCGTGAAGGCGCAGCGCGCGCTGGAGATGGGCCTGGTCAACGAGGTGGTGCCCCGCACGGAGCTCGATGCGGCCGTCGACCGCTGGGTGCAGCAGATGCTGGCCTGCGCACCGCTGTCGCTCAAGGCCATCAAGCAGGTGGTGCGGCGCACCGGCACCCTGGCGCCGGCCGAGGCGCATCGCATGCGGCTGCCGGCGCTGGTGGCGGCGCTGCAGTCGCAGGACGCCGACGAGGGTGTGCTGGCCTTCCAGCAGAAGCGCAAGCCGCAGTGGCTGGGCCGCTAGACCGGCCCGCCAGCGAAGGTGCATGCCATGCCCCACGTCATCACCGGTGCCTGCATCGACGTCAAGGACGGCGCCTGCGTCAAGTGCTGTCCTGTCGATTGCATCTACGAAGGCGCGCGCACTCTGTACATTCACCCGGATGAATGCATCGACTGCGGCATTTGCGTGTCGGCCTGCCCCACGCAGGCGATCTACGAAGACCTTCGGCTGCCGCCCGAAATGGCACATTTCGCGGCCATCAACCGCGACTTCTTCGCCGCCGCGGTCAGCGGGCTGGGATCGCCCGGTGGGGCGGCGGACGCCGGCCCCGTGGCCTGCGACCACCCCGCCATCGCAAAGGAGGGCGCGCGGCTGGCCGGATGAGCCCCGGGCCACGCGCATGTGCATGCGTATGTGCATGCGCGGGAGGACCGGCTGATGCACGCCAGCATCCTCAAGTACTTCATCGAGGTGGCGAGCTGCGGTTCGGTGCGCAAGGCTTCGGAACGGCTCTACGTGGCCGCCAGCGCGGTCAACCGGCAGATCCACAAGCTCGAGGACGAGCTCGGCGTCGAGCTGTTCGACCGCATGCCCAACGGCCTGCGGCTGAATGCGGCCGGCGAGCGCCTGCTCAAGCACGCGCAGGAGACGCTGCACCAGTACCAGGTGATGCGCACCGAGCTCGATGCGCTCAAGGGCGAGCGCACCGGCCACGTGAAGGTGGCGGCGATGGATTCGTTCTTCGAGGAGCTGCTGCCCTCGGCGGTGGAAGACTTCCTGCAGGTGTTCCCCGCCGTCACATACACCATCACCGCGGTGCAGCCCATGGATGTGCCGCAGATGGTGATGTCGGGCCAGGTGGACGTGGGCATGACCTTCGTGAGCCGGCTGCCGGGCGGCGTGGCGGCGGTGGCGCTGGCGAAGCTGCCCATCGGGCTGGTGATGGCCCCGGGCCACCCGCTGGCCAAACACGCGAGCGTTTCGCTCAAGGAATGCGCGCGCTATCCGTTCCTGCGCTCCAGTTCGCACCCGGTGATCAGCGCCGCGCTGTCGCCCGAGTTCGCATCGTTCTGGGACGACATGGAGCCGGCCGCCACCTGCAACTCGACGCCGATGCTCAAGCGGCTCATCATGGCCGGCAAGGGCATCTCGTGCTTCTCGAAGATCGCCTTCATCGAGGACTTGAAGCGCGGCGACCTGATCTGGCGGCCCTTCGAGCTGCCGGCGCTCGACCAGCTGCAGGTCGGCATCGTGGTGCCGTCGCAGCGCGTGCTGCCGCATGTGACGCAGAACTTCGTCGGCCGCATGGCGCGGCGGCTCGCCCAGCTCGAAGTCGCAGCCGCCGCCGTGTGAGCGCGGCTGGAACGACCTGAAGGACGAGGCGTTGCCGGGCGCGGGCATCGGCGCGGTGGTGGGCGACGCGCATGCCGGCAGCCTGCGTCCCGTCGTCGAGACGCATCGCCGTGGCGAGACAGGCGCGGCGTTCTTGCGCTGACAGAGCTGGCTGCGCTGGCTGCGCTGGCTGCGTCAGCTGTGGTCGACGTAGCCGCCGAGCCTGCCGCAGTGCAGGCAGCCGAAGACGAACACCGCGAAGCTGCGCTCGCCCGAGGGCGTGTCCAGCAGCGACTGCCAGCCTTCGCCGGGTTCCAGGCGAACCGCCTCGCAGGTCTCGCGCACGAAGTCGGCGGCGTTTTCCGATGCGAGCAGCGTCCGGTCGACATGCTCGATCTCGCCGAGGAAGCGGGCCGCGTCGTTGCAGTGCGCCCACCATTGCTCCTGCTGCCAGCTGAAGAAGCTGGGCGTGCGCTGCGACACCTCCTCGATGATGGGCGAGGGCAGCTCGACCTCGCCCATGCCCACGCCGGCTGCGTCGTTGAATTCGCCGTCGAACTTCGCCGCCGCCGAGCCGTCGGCGATGCACCATGGGCAGAAGTGCGATTCGCTGCCGACGGCGTAGAAGCTGCCGCCGTAGATGTAGCCGGTGGCCTTGCCGCAGCACTCGCAGGTTTCGCTCGAAACGCGCATCACGCCCGATTCGAACGGGTCGGCGTAGTAGCGGAACACGGGCAGCGCTCGTGCGGGGTCGGGCTGTACGGCTTCGGGAATGCGGTCCTGGTCGATGGCCGCCTGCAGGTCGGCTGCGTAGGGCGCACACCACTGGCTGGTGAAGGCGTCGAACAGGAAGACCTGGTCGGAGATGGCACCGCTCGCCTCGTCGCGCAGCACCAGCAGCTGGCGCGCCAGCGTGTAGTCGTGCGCGATGCTGATGCCGTGGCGCGGAAAGCGCTCGTCCTTCAGCGCCAGCTTCGTGTAGTGGACGATGTCCTCGCCGGTGCGCTTCATCTGCTTGCGGTCGGTGGCGTCGAACACGGGGTGGAGCTGCCATTCGCAGTCGCGATTGCGCGGATCGCCGAACCTGCCGCCGTTGCTCGTCGCAAAGCAGGCCCTGAGAACCGGCGGCAAGGCAGCGCCGAGCTTGGCTTCGAGCGCGCGCAGGGCGCTCTCTGGGGCGGGCGGTGGCGGAACGTGTCTGGACATGCGTGAGGGCCCGGAAGAGAAAAGGCCCGACGGCCATCGCCGTCAGGCCTCTTGCATGGGGTGCCGCGGATGCGGCCGGTTGCGGGTGTGCGCGTGGATGTGCGCGGATGTGCGCGGATGTGCGAGCTTCAGCCGATCTCGGCGATCAGCTCGATCTCCACGCAGGCGCCCAGCGGAATCTGTGCCACGCCGAAGGCGCTGCGCGCATGCGCGCCCTTCTCGGGGCCGAAGACTTCGGCGAAGAACTCGCTCGCGCCGTTGGTCACGAGGTGCTGCTCGGTGAAGGTGCCGACCGAGTTGACCAGGCTCATCACCTTGACGATGCGCTTGACCTTGTTCAGGTCGCCCACGGCCGCGTGCAGCGTGCCCAGCAGGTCGATGGCGATGGCGCGTGCGGCCTGCTTGCCTTCCTCGGTGCTGATGTTGGCGCCGAGCTGGCCGGTCCAGACCTTGCCGTCCTTCTTGGCGATGTGGCCCGAGAGGAACACGAGGTTGCCGGTCTGCACGAAGGGCACGTACGCGGCGGCGGGTGCGGCGACGGGCGGAAGGGTGATGCCGAGGCTGGAAAGTTTGTCGTAGACGCTCATTGGGACTCCTTGTCTTGGGAAGGCGATTGTGTCTGTGTTTGCGGCAGGCCCTCGACCACTTCCCCCACCGGCTGCACGGTCACGCCGACGCTCAGCGTGTGCCTTGCGCCGCCATGCAGTACGCCGCGCATCGGCGAGACGTCGGAGTAGTCGCGGCCGATGGCCAGCGTGACGTAGTCCTCGCCGGGCTGTCGGCCGTTGGTGGGGTCGAAGTCGACCCAGTCGCCGGGGCTGCCGCCGGTGCCGTCGTCCTCGCCGGGCAGGTACACCGACACCCAGGCATGCGAGGCGTCGGCGCCCACCAGTCGGGGCTGGCCGGGCGGTGGCTGCGTCAGCAGGTAGCCGCTGACGTAGCGCGCGGGCAGGCCCATGGTGCGGAAGCACGCGATCATGATGTGGGCGAAGTCCTGGCACACGCCCTTGCGCTGCGCGAGGGCCTCGACGGCGGGGGTGTTGATCTCGGTGCTGTCGGCGTCGTAGATGAAGTCTTCGTAGATGCGCGTGGTCAGGTCCATCGCCACGTCGAAGGCGGCGCGCCCGGGCACGAAGCTGGCGCGGGCATAGGCGGCGAAGTCGTCGTGGCGCGGCACGTAGGGCGAGGGAAAGACGAACTCCGACGCCGCGTCGAAGGTGGCGTCCTTGCGGAAGCGGAAGCGCTCTCGCACGGCCTCCCAGGGCAGGTCGCGCGCCACGGCGGGCGAGAGCACGGGCTGCGAGGTCTCGACCACGCTCTCGGCCGTGACCACCAGCCGGTCGTGCGTGGCCTCGAGCGCGAAGAAGGCACGCGCGTTGCCGTACAGGTCGGCCTGCTCGCTGCGCTGTGCCGGCGCGGGCTCGATGGAGAGCTTGTGGCTCACGAGCTTCTGCGAGCCGGTGACCAGCGGCTTCAGGTGCGCGAGATGCTGCGCCGTCTCGACCGGCGGCGAGTATTCGTAGCGTGTTTCGTGGGTGACGTGCAGCAGCATGGCGAAGCCAGTCGGGTGAGTGCGTCGCTCTGGCCGCCTACTTCGACTCTGCGCCGAAGTACGAGGCGTAGATCTTCGCGTAGGTGCCGTCGGCGCGGATCGCCTCGAGGCCCTGGTTGATCTTGGCGAGCAACTCGGCGTTGCCCTTCTTCACGGCGATGCCGTACTTCTCGACCGGGAAGCTGGTGTCGCTCACCGTCTTGAAGCCGCCGGCGGTGTTGTTGGCGAGGTAGTGCACCACCACGCCGTTGTCGGCCACCACGGCCTGCACGCCGCCGGCTTCCAGTTCCTTGAGCGCCAGCGGCGTCGACTCGAAGCGCTTGATGGCGGTGCTCGACTTGCCCAGCAGCTTGCCCACCACCTCGTCGCCGGTGGTGCCGTTCTGCACGCCGACCTTCAGGGGCTTGAGGTCCTCGAAGCTGTTGATGGGCGCGTCGTTGCGCACGGCGATGAGCTGGCGCGCGTCGAAGTAGGGCTGCGAGAAGTCCATCGTCTGGCGGCGCTCGTCGGTGATGGTGATGGCCGACACCAGCAGGTCACGGTCGCCCTGGGCGAGCGAGTTGAAGATGCCTTCCCACGGCGTGTTGACGAACTTCACCTCGAAGCCGGCCTTCTGCGCGACCGCCTTCACCACCTCGATGTCGAAGCCCACGATCTCGCCCCGGTCGTTCTGCGACTCGAAGGGCGTGTAGGCGGCGTCGGTGCCCACCACCAGCACGCGCGCTGCTGCCGGCGGGGCCGCGGCAGCGGCCGGCGCCGATGCGGGCTCCTGCTTGCCGCAGCCGGCGATGGCCAGGGCCGCGAAGACGCTCGCGGTGGCGAGTGCGAAGCGGCGGTTGATGGTGATATGGCGAGGCATGGCGGTGGTTCTCCTTGAACTTATTGTGGAACGCCGCGGAACCGGCTTTGCCGGGCCGCAGGCGTTGCCCCCGGCGAGGGGGTGTGCGTAGCGACACGAAGTGCGCGAAGCATGGGGGAGTACCTGTTCAGGCGCCGACCGAGCGCAGCGACTCGGAGGTCAGCGTGAAGTAGCGCGTGCCGATGGCGTCGGACACGTGGTAGGCCGCCGTCTCGCAGCCGGCGAGCAGCTTCACGAGCTCCGGGTAGTCGGCGTCGGGCCCGGCGGCGCAGAGGTGTTCGAGCGTCCAGCCGGACGGATCGGGCAGCTCGTACGAAAGGGCCGTCAGCTTGCCCGGCGCGCTGCCGGCCAGCCGCGCGATGCGCCCGCGCAGGGTCTGCGTGACCCAGGCCAGCGAGCGCGGGTTCTCGGCGTCGAGCACCAGCAGGTCGACCATGGTGGCGACGTCGCGGCGCTGCTGGTAGCGGGCGTGGAAGGTGATGGTGCTGTCGAAGAGGGCCACCATGGCCTCGAAGCCGCTCACCTCGTGCACCGCGCCGTTGTCGAAGCCGGCCTCCAGCGCATTCGCGAGGAAGCCCAGCCGCTCGATGTGGCGGCCGATGGACAGGAGCCGCCAGGCGTCGTCGCGCGTCATGCGGTCGGTCTGCGCGCCGGTCATGGCGGCGAGGGCGTTGCTGGCGGATTCGAGGGCGCGCAGCGCAGCGCTGGCGGCGAAGCTGCCTTCGTCGGCCTGCTCGGCGCAGCGGCGCAGGAAGTCGGCCTCGGTGCGCACGATCTGGTTCCAGGTGTCCTGCGAGAGCCGCTCGCGCACCGCGGCCGCGGCCTGCCGGATGCAGCGCAGGCTGAAGCCCACGCTGCCGCCGCGCGCCACGTCGCCCAGCTCGGCGATGAGCGCGCGCTCGAACACGCGTCGCGACTGCGGCGCGCTCGGCACGCCGGCGGGCACCAGCGCATTGCGCAGCGCCATGCGGTGCAGCCATTCGAGCAGCGGGCGTGAGGACTGGTCTTCGCTGCCCAGCAGGCTCAGCGTCAGGCGGGCCAGGCGCACCGCGTTCTCGGCACGCTCGGTGTAGCGGCCCAGCCAGAACATGTTCTCGGCCGCGCGGCTGGTGACCGGCGCGCGATGCCGCGCGAGCGATGCCGGCGTGCTGTGCGGCTGCAGCAGCGTGGTTCGGTCGACCTCTCCGTGCGTCTGCACCCACACGTCGGCACTGCTGCCGCCGCGCTGCATCGAGGCGAACTGCGCGTCGGGCTCGGTGAGCCGCGCCAGGCCGCCGGGCAGCACGCGCCACGA
Organism: Variovorax atrisoli; assembly: GCF_014195185.1. Lineage (NCBI taxonomy): Bacteria > Pseudomonadati > Pseudomonadota > Betaproteobacteria > Burkholderiales > Comamonadaceae > Variovorax > Variovorax atrisoli. Next base: position 112,931 of record NZ_JACIBG010000014.1, on the reverse strand, counting down.
CTGCGCGCCGTCGCTCACCGCGAACACGCGCAGCATCACCGCGCGCGGCGCGATGTGGCCCGGGCCGAGGTCGTTGGCCCAGGTGGGCATCTGCGACAGCGGCATGTAGCCCTGCACGGTGTGGACGTCGCCCTCGCGCACGATGCGGCCGGCCCATTCGTCGAGCTCGCGCCGGCCGAGGTGGCTGCCGAGCACGGCGTCGAAGCTCGCGCGGCCGTCGAAGCCGGGGTAGGTGGGCTTGATGGCGCAGTCGCCCAGCTGCGGCAGCACCGATTCGAGCGCGGCGCGCTCGCCGCACCACCAGGTGGGCAGGGCGGGGAGCATGAGCTTCTCGCCGATCAGCCGGCGCGCCAGCCCGGGCAGGAAGCCCAGCAGCGCGGGCGATTCGAGGAAGGCCGAGCCCGGCATGTTGGCCACCAGCACGTTGCCGGCGCGGATGGCCTGCAGCAGGCCGGGCACGCCGAGCGTGGAGTCGGGGCGCAGCTCCAGCGGGTCGAGGAACTGGTCGTCCAGCCGCTTGATGAGGCCGTGCACCGGGCGCAGCCCCTGCAGCGTCTTCAGGTAGAGCCGCTGGTCGCGCACCGTGAGGTCGCTGCCCTCGACCAGCGTGACGCCGAGGTAGCGCGCGAGGTAGGCGTGCTCGAAGTAGGTCTCGTTGTACGGGCCGGGCGTGAGCAGCGCGATGTGCGGCGGCACGCCGGCCGGGCACATGCGCTGCAGGCCTTCCATCATGGCGCTGTAGGTGGCGGCCAGCCGCTGCACGTGCAGCGCCTCGAAGGCCTGCGGAAACTGCCGCGTGATGGCGAGGCGGTTCTCCAGCAGGTAGCCCAGGCCCGAGGGCGCCTGCGTGCGCTGGGAGACGACCCACCAGTTGCCGTCTGGGCCGCGCGCCAGGTCGAAAGCGGCGATGTGCAGCCAGGTGTCGCCCGGCGGCTTCACGCCGTGCAGCGCGCGCAGGTAGCCGGGGTGGCCGCGTACTAGCGCGGGGGGAATGAGGCCCTCGGCCAGCAGCTGCTGGGGGCCGTAGGCGTCGGCCATCACGCGGTCGAGCACGCGCACGCGCTGCAGCACGCCGGCCTCGATCCGGCTCCAGCTCTCCGGCGAGACGATCAGCGGGAACAGGTCGAGCGACCAGGGCCGCTGCGGGCCGTTGGCGTCTGCGTACACGTTGTAGGTGACGCCGTTGTCGCGGATCTGCCGCTCCAGGCTGGCCGCGCGACGGGGCAGGTCGTTGAAGCCGCCCGGGCCCAGCTGCTCGAAGAAGGCGTTCCAGGCCGGGGTGAGCGGCGGTGGCTCGCCGGAGGCCTGTGTCTGCGCCTGGGATTGCGACTGGGTGGTCGGCTGCGTGGGTGACTGCGAATTGGGCTGCGCCTGGGATTGGGACTGCGACTGGCCCGCCGCGGCATCGTAGAGCTGCGGGGCGGCCGGGGCTGGGGCCGTTGTCGAAGGCCCGGGCGCCGGCCGGAGCGGCGCCGCCGGCGTGGCCAGCCCGCGCATTTCGTCGAAATGGCCGGGCAGGGCGGGCGGGGCGAGCGCCGACGCCAGGGCCGCCGGAAACTCCAGTGCCTGGGCGTCGAACAGGGATTCGTTCAAAGGTTCCACAGGGGGGTAATTGTCACACTGCCGTCACGGGGGGCGTTCGGGCAGTGTGACGGATGTCCCCTCAGCGCCGCAGATCGAGCGTGAACGGGAATTCGCGGCTGCCCGGCAACTCGATGGTGGCCGGCGGCGTGCGCAGCAGGCCGGGGGTGTGGCCGGTGCGGGTGAAGCGCGAATGGCGGCGGCTTTCGGCCTCGTAGGCATTGACCGGGAAGGTCTCGTAGTTGCGCCCGCCCGGGTGGGCCACGAAGTACTGGCAGCCGCCCAGCGAGCGCTTCATCCAGGTGTCGACCAGGTCGAAGGTCAGCGGTGCATGGGCCTTGATGCTCGGGTGCAGCGACGAAGGCGGGTTCCAGGCCTTGTAGCGCACGCCGGCCACGAATTCGCCGGTCACGCCCGTGGGCTGCAGCGGCAGCACCTTGCCGTTGACGGTGACGACGTGGCGGCTCTCGTTGAGGCCGGTCACGCGCACTTCGATGCGCTCCAGCGACGAATCCACATAGCGCACCGTGCCGCCGACCGCGCCTTCCTCGCCCATCACGTGCCAGGGCTCGAGCGCATTGCGCAGCGACAGCTCCACGCCCATCGCCTGAACCTGGCCCACCAGCGGGAAGCGGAACTCGAAGTGCGGCGCGAACCAGTCGGGATCGAAGGCGAAGCCGGCCTGGCGCATCTCGCTGATGACGTCGTCGAAGTCCATCTTCACGAAGGTCGGCAGCAGGAAGCGGTCGTGCAGCTCGGTGCCCCAGCGGGTGACGGGCGCCTTGTAGGGCTCGTCCCAGAAGCGGGCCACCAGCGCGCGGATCAGCAGCTGCTGCGCGATGCTCATGCGTGCGTGCGGCGGCATCTCGAAGGCGCGCAGTTCCAAGAGGCCGAGGCGGCCGGTGCTGGAGTCGGGCGAGTAGAGCTTGTCGATGCAGAACTCGCTGCGGTGCGTGTTGCCCGTGACGTCGATCAGGATGTTGCGCAGCGTGCGGTCGACCAGCCAAGCCGGCATGTTCTGGCCGTAGATCTCGCGGTTCTTCGCGATCTCCTTCAGCGCGATCTCCAGCTCGTAGACCTGGTCGTTGCGCGCCTCGTCCACGCGCGGCGCCTGGCTCGTCGGGCCGATGAACATGCCCGAGAACAGGTAGCTCAGCGACGGATGGTTGTGCCAGTACAGCAGCAGGCTGGCCAGCAGCTCGGGCCGGCGCAGGAAGGGGCTGTCGGCCGGCGTCGCGCCGCCCAGCACGAAGTGGTTGCCGCCGCCGGTGCCGGTGTGGCGGCCGTCGGTCATGAACTTCTCGGCCGACAGGCGGGTTTCGAAGGCGGCGTTGTAGAGAAACTCGGTGTGGTCGACCAGTTCCTTCCAGTTGTGGGCCGGATGGATGTTGACTTCGATCACGCCCGGGTCGGGCGTGACCTGCAGCAGCTTCAGGCGCGGATCGCGCGGCGGCGGATAGCCTTCCATCACGATGCGCACGCCCAGGTCGCGCGCAGTGGCTTCCACGGCAGCGACGAGGTCGAGGTAGTCCTCCAGGCGCGCAAGCGGCGGCATGAAGACGTAGAGCACGCCCGAGGCGCTGCCCTTCTTCTCGGCGGCGGGGCCGTTGGCGCGGCGCGGGTCGCGCACTTCGACGCACAGCGCGGTGCGGGTGATCCAGTGGGCGGATTCGCCGCGCCGTGGCTGGCGGTTGACCGTCGGATCGACGGAGTTGGCGGTGTCGTTGTCGTCCACGCCATGGCCTTCGCCGTCGCTCGCGGCGCCCGGCGTCTGCATGCGCAGCGAAGAGGGCACGGCGGGCGGTGCGCCGAAGGTATAGGGAACGGCACCCAGCCCCGTCGCGGCGCCGCCGGCATCGCCCGCGGCCATGGCGTAGCGCGCCTGGTAGTCGGCCCCGCTCGGCAGCGCGCCGCGCTGCGCGTTCGGGTCGCGCTCGATCATGTAGGGGTAGTCGCCCTTGCTGGCCCACGGTTGCGAATCGAGCGGCAGGCGGTAGCCCATGGGCGAGTCGCCCGGAATGAGGTAGAGCCGGTCGTCGCGCAGGAACCACGGGCCGGTCTTCCAGGCCGGGCCTTCGAGCGCGGGGGCGTCGCGGTTCGCGTTGCCGGGTTCCAGCGGCAGCATGTAGCCGATCACGGCATCGAGCTTCTGCGTGAACACGCGGCGCAGGCGCATGCGCTCCAGCTCGTCGTCGAGCTTGGAGTCGAAGGGGTCGACGTTCACCGGCAGGCGGCGTTCGCGCCAGAGGTAGTAGTAGATGTCCTCGTAGCCCGGCTGGATGTAGCGCTCGGTCAGGCCGAGCTTCTGCGCGAGCAGGTTGGTGAAGCGGCGCGCGTCCTCGCTCGTGTAGTGCGTGGGAAAGCGCTCGTCGGCGAACAGGTCGGGGTCGTGCCAAAGCGGCTGGCCGTCGGCGCGCCAGAAGATCGACAGTGCCCAGCGAGGCAGCTGTTCGCCCGGGTACCACTTGCCCTGGCCGAAGTGCAGGAAGCCGCCCTTGCCGTATTCGGCGCGCAGCTTGTGCACGAGCTCGGTGGCGTAGCCGCGCTTGGTGGGGCCGAGCGCGTCGGTGTTCCATTCGGGCGCGTCGCGGTCGGTGGTGGCCACGTAGGTAGGCTCGCCGCCCATGGTCAGGCGCACGTCGCCGGCCTTCAGGCGGGCATCCACTGCCTCGCCCAGCGCGAGCACGTCGGCCCACTGGTCTTCGGTGTAGGGCTTGGTGACGCGCGGCGATTCGTAGATGCGCGTGACCTTCATGTCATGGCCGAACTCGACCTCGGATTCGTCGACGCCGCCCTCGATGGGCGCGGCGCTAGAGGGCGTGGGCGTGCAGGCCAGGGGGATGTGGCCCTCGCCGGCCAGCAGGCCCGAGGTGGCGTCGAGGCCGATCCATCCCGCGCCGGGCAGGAACACCTCGCACCAGGCGTGCAGGTCGGTGAAGTCGACCGTGGTGCCGCTCGGGCCGTCGAGCGCCTTCACGTCGGGCGTGAGCTGGATCAGGTAGCCCGAGACGAAGCGTGCGGCCAGCCCGCAGTGGCGCAGCAGCTGCACCAGCAGCCAGCCCGAGTCGCGGCAGGAGCCGCTGCCGTTGGTGAGCGTTTCTTCCGGCGTCTGCACGCCGGGCTCCATGCGGATGAGGTAGTTGACGTCCTTCTGGACCTGCCGGTTCAAACCGACCAGGAAGTCGATGGTGCGCTGCTCCTTGCGGTCGATCTTGTCGAGGTAGGCCTGCAGCAGCGGCGTGACCGGGTCGGCCACGAGGTAGGGAGCCAGTTCCTCGGCCTGCGAGGGCGTGTACTTGAAGGGGAAGTTCTCGGCCTGCGGCTCGAGGAAGAAGTCGAAAGGGTTGTAGACCGCCATCTCGACCACGAGGTCGACGGTGACCTTGAACTCGCGCGTCTTCTCGGGAAACACGAGCCGCGCCTGGTAGTTGGCGAACGGGTCCTGCATCCAGTTGACGAAGTGCTCGGCCGGCTCGACCCGCAGCGAATACGAGATGACGTTGCTGCGGCAATGCGGCGCGGGCCGCAAGCGCACGACCTGCGGGCCCAGCTGCACCAGGCGGTCGTACTTGTAGTGGGTGACGTGGTGTAGAGCGGCGTGAATGGACATGCGTTTTTTTGTGCTGTGCTGGCAGATTGCATCGAGAAGATGTCTCTGGTGAGACGCATACTAGCCGAGATGCTTAGCAATTAACGCGCCATTGAGCGCGGGTTCGGGGAGGGTTTGCATCATGGGTTCGGGAGTTGTCCGATGACGCGGAATCGCGCGTCACGCCGGGCTGTGGGCGCTGCCGGCGCATTCGCGGCGCTGGGCGGTTCGCTGTTGGGAGCGGCCTTGCAACTGCAGCAGCCGGTGCTGTGGCCGGCATGGGTCTATGCCGGTTTGCTGTGGGCCGCAACGGCCGGAATGTGTTGGCGGCTGCTGCCGGGAAGGGCGCTCCTGCTCATCGCCCTGGCCTGCGGGGCGATGGCCGGCGCGGGGCTCGCGGGGTGGCGTGCCGTGGCCTATGCCGCAGGCGCACTGGCCCCTGCGCTCGAAGGGCAGGACCTGCGCGTCACGGGGGTCGTGTCCGAGATGCCCCAGCGCAACGAGGCCGGCACGCGCTTCACGCTGGATGTCGAATCCGCCCGTTGGGCCGACGCCGGCGCCCAGGGCCTGCCCGTCGTCCCCGATCGCATCGCGCTCGGCTGGTATGCCGAGGGTTCCAGCCTCTGGAGCCGCGCACCCCGGGCCGTTGCCGACGTCGCCGTGCTCCACGCGGGCGAGCGCTGGAGCCTGACGGTGCGCCTGAAGGCGCCGCACGGCAACCGCAACCCGCATGGCTTCGACGGCGAACTCTGGATGTGGGAGCAAGGCCTGCATGCCAGCGGCCATGTGCGCAGCGGCACGCGCGACGTGGCGCCGGTGCTGGTCGACTCCACCTGGCGCCACCCCATCGAGCGGGCCCGCGAGGCCGTGCGCGATGCGATCTTCGAGCGCGTGCCCGACCGCGCCCGCGCAGGCGTGATCGCGGCCCTCGTCACCGGCGACCAGAACGCCATAGACCGCGCCGGCTGGGACGTGTTCCGTGCCACGGGCGTGGCGCACCTGATGTCGATCTCGGGCCTGCACGTCACGATGTTCGCCTGGCTCGCTGCGCACGTGGTTGGCCTGCTCTGGCGCCACAGCGCAAGGCTGATGCTGAGGCTGCCCGCCCAGCAGGCGGCGCTGGTCGGCGGCGTGCTGCTGGCCGCACTCTATGCGCTCTTCAGCGGCTGGGGTGTGCCGTCGCAGCGCACGGTCTGGATGCTCGCGACGGTCGCGCTGCTGCGTCTCACCGGTCGGCGCTGGCCATGGCCGAACGTGTGGCTGCTGACCGCCGCCGTGGTGGTCGCGCTCGATCCGTGGGCCCTGATGCAGGCTGGCTTCTGGCTGAGCTTCGTCGCGGTGGGCGTGCTCTTCGCGACGGACGCCGGAATGCCGGGCGAGCAGCAGGCCGCCGGGGCCGCTCGGCTGCTGCGCTTCTTCCGCGAGCAATGGACCATCACGCTGGCCATCACGCCGCTGAGCCTGCTGCTGTTCCAGCAGGTGTCGCTGATCGGGCTGGTGGCCAATGCGGTGGCGATTCCCTGGGTGACGCTCGTGATCACGCCGCTGGCGATGCTCGGCGTGGCGGTGCCGCCCCTGTGGGACGCTGCTGCCTGGGCCGTGCATGCGCTCGCGCTCCTGCTGCAATGGCTGGCCGGCCTGCCGCATGCCACGCTGTCGATGGCAGCGCCTCCGCTGTGGATGGCCGCCTGCGGCGTGGGCGGCGGCGTGTTGCTGGCGATGCGGCTGCCGTGGTCGCTGCGCAGCCTTGGCGTTCCTCTGCTCCTGCCGGTGCTGCTGTGGCAGGCGCCCCGGCCTGCGATGGGCGAGTTCGAGTTGCTCGCCGCAGACATCGGCCAGGGCAACGCGGTGCTCGTGCGCACCGCCACACACAGCCTGCTCTACGACGCCGGCCCGCGCTACAGCCTCGAAAGCGACGCGGGCCACCGCGTGCTGGTGCCGTTGCTGCGGGCCTACGGCGAGCGGCTCGACACGCTGGTGGTGAGCCATCGCGATGCCGACCACATCGGCGGCGCGCCCGCGGTGCTCGCGATGCAGCCCGAGGCCGAGCTGCTGAGCTCCATCGAGGCCACGCACCCGCTGCAGGCGATGCGTGCGTCGAAGCGCTGCGAGGCAGGGCAGTCGTGGAGCTGGGACGGCGTGCGCTTCGAGGTGCTGCATCCCTTCGAGAGCGATTACCGCAGCTTCGGCAAGCCCAATGCGGTTTCGTGCGTGCTGCGCGTCGACAACGGACGCGCGGCGGCACTGCTGGCCGGCGATATCGAGCGGCTGCAGGAAGCGGCGCTGGTCGTGCGCACGCCCCAGCTGCTGCATGCCGACGTGCTGCTGGCGCCGCATCACGGGAGCAAGACTTCTTCGGGGGAGGCTTTCCTCGACCAGGTCAGGCCGCGCATCGTGCTCGTGCAGGCGGGGTACCGCAACCGCTTCGGCCATCCGGCCCGGGAGGTGGTCGCGCGCTACCTCGACCGGGGCGTGCGGCTGATCGAGAACACCCGCTGCGGCGCCGCGCATTGGAGCAGCCTGCATCCTGCCGACGTCGTCTGCGAACGGGAGCAGCGCGCCCGGTACTGGCAGCACCGCCTGCCCCCTTCGGAGCCCCCGGGCTCTTGAAACTGTGAATTAATTGTCAAAAGTAGCTTAAAGGTATTCATTTTCACGAATCCAAGCCGAAGAATCCTGCGTTTTACTGGGTAGCTACAACTCGGTAACAAGGGGGCAACATGTACAGACGTCCACGCTTGCAGCGGGGCGTGACCGCAGGGCGGGTTTCATGACGACAGCGGTTCCGGCCATCACCAGCGCGAGCGCCGCGCCCGCGTCGGGCGCCAGGCTCGACATGCACCGCGAAGGCCCGGTGCTCATCCTGACGCTCAGCAACCCGGAGGCGCGCAACGCCATCAATCCCTCGGTCTACCGTGCGGCGGCCAAGGCGATACGCGCCACCGCGGGCTTCCGCACGGTGCGCGCCATCGTGCTGCGCGGCGAGGGCGATCACTTCAGCGGAGGCGGCGACCTGCGGCGGCTGGCCCGCCAGCGAAAGCTGCCGGCCGCCGAGCAGCGCGGCCACATCGACGCGCTGCACGAATGGCTCATGGCGATCGAGGAGGCGCCGCAGCCCGTGATCGCCGCGGTCGAGGGGGCGGCGATGGGCGGCGGCTTCTCGCTGAGCCTGGCCTGCGACCTCATCGTGGCCGCCGAGGACGCGAAGTTCGCGATGTCGTACATCAACGTCGGCCTCTCGCCCGACGGCGGCGGCACCGATTCGCTGGCCCGCGCTCTGCCGCCGCAGGCCGCGCTGGAAATGCTGCTCGACGGCACGCCGTGCACTGCCAGGCGGTTGCATGAGCTGGGCGTGGTCAACAAGGTGGTGCCGCATGGGGAAGCCGGTGCCGCCGCGCTCGCCTGGGCGCAGCAGCTTGCGCGCGGGCCGTTCGAGGTGCAGGCGCGCATCAAGCAGCTCGTGTATGCGGCGCGCGGACGCAGCCGGCGCGAGCAGCTGGAGGCCGAGCGGGAGTCCTTCCTGACGAGCCTCTACAGCGACGAGAGCGGGGAGCGCATCAAGGGATTCCTGTCGCCCCGCAAGAAGCAGGAAGCGAGCGAGGCGGGGAGCGAGGAGGGCTCCGCCGGCTGAGCGAGGAAAGATCATCCGGCCCGTCTCCGGCCTTGGCATCAGGGGTTCTACTGGCCCTGAACTTGCTAAGCTACGAGCTCAAGGAGATTGGTCGTTCCATGCACAAATTTGACGAGATGTACGAGCAGCTTCCCTACGCTGGAGCTGCGATTCGACAGCATTACAAGCGCTACGACCAATGGCTCGCGAAGCAACCCGGTGAGGTGATGCGTTCGCGACGCGAAGAGGCGGAAATGATCTTCCGCCGGGTCGGCATCACCTTCGCGGTGTACGGCGCCAAGGACGAGGACGGCTCCGGCACCGAGCGGCTCATACCGTTCGACCTGCTGCCTCGCATCATTCCCGCCCACGAGTGGGACAGCATGGAAAAAGGGCTGGTGCAGCGCGTGACGGCGCTCAACCGCTTTCTTCACGATGTCTACCATGACCAGGAAATCATCAAGGCCGGCATCATCCCGGCCGAGCAGATCCTGAACAACGCCCAGTTCCGCCCCGAGATGATGGGCGTGAACGTGCCGCACAACGTCTACTCGAACATCTCGGGCATCGACATCGTGCGGGCGCCCGACGCCTCGGGCAACGGCGAGTACTACGTGCTCGAAGACAACCTGCGCGTGCCCAGCGGCGTGAGCTACATGCTCGAGAACCGCAAGATGATGATGCGGCTCTTCCCCGAGCTCTTCAACCAGAACCGCATCGCACCGGTCGCGCACTACCCCGACCTGCTGCTCGAAACGCTTCGCGCCAGCGCGCCGCCGGCCACGGCCGAGCCCACGGTGGTGGTGCTCACGCCGGGCATGTACAACAGCGCCTACTTCGAGCACGCCTTCCTCGCGCAGCAGATGGGCGTGGAGCTGGTCGAGGGGCAGGACCTGTTCGTGAAGGACAACTTCGTCTACATGCGCACCACGCGCGGGCCGAAGCGCGTCGACGTCATCTACCGCCGCGTGGACGACGACTTCCTCGACCCCGAGGTGTTCCGCCCGACCTCGACCCTGGGCTGCGCGGGCCTGATGCGTGCCTACCGCGAAGGCAACGTCGTCATCTGCAATGCGGTGGGCACCGGCGTGGCCGACGACAAGTCGATCTACCCCTACGTGCCGAAGATGGTGGAGTTCTACCTCGGCGAGAAGCCGATCTTGAAGAACGTGCCCACCTACATGTGCCGCAACAAGGACGAGTTGCAGTACACGCTCGACAACATGAAGGACCTGGTCGTCAAGGAAGTGCACGGCGCCGGCGGCTACGGCATGCTGATCGGCCCCGCCGCCACGCAGGCGGAGATCGAGGACTTCAAGAAGGCCGTGATCGCCAAGCCCGACGGCTACATCGCCCAGCCCACGCTGAGCCTGTCGACCTCGCCCACCTTCGTCGACGCCGGCATCGCGCCGCGCCACATCGACCTGCGCCCCTTCGTCCTCTCGGGCAGCGAAGTGCAGATGGTGCCCGGCGGCCTCACGCGCGTGGCGCTCAAGGAAGGCTCGCTGGTGGTGAATTCGTCGCAGGGCGGCGGCACCAAGGACACCTGGATTCTCGAAGCCGACCGTGTGCCCAAGTCCAAGGCTCCCGCACAGTCGCAAAGCCAATCGCAGTAGGAGCACGAACGATGCTGTCCCGCACCGCAGACCACCTCTATTGGATGTCCCGCTACACCGAGCGCGCCGAGAACACGGCGCGCATGCTGGACGTCAACTACCAGACCTCGCTCCTGCCGCAGTCCGCCGAAGTCGCCAAGTACGGCTGGCAGGGCGTGCTCTCCATCAGCGAACTGCTGCCCTGGTACAACCAGAAGTACGACCAGATCGCGCCCAAGGAGGTGATGGAATTCATGGTCAAGGACGAGAGCAACGCTTCGTCCATCGTCTCCTGCCTCAAGGCCGCTCGCGAGAACGCACGTGCCGTGCGCGGCGCGCTCACCACCGAAGCCTGGGAAACGCAGAACACCACCTGGCTCGAAGTCAATCGCATGCTGCGCTCGGGCGACTTCGAGCGCGACCCCGGCCAGTTCTTCGAGTGGGTCAAGTTCCGCTCGCACCTGTCGCGCGGTGTCACGCTGGGCACCATGCTGCAGGACGAGGCCTTCTACTTCTCGCGCCTGGGCACCTTCCTGGAACGTGCGGACAACACAGCGCGCCTGGTCGACGTGAAGTTCCACGCGCTCAACAGCGAGTTTTTCGGCGCCGCCACCGAGGAAGACCAGGAGTACGACTTCTATCACTGGAGCGCGATCCTGCGCAGCGTCTCGGCCTTCGAGGTCTACCGCAAGGTTTACCGCGACGTGATCAAGCCGGAGCGCGTGGCCGAACTGCTCATTCTTCGCGCGGACATGCCGCGCTCGCTGCATGCGAGCCTGGTCGAGGTGGTCAACAACCTTGCGAAGGTTCAGAACGAGCAGAGCGCTGAAACGCAGCGCCGCGCCGGAAAACTTCTGGCCGATCTGCAATATGCGCGTGTCGACGAAATTCTGGCGACGGGGCTGCATGCGTATCTCACGCAATTCCTCGATCGGGTGAATGAGCTGGGGGTTCGGATCAGCCAGGATTTTCTGGTTCCGGCGCATTGATCTTCTAGCGAAATGAGGAAGCATCGTCCTTCTGGCAAAGGCGATGCTTTACCTGTTTCGCTTCAATTTTTGACAATTGTTGACGTTGTGAAATATCAACAATATTTAATCCATAAGAATTAATCTTTCTGATAAGGCTCACCTAAGTCGTTGAAAAGCATGTATTAATTCCTTGAACGCAAGCGCCGCTCTTTCATAATCGCGCCCCGTAGCTTTCATTTCGTCACAGATTTGAATGTGACGTGACAACTATCAGGGAGCGTCAGAACAATGAATCGGCACTTGCACCGCGTGGTCTTCAACGCGGCCAGAGGGATGCGCATGGTGGTCCAGGAAACGGCCGCCAGCACTGGAAAGGGCGCCAGCAGGGCGACGACCGCCGCAGGTGCTGCCGCCCTCGCAGGTGTGCTAATCGCAGGAGCCGCACACGCCCAGATCGTCGGTGCCCCGAACGTCCCCGGCAACCTTCGCCCGACCGTACTGATGGCACCCAATGGCGTGCCGCTGGTCAACATCCAGACGCCTTCCGCCGCGGGCGTCTCGCGCAACGTCTACAACCAGTTCAGCGTCGGTTCGAACGGCGCCATCCTGAACAACAGCCGGGTGAACGTGCAGACCCAGCTTGGTGGGTTCGTTCAGGGCAACCCCAATCTGGCCACGGGCCCGGCGCGCATCATTCTCAACGAGGTCAACGGCGGAACGCCCAGCCAGCTTCGCGGCTACATCGAAGTGGGCGGCCAGCGCGCGGAAGTGATCATCGCGAACCCGGCGGGCATCAGCGTCGACGGCGGCGGCTTCATCAATGCCAGCCGCGCCACGCTTACCACCGGCACGCCGCAGTTCAACGCCGTCGGCGGCCTCGATAGTTTCCTGGTTCGTGGCGGAACCATCACCATCGACGGCGCGGGCCTCGATGCAAGCAAGACCGACTACGCGGCCATTCTTGCGCGTGCTGTGCAGGCCAACGCGAGCATCTGGGCGAGCGAGCTCAAGGTGGTGACCGGCGCGAATCAGATCAGCGCCGACCATGGCCAGATCACGCCCACGGCGGGTACGGGCGCTGCTCCGACCTTTGCGCTCGACGTTGCTGCATTGGGCGGCATGTACGCAAACAAGATCGTCTTGATCGGGAGCGAGGCTGGTCTGGGCGTGCGTAACGCCGGCAATATCGGCGCGGGTGCAGGGGGACTTGTCGTTACTGCGGCAGGCCGCCTCGAGAACATCGGCACGCTGGAAGGCCAACGCGTCGAACTGACCACGCCTGGCGATATCTCGAACCGTGGCGGCACGATCCGCCAGGGCAGCTCGGCGGGCCTGACGATTACCTCGCCGGTCTTGAGCAATACCAGTGGCGGAGTGATCGGTGCTGAGCCAGTGAGCGCCGGTACAAGCGGCGGCGGAACAGCAACCCCGGGGACCTCGACGCCAGGCAGCGGTGGGGGCTCCGCGACGCCATCGACAACGGATACTGGCGGCACCAGCACCGGTGGCGCGTCCACTCCGGCAACGTACACGCCACCCGCACCAGGCGTCATCGCTGCCGGCGGCACCATCTCCAACGACGGCGGCAAGATCTACGCGGGTGGTCCCATCACGCTCAACACGCCGCAGATCAACAATGCAGGCGGCTCGCTCAATGTCGCGGCGATGGCAGTGAGCGGTCCGAACTTCAGCAATGCGGGCGGCACGCTCAACGTCAGCAACAGCTTCAGCGCCAACGTGGGCCAGTTGGACAACAGCGGCGGCACCCTGCGCGCAGGCAGCCTGCAGATCAACACGACCGGCGATCTGCTCAATGTCGACGGCAAGCTCACCAGCGACGGCGATGTCAATCTGACAGTCGGCGGCAATGCCGACAACACGCGCGGCACTTTCTCAGCCACGGGCACATTGACCGCCAACGTCGCCGGAGCGATCCAGAACACCTCGGGCACACTGACGTCGAACCAGAACCTCGGTGTCTCGGGTCAATCCCTGAACAACAGCCAGGGGACCATTTCTTCGGCGAGCGGCAACGTCCAGCTCAACATGGGACAGCAACTCCTGAACACCGCTGGTCGTATCGCCAGCAGCCGGACGCTTGCGATCCAGACTGGCAGCCTCGATGGAGCAGGAGGCAACCTGCAAAGCACCGGTGACATGAGCGTCACGGCCATGCAGGCACTGACCTCCACCGGCACCAACCTCGCAGACGGCAACGCCGTGTTCAAGGGGGCTTCCGTCGATCTTTCAGGCATGCAGACCGGCGCGGCCAACATCACGATCGTGGCGACCCAAGGCAATGTGACCACCAGCGGTGCCACCATTGCTACTTCGAGCCCTTCTGGCACGCTCGCCATCACGGCCAACAGCCAAGCGACCCAGAGCCTCGTCAACAACGCTGGCCAACTCAATGCCGCTCAGTTGCAGATCAACGTCTCGAACATCGCCAACACCAACAGGGGCGAGATCGTGCAGACCGGCACTGGCGCAACTGTCCTTGCCGTCAGTGGCAACATCGACAACTCGAACGGCCGCATCGCTACGAACGGCCAGGATCTGACACTCCAGGCCACATCCATTACGAACAGCAGCGGCAAGATCGATCACGCGGGCGCTGGCACGCTGAACATCGCGGGTGGGAGCTTCAATGGCGCGGGCGGCAAGATCACCGGAAACGGCGCATTGGCCGTCGGCCTCGCTGGTGCGTTCAACCAGGACGCCGGCACCACCTACGCGAAACAGATCGACATCAAGGCTGGCTCACTGAGCAACCAGCGACTTGGCAGCATTGTGCAGGCCGGCCCTGGCAATACGACGCTCGATGTCGGCGGCGCTCTTTCCAACGATGGAGGCACCATCGCCAGCAATGGCGTCATCACGGCTAGCGCGGGCTCGATGACCAACCAGGGTGGGAAGCTGCAAGCAGCCGGCAACTCCGACCTGAGCCTCACCGTCACGAATTCCCTCGACAACTCCGCGGCGGGCCAGATCCTGGCGAGCGGGAATGCCGCCGTCCAGACAGGTAGCTTGAAGAACGACGCAGGCAACCTGACGGCCGTCGGCAACCTGAATGCAACCGTCGCACGTGCGGCAACCAACGCAGGCGGTACGTTGGCCTCCAATGGCAACACCACGATCACTGCCGCCAGCCTGGACAACAGCGCAGGAACGACCGCGGCCGTCAACGGCAATCTGGTTGTGACTACCACAGGCACCACCAACAACACAGGCGGAACATTACAAGCCGGCGGTGCTACGACGTTGAGCAATGGCGGCCTGAGCAGCGCGGGTGGCAAGGTCTTCGGCAGCAGCCTGAGCATCGACACCCATGGGGGAGCGCTGGACAACAGCGCCAAGGGAACCATTGCCGCGAACGCTAGCGTCGACGTGAAGTCCGGGGCGCTGAACAACGACACCGGTCTGATCCAGTCTGGCGCTGCGATGGCCATCGATACCAAAAACCAGGTGCTAACCAACACCAAGGCTGCTGGCTATGCCAATAGCCAGGGCGGTATCACGAGTGCCGACACGCTGACGCTCAACGCGGGTTCCATCAAAAATGACGAAGGCTTCATCAGCGCCAAGGGAGTGTTAAGCGCCACGACAACAGGTGCGCAAGGCTTCTCGAACACTACCGGCGGAAAGGTCATCGGGCAGGCTGCGGTCACTATCAACGCCACCGGCACGAGCTACGACAACGGCGGCGGCGAAACCCAGGCGGTCGGGTCTTTGACGGTCAGTAGCGGCGCGATCCTGAACGCACGTGGCTTGCTGCGCTCCAACGATGCCGCGACCCTGAACGCGGCGAGCGTCGACAACGCCGACACGAGTGGCACGAATCGGGGTATCGAGGGCATGAACGTCGTAGTCAACGCCGGAGGCCTCGGAAACAAGACCGGTGCCATACGAGCTGCGCAGACTCTCTCGGTGACCAGCGGTGGCACCGTTGACAATTCCACGGGCGGTCTTTTGTCGGCGGACGGCATCCTCAAGATCGTCGATCCGAACGCAGGGAATCCGAGCGTCAAGACGCTCAATCTGATGAACACGGGCGGCACCCTGACGGCTACCAACAGGCTCCAGATCGATGCTGCCAAATTCAGCAATGATGGGAGCTTCACGACGGGCAAGGACCTCTCCGTCGCGCTAACGCAGGACGTCGTCAACAACCGAGATATCAGCGTCAGCGGCAATCTGACCTATGGCACCACCGGCAACCTGACCAACAACGCAAAGTTGCTTGCGGGCACTACCCTGACGGTCAATGGGAGCGTCGTCGACAACACTGCCATGGGCGAGATGTCAGGCACGAACACGGTCGTCAACGCGGGCACCCTTAACAACAGAGGATTGATCGACAGCCAGGGCAACACGCAGGTCAACGCTGGAACCCTGAACAACATCGGTACAGGTCGCCTCTACGGCAACACCATCTCCATCGCCACCAACACCCTGCTCAACGACACCGAGACTCAGGGTGGCAGGACGTCCGCCGCGACCATTGCCTCACGCGGCGATCTGGACATCGGGGCGCGCAACCTCACGAACCGTGAACATGCGCTGATCTTCAGTGGCAACGACATGGCCATCGGTGGTGCGCTCGACGCCAGCCGCAAGGCTACCGGTCAGGGCGGCACGCTCGATAACTTGAGTGCTGACATCCAATCCCTGGGCAAGATGTCCATCTCGATGGCCAACGTCAACAACCGAGACGTACATATCCAGCGCGGTGCCCCGATCACCACGCAGAGTGTTCAGAAGGGCATCGAGCCCGCAACTCCCCTTGGCAGCGGCATCGGCCGCACCACGCAGTACAAGCTTGAGGAGGTCAATCTCGATCCGGTCAACGGCTGGGTCTACCGCAAGGACACTGGCGAGTTGGTGGGCATGGGCGGCTACAGCGTCTGGACCAACAACCTCACCACTGTCACTGACACGGCCATCAACGTCGATCCGGCGCATTTGATCTCGGGCGGCAGCATGACTGTCAATGGCCGCCTGTACAACGAGAACAGCCAGGTGTTGGCCGGAGGAACGATCACCGCAACCGCCTACGAAGGCTATCAATTGCCAGGCTCTGTCAATGTATCGGGCTTGGCGAGCGCGGAAAACAATCAGGGCCAAGTGCAGGCCGCCAACGTGCTTTTGGTAGCCGCGCCCCAGAGCATCGGGTTGGGGGCCTACAAGCGCGAGGAGAACCTCAATGCGACCACTGGCTACAACTCAGGTAGCGCAGCCAAAGGGTCCGGTAGTGCGACCGGTGGCGGCGCCAGTGGTGCAACCGGCAGGGCGGGCCCTGGAGTCACTGTAGAGGTGGCGGCCAATGTGGGCATGGTCATTGGTACCAGTGGCACAGGAGCTGGCACAACTGGCGGAGCTAATGCGGGCGGCACCCGGACCGTCCCGGCCGTGGTGCGCACCAGCACGCCGAACCTGAACGTGCCGCAGGCGAGCCTGTTCCGTACACAAGCTGGCGGCAACTACCTGATCGAGACCGACCCACGGTTTGCGAACTACCGGAACTGGCTCAGCAGCGACTATCTGCTCAACAGTTTCGGGTTCGATCCGAACAACATCCTCAAGCGCCTGGGGGACGGCTTCTACGAGCAACAACTCGTCCGCGAGCAGGTCGCCCGACTGACGGGCTATAGGTATCTGGATGGGTTCAGCAACGATGAGGACCAATACACCGCACTGATGAATTCGGGGGTGACCTTTGCGAAGCAGTATGGGTTGCGCCCTGGTGTGGCACTGACTGCGGCGCAGATGGCGCAGCTCACGAGCGACATTGTCTGGCTGGTCGAGCAGACCGTTACCTTGCCAGATGGTTCGACGCAGAGGGTACTTGTACCGCAGGTGTATGTGCGGGCGCTGCCGGGCGACATTGACGGCTCCGGCGCCTTGCTCAGCGCGGACGCCGTGAAGATCAAGGGCACGGGCGATGTGACCAACACCGGCACCATCGCCGGGCGCAGCCTGGTCAAGATCGATGTCGCGAACGTCAACAACCTTGACGGCGGGCGGATTGTGGGTGATGTGGTCAGCATCAATGCGCGAGGCAACATCAACAACATCGGCTCGAGCATCACCGCCAAGAACGCAGCCGTCCTGACCGCTGGCGGGGATATCAATGTGCAGACCACCACGCAGTCGCGGGGTGCGAACAGTGCCGTAGACCGCGTGGCCGGGGTCTACGTCACCAACCCGGGCGGCACGCTGATCGCTTCCGCGGGGCACGACGTGAATCTGATCGGTGCAGCCTTGGTCAGCGCGGGCTCGGTCGGCGTCGGTGCCGGGCATGACGTGAACCTCCGCACCGTGACCGAAGGGCACACGCTCGTGTTCAATGCACCAGGCGCGGCAGGTATTTCTTCGGAAAGCCGGGAGGTCGGCTCCGTCATCCAGGGGCAGGACAACGTGCGTGTGACCGCCGGTCATGATGTCAACGTGCGCGCAGGTGCGGTGCAGAGCGTGGACGGCGCATTGGTCGTCACCGCCACCAACGACATCAATATCACCTCGGGCCAAGCCACAACGAATACCGCCTCGGCCACCCAGAAGTCTTCTAAGAACCTGTTCAGGAAGAGCAGTTCGAGCACAGCAGATACCAGTGCGAAGACAGAAGTTCTTTCCAGCAGCCTGAGCGGCAAGAGTGTCACGCTGGTAGCGGGCAATGACATCGGCCTGCAGGCGGCGCAACTCCACGCCGACGACGCAATGAGCCTGTCCGCGGGCCGGGACATCAAGCTCACGACCGCCAACCAGACCGATCTGGAGCTGCATGCGGCACAAAGCAAGACCAGCGGCACGGCGTTCGGCATGGGCCTGGCCGCCGGCACCTTCATGGGCGATGCCACGGCGGTCGCCATCGCAGGCAACAAGAAGTCCTCTAACCACGCCGACGCGGGCATCTCCACTCAGGCCATCGGCACCACGATCTCGGCTGGCAGCCTGCAAACGGTGAGCGGAAGGGACACCCTGCTGCAGGGCGCAACCGTCGTGGCGGACAACCACATCACCATGATGGCGGGGCACAACCTGACCATCGAGAGCGCGCAGAACCAGCGGATTTCGAGTAGCTACGGCGCCAACAGCAAGTCCGGGATGGTGGGGCAGTGGTACAACCCGGCCATCGGCAATGTCAAGGGCTCGCAAGCCCATGCCGAGATCAGCACGACGCAGCAGGCCAGCCAAGTCGCCAGCCTGCAAGGCAATGTGACCCTGGTGGCGGGCAACGAATACCGCCAGACTGCCAGCAGTATCCTGGCTGCGGGACAGGCCGGCCCGCTGGTCGGCGGCGACGTCAACATCCTCGCCAAGAACGTCGTCATCAACGAGGCCTACAACACCACGCAGTCTGTGACCCTGGACAAGAGTTCCAGCACCATCGTGGGCGGCAGCGCGAACTTCATGGGTGTCGGCACCGATACCCTCAAGGGAGGACACAGCACGATCAAGGCCATGGGCGAGACGGGCGATGGCCGCATGCAGGCCCTGGGTGCCGTCAACCTGGCCCTGAGTGGCAAGCAGGCCTACGACGCCGTGCAGGCCATCGGGGGCACTGGCAGGCTGAGCTACGGCGTGAGCGTGAACGTCAGCCGCAGCACCAGTCAGAGCCAGAGCTTCACGAACATCCGCGAGGCCGTGGGCTCCAGCGTGGTGGGGGCGAACAACGTCAACATCGTCGCCACAGGGGGCGACAAGGGCTCGAACATCCACGCCGTGGGCTCCACCATCGCCGCGGGCAACACGGTCAACCTGGCGGCGGACAACGACGTCACCCTGGAAGCCAGCAAGAACACGAGCGTGACGGTGGGAGAGAACTCCAGCCGTGGCGCCAATGTGGGTGTGACCTTCGGTGCGGGCGCCCAGACCGGCTTCAGCATCCAGTTGGGCGTGCAAAAAGGCCAGGGCAGCAACAACCAGAACGACACCACGTACAACGCCACCCAGGTCTCGGGCGGCAAGGCGGTCAACATCTCCAGTGGCGGCAACCTCACGCTCAAGGGGGCAACGGTTGAAGCCAACCGTGTCGTGGCGGACGTGGGAGGCAAGCTGGACATCGAGAGCCTGCAGGACGTGAGCATTGGCCAGAGCCGGCAGTCCAGCGGCGGTTTCGGCGTGAGTCTGTGCATTCCGCCGATCTGCTACGGCGCAGTCGCCACCGTGAGCGGTAACGCGGCCGGCGCGAAAGCGGACGGGGTCTTCGTCAGTCCGGCCGTGCAGTCGGGCATCAAGGCCGGGGATGGCGGTTTCGATGTGAAGGTCGCGGGCAACACCGACCTGAAGGGCGCGGTGATCGAGAGCACGCAGGCGGCCATCGACGGCAAGAAGAACAGCTTCAGTACGGGCGGTGCGCTCACCATGACCGACTTGCAGAATGTCAGTCAGTCGAGCGGCAGCAGCTATGCGGTCAGCGGTGGGGTGAGCCTGGGCTACACCACGAAGGCCGATTCCGCGCCATCGTGGAATCCCAAGGAAGGACAGTCAGCGATTCCTCCCAGCGGCAGCGCCGGTATCGGCGGCTACAGTGGTTCCAACCAGGCTAACGTCACCAAGTCGGGAATCTCGGGCATCGCGGGCGATCAGAGTGTGCGAACGGGCGACAGCAGCAGCGCCGGCACGTTAGTCAAGGATTGGAACACCCAGACCATCGTCAAGGACGTGCGGGCGCAGGCGCAGCTCACGCAGCAGTTCAACCAGAACGCATCGCGCGAGATCGGGACGTATGCAGACAAGAAGTACAACGAGCTGAAGAACTCTGACCCGTCGGAGGCGGCGAAGTGGGCCGAAGGTGGGGAGTACCGGGTTGCTTTGCATACAGCGGCGGGCGCGCTTGCCGGTGGCATAGGGGGGGCGCTCGGCGCAGGTGCGAGTGCGGCTCTGATGCCAAGGATCGGATCGGCCATCAACGGCATGGGGCTAGCAACGCCAGTTGCCCAAGCATTGGGGGCCGTTACGGCTGCAGCAATCGGTGGGCTTGTCGGCGGAGATACCGGAACATCCAGCGCCTATTCCGTCGACATCAACAATCGACAACTGCATCCGACGGAGACGGAGGCTATTCATCGATATGCACTCCAACTGGCGCAGAACGATGCAAAAGATGAAAGAGGGAACACACTAACTGCCAATGAGTGGGAGCAACGTTTGGGGCGGCAAGCCTTGGCCGAAAGTGATTCGGCGTTCACAGGTTACGGTAATGACAGAGTCGCACAGCAGTACCTGGGCGAACTTCGGCGCGAATTGGGCACCACCTTTGTTGACGGGCAGGGGCGCACTCAGCAGTATTTTCAAGCGCGGAACGAGGCAGAGTTCACTAACCATGCGATCAATTCGGGCCTGCTCAGTGAAAGCAAATTCCTATATGACAACCTTGCTGCTCCGGGCGTCAGGCCCGGGACTACAGCGTATCTGTACGCACTGCAAGCAGCGGCAACTGACATTGGCAACCTAAAGAAGGAGCCTGATGGCGTTAAGCAGGGTCTTTTTACCGCGCTGAAGGAAGAGTACATCGCGAGCGGCAAGATGGTTACGGCGAAACTCATCCGCTCCGATCCGGGTGCCGTCGGGCGACTAGAGAATCAAATGCAGGGCTTGGGGAGCACCATCTTGCGTATGGTGGTCGATCAGGGTACGGAATTTCTGAGCTCAGAAGACCAGCGGTGGTACAAGGAAAACATTCAAAACCACGCAATGGCTGCTATAGGCGGCGTGGGCTGGGGCCTTGGAAAGATGGTGGCTAGCAGTGGAGGCGGGCGTGTCGCGATGTTGAAGCAGGCGATTAATGAGGCTGGTGCTGTGGCTGCAGCGAAACGAACAGAGATATCAGAGGTCAATGCGGCCTTGATCGGAATCAATGCGAATCGGGACGCTCCATTGGTCCCTCATGTGGTTTCAACCTCGGGTATGAAGCCGCACGAGGTACTTCAAATGGAAAGGTTAACCCAAGATGTTGGTGGCTACTTTGTTGGAGCGCCCAAACTGACCCCTGGCCAAGAGGTGAACGGACGGAGGTCTGCCGGTTCTGACTACCCTGCTATTGACGGTTGGTATGTTTCACAGAATCAAAGCAAGGCCGTGCCGATTAGTCTTAAGGAAACCTCATCCGCGTCCCCTTCGTACCTCTTGACACAGACAAGGAAGATCAATGAAGTCGGGGCCGATTTTTCAGTGAAAGATGTAACTTTGTACGCTGATGCACCAAATATGAGTGCGGCGAAGTTGATGGATTTTGCCCGTGGAGGGCCTTTGGCGGGGAACGCACTGAATACCGGCGTAGTAAATACCATCGTCGTAAAAACAGCGGAGGGGTATGTGACTATTGAAAGCGGTCGCGCAAGGATGGGCTTGCCAGATTGGTGGAAAAAATGAGGTTTGACTTTTCAACTAGAAGCTTCGAATTCATTGAGATTGACGTCGATGAATTACTGGAGAAGACGAAATCAAACTTGCTTTTCCTATTGAAACAAAATTCTCTTCCTTTTGATTTGGAGATCGTGACGAGAAATGAAAAAGGAGAATTTCAGAAGATTAAAAAAATTAATTTGGATCGACAGAATGTGTACTCCTATCTCTTGAAATGCGACCAAATACATGTTGATGGGGGGGCTTTGAGTTATCGCCTTAATGAATATTGGGAATTGGACTCTGAGAAGCCTTATTTTGAGTTTTCGACACTTGACATCAAAGAGAATGCTGAGTCGTCGAAAGGGGTTGTTGCAATATCATTGGTTTTGGCTGCGGCAACAATACTTCATTCAAGCGAAATTTGGGATGTGAATGAAGTGCTTTTTCAAGGGCTAAAAGAAGGCTGCCTTGAAATCGAGAGGGTGCTGACTCTTGCCGTTGATGAGGGGGATGAATATTTCAAATCGCTGAAAAAATTTTACGATAAAACTTTAATTGGAAAAAATTTGTGAGTCGATGAATGCTTCTTTGGGGATTTGAGTGTTTTGGGGTTGAAGATTTGGTCTCATTATATTAATAGATTGCTGTGAGGGGGTGAAATGAGAAAATCAAGTGGGCGCACGTTTTGCGTCGTGGTTGGGCAATGCCTATCGGTGATTGCGCTTGCCGGTTGCGCTTACTCGCAGATCAATCCGGAGGCGGCAGCGGCAGACGTGCGTGCCAATACTGGCTATAACGAGTTGAAGCACGTCGAGTCTGGCACCGCCAAGCTTGTTATGCGCACCTTCGGTAATTCGGCCAATGCTCAGTTTGCTGTGAGTACCGTCGAAACGCCTTGTCAGGGTTTTCAGCATTTGGGCGCTGCCGCCTATACGGGCAATGGCATTGTTTACCCATGGATCGCGAGTGCCTTGCGCGCTGGCACTCGTGCCAGTCCTTATCTGGTTCATGAGGCGAAGCCTGGACAGCCGATTCAGGTCCGTAGCACGGGCAGTTGGAGCACGGGCGGCGGGAACGTCAACTACCGTACCGGCAGTTGCGGCCCCGTGACAGTGAGTTTTAGGCCCGCGGAGAACCACGCGTACACCGTCGAGTTCGTCTGGGGGGAAAAGATGTCCTGCCGCCTCGCGGTCATGGATGCGACCGATCCCGACGCACCTCGGCCGGTTGAGGTTCGGAGTATCCCGAGTTGTCCCGCCGCTTCTCGCTAGATCTTGGCTTGCTTGAAACTATGAAACCATCACAAACATTTCCTCGCAGCATTGTTTTCGCTGCAGTCTTGGCCGCTGCATTCTTCGTGGCCGGTTGCGCTACCAAGCTTGCCCCGCCGATCACTGGCTACACCTGCTGCAACCTGCGTCCTGACTACGGCTGGGTTTCGAGCACCAACACGCTGGGCGGTGCCATCGTGCCGGCCGGCGAGCCCGTAGTGATCGATACCATGAAGCGCGATAAATACGCTTACGGCACGATTGGCGGCGATTACGTCTCTCTGCGAGATGACACAGCTCGTAGCAAGGAAGACATGCAGCGTTGGATGCGCCAGATCGTTGTTCCGACAGACCCCAAGCTGACGCTTGCGAGCTGGAGTTCCGACGTACAGAAAGCCGTCTATTCGGCCAAAGTCGTCGCCGGCATGACGAAGCCTCAGGTGCTGATGTCGCTGAGCTATCCGTCGCGCAGCGACACCAAGGACCTGAACGGCAACACCTGGCGGTACTGGACGACCCAGGAAGATGAGCCGGTGGACATCCTCTTCGGTGGCGACGGCACCGTGAGCGGTTTCTCCGGTAAGCCGTCCGCTGTCCGCGCGGTCGAGTTCAAGCGCTGATCATGATTCGTCCCGTTGGCGCGCATCGGCGCGCGAGCATGGCCGTGGCCGCAGCCTTTGCCGCGTCCCCTCTGATGGCATTGGCTCAGCAATCGCCTGCGACACCACAACCCTTCGTCGAACAGCAGCGCCAGCAAGAGCGCGAACGTGCCTTGCGCGAACAGAACGAGCGCACCATTGATCAACGCCCGCAGGCCACACCGGCCGCGCCTGCGCAGCGTATTCCCGAATCCGAGTCCCCGTGCTTCCGCATCAGTCGTGTGCTGCTGGTCGGCGAGCAGTCCGAATCCTTCCAATGGGCCGTCGCCGATTTGTCCGGTCTCGAGGGCAATGATTCACCCGTGGGCCGCTGTTTGGGCACGGCGGGTGTCAACGTAGTCCTTGCACGTGCACAGCAGACCGTGATTGCTCGCGGCTTCGTTACCACCCGCGTGCTGGCTGCACCGCAAGACCTGTCCACCGGAACGCTGACCCTCTCGCTAGTGTCCGGTCGAATCGCCGCCATTCGGACGACGCCTGATTCTTCATCTATGTTGCTCGGCAGTTCTGCCTTGCTGGCCACAGCCATTCCTGCACGTCCAGGCGACCTGCTGAACCTGCGCGACATCGAACAAGGCCTAGAAAACCTCAAGCGTTCCCCCACTGCCGAAGCCGACATCCAGATCGAACCCTCGACAGCAGCAAACGCCAAACCCGGCGACAGCGACCTCGTCGTCAAGTACGTCCAACCCAAAAAGTGGCGCGTCACCCTCAGCCTCGACGACAGCGGCACCGAAGCCACCGGCCGCTACCAGGCCGGCGCCACGCTGTCCCTGGACAACCCCTTCGGCCTGAACGACCTGTTCTACGTCAGCGCCAACCACAACATCAACAACCACCTCTTCGGCGATCCGGCCAAGGGCACCGAAGGCCAGACCGTTCACTACTCGCTGCCGTATGGCTACTGGCTGCTGGGCCTCACGGCCTCCAACAGCCAGTACCACCAGAGCGTGGCCGGCCTGAACCAGGACTACGTCTACGCCGGCAAGTCCAACAACGCCGAGGTCAAGCTCTCGCGCCTCGTCTACCGCGACCAGAGCCGCAAGACGAGCGTGGCGATCAAGGGCTGGCGTCGCGAGTCGCGCAACTTCGTGGATGACACCGAGGTCGAGGTACAGCACCGGGTGGTCGGCGGCTGGGAGCTCAGCCTCAATCACAAGGAGTACATCGGCGAGGCGACGCTCGAAGGGACGCTGGCCTATAAGCGCGGCACCGGCGGCTTCGGCTCGCGCACAGCGCCGGAAGAAGAATTCGGCGAGGGCACGTCGCGACTGAAGCTCTACACCGCCGACATCAGCCTCAACGCGCCGTTCAGACTCGGCGAGCAGAAGATGCGCTATTCCGGCTTGATCCGCGCCCAGTGGAACCGCACACCGCTGACGCCTCAAGACCGCTTCGCCATCGGCGGCCGCTATACGGTGCGCGGCTTCGACGGCGAGACGAGCCTGATGGGCGAGCGCGGCTGGCTCATCCGCAATGACATCGGATGGGCGGTTGGGCAAAGCGGGGCTGAGTTGTACGTCGGTGCCGACTATGGTCGTGTCAGTGGCCGTTCGACGATCGACCTGCTCGGTCGCAGCCTGGCCGGCGCAGTCATCGGCGTGCGCGGCCAGTGGAGCAAGCTGAGCTACGACTTCTTCGTTGGCGCGCCGATCAGCAAGCCAGAGGGCTATCGCACTGCGAAGGTCGCGCTGGGCTTCAATCTCAACGCAAGCTTCTAGTCAACTACTAAACAGAGGGAGGGTTCTCAATGGAAAAACACGCAATCGTCAAAGCGGCAGCAATACTTGCGATCGGGGTACTTCACGGATGCGGTGGGAGTGGCAGTGGAGGAGGAGCCGCCTTTCCGATGGCTACTGCACCTGTGGCTTCGCCGGCATCTGCCGAAGCCTCGGTTCCGGCGTCAGCACCAAGCCCGGCAGCTCCACCCGCCGCAGCACCGGCTCCATCTGCTGCCCCCGTTGCATCTCTTCGCCGGGCACTCGATACCGTCAGTCCTGTCGCGGTGAACGGTGATCTCGATATCGAGTTGTCTCCGGCGTTTGCGTCGGCGGTCGTTGTGACCTATTCGCTCGAGAATCCTGATGGCACGAATGCGGGGACAGTCTCATTGCGTGGCGGCTCTGCCGGGCTGTTCTTCCCGCATACCGCCAATCTGGTCAAGCTCCTCATGCCCAAGGTCAACCCGGGTTCTTATGTATTGAGAGCAAAAGGTCAGATCCTGAATTTTGCTACCGCAACCTCGACGTATGTCGAGGCGACCATGCCGGTTGAGTTGAATACGCTCTCATTGAATCTGGCGAGCCTGAGCTACTCGTCAGGCTTGGTTATCGGCGGATCTTCGCGTTTCCTGTCCCTGACCTACACCAGCGATGTCAGTGGCACCTTGTTTTTCTATCCGACCGGCCATGCGACTGGCGTGTGTGCATTGAAAACCGCTGCAGAACTCGCATTGGTGCCAGACGTCAAGACTTTTGCAGTCACCGGTTCTGCAAATTCCTCCTCCGGCGCACTGACATCGGCTACATCATTCGCTGACGCCGATACTGGTTGTCTGCAATTCGTCCGTGCCAGCGATTCGGTGGCGGAAGCGCCGTATACCTTCAATTTCCGCTATCAACCGCTGCCGACTTCGGGCGATCTGATTTTTTCCCTGGATGCAGACCCTGCGGCCATCGCCAAGAGCGCCATCAGCCTGATGTCGATGCCGCGAAGCGTAAATTCGAGTGGCTTCTTCGATTGGCTGGAGCGTCGGCAAGTTTTCACCTCCGGTGACGTGCTTCAGCATACAACGGCCAACAGCGCGCGCATCAGCCTGGAACAGGCGGGCGGAACCTGGCAGTACAGGCTGACCGCGCCAGTCGCTACTGATCACCCGTACTACGTTGCGAAGATCGAGGGGCGTCCTCCACTGGTCCTCTTTGTCAAGCCCTGACTTCACGCCGCCTTGTTTGCGGTAGCGAGCAAATCCAGAGCTGCCGCGATATGCCCGTCCTTGCACGGAGCCTGACTGCTGCGCGAGCGGGGACCGTCGTGGAGAGCACGCCGGATTCAATCTCGACGCAAATTTTTAACCAGAGGGAGAGTGAAATGAGAAAGATGCAGAAGGAGATGAGGGCGATGGTCACCGCAGTCGCGTTGCTCGCTCTTACGGGCTGCATGAGCGTTTCCGAAGTGGTTCAAGTCCCCGCTGAAAAGCAAGTGGCTGTAGCGAATTTCAGGCTACCGATCGCGCCCTCGGATACTGGAGAAGTAGTTGTCTACGTCGTCAACAAGGCCGAGACTGCTTCGAACAAGTGGGACCGAGGCGTTATCTTCACCACGGCCTTCGCCATCGAAGGAGCGATAGCGCCACTTGAAACCATTCCAGGGCAATACGCGGTGGCGAAGATCAAGCCCGGCAGGTACGCACTTCGAGCTCAACGCCTTTGCCATCCGGACGGGCCAGGCGGCAATGACGACGAACGCTTTCCAGCAGCCGGAACCGTCATGCCACCGTGGCAGACGGGTTGGAGCACCTATACGCGCTCCTATGGCCCGGGATTGCGCAGTGGCGAAGAGGTTTTCGAGTTTCAGGGCGGCAAGACCTATGTGTTTTCGATCAACCCCAACTGCGCCCTCGTCGTCAAGGCGGGCGGCGTTTTGCTGTATCCGCGTATCCGACAGACAGATGAGCCTGGTGGCAAGTACTTGGTCATGACCAGTACTCCAGCCAGGAAACAGTGAACCACCTGATGACTGTTCGCACTTCAACGCGCAGAGCTTGCCTGCAAGAGGAGAGATGAATTGTGCGTAGAAGAATCAGTTTGCCGGTCACGGCGCTGATAGCGACTGCTGCGTTGCTCGCGGGCTGCGCTGCCTCACCGTATCGCGTGCCGGGCACCGAGACGCAACCGTTGTCCAGCCTGGCTATCGTCAAGTCGGGACCGCGCGCAGCCAGCTATCTCGTGTCGATCGACGGGGTGAGGGTGCCTCACGTTCTTCGGCCGGTGGATCGCTGGGAACTGCCGCCCGGCGAGCACACGGCAGTGGTCGGCCTCAGGACGCACCCGCAGTTTTCGGCTGACCACATTTATCTGAAATTCACTGTTCTTCCGGGAAAGAGTTACGTCATCCAATATGAGGTCAACACCAGATGGGGGCGAGGCACTTGGCGGGGATGGATAGAAGACGAGGGAGGCGCCACGGTCTCCACTCCTGATCCCAGACCGGCTTCGACAACGAAGTAGAAGGGCTTCGATCCCAACGCAAGCTTCTGACGCGGCAGGGGATCGTGCGGCTTGCCAACTATCGCAAGAACGACTCAACCTTCACCGGAATCCCCGGCTCCTCCCACCGATAGGCATCCCCCAGCACATCCCGCTCCGGCTTCTGCCCAGTCCATCGAATATTGAGCAGATCCATCAAGGTCCACCCCGTCCAGTCCGCGCGAAACGGCTGCATTGCGGCAGCCTGCGAAAG
The DNA here is from genome assembly GCF_014195185.1 of Variovorax atrisoli. Lineage (NCBI taxonomy): Bacteria > Pseudomonadati > Pseudomonadota > Betaproteobacteria > Burkholderiales > Comamonadaceae > Variovorax > Variovorax atrisoli. The sequence continues at coordinate 84,844 of NZ_JACIBG010000014.1, read as the reverse complement.
CGGCTGCCCGTTGCGCCACACCACTGCCGGAATACGGTAACCCGAAGCAGTCGACGGGCTATGCCCCGCGCGGTCGCTCACATGCCCCACCTCCTGCCCGTGGTCCGACAAATACATCCACGCCCGGTACTCGCCCGGCTTGCCCGGCGCACGCGTCTGCTGCAGCAGCTCCGACACCACGAAGTCGTGATACAGCAGCGCTGCGTCGTACTCCTGCCGAAAGCGCCGCACCCAGGCCGAGCGACCGTCCTTCATCAGGCCGTTTTCCACCGCATCGACGTTGTCGTCGAACGGATTGGCGTTTGCGGGAAAGCGCAGGCTGTAGTGCGGGTGCGCGCCCATCAGGTGGACGACGATGAGCTTGCGGTCCGTGCTTGTGTCGGCCAGTGCTTCCTGCACGCAGTCGAGGATCTCGCCGTCGAGTGAAGCACTCGCGCGGCCCGGCGTGCGGTTGACCATGTCGACGACGTCGGCGAGGCGTGCGTGCTGCTGTTCGATGGCGAGGTCGTCGTGGTTGCTGATCCACCAGACCTTGTAGCCGGCGGCGCGTGCGAGTGCCAGCACGTGCGGCGGGTTCTCTGCCTCGGGCAGGCCGAAGTGGAACATGTTGCGAAGTGCGGGAAGGGTGCTGGCGTCCACCGACCATGCGTTCTTCAGCACCGCCATCTGGTCGCCGGTCTGCGCCTTGTGCGCGAGCAGGCGTGGCGTGGTCGGGCGGCCGTAGCCGTAGAGGGCCATGTTGTCGCGGTTGATGCTGTCGGTGATGACGAGCACCACGGTGGAGGGGCCGGACTGCGTGATGACAGGCGCGATGGCCTTGGCCTGCGCCATCAGGCGGTCGCGCTGCTTCTGCTGGTCGGCCCAGGCGGAGCGCAGCGTGTGGAGGGAATCGAACCACTGGGTCCAGAAGATCGCCGGATGCAGCCTGCGCCAAGGCTTGCTGGCGTAGGCCACGCAAGAGAGCAGGAGCAGCAGCGCGATCAGCGCCACCATCCATCGCGAAGGCCGAGCCGATGGTGTCGCGCCTGCCGCAGCACCGCGCCGCGCGAACATGCCCACGAGCACGCCCGCCACCACCAGCACCGCGCCCCACACGGCGGCCGAGCGCCAGTGCATCCACAGGTATTCGGTGCCCTCGCGCGCGTTGGTGTTGGCCGCCGCGCCCAGGACCATCGCGCCGTCGGGCGCGGCCTGGTAGGTGTCGAGCAGGTAGGCGCGCACCGTCCCGTCGATCGCGAAGCCCATCGCCCAGAGCCACACGAGCATCGTGCGCACGCGACGCATGCGGGCGCTGCGCAATGGCCACGCGAGCCACAGCACCATCGGCAGGGCGAGCACCGCGAGCTGCGCGATGCGACGGCCGTCATGGCCCAGCGCGATGAGCGCCAGCAGCGTCGCGCCGACCACGCCGCAGGCGAGCAGCGCGTTGCGCGACGGAGAAGCTTGTGGGGTCAGAGTGGTCAAGCAGGCGGCGCAGCGAGGCGAATCGGGGGAACGGGGGAGGGGAGGGCGCGCGCATTCTGCCCCGGCCCCTGCGCTGAGGCCTTCAGTGCCCCGATGGCGGCGAGGCCCTTTGGCCGGGCGGTGCGCTCAGGGATATCCCCGCGGAACTTATCGGGCCTCTGGTGCCCAGATGGGCTTTTCCATCAATCCACAGAAAGGAATTTCCGCTCCATGCTCAGATTCAGCCGGCTGCCCGCGCTTTTGCTCGCTTTCGTTCTTTCCTGGGTGGCTTTGCTGCCGTCCGCGACTGCCGCCCAGACACAGATGGTCAGCGCGGCGGTCAAGACGCTGAACATGCGAACTGGTCCCGGCCAGCGCTACGAGACGCACTGGACGGTCAGCAGGGGCTATCCGTTTCGCGTGATCGGCAGGAAGGGCGCCTGGCTGCACGTCAGCGACTTCGAGGGGGACAAGGCCTGGGTCTTCCGTTCGATGACCGACAAGACGCCGCACTACGTGGTGAAGGCGCAATCGGCCAACCTGCGCCGCGCGCCCGGCGCGCGCAGCCCGGTGGTGAAGCGGGCCGGCTATGGCGACGTGCTGCGCACCATCGAACGGCGCGGCAACTGGGTCAAGGTGCGGCACGAAGGCGGCGCCACCGGGTGGGTGCAGCGCAGCCTGGTCTGGGGCTGGTAGGGCGAGGGCGGCCCTGCGAGCGGTTCAGGTCGCCGTGGCCTGGCGCACGGCGCGCTCCCAGCGCGCCATCGATTCCTCGGCCTGCGCGCGGCCCATGGTCGGCATGAAGCGCCGCTCGATCTTCCACAGCTTCGACAGCTGCCGTGCGTCGGTATAGACGCCGGTCGAAAGGCCGGCGAGGTACGCGGCGCCCAGCGCGGTGGTCTCGATCACTTCGGGCCGCACCACCGGAATGCCCAGCAGGTCGGCCTGGAACTGCATCAGCAGGTCGTTCACGCTGGCGCCGCCGTCCACGCGCAGCTCGGCCACGGGCTTGCCGCCGGCGGCCACCGCGTCGCGGCTCATGGCCTGCAGCAGCGCGGCGCTCTGGTAGGCGATGCTCTCCAGCGCGGCGCGCGCGATGTGCGCCACGGTGGTTCCGCGCGTGAGGCCGGTGATCGTGCCGCGAGCTTCGGCGTCCCAGTAGGGCGCGCCGAGCCCGGTGAAGGCCGGCACCATCATCACGCCGCCCGCGTCGGGCACGCTCTCGGCCAGCGACTGCACCTCGGCGCTGCCCTTGATGGCCTTGAGGCCGTCGCGCAGCCACTGCACCACGGCGCCGCCGACGAACACGCTGCCTTCCATTGCGTACTGCGGCGTCGCATCGGTCTGCGCCGCGCTGGTCACGAGCAGGCCGTTGTGCGAGGGCTGGAACGCGCCGCCGGTGTGCATCAGCAGGAAGCAGCCGGTGCCGTAGGTGTTCTTGGCCATGCCGGCCTCGAAGCAGGCCTGGCCGAAGAGGGCGCTCTGCTGGTCGCCGGCCACGCCGCCGATGGGCAGCGCGTGGCCCAGCAGCGCTGCGTCGGTATCCGCGAAGTGCGAGCTCGAGGGCTGCACCTTCGGCATCAGCGAGGCGGGAATGTCGAGCGCCTTCAGCAGGTCGGCGTCCCACTCGTTGGCGTGCACGTTGAAGAGCATGGTGCGCGAGGCGTTGCTCACGTCGGTCACATGCACCTTGCCGCCGGTGAGCTGCCACATTAGCCAGCTGTCGACGGTGCCGAAGGCGAGCTCGCCGCGCGCGGCCTGCTCGCGCGCGCCGGGCACGTTGTCGAGCAGCCAGCGCAGCTTGGTGCCGGAGAAGTAGGCGTCGATGACGAGGCCGGTCTTCTCGCGGATGGTGTCGGCCATGCCTTCTTCGCGCAGCTGCGCGCACAGCGGCTCGGCGCGGCGGTCCTGCCAGACGATGGCGTGGTGCACCGGCTGGCCCGTCCTGCGGTCCCACAGCACGGTGGTCTCGCGCTGGTTGGTGATGCCGATGGCGTGGATGTCGGTGGGCTTGAGCTTGGCCTTCACGAGCACTTCGCGCGCGGTCGCGAGCTGGCTGCGCCAGATTTCCATCGGGTCGTGCTCGACCCAGCCCGGCTGCGGATAGATCTGCGTCAGCTCCTTCTGCGCAATGGCGACGATGTGCCCCTCGCGGTCGAAAACGATGCTGCGCGAGCTGGAGGTGCCCTGGTCGAGGGCGAGCAGGTAGGTGGTCGTCATTCGTTCTTGTTCCTTCTGTTCGTCTTCAGTTGTCGCGCGCGATCTCCAGGCGCACCTGGGCGGCGTTCAGCAGGTCGCTGAAGGGCGCGGGCGGCTCGGCGTCGGTGAAGAGCCGGTCGATCTGCGAGAGGGTGCCCAGCTGGATCATCGCCGGCCGGTTGAACTTGCTCGCGTCGGCGGCCAGCCACACTTCGCGCGCCTGCGCGATGATGGTCTGCGCCACCTTCACCTCGCGCAGGTCGAAGTCGCGCAGCGAGCCGTCGGCCTCGATGCTCGACACGCCGATGAGGGCGATGTCGACCTTGAACTGGCGGATGAAGTCGATGGTGGCCTCGCCCACCACGGCGCGGTCGCGCGGGCGCACCGAGCCGCCCGCCACGATCACCTCGCACGATGCGTTGCCGCTGAGGATGGTGGCCACGTTCAGGTTGTTGGTGATCACGCGCAGCCCCGTGTGGCGCAGCAGCGCCTTGGCGATGGCCTCCGTGGTGGTGCCGATGTTGAGGATCAGCGAGCAGTCGTTGGGCACCAGCTGCGCCACGCGGCGGGCGATGCGCGCCTTGCCTTCGGCGTGCAGCGTCTCGCGCTGCTGGTAGCCGATGTTCTCCGTGGTCGAGCTGGGCACGCGCACGCCGCCGTGGAACCGGGTGAGCAGCCCCTCGTCGGCCAGCCGCTGCACGTCGCGCCGCACGGTCTGAAGGGTCACGCCGAGCATGTCGGCCAGTTGCTCGACGGTGACGGAACCGCGCGCGCGCACGGTGTCCAGGAGGTTGATCTGTCGGGGGTTGGAGTTCACGGAGGCGTCGTGGAATGCGGGAAGACTGAGGCCAAGAGTACTCGGCGCGCCACTTTAAAGCGAACAAAAACGAATCGACCTAAGGGAAAACTCGGAGGAAAATCGCGCCAAAAGGAATCCAAATGAAAAAACTCGAAAATACAATGGCCGCCGTCAGTGACGAAAGTCACGCATCAACGGACCCAATTCCTGTGAGCGCTTCTTCTTCCGCTTCGCCCGCGCCTGCCACCGACTGCGACGTTCTGATCGTCGGCGGCGGCATCAACGGCTGCGGCATCGCGCGTGACCTCGCCGGCCGCGGCTGGCGCGTGGTGCTGTGCGAAAAGGACGATCTCGCCTCGCACACGTCGTCTTCGTCCACCAAGCTGATCCACGGCGGCCTGCGCTATCTCGAATACTACGAGTTCTCGCTGGTGCGCAAGGCGCTGCAGGAGCGCGAGGTGCTGCTCAAGAGCGCGCCGCACATCATGTGGCCGCTGCGCTTCGTGATGCCGCACGACCCGTCGATGCGCCCGGCCTGGATGATCCGCATCGGCCTGTTCATGTACGACCACCTCGCTCGCCGCGAGGTATTGCCGGGTTCGCGCAGCGTCGACCTGCGCGCGCATGCGGCCGGCAAGCCGCTGAAGGCGCAGTACAAGCGCGGCTTCATCTATTCCGATGGCTGGGTCGACGACGCCCGCCTGGTGGTGCTCAACGCCCTCGACGCGAAGGCGCGCGGCGCCGAAGTGCTGACGCGCACCCGCTGCGTGCATGCCCAGCGCGACGCCGACGGCTGGACCGCCACCCTGCTGGGCGCCGACGGCACCAAGCGCACGCTGCGTGCCCGCGCGGTGGTCAATGCCGCAGGGCCGTGGGCCGAATCCTTCCTGCGCGGCGTGGCCCGGTCGGCCAAGGGCGAGGCGCTCGCCACCAAGAGCCTGCGCCTGGTGAAGGGCAGCCACATCGTGGTGCCGCGCCTCTTCGAGCACGACCACGCCTACATCTTCCAGAACCCCGACAAGCGGATCATCTTCGCCATTCCCTACCAGGACGAGTTCACGCTGATCGGCACCACCGACATCGAACTCACCGGCGACGACCCCGGCGCCGCGCGCATTGCCGAGGAGGAGGTCGAGTACCTCTGCACCCAGGCCAGCCGCTATTTCGAGAAGCCCATCGCGCCTTCGGACGTGGTGTGGACCTATTCGGGCGTGCGCCCGCTGCTGGACGACGACTCGGGCGACCCTTCCGCCGTCACGCGCGACTACATGCTGGAGTCGAACACCGCGGCCGCGCCGCTGCTGTCGGTGTGGGGCGGAAAGATCACCACCTTCCGCAAGCTGGCCGAGGACGCCGCCGACGAGGTAGGGCGGATGCTGGGACAGTCTGCGCAACAGCGCCCGGCCTGGACCGACGGCGCGTTCCTCGCAGGCGGAGACCTGTCGTCCTGGATCGGCCCCGCCAGGCGCCCCGACGAGGATTTCGAGCGCTTCGTCGAAGCCGTGGAGGCAAGGTATCCGTGGCTCGGCAGCCAACTCGCGCGCCGCCTCGCGCGGGCCTACGGTGCGCGCATTGCCGATCTGCTGGGCGACGCGAAGGCCATGGCAGACCTGGGCCTCGAGGTTGCGCCCGGCCTGCATGAGCGCGAACTGCGCTTCCTGCAGGACAACGAATGGGCCGTGAGCGCCGACGACGTGCTCTGGCGCCGCTCCAAGCTGGGGCTGCACTACATGCCGGAGCAGCGCGAGCAGGTCGCGCGCTGGCTGCAGCAACAGCAACATTGACAACAAGCCCGTGCCGGCGACAGCCGGGCCGGACACAGGGACGAGAGAAGGGGAAGAGCGCCAATGCAATTGACACTCGAGCGCGTCACCAAGAAGGTGGGTGCGCAGACATGGCTCTACGAGCAGAGCATCGCGCCGAAGAGCGGCGCGGTCACCGTGCTCCTGGGCGCCACGCAGGCCGGCAAGACCAGCCTGATGCGGCTGATGGCGGGGCTCGACACACCCACCACGGGCAAGGTGCTGGTCGACGGCAAGGACGTGACCGGCATGCCGGTGCGCGAACGCAACGTCGCGATGGTCTACCAGCAGTTCATCAACTACCCGTCGCTCAAGGTGGCGGACAACATCGCCTCGCCGCTCAAGCTGCGCGGTGAATCGAACATCGATGCGCGGGTGAAGGCGCTGGCCGACAAGCTGCACATCGGCATGTTCCTCGACCGCTATCCGCAGGAGCTGTCGGGCGGCCAGCAGCAGCGCGTGGCCCTGGCGCGCGCGCTCGCCAAGAACGCGCCGCTGATGCTGCTCGACGAGCCTCTGGTCAACCTCGACTACAAGCTGCGCGAAGGCCTGCGCGAGGAGCTCACGCAGCTCTTCGCCACCGGCGATTCGACCGTGATCTACGCGACCACCGAGCCCGGCGAAGCATTGCTGCTGGGCGGCTACACCGCGGTGATGGATGCCGGCGAACTGCTGCAGTACGGCCCCACGGCCGAGGTCTTCCACGCGCCGCAGTCGCTGCGGGTGGCGCGCGCCTTCAGCGATCCGCCGATGAATCTGCTGGCCGGCACCGCCAGCGCCGGCCGCGTGCAGATGGCTGGCGGGCCCGCGCTTTCGCTGGCGTTGCCCGAGAGCGTCTCGGGCCCCGTCACCGTGGGCCTGCGTGCGAGCGCGCTGAACGTCGATGCGGGGGAGGGCGACATCGCCCTGCCCGGCAAGGTGGAGCTGGCCGAGATCTCGGGCTCCGACACCTTCGTGCACGTGGAGACGGCCGTCGGCGAGCTGGTGGCGCAGCTCACCGGCGTGCACCGCTTCGAGCTGGGTGCCTCGCTCACGCTGTACTTCAGCGCGTCGCAGGCGTATGTGTTCGATGCCGGCGAAAAGCTGGCGCTGGCGCCCGCGTGGCGCAAGGGAGACTAGCCATGGCACGCATCGACCTCGACCTCGCCCACGCCTACCGCCCGAACCCCACGCAGGACAGCGACTACGCGCTGCTTCCGTTGAAGATGAGCTTCCGCGACGGCGGCGCGTACGCCTTGCTCGGCCCTTCGGGCTGCGGCAAGACGACCATGCTCAACATCATCTCGGGCCTGCTCGTGCCTTCGCAGGGCACCGTGACCTTCGACGGCCGCGACGTGACGCGCGCCACGCCGCAGGAACGCAACATCGCGCAGGTGTTCCAGTTCCCGGTGATCTACGACACCATGACCGTGGCCGAGAACCTCGCGTTCCCCTTGCGCAACCGCAAGATGCCGGCCGACCAGATCAGGAAGCGCGTCGGCGAGATCGCCGAGATGCTCGACATGAGCGGGCAGCTCAACCAGCGCGCGGCGGGCCTCGCTGCCGACGCCAAGCAGAAGATCTCGCTCGGTCGCGGGCTGGTGCGCAGCGACGTGTCGGCGGTGCTCTTCGACGAGCCGCTCACCGTGATCGACCCGCACCTGAAATGGCAGCTGCGCCGCAAGCTCAAGCAGATCCATCGCGAGCTGAAGCTCACGCTGATCTACGTGACGCACGACCAGGTGGAGGCTCTCACCTTCGCCGAAGAGGTGGTGGTGATGACGCGGGGCAAGGCTGTGCAGGTGGGCAGCGCCGACGCGCTCTTCGAGCGGCCGGCCCACACCTTCGTCGGGCATTTCATCGGCTCGCCGGGCATGAACTTCCTGTCGGCGCAAAGCGGCAACGGCACTATCGAAGTGGCGGGAACGCCGCTGGTGCCCACGCGCGAACTGCCGCACGGTCCGCTGAAGATCGGCATCCGCCCCGAGTACCTGCGCCTGTCGAACGCGGGCGCGGCCGGCGCCGTGCCTGCCGTGGTGAAGCAGGTGCAGGACGTGGGCACGCACGTGATGCTGACGGTGGAGGCCGGCGGCAGCCTGCTGAAGGTGCGGCTGCATTCGGACGACCGCCCTCCGGCGGTGGGAGACACGGTGTGGGTGCGGGTGCTCGACACGCACACCTGCTATTACAAGGATGAGGAGCTGGTCGCATGAGCGCAGTGCCGGGCCGCCCCAAGCAAGCTCGCACCGGAGTGCGAAGCACGGAGGTATTGCAGTGAACGCTACCAACAAGCCGATCAACCAGAAGGCATGGTGGCTGGTGCTGCCGGTGCTGGTCTGCGTGGCCTTCTCGGCCATCGTGCCGCTCATGACGGTGGTCAACTACTCGGTGCAGGACATCATCTCGCCCGAGCGGCGCGTGTTCGTGGGAACCGAATGGTTCGCCGCGGTGATGCGCGACGACGAGCTGCACCAGGCGCTGTGGCGCCAGCTGGGCTTCTCGCTGTCGGTGCTGCTGGTGGAGATTCCGCTGGGCATCGGCCTGGCGCTGTCGATGCCGGCCAAGGGCTGGAAGTCTTCCGCCGTGCTGGTGGTGGTTGCCCTGTCGCTGCTGATTCCCTGGAACGTGGTCGGCACCATCTGGCAGATCTACGGCCGCGCCGACATCGGCCTGCTGGGCCATGCGCTGCAGAAGCTGGGCATCGACTACAACTACACCGGCAGCGCCACCGACGCGTGGCTCACGGTGCTGGTGATGGACGTGTGGCACTGGACGCCGCTTGTGGCGCTGCTTTGCTATGCGGGCCTGCGCTCCATTCCCGACGCCTACTACCAGGCCGCGCGCATCGATGGCGCGAGCAAGTTCGCGGTGTTCCGCTACATCCAGCTGCCCAAGATGCGCGGCGTGCTCATGATCGCGGTGCTGCTGCGCTTCATGGACAGCTTCATGATCTACACCGAGCCCTTCGTGCTGACGGGCGGCGGGCCGGGCAACGCCACCACCTTCCTGAGCCAGTACCTCACGCAGAAGGCCGTGGGCCAGTTCGACCTGGGGCCGGCGGCGGCGTTCTCGCTGATCTACTTCCTCATCATCCTGCTGCTGTGCTTCGTGCTCTACAACTGGATGCAGCGGGTCGGCACGCAGGAAGCGGAGGTGGAGAAATGAACGAGAAGAGATTTCACAAGCGCAGCATCTTCCTGGTGCTGTACATCCTGTTCGCGCTGTTGCCCATCTACTGGATGATCAACATGAGCTTCAAGACGAACGAGGAGATCCTGTCGAGCTTCTCGTTCTTCCCGCAGCAGCTCACCTGGGCGAACTACGCGCGCATCTTCACCGACGAGTCGTGGTACTCGGGCTACATCAACAGCCTGATCTACGTGGCGATCAACACGGTGATCTCGCTCACCGTGGCGCTGCCGGCGGCGTACGCCTTCTCGCGCTATTCGTTCCTGGGCGACAAGCACGTCTTCTTCTGGCTGCTGACCAACCGCATGACGCCGCCCGCGGTGTTCCTGCTGCCGTTCTTCCAGCTCTACAGCACGGTCGGGCTGATGGACACGCACCTGGGCGTGGCGCTTGCGCACCTGCTGTTCAACGTGCCGCTGGCGGTGTGGATCCTCGAAGGCTTCATGAGCGGCATTCCGCGCGAGATCGACGAGACGGCCTACATCGACGGCTACTCGTTCCCGCGCTTCTTCCTCACGATCTTCCTGCCGCTCATCAAGGCCGGCGTGGGCGTGGCGGCGTTCTTCTGCTTCATGTTCAGCTGGGTCGAGCTGCTGCTGGCGCGCACGCTCACCAGCGTGAACGCCAAGCCCATCGTGGCGACGATGACGCGCACCGTGAGCGCATCGGGCATGGACTGGGCAACGCTGGCCGCGGCCGGCGTGCTCACCATCGTGCCGGGGGCCATCGTGATCTGGTTCGTGCGTCACTACATCGCGAAGGGTTTCGCGATGGGTCGTGTTTGAGGAGGCACGGATATGTTCGATTGGATGGTCTGGACCACTCCGGTGGCCGTGTTCTTCATCTGCATCGCGCTGATGCTGGTCGGCATGACGATCTGGGAGTTCAAGTCGCCCACCACGCTGCGGCGCGGCTGGCTGCCGATGGCCACCACGCGCGGCGACAGGCTCTTCATCGGGCTGCTGTCGGCGGCCTACGTGAACCTGATCTTCGTCGGCCTGGCGGGCAAGTTCCAGGAGTGGTTCAGCCTCGAGGCCGAGCCCTCGGTGTGGATCAGCTTCGTGCTGTCGATGGGCCTGCTCGCGCTCATCATGCGCAAGGGCTGAGGGGCCCGTTCCGCTTCTTTCCTGATTTCCAAAAGCGTTCCGGCTCTCCGCCTCCCCGGAGCCGTGATCGGACAAAACACCGGGGAAGCAACAACCGAGGAGACAGTTCCATGAAGATGCGCTACACGGCATTGGCACTTGCGGCGGCGATGTTCGCCGCGCATGGTGCGGCAACGGCCGGCGAGGCCGAAGCCAAGAAGTGGATCGACAGCGAGTTCCAGCCATCGACCTTGTCCAAGGACAAGCAGATGGACGAGATGAAGTGGTTCATCGAAGCAGCCAAGAAACTGCAGGCCAAGGGCGTGAAGGAGATTTCCGTCGTCTCCGAGACCCTGACCACCCACGAGTACGAATCGAAGACGCTGGCCAAGGCCTTCGAGGAAATCACCGGCATCAAGGTCAAGCACGACCTGATCCAGGAAGGCGACGTCGTCGAGAAGCTGCAGACCTCGATGCAGTCGGGCAAGTCGATCTATGACGGCTGGGTCTCCGACTCCGACCTGATCGGCACGCACTACCGCTACGGCAAGATCATGTCGCTGACCGAGTACATGGGCGGCGCCGGCAAGGAGTTCACCAACCCCGGCCTCGACCTGAAGGACTTCATCGGCACCAGCTTCACCACCGCGCCCGACGGCCAGCTCTACCAACTGCCCGACCAGCAGTTCGCCAACCTGTACTGGTTCCGCGCCGACCTGTTCGCGCGCAAGGACCTGCAGGACAAGTTCAAGGCCAAGTACGGCTACGACCTGGGCGTGCCGCTGAACTGGAGCGCGTACGAGGACATCGCCGAGTTCTTCAGCACCGACGTGAAGACCATCGACGGAAAGCCGATCTATGGCCACATGGACTACGGCAAGAAGGACCCGTCGCTGGGCTGGCGCTTCACCGACGCATGGCTGTCGATGGCCGGCGCGGCCGACAAGGGCATCCCCAACGGCATGCCGATCGACGAATGGGGCATCCGCGTGGCGGCCGACAAGTGCACGCCCACCGGCGCCTCGGTGGCCCGCGGCGGCGCGACCAACTCGCCGGCCGCCGTGTATGCGCTGACCAAGTACATCGACTGGATGAAGAAGTACGCGCCCAAGGAAGCCATGGGCATGACCTTCGGCGAATCCGGCCCGGTGCCCGCGCAGGGCCAGATCGCCCAGCAGATCTTCTGGTACACGGCCTTCACCGCCGACATGACCAAGAAGGGCCTGCCCGTGGTGAACGACGACGGCTCGCCCAAGTGGCGCATGGCCCCCGGCCCGAACGGCCCGTACTGGAAGCAGGGCATGCAGAACGGCTACCAGGACGTGGGCTCGTGGACCTTCTTCAAGGGCCACGACGCCAACAAGACGGCCGCCGCATGGCTCTACGCGCAGTTCATCACCGCCAAGACCACCTCGCTGAAGAAGTCGATCACCGGCCTGACCTTCATCCGCGACAGCGACATCCGCTCGGACTACTTCACGCAGAACGCCAACAAGTACGGCGGCCTGATCGAGTTCTACCGCAGCCCCGCGCGCGTGGCCTGGACCCCGACCGGCACCAACGTGCCCGACTACCCCAAGCTGGCCCAGCTGTGGTGGAAGAACGTGGCAGAGGCCGTGACGGGCGAGAAGACGCCGCAGAAGGCCATGGACAACCTGGCCGACGAGATGGACAACGTGATGGCCCGCCTGGAACGCGCCGGCATGGCCAAGTGCGCGCCCAAGCTCAATCCGAAGGGCGATCCGGCCAAGTACCTGAGCGACGACCACGCTCCGTGGAAGAAGCTGGCCAACGAGAAGCCGAAGGGCGAGACCATCGACTACAACAAGCTGCTGACCGCCTGGAAGGAAGGCAAGGTGCGCTGAGCGCCCGGCGACTTGCTCATCCGGCAGCAACAGCCGGCAGCAACCCGGCAGACAGGGCCGTGCCGCGAGGCGCGGCCCTTTTTTTGCCTGTTTTCCGCATTGCCGGCCTTTCCGGTGCAATTTGGCCGCTTCGAGCGTCTGATTGCCGCGACGCCATGACCATTGGCAGATGCGCTAGCCCAAGGCTTCGCTTACATTCGACGGCCCCCGAAATGCCCGAGCCAGTGAATTCCAGTCTTTCCAGCCCTTCCAGCGTGCCTGCGAGCGTCAAGCGCGTCCTGGTCCTGCGCTATTCGCAGTCCGGCCAGCTCGACGAGGTGGCCGACCGGATCGTCGCGCCGCTGAAGGCGGACCCGGCCATCCAGGTGCACGAGGAGGTGCTGCGGCCCCTGAAGCCGTACCCCTTTCCCTGGCCCTTCCTGACCTTCTTCGACGCCTTCCCCGAATCGGCTCACATGAAGCCGCAGCCGCTGGCGCCGCTCTCGCTCACGGGCGACGAAGACTTCGACCTCGTCGTGCTGCCCTACCAGGTGTGGTTCCTGGCGCCTTCGCAGCCGGTGGCGGCCTTCCTCAAGCATCCGGTTGCGGCCCGGCTGCTCAAGGGCAAGCCGGTGGTCACGGTCATCGCCTGCCGCAACATGTGGCTGCTGGCGCAGGAAAAGCTCAAGGGCATGCTCGACGACGTGGGCGCGCGGCTGATTGACAACGTGGTGCTCACCGACCCCGGCCCCACGCTCGCCACCTTCTTCACCACCCCCGCCTGGCTGATCTGGGGCCGCAAGCGCGGCTTCTGGGGCATGCCCGACGCCGGGCTCAGTACCGACCAGATCGTGGGTACGGCCCGTTTCGGCCGGGCCCTGCGCGACGCGCTGCACCAGGGCCTGGAGCGCGGCACGCAGCCGCTGCTGGCCGGCCTCGGAGCGGTGCAGGCCGATGCCCGCCTCCTCATCAGCGAGAAGGCCGGCACCCGCAGCTTCTACCTCTGGGGCAAGCTCATCATGGCCGCGGGCGGCCCCGGCGCCCGGCAGCGCAAGCCGCTGCTGCTGCTGTACGTGCTGTTTCTGCTGGTACTGATCATTACGGTGGTGCCCGTGAGCCTGAGCCTGCAGGCGCTTCTGCGACCGCTGTTCAGGGGGTGGCTGACTAGAATGACGGCCAAATTCGAGTGCCCGTCGGGCTCAGCCACGGACCGCACCCCTCTCTATGACGACTGATGTCTTCCTGACCCGTACTGCCGCTTTCCTGCCCTTTTCCCCGGTCAGCAATGAAGACATCGAAGACGTCCTCGGTCGCATCGGCGGCAAGGCGTCCCGTGCGCGGCGGCTGATCCTGCGCAGCAACGGCATCCAGTCGCGCCACTACGCCATCGACCGCGCCACCGGCGAGCTGGCGATGACCAATGCGCAGCTCACGGCCGGCGCCATCCGCGCGCTGGGCGACGTGGGGCAGGTCGACTGCCTCGTCACCGGCACCTCGCTGCCCGACCAGCTCATGCCCAACCACGCGGTGATGGTGCATGGCGAGCTCGGCTGGCCGCGGCTCGAAGTGGTGGCCTGCGCGGGCATCTGCCTGGCCGGTGCCGCGGCGCTGAAGCATGCATGGCTGTCGGTGCGCGCGGGCGACGCACGCCGCGCGGTGGCTACCGGCTCCGAGCTGGCCTCGGCCGTGATGCGCGGTTCGCGCTTCGAGGCCGAGTTCGAGCACAAGATCGAGGCGCTGGAGGCGCGGCCCGAGCTGGCCTTCGAGAAGGACTTCCTGCGCTGGATGCTCTCCGACGGCGCCGGCGCCGTGCTGCTGGAGAACGCGCCGCGCGGGCCGCTGTCGCTGCGCATCGACTGGATCGACCTTTCCTCGGCCGCGCACGAACTGCCGGCCTGCATGTACGCCGGCGCCGAGAAGAACGCCGAAGGCGGCCTCGACGGCTGGGCGCGCAAGTCGCCCGACGAGTGGCGCAGCGAGTCGACCTTCGCCGTGAAGCAGGACGTGCGCCTGCTCAACGAGAACATCGTGCGCGCCACGCTGTCCGAGCCGCTGGCGCAGGTCATCGAGCGCAGGGGCCTCAAGCCGGCCGACGTCGACTGGTTCCTTCCGCACCTCTCGTCGCAATATTTCGTGGAGCCGGTGAGCCGGGCGCTCGAGGCGCTGGGCTTCCCGATCCCGCGCGAGCGCTGGTTCAGCAACCTCGCGACCAAGGGCAACACGGGCTCGGCGTCGCCTTACATCATGCTCGACGAGCTGTTCCGCTCGGGCCGCATCAAGCCCGGCCAGAAGCTGCTGATGTTCGTGCCGGAAAGCGGCCGTTTCTCCAGCGGCTTCATCCACATGGAGGCGGTGGCATGAAGTACTCCCCCGGGCTTGCCCACTTAGTTTGGCCTCCCACCCTCTCGCCGGGGGCAACACCGGCGGGCCGGCAGAGCCGGTTCCGCGGTGCTCCCGGACCAAGGCCTGCATTGACGAATTCGGACGGGTGAGATGGATCTGGATGCAGTACCGCAGGAGGGCAACGCGACCCTCGACGGCCATTCGAAGCTGATGTACGCACGCGATGCGCAGGGCCGCGTGGTCACGACCACCTCGCGTGGCTGGGAGGCGGAGGAGATCGTCACCAGCCATGCGGTCGAAGTGCTCGTGGAACAGGCGCAGGCCGCCAGGGAGCGCGTGAAGGCCGGGCTGGCCTCGCCGCTCGAATACTGGATGTACGAGCGCCGCATGGACGTGGCGCTGCTCTCGCAGACCAGCGGCTTCTGGCAATGGCGGGTGCGCCGCCACCTGCAGCCGCGCCACTTCGCCGCGCTCTCGCCGGCGCAGCTCGCCCGCTATGGCGAGGCGCTGGGCCTGCCCGTTTCCACCTTGCAGAGGCTGCCGTGAACTTCCAGCACCAACAGGCGGCGCATTGCGAAAGCGGCGTCATCTCCAGCCTCATGCGCCACCACGGCGCGCCGATGAGCGAGAGCATGGCGCTGGGGCTGTCGTCGGCGCTGTCGTTCGCGTACCTGCCGTTCATCAAGCTGTCGGGCCTGCCGCTCATCTCTTACCGCATGCCGCCCAAGGCCATCATCAAGGGCCTGCTGGCGCCGATGGCCGCGCGGTTCCGCTTCGAGACCTTCGGCAGTGCCGAGGCCGGGCAGAAGCGGCTCGACGCCTTGCTGGCCGACGGCAAGCTGGTGGGGCTGCAGACCTCGGTGTACTGGCTGCCGTACTTTCCGCCGAACATGCGTTTCCACTTCAACGCGCACAACCTGCTGGTGTACGGCAAGGACGGCGACGACTACCTCATCAGCGACCCGGTGTTCGAGGAGCCCGTGCGCTGCCCGAGCAGCGACCTTGCGCGCGCCCGCTTCGCCAAGGGCGTGCTCGCGCCCAAGGGCCTCATGTACTACCCGCAGGCCATCGAGCGCAAGGCGGTGGACGCGGCCTCGGTGGTCAAGGCCATCCGCAAGACGGTGCGCACCATGCTCGCGCCCATTCCCATCGTCGGCGTGCGCGGCATGCGGACGCTGGCCGCGCGCATGCAGAAGCTGTCGCCGGCCGATCCGCGCAGCGTCGACTTCATCGGCCACGTGGTGCGCATGCAGGAAGAGATCGGCACCGGCGGGGCGGGCTTCCGCTTCATCTATGCGGGCTTCCTGCAGGAGGCCGCGCAGCTGCTCGACAAGCCGCAGCTGCAGCAGATGTCCGAGCGGCTCATCGCCATCGGCGACGGCTGGCGCGCCTTCGCGCTCAAGGCCGCACGCATGGTGAAGGGGCGCGAGGCGGTCGATCCGGCCGCGCTGGCTGCGAAGCTGCGCGAGCAGGCCGAGCAGGAGGAACGCTTCTTCCGCGACCTCAAGGCCGCCGTCGCCTGATATGGGCGCTTCGGGGCTTGCCACTGCGCGTGCCGCGCCAACCCCTGAGGGGGAGGGCCGGGCCGGTGGCGGTCCGATGCTGGAGCTGCGAGGGCTCGCCTACCGCTATCCGCATGCCGACGCACCCGCATTGGCCGGGGTGTCGCTGGCAGTGCCGCGCGGCAGCGTGCTGGGCCTTTTGGGGCCGAACGGCGCGGGCAAGACCACGTTGATCTCGCACCTGTCGGGCGCGCTGGCAGTGCAGTCGGGCGAGATCCGAATCGACGGCCAGCCGCTGAAGGAAGTGCGGGCCAAGGCGCCCACGCGCATCGCGGTCGCCCCGCAGGAGCACGCGTTCTATCCGATGCTGACGGTGGCCGAGAACCTTGCGGTATTTGCCGCGGCGGGCGGTCTCTCGGTGGCGCGCAGGAGGCAGCGCATCGAGGCGTGCATTCAGTTCGCGCAGCTCGAGCAGTTCGCCGCCGTGCGCGCGGAGCGGCTCTCGGGCGGCCTCAAGCGCCGCCTCAACCTCGCCATCGCGCTGCTGCCCGAGCCCGAGCTGATGCTGTTCGACGAGCCCACGGTGGGCGTCGATCCGCAGTCGCGCGCCTTCATCCTCGATGCCATCAAGAGCCTTGCCCAGCAGGGCGCGGCGGTGATCTACGCCTCGCACTACATGGAGGAGATCGAGGCGATCGCCGACCGTGTCGCGATCCTCGACCGCGGCCATGTGCTGCGCGAAGGTTCGCTCGAGGAGCTGCTGTCGAAGAGCGCGATGCTGCTCACGCTGGCAGCCGACGGACTCGATGCCGGCATGCTCTCGCGCTTCGGCACGGTCGAGCAGGGGGGCGTGCACTGGCGCATCCACCTCCACCCCGGCAGCGGACCGGGGCCGGTGCTGGCCACACTCGAGGCCGAGGGCGTCGAGGTGCGGCATGCCGAGTTCGGCCGCCATGACCTCGAGCAGCTCTTCATGGCGCTCACCCACCGCTCGCTGCGAGACTGAGGCAGACGAGGCCATGCTGCTCGCGCTCATCAGGAAGGAACTGATCGCCCTCACGCGCGACATGCACGGCCTTGCCGCGCTGTTCCTGATGCCGATGGTCTTCATCGTGCTGATGTCGCTCACGCTGAAGGACATCTACCGCCCGCCGCTGGCCGAACTGAGCTATGCGATCGAGATGCGCGACAACGCGACGCCCGCGCAGTGGCTCAGGCAGCTCTGGCAGCGCAGCCACGGCGCACCGCAGGCGCTGGGCGCCGACTGGCAGGAGCGGCTGCGCAACGGCTCGCTGAAGTACGTGATCGTGATGGAGCCCGGGCTTTCCGAAGAGCTCGAATCGGCCACGCTCTCGACCGAGGCGCGCATCCGGCTGCTGACCGAGCCGGGCATCGACGCCAACCTGTTCAATGCGCTGCGCGCCGAGCTCATCGGCGCATCGGGCGAGCTCAAGGCGCGCCTCGCGCTGGCGGTGCCGGGCACGGCGGGGCCGGCGCCGGATGCGTCGATCCAGGCGATGGTGCATGCCGAGCGTTTCTCCACCGCCGGGCCACGGCCCACCTCGGTGCAGCAGAACGTGCCGGCCTGGCTGGTGTTCGGCATGTTCTTCGTGGTGGCCTCGCTCTCCAGCCTGTTCGTGCAGGAGCGCAGCTCGGGCGCGCTCGGCCGGCTGCAGAGCCTGGGCGTGTCGCGCGGCATGCTGCTGGCGTCGAAGGCGCTGCCTTACCTGGGCGTGAACGCGGTGCAGGCGGTGCTGATGCTCGCGGCCGGCATCTGGTTCATGCCGCTGATCGGCGGCGATGCGCTCTCTCTCGCGGGCATCCACTGGGGCGCCTTGCTGCTGTCGCTCGCCGCGGTGAGCATGGCGGCCGTGAGCCTGTCGCTGGCGCTGGCCTGCGTGGTGCGAAGCCATGCGCAGGCCGCGACCCTCGGGCCGATGGTCAACGTGCTGATGGCGGCGGCGGGCGGCATCATGGTGCCGAAGTTCGTCATGCCGGGCTTCATGCAGCGGCTGGTCGAGATCTCTCCGATGAACTGGGGGCTGGAGGCCTTGCTGACCGTGCTGCTGCGCGGCGGCGGCGTGGCCGACACCCTGCCGCAGGTCGGCCGGCTGGTCGCGTTCGCGGCGCTGATGTTCGTCCTGGCCGTTCTTCTTTTCCGCAGGCGCGCATCGTGAGCATCACCGTTACCCCCGAATTCATCGCCAGCCTCAAGGCCATGGTGCTCGAAGCTGTCGAGAAGGGCGCGCCGCCCGGCGGCCTGGGCGACGACGAGCCGCTCTTCGGCCCCGAGTCCCGGCTCGACCTCGATTCTCTCGATGCCCTGCAGGTGTCGATGACCATCCAGCAGCGCTTCGGCGTGCGCATGCCCGACAGCAAGGAAACGCGTCGTGCGCTGACTTCCATCGCGCACCTCGCGGAGCACCTCTCGCAGGCTCTTTCGGCTGGTCCGGCTGGCAAGGCATGAGCAACGTCCACCTGGCCGGCATCGGGCTGGCCTGTGCGCTGGGCGACGATCTGCGCTCCTCGATCGAATCGCTTCGGCGCGGCGGCGTGCCGCCGACCTCGGTGGCCGTGGCCGACGGCATCGCGTGGCCGGTCCACCTGCTGGCGGCCAGAGGCGGAGACTGGACGCAGCGGCTGCGCGACACGGTGCGCGAGGTGGCCGCGCAGACCGGCGACTGGGCCGAGCGCACCGCGCCGCTCTTCGTCGCCTCGTCCTCGCTCGACATCGGGTTCATGGAGCACGAGCAGCAGGAGAAGCGCCTCGGTGGCGACCTGCAGGACTTCGCCTGCATCGTGGCCGAATCGCTCGACTGGAAGGGGCCGGTGTTCACCGTGTCCACGGCGTGTACCTCGGCGCTGAACGCACTGCTGGCTGCCGCGGACCTGATCCGCGCTGGCGAAACCGACGAGGCGCTGGTGATCGGCGCGGAGATGGGCAATCGCTTCACCGTGGCCGGTTTCGGCGCGATGCAGCTGCTCTCGCCCGACGGCGCCCGGCCCTTCGGCCAGGGGCGCAACGGGCTGGTACTCGGCGAGGCGGTGGCGGCGCTGCGGCTGGGGTCGCGCCCGGCGCGCTGGCAGCTCGCAGGTGGCGCCAACGTGGTCGACGGGCGCAATCCCTCGGGCACCGAGGCCAGCGCCGTCCATGCGATGTGCCGCGGCGCGCTGGCGCAGGGCGGACTGCATCCCGAGGACATCGATCTCATCAAGGTGCAGGCGGCCGGCAGCCCAGTCAACGATGCCATCGAGGCCGAGGCGCTGAAGCAGGTGTTCGAGCCGCTGCCGCCGCTGGTGTCGCTCAAGCCGTCGCTGGGGCACACGCTCGGCGCATCGGGCGCTGCGGAGCTGGCGCTGCTGATCGGCTGCATCGAAGGTGGGGCGTGGCCGTCGGTCGACTATCCGCTCGATGCTTCGCTGGGCATCGCGCTGTGCGAGGAGGCACCGCGAAGGCTGCGCAACGTCCTGCTGAACTTCGCGGGCTTCGGCGGCGGGCATGCCTCGCTGGTGTTGAAGGACACAAGCCCATGACCGCCTGGCGCACCGTGGCCCACTTCGTCGCGCATCCGCCGCCCGAGGAGTGGCGTGACGATCTTGCCCGCCGCATCGGTCGCCGCCCGCGCCGCGCGGGCGTGTGGACCGAGCTGGCGATGTACGGCGCACGCTGCTGCCTCGACGCCGCCGGCGAAGCCTCGCTGCCGGCCGGTGCGCGTATCCGCGTCTCCAGCCAGCGCGGCGCATGGGGCGCCACGCACGCGGGGCTGGCCCAGCTCGATGCCGGTCTGCCGATGCCCTTCACCTTCATGCAGAGCCAGCCGGCGCTGATGCTGGCGGAGGTCGGCCGATGCCTGGATTGGCAGGGCGACGCGAGCTTTGCGCTGTGCCGCGATCCTGCGCGCGTGCTGCAGCTCGCGAAGCTGGGGGCGCCGCGCGAGGGGCTGCTGTTCGGCATCGTGGAGGAAGAGCGAAACGCAGAACCCGCGCGCTCGGAGTGGTGGCGGCTGGTGCCGGCCTGAAGCCTCAGCCCGAGATCGATCGCTTCAGGTTGGCGCGTGCCTGCGCTTCCAGCAGCGCGTGCATGCGCGCCGTGGCGTAGATCGCCTTGCGGTCCAGGAAGCGCTGCAGTATCGCGCGCCGGCGGGGCAGCCGCACTTCATCGGGAACGAAGGCGTACTCCGCCTGTACCTGACGCTCGTACTCGTCGAAGCGCCGCCGTTCGGCGCCGAGGATCGACAGGTCGATGTCGATCAGCAGCTCCGCATCGCGGCCCTCGGGCACGGCGTCGTGGCGCGTCGCCATCACCAGGGCATGCACGCGTCCAGCTGCATCGCCGCTGGCTCCGGCGTCGAGCAGCGCCTCGCGCGCCCAGTCCGCGCTGCGCGCTTCGTTGTCGTGCGCGTGCACGTCGTAGATCGCGTCGTGGAACCACAGCGCGAGCGCGACTTCGCCCGGGTGCTCGGCCAGCGCCTTCTCTCGCTCGAACCAGGCCAGGCATTCGCCCAGGTGCTGCATCGTGTGGTAGTGGCGCTGCGGCTCGGCGTAGCGGCGCTGGAGTTCGTCGCACAGGGCGTCGCCGGGCGAAGCGACGCCCAGCGCATGCCATGCGGAGCTCCAGTTCGCGCGCAGCGCCTCGGGCGTCATCGCGCGGCCTGTTGCTGCTGCTCCATCGCCGCCTTGACCTCCTGCCCCAGGTCGAGCACGGACATGGCGTAGTAGCTGCTCCAGTTGTAGCGCGTGATCACGTAGAAGTTGCGCGTGCCGGCCACGTAGGTCGGCGGCATGTCCAGGCCGTTCTGCAGCTCCACCAGCGCGAACAGGCCCTTGTGGTTGATGCCGTCGCCCTCGGGCACCGCGCCGGCGGCCACGAAGCTGTCGGCGCTGAAGGTCGGCAGGATGTCGGGCGCCAGCAGCAGCGCCTTCTGCAGCCGCGCTTCTTCGAAGTGCACGGGATAGATGGCCGGCACGCCCGGCTGCCAGCCGAAGGCCTTGAAGTAGTTGGCGACCGAGCCGATCACGTCGGCCGGGTTGTTGACGAGGTCGATGCGGCCGTCGCCATCGAAGTCGACCGCGTACTTGGCGATGCTGCTGGGCATGAACTGCGGCATGCCCATGGCACCGGCGTAGCTGCCCACGGGCACCAGCGGGTCTTCGGCGGTGCGGCTCTCGGTGCTGAGGAAGCTTTCTAGCTCGCCGCGGAAGAAGGCGCGGCGGTCGGCTGCGCGCGGATGGGCGTCGGGGAAGTCGAAGGAGAGGGTGGCCAGCGCGTCGATCACGCGGAAGTTGCCCATGTTGCGGCCGTAGATGGTCTCCACGCCGATGATGCCGACGACGATCTCCGGCGGCACTCCATACGCCTGCTCGGCGCGCGCCAGCGTGTCGGCATTGGCGCGCCAGAAGCGCACGCCGGCGGCGATGCGCACCGGGTCGATGAAGCGGCCGCGGTAGGTCTGCCAATTCTTCACCGTGCCCACTGGGCCCGGCAGCATCAGCCGCGGCACGTTGGGCAGGAAGCGCGCGCTGCCGATGGTGGCGCGCACCCATTCGCGGTCGAGGCCGCGGCGTTGGGCGACGTCGTCGGCGAACTGCATCGCGTCGTCGCGCGTGGCGTAGGGCGTGCTCCCGCGCACCGCGCTGGTGGCTCCGCTACGGCCATTGGCGGACTTCTGGGCCAGGGCGCCGGTCGACCATGCGAGGCTGCAGGCGGCAAGAAGGGCTGCAGCCGCCGTGGCGGTGCGCGAAGGCTTGGTAAGAAGTAATCGCATGGACCGATTGTGCCGTCCGCCCGCTCGGGCCTTCTTCAGCGACACATGTGGTTTCAGCCCCTTGCGGGACCGGCGCTCGGCCAGACCAGGCGGCGGAACTCGGCGCGCAGGGCCGAAAGCGAGGCAGATTGCGACTGCGGCGCGGCCGGCGCATAGCGCTGCGCCTCGAGCTTGAGCAGCCAGTCGCGCACCGATTGCGCGGCGGGGCCGAAGCGCGCGTCGGCGGCCTGCGCCATCTGCCGGGGCGGTGCGGTGTCGGGCAGCTTCAGCCCGGCCTTCGCCAGGCGCGCGCGGGCCTGGCCCAGCAGGCGCAGCCACGGATCGTGCCGGCTGCGCTCCCACAGCGTCCAGCCGGCGCCGGCCAGGCTCGCGGCGACCAGCAGGTACAGCAGCACGTAGCCCAGGTCCTCGATGCTCGGCGCGTCGAAGCCGAGGTTCTTCAGCAGGTCGAGCTGGCGGCTCTGGGTGTAGTTGAGCACCCACTGGTTCCAGCCGTTGTTCACAGCCTCCCAGACGGCGCGCAGGTTCTGCGCGAGCGTGGGGCTCATCGAGCCGATCGCGCCCGCGATCAGGCCGGGCTGCGGCGTGAGGCGCTGGAACTGGCCGATGCGCCCCGGCGCGACGGAGCCGGTCGGGTCCACGCGCATCCAGCCGGTGTCTTCCTGCCAGACCTCGGCCCAGGCGTGGGCGTCGCTCTGGCGCACGACCCAGTAGTTGTCGACGTTGTTGAGCTCGCCGCCCTGGTAGCCGGTGACGATGCGCGACGGGATGCCCAGGTTGCGCATCAGCACCACGAAGGCCGAGGCGATGTGCTCGCAGAAGCCTTCCTTGCGGTCGAACCAGAATTCGTCGGCGGTGTCGTTGCCGTAGACGCCCGGCTCCAGCGTGTAGCTGTAGCCTCCGGTGCGAAGGCGGCGCAGCGCGGCCTGCACGAAGGCCTGCGTGTCGGCCTGGGCCAGCGCGGGTTCTGCGCGCATCTCGGCGGCAAGGGCGGCCGTGCGCGGGTTGGTGCCGGGCGGCAGCGCGAGGTAGGCCTGCAGCTGGCCGCCGGTGCGCTTGAGCGGGCCGCTCTGGAACTGCGTGTAGCTCTCGGCGCTGTAGCGCACGAGGTCGTTGATGGGGCGGCTGGCGAACCACTGCAGGTCGGGCGTGCCGCTGACCTCGAAGCCGGGCACCTCGGGCGGTCGCTGGGCGACGTCGAGCGTCAGCAGCCAGGGGCGGTTGCTGGCTTCGAGCGTCACTTCGTAGCGCACGGGCGAGCCGCTCACGCGCAGGTTGGAAGCCCACTGCGAGCCGCGCGCCCAGGAGGGCAGCGCGGTCCACTCGCGGCCGTCGAACTGCGCCAGCACCGGTCCGCGGAAGTACATCTGGCTCTGCGCCGGCGTGCGGCCTTCCTCGAACTTGATGCGCGCGGCGATGCGGTCGTCGAGCGCCAGTTCGGCGATGGTTCCCACGCGCATGGTGTTCGACAGGCCGCTGC
This sequence comes from Variovorax atrisoli, assembly GCF_014195185.1. Taxonomy (NCBI): domain Bacteria; kingdom Pseudomonadati; phylum Pseudomonadota; class Betaproteobacteria; order Burkholderiales; family Comamonadaceae; genus Variovorax; species Variovorax atrisoli. The sequence goes on along the minus strand of NZ_JACIBG010000014.1, from coordinate 61,414 downwards.
GGCCCATCATCGCGTCGCTGGGCGTGCCCCACAGCGGCGCGAAGCGCGGGAACAGCAGGAACAGCGCGAGCATGATCGGCGCGCCTGCCAGCGCCATCCACCCGGCGGTGCGCGCGGCCTGCATCAGCGGCGGCCGGCCCACTGGTATGTGCGCGTTCACCAGCGCCGTCAGCAGGCCCAGCAGCGCCAGCAGCATGGTGAAGGCCGTCAGCAGCGACTGCGAATAGAAGAAGTTCGTGAGCATCGTGAAGAAGCCCAGGAAGAAGACGACGAAGGCGTCGCGCCGCGCGCGCAACTCCAGCGTCTTGAGCGCGAGCAGGCTCACGATCAGCGTGACGCCCGCGTCGCGGCCCAGCAGCGTGCGGTGGGTGGCGTAGGTGGCGGCCAGGATCAGCGCGAGCAGGCCGAGTCGCCACCACCTGCTGGGAAGCGGCCGCGCCTGCACGGCCAGCGAGGCGCGCCACAGCAGCACCATCGCGGTGATGGCCGAGCACCACCACGGCAGGTTCTCGATCTGCGGCAGCAGGATCAGGCCGATCACGCAGAGAAGGAAAAGCGTGTCCCGCGCGTCGCGGGGCAGCGCGGCGAGCTCGCGCATCACTCGGTTCATGCGGCGCTCCGGTTCAGCACAGCGCCAGGGCCTCGAGGCAGGCCCGGCGGTGGGCCTCGCCCTGGGAGGGCTTCACGACCCGTCCGGCCACCCGCAGGCCGTAGTCGACGCCCAGCCTGTCGGCCATCAGCACCCAGGCGCAGAGGCGAGACAGGCGGCTCTCCGTGTCGGGCAGGCCTGTGGCCTGCGCGTCGAGCCAGAGCTCCTCGCGCTGGGTCTGCTGGGTGTCGCGGCTGACCAGGTCTTCGGAGCCGGTCGCCTGCGCGCGCGCGGCCTTCTTCCAGACCACGAGCTTGAGCGGGTCGCCGCGGCGGTAGGCGCGCACGCCGTCGTATTCGCCGGCGTTGTGGGCGCGCATCGAGGCGCTCAGCGCAGCCGGCCCGGAAAGCGGCTCGCCCGGCGGCAGCGGCGGCGGATGGGCCTCGGGCGTCGGATAGACCAGCATCTGCGCAGCCGGCCGCCAGACCGTCCAGACGCGGAAGGTGCCGAGCGGAAAGCGCGTCTCGGCCGTGAGCGGCGGCACCGGGTGCAGCCCGCGCCGCTCGGGCTGGAAGGCGATCTCCACGGTGGAGGTGCCTTCGGCAGGCACGTCGGTCCAGGCCCATTGGCCGCTGCCGCGCACCGCCATGCCGATGCCGTAGCGCACGCGGCGCCGGGTGTTGTGCAGCACCACCCGGAAGGCGGCGGCCGCGCCCGCGTAGTGCGGATCGGGCTGCACCATGTGCATCGCCAGCCCGCGCAAGGTGCCGTGGCACACGTGCATGCCCACGGCCACGCTGCCGGCGAGCAGGAAGGTGAGCAGGTAGCCCAGGTTGAGCTGGTAGTTGATCGAAGCGATCAGCAGCACCAGCAGCGTCGCGCCCAGCGTCCAGCCGGCCCGCGTGGGCAGGATGTAGACGTTGCGCTGGGTGAGTTCCAGCGTGTCGGACGGCGCACGGCGCGAAAGGAACCAGCCGTCGATGCGCGAGCGTAGGACGCCCAGAGGGTTCACGGCAGCGGCACCGCGGCGATCATTGCGCGCACCTGTTCGACGGCGCCCCGGCCCGCATCGCCCACCGGTGTGAGGCGGTGCGCGATGGTCTGCGGCAGCACGGCCTGCACGTCGTCGGGCGCGACGTAGTTGCGGTTGGCCAGCAGCGCCTGCGCCTTGGCGGCGCGCAGCACCGCGATGCCGGCACGCGGCGACAGGCCCTGCAGGAACCAGCGGCCCGAGCGGGTGGCCGCGATCAGGTCCTGCACGTAGTTGAGCAGCGGATCGGCTGCATGCACCTGCTGCACGCGCTGCTGCAGCGCGGTCAGCTCGCCGGCGGTCAGCATCGCGGGCAGGGTGGCCAGCATCTCGCGGCGGTCGATGCCGGCGAGCAGCTGGCGTTCGGCGGCTCGGTCGGGGTAGCCGAGCGAGATCCGCATCAGGAAGCGGTCGAGCTGCGACTCGGGCAGGGCGAAGGTGCCGAGCTGGTCCTGCGGGTTCTGGGTGGCGATGACGAAGAAGGGCGAGGGCAGGGGGCGGGTCTCTCCCTCGATGGTGACCTGCTTCTCTTCCATCGCCTCCAGCAGCGCGCTCTGGGTCTTGGGGCTGGCGCGGTTGATCTCGTCGGCCAGCAGCACCTGCGCGAAGATCGGCCCGGGATGGAAGGTGAAGGCCTGCTGGCCCCGGTCGTAGATCGCCACGCCGGAGAGGTCGCCCGGCATCAGGTCGGCGGTGAACTGCACCCGCGAGAACTGCAGCCCGAAGGTGTGCGAGAGCGCGTGGGCGAGCGTGGTCTTGCCCACGCCCGGCACGTCCTCGATCAGCAGGTGGCCGCCGGCCAGCAGGCAGGCCACGCAGTCGCGAACCTGGGCCTCTTTGCCCACGATCACCGTGTTAAGCTGGGTTAACAAAGTGGCTAGCTTTGCGGCAACGTCCATATTTGTATCCATATGCAAACGATACCGTAAGACCTGCCGGCCCCATGCCGCGTGAGGTCTAGACGTGGCGATAGAGACACATGGGCAAGACAGGCTACTTCACACACCGGGACTTCTGGAAGCACGACATGGGCGGAGGGCATCCCGAGTGCCCCGGCCGACTGGATGCCATCGAGGACCGCCTGCTGCTCACCGGCGTGGGCGACGCGCTGGAGCACCGCGATGTGCCGCTGGCCACGCTGGAGCAGCTCACGCGGGCGCACAGCACCGAGCACGTCGAGCACCTGGAGTCGCTGCACCAGCGCCTGGTGGCCGACGAGCCCGCCGGCGGTCCGGACCATGCGCAGATCGACCCCGACACCACGCTCACCCGCTACACCCTGCTGGCCGCGCGCCGCGCCGCCGGTGCCGCGATCGCCGCCACCGACGCCGTGATCGCCGGCGACCTGGAAAACGCCTTCTGCTCGGTGCGCCCGCCCGGCCACCATGCCTGCCGGGAGCAGGCGATGGGCTTCTGCTTCTTCAACAACGTGGCCATCGCCGCGCGGCACGCCGTCGAGGTGCACGGCATCGAGCGCGTGGCCATCGTCGATTTCGACGTGCACCACGGCAACGGCACCGAGGACATCCTTTCCAACGACCCGCGCGTGCTGATGGTGGGCTTCTTCCAGCATCCGTTCTACCCGTACAGCGGCACCAGCCATCCGGCATCGAACATGCTCAACCTGCCGATGCCGGCGTACACCCGGGGCATGGACGTGCGCGAGATGATCGAGGCCACCTGGATGCCGCGGCTGGAGGAGTTCAGGCCGCAGATGATCTTCGTGAGCGCCGGCTTCGACGCGCACCGCGAGGACGACCTGGGCCAGCTCGGCCTCAACGAGAACGACTTCGCCTGGATCACCGGACGCATCCACGATGTTGCGAAGCGCCACGCCAAGGGCCGTATCGTCTCGATGCTCGAAGGCGGCTACAACCTCGACGCACTGGCGCGCAGCGTGGAAGCCCACATCCGCGTGCTGGCTTCCCTGTGATGTGACGCAGCGGACACGGCGGCCGCCGCCGATGTCCTTTTCCGACAGATGAACTTCAACGATTTCCTCCAACGACTGAACCAGGTCGACGCGCGCGGCCTGGGCATCGAGCTGATCGCGCTGGTGGCCTGCGTGGCGCTGGCCTGGGCCATCTGCAAGTGGTTCGGCCGCGACCAGCCCAAAGACTCGATCTGGTTTGGCGAGAGCACCTTCGACGGCCTGCTGTTCCCGCTGCTGGCGCTGGTGTTCACCGACCTGGCCCGTCGCTTGGCGCTCGACTTCCAGACCGTGCTGGTGCTGCGCATCGCGGTGCCGGTGTTCCTTTCGCTGGCGGTCATCCGCCTCTTCGCGCGGGTGCTGCGGGCGGTGTTCCCGGCCTCCAACCTCGTCAGGCTGGTCGAGCGCACGATCTCGTGGCTCGCCTGGATCGCGGCGGTGCTCTGGATCGTGGGGCTGCTGCCGCCGGTGCTGGCCGAGCTCGACGACATCACGCTCGCCTTCGGCAAGACGCGCGTGAGCCTGCAGACCATCTTCCAGGGCGTGCTGTCGGCGGGCGTGGTGCTGATGATCTCTCTGTGGATTTCCAGCACCATCGAGAAGCGCATCCTGCGCGAAGCGGTCTCCGATCTGTCGATGCGCAAGGTGGCCTCGAACGCGGTGCGCGCCTTCCTGCTGCTGGTGGGCCTGCTGTTCGCGCTCTCGGCGGTGGGGGTGGACCTGACGGCGCTCTCGGTGCTGGGCGGCGCGCTCGGCGTGGGCCTGGGCTTCGGCCTGCAGAAGCTCGCGGCCAACTACGTGAGCGGCTTCGTCATCCTGCTGGAGCGTTCGATCCGCATCGGCGACAACGTCAAGGTCGACACCTTCGAGGGCCGCATCACCGACATCAAGACCCGCTACACGCTCATCCGCGCGGGCAACGGACGCGAGGCGATCGTGCCGAACGAATCGCTCATCACCAGCCGGGTCGAGAACCTCTCTCTGGCCGACCGCAAGTTCAACATCACGACCACCATCGTGGTCGGCTACGACAGCGACGTGGCGCAGGTGCAGTCCATTCTCTGCGAGGCCGCCAAGGCCCAGCCGCGCGTGATGACCGACCCGGCGCCGGTCGCCTTCCTCATGAACTTCGCGCCCGACGGGCTGGAGTTCACGCTCAACTTCTGGGTGACCGACCCCGACAAGGGCAAGGACAACCTGCGCTCGGCGATCAACATCGCGATCCTCGACGGGCTGCGCGGGGCGGGGATCGACATTCCTTATCCGCAGCGGGTGGTGCGGGTGGAGTCGCTGCCCGCCGGGGCGACCCCTGTAGGCGAGGGCGCGGAAAAATAGGTTCTCCGGGCTTCGCGCTGTCGGATATCGGCTATCGCGCGCTGGACGCCGAGGGCCCTGGGCGCACGACAATGCCCAGCGCGAGCCACGCCTCCTGCGCATCCACCACATCCCAGTGCTCGACCAATAGCCCGTCTTGCAGGCGATAGCGATCCGCCGTCGAGAAATGCAGCGCCTTGCCGGTGGGCGGCACGCCGAAGAAGACACCGGTGTGCGTTGCCTCCCACCGAGTCATCGCCATGAGGCCTTCGTCTTCGATCATGACCTCCTGGCGCACCGGCCTGAGGTCGGGCAAGCCGACGTAGAAGGTTTTCACGAATTCCTTGTATGCGGGCCGTACATCGACGTGCGGTCCACCGCCCGATCGGGCCGCCTCCAGCAGAGGACGGACATTGGGGCTGTGGCTCGAGAACTCCGGATGCATGTGTTCGTCGACGGCCGTGAGGTCGTGCCGGTCGTAGAGCCGGCTGCGAAAGTCCAGAAAGCGTTCCCTGGTGCGGGCTGTGGAGGTCATCGGGTGTTCCTTCGTCGGTTGAAAAAACCAGCGTAGAGCGCCTAATATCCCTCGACAAGACAGGAAGTTATCCAGGTATCGGAACCACCAGCCTCGCGCAATGAGCCATCCGTCCAGTCCCCAGGCGCGTGCTGAAGTGGCAGCGTTCCTGCGCAGCCGCCGCGAGCGGCTGAAGCCCGAGGAAGTCGGTCTCCCCACGACGGCGAGGCGGCGCACGCCGGGCCTGCGGCGCGAGGAGGTCTGCCATCTCGCGGGCGTCGGCCTCGCCTGGTACACGTGGCTGGAGCAGGCGCGCGAGATCGAGGTGTCGGCGCATTTCCTCGACCGCATCGCCCAGGCGCTGAAGCTCGATGCAACAGAGCGCGCGCACCTTTTCACGCTGGCACACAACCGTCCGCCGCCGATCGTCCCGGGTCCCTCGCTGGCGGTCACGCCGCACCTGCGCCGCATGCTCGATGCGGTCACCGGGCCCGCCTACCTTGCCACCGCCTCGATGCACGTGATTGCCTGGAACGACGCGCTCTCGGCTGTGTTCGGCGACCTCTCGACCATCGCACCTGAAGACAGGAACATGCTGTGGCTGGTGTTCGCGAGCCCGGCGCATCGGGCGGCGATACCGCAGTGGGAGACCGATGCGCGCGCGATGCTCGCGCGCTTTCGCGTCGAGTTCGGGCGGCATCGCGACGACCCGGCCTTCCTGGCATTGATAGAGCGCCTGCAGGTCGCCAGCCCGGAGTTCAGGCAGTGGTGGCCTGACCATGACGTCAGCATGCGCACCGACCGGACCAAGCGCTTCGAGGTGCGCGGCGTCGGCCGGATGGAATTGGAGCAAAGCTCCTTCATGGTCGAGGAGTTGCCAGACATGCGGCTTGTCGTCTACACGCCGGTCGATGCACCGAGCATGCGGAAGCTGAGGCTGCTGGAGCGCCGCAGGACCGAGGCACGGCATCCAGGTTCGGCTGGACGCTAGCGACCGGTCATCCTGCACGAAGTATGGGCGGGCTCGAAGCCGGCCTGCTCATCGAGCGTCGGTAGCGGTCGGCAAACGAGAGCGCGGTTCCGACCGGCGCGCGCCGACGTGCGATCAACGGCATCGCAGCTATTGAAGAGTGCCCAGCACCTCGTCCAGCCGCTCGACCAGCAGGTCGGCATGCTTGCGTTCGAACACCAGCGGCGGCCTGATCTTGAGCACGTTGCCCTGCGGCCCGGTCGCGCTCAGCAGCACCTGCCGCTGCCGCAGGCCGTTGACCACCTTGGCCGCCTGCGCGGTGGCCGGCGCGCGCGTGGCGCGGTCGGCCACGAGTTCAAGGCCTATGAAGAGCCCGGCGCCGCGCGCCTCGCCGACCAGTGCATGGCGCTGGCCGAGCGCGGCCAGGCGCTCGCGCAGGTAGGTGCCGACCTGCAGGGCGTTGTCCTGCAGGCCGTTCATCTGGATCACGTCGAGAACCGCCGAGGCTGCTGCCATGGAGACCGGGTTGCCGCCGAAGGTGTTGAAGTAGCGGCTGGCCTGCCCGAAGGCCTTCATGACCTCGGGGCGCACCGCCAGGCCCGCGACGGGGTGGCCGTTGCCCATGGGCTTGCCCATGGTCACCATGTCGGGCACCACGCCGTGGCGCAGGAAGCCCCAGAAGGCCTCGCCGGTGCGGCCGAAGCCGGGCTGCACCTCATCGGCGATGAACACGCCGCCCGCCGCATGGATCGCCTCCACCGCCTCGCGCAGGAACCCGGCCGGCGCGGTGAACACGCCGTCGCTGGAGAACACCGTGTCCACGAGCAGCGCCGCGGGCGCGATGCCGTGCGCCTTCAGGTCGGCGATGGCCGCGCGCACGCCGTCGGCGAAGCGCCTGCCCGTCTCGGCATCTCCTCCCTCGGGCGCATCCACCAGCCGCACATGCTCGCCAATGCGCACGTACTGCCCCAGCGAGGGCGAGGCGCAGGCGAGGGCCGAGGTCACGCCGTGGTAGGCGAAGCGGGTGACGATGAGGCCGGTGCCGCCCGTGTGCGCCGTCGCGATGCGCATGGCGAGGTCGTTGGCCTCGCTGCCTGTGCAGGTGAAGGTGGCGTGGCCGAGCTCGGGCGGCATGGTGGCCAGCAGCCGCTCGGCGTAGTCGAGGATGCCTTCGTGCAGGTAGCGCGTGTGCGTGTTGAGCACCGATGCCTGGCGTGCGATGGCCTCGACCACTTCGGGCCGTGCGTGGCCCAGCGGCACCACGTTGTTGTAGGCGTCCAGCCAGGGCGTGCCCGCGGCGTCGTAGAGCCACACGCCTTCGCCGCGCACGGGGTGGAAGGGCTCGTCGTAGAAGAGCCGGTAGGCCGGCCCGAGCAGGCGGGCGCGGCGTTCGAGCAGCTCGGCGGTGGGTTTCTCAGTCATGGATCGGTTCCGTGGATTGGGCGGCGCGGCAGGCGGCGCGGATGGCGTCCTGCACCTGTTCGGGCGTCAACGTGGCGCAGGCCTGCAGCCGTGCCCAGGAGACGGCGTTGTTGCGCATGAGGTAAGGGGCGTTGTCGGGCTGACGCGCCGCGCGCCAGCCGCTGATGGCGACCACCATCGCCAGCCGTGCACGCACGAGGTCGAGCAGCGCGTGGGTCTCGCCATCGGTCAGCGGCGAGACGGCGTGGTAGTCGGCCGCGAAGCGCGCGATCGTCGCGAGCGCGTCGCCCTGCTCGTCGACGTGGTACGAGGCCGCGACGGCCAGGTCGTCCACGAGCGGCGCATGCACCATGTCGCCGAAGTCGAGGATGCCCGCCACGCGCGCCGGCTCGTCCGTATCGACCAGCAGGTTGTAGAGGTTGAAGTCGTTGTGGATGGCCTGCCGGCGCAGCCCGGCCAGCCTTGGTTTGGTGCGTTGCACGAAGCCGTCGAGCGCGGCCTCCGCCAGCGCGCGGCGGGCGGGGTCGGCCACGTGCACCAGCAGCGCCCGCACGCGGTCGGCGCGCTGGATGTCCCAGGGCAGTTCTCGGGCGCCGGCGGGATGCTCGAAGCCGGCCAGTGCGAGGTCCAGCCGGGCGAGCATGTGCGCGACACAGGTACGCTGCGCCGCCGAGCGCGGCGCCTGCGGCATGGGCATGCCCTCGAGGTAGCTGAAGAGGCGCGCCACGCGCGTGCGGCCTTCCGCGTCCTCGATCTGCACCGAGGCCGCGCCGTGGCGGTCCGGCAGCAGGCGCTGCACCGGCAGGCCGGGGTCCGTGCGCGCCAGGTGAAGCAGGGCCTGCGTCTGGAAGTCGGCTACCAGCGGGTCTTCGTCGGGATGCGAGAGCTTGAGCATGCAGCGCGCGCCGCCGTCTTCCGGCTCCAGCAGGAAGTTGGCATCGCGCTCGCCGGTGAGCGGCTTGAGCCGGCCCCGCTTGCCGTACAGGCGCTGCAGCAGCTCGCCCGCCCAGTCCGTCGCGACGGGGGCGGGCGGCGAGGTCAGCACCGCCGCCTCGGGCAGGGCCGCCTTGATGGCGTCGTCGAGCTCCTGCGTCATCACGCCGCCTTCTCGAAACCGCCGAGCGCGCTGGCCAGGTTGCGGCCCAGGTCCTCCGACAGGTAGCCGCCTTCCTGCACCAGCACCGTGGGCAGCCCCAGGCGCGCGATCTCGCCGAGGATGCGGCCGAAGCCCGCAGTGCTCACGGCCAGTGCCTGGTAGGGGTCGTTCTCGTGCGCGTCCAGGCCCAGGGCCACGACCAGCGCGCCGGGCGCGAAGGCGCGGATGGTCGCGTGGGCGGTCGCCAGCGCCGCGAGGAAGCCGTCGTCCTGCGTGCCGCGCGCCAGCGGCAGGTTGAGGTTGTAGCCCAGGCCCTCGCCTTCGCCGGTCTCGTGCGCATGGCCCGTGAAGAAGGGCGTGCAGAAGTGCGGATCGCCGTGCAGCGAGATCGTCAGCACGTCCTTGCGGCGCCAGAAGATGCCCTGCGTGCCGTTGCCGTGGTGCACGTCGATGTCGAGGATGGCCACGCGGTCGTGCCTGCTGCGCAGGTGCTGGGCCGCGATGGCCGCGTTGTTGAGGTAGGTGAAGCCGTTGGCGCGGTCGGCGTAGGCATGGTGGCCGGGCGGCCGGCACAGCGCGTAGGCCGCGCGTTCGCCGTCCAGCACCAGCTGCGCGGCATGCGTGGCCACGTGGGCCGACCACGTCGCGGCGTGCCAGGTGTGGCGGCCGATGGAGCAGGCCATGTCGCCCATGTGGTAGCCGGCCTGGCCGACCAGGCTGTCGGGGTAGGTGAAGGGCTGGCCCGGGAACGGGTGCACGTTGGGAATGACTTCCTCCGAGGCGCCCTCGAGCTGCTGCCAGCGCTCCCAGGCGGTTTCCAGGAAGCGCAGGTACTGCGGCGTGTGGATGGCGGCGCGCGGGCCCGGGCCGTGGTCCTCGGGCGCGACGATGTCGTGGCCCTGCGCACGCGCGGCGTTCAGCAGCAGCGTGCCCCGCTCGGGCTGCTCGTTGCTGCGCTTCATGCGCCCGCGCACGATGAACTGCTGCGGATCGTGGCCGGTGTGCTGGTCGCTGTAGATGACTTTCATGTCGGGCTTTCAATATTGGGGTTCGACGGTCCAGCTGATGGGAATCTCGGCGACGCTGGCCGAGGCCGGCAGCTCGAGCACCGTCCGAGCGATGCGGGCCACGTCCTCGGGGCGCGTGGCCTGCCGCTGCTGCTCGGGCGGCAGGGCGGCCGCCATGTCGGTGGCGACGAAGCCGGGGCACAGCGCGGTGCAGCGCACGCGCGACTCGGCGCCGCAGTGCCGGATGCCGTGGGCCAGCGAAAGCACCGCCGCCTTGCTCAGCGCGTAGAGCGAGGCATCGGCCGTGCGCACGCGCTTGGCCGCGAGCGAGGCCATCACTAGCACCTTGCCCTCGTCCGCCGCGAGCAGGTGCGCCCAGGCCTTGCGCGTGAGCCGCAGCGGCGACTTGACGTTGACTTCCAGGAGCCGGTCGACTTCCGCGTCGTCCGCATCGACCACCGAGCGCGTGCTGAGGATGCCGGCGTTGTGCACCAGCGCGTCGATGCCGCCGAAGTCGCGCACGGTCGCGGCCACCCAGTCGGTCTCGCTGCGCGCGTCCTCGGCGTCGAAGCGATAGGTGCGCACCTGCGCCGGGTCTTGGCCGTCGAAGGCATCGGTGGCGCTGCGCGTGCCCACGCTCACGCGCCAGCCGTGCGCGAGCAGTTCGCGCACGATGGCAAGGCCGATGCCGCGGTTGCCTCCGCTGACCATGGCGACGCGGGGCAGCGCGCTCATCTCAGGGCTTGGTGAAGAGGCCGCGCACGTGAGCCTTGGCGGTTTCGAGGTGGTAGCGCAGCGCGTGCTGTGCGGCGTCGACGTCGCGCGCCGCCATGGCCTTGGCGATGGGCCTGTGCGTCTCGGCCAGCACCTTCAGGTCGCCGTAGCTGTCCTCGCTGAGCGCGAGGAACATGCGCACCTCGGTCTGCATGTTGTCGAACAGCCGGTGCAGGTAGTGGTTGCCCGACAGCGCACTGATGGCGAAGTGGAAGTCCAGGTCGAGCGCCACCCGCTCGGGCGACGACAGGATCTCGGCGCGCTCCACCATGTCGTCCACGCGCGCGTCGAGCTGCGCCAGCTCGGCGTCGGTGGCGTGCGTGCAGGCCAGCGATGCGCCCAGCAGCTCGAGCTGGATGCGCACTTCGTACAGGTCGTTGACCTGCTTGGGAGAAACGGTGCGCACCGCGAAGCCGTGCCGCGGGCGCGAGATCAGCAGCCCCAGGCTCTCGAGGCGGCGCGCGGCCTCGCGCACGGGCGCGCGGCTCACGCCCATCTGCCGGGCCAGCTCGGCCTCGACGATGCGTTCGCCGGGCGCGATGCGGCCCGACAGGATGGCTTGCTGCAATTGCGCCTCCACCACGCCGACCAGGTCGGGCACCTGGATCGACGAGAAGGCGGGAGGGGTGGCGGCTTCGGGCCGGCTGGTGTTCATCGGAATTCCTTGTCTCGGTCTCTTGTACGTATCATGCCGGCCCCTTCATTCCGCTCGCCTCGCGCCGGCCGCCGCCCGAGCGGGCCAGGTAGACGCCAGCCACGGCGATCAGCGCCATGCCGGCCAGAGCCGGCGCATCGGGCGGGCGCTGGAACCACAGCGTGCTGATCAGCACCGCCAGCAGCAGCTGCACGTAATTCAGGGGCGCCAGCGTGGCCGCGCCGACGCGGCGGAACGCGGCCAGCAGCAACAGCTGGGCGCTGCCGCTGACGGCGCCGCCGGCGACCAGCAGCGCCATCTCGGGCCAGGGCGGCAGCGTCACGTGCGGCATGAACAGCACGGGCAGGTTCGTGATGACCAGGCAGGCCAGCGCCATGTGCGCGAACTGCACGGGTGCCGGCACCAGCCCCGAGAGCCGCCGCGTGAGCACCTGGAAGAGCGCATAGCAGACGGCGGACACCGCCATCAGCAGCGTGCCCGCCAGCGGCAGGCTGCCGCCCGGGCGCACGATGCACAGCATGCCCGCGAAGCCCAGCAGCACCGCCGTCCACTGCGCGCGGCCCACGCGCTCCCCGAGCAGCCAGGGCGACAGCGCGACCATGATCAGCGGAGCGGTGAAGTAGATCGCGGTGGCCTCCGCCAGCGGCATGGTGACGAGCGCGGTCATGAAGCAGGTGGCCACGATGGCCAGCGCCACGCTGCGCGCGGCCAGCAGCTTCTGGTGCGGCTGGCGCCACAGGTGCAGGTCGCCGTGGCGCAGCAGCAGCACCAGCGCGATGACGCCGATCGCGCTGTATCGGCCCAGGTTGACGACCGCCGGCGCATGCGTGGCGACCATCTGCTTGGCGAAGGCGTCGTACGCCGCGAACAGCACCAGCGCGCAGAGGAAGAGCGCGATGCCCGCGCCCGCGCTGTTCTCGCCACGGTCGTCGCGTGCAAGGGAGACGGCGGCGCGTGCGGCACTCATGCCGGCTGCGACTGCGTCGCTTCCGTCACTGCATCGGAGCTCGCACCGGTATCGGCACCGCGGCAGGCCGTCGTGCAGACGGTCATGCGCGAAGACCTTCCAGGAATGCATCGAGCGCAGCGCCGATCGCCTCGACCATGTAGCCGCCTTCCTGCACCACCACCGTGGGCAGGCCCAGTGCGCGCACGCGCTCGCCGGCGAGGCGGAAGGCTTCCATGTCGAACTTGAGCACGCTGATCGGATCGTCCTTGTAGGTGTCGAAGCCCAGCGGCAGCACCAGCGCCTGCGGCTGGAAGCGCTCGATGGCGGCGGTGGCCTGGTCCAGCGCCTGCGCGAATTCGGCGTTGCCGCTACCGTGCGCCAGCGGCAGGTTCAGGTTGCAGCCTTCACCCTCGCCGGTGCCGCGCTCGTGCGCGTAGCCCGTGTACCAGGGGTAATAGCCGGACGGGTCGGCATGCGTGGAGACGGTCAGCACGTCGCCTCGCTCGTAGAAGATCTGCTGCGTGCCGTCGCCGTGGTGGGCGTCGATGTCGAGCACCGCCACGCGCGCATGGCGCCGTCGCAGCGTGGCGGCCGCGATGGCGCTGTTGTTCACGTAGCAGAAGCCTGCCGCGCGCGCACGCTGCGCATGGTGGCCTGAAGGGCGACACAGGGCATAGGCGATGCTTCCGCCTTCGAGCACCGTCTCGGCCGCCGCCAGAGCGGCGTGGGCCGAGCGCAGGACGGAGCGCCAGGTGTTCGGGCCGATGGGGCATGACAGGTCGCCGACGTACCAGCCCGTCTGCGCCAGGACCGAGGGCGAAGGACAGGGGCCCACGCGCGGTCCGTGCGGCGACATGTTGGGCAGCACCTCGATGCCCGGCTCCAGCCCGAAGCTTTCGACCTTGCGCCAGCGCTCGAACGCGGTTTCCAGGTAGTCGAGATAGTCCGTGCTGTGCACCTGCTCCAGCGCGGCGCGGCCGGCGTCCGGTGGCGCACTGACCGCGATGCCGCATGCGGCCAGCGTTCCCATCAAGGCCTCGGCGCGCGTGGGCAGGTCGGCGGGCTTGCAGATGCGGCCCACGCGCATGTACTGCTGCGGATCGTGCAGCAGCTGGTCGTCGGAGAAGAAGGCCTGCATGTCAGTGCTCCTTCTCGAAGCGGTCCATCGCGCGCGTCAGGCGCGCGAACAGGTCGTCCAGCTCGGCCCGTGTGATGATCAGCGGCGGGCACAGGCCGATGCTGTCGCCCATGGCGCGCACGATCAGGCCTTCTTCCAGCGCCAGGGCCGCGAAGCGGTAGCCGGCCTTGCGGTCGGCGGCGAAGGGCGTGCGCGCGGCCTTGTCGGCGATGAGCTCGATGGCGCCGATCAGGCCCACGCCGCGCACGTTGCCCACCCAGGGCCGTTCGGCGAAGGCGCGCAGCCCGGCCTGGAAGACGGGGGCGAGTTCGCGCACGTGGTCGAGGATGCGCTCGTCCTCGTAGACCTTCAGCGTCTCCAGCGCCACGGCGCAGGCGACCGGGTGGCCCGAATAGGTGTAGCCGTGGCCGAAGCTGCCGAGCTTGCCGCTGTTGGCGGCGATGGCGCTGTGCACCTTCTCGTTGACCATGACCGCCGAGATCGGCACGTAGCCCGAGGACAGCGCCTTGGCGCAGCTCAGGATGTCGGGCTGGATGCCGAAGGTCGTGGAGCCGAACATGTTGCCCGTGCGGCCGAAGCCGCAGATCACCTCGTCGGCGATCATGAGCACGCCGTACTTGCGCAGCACGGCCTGCACCTTCTCGAAGTAGCCGGCCGGCGGCACCAGCACGCCGCCCGCGCCCATCACCGGCTCGGCGATGAAGGCAGCCACGGTCTCGGGCCCTTCGGCCAGGATGGTCTGCTCGAGCTGCTGCGCGAGGCGGCTGGAGAAGTCCTGCTCCGTCTCGCCGGGCTCGGCATAGCGGTAGTGGTGCGGGCAGTCCACGTGCAGGAAGCGCGCGGGCGCGGTGGCGATGGGCAGGTCGAAGTCGCGGTGGTTGCCGTCGAGCCCGCCCATGCTGGCGGCGGCCACGGTCACGCCGTGATAGGCATTGCGCCGCGCGATGATCTTCTTGCGCTGCGGCTGGCCGATGGCGTTGTGGTAGTACCAGACCATCTTCACCGCGCTGTCGTTGGCCTCGGAGCCCGAGTTGGCGAAGAACACGCGCGCCATGGGTGATGGCGCGAGCGCCAGCAGCCGCTCGGCCAGGTCGGCCACCGCCACGTTCGTGCGCTGGTTGAAGGTGTGGTAGTAGGGCAGGGTGTTCAGTGCCTTCGCGCCGGCCGCGGCCAGGCGCTTGTTGGAGAAGCCCAGCGAGGCGCACCACAGGCCCGACATGGCCTCCAGATAGCGCTTGCCCTGTTCGTCGACGACGTGGATGCCGTCGCCCTCGACGATGACCAGCGGCGGCGTCTGCGGCAGCGCGGCCAGGTTGGTGTACGAATGCAGGTGGGTGGCGACGTCCTTGTCGCCGGTGCCGAGGGGTTCTGCCATGGGGTTCCTCTTTGAATGTCGGGCGCTGAAAGAAGGCGGCTACAGGCTCGCCAGGTTGTCGTGGGTCTGACGCGCGATGGCCTCGGGCCGGGTGCGGGTCGCGATGTGGGGCGTGACGATGATGCGCGGATGGCTCCAGAAGGGGTGGGCCGCCGGCAGCGGCTCCTCCACGAAGGCGTCCAGCACGGCGGATGCGATCTGGCCGCTCTCCAGCGCCGCGAGCAGGTCTTCCTGCACGAGGTGGGCGCCGCGCCCGGCGTTGACCAGGCGCGCGCCGCGCGGCAGTTGAGCGAACAGCGACGCATCGAGGATGCCGCGCGTGTCGTCGGTCAGCGGCAGCAGGCAGACCAGGGTGTCGCAGCCGGCCAGGAATTCGGCGCGCGCCGCATCGCCGTGGAAGGCCTCGATGCCCTCGGGCAGATCGCTCTTGGGGCTGCGGCTCCAGCCGCGCACGCGGTAGCCGATGGCGAGCAGCGCCCGCGCGACCGACTGGCCCAGCACGCCCAGGCCGGCAATGCCCACGCGGTGGTGCCGGGGCGGCTCGATGGGCGCTTCCTCCCAGGCCGCGCGGCGCTGGCTCTCGAGATAGGAGCCCATGTGGCGCTGGCCGTGTACCACGGCCCAAGCCACGTAGGCATTCATGCCGTCGGCCATGTCGGGGTCGACGATGCGGCGCACCGGCACGTCGGGAAGCGCCGGGTCGCGCGTGATGTGGTCGGTACCCGCTCCCACCGACTGCACCAGCCGCAGGCGCGGCATGCGCGCGAGCAGCCCCGGCGGCGGCGACCAGCAGACAACGGCTTCGATCTCGCCGAGCGCGTCCAGCTCCTGCACTTCGGTGTCGATGCGGTGCAGCCGCGCCTGCGGAAAGCGTTCGCGGAAGGCGGGCTGCAGGTAGCCCATGGCGATCTGGTCGGAAACCAGTGCGATGTCGAGCGTCATGCGGCCACCGCCTGTTCCGCGGCCGCCGCCGAGAGCCTCGGCTGCGCCTCGATCAGCGTGCGCGTGTACGCATGCTGCGGATTCGCCAGCACCCTGGCGGTCTCGCCGTACTCGACGATCTCGCCGCGCTGCATCACGGCGATGTGGTCGCACATCTCGCCGGCCACCCGCAGGTCGTGCGTTATGAACACCATGGCCAGCTGGAAGCGCTCGCGCACCTCGGCGAAGAGCTTCAGCACCTGGGCCTGCACCGATACGTCGAGCGCGGAGACAGGCTCGTCCGCCACCAGCAGCTGCGGCTCCATGGCCAGGGCGCGCGCGATGCCGATGCGCTGGCGCTGGCCGCCGGAGAACTCGTGCGGAAAGCGCTCCGCCGCGTCGGGCTTGAGGCCCACCAGCTCGAGCAGCTCCATTGCGCGGGCCATGGCCTGGGCCTTGGGCATGCCCTGGGCGATGGGGCCGGCCGCAATGGCCGGGCCGATGCGGTGGCGCGGATTCAGCGAGGCATACGGGTCCTGGAACACCATCTGGATCTTTCCTTGCGACTGCGCCCGGAACTGCGCGCCCGATTGCAGCGTGCGACCCTTGAACAGCACGCGGCCGCTGTCGAAGGGCGCGAGGCCCACGATGCAGCGCCCCACGGTCGACTTGCCCGAGCCGGACTCGCCGACCAGCCCCAGCGTCTCGCCGCGGCGCAGCTCGAACGACAGGCCCTTGGCCGCCTCCACCCGGCGGCCCTTGCTGAACAGGCCGCCGCCGGTCACGTAGGTCTTGCGCAGCTCCTGCACCTGCAGCACGTGCTCGACGGGGCGCTGGTCGGCCGGCGCACGCACCTGCCCATTCGGAATGGCCGCGATGAGCTTGCGCGTGTAGGCGTGCTGCGGCCGGGCCAGCACGGCAGAGGCCGGTCCGGCCTCGACCACCTCACCCGTCTGCATCACGACCACCTCGTCGGCGATCTCGGAGACCACGCCGAAGTCGTGCGTGATGAACAGCACCGCCGTGCCCTTGCGCTGCTGCAGCTCGCGGATGAGCTTCAGGATCTGCGCCTGCGTGGTCACGTCGAGTGCGGTGGTGGGCTCGTCGCAGATCAGCAGCGCCGGCTCCAGCACCAGCGCACAGGCGATCATCACGCGCTGGCGCTGCCCGCCGGACAGGCGGAACGGATAGCTGTCGATCAGCACCTCGGGCTCGGGCATGCCGACGTCGGCCAGCGCCGCGAGGATGCGCTGGCGCTTCTGCGCGGCCGAGAGCTTCACATGGGCGTCGAACACCTCGGCGATCTGCTCGCCGATGCGCATCACAGGGTTCAGTGCCGTCATCGGCTCCTGGAACACCATGCCGATGCGCCGGCCGCGCAGCGTGCGAAGCTGTGCCTCGTCGAGCTGCAGCAGGTCCTGGCCGTCGAAGAGGATGCGGCCGGCCACGGGCTCCACGTGCGGCCGCGGCAGCAGGCCCATGATGGCGTTGGCGATCATCGACTTGCCGGAGCCCGATTCGCCGACCACGCACAGCGTCTGGCCCGGCAGCAGCTGCAGCGAAGCGCCGCGCACCGCCAGTTCGCGGTCGGCCCCCTGGGGCAGGCGGATGTCCAGGCCCTGGACGTCGAGCACGGGAAGTACGAGCTTTTCCATTTTCATTTGCCCCTCCCGTCGGCGCGCGCGTTGAGGCCGTCGTTCAGGCCCTCGCCGACCAGGTTCAGCGCGAGCACCGTGAGCAGAATGGCCACGCCCGGGAACACCGCCATCCACCAGGCCTGGCGCAGCACCGTGCGCGCCGAGCCGACCATGTAGCCCCAGCTCATCTGGTTCGGGTCGCCCAAGCCCAGGAAGCTCAGGCTGGACTCCAGCAGGATGGCCGTGGCCACCATCAGCGAGGCCATCACCACGATGGGCGAGGCGGCGTTGGGCAGGATCTGCGTGAGGATGATGCGCGGCGTCGACTGGCCCGCCAGCTGGGCCGCCGCCACGAAGTCGCGCTGGCGCAGCGTCAGGAACTCGCTGCGCACCAGCCGCGCCACAGGCGGCCACGACACGATCGCGATGGCCGTGACGATCGACTGCACCGAGGGCTGGAATATGGCCACCAGCACGATGGCCAGCGCGAAGCTCGGGATGGCCTGGAACAGCTCGGTGAAGCGCATCAGCGTGGCGTCGATCCAGCCGCCGAAGTAGCCCGAGACGGCGCCGATGCTCACGCCGATCAGCAGCGAGACCACCGTGGACACCACGCCGATCAGCAGCGAGACGCGCGCGCCGGTGACGATGCCCGACAGGATGTCGCGGCCCATGGTGTCGGTGCCCAGGAGCAGGCCCTGTTCCGCCATGGGCGCCGCGAAGGGCGTGCCTACCATGTCCCAGGGGTTGTTCTGTGCGACGAAGGGCCCGAGGGCCGTGACCAGCGCCACCAGCATCAGCACGATCAGGCCGAAGACCGCGCCCTTGTTGCGGCTGAAGCGCCGCCAGAATTTGCTTTTCATGAAGGGCTCCTTGGCTCAGCTCAGCTCGATGCGGGGATCGACGAGCGTGTAGACGAAGTCGGTGATCAGGTTGAACAGCACGGCCATGGCCGCGGTGAACAGGAAGCAGCCGAGCAGCAGGTTGTAGTCGCGCTGCAGCAGCGCGTCGAACATGAGCCGGCCGATGCCGGGCCAGGCGAACACCGTCTCGGTGAGCACGGCGCCGCCGATCATTCCGCCGGCCTGGATGCCCGCGAGCGTGACCACCGGCAGCAGCGCGTTGCGCAGGGTGTGCTTGCGCTGGATGCGCCCGGGCGCCACGCCCTTGGCGCGCGCGGTCTTCACGAAGTCCATCTGCGCGACTTCCAGCATGGAGGCGCGCGTCATGCGCGCATAGACCGCCATGTAGAACAGCGCCAGCGTGAGCGAGGGCAGGATCAGGTGCTTGGCGATGTCCAGCGCCTTGTCGATGCCCGTGAGGTCCGCGCCCACGGTGAAGAAGCCGAAGGCGGGCAGCAGGTCGAGCTGCACCGTGAAGAGCAGCACCGCCATCATCGCCAGCCAGTAGAGAGGCGTTGCGTAGAACACCAGCGCGACCACTGTGATGAGGCTGTCCTGCCACTTGCCCGCGTTGCGGCTGGCCAGCGCGCCCAGCACGATGCCGAACAGCAGCGAGAGCCCGAAGGCCGTGCCCGTCAGCAGCAGCGTGGCGGGCAGGCGCTGCAGGATCAGGTCGACCACGGGCTGCTGCTGGCGGTAGGAGAAGCCCAGGTCGAGCTTGAGCACGTGGCCCAGGTAGTTGCCGAGCTGCACGGGCAGCGGCTGGTCGAGGCCGAACTGCTGGCGCAGCTGGGCCACGAACTGCGCGTCGGACGCGCCGGCCTCGCCGGCCATGACGGACACCGGATCGCCCGGCGCCGCGCGAACCAGCAGGAAGTTGACGGTGGCGATCACCAGCAGGGCCATCAGGCCCTGCAGCAGCCGCACGGACATGAACTGCAGTCGTTTCATGGCAAGCTCGATTCGGGCATGCGGTGGCCCGGCCCATCAGGTCGGCATGGCCCGGCGCCGCACGCGGGGGAGGGAGGTCAGGCCAGCTTGACGCGGCCCAGGCTGTCGTTCAGGCCGATGCCGGAGGACACCACGTTCTGGATCTTGGTGCGGTACAGCGTCGGGAAGTTGATCTCGTGCAGCCAGGCCACGGGCACCTCGTCGACCAGCAGCTTCTGCACTTCCAGGTAGATCGCGCGGCGCTTGGCCGGGTCGCTTTCGCGCGCACCGGCGGCGAACAGCTCGTCGACCTTGGGGTTGGAGTAGCCGGCCACGTTGTTGAAGGGTGAGCCCTTGGCGATGTTGTCGCTGGTGTAGTTGCGTGCCACGCCGAGCGCCGGGTCGCCGTACTGGTAGACGTAGGTGAAGGCCAGGTCGAAGTCCCACTCGCTGTTGCGCTGGTTCCAGCCGGCCACGTCGGTGGCGACCATCTCGATCTTGATGCCGGCCTGCGTGAGGTTCTGGCGCACGATCTCGGCCTGGCGCTGCCACGATTCGCCGTAGGGCAGCGGCAGCAGGCGCAGCGTCTCGCCCTTGTAGCCCGATTCGGACAGCAGCTTCTTGGCCTTGGCGAGGTCGCGCGGGTACTTGGTCACCTCGTCGCTGGCGTAGGCGATGTGGCTGTTGAACGGGCCGGTGGCCGGCTTGGCGTAGCCGTACCAGGCGACCTTGGCCATGGCCTCGCGGTCGATGGCGGTCCACACGGCCTGGCGGAACTTCACGTTGTTCATGGGCGCCGTGCGGTTGTTCATCCACAGCCAGCTGTGCGGCGCGAAGAACTCCCAGCCCTTGGTGGTCACGGCCGCGCCCGGCAGCTTGGCCAGGCGGCCCACGTCGAAGTACTCCACCGTGCCGCCCGGGGCGATGTCGACCTTGCCCGACTCGAAAGCCGCGGCGCGCGCGGCCGCGTCGGGGATGACGTGGAAATACACGCTCTCCACGCTCACGACGCCGGGCTGGTGGTAGTTCTCGTTGGCCACGAGGTTGATGTAGGAGCCCTTGACCCATTCCTTGAACTTGAGCGGTCCGGTGCCGATGGGCGTGGCGTTGGCGGGGTTGGTCGCGAAGTCGGTGCCTTCGTAGATGTGCTTGGGCACCATGGGCATGGTGCCGTTCTCGAAGATGCCCATGAAGGGGCCGAAGGGCTGCTTGAGCTTGAACTCCACGGTGAGCGGGTCGAGTGCCTTGATCGATTCCACCTGCGCCAGGCTGGCGCGGAAGCGCGCGTGCGTCTTGCGCAGGAACACGTCGCACGAGAACACCACGTCGTCGGCGGTGAAGGGCTTGCCGTCGTGCCACTTGACGTTGGGCTTGAGCTTGAAGACGTAGGTCTTGCTGTCCGCGCTCACGGTCCACGAAGTGGCGAGCTGCGGCTGGGGCTCGAGCTTCTCGTTGTAGCGCAGCAGGCCTTCGTAGATGTTGCCGGCGATCAGCTGAGTGGGGCCGTTCTGCACGATGCCCATCATCAGGCCGGGCGGCTCGGGCTGCACCAGCACGTTGACGACACCCTTCCTGGCCTGCGCCAGGCTGTGCAGGGGCACCCCGGCGATGGACAGGCCTAGGGCGGCGGAGCCGGCTTGGATCAGGTTGCGGCGTTTCATCGGAGCGGACCTTTCGAAGTGGGTAGGGCAGTGAAGAACGGGTGAATCTCAGTCGCGGAAGGAGGCTGGGCTGGCCGGGGCCAGGCGCTGAAGGAGCGCGCGCCATTCGCGGGCGTAGGGGTCGTGCGGTGCGGAGGCGAGGCGGTTGGTGTCGCCGCTTTCGTACTGGCGCGCGGTCAGCTCGCAGACCTCCTCGGGCACCGGGTGCACGGCCTGGCCGGTGCCCTGGATGGCGACCTGCACGCGGCAGGCGCGCTCCAGGTTGTGCATCAGGATGAAGGCCTCGGCCACGCTGCGGCCCAGCGTGATCAGGCCGTGGTTGCGCAGGATCAGTGCGCGGGAAGTCGGGCCCAGGTCGGCGACCAGGCGCTCGCGCTCCTCGTGGTTGAGCGCGATCCCCTCGAACTCGTGGTACGTCACGCGGTTGTGGAACTGCAGCGCCCACTGGTTGCACGGCTGCAGCCCGCCGGCCAGCGAGGACACCGCGACACCGGCGACGGTGTGGGTGTGCAGCACGCAGACCGCGTCATGGCGCGCGGCATGCACCGCGCTGTGGATCGTGAAGCCGGCCGGATTCACGTCGTATTCGGAGGGCTCGACGATGTTGCCGTCCAGGTCGATCTTCACGAGCGAGGACGCCGTGATGTCGCGAAACAGCATGCCGAAGGGGTTGATCAGGAATTGGTCCGTGGTGCCGGGCACGCGCGCGGAGATGTGGGTGTAGATGCTGTCGTCCATCCCGTAGAGGGCGACGAGCCGGTAGGCGGCTGCCAGGTCCTGCCGGAGCTGGCGCTCCGCGGCCGTCATGGGCGGGCGGGCGCTGCCGCGTACGTCCGGGATGCTTCGTTCTGTTGTTTCCATTGAATCTCCGAAGATCGACTGTCAGCTGTCGACAGTATTCATCATGCAGGTTGCGTGCCAGCCCAGACATCGGCGAAAACCCGGAAATTGGCGGCAGATGGCGCCTTGGCGGGGTTGCGCGTGCACCGCGAGCGGGCGCGGTTCTCGATTTGCGTGCAAGCCGCACAGCACGACGGCGCGGATGCTTCCGCGCTGGCGGCCTCACAAATATCTTTGTCGGCCGAAAGGCTCAGTGCTTCGACGCTGCCTTATAATCACGAAAAAGCACGATCGTTCTTTTTTATGGCGCCAGCGCCAGCGGGAAGAATGGAGAGGCGGCAAAGGTCGCGCCCTAGAATGACCGGTTTGCCCTCGAAGCCCCCTTTTTGCAATCCAATGGAGTCAAGTCAATGAAGGTTCTTGTGCCTGTCAAACGGGTCGTCGATTACAACGTGAAGGTGCGCGTGAAGAGCGACGGCACCGGAGTGGACATTGCCAACGTCAAGATGAGCATGAACCCCTTCGACGAGATCGCCGTTGAAGAAGCGGTGCGGCTGAAGGAAAAGGGCGTGGTCACCGAAGTGATCGCCGTCTCCTGCGGCGACGCCAAGAGCCAGGAAACCCTGCGCACCGCCATGGCCATCGGCGCCGACCGCGGCATCCTGGTGGAAACCGCTGAAGAACTGCAGCCCCTGGCCGTGGCCAAGCTGCTGAAGGCGCTGGTCGACAAGGAACAGCCCCAGCTCATCATCCTCGGCAAGCAGGCTATCGACGACGACGCCAACCAGACCGGCCAGATGCTGGCTGCGCTGGCAGATCTTCCCCAGGCTACTTTCGCCTCGAAGGTCGAAGTCGCCGGTGACAAGGCCACCGTCACCCGTGAAGTCGACGGCGGCCTGGAGACCGTGGCGCTCACGTTGCCCGCGGTCATCACCACCGACCTGCGCCTGAACGAGCCGCGCTACGTGACGCTGCCCAACATCATGAAGGCCAAGAAGAAGCAGCTGGACACGGTCAAGCCGGAGGACCTGGGCGTGGACGTGAAGCCTCGCCTGAAGACGCTCAAGGTCGCTGAGCCGCCCAAGCGCGGTGCCGGCATCAAGGTGCCTGATGTTGCAACGCTGGTGGACAAACTGAAGAACGAAGCGAAGGTGATCTGAACATGACCGCACTTGTTATTGCCGAACACGACCACGCCAGCATCAAGCCGGCCACCCTCAACACCGTGACCGCAGCGCTGGCTTGCGGTGGTGACGTCCATGTGCTGGTGGCTGGCGCCAATGCCGCCGAAGCTGCCAAGGCGGCTGCCCAGATCGCTGGCGTCTCCAAGGTCATCGCAGCCGACAGCCCGAGCCTGGCCGAGAACCTCGCCGAGAACGTCGCAGCCCAGGTGCTCGCGATCGCCGGCAGCTACAGCCACATCCTCTTCCCCTCGACCGCCAACGGCAAGAACGTCGCCCCGCGCGTGGCCGCCAAGCTGGACGTGGCGCAGATCAGCGACATCACGGCCGTGGTGAGCGCCGACACCTTCGAGCGTCCGATCTACGCGGGTAACGCGATTGCCACCGTGCAGAGCAGCGACGCCACCAAGGTGATCACCGTTCGTACGACCGGTTTCGACGCAGCGGCTGCCACCGGTGGCAGCGCTGCAGTGGAAAACGCTGCAGGCGTGGCCGACAGCGGCAAGAGCAGCTTCGTGGGCCGCGAAGTCACGAAGAGCGAGCGCCCTGAGCTGACGGCAGCCAAGATCATCGTCTCCGGTGGCCGCGCCCTGGGCAGCGCCGAGAAGTTCACCGAAGTGATGGCACCTCTGGCCGACAAGCTCAACGCCGGTCTCGGCGCCAGCCGCGCAGCCGTCGACGCGGGCTACGCCCCGAACGACTGGCAAGTGGGCCAGACCGGCAAGATCGTCGCGCCGCAGCTGTACATCGCAGCGGGCATCTCGGGCGCGATCCAGCACTTGGCCGGCATGAAGGACTCCAAGGTGATCGTGGCGATCAACAAGGACGAAGAAGCCCCGATCTTCTCGGTGGCCGACTACGGCCTTGTGGCCGACCTGTTCACGGCCGTGCCGGAACTGGTGAAAGCGCTCTGATCGCATCGCTGCACTGAGCCAGAGGGCATCGTTCGCGATGCCCTTTTCGTATCCGCTGTATCTGGAGACATGACATGAGCTATACCGCCCCCATCAAGGACATGCTGTTCGACATCGAACACCTGGCCAACATCGGCGAGATCGCGAAGCTGCCCGGCTTCGAGGATGCCGGCCTCGAAACCGCACAGGCCGTGCTCGAAGAGTGCGCGCGCTTCAACCAGGACGTGATCGCGCCGCTGAACGTGGCGGGCGACCGCGATCCCTCGTCGTTCAAGGATGGCGCCGTCACCACCACACCGGGCTTCAAGGAAGCCTTCGCGCAGTACGTGGCGGGTGGCTGGCAGGGGCTGCAGCATCCGGCGGACTTCGGCGGCCAGGGTCTGCCCAAGACCATCGGCGCGGCCTGCGGCGAGATGCTCAACTCGGCCAACATGAGCTTCGCGCTGTGTCCGCTGCTGAGCGACGGCGCCATCGAGGCGCTGCTCACGGCCGGCTCGGACGAACTCAAGGCCACCTACCTCGAGAAGCTCGTGAGCGGCCAGTGGACCGGCACGATGAACCTCACAGAGCCGCAGGCCGGCAGCGACCTCGCCCTGGTGCGCACCCGCGCCGAGCCGCAGCCCGACGGCACCTACAAGGTGTTCGGCACCAAGATCTTCATCACCTACGGCGAGCACGACATGGCGGAGAACATCGTGCACCTCGTGCTGGCACGCGTGGCCGGCGCGCCCGAGGGCGTGAAGGGCATCAGCCTGTTCGTCGTGCCGAAGTTCCTGGTCAACAAGGACGGCACGCTCGGCGAGCGCAACGACGTGCACTGCGTGAGCATCGAGCACAAGATGGGCATCAAGGCATCGCCCACGGCTGTGCTGCAGTATGGAGACCACGGCGGTGCCATCGGTTACTTGGTGGGCCAGGAGAACCGCGGCCTCGAGTACATGTTCATCATGATGAACTCCGCCCGCTACGCGGTGGGCATGCAGGGCATCGCGATCGCCGAGCGTGCCTACCAGCACGCGGTGGCCTACGCCAGGGAGCGCGTGCAGAGCCGTCCGGTGGACGGCTCCATGAACACCAGCGCGCCGATCATCCATCACCCCGACGTCAAGCGCATGCTGATGACGATGCGCGCCTATACCGAGGGCTGCCGCGCGATGTCCAGCGTGGCCGCCGCCGCCTACGACGCCGCGCACCATCACCCCGATGCCGATGCGCGCAAGCAGAACCAGGCCTTCTATGAGTTCATGGTGCCGCTGGTGAAGGGCTACAGCACCGAGATGAGCCTCGAAGTGGCCTCGCTGGGCGTCCAGGTGCACGGCGGCATGGGCTTCATCGAGGAGACCGGCGCGGCGCAGTACTACCGCGACGCCAAGATCCTGACGATCTACGAAGGCACCACCGCCATCCAGGCGAACGACCTCGTGGGCCGCAAGACGGCGCGCGACGGCGGCCAGACGGCCAAGGCGATCGCCGCGCAGATCGAGAAGACCGAGGCCGAGCTGGCCAGGATCGACAACCCCGCTGCCGCGGCCGTGCTCAAGCGCCTGAAGGCTGCGCGCGAAGCCTTCGTCGAGGTGGTCGACTTCGTGGCGGGCCAGACCAAGGCATCGCCCAACGCGGTCTTCGCGGGCAGCGTGCCCTACCTGATGCTCGCGGGCAACCTGGTGGCCGGCTGGCAGCTGGCGCGCTCGCTGATCATTGCGCAAGACCTCGCCTCGCGCAGCTTCGACACCGACTTCATGCTGGCGAAGATCGCCACCGCGCGCTTCTACGCCGAGCACATCCTCAACAAGGTGCCGGGCATCCGCGACAGCATCGTCGACGGTGCCGAGAGCGTGACGGCGCTGGCGCTCGAGGCTTTCTGAATACGGACAGCCGAACGCAGCAGTCGCAAAGGTTACGCAGAAGTCGCAGAAGAAAAACCAGAATTTGTCTTCGGGTCCTTTCGCGACCTTTGCGTAGTTTTTGTCTTCCTTCTGCGTTCGGCTGCCCGATCCCGCATTCAACACAACTTTCAAGAGACAAGCATCATGTCGAAACTGCCCCCCGTCCTCGCGAACCTGCCGCTGCCGATCATCGGCTCGCCGCTGTTCATCATCAGCAACCCCAAGCTCGTGATCGCGCAATGCAAGGCGGGCGTGGTGGGTTCGATGCCGGCGCTCAACGCGCGTCCTGCGGCGCAGCTGGAAGACTGGCTCGCCGAGATCACCGAGGAACTGGCGGCCTACAACAAGGCCAACCCCGACAAGCCCGCTGCACCGTTCGCCATCAACCAGATCGTGCACAAGAGTAATGACCGGCTCGAGCACGACATGGAGATGGTCGTGAAGTACAAGGTGCCGATCGTCATCACCTCGCTGGGTGCGCGCACCGACGTGAACGACGCGGTACACAGCTACGGCGGCGTGACGCTGCACGACATCATCAACAACAAGTTCGCGCAGAAGGCGATCGAGAAGGGCGCCGACGGCATCATCGCCGTGGCGGCCGGTGCCGGCGGCCATGCGGGCACGAAGAGCCCGTTCGCGCTGGTGCAGGAGATCCGCCAGTGGTTCGACGGCCCGATCGCGCTGTCGGGCTCCATCGCCACCGGCGGCGCAGTGCTGGCCGCGCAGGCCATGGGTGCCGACTTCGCCTACATCGGCACCGCGTTCATCGCCACCGAGGAAGCGCGCGCGAGCGACGACTACAAGCAGGCCATCGTCGACGGCACCTCGGACGACATCGTCTACTCCAACCTCTTCACCGGCGTGCACGGCAACTACCTGGCGCCCAGCATCGTCAAGGCCGGCATGGACCCGAACAACCTGCCCGAAGGCGACGTGAAGACGATGAACTTCGGCGGCGGCGAAGGCAGCAAGGCCAAGGCCTGGAAGGACATCTGGGGCTCGGGCCAGGGCATCGGCGCGGTGACCGAGGTGGCGACCGCCGGGGCGTTCATCGAGAAGCTCAAGCGCGAATACCAGGAGGCAAGGCAGCGGCTCGCGCTGTGACCCCGCTAGCGAACGGCGTCGCGCCCGTCGCGGTCGCGCCGCCGTCTTCTCCATCTTCTCCGCCGGCTCCGTCCTCTCCCTCCGCGGGGCGCATGCCGCTGCTCGATGCCGCCAAGGGCATCGCCTGCGCGGTGATCGTGGGGCATCACTTGTCGCGCTACGGCCCGATGCCGGCCGGTGCGTATACGCTCGCGCCCGACTTCTTCGGCTGGCTCTCCGAGGACGGGCGGCTGGCGGTGCAGGTGTTCCTGGTGATCGCCGGGTTCCTGGCGGCCGCCAGCCTCGCACCCGATGGAACGCTGCGAGTGGAGCGGCCGGTGGCGCGCATCCTGCAGCGCTATGGGCGGCTCGTGATGCCTTACCTAGCCGCGCTCACGGTGTGCGTGATCGTCGCTGCGGTGGTTCGGCCGTGGCTCGACGAAGAGGTTGTGCCGGCGTCGCCCACCTTCGGGCAGCTGGTCGCCCATGGCTTGCTGCTGCAGGACCTGCTTGGCTACGAGTCGCTCTCCACGGGCGTGTGGTACGTGGCCATCGACTTCCAGCTCTTCGCGCTGGCCTTGGTGCTCGTCGGGCTGCCGTCGATGCTGCAGCGCGCCGGCGGCGCCGTGCCGCAGGGCCTTCGCGCGCGATGGCTGCCGGTGGCGCTGGTCTTCGGGCTGGCGGTGGCTTCGCTCGTGCTCTTCAACCGCAATGCAGGGCTGGACGACACGGCTTTCTATTTCTTCGGCACCTACGGGCTGGGCATGCTGGTGTTCTGGATCGGACGCGCGACGCGGTTCAGCATCTGGCAGAGCGGCATCGCGTTGCTGGCGCTGATCGGGGCGGGAGCGCTCGCCATCGACTGGCGCAGCCGCATCGCGACGGCGCTGGTCGCCGCGCTTTTGATCGCCGTCGCGCAACGCCGCAACTGGCTGTCGCCGAAGCACTGGCCGGTGGCGGCCATGCCGCTCGTGCGGCTGGGGCGGATGTCGTATTCGCTGTTTCTCATCCACTTCCCGGTGCTGCTCGCCATGAACGCGGCGGTCGCGAACGCGGGGCCGCATGGCTCGTGGTTCGACGCGGCGGGGCTTGCCGCGACCTTCGGCCTGTCGGTGGTCGCGGGGGCGCTGCTGTACCGCTGGGTGGAGGCGCGTCCCGCTTCATGGCGCGCAGTGTTCGCGCTGTTCGCTGCGCTGCTGGTCAGCGGAATAGTCGTTTCTCATTAAGGAGCGGGCGCGCCGGCGCAGGCGCACCGTCCAAATCCTCCTGAACCTGTTGCGCTCCCGTGCGGGAGAGGGCAGTCTGCGGGCTCGTCAGTCGCCTCCGTCTCCGGTATGATTGTGGAAATTTCAGTAAATACTGAAAATTCACGAAAACAAGGAATGACCAAGCACCTGCCACCCAGATCGCCGCTGCGGGCTTCCGCGTCGCTGGACGCGGGTGGTGTGGTGCAGGGCGCGGCCGCGCTGTTCTGGCTGCCACAGGCGGCGTTGCTGGCGATGGCGGTGCAGGGCCTGGCTTCGGGGCATGGCTTCGCGGCCGTCACCTGGCCTGCCGCGGCGATCCTGCTGCTCGGGCTGGCGAGGGCTGCGTGCGAGGCCTGGGGTGCCCGCCGGACCTTCACCCGTGCACGCGCGCAGCTCACCGCGCTGCGCGCACAGACCGCCTTGGCGCTGGCTGCCGGTTCGCCGCTCGATCGCAGCCGCGCGCATTCAGGTCTGGCTGCCAGCGTGCTCGCCGAGCAGGCCGAGGCGCTGGTGCCGTACCTCGTGCGCTACCAGCCCGCGCGTTGGCGCGCGACGGTGGTGCCGATCTTCATCCTGTGCGCGGTGGCCGCTTTCTCCTGGGTGGCTGCGCTGGTTCTCCTGGCCGCCGCGCCGCTCATCCCGATCTTCATGGCCATCGTCGGATGGCGTGCCAGGGCCGCGAGCGAGGCGCAGATGGTGGAGCTCGGCGGCATGAACGCCTTCCTGCTCGACCGGCTGCGCGGCCTCGCCACGCTGCGCTCGCTGGGCGCCGTCGAGATCACCGCCCGGCGCCTGGGCGATGCGGCCCAGTCGCTGCGCCGCCGCACGATGGCCGTGCTGCGCATTGCGTTCCTTTCCTCGGCCGTGCTCGAGCTCTTCTCGGCGCTGGGCGTGGCGCTGGTGGCCGCCTACGTCGGCTTCCACCTGCTCGGCTCCATCGGCTTCGGCACCTGGGGGCGCACGCTGAGCCTGGGCGAGGGCCTGTTCGTGCTGCTGCTGGCTCCCGCGTTCTTCGAGCCTCTGCGCGAGTTGTCGATGGTCTGGCACGACCGCGCCGCCGGCGAGGCCGCGCAGGAGGCGCTCGACCGCCTGCAGCGAAACGAACTGCCTCTGCCCGGCGCGAGCGCCTCGCTGACACGCGCGACGACGAATGCTCACGCTGGAGCGCCGGCCGTCGTCATCCGCGACCTGCATTTCTCCTGGCCCGGCGAGCCGCAGGAAGTCTTCGACGGCTGCCAGCTGCGCATCGCCTCCGGGGAGCACGTCGCGCTGACGGGCCCGAGCGGCAGCGGCAAGACCGCGTTGCTGTCGATGATCGCGGGCCTCGTGCCGGCGACGCGCGGCGAGATCTCCATCGGCGGCGTTGCACTTACCGGCCGCACGGTGGCCTCCCTGCGCGAGCGCATGGGCTGGATGGGGCAGGCGCCGCACGTCTTTGCCGGTTCGGTCGAGGCCAACGTAGCCCTGGGCCGCCTCGATGCCGACACCCGGCGTGTCACCAAAGCCATGCGCTTCGCATCGCTTCAGTCGGTGGTGCAGGCGCATCCGGCCACCTCGCTGGGCGAGGGCGGGCAGGGCCTTTCCGGCGGCGAGGCCGTGCGCCTCGCGCTCGCGCGCATCGCGGTCCATCCGCATGCCGACCTGCTGCTGGTCGACGAGCCCACCGCGCACCTCGACACCGAAACCGCCGAGCGGGTGACCGATGCGCTGCTGGCGCTGGCCCGCGGCAAGACCCTCATCGTCGCGACGCACGACCCGGCGCTGGCCGCGCGCATGGACCGCGCCGTGAGCCTGGGCAGCGCAGAAGCGATGGAGAAGGCGGCATGAACAAGACTTCCCGCCCGAGCACGAACTGGCGCGACCTGCGCCTGGTGCTGCGCCCCTTCCTCGCCACGCAGCCGCGGTGGCTGCTGCTGGGCTGCCTGCTCGCGGCTATCACGGTGCTCGCGGGCATGGCACTGCTGGGCCTGTCCGGCTGGTTCATCACAGCGACCGCGCTGGCGGGCCTGCATGCCGCCACGGCCTTCACCTTCGACGTGTTCATGCCTTCTGCCGGCATCCGCCTGCTCGCGCTCGGCCGCACCGCATCGCGCTATGGGGAGCGTCTGGTGACGCACGATGCCACCTTCGCCGTGCTCGCCGACATGCGCGTGCGCCTGTTCCGTGGCTGGTCCAGGGCAGAGGCGGCGCGCCGGCTGCTGATGCGTCCGGCGCGTCTGCTGTTCCGGCTGACTGCCGATATCGACGCGCTCGAATCGCTCTATCTGCGCCTGCTCGTGCCGGCGGCCGCGGCGCTCGGCGCTGCCTTGCTGGCGGGCGCGGTGCTCGGCTTCATGCATGTGGCCATGGGCCTCGCGCTGGCGCTGTGGCTGGTGGCCGTCGGCTGGGGCATCGCGTCGATCGTCGCCAGGCGTGCCCGCCGGCCGGCCGTGCGGCGCGCCCATGCCATCGAGGCGATGCGTGCCCGCGCCGTCGATCTGGTGGCGGGGCAGACCGACCTGGTGATGGCAGGCCGCATCGATGCCCAACGCGAGGCCTTGATGGCCGCAGATGCGCAACTCGCCAAGGCCGACCTCGCGCTGAACAGGCTCGAGGCATCGGCAGGGTTCGCCTACGGCAGCGCCGGCACCCTGACGCTCGTCGGCGTGCTGCTGGCCGTCGGCCTGCTGGTAGGCGACGGCGTGATCGGCGCACCGGCGGCGGCGCTCGCGCTGCTGGTGGCGCTCACGGCGACGGAGCCCTTCGCAGCCCTGCGCCGCGGTGCGCTCGACGCGGGCCGCACCTGGCTGGCGGTACGGCGACTTGCTCCCCGCATGGATGGATCCGCCGACGAGCCCGGTGAAATGACGAACTCCCCAGGCTCCGGAATCGCACTGCGACTTGAGCAAGTCTCCGTGACCTATGGCGACAGTGGCACGCCGGTCCTCACCGAAGCCTCGTTGACCCTGCGCGCAGGCGAGCGTGTCGCGCTCATCGGGGCGAGCGGCGCGGGCAAGTCCACGCTGCTCGCCGCCATCGCAGGCGAGATCGCGCCCCTGTGCGGCAGCGTTCTCGCGCAGCCAGCCTGCCTGCTGACCCAGCGCACCGAACTCTTCCAGGACAGCCTGCGCGACAACCTTCGCCTCGCAGCCCCGGAAGCCACCGACGAACAACTGCATGTCGTGCTGCAGGCGGCAGGACTGCAAGACGAGGTGCGTGCCCTGGGCACCGGCCTCGACACCCGCCTCGGTGAAGGCGGCCTCGGCCTCTCTGGCGGCCAGTCGCGCCGCCTCGCGCTGGCCCGGCTGCTGCTGCGCGACGTGCCCCTGTGGCTGCTCGACGAGCCCACCGAGGCGCTCGACGCCGCGACCGCACACGACGTGCTGCAGCGCCTCGCCCAGCAAGCAGGAGGCCGAACCCTGCTGATCGCCACCCACTTGCGCCGCGAGGCCGCGCTCGCCGACCGCCTCGTGCGTGTCGACCAGGGCCGCATCGTCGCCGACCTGCACCGCGGCAGCGAGGCTTTCGATGCCGCGCTGCGCAGCCTGCGGCCCGACTGAACCGCAAAGCCGCCGAACAGGGAAAGAAAAGCAAAGAAGGAAGAACCACATCATGGACTTAGACATCGTCGCGCTATCGCGCCTGCAGTTCGCCGTCACGGCGCTGTACCACTTCCTGTTCGTGCCGTTGACGCTCGGACTCTCGATCATCATCGCCATCATGGAGACGGTCTACGTCATGACCGGCCGCGTGATCTGGCGCGACATGACGAAATTCTGGGGCGTGCTCTTCGGCATCAACTTCGCGATGGGCGTCGCCACCGGCATCGTGATGGAGTTCCAGTTCGGCATGAACTGGAGCTACTACAGCCACTACGTCGGCGACATCTTCGGCGCGCCGCTGGCCATCGAGGGTCTGATGGCCTTCTTCATGGAGGCCACCTTCGTCGGGCTGTTCTTCTTCGGCTGGGACAAGCTCTCGAAGGTGGGCCACCTGATCTCGACCTGGGCGGTGGCCATCGGCTCCAACTTCTCGGCGCTGTGGATCCTCATCGCGAACGGCTGGATGCAGAACCCGGTGGGCGCGGCCTTCAATCCGCAGACCATGCGCATGGAAGTGACCGACTTCGCCGCGGTCCTGACCAACCCGGTCGCCCAGGCCAAGTTCGTCCACACCGTGTCGGCGGGCTATGTGTGCGCGGCCGTGTTCGTGCTCGGTGTCTCCGCCTGGTACGTGCTCAAGGGGCGCCACCTCGAACTCGCCAAGCGCTCGATGACGGTCGCAGCCTCGTTCGGCCTGGCTGCTGCGCTGTCGGTGGCGGTGCTCGGCGACGAGAGCGGCTATCTCTCCGGCGAACACCAGAAGATGAAGCTCGCCGCCATCGAGGCCATGTGGGAGACCCAGCCCGCACCCGCCGCCTTCACCGTCGTCGGCTTTCCCGACCAGGAGGCGCGCGAGACGCACTACGCCATCCACATTCCCGGCGTGATGGGCCTGATCGGCACGCGCTCGCTCGACACCGTGATGCCCGGCATCGACGAACTCGTGAAGCGTGCAGAGGTGCGCATCCGTGAAGGCCTGAAGGCCTACGACGCGCTGCAGAAGATCCGCGAGGCTGGCGGCCCCGACAAGGTGACGCAGGGCGTGCGCGGCGACTTCGAGGACAACGGCATCAACATGGGCTACGCGCTGCTGCTCAAGCGCTACGTGGACGATCCGCGCCAGGCCACCGACGAGCAGATCGCCAAGGCCGCATGGGACACCGTGCCGCAGGTGGCGCCGCTGTTCTGGCTGTTCCGCGTGATGGTGGGCATCGGCATGCTGCTGATCGCGCTGACCGCGACCTTCTTCGTGCTCTCGGCGCGCCGCAGGCTCGACAGCCACCGCTGGCTGCTGAAGCTCGCCGTGTTCGCGATCCCGCTGCCTTGGATCGCCATCGAGTCTGGCTGGCTGGTGGCCGAGTTCGGCCGCCAGCCGTGGGTGATCGAGGGCGTGCTGCCGACCGCGGTGGCGGTGTCGAACCTCGGTGCGAAGACGCTGCTGCTGACGCTCGCGGGCTTCATCGCGATCTACACGACGCTGCTGGTCATAGAGATGAAGCTGATGCTCAAGGCCATCCGCAAGGGCCCGCAGGCCGAGCACGCGCCCGACGAGGGCGACACGCTCTCGCACATTCCGCCGGCCCACGCGGGCGCGGCCATTCCTTCGCCTTCCACCCGGAGCGCAGCATGACCCTCCACACACTCCTCGACTACGACACCCTGCGCTTCATCTGGTGGCTGCTGATCGGCGTGCTGCTGGTGGGCTTCGCCGTGACCGACGGCTTCGACCTGGGCAGCGGCATGCTGCTGCCCTTCGCCGCGCGCAACGACGTGGAGCGCCGCGTCGTCATCAACAGCGTCGGCCCGGTGTGGGAGGGCAACCAGGTGTGGCTGATCCTGGGCGGCGGCGCGATCTTCGCGGCCTGGCCGCAGCTGTACGCCGTGTCGTTCTCGGGCTTCTACCTGGCGATGTTCGTGATCCTCACGGCACTGATCCTGCGGCCCGTGGCCTTCAAGTTCCGCAGCAAGCGCGAGTCGCCGCAATGGCGCTCGCGCTGGGACTGGGTGCTGTTCTTCAGCGGCTTCGTCCCCGCGCTGATCTGCGGCGTGGCCGTGGGCAACGTGCTGCAGGGCGTGCCGTTCCGCTTCAACCCCGACATGCACATCTTCTACGACGGCAGCTTCTTCGGCCTGCTGAATCCGTTCGCCATCCTGTGCGGGCTGGTGTCTGTGGCGATGCTGGTGATGCACGGTGCTGCCTGGCTGCTGCTGAAGACCGCCGGGCCGGTGGCCGAGCGTGCGCGCAGCTACGGCATGGTCGCCGCCGTGCTCACCATCGCGCTCTATGCGCTGGCCGGCGTGCTGCTGGCGACGAGCATCGGCGGCTTCCGCATCAGCAGCGTGATCGATGCGACGGGGCCGTCGAACCCGATGCTGAAGACGGTCGAGCTGCACGCCGGTGCATGGACCGCCAACTATGCGGCCCATCCGTGGACGCTGGCCGCCCCCGTGGCCGGTTTCGTCGGCGCGCTCGGTGCGCTGCTCGGGCTCGCGTTGCGCCGGCCGGTGTTTTCGCTGCTGGCTGCGGCGCTGGGCATCGCCGGCATCATCCTCAGCGTTGGCGCCTCGATGTTCCCGTTCATCCTGCCGTCTTCCATCGACCCGCGCGCCAGCCTCACGGTGTGGGACTCGTCCTCGAGCCATCTCACGCTGTTCATCATGCTGGTGGTCACGGCCGTCTTCATTCCGCTGGTCGTGGCCTACACGAGCTGGGTCTACCGCGTGCTGTGGGGCAAGGTCGACGAACAGGCGATCCGCGACGAGAGCGGCCACGCCTACTGACAACCAAGGAGGAACGAAAGATGTGGTACTTCGCCTGGATCCTCGGCCTGCCGCTGGCGGCCGCATTCGCAGTGCTCAACGCCATGTGGTACGAGCTCATGGACGACGAGGCCGTCCGCAAGGCCAAGCTCGAAACGCCGGAGCCGTCCGCAGGGCAGGAGCGGCTCTAGCGGTACTAGAGATAGAGATGGAAAGGCCGCCGGCCTACTCGGCGGCCTTCTTCTTCGACGCCGAGCCGCCCGAGATGCGGTCCTTGAGCGTCAGCACCTTCGTCACGGTCGCGCCCATGCCCATGAGCTTCATGGCGGTCTCGGGCGCGAGCCGCTGCACGTCGTCGAACCACTTCATCAGCCGGTCGATCAGGTCGTGCATCTCGCGCATGCGCTCCTGCGCGTGGCGTTCGGCGTCGCTGGTGGGAGATTCGAGCAGGGCGTTGCGCAGCATCGAGAGCGTGGGTTCGATCTCGCGGCGGCGGCGCTCCTCGGCCAGCACGCGGAAGATTTCCCACACGTCGGATGGCGCCTCGAAGTACTCGCGACGGTCGCCGGGATGGTGCCGCAGGCGCACCAGCCGCCAGGCCTGCAGTTCCTTCAGGCCCATGCTGACGTTGGAGCGCGAGAACTCGAGCATTTCGGCGATCTCGTCGGCGTTGAGCGCGCGCTCCGAGAGGAAGATGAGTGCGTAGATCTGCCCGACTGTGCGGTTGATGCCCCACTTGCTGCCCATCTCGCCGAAGTGGGCGACGAACTGGCGGTTGAGGGGTGGGAGATCGGAAGAGTTGGCCATGCGACGGATTGTCGCGCGGATGGCTGTAATTCCGGAAAGTCCTGAAAACTCAATCAGCCTGCTGGCGCCGCCTGTACGAGCCGGGCGCGCCGCCGGTCCATGCCTTGAAGGCGCGCTGGAAGGCCGCGCTGTCGGCAAAGCCCAGCTCCTCGGCCAGCGCCGCCAGCGGCACGGTGCTGGTGTTGAGCCGCACGATGGCGAGGTCGCGCCGCAGCTGGTCCTTCAACGCCTGGAACGAGGTGCCCTCGGTCGCCAGATGCCGCTGCAGCGTGCTGACCGACATGTGCAGCACGCCCGCGGTGGTCGCAAGGTCGGCCCAGGCCGGGCGGTGCTGCTGCAGCACCGCGCGCACCTTTGCGCTCACCGCCTGTTCGGCGAGCCGGGGCAGGATCACGTTGGCCGGGGAGGCCGCCAGGAAGGCCTGGATCTCCTTCGCGTCGCGGTGCACCGGCGTGTCGAGCGCGGCGCCGTCGAACCACACGGCAGACAGCGGCTGGCCGAACTGCAGCGGGCCCGGGAACACCTTCGCGTAGCCGTCCGCATAGGGCGGCGGCTCGAAGCCGAAGTCGAAGCGCCGGGCCGCCAGCCGGCCGCCGTGAAGCCATGCGAAGAGCCGCCAGTACACCCGCAGCATCAGCTCGTGCAGGAAGTTCTGGTGCATGGGCGGCTGGATGTTCAGCCGCAGCCCGAAGCCGGCCAGGGGGCCGTCGTGCAGCAGCACCAGCGAGAGATCGTCCTGCAGCAGGTCGAAGGTGCGTGCCACGCGGCGCAGCGCCACCTCGAAGGTGCGTGCGCCCAGCGTGGAGCGCGTCATCAGCGCGAAGCTGCCGCAGCGCAGTCGGCGCGTGAGAAAGCCCAGCGCCTCGTCGTCCATGCGCTCCATCAGCAGCGCGAAGAGGGCCACGTACTGCTCGGCGGTGATCCGGGCGGCGGCTTCGTCGAGCAGCGCGGGGGCGATGCCCGCGTCCTCCAGCGCCTTGTCGACGTCCACCAGCGCTTCGCCCGGACGCGCACGGATGCCCGAGAGCATGCCGAGGACGAAGGCGATCGGAATGGTGACGGGCGGCTGGAGCATGTGTCTGTCGATTGACCTTTTCTGCCATGCGATCGAAGCGAAGTGCAATCGCCGGGCGGCGGCCGGATTTCTACCATGCGCCTGCACAAGAACGAGACGGAGACAAACCCATGTACCTGACCCAGGGCCTTCACCGGGCCGTGCAGCAGCGCCCCGATGCCATCGCCGTGCGTTTCGCCGGCCGCGCACGGACATTCCGCGACTTCGCCGACCGTGTGGCGCGCCTGGCCGGCGCGCTGCAGCGGCTGGGCATGCGCGCGGGTGACCGCGTGGCCATGCTGTCGCTCAACTCCGACCGCTACCTGGAGTACCAGCTGGCCGTGCCCTGGGGCGGCGGCGTGCTCAACCCCTGCAACATCCGCTGGTCGCCCGCGGAGATCCTGTATTCGCTGGAAGACTCCGGCTCCGGCATCCTGCTGGTCGACGAGACCTTCCGCGGCGTCGTCGAGCAGATGCGGGGCCAGTCGAAGAGCCTGCGAGAAGTCGTCTACTGCGGCGACGGCCCCGTGCCCGCCGGCATGCAAAGCTACGAAGGCCTGATCGACGCCGCAGCCCCCGTGCCCGACGCCGTGCGCCGCGGCGAGGACCTGGCCGGCATCTTCTACACCGGCGGCACCACCGGCTTTCCCAAGGGCGTGATGCTCAGCCACACCAACATCTGCAGCTCGGCGCTCGCGGCGCAGGCCGAAGGGCTGGCACCGGCCGACGGCTGCTATCTGCACGCCGCGCCGATGTTCCACCTGGCCGACATGGGCCTGGCCACGCCGCACTGGTTCACGGGCAACACGCACGCCATCATCCCGATGTTCACGCCCGAGGGCGTGCTCGACACCATCGAGCGCGACCGCGTGACCAGCATGCTGCTGGTGCCGACCATGATCCAGATGCTGGTGGACCACCCTGCGATGCGGCAGCCGCGCGACCTGAGCAGCCTGAAGAACATCACCTATGGCGCCTCGCCGATCTCCGAGGCGGTGCTCAACCGCGCGATGGAGGCGTTCCCGGGCGTGGGCTTCGTGCAGGCCTACGGCATGACGGAGCTGTCGCCCATCGCCACGCTCAACCCGGCGTACTTCCACACGGCCGAAGGCCGCAAGCGCGGCAAGCTGCGTTCGGCCGGCCGCGCCAGCGTTTGCATGGAGGTTCGCGTGGTGGATGCGGACGACAACGAGGTGCCGCGCGGCACAGTCGGCGAGGTGGCGGTGCGCGGGCCCAATGTGATGCAGGGCTACTGGAACAAGCCCGAGCAGACCGCCGCCGCACTGCGCGACGGCTGGATGCACACCGGCGACGGCGCCTACATGGACGACGACGGCTTCATCTTCGTGGTCGACCGCATGAAGGACATGATCATCAGCGGCGGCGAGAACGTCTACTCGGCAGAGGTCGAGAACGCCATCAACCAGCATTCCGCGGTGGCGGCCTGCGCCGTCATCGGCATTCCGAGCGACGAGTGGGGCGAGGCGGTGCATGCGGTGCTCGTGCTCAAGCCGGGGCAGGGCGTGCAGCCGCAGGAGCTGATCGCCCACTGCAAGACGCTGATCGCCGGCTACAAGTGCCCGCGCAGCGTGGCCATCGTCGACGCGCTGCCGCTGTCGGGCGCCGGCAAGGTGCTGAAGACCAAGCTGCGCGAGCCCTTCTGGCAGGGCCGGCAGCGCAGCGTGGCCTGAGCCCGTCCAACTTCCTTTCTTTTCGAACTTCCAAGGAGCCTTTCATGAGTCAAGACGTTCACGTGGTCGGGGTCGGCATGATCCCCTTCACCAAGCCGGGCGCGAACCAGCCCTATCCGCAGATGGCAGCGCAGGCGACCAATGCCGCGCTGAAGGACGCCGGCATCGGCTACGAGCTGGTGCAGCAGGCCTACGTGGGCTACGTCTATGGCGACTCCACCGCCGGCCAGCGGGCGCTGTACGAGGTGGGCATGACCGGCATCCCGGTCGTCAACGTCAACAACAACTGCTCGACCGGCTCGACCGCGCTCTTCCTGGCGCGCCAGGCGGTGGCCAGCGGCGCGGCCGACTGCGTGCTGGCGCTGGGTTTCGAGCACATGAGCCCCGGCGCCCTCGGCGCGGTGTTCAACGACCGGCCCAGCCCCTTCGACCACTTCGAGAACATCACCGACGAGCTGGTCGGCAACGAGCAGGTGCCGCTCGCGCTGCGCTACTTCGGCGGCGCCGGGCTGGCTCACATGCAGCAGTACGGCACGCAGATGTCGACCTTCGCGAAGATCCGCGCCAAGGCCAGCCGCCACGCGGCGAACAACCCCCTGGCGCTGTTCCGCAGCGTCGTCACGGAGGAGGAAGTAATGGCCGCGCCCGTCATGTGGCCCGGCGTGATGACGCGGCTGATGGCCTGCCCGCCCACCTGCGGCGCGGCGGCGGCCATCGTGTGCTCGCCGCGCTTCGCAGAGCGCCACGGGCTCGACCGCAGCGTGCGCATCAAGGCGCAGGCCATGACCACCGACCGCCCCATCACCTTCGAGAGCCGCGACATGCGCGAGGTGGTCGGCTTCAGCATGGCGCAGGAAGCCGCGCAGAAGGTGTACGACGCAGCCGGCGTCGGACCGCAGGACGTCGACG
This sequence comes from Variovorax atrisoli, assembly GCF_014195185.1. NCBI lineage: Bacteria > Pseudomonadati > Pseudomonadota > Betaproteobacteria > Burkholderiales > Comamonadaceae > Variovorax > Variovorax atrisoli. The sequence continues at coordinate 22,644 of NZ_JACIBG010000014.1, read as the reverse complement.
TGGTCGAGCTGCATGACTGCTTCGCGCACAACGAGCTGCTGAGCTACGAGGCGCTGGGCCTGTGCCCGGTGGGCGGCGCGGAGAAGTTCGTGGTGGATGGCGACAACACCTACGGCGGCAAGGTCGTCACCAACCCGTCGGGCGGGCTGCTGTCGAAGGGGCATCCGCTGGGCGCCACGGGGCTGGCGCAGTGCACGGAACTGGTCCAGCAGCTTCGCGGCACGGCCGACAAGCGGCAGGTGGAGGGCGCGCGGATTGCGCTGCAGCACAACCTGGGGCTGGGCGGCGCCTGCGTGGTCACGCTCTACGAGCGGGCTTGAGAGAAAGGGCCGCCAGATGATCGACAGGAAATGGATTGGCCACGAACTGCCGCCCTCGGTGCTGCCCATCGAGCGAAGCCGGCTGCAGTTCTTCGCCAAGGCCATCGGCGAGACCGACCCCGTCTACACCGATGCCGCCGCCGCGCGCGACGCCGGCTACCCCGACCTGCCCGCGCCGCCGACGTTCCTGTTCGCGGCCGAGCTGGACTCGGGGGCGTCGGACCGCCTGCTGGCCGATCTGGGCATTCCGCTGTCGAAGCTGCTGCACGGCGAGCAGGGCTTCAGCTACCACAGGCCCGCATGCGTGGGCGACACCGTGACGGTGCGTTCCACCATCACCGACATCTACGACAAGAAGAACGGCGCGCTCGAGTTCGTCGTCAAGACGTCGCGCGCCACCAACCAGCGCGACGAGCTGGTCGCCGAGCTGCGCGCGGTGATCGTCTGCCGCCATTGACGAAGGAACCCGCACCGATGAATGCACCGACCTACGACACCGTGAACGTCGGCGACGAGCTGCCCGCGCTGCAGCTGCCGCCCGTGAGCCGCACCACGCTCGCGCTGTTCGCGGGCGCCTCCGGCGACCACAACCCCATCCACATCGACACGGACTTCGCGCGCAGATCGGGCATGCCCGACGTGTTCGCGCAGGGCATGCTGGGCATGGCCTGGCTGGGCCGGCTGCTCACGCAGTGGGCGCCGCAGTCGCAGCTGAGGCGCTTCGACGTGCGCTTCCAGGGCATCACGCACCTGGGGCATGCGGTGCGCTGCAGCGGCCACGTGGTCGAGAAGCTGGAGCACGAAGGCGAGCACTGCGTACGCGTGGAAGTGCACAGCGCCAATCAATACGGGCAGACGCGCATCGCCGGCGAAGCGCTGGTCGCGCTGCGTTGAGAACTCACACCAACAAGGAAGGAACTCGGACATGACACCCAAGCTCGACGGCAAGGTCGCACTCATCACCGGCTCGGGCCGCGGCATCGGGCGGGCCATCGCGCTCAAGCTGGCTTCGGAAGGCGCGCGCATCGTCGTCAACGACCTCGACGCACAGCCGGCGGAGGAAACGGTGCAGGAAATCCGTGCGGCCGGCGGCCAGGCGGTGGCATGCACCGGCAGCGTGGCGGCGCCCGACTTCGCCGAGCGCTTCGTCGGCACGGCGGTGAGCGAGTTCAAGGGGCTCGACATCATCGTCAACAACGCCGGCTACACATGGGACAGCGTCGTGCAGAAGATGACCGACGAGCAGTGGTACGCCATGATCGACGTGCACCTGACCGCGCCGTTCCGCATCCTGCGCGCGGCGCAGCCGGTGATCCGCGCGCTGTCGAAGGCCGAGACCGAGGCGGGCCGGCGCGTGGTGCGCAAGGTGGTCAACATCTCGTCCGTGGCGGGGCTCTTCGGCAATGCGGGGCAGGCGAACTACGCGGCGGGCAAGGCCGGCATCGTGGGGCTCACGCAGACGCTGGCCAAGGAGTGGGGCCGCATGAACGTGACGGTCAACTGCGTGGCCTTCGGCTTCATCCAGACGCGGCTCACCGCGAGCACCGCAGAGGCTTCCACCGCGAACATCGAGGGGCGCGAGATCAAGGTGGGCATCAACCCGGGGCTGCTGGCGATGATGGAGCAGTCGATTCCGCTGGGGCGCGGCGGCACGCCCGAGGAAGCGGCCGGGGCCGTGTACCTCCTGTGCGCGCCCGAGTCGGACTACGTGAGCGGCCAGACGCTGATGTGCAGCGGCGGCCTGACGGGCATCTGAGCATGGAGACCGCCGAAGGCATCGCCTGGGGCGTGGAGGAGGGCATCGGCCGCATCGTGCTGAAGCGGCCGGAGCGCGCCAACGCGATAGGGGTTCGCAGCGGCCACGCGCTGGTGCGGGCCATCGACGAAGTGCTGGCGGGCAAGCCGCGCGTCATCCTGCTGACCGGAGAGGGCCGCGTGTTCTGCGCCGGCGGTGACATCGACGAGTTCGTGGCGGCTGGCGAAGCGCTGCCGGCCCTGGTCGATGAGATCCTGGACCGCTTGCACCCTGCACTGCTGCGACTGTCGAACAACCCTGCGCCGCTGGTCGTCGCGGTGAACGGATCCGTCGGCGGCGCAGGCGTGGGGCTGGCACTGTGCGGCGACTTCGTGCTCGCTGCCGAATCGATGAAGCTGCGTACGGGCTATGCGGCCATCGGGCTGTCGCCGGATGCGGGTGCCTCGTACTTCCTCGCGCGCCGCGTGGGGCCGGTGCGCGCGCAGCAGCTGCTGATGCTCAGCGATGCCATCGACAGCCAGCGCTGCCTTGCGTGGGGTGCGGTCGATGCGCTTCACCCGGACGACGAACTCGCGGCTGCTGCCGAAGCGCTGGCGGCTCGGCTCGCGCGTGGTGCGAGCGCATCCTTCGCCGGCATCAAGGAGCTCTGCGCGGGCGCGCCCGGCCGGCCCTTCGAGCAGCACCTTGCGCTGGAACACAGGCTGCTGCGCGAACGTGCAGGCAGCGCCGACGCCCGGGAGGGCGTGACCGCGTTCGTGGAGAAGCGCGCGCCCAGTTTCAAGGGAAGCTGAACGCCGCGGTCCTCAGCCGTTGCGCTTGAACAGCTTCGCGATGCCCCACAGCGCCGCGCCGCCGGCCACCACCGCCAGCTTCGCGAACTTGGCGAGGAAGGCCGCGATGACCGCGAACAGGCCCAGCTTCTTCACTGCCGCGCCGGCCACCAGTGCGGCCAGCCCATAGGCGGCGACCTTGTCGGTGGACGAGTTGAAGTCCGCGTACTTCTTCCCGTCGTCGTACTGGATCGCACCGAGGAGCTTGCTCGCGTCGGGCTTGTACTTGTCGAGGTCCTTCGCGTTGGTGATGAGGTTCAGGCTCAGGTAGCCCTCGCGGCCCAGTGCGTAGGTGTTGTAGTTGACGCCCTGGTTGCCGTCGGTGCTGCCCTTGCGCTTCGACAGGGCCGACCACACGAGGCGGTGCGAGGAGGCGTCGTACTGCGGCTTCTGCGCCCAGCCCGTGACCTCGATGGACGGGATGCCGCGCTTGGCGCGCTCCTCGTTCGCGGCCTCGGTGCCTTCCTTCAGGCTCTTGAGCAGGTCGTCGGCGTTCCAGTCCTTGGCGTCGTCGTCCTTGATGTAGCCCTCCTTCACGAACTTCACCACCGCCATCCAGTCGGCGTCGTCGGCGGGGAAGATCGCGCCGATGAAGGTGTCGTCGGTGCGGTTGCCCATGCTGCGCATGAGCTGCGCGGCAGCGGGCGTCGGCACCCACACGTAGCCGGCGGGCAGGTGGAGGTGGGCCTGGTCGCGCAGCGTGATGTCGACGGGGCCGACCTTCTGCACGGCTTTTGCGGCCTTGAAGGCGGCGTCCTGTTCGGCTTCGAGCGAGCTGGCGGTCGAGGCCTGAGTGGAAGGTGTGGACGGGGTGGTGGTCGGCGATGCGGCTTGGCTGGTTTGCGCCACGAAAGCGGCGCACGCGAGCAGCACGCCGGCCGTCAGGCGGGCGGTTTGAATACGCAAGTTCTCTCTCCTCGGTTGTTTTCGGTTTGGTGAGCGGGGCAAGTTTAAAGAGCTCAGCTATCGCGCCGGTTGCCGAACAGGTTGTGCGCATGACCGCCCGAGGCCGGCAGCACGACGGACATCACCGTGCCCCGACCGGGCCGTGACCGCAGCCGAACCCTCGCTTCCTGCAGATCGGCCAGCCGCTGCACCGTGGCCAGCCCGAGTCCCAGGCCGCATTCGTGCGCGGCTGGCCGCTCGGGGGAGTCGATCCTGTAGAACGCCTCGAAGACGCGTGCCTGATGCTGCGCAGGAATGCCGATGCCGGTGTCGCAGACATCGATGCGAATGCCTTCCCGATGCCGCCGCGCACCCACGAGCACGCCACCATGGGGGCGAGATCTGCAGGAGCTGCCCGATGGCGTCGAAGCTGAGGCCCTTGGCCGTGAGGCGCAGCAGTTCCGTCTCTCGCGGCGTCAGCACCGCATCCCGCGGGCTCTCGTTGCGCGGAGGGCTCGTGGCCGTGCGCATGCGCGCCAGGATGCGGCGCGCGATGCCCGGGCTGATGGGTGAACCGCCTGCGTGCAGCTCATGGATGCTGGTGGCGATGCGGTCCGCGCCCGCGTCCTTGAGCAGGTAGCCGGTCGCACCGGCTTCCAGCGCGGCGATCACATGCTGGTCGTCGCCGAACATGGTCACCACGAGCACGTCGCATGCGGGGTGGTGAATGGCGATGTGGCGGATCAGCTCGGTGCCATCCATGTCCGGCAGGCCGAGGTCGAGCAGCAGTACGTCCGGAGGCTGGGCCGCCAGCAGCGCCATCGCCGCGGCACCGGTCGATACCGATGCCGTCAGTGAAAGTCCTGGGTCGGCCAGCACGGCGGTGGAGAACCGGCGCATGAATTCCGGCTCGTCCTCGACTATCAGCACGCGGATTTTCATTCCCACTCCAGGCTGTTCGGGCGCAGTGTATGACTCCATTCTTTGCCGTCGTTCGCCGTCGATCCATAGCGCTTATGCGGTATCGCCATCCGGCGGCGCCCCGGTTATTTTCGGAGGAAGAGCCCGAAGGAGCCGTATGTACCGAGTTGACGATGTCCTGGAGCGTGCGCATTCGGCCTGTGGGCAGGGCACTGTCTACTGGCTCGGCGAGGGTGGGCGGTCCGCAGCCGCGGCATCGCCGACGAGCCCGTTGCCGGTCGGCCAGTTGTGGCCGACGCTTCCCGTGGCGCAGCAACACGCCCTGGAGCCATTGGCTCAGGCGGCGGGACTCGACGTGCACGATCCGGCGCTGGTGGTGCCCGCCTGCGACTGCTCGGGCTTCGTGTGCTGGGCGCTCGGCTTCGGCAGAAAGAGCGATCCGGCGCCTTACACGGATGCCGCCGGCTGGATCTACACCGACAGCATCTGGGCCGATGCCATGGGCGCCGGCGTGCGCTTCGAACGGCGAGCCCGGGCCACCCCGGGCGCTCTCGTCGTCTACCCGAAGGCGGGGAGCGGCGAGAACTACGGCCACGTGGGCCTTGTGATGGAAGCCGATGCCGATGGCCACGCCCGGCTGGTGGCGCACTGCTCGGCGGTCAATTTCAAGGTGGCGCCGTTCGACGCCATCAAGATCACCTCTCTGGAGATCTTCGAGCGGCAGCCGCGCAGCATCTATGCGTGGTGCCGCACGATCGTGGTCTGACTTGCTGTCCGCCCGGCGTGCTGCGGGAGTTCAATCAACTCAGGTGTCGCTCCATTTGCGAAGCAGGTTGTGATACGTCCCGGTCAGCGTGCGGCGGGCCGACTCGTCGGCGCCGCTCTGGTTGAGGCGCTGGATGGCGTTGTCCATGTCGAAGAGCAGCGCACGGTCGCCCGCGTCGCGCACGAGGCTCTGCACCCAGAAGAAGCACGCGAGCCGCACGCCGCGGGTGATGGGCGTTACCTGGTGCAGGCTGGTGGCGGGGTAGAGCACCATGTCGCCGGCCGCGAGCTTCACCGTCTGCATGCCGTGCGTGTCTTCCATCTGCAGCTCGCCGCCGTCGTAGCTGTCGGCCTCCGACAGGAAGATCGTGGCCGAGAGATCGGTGCGCAGCTTGCGGCCGGTGCGCGGGTCGATGCGCACGCCACCGTCCACGTGCAGGCCGAAGCGCATGCCCTCGCCGTAGCGGTTGAACATCGGCGGATACAGCAGGTTGGGCAGCGCGGCGCTGATGAAGGTGGGGTGCCGCTCCAGCGCGCTCGCCACGATGGACTGGCATTCGAACGCGACCTGCGAGCCTTCGTCGATCTGCTGGTTGAACTTGACCGGCGCGCCCTGGTGGCCCGCGGTGACGCGGCCATTGACCCATGCGTCGCCCGCGGCTTCGAGGCGCGAGCGGACCGCCGCGAGCGCCTCGCGGTCGAGGATGCCGGGAATGCAGACCAGCATGGCGTGTCTTTCTTTCCGATGCGCTTCGAGGCGCTTGCGAGGCCCCGTCAGAGCCGGTAGGTGAACGACAGCGTGGCGGCTCGGCCCGAGCCCGGCACCGCGCGGCCGCCGTCCGAGGGGATCAGCGCGTCGTAGTAGTGCCGGTTGGCCAGGTTGAACAGGTTCAGCCGGATGTCGTACTTCGGCTGATGGTAAGCCAGCATCGCGTCCAGCCGCACGTAGCCGCCGACCTGCACCAGGTCCGTGTTGTTGGCGAATCGCTTCGCGCTGTAGGTGGTGCCGCCGCCGATCTCCCACTCGGGTGTGATCGCGTAGGTGGCCCACAGGCTGGCCGCATCCTTCGGCGTGTTGGCGGGCACCTTGCCGAGCGTGCCCGGTGCGATGCCGTCGACGATGGTCGCGTCCAGGTGCGTGTAGGCACCGAAGAGCTGCAGCTTGTCGGTGACGCGGCCCGCGACGCCTGCGCGCGCGCCGTTCACGCGTACGGTGCCGGTCGCGCTGTAGGTGCCGTCGCTGTTCTGCGAGCGCGCGTTGGTCTGCGTGATCTGGAAGGCCGCGGCGGTCAGCGACAGATTGCCGTCGTTGAAGTCCCACTTGCCGCCGAGCTCGTAGGCCTTGTTCTTCTGCGGCGGCAGCGGCTGCGTGGCGCCGGTGGTGGCCACGAGCTGCTCGAGCGAGGGGTTGAACGAGGTGCTGTACGACACGTAGTACGACTGCTCGGGCGTGGGCTGCCAGATCGCGCCGGCGCGCACGCTGGTGAAGTCGACGGTCTGGCTCTCGGTGGCGAGCGTGGTCGCGGTCGGGATGGAGTTGTAGATGCGTGCGCTGTAGTGGTCCTGCCGTACGCCGGCCACCAGCTTCCACTGCGGGGTCAGCTCGATGGTGTCGTTCACGTAGCCAGCCACGGTGGTCGCGTGTGCGGTGGCCAGATTGCCGGGCAGCGAAGGCGCCGTGGCTGGCGTGTCGCCCTGGTAGGGCGCGAGCAGCGGCGAGCAGGTCGCGTAGCCGCTGGTGCCGCCGGCCGGGTTCAGCGCCACGCCCGCGCAGCTGCCGTTGCGGTAGTAGGCCTGGTTGGCGTAGGTGTCGTGGCCCAGTTCCAGGCCCGCGAGCAGCGTGTGCTTGATGGAGCCGGTGGCGAACTTCGTGTTGAGCTCGGTCAGGTTGAACAGAGACTTGTCGCGGATCCTGCGGTCATGGCTCTGCTGGCGCACCCACAGCGTGTCGAGCGGCAGCGTCGAGAACGCGGCCGCCGGCACGGCCGTGGTGCCAGTGGAAAAGGGCGTGAACACGCCCTTGGCCGACAGCGTGCCGATGCTCTGCGGCGCCGTCTCGCGCGCATCGGTGGTCACGTCGTTGTATTGCGTCTGGTTGCGGATCGAGGTATCGGGCGTGAGCTTGTGCTGCACCACCGCGCTGAAGGCCTGGATGTCGGAGATGGTGCGGTCGTCCTTGAAGCCGTAGGCCGTGTCGCGGTCGACCTTCACCGGATGGCCGTTCAGCGGCGGCAGGCCGTAGTCGGGCTGGTCGCGGTTGTGCTGCACCAGCGCCGAGAGCGTGACCTGCGTGGGCGTGTTGATGCCGAACTTCAGCGAGGCGTCGAGGCCGAAGTCCTTCAGCTTCGTCTGCTCCCGCGTGCTGGCGTCGCCTTGCTGGCCCATGGCCGCGATGCGGAAGGCCGAGGTGTCGGACATCGGACGGTTGACGTCGATGGTGGAGCGCACGAGGCCGGTGGTGCTCGCCGACACCGAGACCTCGCCAGAAGGCGTGAGCGAAGGCTTCTTGGTGACCTGGTTGATCACGCCGCCGGTGGAGCCGCGTCCGAACAGCATCGACGACGGCCCCATCAGCACCTCGACCGACTCTAGCGCGAAGGTGTCGCGGTAGTACTGGGCGCGATCGCGTGCGCCGTCGAGGTAGATGTCGGTGCGCGCCGAGAAGCCGTTGAGGTTGATGTTGGTGCCGATCTGCCCGCCTTCGGCGCCGCCGATCGTGAGGCCCGGCACATTGCGCAGCGCGCTCGCCAGCGAGGTCGCGCCCTGCGACTGCATCACTGCCTGGTTGATCACGGTGATGGACTGCGGCGCATCGCGCAGGTCGGCCGGCAGACGGCTCAGCGAGGACGCGTTGGCGCCGAAGCTGTCCTTATCCTGGGCGCCCTGGACCTGCACTTCACGCAGCGTGCCGGGGACCGAGGTGCCGGGAGCGGGGGAGGACTGGGTGGTCTGTTCCTGGCGTGGCGGCTGCTGTTGCTGCTGCTGCTGGGCGAAGGCGGCGGGAAGGGGAGAGGCGCACAGGCCGATCAGGGCAAGTGCGACCGGCGTGCGGCGACGCGAGGGAAGTGAGGTGCTGGTCATCGTCGAATCTCGGAAGGTGCGGACAAAAGCACCACCGGCCGGGATTCTGGCTGCGAATGACTCTCGTTTGTGGCTTGCTTGCCCCTGGTGTCTGGCTGAGGAGACAGCTCGCCTTCTTTACCGTGGAGGTCAGGTGGAAGACAGGTTTCCTGCCGTCGGCTTCAGGCCCGCCGTCTTCCGGGCGATCGACCCGGTTTCACTTCCAGGGCGTAGGCGCCGGCACCTCGCACACCGGCTCCACGTCGATGCTCTTGAAGTCCGCGGGCGAGACGATCTCCAGGTACTCCATGTCGGGCGAGTAGTCGAACAGGAAGTGGCGGATGCCCGGGCGCTGGTGCACCACGTCGCCGGCCTCGACCAGGGTTTCCTTGTCCTCGTACATGAAACGGGCCCAGCCCTTGACCATGATCACGATCTGGAAGTCCGCCTCATGGCGGTGCCAGCCGGTGCCCGTTTCCGGTGCCATGTTGGCCTTGACCAGATGCGCGATCACCTTGCCGTTGGTGGCCTCCGCCACGCCCAGGTCGCGATAGAGGAAGAAGTCACGCAAACCACCCGACACGAATTCGGTGTCACCGGGCTTCACGTGGGAGAACTGGGTGGCGGTACGGTCCAGCATGGGGCGCTCCTTCGCAGGTGGTGGGTGTTGCAGTGCAGCACGCATAAAGCGTTCCCGCGCAGGGCCGTGGACGAGCGGCTCAGCGGCTGGCGAAGCCGTCGGTCGCGCGCAGCAGCCGGTCGAGGATGCCGGGCTCCGAATAGGCATGCCCCGCACCTTCGATCAGGTGGAACTCCGCCTCTGGCCACGCCTTGTGCAGCGCCCAGGCGTAGCGCGCGGGGCAGGGCATGTCGTAGCGGCCGTGCACGATCACGCCGGGGATGCCGTGCAGCCGATGCGCGTCGCGCAGCAGCTGGCCTTCCTCCAGCCAGGCGTCGTGCACGAAGTAGTGGTTCTCCAGCCGTGCGAAGGCCAGTGCGAAATGATCTTCGGCGTGGGACTGGGCAAGCCCGGGGCTCGGCAGCAGTGTGATGGTCTCGGCCTCCCACACGCTCCAGGCGCGTGCCGCCTCGATCCGCACGACCGGGTCGTCACCGGTGAGCCGCTTGCGGTAGGCGGCGATCATGTCGCCGCGCTCGGCCTCGGGAATGGGCGCCTGGAACTTCTCCCACTTGTCGGGGAACATCTCCGACACGCCGAACTGGTAGTACCACTGGAGCTCCGCACGGGTCACGGTGTAGATGCCGCGCAGCACCAGTTCGCTCACGCGCTCGGGGTGCTTCTGGGCGTAGGCGAGGGCGAGCGTGGAGCCCCACGAGCCGCCGAACACCAGCCACTTGTCGACGCCGGCGCGCTCGCGCAGGCGCTCGATGTCGGCGACCAGGTGCCAGGTCGTGTTGGCTTCCAGGCCTGCATGCGGCAGCGAGCGGCCGCAGCCGCGCTGGTCGAACAGGGTCAGGTCGTAGCGCGCGGGATCGAACAGCCGGCGGTGCTCCGGCGAGATGCCGCCGCCGGGCCCGCCGTGCAGGAACACGGCCGGCTTGGCACCGGGCGTGCCGCAGCGCTCGTAGTAGATCTGGTGGCCGTCGCCGACGTCGAGCATGCCGCTTTCGTAGGGCTCGATCGGAGGATATGGCTGGCGCATTTCGGTCATCGGATGCTTCCTCTGTCTGTTCGTGATTGGGCGATGGGCAACATGGTCGCATGGCTCGAAGCATGACTTGACGGCCTCCCGGACCTTTTTGATACTCAACCGCATGGTTCAGTCAACAGCCCGACCCGACGCCGAAGCGCTCGACGCAGTCTTCGCTGCGCTTTCCGATTCCACCCGGCGCGCCGTGCTCGAAACCCTTGGCGAACGCACCCTCAGCGTGACCGAGCTGGCCGAGCCGCACGACATGTCCCTCACGGGGTTCATGAAGCACCTGCGCGTGCTGGAAGACGCCGGCCTCATCTCCCGCACGAAGGAGGGCCGCATCGTGCGCTGCGAACTCTCGCCCCGGCCCATGCAGGAGGCCGCCGTGTGGCTGTCGCGGTACGAGAAGTTCTGGAACGGGCGCCTCGATGCGCTCTCGCGCTTTCTCTATCACCAGGAGGAGACCGAATGGAGAAACCTTCCGCCGGCGACGCCGGACGCCCCTCGCTCACCCTCCGACGGCACTACCGCGTCTCGCCCGACAAGGTCTGGCGCGCGTGGACCGACCCGCAGGCGCTGAAGCTCTGGTTCGGGCCCGGGGAGATCGTTTCGGTGCCGATCGCCGAGGTCGACCTGCGCGTGGGCGGCCGCTTTCGCGTGGCGATGCTGGCTGACGACGGCGAGACGCACGACGTGAGCGGCACGTACCTCGAGGTCGTGCCCGAGCGCAAGCTGGTTTTCAGCTGGGCCTGGCACAGCACGCCGGAGCGCGAGTCGCGCGTCACGTTGCGCATCGAGCCCGATGCCGATGGCTGCGAGCTGGTGCTGATCCACGAGCAGTTCTTCGACCAAGCCGCACGCGATGCGCATGAGCACGGCTGGAGCGGCGCGCTCGTCAAGCTGCAGGGCTGGCTGAGCCCGGCGGCTGGCTGAAGCGGACCCGGGTGCCGCCGCATTGCCGCAGCGCCTTCCAAACCCCATACTGGGGTTCCCTCGACGCGATCACCGGAGCCTTCCATGAGCAATGAACTGCGCAAGAAGCTGCATGACCTGGCCGAACTCTGCGACAGCACGGCCGACCCGCAGACCAAGGCCATCATCGAGGCGATCCGGCTCCAGACGGCGGTGCTGAACGAGCGGCTCTTCGCCATCGAGCTTCAGGTGTCGGCCCTGTCCAAGCGCCTGGAGAGCACGACCGACTGAGAGGGGGAGCGCTTTGGCGGGATAATCCCGGCCATGAGCGGCAATACCTTCGGCAATCTTTTCGCGGTCACCAATTTCGGCGAGTCGCATGGCCCGGCCATCGGCTGCGTCATCGATGGCTGCCCCCCGGGCATGGAACTCAGCGAGGCGGACATCCAGGGCGACCTGGACCGTCGCCGCCCCGGTACCAGCCGCCACGTGACGCAGCGCAACGAGCCCGACACGGTACAGATCCTCTCCGGCGTGTACGAAGGCAAGACCACCGGCACACCCATCGCCCTGCTGATCCAGAACACCGACCAGCGCAGCAAGGACTACGGCCAGATCGCCCAGCAGTTCCGACCGGGCCACGCCGACTTCACCTACTTCAAGAAATACGGCATTCGCGACCCCCGCGGCGGCGGGCGCTCCTCGGCGCGGCTGACGGCGCCCATGGTCGCCGCCGGCGCGGTCGCCAAGAAGTGGCTGGCCGAGAAGTACGGCATGGTCTTTCGCGGCTGCATGACGCAGATCGGCGAGATCGCCATTCCCTTCGAGAGCTGGGACCACGTGCCGAACAACCCCTTCTTCGCCCCCATCGCCGACGTGAGCGCGCTCGAAGACTACATGGACCGCCTGCGCAAGGCGGGCGACTCGTGCGGCGCGCGCCTTCGCGTCACCGCCACGAGCGTGCCCGTGGGCCTGGGCGAGCCGCTCTTCGACAAGCTCGACGCCGAGATCGCCTACGCGATGATGGGCATCAATGCGGTGAAGGCGGTGGAGATCGGTGCCGGCTTCGACAGCGTCACCCAGCGCGGCACCACGCACGGCGACTCGATCACGCCCACCGGCTTCGTCACCAACAACGCGGGCGGCATCCTTGGCGGCATCAGCTCCGGGCAAGACCTGGAGGTGAGCATCGCGATCAAGCCCACCAGCTCGATCATCAGCCCGCGCCAGTCCATCGACATCCACAACAACCCCGTCGAGGTCGTCACCAAGGGCCGCCACGATCCTTGCGTGGGCATCCGTGCGACGCCGATCGCCGAAGCCATGCTGGCGCTGGTAGTGATCGAGCACGTGCTGCGCAATCGCGCGCAGTGCGGAGACGTGCCGCAGGCCACCCCCAGCGCGGGCAGCAAGACAGAAGCCGCGTCGCCGCAGGCGTCCTTCCTCTAGTGTCCGCCCCGCCACCAGTGGCCGCTGCCAAACGCGGCCACCTGCTGGCATTCGCTGGCCTGTCGGCCAGCTATTTCGCGCACATCGGTTTCTTCAACCCCTACCTGCCGCTGTGGCTGAAGGACCTGGGGCTGCCGATCTTCACCATCAGCCTGCTGGCCTCGGTGCAGTCGATCACGCGCGTGTTCGCGCCCTATGCCTGGGGCGCGCTCAGCGACCACACGGGGCAGCGCGTGAAGCTGCTGCGCTTCAGCGCGGCGGTGGCGCTGGCCAGCTCGTTCGGACTGTGGTGGAACGGTGGTGCCTGGTGGCTCGCGCTGGTGCTGCTCGTGATGTTCACCCACACCAGCTCGATGATGTCGCTCACCGAAGCAGCGATGGCGCAGCTTGTGGCCGGCGACTGGGGCCGCTACGGGCGCATCCGGCTGTGCGGTTCGGCCGGCTTCCTGCTCACGGTGTTCGTGGCTGGCGAGTGGTTCGACCGCTTCGGCATGAAGCACTTTCCGGCATGGGCGGCGGGCACGCTGGCCATCGTGCTGATCGCGACCATGAAGCTGCCCGACGTGCGCGAGCCTCCTGCGGCGCACGGCACCGTGCGGGAGCCCATCGGGCCGGTGCTGCGCAGCCGGGCGGTGCAGTGGTTCTTCGCGTCGCTCTTCTTCCAGGTGATGTCGCACTTCTCGGTGTATGCGTTCTTCTCGCTCTACCTCGACTCGATCGGCTACGGCAAGAGCACCATCGGGCTGCTGTGGGCGCTCTCCGTGGTCGCGGAGATCGTGTGGTTCTTCCTGCAGGGCAGGCTCATCGGCCTGATGCCGATGCCGCGCTGGATGCTGGTGTGCGGTATCGCAGCCGTGGCGCGGCTGGGGCTGACCGCCGGCCTGGGCGGATGGATCGCCGCGCTCATCGTGGCGCAGTGGCTTCATGCGCTGAGTTTCGCGGCACACCACACGACTTGCATCGCCATGGTGTCGCGTCGCTTTCCCGGTCACCTGCGCGGGCGAGGGCAGGCGCTGTTCACGGTCATCGGCTATGGATTCGGCGGCGTGCTCGGTGTTCTGCTCGGAGGCGCGGTCGCGCAGGCCGTTGGATATCGCACGATGTTCGCGGCTGCGGCCCTGCTGGCCGTGCTCGGCAGCGTGTGTGCATGGCGGGTGATGAAGCTGGATGGGATGGAGCGGGCGAGCAGGGTCTGATGGCTTTTTCTGCGACATCGGTGAAGTTCGCGCCGTGGCTGCAGCGCCGACCCCGGCGCAGCCGCTCACGGCACGCAGGCCCTCCTGCCGGCTTGCCTATTTCTTCTTGCCTGTCCTTCCCGCCTTCGCCACCTTGGGTGTCTTCGCAGCACCCTTGCCATTCTCCTTCTCGAAGATCTCGAAATACTCCGAAGCCAGCTTGCGCAGCGACCTCCCGATGTTCGCGTAGTCGTATTCGTTGAGGTTCGCAAGCGACACCCGCCCCGACGCGTGCTTGCCGCCGAAGCCGCGCCCCGGCAGCAGCACGATGCTGGTCTCCTCGGCGATGCGGAAGAGGGCTTCGTTCGGCTGCAGCTTCGTCACGATCCATTTGCCGAACTGTTCGCCATGCATCTGCGTGGCGATCTCCTGGAGGTCGAGCAGGTGGTAGTAGCTCACCGAATTGGGGTCCAGCTCCAGCGGGAGGCCGAGTTCCCGGTACAGCGCTTCCTTGCGGCGCAGGACGATGCGCTTCATCGACTTCTTGTAGGCCTCGGGTTCGTCCATCAGGCAGAACAGCGAGAACATCACCATCTGCGCCTGCACCGGCGTCGAGAGGCCTGCCGTGTGGTTCAGCGCCACGGTGCGGCTGTCGGCCACCAGCCGGTCTATGAACTTGAGCTTGCGCGGCTCGGTGGTGATGGAGCTGTAGCGCGCATCGAGTTCCTTCAGCTGCGCCTCGGGCAACTGCGCGATCTTGCGGTCGATGATGTTGTCCTCGTGCGTGGCCACCACGCCCATGCGCCAGCCGGTCGCGCCGAAATACTTGGAGAACGAGTACACCAGGATCGTGTTGTGCGGGCAGATCGCGAAGAGCGAGCGGAAGTCGTCGGCGAAGGTGCCGTACACGTCGTCGGTGAGGATGATGAGGTCGGGCCGCTGCTTCACGATGTCGGCGATGTAGCCCAGCACCTCGTCGCTGATCTTCACCGACGGCGGGTTGCTCGGGTTGCAAAGGAAGAAGGCCTTGACCTTCGGATCGAGCAGCTTCTGCAGCTCCTTCTTCGTGAACTGCCAGCCGTTTTCCGAAGGCGCGTCGATCAGCGCCTCGATCAGCTGGTAGTCGTTCAGGTGCGGGATCTCGATGTACGGCGTGAAGATCGGCATGCCCAGCGCGATGGTGTCGCCGGCGCGCAGCAGCAGGTTCTCGCGCAGGCTGTTGAACAGGTAGGTCATGGCGGCCGTGCCGCCTTCCACCGCGTACATGTCGAAGGTGCCCACGAAGGGGTGCGTGCCGATCATCTCCTGGTGGATGTACTTGCCCACGATGATCTCGCTCAGGCGCAGCATGCGGTCGGGCACCGGGTAGTTGCAGCCGAGGATGGCCTCGCACATCTCGTAGATGAAGTCGCCGGCCGACAGGCCCAGCTGGTCGCGCACGTACGACACGGCTGCCTCGATGAAGCGCACACCGGGTTCGCCCTCGTGCGCCTTGGTGAAGATCTCGAAGCGCGCCTCGATGCCCTCGCGCTGCGGGAAGCCGCCCACGCCCTCCATGTAGATGTAGGAGCGCTCGCTCTCGGTCATCGCGAAGAGGCCGAACTGGAAGAAGCCATGGCGCGGCGTGGTCGCCAGGAAGTTCGGATTGCCGCGGCCCGCATTCAGCATCAGCCGGTCGCTCTGCCGGGCCACCTGGATGAGCGCGTCCTTCAGTTCGAAGGGGCTCAGGCCGCCGAGTTTTTTCACGTCGCTGAAATCCATTGGATGCTCCTGTCTGAAGGGATGGATGGAAGGGAAACGGAGGAAGACGCGCCGTGCTCAAACGAGCGCGACGATCAGCGGCCCGAGCAGCGTGAGGAACACGTTCGCCAGCGCATAGGTGATGGCGAAGGGCACGGTGGGAATGGAGTTCTCGGCCTTGTCGAGCACCTCGCCGAAGGCCGGGTTGGCGCTGCGCGAGCCGCTCAGTGCGCCCGCGAAGATGGCCGTGTTGCCATAGCGCAGCACGTAGCGGCCGAACAGCATGGTCAGCAGCATCGGCACGATGGTCACGACCACTCCCACGCCGAAGATGGTCAGGCCCAGCTGCCTGATGGTCTGCACTGCCTGCAATCCCGAAGACAGGCCTACCACGACGACGAAGCCCGCGAGGCCCAGGTCCTTCAACAGTTGCACGGCGCTGGGAGGCAGGGCGCCGAAGGTCTGCCGCTTCGCGCGGTACCAGCCGAAGAGCAGGCCCGACAGCAGCGCGCCGCCGCCCGCGCCCAGCGTGAGCGGGATGCTGCCGATCTTCACGCTCAGCAGGCCGACCAGCAGCCCCACGACGAGGCCCGCGCCGAGATAGACGAAGTCCGTCTTCGCACTCGGCACGATCACGTCGCCGACGATGGCCGCCACGCGCTTCACGTCCTGCTCGGCGCCGAAGATCGACACCAGGTCGCCGCTCTGCACCACGGTGTCGGGCTTCATCGGCAGGACCTTGCCCATGCGGCTGATCTGCACCACGAAGATGCCGTGGCGCACGCCGCCTGCGGTGGCCTTGCGGATCTCGTCGACTGTCTTGCGGTCGAACTCCTTGTTGGTCAGCACGATCTCGCGCCTCTGCATGGTGAGCTCCATGCCGTCGACCGCGTAGACCTCCTTGCCCAGCAGCGGCGCACTGGCCACCACCGCGTCGCGCCGCCCGACGGCCAGCACGATATCGCCCTGGCGGAGCACGAGCTCGGGGCTCACCTCGACGAACTTGCCGTCGCGCTTCACCCGCTCGATGGTGATGGTGGTGGCCGGGTTGGCGTTCTCTATGTCGGCGATGGTGCGCTTCGGGTCGGCCACGAGCTCGTAGATGCGGCCCACCAGCGAAGGCGCGGCCTCCTGCTGCTCCGGACCCAGCACCTTCACGCCGGCCTGCTGCGCGGTCTCGGCCGCGATGGCGTCGTCGCGGATGGTGCGGACCATGAACTTCGGCAGGATGTTCACGCACACGATGATCGCGCCGAAGGAGCCGAACACGTAAGTCACCGCGTAGCCGATGGCGACGTTGGCCTGCAGCCGCGCGGTCTCGGCGGCATCGAGCCCGAGCTTGGCGATGGCGTCGCCGGCGGTGCCGATGATGGCCGACTGGGTGAGCCCGCCTGCGGCCACTCCCGCAGCCAGGCCCTTGTCCAGCTCGCAGAGCCTGGCCATGACCACCACGGTGGCCAGGCCGGTGGCAGCCATCACCGCGGCCAGGCCGGTGGCAGCCATCACCGCGGCCAGGATGATCTCCTTGACCGACTGCCTTCCCAGCGAGCTGAAGAACTGCGGCCCGCTCTCGAAGCCCACCGCGTAGATGAAGAGGGCGAACAGCACGGCCTTCACGCCGGCGTCCACCTGCACGCCGACCTGGCTCACCAGGACCGCCACCAGCAGCGAGCCGGCCACGCCGCCGAGCTGGAACTTGCCGAACTTGATCTTGCCGATCCAGTAGCCGACCGCCAGCGAGAGAAAGAGTGCCATCTCCGGCGACTTCTTGAAGAGTTCGTGCAGCCATTCCATGGGTCAGGTTCCTTTCGGTGTCTCGACTTCGTCCAGGGTCATCTCGCCGCGTGCGCCACCAGCCCGGCCAGGGCCACGATGAGCGGGCCCATCAGCGGCAGCACCACGTTGGAAATCGCATAGGTGATCGTGTAGCCCAGCAGCGGCGTTGCGTTGCCCGCGGCGTTCTGCACCGCGCTGAGTGCCGGTGTGCTGCATTGCTGGCCGGCGATGGCGCCGAGCAGCACGGGCGCTTCGAGCCTGAGCAGTTTGTGTCCGACGAACAGCGAGATGGTGGCGGGCACCAATGCGATGGCCACGCCGACCAGCGGCAGCGCGATGCCGAACTTCTTCACCAGCGCCAGCGCCTGCGGTCCGGAGGCGAGACCGACGCACGCGATGAAGGTGGCCAGGCCCAGGTCCTTCATCAGCGCAAGCGCCTCGGGCGGCACGCTCAGCCGGTGCGGATTCTTCGCCTGGTACCAGCCGAAGAGCAGGCCCGTGACCAGCGCTCCGCCGCCCGTGCCCAGCGAGAACGGAATGCCGCCGAGCCTGACGCTGAAGCCGCCGATGAACACGCCCAGCAGGATGCCCATGGCCGCGTAGCTGATGTTGCTGTGCGTGGATTCGACGACGCGGTCGCCGATCAGCGGCAGCGCCCGGGTCACGTCGAGCACCGGACCGTAGAGCTTGAGCACGTCGCCGCGGCGCAGTTTCACGTCTTGCAGCAGCGGCATGGCGTTGCCGTCCCGCTTCAGGCCGACGATCTGCACTCCGGGCGGAAGCGGGGCATGTTGCAGTTCGTGCAGTTCGCGGTCGAACCATTCGCGCCGGTTGATCACGACTTCGGTGGTCTCCACCACGGCATCGAAGGCGGTGGTGTTGGCGAATTCGCGGCCCAGCAGCTCGGCCACGTTCACGAGCACGCTGCGCCGTCCGATGGCGAGCACCTGGTCGAAGGGCTGCAGCCGCAGCGTGGGCTCGACGGTCAGGCTCTGTCCGCGCCGCACCACGCGCTCGATGCTGGCGCGCCCTGCGAAGATCGAATTCAGCTCTCCGACCGTTCGGCCCCGGCCCACGGTGACCAGGAACACGCGGCCGATCATTTCGGGCGTGGCGCTGGCGGCGTCGGGGTCGGAGTCGCCGCCGCCCATCGTCTTCCAGAGGCGGTCGGCCTCGGCGCGCAGGTCCACGCGCAGCAGCAGCGGAAAGACCTGGCTCGTGACCACCACGATCGCGATCAGCCCGAAGACGTAGGTGATGGAATAGGCGGTGACCACGTTGGCTTGCAGCTGCCGGATGTCTGCGAGCGACAGCGCCAGCCTGGAGATGGCGTCGGTCGCCGTGCCGACCACGGCCGACTCGGTGGCCGCGCCCGCCATCAGCCCTGCGGCGGTGCCCTGGTCGAGCGAGAGGAGGAAGGTGGCGCCGAGCACCAGCACGAGCACCGTCACGACTTCGACGAGGCACAGGAGCCCGATCCGCAGCCCTTTGGCGTCGAGATTGGCAAAGAACTGCGGCCCGCCCGCATAGCCGAGCGCGAAGATGAAAAGCATGAAGAACACGTTCTTCACGCTGTCGTCGACATGAATGCCGAGCTGACCGATGACGAGGGCGGCAATCAATGTGCCGCAGATGCCGCCAAGCTGAATGGGGCCGAAGCGGATCTGGCCTACCGCATGGCCAATGGCGAGCACGAGGAATAGCGCGATTTCAGGCTGGTTTCTGAGTATTTCCACCAGACCGCCGACCACGATCAGATCCTTTGCGCGGAATGTGCCGGCAGACGGGGCACGCCCTCAATTGCCTGTTGGTTGATTCGGGTGCCGCAATTAATTCGAATCTCAGCAGCGTGACTTTGAAAATGGCAGCCACGGATCGAAACTTTATGCCGATTTGGAGAATCGTCTATTTCTCGCATTGGTTCTTACGATAAACCAACACTTAGAATAATTGTGAAAATATGCGTCAGGGAGGCGGATATGCCGCTCAATTTGAAAACGATATTCGTACCTATTGAATTTCAATTAATCGGTTTGTGTTATCTGCAAGCCGAAGCGCCGCAATGAGCCGGCGCGTCAGCATCGAGACGCCCGCCGGCGAGGCGCTGCAGTTCCGCCAGCTGGTAGGCCGTGAAGCGCTGAGCCAGCTGTACGCCTTCGACATCGAGCTGCTGGGCAACAGCAATGCCATCGATCCGAAGAGTCTGCTCGGCAAGAGCTGCAACGTGGTGGTGGAAACCGAAGGCGGCGTGCGCTACCTGGGTGGCATCGCCACACGATTCGGACTGCAGCAGGAGGATTCGCGCCATTCCTTCTACCGCCTGCGCATTCGTCCCTGGCTGTGGCTGGCCACGCGGCGCAGCGACTTCCGCATCTTTCAGGGCAAGAGCGTGCCCGAGATCGTCATGGAAGTGCTCGGGCGCTACGGCCATCCCGTCGAGCAGAAGCTCAGCCGCGGCGACTACCGGCGCTGGGACTACTGCGTGCAGTACCACGAGAGCGACTTCGACTTCATCTCGCGCCTGTGCGAGCTCGAAGGCATCTACTACCACTTCCGGCACGAGGCCAGCCAGCAGGTGCTCGTGTTCGCCGACGACATCGCCAACTCCCACAGCCCGCTGCCCGGCGGCGAAGAGGTTCGCTATCACCCGCTGGAGAAATCCGGCATGGGCCAGCGCGAGCGCATCTATGCATGGGAGATCGCCGAGGAGGTGCGCTCGGGCCATCACTACAACGACGACTACGACTTCGAGAAGCCCAAGGCCGAGCTCTCGCACCTGCGGCAGATGCCTCCGGGGCACGACCACGATGCCTACGAGAACTACGAATGGCCCGGCGGCTTCGTGCAGCACGGCGACGGCGAGACCTATGCGCGCATCCGCAACGAAGAGCAGCTGAGCCAGCGCAGCCGCGCCACCGGCCGCGCCAACCTGCGCGAGCTGGCCACCGGCCACACCCTTCGGCTGACCGGCCATCCCAAGGCCGACCAGAACCAGCAGTACCTGCTCGTGGGCGTGAGCTACCACCTGCAGGAGAACCTGCAGGCCAGCGAAGGCGCGGAAGGCACCGAAGGCTCCGTGCAGCGTTTCGCCTTCGAGGCCCAGCCCACCAGCTATGCATGGCGGGCGCCGCGCACCACGCCCAAGCCGCGCACGCGGGGCCCGCAGACGGCGATGGTCGTGGGACCTTCGGGCGAGGAGATCTGGACCGACCAGTACGGCCGCATCAAGGTGCAGTTCCACTGGGACCGCCTGGGCCGGGACAACGAGAACTCCAGCTGCTGGCTGCGCGTGTCGACCGCGTGGGCCGGCGCCACCTTCGGCATGACCAGCGTACCGCGCGTCGGCATGGAGGTGATCGTCGACTTCCTCAACGGCGACCCCGACTACCCGATCGTGGTCGGCTGCGTGCACAACGCAGACACCATGCCGTCGTGGGAACTGCCCGGGCAGAAGCACCTGTCGGGCATTCGCAGCCGCGAACTCGGCGGCGGGCGCGGCAACCACCTCGTGCTGGACGACACCCAGGGCAAGATCCAGGCGCAGCTGCGCAGCGACCACCAGTCCAGCCAGCTGAGCGTGGGGCACATCGGTCGCATCGAGGACACCGCAGGGCGCAAGGAGCCGCGCGGACAGGGCTTCGAGCTGCGCACCGACGGGCATGGCGTGTTGCGCTCGGGCAAGGGTCTGCTGGTGACCACCGAGGCCCGGCCGAATGCCCAGGCACATGCCACCGACATGGGCGAGACCGTGGGCCGCCTCACGCAGGCCCGCGATATGCACGAAGGCCTGAGCGGGTTGGCGCAGGGCGCGCAGGCCCATGAAACGGGCGACCAGGACGAGGTCACCGCGAGCATCAAGGAGCAGAACGACGCCATCAAGGGCCAGGGCGGCAACCGCGATCAGGGCGAGTTCCCCGAGTTCCAGGAGTCGCACCTGACGCTGGCCAGCGCCAAGGGCCTGCAGACCGTGGCGCAGGGCTCGACGCATGTGGTGAGCGACGAGCACACCGCGCTCACCAGCGGCGGCCACACGAGCGTGAGCGCGGGCAAGAGCATGCTGGTGAGCGTGCAGAGCGCGATCCGCATGTTCGCCGCCAAGGCCGGCATGCGGCTCGTGGCGGCGGGCGCGGACATCGACATCAAGGCGCTGAAGGACAGCGTCAACGTGCTGGCCAAGCTCAACATCACGCAGACAGCCAACAAGATCACCATCCAGGCGAAGGAAGAAGTGGTGATCAACGGCGGCTCCAGCTACAGCCGCTGGAGTTCGGGCGGCATCGAGCACGGCACTGCCGGCACCTGGCGCGAGCACGCTGCGGTCCACAGCCTCGTGGGGCCGGCCAACGACGGCAAGCCCGCGCTGCCCAATCCGCAGCCGGTGCCCAAGGGGCAGCTCGACCTCTATCACCAGTACATCAAGCCGACCGGCGAAAAGCGCCAGGGCGTGGCACAGGGCGATTTCAACGTGGTCGATTCGGAAGGCGGCACGCATTCGGGCACCTTCGACCGCAACGGCTTCGCGACGGTATCGGGCCTGCCCATCGGCACCGCCAAGGTCACCTTCGGCAAGGACCCGCGCGACCCATGGGACGAGGGCAGCTACTACGGCACGCCCGAAGACTGGAAGGCGAAGGGCGCGACCGGCGCGGGTGCGGGCGGAGCGGGTGGCGGGGTGTCCGGTATCTCTGGCATCTCCGGCCTCATGGGCAACGCAGCCGGACTGACCGGTTCGGCAGGCGGTGCGGCAGGCGCTCTTGCGGGCGTCGCCGGCATGGGCAGCAAGGCGGCGAGCGCGCTGAACCAGGTCACCCAGGCGGCCGGTGTTGCGCAGCAGGCCGTGGGCGCGGCGCAGGCGATCCAGCAGGGTGGCGCCAAGGCGCTGCTCGGCCAGGCGAGCCAAGCGGCGACCGGCATGGCGATCCAGGCGGCCGGCGCCAAGCTCGGCCCGATGGGCGTGCCGATCACCGGCGTGATGAGCGGCATCGCTTCCGGCGGGATGAAGCAGCCAGGCATCGCCACCGCGGCTGCGAACCCCGTCGCCACAGGCCGGACGCCGGGCTTCGCGGGCTGACCCTCTCAGCGTCCCCAGTGGCCCGTGGGCCACCCAACCTGAAACGAGAGTTCGAGAGAAAAAGAAAAAATGGCAGAACAGGAGGCGGCCTCGAAGCCGCAGGCAACCGAGCGCGAACCGCAGACGGCGGTGGCGCCGCTGAACACGATCGTGAAGGAGGACGTCGCCGCTGCGAGCAAGGCGGTGGACGAGTGGCTGCGCTCGTTCAGCGGCGGCTACGTGACGCTGGAGCGGCTGACGATGGTGCTGGGCAGCATCCCGATCGTCGGCAACATCATGGCGCTGGTGGATGTGTTCCTGGACATCATCAACATCGTCGAGAAGAAGGC
>NZ_JACIBG010000013.1:0-133849 GCF_014195185.1 Variovorax atrisoli | reverse complement strand
CACGTCTTCGCCCCCTCGTACGCCAGGAACGCCTGCAGCATCGAGGGCACGAAGTGCAGCGTGTTGACCTGGTGCTCACCGATCAGCTCCACCAACCGCTGCGGGTCCCGGTGGTCTCCGGGGTGGGCCACCACCAGCTTCGCTCCGTACATCAGCGGCCAGAAGAACTCCCACACCGACACGTCGAAGCTGAACGGGGTCTTCTGCAAGACTGTGTCTGCTTCACCCAGCTCGTAGGCCTGCTGCATCCACGCCAGCCGGTTGTGCAGCGAGCGGTGACGGTTCGCGGCACCCTTCGGACGGCCCGTCGAACCTGACGTGTAGATCACGTAGGCCAGGTGTTCGCCGTGAAGCTCGACTTCCGGGTTGCTGTCGGGCTCGCCGGAGAGGTCCAGCGTGTCGAGTTCGAGCACCTTGGCCACTCCAGCGACAGGCACCAGTGCACGCAGGTGGCTCTGCGTCAGCAGCATCCCGATGCCGCTGTCCTCGACCATGTACGCCAGCCGGTCCCCCGGGTACTCCGGGTCCAGCGGCACGTACGCACCTCCGGCCTTCACGATCCCCAGGACCCCCACCACCATCTCCACCGAGCGCTCCACCGCGATGCCCACCAGCACCTCGGGGCCCACGCCCTGGGCCATCAGCCGATGTGCAAGCCGGTTCGCCCTCGCGTTGAGTTCGCCATAGCTCAGGGTCTCTTCGCCGAACACCAGTGCGGGTGCTTCAGGGTGCTGCTTCGCATGGCGCTCGATCAGGCGATGAACAGGCTCTACGTCTTCGTGGCGCTGCGGGTTCTCGCTCCACGCCTTCAGCTGTTCCTGCTCAGACACCCCGAGCATCGCCACATCGCCCATCGACTGTTGCGGCCGCTCGGCCAGCGCCTCCAACACCGCGAGGTAGTGATCCGCCATGCGCTCGATGGTCTGAGGCTCGAACAGTTCTTCGGCATAGCTGAAGCTCGCCCACACACGGCCATCGGCGCTCTCGCTGGTTTCCAACGTCAGTTCGAACTGCGCGGCCTGCGCACGAAGGTCGCATTCGGTCAGCGTGAGCCCCGGCAGATCCTGCAGCGCCTTCAGGTCGCCACGCTGGTGGTTGAACATGACCTGGAACAGCGGGCTGGTGCTCAGGCTGCGTTCTGGCTGCAATGCCTCCACCAGCTGCTCGAACGGCAGGTCCTGGTGGGCCTGCGCGCCCAGCGCGGCCTCCTTCGCGCGCGCCAGCACCTGCGTGAGGCTCTCGCGGCTGTCCAGCACGCTGCGCAACAGCTGCGTGTTGACGAAGAAGCCGATCACGCTTTCGGTCTCGGCGCGGTGACGGTTGGCAACCGGAACGCCCACGCGAATGTCCAGTTCGCCGGTGTAGCGGCTGAGCAGTACCTGGAAGCCTGCGAGCAATCCCATGAAGAGCGTCGCGCCATGGCCTTGCAGGCGCCGGTACAACCGCTGCACGAGGTCGCCCGGCAGTTCGAAGCCATGCCGCACGGCGCTGTAGCGGCCGTCGGCTCTTCTGGCGTGATCGGTGGGCAGTTGCAGTGTCGGCTGCCCGGCGCCGAGGTGTTGCGTCCAGTAAGCCAGCTGGCGCTCACGCTCGCCGGCCTCGAGCCAATCGCGCTGCCATGCGGCGTAGTCGGCGTACTGGATCGGCAGCGACGACAGCGTTGCCTCCTTGCCTTGCACGCGCGCGCCGTACTGCGCCACGAATTCGTCGACGATGACCTGCATCGACCAGCCGTCGGACACGATGTGATGCATCACCACGACGAGCATGTGCTCCTCGGGCGCGAGGCGGATCAAGCCGACCCGCAGCAGCGGGCCTTCGGCCAGGTCGAAGGGAGTGTGGCTCAGGCGCAGGGCTTCTTCCCTGCTGCGCGTTTCACGCTCCTGCGGGGAGTGCAGTGCCACGAGGTCGACCATGGCGATGTCGACCGGCCCGGCTTCGCGGATCAGTTGCCGCGCCAGGCCCTGGGCGTCGGTGCGGAACACGGTACGCAGCGATTCGTGACGCAGCACCAGCGCATCGAAGCTCGCACGCAGGGCCTCCACGTCGAGCCTACCTTTCAGCTTCAACGCGCCGCTGATGTGGTACGCGGTGCTCGACGGATCGAGCTGCCACATGAACCACTGGCGCATCTGTGCATGGGAAAGAGCCAGCGTACCGGCGCGCTGCTCAGCAGTCAGCACGGGGATGGTCGGCGTCACTGAAGACTGGCCGGTGCCGATGGCCTGGGCGATGCGCGAAAGGCTCTGGTGCTCAAACACCTGTCGGGGATTCAGCTGCACGCCGGCCCTGGCTGCTCGTGCCGTCACCTTGAGACTGAGGATGGAGTCGCCGCCGAGTTCGAAGAAGTTGTCGTTGCGGCCCACGCGAGCCACTCCGAGTACTTCGGCCCAGATCGATGCCAGGGTCTGCTCGACCTCCCCCTCGGGCGCCTCGTACGCCCTCTCGCTCGTGAACTCCGGCGCAGGCAGCGCCTTGCGATCCACCTTCCCGTTCGCGTTCAGCGGCAGCGCCTGCAGCTCCACGATCACGCTCGGAACCATGTAGTCCGGCAGCGCCTCGCCCAGCTTCTGCTTGAGCACTGCCGTATCGATGCCTTGGCCCGAGACATAGGCCACCAGCCGGGTCCCGGCCGGGCCCTCGTTCGCCACGACCACCGCCTCCCGCACCTCCTCCTGGGCCTGCAGCCCCGCCTCGATCTCCCCCAGCTCGATGCGGAAGCCCCGCACCTTCACCTGGTGGTCGATCCGACCCAGGTAGTCCAGCTGACCCTCGTTGTTCCACCGCACAAGGTCTCCCGTGCGGTACAGCCTGCTTCCATTGCTGGCGGCAATGAAGCGTTCGGCGGTCAATGCGGCTCGCTTCAGGTACCCCCGCGCCAGATTGATGCCCCCCAGGTACAACTCTCCTGCCACGCCTGCCGGCACCTCGTTCAGGCTCCCGTCCAGCACGTACGCCTGCGTCTGGCTGATCGGACGCCCGATCGGCACCTGGCTGCTGCCGTCGTCCCGGCACGTCCACTGAGTCACGTGGATCGTCGTCTCCGTCGGCCCGTACAGGTTCTGCAGTGTCGCCCCAGTGAGGCGTTGGAGCGCCTCCCTCTGCGTGGCCGCAGGCATGGCCTCTCCCCCGCAGATGATGTGCTTGAGATTCGTGGTCTCCTCTATCCCCTCGTACGCCAGGAACGCCTGCAGCATCGAGGGCACGAAGTTCAGCGTCGTGATCTGGTGCTTGCGGATCAACTCGACCAGCCGCACCGGGTCCCTGTGGTCTCCCGGGTTGGCGATCACCAGCCCCGCTCCCGAGGTCAGCGGCCAGAACATCTCCCACACCGACACGTCGAAGCCGAAGGGGGCCTTGTGCAGCACCGTGTCCGCTCCGGCGAGGGTGTAGAACTCCTGCATCCAGGCCATGCAGCTGAACAGGGCACTGTGGCGAATGGCCGCTCCCTTGGGGCGGCCCGTGGAGCCGGACGTGTAGATCACGTAGGCCAGGTGTTCGCCGTGCAGCTTCACCCGGGGATCTGCATCGGACTCGCAGGACGTATCCAGGGTGTCCAGTTCCAGCACCTGGAGCGCTTCGGCACCCGGGATCAGGCTGCGCAGGTGGCTCTGGGTCAGCAGCAAGGCAATGCCGCTGTCCTGCACCATGTAGGACAGGCGGTCTGCCGGGTACTCGGGGTCCAGGGGCACGTAGGCACCGCCCGCCTTGAGCACCGCCAGGATGCCCACCATCATCTCGACGGAGCGTTCCACGCACAGGCCGACCAGCACATCGGGGCCCACGCCAAGAGAAATCAGTCGATGCGCCAACTGGTTCGCGCGGGCATTGAGTTCGCCGTAGCACAGCGCTTCGTCGCCGAAGACCAGTGCAGGCGCCTGCGGCTTGAGCCGTGCATGCGACTCGATCTGCCGGTGCACCGGTTGCTCGCCCTCGTGGCGCCGATCGTTCTCGCTCCACGCCGCAAGCTGCGCGCGCTCGGCTTCGCTCACCAGCACCACATCCCCCACCGCCTGCTGCGGCCGCTCGACCAACGCCCGCAGCACCGACAGGTAGTGCCCCGCCATCCGCTTCACTGTCTCTCGGTCGAACAGCTCATCCGCGTAGAGAAATGTCGCCTCCACGCTGCCGTCCTCGAGCTCCAGTGTCTGCAGCGTCAGCTCGAACTGCGCGTCCTCTTCCTCGAAGTCCAGTCGCTGCACCGACACGCCCGGCCACTCGGCCAGCGAACGATGGTCGCGCCGGACATGGTTGAACATCACCTGGAACAGCGGGTTTGCGCTGAGGCTGCGTTCGGGCCGCAACGCCCCGACCAGTTGCTCGAACGGCAGGTCCTGGTGCGTCTGCGCACCGATCGCCGTGTCGCGTGTCTGCACGAACAGCTCTGCCAGCGTCATGCGCGCATCGATACGCGCACGCAGCACCTGCGTGTTGACGAAGAACCCCACGACGCCCGCCGTCTCCGCCCGGTTGCGGTTGGCAATGGGCACGCCGACGCGCGCATCGGTCTGCCCCGTGTGCCGGAACAGCAGCGCATTGAAGCCAGCGAGCAACGCCATGAACAGCGTCGCGCCCTGCCCCTGGGCCTGCTGGCGCAGGCGTGCGACGGTATCGGCCGGCAACGCGACCGTGACGCGCGCCGAGCCATAGCGTCCATCGGCGTTGCGCGGCCGGTCGGTGTGCAGGGAGATCACCGGCTGCTCGGTGCCCAGGTGATCGCGCCACCACGCGAGCTGGCGTTCGCCCTCTCCGCCTTCGAGCCACTGGTTCTGCCAGACGGCGTAGTCGGCGTACTGCACAGGCAGCGCGGGCTGGGCCATCGGACGCCCCTGCACACGTGCTGCGTACTGCGCAGCCAGTTCGTCCAGCGTGAGCTGCACGGACCATCCGTCGGACACGATATGGTGCATCACGACCAGCAACCGATGCGCCTGCGCACCGGTCTTCAGCAGCACGGTGCGCATCAGCGGGCCGCGCGTGAGGTCGAAGGGCTCGGTGCGAATGCCGCGCACCTCATGCTCGATGGCGGCCTCGCGGGCCCCGGCCTCCAGCGTGCTCAGGTCGATGCAGGGCAGCGCGACCGGCAGGGTATCCAGAATGACCTGCTCCACTTCGCCATCGCCTTCCTCGCGGAAGACGGTGCGCAGCGACTCGTGTCGGTCGACCAGCGCCTGCACGCTCGCGCGCAGGGCCTCGACATCCAGATTCCCCGAGAGCGCCAGGCCGCCGCTCAGGTGATAGGCCGTGCGGGCCGGGTCCAGCTTCCACAGGAACCACTGGCGGCGCTGGGCGAAGGACAGCGGTGCCCGGTCTTTCTGCGGACGCGGGGGAATGGCGCTTTCGGTTTCGCGCGTGCCGGCCACGTGCGCGCCGCGCAGCCGCTCTTTCAGCCTGGCGCGTTGTTCGGCGCTCAGGCTGGCGCGGCGTGCGGAGATATCCTGGATTTCGGGCATTGCGGTGCTTGTTTCAGACGGTGGCGGCATCGGCCGGGGCTTTGCTCTCGCTGCTTTCGCCGTTCTCGATCTCTTCGATCAGGCGGGTCTCGACCAGCAGGGCCAGGTCGGCGATGGTTGGCGCCTTGAAGAAGGCGGCCGGGTGGAGTTCGATCTCGTAGGCCTTGCGCACGCGCGCCAGGATCTGGATGGCAAGCAGCGAATCGCCCCCCAGTTCGAACAGGTTGTCGTGGATGCCGACGGCGGTGATGCCCAGCATGTCCTGCCAGACCGCCGCGAGCCCGGTTTCGAGGTCGCCATCGGGCGCAACGTAGGATGTGTCGAGTGCAGGGCGCGGATGGTTGCGGCGGCCGGCGCGCCCCGCATGGGCCAGGGGACCGGACTCGATCAGTTCGAGCATGCCGCTGTCGAGTTCGCCGAGGCGCTGCGCCAGGTCGGTCGTGGAGATCACCACCTGCGAGAACGCCGGGCCGTTGACGATGCGCTCCAGCACCAGCGCGCCCTCGGGGCCGTCCATGCCGACGCTTTCGGGCAGCACCATGCCCGCGGCCATGCCGAGGTCGCGCCAGGCGTCCCAGTTGACAGAGAAGACGGCGTGGCGGGCGCTGCGCTGCACCTGTGCCGCCAGTGCATCGAGATACGCGTTGGCAGCGGCGTAGTCGCTCATGCCCAGGCCGCCGGCCATGGCGGAAATCGACGAACAGAAGAGCACGAAATCGAGTGCGTCCTCGCGCACCGCTTCGAGCAGCGCCTGCGTGCCGCGCAACTTGGGGGCGAACACGGCATCGACCATGGCACGGGTGCGCTGGCCGATCATCCCGCTGTTGGCATGGCCCGCGGCATGGATCACGCCGTGGATGGCGCCGAAGCGCGCCCGGGCCTGCGCGGCGGCTGCCTGCATCTGCGCCTCGTCGGCCACATCCGCCGACAGCACGAGCACTTCGCCGCCCAGCGCCTCGAGTTCCAGCAGCTGCAGCAGCTTCCGGCGCAATGCCTCCGGCTGCTCGGGCGATGCGGCCAGCGCTTCCCAGGCGCTGCGCTCCGGCAGCGGGGTGCGCCCGAACAGCACCAGCTTCGCCTGCCACGACTTCGCAAGGTGCCGCGCCACGGAGAGCCCGACGCCGCCGAGGCCGCCGGTGATCAGGTAGACGCCGTGCGTGCGCAGCCGCTGCTGCGGCCCGGCGCCCGGTGCCGGCAGGGCCAGCGGCTCATAAGCCTTCACCCAGCGGTGCGGTCCGCGATATGCCACCAGGGGTTCGTCATGACGCGCCAGCACGTCGGCCGCAAGCTGCTTCACCAGCCATGCCTCCGCGTCGCTGCCGGGCACGGGCAACACCACGTCGGTCACGCGGCAGTCGATGTGCGGATACTCCTGTCCGATCACCTTGGCCAGGCTGAACAGCGTGGCCTTCTCGGGGCACAGGGGCTCCAGCCCGCTGACATCCTCCATCTGGTTGGCGACGACCTGGATCACCAGCTTGCGTTCGCTGCCGCCCGACACGGCGTCCAGCGCCTGCGCGAGAGCCAGCAGGCTGAAGAAACCGCGCTCCAGAATCTGGTCCGACTGCGAAGGTGCCGCGAGTTCGTCGTCAACACCCCACAAGTGATGGATCTTCGAGACCGGTCCCAGCTCGGCCTGCACCTTGCGCAGCACCTGCTCGTGGTCGGCACGCTCGCCCGGACGCACCGCGTAGTGGCGCGGGCTGATCTCCACGAAAGCCGGCCCCTGTTCCACCCAGACCACCGGGTGCGTGTCGGCATCCTGGTGCAGGTGGCGGATGAGGCTGTCCGTGAGGCTGCGTGTCTCGCCGAACACCAGCGTGCATGTGCCGGCCGGCGCAGGGGTCTGCACGGGCAGCAGCGGTTCGGTGCGCTTCCAGGTGGGCACGTAGAACGCGTCGGTCGGCGCGCCTGTCGCACCGGCCTTGGCACCGCCCTCGAAACTGCCAGCTTCGACCCAGTACGACTGGCGCTGGAACGGATAGGTAGGCAGCGGTACCTGCCGACGCGGCTGGCCTGCGCGGCAGGCGGCCCAGTCGATCTCCACGCCGGCGCACCAGAGCGCGCCGGTGACGCTGGCCAGTTGCCGCTCGTTGCGAGCCTGCTGCTGCGGATGTGCCTGGCTGGCCCAGATGCCCGCGGCCGACGCAGCCAGCGGATGCTGGCGCGCGAGCCCGGTCAGCGTTTCGCCAGGGCCCACTTCGAGCACGACTCGGCCGGGCGCCTCGAACAGCACAGCCAGCCCGTCGGCGAAGCGCACGGTACTGCGCAGATGGCTCCCCCAGTAGGCAGGGTCCACAGCCTGTTCAGCAGTGATCGGCTTGCCGGTGACGTTGGAGATGAACGGGATGCGCGGCGCCTGGCGCGGCACCGACGCGACCACCTGCTGCAGTTCCCCCACGATGGACTCGGTCATGGCCGAGTGCGACGCAATGGCGACATGCAGGCGGCGCGGCAGCAGGCCGCGGGCGGACAGCTGCTTCTCGGCCGCCTCGACGGCCTGCAACGGCCCCGCGAGCACGCACAGCTGCTCGCCATTGATCGCCGCGATGTCGCAGCCGGCCTGGAGGAACGGTGCGAGCTCAGCCTCGGTCAGCGCGATGGCCGTCATCGCGCCGGCGGGCATCGACTGCATCAGGCGGCCGCGCGCGGTGACGATGCGCAGCGCGTCTTCCAGGCTGAACACGCCGGCCAGGCAGGCCGCCACGTATTCGCCGAGGCTGTGGCCCAGCATCATCGCGGGCTGCACGCCGCGCGCCATCCAGGCGCGGGCCATCGCGTACTCGACGATGAACAGCACCGGCTGCGTGTATTCGATGCATGACAGCTTGTGATCGGCTGCGGCTTCGGCACCGGCCGCCGGGTACAGCAGCTGGCGCAGGTCCATGCCCATCGCATCGTTCAGCAGAGCGCAGCAGCGGTCGACTTCGCCGCGAAACACCGGGTCGTCGCGGTACAGAGCCGCGCCCATGTTGGCGTGCTGCGTGCCGCCGCCGGGGAAAAGGAAGGCAACCTCGGGCGCGGTGGCTGGCGCGCGCATCACTTGCTCGAACCCGCCCTCGGACGACAGCAGTGTCTGTGCGGCCATGGCATTGCCGTTGGCGACGATGGCCGCGCGCAACGGCTGCGCGCGACGGCCGCTCTGCAGCGTGTGCGCGATGTCTGCAAGCGACTGGTCGCTCGACGCTTCGAGATGGCGGCCCAGTTGCCGGCCGGCCTGCTGCAGGGCGGAAGCGTTCTGGGCCGACAGCGGCAGCACCTGCCAGCTGGACGATCCTTCGACCGGTTTCACAGCCGGTGCCTCTTCGAGCACCACATGCACATTGGTACCGCCGATGCCGAACGAGCTGACCCCCGCCCGTCGCGGCGTGGTGCCCGCGGGCCATGCCTTGGTGGCGGCATTGACGTAGAACGGGCTCGCCGCGAAGTCGATCTGCGGATTGGGCCGTTCGAAATGCAGGCTCGCCGGCAGTGTCCTGTGCTTCAGCGCCATCACCGTCTTGATGAGGCCGGTGACGCCAGCCGCAGCATCGAGGTGGCCTACGTTGGTCTTGACGGAGCCGATGGCGCAGTACCCGGCGCGGCCTGAATCGGCATGGAAGGCCTGCGTCAGCGCGGCCAGTTCGATGGGGTCGCCGAGCACCGTGCCGGTGCCGTGCGTCTCGATGTAGCCCACGGATTCGGCGGGCACGCCGGCGATCAGCTGGGCAGCGCGGATGGCCTCGGCCTGCCCGTTGACGCTGGGCGCGGTGAAGCCGACCTTGTCGGCGCCGTCGTTGTTGGCGGCGGAACCCTTGATGACGGCGTGGATGGTGTCCCCGTCGCGCAGCGCGTCGTCGAGGCGCTTGAGCACCACGATGCCTGCGCCGCTGCCGATCACCGTGCCCGCGGCCTTCTCATCGAAGGCGCGGCAGCGGCCATCGGGCGAAAGAATGGCTCCGGCCTGGTAGAGGTACCCGTTGTCCTGCAGCAGGTTGAGCCACACGCCGCCGGCAAGTGCCATGTCGCAGTCGTAGCCCAGCAGCGACTGGCAGGCTGTGTGCACCGCGGCAAGCGAGGTCGAGCAGGCGGTCTGCACCGTGACGGCCGGGCCACGCAGGTTGAGCTTGTAGGCCACGCGGGTGCACAGCGATCCGCCGGAGTTGCCGCTCATCAGGCCCAGCAGGTCGGCGATGCCTCGCCCGTCACCCAGGCCGAACGCCGGCAGCAGGTGCCGCATGAGGTACAGGTTGGGGCCCTCGCCCGCGTAGACGCCGATCTTGCCCGGCCAGCTGTGCGCGTCGCAGCCGGCGTGCTCCAGCGCGGCCCACGCGCACTCCAGGAAGATGCGCTGTTGCGGATCGAGATACTCGGCCTCGCGCGGCGAGTAACCGAAGAAGCCGGCATCGAACTGGTCGAAGCCCTTGAACTGGACGCCCGCCTTCACATAGGCCGGATCGTCGAGCAGCTCCTGCGAAATGCCTCGGGCGCGCAGCTGCTCATCGGTGAAGCCGGCGACGGACTCCACGCCGTCGCGGACGTTGCGCCAGAACGTGTCGACATCGTCGGCGCCAGGGAAGCGCCCCGCCATGCCGACGATGGCGATCTCGATGCCGGTGGTGGCGGCCGCATCGGCCTGCCCGGCCTGTTCGTTGATGGTGTTCATCAGTTGACTCTTTCCGCGGATTTGCGACGTTGAAGCAAGGCGGCGCGCTGGCGCAGCGCACGGTCGTCGCCGGCCGTGGGCGACGACGCCGCGGGTTCGGCGGCGCCGCGCTCCATCCACTGGGCCAGCGAACCGACCGTGGGGTACTTGAAAAGCTGGACCAGGGCGACGGGAGTGCGCAGCCTGTCTTCGAGCAGGCGGTGCACGCTGACCAGCAGCAGCGAGTGCCCGCCGAGGTCGAAGAAGTTGTCATGGATGCCGACCTTCTCCATCTGCAGCACTTCGGCCCAGATGGCGGCGATGGTTTCGGCGATGGGGCCTTGCGGGGCCTCGTAGGGTTTGTCGCTGGTGATGGCGGGGACGGGCAGCGCCTTGCGGTCCACCTTCCCGTTCGCGTTCAGCGGCAACGCCTCCAACTCCACGATCACGCTCGGAACCATGTAGTCCGGCAGCGCCTCGCCCAGCTTCTGCTTCAGAGCTGCCGTGTCGATCACCTGGCCTGCATTGCCCGAGACGTAGGCCACCAGCCGGGTCCCGGCCGGGCCCTCGTTCGCCACGACCACCGCCTCCCGCACCTCCTCCTGGGCCTGCAACCCCGCCTCGATCTCCCCCAGCTCGATGCGGACCCCCCGCACCTTCACCTGGTGGTCGATCCGGCCCAGGTACTCCAGCTGACCCTCGTTGTTCCACCGCACAAGGTCTCCCGTGCGGTACAGGCGCTGCCCCTTCTCTGTTGCGATGAAGCGCTCGGCGGTCAGTCCCGCCCTCTTGAGGTAGCCCCGCGCCAGATTGATGCCCCCCAGGTACAGCTCTCCCGCCACGCCCACAGGCACCTCGTTCAGGCTCCCGTCCAGCACGTACGCCTGCGTCTGGCTGATCGGACGCCCGATCGGCACCTGGCTGCTGCCGTCGTCCCGGCACGTCCACTGCGTCACGTGGATCGTCGTCTCCGTCGGCCCGTACAGGTTCTGCAGCGTCGCTCCGCTCAGCCTCTGCAGCGCCTCCCTCTGCGTGGCCGCAGGCATGGCCTCTCCCCCGCAGATGATGTGCTTGAGATTCGTGGTCTTCTCTATCCCCTCGTACGCCAGGAACGCCTGCAGCATCGAGGGCACGAAGTTCAGCGTCGTGATCTGGTGTCTCTGGATCAACTCGACCAGCCGCACCGGGTCCCTGTGGTCACCCGGGTTGGCAATCACCAGCCTCGCTCCCGAGGTCAGCGGCCAGAACATCTCCCACACCGACACGTCGAAGCCGAAGGGGGCCTTGTGCAGCACCGTGTCCGCTCCGGCGAGGGTGTAGAACTCCTGCATCCAGGCCATGCAACTGAACAGGGCACTGTGGCGAATGGCCGCTCCCTTGGGGCGGCCCGTGGAGCCGGACGTGTAGATCACGTAGGCCAGGTGTTCGCCGTGCAAGGGAACCTGTGGATCGGTATCGGATTCGGAGGACGTATCCAGTGTGTCCAGTTCCAGTACCTGGAGCACTTCGGCACCCGGAATCAGGCTGCGCAGGTGGCTCTGGGTCAGCAGCAAGGCAATGCCGCTGTCCTGCACCATGTAGGACAGGCGGTCTGCCGGGTACTCGGGGTCCAGGGGTACGTAGGCGCCGCCGGCCTTGAGCACCGCCAGGATGCCCACCATCATCTCGACGGAGCGCTCCACGCAGAGACCGACAAGCACATCGGGACCCACGCCAAGAGAAATCAGTCGATGCGCCAACTGGTTCGCGCGGGCATTGAGTTCGCCGTAGCACAGCGCTTCGTCGCCGAAGACCAAAGCGGGTGCCGAAGGCTTGAGCCTTGCATGAGACTCGATCTGGCGGTGCACCGGTTGGGCATCCTCGTGGCAGCGCGGGTTCTCGCTCCACGCCGCAAGCTGCGCGCGCTCGGCTTCGCTCACCAGCACCACATCCCCCACCGCCTGCTGCGGCTGCTCTACCAACGCCCGCAGCACCGACAGGTAGTGCCCCGCCATCCGCTTCACTGTCTCTCGGTCGAACAGCTCCGAGGCGTAGACCAGGCTCAGCGTCAACCGGTCATCGGGCGTCTCGCGGGCTTCCAGCACGAGCTCGAATTGCGCCTCTCCATCCGGCAGCGCGTGGTGCGCCACCTCGAGCCCCGGCAGCTGTGCCAGCGCCCGGTAGTCTTCGATCAGGTGATTGAACATCACCTGGAACAGCGGGCTCTGGCTCAAGCTTCGCTGCGGCTGCAGCGCCTCGACCAGTTGCTCGAACGGCAGGTCCTGGTGCATCTGTGCGCCCAGCACCGCCTCTTTCGCCTGCGCCACGACATCCGACAGGCGCATGCGGGCGCCGATACGGTTGCGCAGCACGAGTGTGTTGACGAAGAAACCGATGATGTTCGCCGCCTCGACCCCGCGCCGATTCGCCACCGGCGCGCCGACGCGAATGTCCTCCTGCCCACTGTAGCGATGCAGCAGCGCCTGGAAACCGGCCAGAAGCACCATGAACAGCGTGGCCCCCTCGGCTGCTGCCGAGCGGCGCAAGCCAGCCAGCAAATCTCCAGGCACTTCGACGCCATGGCGTGCCGCGCGATAGCCGATGCGGGCCGTGCGCGGATGGTCTGTCGGCAGCGCCAGCACCGGATGCTCTTCGCCGAGCTGCGAGCGCCACCAGTCCAGCTGCCGCCCGGCCTCGCCTTCGGCCAGCCAGTCGCGCTGCCACGCCGCATGATCGACATACTGGATGCGCGCCGCAGCGCGGCGCGAAGGCGCATCGCCCTTGAGCCTTTCGGCGTAGCCGGCAGCCAGTTCATCGAGCAGCACCTGCATCGAAGCGCTGTCGGAAATGATGTGATGCATCACCACCACCAGCAGGTGCGAAGTGTCGGACAGGCGGATCAACGCAACGCGCAGCAAAGGCCCCTGCGTCAGATCGAATGGCGTGGCATGCAGGCGCTGCACCTCATCTGCCGCGCGCGCTTCGCGCTCGGCAGCGGTTGCGAGGTGGCGCAGGTCGATCAGGTTCAGGAGCGGCGCCCACGACGGGCTGATCAGCTGTTCGGCCGTTCCGTCTGCTCCTGCCAGGAACACCGTGCGCAGCGACTCGTGGCGCGCGGCGATGTCCTCGAATGCCGCGTGCATGGCGGCGGCATCCAGTACGCCCGACAGGCGAAGGGCGCCGCTCATGTGGTAGGCCGTGCTCTGCGGCGCGAGCTTCCACAGGAACCACTGGCGCTCCTGTGCGTGCGACAGCGGCAAGGGCTGCAGCCGGCGCTCGGCGGACAATGGCTCGACGCCTGCGGTGCCGTGCACCGGACTGTCCTTGCGATTTCGCACGACGGCGGCGCAGGCGGCCAGCCGGGGATGCTCGAAGAGGTCGCGCAACTCGAACCCGATGCCCCACTGCCGAGCAATATGCGCGCAGGCTTGAACCGCTGCGAGCGAATTGCCGCCCGAGGTGAAGAAATGCGCGTCGTGCGCGAGCTCACGATCCTCGGGCCACCTGAGCACGTCCTTCCAGATGGCCGAGACCGCCAGCGCCACTTCATCGAGCACCGGCGCCTCCGGCTGGGTGAAGAGCCCATTCCCGCCGTGCGTGAAGACACCGCGTTCGTGGATCGCATAAGCATCGAGGTTGCGCGCCGCAAGCCCCGCACGGCACGCCTGGCGTTGCAGCTTGCCGCTCGACGTCTTGGGCAGCGCGCCCGGATTGAGCAACACCACGGCGGCAGGCGCCTCGCCGAACACCTCGCTGACGGCGGCACCCAACGCATCGACCAGCACGTTCGGCGGCACGAGCTTCTGCATGCTGCGCGAAACTTCCGCAGCCACCCCGATGCCTTCGCCATCGGACCCCGACACCGCGAAGGCGGCGACGCGCCCCTTGCGCACTGCATCGATCTCGGCCTCGACCGTGCGCTCGATGTCCTGCGGGTAGATGTTGTGCCCGCGCACGATGATCAGGTCCTTGATGCGACCCGTGACGTAGAGCTGCCCGTCGTGCATGAAGCCGAGGTCGCCCGTGCGCAGCCAGCGTCGCCCCTCGTGCATGGCGAAGGTCTCGCGGGTCTCGCGCTCCTTGCCCCAGTAGCCGGCACATATGCTCGGGCCGCCGGCCCAGATTTCTCCGACGCGGCCCGCCTCGAGCGCAGCGAGCGAATCGGGATCGGTGATGCGCACCTCATGCCGGTCCGGCGCGGCACCGCAGCCGACCAGCATCGTGCCTTGGGCGCTCTCCGCGCCCTCACCTCTTGCCAGTGCATCGGCGGAGAAAGTGCGCGCGACCAGTCCGGCACCGCGCCGGCCGCCGGTGACGAACAGCGTCGCCTCCGCGAGTCCGTAGCAGGCATACACGGCATCGGGGTCGAAACCAGCAGGCGCGAATCGCTCGATGAATTCGGTTTCGGTGTCGGCACGCACGGGCTCGGCGCCCGTGTAGGCGACACGCCATGTCGAGAGATCCAGCCCCGCCAGGCGCGAACCTCTCACGCGGTCGAGACAGAGGCGGTAGGCGAAGTCGGGGCCACCGCTCAGGGTGGCGCGATGGCGCGAGATCAGCTCGAGCCAGCGAACAGGGCTTTCGAGAAAGTAGCGCGGCGAGGTCAGCACCAGCGGAATGCCGCTGTAGAGGGGCTGCATGAGGCCGCCGATCAAACCCATGTCGTGATAGAGCGGCGCCCAAGACACGAACTTGTCGTCCGGGCCGATGCCCATTCCGTCGCGGATGGCGCGCTCGTTGGCGATGAGGTTGCCGTGGGTCACGATCACACCCTTGGGGGCAGAGGTCGAGCCCGAGGTGTATTGCAGGAACGCGGCATCGTCCGCCGCGGGCGAGAACGGCATCCAAGCATCGGCAAGGGCAAGATCCACCTCATCGACGGCGACCATATCGGCCTGTGCGAACGCGTCGGGCGCGCCGGTCATCGCGGCGCGCATCGCCGCCGAGGTGAGTACGCAGCGCGCCTGCGAATCCTCCGCTATGCCCGTCAGCCGGGCGAGGTGCTGCGGCCGCATCGATTCGGGCGGAAACACCGGCACCGCGATCACGCCTGCATAGAAGCACGCCAGCATGCTCACCGCATAGTGGTCGTCGTTGTCCAGCATGACCAGGGCACGCTCGCCCTTGGCGAACTGCCGCTGCAAGCAGGCCGCGAGCGCACGAACGCGCGCCTCGAAGACAGCGTAGGTGATCGGCTTCTCGAAGTAGGCACCGTCCGCTTCGCCCGCTACCGTGAGCCAGACATCGTCCGGCCGGCCTTGCGCCAATGCCCGCAGGTGTTCCACGAAATTCGCGGACATCGGGTGATGCCCCAGATCCAGCGTCGTTGCCGCCGTGCGTGCCATCTCGCTCACTCCAGAAAATTAGAAAGGGCGCCGCCGGCGCCGGCCCGGCAGCGTTCACTCATGCCGGCGTGCTGGCGCACCACGCGGCGGCATCCGGGCGAAGGGCCTCGATGCCTGCTGGCAATGCGTCACGCAACCGCATGAGATGCATGCAGCCCTCCCGCCATGGACAGCCCCAGGCGGCGCACCAGTGCAGCCAGGACTGCAGCCTCGTGCTGGCGGATGAAGAAGTGGCCGCCATCGAACCAGTCGAGCGAGAACGCACCACCCGCATGCGCCGACCAGGCCTCGACGCGCGCGGCGTCGATGTCGTCCTGCCGGCCGGCCAAGACATGCAGGGGCATGGGCAGAGGCGTGTCCGCCGACACGTATTCGAAGCTCCGGCAGACGCGGTAGTCCGCACCCAGCGTGTCGAGGGTGATGCGCATCAGCTCGGCGCTGGCGAAGACCTCTTCGGGCGTGCCGCCCTGCCTGCGCAGATCGGCGATCAGCGCATCGTCGTCATGCGTGTCAGGAAGACGATCCGGATCGCGCTGCGACGGCGCCGAGCTGCCCGACGCGAAAAGCGCCACCGGCAACGGCCGACCGAGCGAGCGCAGTCGCTGCACGACACCGTAGGCCAGCAAGGCGCCCATGCTGTGCCCGAAGATCGCGAAGCCGCCCTGCATCGCGACCGCCTGCTCCGTGCAGATCCGCTCGACCAATGCGTCGTAGGCCTCGACGAAGCGTTCGCCCATGCGCATGCCCCGACCCGGCAATTCGACAGGCACGACCCCGATCCAGCGCGGCAGCAGTGGTCGCCAGCGCAGATACATCGTTGCGCTGGCTCCCGCACAGGGCAGGCACAGCAGCGAAACCCTCGCCGACCCGGCCATCAGCTTGCGGCGGCTTCCGCGGAAGGCGCGCGATCCTGCGCGGCCATCCAGTCGCGCAGCGACCTCGGACGCATGTCGGTCCAGTTCTTCTCGACGAACTCGAGCGCGGCCTTCTTGTCGCCCTTCACGCCATCGACGGCCTTCCAGCCGCTGGGCACGGCCTTCCAGTGGGGCCAGATGGAATATTGGTCTTCCTCGTTGACCAGAACGATGAAGGTTTCGTCTTCGCGATCGAAGCAGCTGGTAGACATGGGTGGTCCTTGTGCGGTTGATGGAGGAAGCTCGCGGGCAAGCGGGCCGGCAGGCGGTCGATTGCTGCGCTTCTGATCAACATGACGATTCGGGACCGAATCTGTTCACCCCGGGACTGCGGGGGATGGCGGCCGAGAGGCCGGCCGACGGCGATCAGGCGTCGCGGCCGGTTTCCGGGTCTTCGGAGATGGCTGGGCCCTGGCTCTTCTTCCACGCATCGACGTCGATGGTGGGCGGCACGAGGCCTGCGAGCAGCCAGAGCCGGGCGGCCTTGTCGTAGGCCTTGCGGTGGGCGGGGTCGGCGAGCAGCCATGCCACCAGTTCGACACGCGAGCCCTCGCCGAAATTTTCGCGATCATGCTCGCGCCGCACCCAGTTCCATGCGGTGCGCCAGATGAGGTCGTCTTGCTCTTGTGCCATGCGTGTACGGCTTTACCTTACACCAACCGGCACCGGAGCTCGCTCGCGCAACTCAATCCTTGATCAGGTGGCGCATCGCGCAGATGGCTTCGTCCGCCTCGGCAATCAGTCGGTTCACGAGCCCGAGCGCGCAACCCATCTGCACCGCGATGTCGCGCTGCGTGAGCCCTTCGAGCCGATAGAGCTGGAAGGCCACGCGCGTCCTCGGGGACAAGGCCGACAGCGCCTGCTCGATCAGGCCGACCGCCTGCCTGTCCCGCATCACGCAGTCGGGCGACGGCGGACCCGGGACGTCCAGCGTCTCCACGTCCACATCGAAGGTGCGGTAGGTAGCTTCGAGCGACTGGCGGCGGCAGTGGTCGAGCGCCAGATTGCGCACCACCTGACAGCAGTAGCCCATGGGCTTGTCGACCTTGCGGTCACAGGCGCCGTCGGCGATCCGGAGATAGGCGTCCTGCACGACGTCGTCGGCAAGGTCCGCGGTACGAACGATCCTGCGCGCCACGTGGAGCAGTTGGGCCCGGTTGGCGACAAAAACATCCCCCAGAGAAGACTCGGACGAGAGTGACAGCATTTTTTGAACAACTCCAGATTGGGCCAGGCATCGAATCTCGAAACGGCTCACGCCGGGCGCCTTGGCGTGGTTGCAGTCCGCCCTTTGGGGGCACCCGTCTCGAAAACTTAAATAAGAATCATTAATATTTATGAAAGGATCACAGCGCAAATTTGCAAATGTGTCCTTGCTCTTATAGACGTTTGGACGCACCAAACAGAGACACCTCTACGGCGCGTCGAAGGCGACGGCGGGCGCCTCTAAAATCGCGCCCCTTTGCCCCCGCTCCGTTTCCAGCCCCCTCATGAACATCGTCGTCAACGAAGAACTCAAAGCCTACATCGACCCCATGACACCGGAGGAGTACGAGGCGCTGGAACGCAGCATCCTCACCGAGGGCTGCCGCGATGCGCTGGTGCTGTGGGGTGACGTGCTGGTGGACGGCCACAACCGCTACGGCATCTGCCAGAAGCACGGGCTTCCGTTCAATACGGTGCAGAACACGCGCTTCAAGTCCATCGAGGACGTGCATCTCTGGATGATCGACCAGCACCTGGGCCGGCGCAGCATCTCCGACTTCCTGCGAGGCGTGCTTGCGCTGAGAAAGAAGGACATCGTCGACCGCCAGCGCGGTCGCCTTGCGACGGTGTCGGAGTCCGCTGCGGAGGCCTCGGACGATCCCCCCTTCGATGTCGATACGCCTGCCGACGGAACGACTGAATCAGCCGCTGGCATGGTCCAGATACCGCCGCCCGCCCCTCTCAACAGCCGCGAGGCCATCGCCCGGGCCGCCCGCCTGAGCAGCAGCCAGGTCGGGATGATCGAGAAGATCCAGAAGCAGGCAGCGCCGGAACTGGTGGCTGCGGTGAAGTCGGGCGTGATCTCGATCAACACCGCAGCGGCGGTGGCCACCCTGCCTGCCGAGGAGCAGGTGTCGGCCGCGAACGCCGGCAAGGACGAACTCAAGCAGGCGGCGAAGCGGGTACGGGAATCGAAGAAGAAGCCGCGTACTGAATCCGCCGAAGCAGCAGCTTCAGACGGCGACGCGGAACTCGATACGGTGCAGGCGCTGCAGCAGCGCGTGGCCGAACTCACGGCCGAGAACGAATCGCTGCGCAGGCAGGTGGCCGAACTGCAGGCCCAGCTAGGTCACTGAGCCCGCAGCCGGCTGGCCGGATGAAGAAAAGCCGCCGTTACTGCTACGGCTGGATCTCGGAGATCTTCGCGCCCGACAGCGACACGCCGGCCTCCAGGCCCACGTTGGTCATGACGAAGCCCACCACGGGCTGGCGCAGTGTGTTGGTGTCGATGCTGCCGTTCGCACCGATGGTCGCGAGAGCCACGGTGGCATCGGCGCCGGCCGTCCAGCCCTTGCTGTTGCGGAACTTGTCGAGTGCGGCCTGGGTGTTGAACAGGTAGATCACGGCCTTGGACTGTGCGCCCGCCTGGAATCCCACCGATCCGGCGGTGGTGCTGTAGTAGGACTGCGTGCGTCCGTTCACGCGCAGCGCGCCCCGGCCGTACTCGGCGCCCACGCCCATGCTGGCGCCCACCACGGCGGGGAACACCAGCACGCCGCTGGACTTGGAGACCAGCTCACGCGAGCCTTTCACCGAGTCGTACAGCTTGGACAGCGAAGCATCGACCTGCGCGTCGATGGAAGCGCGTGAAGACGCGCTGCTGGCCTGATCCTGAGGCCGCGTGGTGGTGCACCCGACGAATGCCAGGCTGCATGCCACCACCACGGACGAGAACGCCAGCGTGCGGAGATTCATGGTTTTTTTCATGACGGAACCCTTCCTTTGGATAGAACTTGAATCGGCGATGAGTCTCTGCCCGAGAGCAGATTCGTCCATGCTAAGACCGCCAAAACCGCGCAAATCGAGTTGGAGGCGTTGGCCTACGCGAGATCACGGCCTAGGCGAAACGGGTACGCCTGAGGGACGTCCAGGCGCGGCGCAATGTTCGTGCAATGCTGGTTCGTAGCATCGCGGCTCTGGTGCGGACGGCCGTACACGGCCATCCGCGATCTGGCACACGAATCCACATCGCGCACTCCCATGACATTCGAACCCGCAGCAAGACTGCCGCGCCGATCGCACGGCGGCAGCATCCGCAGAACTGAACTGACGGACGCGCTGCGTGGCTTCGCGCTGCTCATCGCGCCGGCATTCAGCCTGCTCGGCAGCTCGGCGCTCGAAGTCGTCGCG
Source organism: Variovorax atrisoli (assembly GCF_014195185.1). Lineage (NCBI taxonomy): Bacteria > Pseudomonadati > Pseudomonadota > Betaproteobacteria > Burkholderiales > Comamonadaceae > Variovorax > Variovorax atrisoli. The sequence continues at coordinate 114,138 of NZ_JACIBG010000013.1, read as the reverse complement.
TCATTGGCGGCGCTGCTTTCATTGCTCTTCGGCATGAGTCTCGCGACGCGCAAGGATCGGACCGAAAGAAGACCGGCATCCTTCCGCCTGCTGGCTCGACGCATGCTGATGGAGTCCGTCGCGTACCGGCACCTGTGGATTCGCCTGTTCAACGCAGCGCTTGTCGGAGCCGCCGCCATGACGCTGCTGAAGCAGCTCATGCCGCTGGCAGCGTCTGTGTTCATCTGCTGCCTGGCAGCTTTCGTCCTGCTGTTCCAGCGATCGCAGTGGCGACACATACTGGTCAAGCTCGCCCCCATGGGCCGAATGGCGCCGGTGAACTCGCTCGTGCAGATACTGGCCGCCGTGCTGCTATTCCATGCGCTGGAGCCGCGCTTCGGGTTCCCGCTGGGGGTCGCCCTTCCCTTCGCTGCGCTGCCGTTGCTGCAGGCGATGCTCAGCTGCAGATGGCTCGCACGACGCCCGAGGAGGCATGTGGGGACGGCGTGGCAAGGGCTGGCAGCCGAAGGGCGGGCCGGCTGATCACTGCCGGCCTCTTGCTCAGCTACCGTCAGCTACCGCCCGCCCCTCAAGGCGCGACCGTGATGCGATCCGTCGCCGGCGGGGTCAGCGGGCTGTTCGCCTTGATATAGGCCTCCAGGGCGTCCACGTCCTGGTCACCGCCGAGCGCATCGGTGCCCTGGTTGAAGACGGTGAAGTTGTCGCCGCCGGTGGCGAGGAAACTGTTCATGGTCACGCGGTAGGTGGCGCCGTCGGTCATCGCGGTGCCGTTGAGCGACATGTTGCTGATGCGCGATCCGGCGGGCTGAGACAGGTTGTAGGTGTAGCTGAAGCCCTTGGAGGGCAGTAGCACCCGGGGCGAGCTCACGGTGTTCGCGCCGCTGTTGAACTGCTGCTCCAGCACCGCCTTGATCTGCGCACCCGTCATGGTCTTCACCACCAGGCTGTTGCCGAAGGGCTGCACGGCGAAGATCTGACCGTAGGTCACGCTGCCGTCGCCCACAGGCGCCAGATCGGCGCGCACGCCGCCCGGATTCATGAAGGCGATCTGCGCTTCGCCCTTGCCGGCGGGCTTGGTGGCGGCAAGCTGCGCATCGGCGATCAGATTGCCCAGCACGCTTTCCTTCGACGTGGTCTGCGTGCGCGTGGCAGTGGCGGCGAGCGAACCCACCACGCGCTGCACCAGCGGTCCGGCGATGGAGATGTACTGGCTGATGAGCGCAGCCACTTCCTGGTTCTTGCCAAAGACGGGGTACTGGTCGGTCAGCGCGACGGTCGTCGAGCCGCTGGTATAGGCCTCGCCCTGCACGATCACGTTGTCGGCGCTCTTGGCCGTCACCTTCCGGGTCTTGGTGTCGATGGTGAGGTTGATGTCGGTCAGCAGCGTGCCGTACTGGCCGGCGCTGGTCAGCAGGAAGGGCCTGGCGGGGTTGGTCTTGGCGTAGTCGCAGATATAGGAGCGGTGCGTATGACCCGAGATCACCACGTCGACGGCCGGATCGAGCTTGTTCAGGATCGGCAGGATGTCGCCGCTCAGGCCGGCGCAGCTCTTGTCGTTGTAGCCCACGGTGGTCGTGCCGCCTTCGTGGATGACGACGACGATGGCGTCGGCACCCTGCGACTTCAGCTGCGGGATCAGCGCATTGGCGGTATCGGCCTCGTCCTTGAAGCTCAGGCCGGCGACGCCGGCGGGCGTCACGATGTTCGGCGTGCCCTTCAGCGTCATGCCGATGAAGGCCACCTTCACTGTGGCGCCGTCCTTCGTGAAACTCTTCATGCCGGTGGCGGGAAACAGCGTGTTGCCGTCGCTCTTCACCGTGTTGGCCGCGAGGAAGCCGAAGTTGGCCCCCGGGAAGCTCTTGTTCACGCGGCAGGGCTCGAGCGCGGTGTTCTTCGCGCAGCCGCCGTTCTTCATGCGCAGCAGCTCGGTCTGGCCCTTGTCGAACTCGTGGTTGCCGACCGCGTTGAAGTCGATCTTCATCGCGTTGACGGCCTCGATGGTCGATTCGTCCAGGAAGAGCGCAGAGACCAGCGGCGAGGCGCCGATCATGTCGCCGGCCGACACCACGGCGTTGTTCGGATTCTTCGCCTTCAGCGAGGCGATGGCGGAGGCCATGTAGGCCGCGCCGCCGGCAGGCACCGCGACCGTGCCGCCAGCCTTGGCAGGCGCGTTGATCGACAGCTTCGGCGGCTCGAGGTTGCCGTGCAGGTCGTTGAAGGCGATGAGCTTGACGTCGATGGCACCCGGAACGGCGGGTGCCGGAGCCGGCGCCGGTGCGGGCGGACTGCTCGCCGTGGGGGGCGGCACGAAGGGAACGAAATTGTTCGAGTTGTCGCTGCCGCCGCACGCGGTCAGGGTGGCGACCACCACGCCGGCAAGGGCGAAGTGCTTCAACGATGCATGCATGGGAACCTCTCTCTCCTTGTTTGGGAACGCAGCGGATGCTGGCCACCGCACATGACGAGGCCGTGAAGGCCCCGCCGCGCCGCGAGGAGATCGACAGCCGAGTCAGGGCAATCCGACGACGCGAATCGCGACGCCAGGGCCGAATGCGGCTTGCAGGAGTGCCTTCGCCTGCAGGCTGCGCTCGTCGGCGGGCGACTGCACGGCGAGCCGCCCTTCCGTCGGCCAGCGCTGCAGGTGCCAGCCTTCCTGTCCGAGGAGCACGAGCCGGGCGAGAGCCCCGGCGTCGGAGACCGGCAGTGCAGCCGGCGTGATGTCGAGCCAGTCGATCACCTGTTCCCTCTCGCCGCCCAGGCGCGCGGCTGCGCTCGCGGCGAGCGCCTGCTGAGTGGCCGCATCACGCACCGCCCCCTGCAACACGATGCCGCCGCCATGCCAGCGGATCTCGAGCGACGGGGTTGAGCCGGCCACATGGCGGTGCTCTTCGCCGTCGTCTGCAAGGCGCCAAGCGGCGCCGATAGCCAGAATGGCGAGGCAAGCCACAGACAACCAGGTGATCCAGATGCGCTTCGTCATTCGGGACGGGAGCGTGCCACACCACGCGTGACCAAGGTGTGACGGCGGCGGCCGCGGCAGACAGCCATTCGGCCTACACGGATAAGCGAGGGACGGCGCAACCGCGCGAGATCGGATTCCTATACGCTTGGGCCCCGTCCCCCGCATTCCCCACCACTCCGAGGAACGAACATGGCAGCCAATGCGAAAGTCACAGGAAATGTCGAATACCGGGCCGGCGACGGCCCCCTGATCCTCATTCCCCAGGGTCCTATCGAGATCCAGCTGGCACCCGACAGCGCCGTTCTGAGCTGGGGCGATGCCGGCAGCATGCAGACCACCGCGATACCGATCGCCGAATACCAGCGCTACCTGAGCGAAGGCGTGATCCAGCCGGACTGACTGGATGATCTAGAGCCCACCGAATAGTCGAGGTGGTGCTCACGCCAACCACCAAAGAAAAACGGCCCCGAGGGGCCGTTCTTCATGAAGCATCCCGGGCTCGCGGCCTGGATGCCAGCATCACTGCTCTTACTTCTTCTTGGCAGCCGCAGCCTTCTTGGCGGGTGCGGCAGCCTTCTTTGCTGCGGGCTTGGCGGTCGCAGCCTTGCTGTCGGCCTTGCGCTTGGCAGCCTTGGGGTCCACGGCGGCCTTGAAGGCAGCGCCCGGCACGAACTTCGGCACCTTCTGTGCGGCGATCTTGATCTTGGTGCCGGCGCTGGGGTTGAAGCCCGAGCGTGCGGCGCGCGCCACTTGCTTGAAAGTGCCGAAGCCGACGATCTGGACGGAGTCGTCCTTCTTCACGGCAGCGACGATCGAGCTGGTGATGGTCTCGAGGACGCGCGCGGCTTCTGCCTTGCTGAGGTTGTGGGCGACGGCGATTTTTTCGACGAGTTCGATGCGGTTCAACTGAGTTCCTAATAAGTTTGATTTCGCCATGTTGCCTATGGCGGCGCAGCACGAATCACGCTGCAAGCGGGCGGGAGTTTATTCGACTGCGAGAGGCCAGATGTAACGCGGTCGCTTCCAGCTGTCGTTGATTCGCCTCATTCGGCACCCGTGAGGGGGTTGTTCCTGCGTGCGGGCACACGTAGCGGGGGAATCTGCATGCGCGATGCATGTCGAATGTCCCTCCATCTCCGATGAGAAGCGAAATCGTCACGATGAGCAAAGCTTGGTATCGCACCCAGATTCGCCGAGGAAATTTGATGGTGTCGCGTCTGCGGAACCTATTGCCGCTCTTGCACAAGATCATCGGCGGCAAGGCTATGGTCGCTGCGAAACTATGCATCGAGCACCTATGTACCACGCTGCTCTCCAACGGCATCAGCGTCGTTGGCCGATGCAAAGGTGTGCATCTTCGGATCGCACTGAAGCCAGCTCATAGCTCTGCTTGACAGGCTGATCCTCCCTGCGGATTACTCCCTCGACGTCACGGAACCGAACCGTGACATGTCTCGCGGTGATGCAGCAGAACACACGCGATTCAGTTGAATGAAGAGAGAAAGGAAGAGAAAGCCAGAAAGTGAAAAGCCCCTGCAGCTTTCGACTGCAGGGGCTTCTGACTGGCGGAGTGGACGGGACTCGAACCCGCGACCCCCGGCGTGACAGGCCGGTATTCTAACCAACTGAACTACCACTCCTGGTAGACAACGTTCGCTCCTTGCGGAACCGAGTGTTGACGACTCGTGCCGGCTTCACCGAAGTGAAACTGGCGACCCTACGGGGATTCGAACCCCGGTAGCCACCGTGAAAGGGTGGTGTCCTAGGCCTCTAGACGATAGGGTCAAAACCTTGGACGTGCTGCGATCAGCATCTCAAACCATCTCGACACTCTGGTGGAGGTAAGCGGGATCGAACCGCTGACCTCTTGCATGCCATGCAAGCGCTCTCCCAGCTGAGCTATACCCCCGTGTGGGTGTCGAGCCTCAGATTATAGGCTGAATTTCAGGCCTTTTTCAATCGTTCGATAACTTTTTCGCGAGAAAAAATTTCGAGGACTGAATCCAAGGACGGTGTTTGCGGTGTTCCCATCACAAGCACTCGTACTGGCATCGCTAACACTGGCATTTTCAATGCGTGTGTCGCGAGGACTTCCTTGATCATAACTGCGATCGAGGCCTTATCCCATGCGACCGTCATCATTTTTTCTGCGAGTGTTGCGATCGCGGGCTTCACTGCATCGGTGATGTGCTGTGCGCGGTCGGCGTCGCTCACGGTGATGTCCGCATAGAACGCCGCGGCCCAGTCGGCCAGCGCGACGGTGGTGTCGCAGCGATCCTTGAAGAGCGCGCAGATCGCCGGCAGGCGCTCGTCCGCAACGATGCCACGCTTCTTCAGCTGCGCCGCAACGAGCGGTGCGAGTTCATCGCCGGTCTTCGCCTTGATGTACTGCGCGTTGACCCATGCGAGCTTGGCCGCATCCCACTGCGCGGGGCTCTTCGACAGGTGCGAACCGTCGAACCAGCTCACCATCTGCTCGCGCGTGAAGAGCTCGTCGTCACCGTGGCTCCAGCCGAGGCGCGCGAGATAGTTGAGCATCGCCTCGGGCAGGTAGCCGTTGTCCTCGTAGGCAGTGACGCTCACCGCGCCACGGCGCTTCGAGAGTTTCTGTCCGTCGTCGCCGAGGATCACCGGCACGTGGCCGAACTCGGGCAGCGGCGCGCCCAGCGCGCGGAAGATGTTGATCTGCCACGGCGTGTTGTTGATGTGCTCATCGCCGCGGAACACGTGCGTGATGTTCATGTCCCAATCGTCGACCACCACCGCGAAGTTGTAGGTCGGCACACCGTCGGGCCGCAGGATGATGAGGTCGTCGATCTCGCGGTTTTTGATGGTGATCTCGCCCTTCACGAGGTCGTTCCAAGTCACGTCGCCTTCGGGCGGGTTGCAGAAGCGCACCACGGGCGGCACGCCTTCGGGCACGGGCGGCAGCACCTTGCCCGGCTCGGGTCGCCAGCGGCGGTCGTACAGCGTCTTCTCGCCACGTGCGCGCTGCGCCTCGCGCATCTCCTCGAGCTCCGCGGGCGTGCAGTAGCAGTAGTAGGCAGTGCCTGCCGCAAGCATCTGCGCGATCACCTCACGGTAGCGCTCAAGGCGCTGCATTTGATAGATCGGACCTTCGTCGTATTCGAGGCCCAGCCAGTGCATCGACGCAAGGATCTGGTCGGTGGAATCCTGCGTGGAGCGGGCCACGTCGGTGTCCTCGATGCGCAGCACGAACTCGCCGCCGTAGTGGCGCGCATAAGCCCACGAGTAGAGGGCCGTGCGAGCCGTGCCCAGATGAAGAAAACCCGTGGGGGATGGTGCGATGCGGGTGCGTACTTTGCCGGTCATTTCGTTATCGTGGATTCAGTGTGCTCAGGCCGCGTGCGATGTCGGCCTTGATGTCTTCGATGTGCTCCAGGCCAACCGCGAGGCGGATCAGCCCCTGGCCGATGCCAGCGGCCTGGCGCTGCGCTTCGGTCAGCCGGCCATGCGAGGTGGTGCCGGGGTGCGTGATGATGGTCTTCACGTCGCCCAGGTTGGTGGCACGGCTCACCACGCGCGTGCTGTCCATCACATGGAAGGCATTCGCACGCGCCGTCTCGGGCGAGTCGCCGACCACGTCGAACGACACCACCGCGCCGCCCTGCCCCGACTGCTGTTGCATGGCCAGCTCATGCTGCGCATGCGACGCGAGCCCGGGGTAGTACACACGCGAGACGCCCGGCTGCTTCTCGAGCCACTGCGCGATCTCCATCGCATTGGCGCAATGCGCCTTCATGCGGATGCCCAGCGTCTCGATGCCCTTGAGCACGACCCACGCATTGAACGGCGCCAGCGCCATGCCGGCGGTGCGCACGATGGGGCCAAACACGTCGACGATGAGTTTGGAAGGACCGCAGATCGCGCCCGCCATCACGCGGCCCTGGCCGTCGAGATGCTTGGTGCCCGAATGGATGACGAGGTCGGCCCCCAGCGCCGCCGGACGCTGCAGGATCGGCGTGCAGAAGCAGTTGTCGACCGCGAGCAGCGCGCCCGCGGCATGCGCCACGTCGGCCAGCGCGCGGATGTCGCAGACTTCGGTGAGCGGATTGGTCGGCGTCTCGGCGAACAACAGCTTGGTGTTGGGCTTCACAGCCGCGCGCCATTCGGCAACGTCGGTCTGCGAGACGAAGGTGGTTTCGACGCCGAACTTGGCGAACTCCTTGCCGAACAGGTTCAGCGTGGAGCCGAACACGGAGCGCGAGCACACGACATGGTCACCGGCCTTCAGCAGGCCCATGCACATCATGAGGATCGCGCCCATGCCGGTGGATGCGCCGATGGCCGCCTCGGTGCCTTCGAGCGCGGCGATGCGCTGCTCGAAGCTGGTCACCGTCGGGTTCGAGGTGCGCGAGTAGGTGTAGCCCGGCTCGGTGCCCGCGAAACGGCGCATCGAAGTCTCGGCGTCGGGCTGCACGAAACCGCTGGTCAGGAAGAGCGCATCGGAATGCTCGCCGTACTGGCTCGGTGCTAGGCCGGTGCGCAGAGCGAGCGTATCGGGATGCAGCCCGGGCGGCAGTGTTCTATCGTCGTCGGTCACTTCGGCTGCCCTCACTCGCTGTGATTGGGAAGCGCGAGGCGCGAAGAATCCTCTTCGGTCTCTTCGATGCGCGGGCGGTTGCCGTTCATCCGTGTGATGGCCTCGGTGTCGATGTCGCCGGTCACGTACACGCCGTCGAAGCACGATGCATCGAAGCCGTCGAGCTTGGTGTTGAGCGAGCCGATGGCACGCTTCATGGCGTCGACGTCCTGGTAGATCAGCGCGTCGCAGCCGATGAGCTCGCGCACTTCTTCGACCGTGCGGTCGTGCGCCACCAGCTCGTCCTTGGTCGGCATGTCGATGCCGTAGACGTTGGGATAGCGCACCGGCGGCGCCGCGCTGGCCAGGTAGACCTTGCGAGCGCCGGCGTCGCGTGCCATCTGCACGATTTCACGGCTGGTGGTGCCGCGCACGATGGAGTCGTCGACGAGCAGCACGTTGCGGCCCTTGAACTCGCTGGCGATCACGTTGAGCTTCTGGCGCACCGACTTCTTGCGCACGCCCTGCCCCGGCATGATGAAGGTGCGGCCGACGTAGCGGTTCTTCACGAAGCCCTCGCGGTACGGCACGCCCAGCAGATGAGCCAGCTGCGTGGCGCTCGGGCGGCTCGACTCGGGGATCGGGATGATCACGTCGATCTGGTTCGGCGGCACGGTGGACACCACGCGCTTGGCCAGCGTCTCGCCCAAGTTCAGGCGTGCCTGGTAGACCGAGATTCCGTCGAGCACGGAGTCCGGACGGGCCAGGTAGACGAATTCGAAGATGCAGGGGTTGAGCGTCGGCGACTCGGCGCACTGCATCGAATGCACATTGCCCTCGAGGTCGATGAACACAGCCTCGCCCGGGTTGATGTTGCGCTCGAAGGTATGGCCCGAGCCTTCCAGCGCGACCGATTCGCTCGCCACCATCACGGTACCGTCAGCGCTGCGGCCCATGCACAGCGGGCGGATGCCGTACGGATCGCGGAAGGCCAGCAGGCCGTGGCCGGCGATCAGCGACACCACGGCATACGAGCCGCGCAGGCGCTTGTGCATGCTCTTCACGGCAGCGAACACCTCGGCCGGATGCAGCGGCACGCCGCGCGAGGCGCGCTCGAGTTCGTGCGCCAGCACGTTGAGCAGCACCTCGGAGTCGCTCTCGGTATTGGTGTGGCGGTGGTCGGTGGAGAACAGCTCCGAGCGCAGCGCGTGGGCGTTGGTCAGGTTGCCGTTGTGCACCAGCACGATGCCGAAGGGCGCGTTCACGTAGAAGGGCTGCGCCTCTTCCTCGCTGTAGGCATTGCCGGCGGTCGGGTAGCGCACCTGGCCCAGGCCCACGCTGCCGGGTAGCGCGCGCATGTTGCGCGTGCGGAACACGTCGCGGACCATGCCCTTGGCCTTGTGCATGAAGAACTTGCGTTCCTGCAGCGTGACGATGCCTGCGGCATCCTGGCCGCGGTGCTGCAGGAGCAGCAGCGCGTCATAGAGCAGCTGATTGACGGGTGCGTTGCTGACAACGCCGACGATTCCACACATGAACGATTCCCCTTAGGGCAGGTAGCTGGCCAACTTTTCAGGCAGGGAGGGCTTGAGGCCCTGCAATGCCGCATCGAGAACAATGGCGCTGCGCGATTCGTGCCACCAGGCACTGTCGCTCAACACCAGCAAATGGACAACGACGGCGAACACGAGCAGGGCGACTACGCCCCGCGCCGCGCCGAACGCCGCGCCCAGAATCCGGTCCACCGGCCGCAAACCCACGACCGTGATCAACTTGCGCGTGAGCGCTGCCACCAGCCCCACGCCGAACACCACCGCCACGAACACCAGCACGAAGGCCAGCGGGTAGCGCCACGCCCCCTGCGGGTCGCCGAACGGCAGCCATGCCGCCACGCCCGACGCCAGCCACTGGGCTGCAATGAAGGCGGCCACCCATCCGATCAGCGAAATCACTTCGAACACCAGCCCGCGCACGAGGCCGAAAAGCATCGACACCCCGATGAGCGCGACGGCGATCCAGTCGAGCAAGGCCACGGCAACGGCTGGCGACGACTCTTACAACGTGAGGATCGCGGCCGACAAAGACAAGCCCTTGACCTTCTCGGCCGCACGGTCGGCCTCGGCACGCGAGCTGAAGGGACCGACACGCACACGCGTGCGCTCGCCGTCGGCCGTCTTGGCCACATGCACGTAGGTCTTGAGGCCGGCCCTTTCGAGCTTCTGGCGCACTTCGCGCGCCTTGTCCGCATCGGCGAATGCGCCGACCTGCACCACGAAGCGGCCGGCCTCGTCGGCGGCGGCGGGCTTGGCGGCCGCCGCGGTGACGGGCTTGCCCTCCAGCAGCGCGCGGGCGCGGGCGCCATCGTCGACGGCGGCGGGCTTCGGCTTGGCTTCGGGCTTGGGTTCAGGCTTCGGCTTGGCTTCCGGTTTCGGTTCCGGCTTGTGCTCAGGCTTGGGTTCGGGCTTCGGCTCCGGTTTCGGCTCGGGCTTCGGGTCCGGCTTGCGCTCGGGCGCCGGAGCCGGCGTTGCGCTGGCGACCGGCTTGCCGGGGTCGATCTCGGTGCCGTCGGCGGCTTCCGTGATCATGCCGCTGGAAGACGAGGCGGATGCCACGCGCGAAGTGCCGTTGTCAGGCGCCGCGGGCGTGGTGCTGCTGCTCGTGGCAGGCGCGGGCGTCGCGGGAACGGGCAGCGGCTTGACCTTGTTGCGGTCGGGAATCTCGATGGGGATGTCGACCGACACGGGCCGCGGCTGGGTATCGAACAGCAGCGGGAAGCCGATCACGCCGAGCAGCACCAGCACCGCCGCGCCGAGCAGCCGGTGGCGCGCACGCCGACGCATGGTTTCGACACTTTCCGCGGGGACTGCGGCCGGGGCGCTGCGTCCTTCGTTGCCTTGCGGGCCGCGCGTGCGGAACTTGAAAAACGCCATGAAGTTCGATCCCTGGAGGAGTGCAGCGAGGTGATGCCAGAAGGTGCCAGACGGTGCCAGACGATGCGTAAGGCCCGACGATCAGCCGCCCGGCGACAGGTGTTTGGCTTGCAGCCGGGGGGTGCCGTTTTCGAGCACGCCACCCACGGTGAAGAACGATCCGAAGACCACGATTCTATCAGCGGGCCCTGCCTGGCCGATGGCCGCGCGCAGCGCCTCCATCGGGCCTGCGTGCACGCTGGCCGAGGCGTCGGTGCGTGTGTTCTGCGCCTGCCAGGCTGCCAGCAGGTCGGCCGCCTTGGCGGCGCGCGGCGTGGGCAGGTCGGTGAAATACCAGCGGTCGATCAGCGGGCCGATGCGCGCCAGGATGGGAGCCAGATCCTTGTCCGCCATCACGCCGAACACACCGTGCGTTGTGGGGTAGAAACCCATCGCGTCAAGGTTCTCGGCCAGCGCCGCCACGGCATGCGCGTTGTGCGCCACGTCGAGCACCAGCGCCGGCTCGCCCGGCACGATCTGGAAGCGCCCCGGCAGCTCGACCATCGCGAGGCCGTTGCGAACGGCCTGCGCGGTGATCGGCAGTTGCGGCCGCAGCGCCTCGAGCGCCGCCAGCACGCCGGCCGCGTTGATGAGCTGGTTGGCCCCGCGCAGTGCCGGATAGGCCAGCCCGCTGTAGCGCCGCCCGCGGCCCGACCAGCCCCACTGCTGCTTGTCGCCCGAGAAGTTGAAGTCGGTTCCGAAGCGCCAGAGGTCGGCGCCGATCGCGTTGGCATGGTCCACCACGCTCTGTGGCGGCACCGGGTCGCTCACGATGGCGGGCTTGCCCGGGCGCATGATGCCCGCCTTCTCGAAGCCGATGCTCTCGCGGTCGGGCCCCAGGTATTCCATGTGGTCGAGGTCGATGCTGGTGATGACCGCGCAGTCGGTGTCGACGATGTTGACCGCGTCGAGCCGGCCGCCCAGGCCCACCTCGAGGATCGCCACGTCGGGCTTTTCCTCGGTCATGCAGTGCAGGATGCCGAGAGTGGTGAATTCGAAGTAGGTCAACGCCATGTCGCCGCGCGCCTTTTCGACCACTTCGAAGCTTGCTATCAGTTTGGAAGCATCAACAGCTTCGCCCCGCAGCCGCAGGCGCTCCTCGAAGTGCACCAGGTGCGGCGAGGTGAACACAGCGGTGCGATAGCCCGCATGCATCAGGATCGATTCGAGCATGGCGCAGGTCGAGCCCTTGCCGTTGGTGCCGGCCACCGTGATCACGGGGCAGCCGAAGCGCAGGCCGATGCGCTGCGCCATCTCTTTGGCGCGTTCGAGTCCGAGCTCGATGTTCTTGGGATGGAGCCGCTCGGCGCGCTCGAGCCAGTCGTTCAGGGTTTCCATGGAGGCGGGCATTGTCGCCGACCCGTCGGCCGGGGCATCATCGCGGCCATGACAACCCTCTACGGCATTCCGAATTGCGACACCGTCAAGCGCGCCCGCGCCTGGCTCGACGAACACGGCGTGGAATACACCTTCCACGATTTCAAGAAACAGGGTGTGCCCGAGTCCGAGCTCGACCACTGGCTGAAGAAGCCCGGCTGGGAGGCGCTGGTCAACCGCAAGGGCAGCACCTGGCGCAAGCTCGACGACGCGACCCGCGAGGGCGTGGTCGATGCCGCATCGGCCCGTGCGGTGCTCCTGGCCAACCCCAGCCTGATCAAGCGTCCGGTGGTCGACTGGGGGCCGAAAAAACCTGTTACGACCGGCTTCGACGCCGAAGCCTGGGCTGTCAACGCCGTGTAAATCGCGGAACCCGGTCTGTCACGGGGCGTCGAATCTCGATCAGCAGGAGAGACACACCATGAAAAATCGCAGTTTCCGCACTCTCGCAGGCCTTTCGGTCGCCGGCTTGCTGGCCGCCGGCACCGGCCTCGTTCATGCACAGCAGAACCAGGTGGTCCAGGCCCGGGTGATCTCCGCCACCCCGATCCGCGAGACGACCGGCAGCGACGTCAACTACAACGTCACCTACGAATACAACGGCCGCCAGTACACCACCCGCATGAACACGCGGCCCGGCGCGACCATCCCGATCCAGGCCAGCGCTTACGGAGTGACCGGGGTGACGGGCGCCACGACCTCCCCGGTGGCGCCGCAGCCGCAGCTGCAGCCCTATCCGGTCGAGGCCAACGGCGGCGGCTACGCCCCGCAGTCCGGCGGTTCGCCCTGGGACAACGTGGTGCCCGAGCCCGGCGTCGTCGTCTCCAGCGCCCCTGCGCCGGTCTACCAGCCGGCGCCGGTGTACGCAGCGCCCGCCCCCGTCTACGTGGCGCCTGCCTATACCTACCCCTATGCGTATCCCTACGCCTACCCGCCCGTGGGCATCTCGCTGAACCTCGGCTATTCGCGCGGCTGGGGCGGCTACTACCACGGCTATCGGGGCTGGGGCGGCTACCGCGGCTGGCACCGCTGATCCGCCGGCCGGCGGCGTGCGGCGCCCGAGCCCCTAAAATCGAGGACTTTTCCAACCCTTGACGGGTGCGCCGCTGGTGCGGTGCGTCCTCGATTCGCCGGCCGCCAAGGCCCAGGCGCCACCCAATGACGACGACTACCGACACTCTGAACAGCGCCGCAGTGGCCACCAAGGCCAATGTGTATTTCGACGGCAAGTGCGTGAGCCACAGCCTCACCCTCGCGGACGGCACCAAGAAATCGGTCGGCGTGATCCTGCCGTCCACCCTCACCTTCAACACCGGCGCCCCCGAGATCATGGAAGGCACCGCCGGCAGCTGCGAATACCAGCTCGCAGGCTCCGACGACTGGATCGCCTCGGGCCCCGGCCAGAAGTTCAACGTGCCCGGCAACTCGAGCTTCAAGATCCGCGTGACGGGCGAGCCCTACAGCTACATCTGTCATTTTGGGTAAACCTCCAGGCTTCGCGCACTTCGTGTCGCTTCTCCAACCCCGTTGCAGGGGGCGATGCCAGTGGCCCGGTGAAGCCGGTTCCACGGTATCCACGGCACACAGCCGCGCCACGAATGTCATGAACCACTGAACCGCGCCAACACCAACGGACCTCCCATCATGTCGACCATCCTCCAAAACGTTCCCGCCGGCCAGAAGGTCGGCATCGCCTTCTCCGGCGGCCTGGACACCAGCGCGGCGCTCCACTGGATGCGCAACAAGGGCGCGATTCCCTACGCCTACACCGCCAACCTCGGCCAGCCCGACGAGCCCGACTACGACGAGATCCCCCGCAAGGCGATGCTCTACGGCGCCGAGAACGCCCGCCTGATCGACTGCCGCGCCCAGCTGGCCAACGAAGGCATCGCCGCCCTGCAGGCCGGCGCCTTCCACGTCACCACCGCGGGCGTCACCTACTTCAACACCACGCCGCTGGGCCGCGCCGTCACCGGCACCATGCTCGTGTCGGCCATGAAGGAAGACGACGTCCACATCTGGGGTGACGGCAGCACCTACAAGGGCAACGACATCGAGCGCTTCTACCGCTACGGCCTGCTGACCAACCCCGCCCTCAAGATCTACAAGCCCTGGCTCGACCAGGTCTTCATCGACGAGTTGGGCGGCCGCGCCGAGATGTCGGCATTCATGCAGAAGGCCGGCTTCGCCTACAAGATGTCGGCCGAGAAGGCCTACTCCACCGACTCCAACATGCTCGGCGCCACGCACGAGGCCAAGGACCTGGAGCACCTGAACAGCGGCATCACCATCGTGCAGCCGATCATGGGCGTTGCCTTCTGGAAGGACGAGGTCGAGGTCAAGCGCGAGACCGTGTCGGTGCGCTTCGAGGAAGGCGTGCCGGTCGCGCTGAACGGCGTGCGCTACTCGAACCTGGTCGAGCTGATCCTGGAAGCCAACCGCATCGGCGGCCGCCACGGCCTGGGCATGAGCGACCAGATCGAGAACCGCATCATCGAGGCCAAGAGCCGCGGCATCTACGAGGCTCCCGGCCTGGCTCTGCTGTTCATCGCCTACGAGCGCCTGGTCACCGGCATCCACAACGAGGACACCATCGAGCAGTACCGCGAGAACGGCCGCAAGCTCGGACGCCTGCTCTACCAGGGCCGCTGGTTCGACCCGCAGGCCATCATGCTGCGCGAGACGGCCCAGCGCTGGGTGGCGCGCGCCATCACCGGCGAAGTGACGGTCGAGCTGCGCCGAGGCAACGACTACTCGATCATGAACACCGAGTCGGCCAACCTCACGTACAAGCCCGAGCGCCTGAGCATGGAGAAGGTCGAAGGCGCGTTCACGCCGCTGGACCGCATCGGCCAGCTGACGATGCGCAACCTCGATATCGCCGACACGCGCGAGAAGCTGGGCATCTACACCCGCACCGGCCTGCTGTCGTCCAGCGAAGGCGCATCGCTGCCGAAGCTGGCGAACGACGGCGACGCGAGCTGACCGGCAACGGAACGCTCCAATGACAACGGGCCCCTCGGGGCCCGTTTTTCATGGGTGAAGCGAGGAGAAGATCAGTCTCCGCCGCCTCCGCCGCAGCCGCCTCCGCAACCCCCACCGCCGCATCCGCTTCCGCCATCGGACGAACCGCCGTCGCTGGAGCCGCCATCGCTGCTGCTGCTCGACTCGCTGCCGCCGAAGCCGCCGGCGTCGCCCGAGCTGCCGCCGTCAGAAGACGAATCGCCGAAACTGGTGCCGCAGTGGGCGTCCGAGCCGATGTGCCGCTCGACCGCGCGGCAGTCGGGCACGTAGTGGAAACCGCCTTCGATGGCGAACTTGATGTCCAGCGCGAACAAGAGCGGCAGCCGCGCCGGCTTGCGCGGGTCGATGCTCTCTTCCTTGCAGGCCCAGTACCAGGTGCGGCGCAGGCCGTCGTTGCGCTTGGGGTCGCGGCCCAGCACCTCCGCCGGGCTGTGATGCAGCATGCCGCCGAAGGCCGCCTTGCACCAGTTCTGGTAGCCCTGCGTGTGCAGGATGAACTCGTGCCAGGCCGTGTCGACCACCTTCGAGGGCATTGCCACGAACTTGCGATCGCTGCGCAGGTGCGCCATGAAGAACTGGCGCAGGCCGCGCAGCACCAGTTCGGCGTCTCGCCGGCTGAGCTGCGGATGCGCCTGGCACAGCTTGCCGACCAGGAAAGGCGGCAGCCGCGCCTCGCGGATGAACTGCCGCCGCAGGCTGGTCTCGAGGAACTTGAGGACCGCCGCGAACAGCAGCGCGAAGACGATCACCGCCACCATCGAGCCCCAGCGACGCGTTCCGAGGAAGAGCGCCAGCAGTGCGACCACGGGCACGGCTCGGCGAGCCCAGACGAGGGCGCCGATGCGGCGGCGGAAATTCAGGTGCAGGAAGTCGAGATCCATGTCGCCCGACGATCCGTCAGACCACCACCGGTTCCGGCTCCAGCCGGATGCCGAAACGCTCGTACACGCTGGTCTGGATGGCCTTGGCGAGCGTCATCACCTCGCCGCCGGTCACAGGGTTCTCGCGGCCGCCGCGATTGACCAGCACCAGAGCCTGCCGCTCGTAGACGCCGGCATTGCCCACCGACTTGCCTTTCCATCCGCAGGCGTCGATGAGCCAGCCCGCAGCCAGCTTGATGCTGCCGTCGTCCATCGGGTAGTGAACGATCTTCGGGTCGCGCGCGATGATGTCGGCGCACTGCTCGGGCGTGACCGTCGGATTCTTGAAGAAGCTGCCGGCATTGCCCAGCACGCGCCAGTCGGGCAGCTTGGCGCGGCGGATGGCACAGATCCAGTCGAAGATGTCCTGCGCGCTCGGCGTGAAGTTGCCGCTTTCCTCCATCTTCCGCTCGAGATCGAGGTAGCCGACCACTGGTTTCCACGGCTTGGGCAGGCGAAAGCGCACCCGGGTGATCACCGCCCTGCCCGCCAGGCCGAAGTCGTTCGGGCTGCTGCGCGCATGCTTGAAGACCGAATCGCGGTAGCCGAAGGCGCACTGGGCCGCGTCGAGGCTGAAGCTGCGGCCAGTTTCCCAGTCGAAGGCGTCGAGCGAGTCGAAGCGGTCTTGCAGCTCGACGCCATAGGCGCCGATGTTCTGCACCGGCGAGCCGCCCACCGTGCCCGGGATCAGCGCCAGGTTCTCGAGCCCCGGATAGCCGTTGCGCACCATCCATTCGACGGCGTCGTGCCAGGTTTCGCCGGCGCCAGCCTCCACGATCCAGGCGCGCGGGGTTTCGTCGAGCAGGCGCAGGCCCTTGATCTCGACCTTCAGCACCAGCGATTTCACGTCGCCCGTCAGCACGATGTTGCTGCCGCCGCCGAGCACGAAACGGGGCGCGTCGCGCCATGCCGGATCGTCGCGCAGCGCGGCCAGATCGGCCTCGCCTGCAATGCGCGCGAGATGCTGTGCGCGCGCGACGATGCCGAAGCTGTTGTAGGGCTGCAGCGGGACGTTGGACTCCACGATCATGGGAGAATTGTCGCATCTGCACCCGTGAAGAATTCAGGAGAGAGTCCATGCCGTCCTTCGATACCGTCTGCGAACCCAACCTTCCCGAGGTGAAGAACGCAGTCGAGAACACCGCCAAGGAAATCGCCACGCGCTTCGATTTCAAAGGCACGGCCGCGGCCGTCGAGCTCAAGGACAAGGAAATCACGATGATCGGAGACGCCGAGTTCCAGCTCGTCCAGGTCGAGGACATCCTTCGCAACAAGCTCACCAAGCGCAACGTCGACGTGCGCTTCCTCGACAAGGGCGACGTCCAGAAGATGGGCGGCGACAAGGTCAAGCAGGTCATCAAGATCAAGAACGGCATCGAGAGCGAGCAGGCTAAGAAGATCACGCGCGTCATCAAGGACAGCAAGCTCAAGGTCCAGGCGGCGATCCAGGGCGACGCGGTGCGCGTCACGGGCGCCAAGCGCGACGACCTGCAGGCGGCCATGGCGCTGATCAAGAAGGACGTGCCGGACATGCCCCTCACCTTCAACAACTTCAGGGACTGATAGCGGTCCTCCCCCAGGCTTGCCCACTTCGTGTGGCCGCCACCCCCCTCGCCGGGGGCAATACCGGCGGCCCGGCGGAGCCGGTTCCACGGTATTCCTGGTCTATTCGGGTCGCACGACCGATATCTGGCACTTGGAGCAGCAAGCCTCGTATGAAACATCTTCTCGTCGCAGCGCAGCTCTTCGCTGCCGCCGCCGTGGCGCACGCAGCTGGCTCGGTCACCCTGACCGGCAGCATCGGCAGCCGGGCGATCCTGATCGTGAACGGCAATCCGCCCAAGACGGTGGCGGTCGGCGAGAGCTACCAGGGCGTGAAGCTGATCTCGCTGCAGGCAGAGCAGGCCGTGGTCGAGATGGAGGGCAAGCGCGTCAACCTGCGCATGGACACGCCGGTGAGCATCGGCGGCAGTGGGGGCTCGGGCGGCGGCGGAAGCCGCGTGGTGCTGTCGGCCGACAGCCGCGGGCACTTCATGACCCAGGGCGCCATCAACGGCCGGCCGGTCACCTTCATGCTCGACACGGGCGCCACGGCCATCGCGCTGTCAGCCGACGACGCCCAGCGCATCGGACTGGACTACAGCAAGGGCCAGCGCGTGCTGATGAACACCGCCAACGGCACGGCTACCGGCTACAAGCTGCGCCTGCAGTCGGTGCGCGTGGGCGACGTGGAGGTATACGACATCGACGCCATCGTCTCGCCTCAGGGCATGCCCTACGTGCTGCTGGGCAACAGCTTCATCAACCGCTTCTCGATGCGCCGCGACGCGGACCAGATGGTCCTGGAGAAGCGATATTGATTGCTCGCCCCCAGGCTGCGCGCACTGCGTGCGCTTCGCCAACCCCCTACCGGGGGCGGGCCGGCCGCTTCGGGCGGCCGTGCGCGGCGGCCCTCGCGAAAAGAACCGTGTCGGATCAGGCCTGGGCGGCCGTCACCACGATCTCGATCTTGTAGGCCGTGTTGGCCATCTTGGCCTGCACGGTGGCGCGCGGCGGCGTGTTGCCGGCCGGGATCCAGGCGTCCCACACCTCGTTCATGGCGGTGATGTCGTTGATGTCGGCCAGGAAGATCTGCGTCATGAGGATGCGCGACTTGTCGCTGCCGGCCTCGGCCAGCAGGCGGTCGACCATGCCGAGCACCTGCGTGGTCTGGCCGCGGATGTCCTGCGTGGTGTCGTCGGGCACCTGGCCAGCGAGGTAGACGGTGCCGTTGTGCACGGCCGTCTCCGAAAGACGCGGGCCGACGTGGTAGCGGGTGATGGAAGCCATGGAGCGTGTTCTTTCTACGGTTCAGGTTGATTTCTTCTTGGAGCCGAGCTTCGACTCCGTGCCGGCGGCGAGCCGGCGGATGTTCTCGCGGTGCCGCCAGATCAGCAGCAGGCTCATGACGATGATCGCGACCAGTGCCGTGCGGTCCAGCGGCCAGGCGATGCCGCCGCCGATCAGGTAGTAGGCCGGCGCGAAGAAGGCGGCCACCAGCGACGACAGCGACGAGTAGCGGAAGAAGATCGCGATGATGAGCCAGGTGGCACCCGTGGCCAGCCCCAGCCACGGCGCGATGCCCACCAGCACGCCGGCCGCCGTGGCCACGCCCTTGCCGCCCTGGAAGCCGAAGAACACCGGGTACAGGTGTCCGAGGAACGCGGCCACGCCGGCCACCGCGGCAACGCCCTCGCCCAAGCCCCACTGAGCGCCGAACTGGTGGATCAGGAACACCGGCACCCAGCCCTTGAGCGCATCGAGCAGCAGCGTGGCGAGCGCCGCGCCCTTGTTGCCCGAACGCAGCACGTTGGTGGCGCCGGGGTTCTTGCTGCCGTAGCTGCGCGGATCGGCCATGCCGAGCGCCTTGCTCACGATGACCGCGAAGGAAAGCGAGCCGATCAGGTACGACGCCACGATGGCGATGATGGAAGGCAAGGTGAAGCTCAAGACGGCACTCCGCGGAGGGTGGTTGTTGTTCTATTCGGCGACGACCGCCTGGATGCGCGAGAGGGATCGCTGGAGGGTGAGGGACGTCGCCATGGCGGCGGCTATTCTGCCAGCGCGCATTGCACGGGCTTCGCGCCCAGCAGCGCCACGCACACCTGAGGATCGATGCCTATCAGGTAGCCGCGCCGCCCGCCGTTGAGCACGATGCGCGGCAACTCGAGGATGCTCGACTCCACGTACACCGGCATCTCGCGCCGCGTACCGAAGGGCGAAGTGCCGCCCACCATGTAGCCGCTGTGCCGCTGCGCCACCTCGGGCTTGCAGGGCTCGACCGACTTGGCGCCGATCTGGCGCGCGAGATTCTTCGTCGACACCGTGCGGTTGCCGTGCATCAGCACGATCAGCGGCCTGGCGTCCTGGTCCTGCATCACCAGCGTCTTGATGACGGTGAACGGGTCCAGCCCCAGCATCTCGGCGCCGCGCTGGGCGCCGCCGTGCTCGACGTATTCGTAGGGATGCTCGGTGAAGGCGATCTTGTGCGCGCGCAGCAGCTGCGTGGCGGGTGTCTCGGAGGTGTGGGCGCTTTTCTTGGCCATCTGGGTGGCAACTTCTGGTTCAGGATCACTTCAGAAAATCAGATGCGCCGCAGCAAGAATCTGCCGCACCACATCGAACTCGCTCGAGCCATGCAGCATACGCCAGCCCCGGCGGACGCGATTTCGCTTCCTCCGTTGCGCCGCGCTGCCCTCACGGCGCTCGTGCTGATGGTCGCGGCGATGCACGCGGCGGTGCTCTGGCTGCTGGTGGTTGCGACAAAGCCGCATGGACGCATCGTCGGTACGGCGGAACGCATCGTCGTGGAAATGGTGCGGGCACAGCCTCCCGCAAAAGCGGTGGCGCAATCGCCGCATTCCACATCGTCGCAGCGCCCTGCCGTCAGGCGTCCCCCGCAATCCGCTCGCGCCAGATCGATCCCCGCTCCCGAGACACCGGTCGCCGCTGCTGCGCCGTCACAAGCCGAAAGCCAGGCGTCCCCGCCGCCGCTGATCCTCCACTCGGAAAGCACGCGCCGCGCCCTGCGCGACATCGGCCGTGAACGCTCCTTCGCCGAACGGGCCGCCGAGGACCTCGACGGCAGCCCGCGCTCGGGCTTCGACTCCAGGCTCGGCGCGGGCGTCGCAGGCGCCGCGCGCGGCGCCTGCAGGAAGGGCGAGTTCAAGGGCGGCGGCATGGGCCTGCTGAGCCTGCCTGCCCTCGCGCTGGCCGCAGCGAACGGCGAATGCGCCCGCTGACGGATCAGGAACCAGGATCAGGCCGCCGGATCGCGGATGTCCCAGCGGATCTTGTCGATCTCGGCCAGGATTTCCGGCGACAGCGTGGTGCCGTACACGTCGAGGTCTTCTTCCAGCTGCGCCAGCGAAGTCACGCCGATGATCGTGCTCGCGACCTGCCACTTGGTGTAGCAGAAGGCCAGCGCCAGCTGCGTGGGCGTCAGGCCGTTGTCTCGGGCCAGCTGGTTGTAGCGCTTCGCGGCACGCAGCGAATCGGGGCGGCCCCAGCGTTGCTTGCGCACCGATTCGTAGCTCGAGATGCGCGCACCCTTCGGCGCATCGGGCCCTTCGATGCCACTCTGGTCGTACTTGCCGGTCAGCAGGCCGAAAGCCAGCGGCGAGTAGGCCAGCAGCGACACGCCCAGCCGGTGCATCGTTTCGTCGAGCCCGTTCTCGTGGCCGCGGCTGATGAGGTTGTAGACGTTCTGCACCGTCGCCACGCGCGGCAGGCCGTGTTGTTCGGCGAGCCGCACGAACTCGTGCACGCCGTAGGGCGTTTCGTTCGACAGGCCGATGGCGCGCACCTTGCCCGCCTTCACCAGCTTGCCGAGCGCCTCGAGCTGCTCGTGGATGGAGGTCTTCGAGGTTTCCTTGGACGGGTCGTAGTAGATGTTGCCGAAGGCGGGCACGTGGCGTTCGGGCCAGTGGATCTGGTAGAGGTCGATGACGTCGGTGCGCAGCCGCTTCAGGCTGCCGTTGCACGATGCCTCGATGTCCGCAGCCGTCATGCCGCTGCCTTCGCGCACCCAGGGCATGCCGCGCGAGGGGCCCGCCACCTTGGTCGCGACCACCAGCTTCTGGCGCGCGCCGGGGTTGGCAGCGAACCAGTTGCCGATGATGGTCTCGGTGACGGAGTAGGTTTCCTTGCGCGCGGGCACCGAGTACATCTCGGCGGTGTCGATGAAGTCGATGCCCCGCTCCAGCGAGCGGCTCAGGATGGCATGGGAGGTGGGCTCGTCGACCTGTTCGCCGAAGGTCATCGTGCCGAGGCAGATCGGGGTGACGTGCAGGTCGCTTTGACCGAGTTGGATCTTTTTCATGCGCGGGATGCTACCGCCGCGCCCCACGGCCCGCTGGCCGCTGCGCCAAAACCCGAGCGCGATGCGCCCGTGCACGGCCCCAGCCGCTGTCCTGTGCCGGACTGCGTCAGTACAAAGGCCTCCTTATCATCGGCGCCCATGTACCAAGCCCTCCGCCCCTCCCGCAGCGAATTCGTGCCCGTGCGCAACCTCAGCTACCACGTGCGCCTGTGGGGCCAGCCCTCCGACGAGCGCCCGCCGCTGGTGCTGGCCCACGGCTGGATGGACGTGGCGGCCTCATGGCAGTTCGTGGTCGACGCGATGGAGGAAGAGCACTTCATCATCGCCCCCGACTGGCGCGGCTTCGGCCTCACTGACGGCGGCGGCGTCGACAACTACTGGATGGCCGACTACCTGGCGGACCTCGAATGGCTGCTCGACCACTACGCGGGCGAAGGCGACGATGCCAGGCAGGTCGACCTCGTCGGCCACAGCATGGGCGGCAACGTCGCCATGCACTACGCCGGCGTGCGGCCGCAGCGCATCCGCCGCCTCGTCAACCTCGAAGGCTTCGGCATGCCCGCGCGCAAGCCCGAAGAGGCGCCCTCGCGCTACGGCCAGTGGATCGACGAACTCAAGCGCCTGCACCGCGGCGAGATGGCGCTGGCCGGCTACTCGGCCGTGGACGGCGTGGCCCGCCGCCTCATGAAGACCAACCCGCGCCTCACGCCCGACAAGGCCACCTGGCTCGCGAGCCACTGGTCGGTGAGCCACGCGCAGCCCGACGGCAGCGAGCGCTGGCAGATCCTGGGCGACGCGGCGCACAAGATCGTCAACGCCCACATCTTCCGTGTCGACGAGACGCTGGCCCTCTATTCGCGCATCACCGCGCCGCTGCTGATGGTGGAGGCCTCCGACGACAGCCTGCACGGCTGGTGGAAGAACCGCTACACCCTCGACGAATTCCACGAGCGGCTGAAGTCGGTGGGCAACGTTCGCATCGAGCGGCTGGAGGACGCGGGGCACATGCTTCATCACGATCAGCCGCGGATCGTGGCTCGGATGATCGAAGAGTTCATCGCCTGAGGAAGCGGGCAGCGGCCCGCTCCCCGCTCCCCTCTTTACGCACGCGCGGCGCAGCATCACGGCCGGCGCGGCCGTTGGCCTGCTACTTGCAAAGAAAGCCTCACGTCGCTTCGTTGGCACAACGATGAGGCAGACCGTGGTGCGCTTGTGTGCACGGGCGAGCAAACGTTTCACACCTAAGTTCGCAAACGCGGCCTGCGGGTGCTCGCGCGGTGGTCGATGCTGGTGCAGCCGGCATCGTCTTGGGGGTTCTTGAGCCAAAGGGAGTCTCGAATGACCAGAGTCGTACGCGCCCACACACCGCTGGGCGAAGAGCAGCTCATGTTCCGCTCCATGAGCGGCACGGAGGGACTGTCGCAACTGTTCGAATTCGAGGTCGACCTGCTGAGCCCGAGCATGTCGATCGACATGAAAGCAGTGCTCGGCAAGCCTCTGGCGCTCGAGATACAGACGGCCGGGGAACCGCGCTTCCTCAACGGCCAGATCGTCCGCTTCACCATGATCGGCAAGGAAGGCGACACCTCGCGGCACATCGTCTACCGGGCAAGCGTGCGGCCCTGGCTGTGGTATCTCACCCGCAGCAGCGACTGCAAGATCTTCCAGAACAAGTCGGTGGTCGAGATCCTCGAGGAGGTGTTCGCCGACTACGGCTTCGCTTTCGAGAAGCGGCTCAGCTGCAGCTACCGGCAGTGGGAGTACTGTGTGCAGTACCAGGAGACCGACTTCGCCTTCGTCAGCCGGCTGATGGAGCACGAAGGCATCTACTACTTCTTCGAGCACGGCAAGAGCCAGCACACGCTGGTGCTGGCCGACGACATCGGCGCGCATGGGCCGCTGCCGGCCTATCCGAAGATCAGCTACCTCGCCACCGACCGCGACCTCGCGCCGTTCCAGGAAGTGATCGATCAATGGCAGGTCACGGAGGAAATCCGCCCGGGCAGCTACGTGGTGGACGACTTCGATTTCAAGAAACCGCGCGCCGACCTCATGAACGTGCGAAACCAGCCGCGCGGCGGCGATCATGGCCAGTACGAGATGTACGAATGGCTCGGCGGCTTCAGCGAGTCGGAGCAGGGCGAGCACTACGCGCGCATCCGCCTCGAGGAGGCGCAGGCCCAGGCCGAGCGCGACACCGGCCACACCAACGTGCGCGGCATGGCGCCCGGCTACCGCTTCACCATGCAGAACTGCCCCCGAGAAGACGACAACCGCGAGTACCTCGTGGTGTCGGTCGCCTATGCGCTGCGCGAAGGAGGTTATGCGAGCGGCAGCGAGGCTGCCTCCTACAGCTTCGACTTCGCGGTGCAACCCGCCAGTTGCGCCTTCCGAGCACCGCGCGTGACACCCATGCCGCGGGCCAACGGCCCCCAGACGGCCACCGTGGTGGGCAAGGCAGGGCAGGAGTTCTGGGTCGACCAATACGGCCGCGTAAAGGTGCAGTTCCGCTGGGACCGCTACGGCAGGAGCGACGAGAACAGCTCGTGCTGGGTGCGCGTGTCCAGCGCATGGGCCGGCTCGAACTACGGCGCCGTGAACCATCCCCGCCGGGGCCAGGAAGTGGTGGTCGACTTCATTGGGGGACACCCCGACCGGCCGATCATCATCGGCCGCGTCTACAACGCCGACCAGATGCCGCCGCTGGAACTGCCGGCCAACGTCACGGTCAGCGGCTTCGTCAGCCGCAGCAGGGACGGCTCGGCCGCCAACGCCAACGAGTTCATCCTCGACGACGCGCCGGGCTGCGAGCTGGTGCGAATCCACGCCGAGAAGGACTTCGAGATCGACGTGGAGAACGACCTGAGGATCCACGTCGAGAACGATGAGACCGAGACCATCGACGGCCACCGCAACAGCCACGTGCTGAAGACCGACACGCTCACCGTCGACGGCACGCGCGACACCATCATCAAGAAGAAGGACACCGCCGAGTACCGCAACGGCTCCAAGCTCACCGTCTCGGGCGCGCTCACCGAACATTTCTTCGACAACCGCATCGAGACCACCACCAGGCTCGGTTCGAAGGAGACGGTGCTCAGCGGCCAGTCGGAGGTCGTCGTCAATGCGGGCCTGCGCCACGAGACCTTCGACAAGGGGCTGCTGGTCGACGTGAAGGAGGGCATGGACGAGGAGATCCACACCGGCGACTCGATACTCAAGACGCTCGCCGGCAACCGGCAGGAAACCTACCAGACCGGCTGGCAGCGCACCGTGGTGGGCGGCGGCGGGAAGGACAACATCAAGGGCGGCCTGGAGGAAACCATCGAGACCGGCGACCACAATTCGACCGTTTCGGCCGGCAACTACCACGGCAAGGCGCAGAAGGTGACCATCGAGGCCACGGCGGGCGACGTCGACATCAAGGCCAGCGGCGACTTCACCTTCGAGGGCAACCACGTCAAGCGCGTGAACCGCGTGCTGCTGTGGGACTGGTCGCCCACGGCCGTGGTGGCCACCGGTCTGTCGAGCGCGACCTACGGCGTGAACAACAGCAACGCCGGCCTCACGCTCACGAGCAACATCAAGAAGATGGACGCCACCGCGCAGATCATGAACATGTACGCGCACCAGGCCAACTTCGGCTCGGTGAGCTTCTCGAACGTCGTCGCCGAACAGCACGCCGGCGGCTTCTGGGGCGCCCTCAAGGGTTTCGTGCTCTTCGGATGAGCGCTCAGACCGGATGCCGGATGTCTCCTTCACGATCTGGTGGGTGCTGGCACCGCTGCTTGCATGGCTGGTGTTCACCTTATGCGTCACGCTCGTGCGCGAGCGCCGCCGGCGCGCCGTGCGACTCGTGCGCATGCGCAGGGCTGCCGACATGCTCGCGAACGGGACGCCCGCCATGGCGCTGGTGATGTCCCTCTCCGACACCGGCCAGCGCCGTTCGGGCGAAGGCACCACGTGGGCGATCGCGAAGCTGCATCTTCGGGTTCATGCCGTGGCAGGCAGCCAAGCCTTCGACGTCGACCAGACCACCGCCATCGCCATGCCCGAGCTGGCCGAGCACGCGGCCGGAAAGACCCTCGCCGTGCGCTTCGACCCGGTGAGCCGTGAAGTCGTGCTCGAGCGCCGCAGCACCGCCCCGGGCTACCACGGCGACGACCTCACCCGCCTTCGCCCATCACCGGAGGCCACAGGCCGATGAAGACCGTCAAACCCTTGCGCCTGGGCATCCTGACGCGGCCGTATCGCTGGCAGGGCGTCGACCAGCTCGGCGTAGCCGTCACGGCACTCGCCAGCCTGGAAGCGGAACCGAAGCTCCTGGCCGACCAGGAGTTGTGGCAGACCGTCGGAGAGGAAATCGGCGGCATGGGCGTGTTCGACATGGGCGTGCCCAAGTCCGTGCCAGAAGTGCTGGCGAGCGGCCACGCCTACACCCGCCACCAGCAGGACAAGACCGAATGCGCCGTGCACCTGCGCATCGCCGGCCTGGATAAGTCCCTGCACGTATCCGGAGACCGCTACTGGCTCGACGGCCGTCTGAGCGAGCCGCAGCCCTTCGAGGCGATGCCGCTGGACTGGGCGCATGCCTATGGCGGGCCGGGCGTGCCGGAAAACCCGGGAGGCATCGGGGCGTTCGACGAGACGATCAACGGCGTGCACACCCGCCGCGCGCCCAACGTGGAAGCCGTTCACGGTCGGGTGCGCTCGCGCGGGCAGGAGGTAGCGCCCGCCAGCTTCGGCCCGGTGCCCATCGACAGCCCCCAGCGCATGGCCCTCATGGGCAGCAGTTACGGGCAGCACTGGCTGGATAGTCACTTCCCCGGCTTCGCTCCGGACATGGACTGGCGCTTCTTCAACGCCGCGCCCGAAGACCAGCGCTTGCCGGCCCTGCAGGAACTGCCGCCCGGTGCTCCTTACGAGATCCTCAACATGCACCCGCACAAGCCGGTGCTCGCCGGCACCCTTCCCGACTGGCGCGCGCGCTGCTTCGCGAGCTTCGAGAAGGACGGCAACGGGCTGAGCGAAATCGCCCTGCGGCTGACCACCGCTTGGTTCTTTCCGCATCGCGAGCGCGTGGCGCTCGTCTGGCACGGTGTGCTGCCGGTGCGCGAGGACGACGCGGCGGACGTGCGGCACATCATGCCGGCGCTGGAGTTGTCCCGGCAGCCGCGCACGGCCCAGCACTACCAGTCGGTGCTGCTCCAGCGGCTGGACACCGCCCGCGGCAGCCTGCTCGCCTTTCGCGACAGCGACCTCGCCCCGAAGGAGATCCTCGGCGACTGGAGCGCCCTTGACGCACCCGACCCGATGCAGCGGCCACTGCTGCGCAACCTTCGCGCCGGGCAGCTGCGCGAACACGAGAAACGGCGCGCGGAACTCGTCGCACTTGGCGTGGACCCAGACAGATACCTGCCGCCCCCCCTGCCCCCGGCCGCACCGCTGCCCTTCGACGAAGTGCCCGAGCATTTCGAGCGCATGCAGGGAGAAATGATGGAAGCCCGAAACAGACTCGAGGCAGAAAGCGCGCGGATGCGCCGTAGGCAGGAAAACGAGATCGACCCCGCCCTGCTCCACAAGAGCCGCGAACAGCCGCAACGCTTCGATCCGGATGCGCTCATCCGGCAGCTCGACCAGCTCGCCGCAACGCCGGCCGCCTCCCCAGCCACCCCGGACCCGGCCCCCGCGCTCATGCCCGCCGGAACCAGGGAGCGGATGACGGTGCAGATCAGACAGGGTTACCTCCACGGCGCCCACCTCTTCGACCCCGCGCCGCCGATGCCTTCGTTCCGCTCGGCAAAGCAGCGCAGGCAATTGGCGGCGGCAGCTCCGGGCGAGCGCGATTTCCGGAACATGCGGCTCGTCGGTGCCGACCTCTCGGGCATGGACCTGAACGGCGCCGATTTTTCCGGCGCCGCCCTCGAGGACGCCAACCTCGAGGGAGCCCAGCTCGCGAACGCCAACTTCAACGGCGCGGTGCTGGCGCGCGCCAGGCTGGCCCGCGCCTCGCTGCCCAATGCGACCCTGCGCAACACCAACCTCGGCGGCGCGCAATGCGAGTTCGCGGATTTCTCCGGCGCCGACATGAGCGGAGCCAATTGCGAAAAGGCGCGCTTCGTGTCGTGCAACATGGCCAACACCACGTTCGCCCAGACGCGCCTGGGCGAATGCGAGATCAGCCGGTGCGACTTCCGCGGCGCCGATTGGCACCAGGTGTTCCTCACGAAGCTGCGCATGAACAGCATCGCCTTCGATGGAGCATCTTTCAGGCAGGTGGTGTGGCTCGAATGCACGCTGGCGAACGTGCGCTTCGTCAACGCGTCGCTGGTGCGCTGCGGCTTCGTCACCACCGACTGCAGCCTGTCGACCGACTTCTCCGACGCACGGCTAGACGCATGCAGCTTTGCGCACGGCAGCACGCTCGCCGGGGCCGTGCTGCGCCGCTGCGTGCTCTGGCATTGCGGGCTGCGCACCACGCCGCTGACGCGCGCGGACCTGGCTAATGCACGCCTGGACAACTGCGACTTCTCCGAATGTGCGCTGCAGGAGGCCAACCTGGAGCGGCTCATCGCCGGCGAAAGCCTCTTCGTGCGGGCCGACCTCACCGGCGCCATTCTGCGCGGCGCCAACCTCATCGATGCCAACTTCTCCAAGGCGGTCTTCACGCAGGCCGACCTGAGCGGCGCCAACCTGTTCCGTACCGACGTGTCTCAAAGCCTGATCGACGGCACCACGCATCTGCTCGGCGCCTACACGCGGCACGCCCGAACCTTGCCCGCGCGACGCGCCTCCGCCGCCGAATGACCCGCGATGAACTCGTCGACAAGGTCCGCCACGGCATCCAGGTCGGCAGCGCCGACTGCAGGGAATGGGACTTGAGCGGCCTCGACCTCTCGGGCGCGATGATGGACGACGTCGACTTCAGCGGCGCGAACTTCTCGCACGCCAACCTCGAGGGCAGCTCGCTGTCGCATTGCACGCTGTCGGGCTGCGACTTCTCCTTCGCTCGCCTGAAGGAAGTGCAGTTCTTCCGCAGCCGCATGGACGCCGCGCGCTTCGAGACTACCGAGCTGGAAGGAGCCTCTTTCGCCGAATGCCACGCGGCGCGGGCCAGCTTTGCGCAGGCCGGGCTCGACCTCGTCAGGTTCTTTCGCTGCGAACTGACCGAGAGCCGGCTTGGGACGCCCCGCTTCGAACGAGCGAGCTTCATCGAGTCGCAGCTCGGGCAGGCAGATTTCAGCGGCGCGGTGCTGGCCTACGTGACCTTCCTGCGGCTCGACCTGAGGACTGCCGTCTTCCAGGGCGCGTCGGCCATGAACGCGATGTTCCTGGAGTGCGACGTGAGCGGCCAGCGCTTCGCAGGCCTTTCGCTGCCCATGTGCCAGTTCACCGACAGCCGCATGGACGAAGCCGACTTCGGCAGCGCCACGCTCACCCAGGCCAACTTCAAGGGCGCGACGCTGAAGCGGGCGAACTTTTCCAACGTGGATGCGTGCCAGGCCTTGTTCGCTGAGGCCGACCTTGGCGACGCCGACTGCAGCGGCGGACGCTTCGACCAGTCGATCTGGGTGGAGGCCCTGCTGGAGCGCACCGACTTCTCTGGAGCTCGCCTGCCTCTTTGCGTGTTCCATCGAGCACGCTGCGCCGGCGCGAACTTCCGCGACGCCGCGATGCAGGATGCCGACCTCTCGTACGCCGACCTGAGCGGCGCCGACCTCGGCGGCGCGCACTTCCTGCGCACCCGCCTGCATCGCGCGCAGCAGCAAGGCACCCGGTTTTCCAGCCGCGCCGGAATCATCGAGAACGAGCCCGAGCTTTTCCAGGCACAGGCCTGGTCCGGCCCGCATTGAACCCTGTCTCCGAACGCCCGCTTTTCCGAGAAACACATCCACCAACCTCGAAAAGGAATAAGCCATGAATGTCGTTCCACTGCGCCCCGGCCTCGCAACGACCGCCACCCCGGTCCATTTCGTCGGCCGGCTGACGGCCTCGCTGCCGGATTCCGAATTCGAGGTGGAAGACGAACACGGGGAAAGCTGGCGCTGCCGCCGAGCGGCCAGTTGCCTGCTGAGGCCCGAGGCGGGCGATACGGTGCTGCTCTCGGGCCCCGACAGCGCGCGGGTGTACCTGATCGCCGTGCTCGAACAGGTCGACAGTTCGGTCAGCCGGCTCGATGCGGCCGGTGCGCTGTCGATCGAGAGCCCGGCCGGCCTGCGGCTTAGCAGCGGGGCGGAGCTGCAGATGCGGGCCGCGCAATGGAACCTGCAGGCCGACAGCGGCCAGTGCCGCGTCGACGACATGCGCTTCACGGGCCAGGCGCTCGACGCCACGGTGGGCCGGCTGCGGCTGGTCGGCCAGGTCTTCGAATCGGTAGCGGACCGCGTGGTGCAGATGGCGCGCAGGGTACTGCGCGTGGTGGACGAGACCGAGCAGGTCCGCGTCGGCCATCTCGACTGCGAAGCCGGCGGCACGGCACGCATGCACGCCCGGCACACCGTGGTCACGGCCAGCGATCTCGTCAAGGTCGATGCCACGCAGATCCACATGGGCTGACCCATCCGCCGCCCGCCTTCATTGCCGAAAGGAGCACCGCCATGTTCGCCAACTGCCAGCTGATGGGAATGGACCTCGCCTTTCCCGACGTCTGCAAGACGCCGCCCGCCGCGATGGCGCCCATCCCATACCCCAACATGGCGTTCGGCCCCACGGCCGTGCCGAACGCCTGGAACATCCTCTTCATGTGCATGCCCGCACACAACATGGCGACCACCACGCCGATCACGCTGGGCGACACCACCGGCGCGGGCGGCGGCATCGTCTCGCAGACCTTCATGAGCCAGTCGCGGCACGTGACGGGTGCGTTCACCGTGCTGGTCAAGGGCACGCCGGCCACGCGCATGACCAGCCTGAGCACGCAGAACCGGGGCAACATGGTGGGCATGCGCATCGTGCCCAGCCAGTGCAAGGTGATGATCCTCTCACCCTGAAGCCCCGGGGCCGCCGGAACCGGGCCGGCATCCCATATCCGGCCAGCGGATAAGGAAGCGCGCAAATCTTCGTTCGCCTCCCGGGCATCGCGCCCTAGAGTGCCCAACTCCTTTCCGCCGTCCCCCTGGAGTTGTCGTCATGTCTTCCTCTTCGCGCGCGCCGTGCTGGCTGCGCCGCTTCGCGCCCCTGCTCGGCGGATTCGCCCTGAGCCTGGCGGCGCAGCTTTCCGCCCACGCCGCCGACCTGCGCGTGGGCTTTATGCCCGGTCCTTACCGCGACGCCTTCACCAACGGCATCGAGCCCCAGCTGAAGAAGCTGGGCTATACCGTGAAGTACGTCGAGTTCAGCCAGGGCGTTCAGCCCAACGACGCGGTCGAGCGCGGCCAGATCGACGCCAACATCTTCCAGCACACGCTGTACCTCAACGCCACCAACAAGCAGCAGGGCTTCGACCTGGTGCCGGTGGTGCACGTGCCGACGCCGCCGATGGGTCTCTATTCGCAGCGCCACAAGTCGCTCGACGCGGTGCCCGACGGCGCCACGGTCACACTGCCCTCCGATCCGGTGAATGCGGCGCGCGCGCTCAACATCCTCGCGGGCATCGGCTGGGTGACGCTCAAGCCGGGCGTGAGCCCGATCTCGGTGTCGGAGCGCGACATCGTCACCAATCCCAAGCGCCTGAAGCTGGTGCCGCTCGAGGCCGCGCAGGCCCCGCGCTCGCTGGCCGATGCGGACATTGCCGCGGTCCAGGGCAACTTCGCGATCGCGTCGGGCCTGAAGCTCACCGAGGCGCTGAAGCTGGAGAGCATGACGCTGCCCTACGTGAACGTGGTCGCCGTCAAGCGCAGCAACGAGAACGCGAAGTTCGCGCAGGACATCGCGGCGGCCTACCAGTCGGCGGAGTTCCAGCGCTTCTTCAGGGCCAACCCGGCATGGGCCGGCTACCGGCTGCCCGACTACTTCTCCCAATGAGCGTTTCGAACAAGACCGCGCCGCGGCAGCTGCACCTCAACGTCAACATCCTCCATTCGGGCTTCGTGCCCTCGGCGTGGCGCCTGCCGGAGAGCGATCCGCAGGCGTTCGCCGACATCCGGCACTACGTCCGCACCGCGCAGATCGCCGAGGCAGGCAAGCTCGACGCGGTGTTCCTCGCGGACAACGCGGCCATCGTCGACCAGATCCACTTCCGCCCGATCACAGCGCTGGAGCCCACGGTGCTGCTGGCCTGCGTGGCCGCGGCCACCACGCACATCGGCCTGATCGCGACCGCCTCGACCAGCTACAACGAGCCCTACAACATCGCCCGCCGCTTCGCGACGCTCGACCACGTGAGCGGCGGCCGTGCGGGCTGGAACGTGGTGACCACGGCCGACCTGCCCTCGGCGCGCAACTTCGGCCTCGATGCGGTGCCCGACCATGCGAAGCGCTATGCGCGCGCCTCGGAGTTCACCGACATCGTGAAGGCGCTGTGGGACAGCTGGGAGGACGACGCCTTCGTCGGCGACAAGGCCAGCGGCAGCTTCATCGACACGGCCAAGGTGCACGCAATCGCGCATCGCGGCGAACACTTCGCGGTACAGGGGCCGCTGAACCTGCCGCGCTCGCCGCAGGGGCACCCGGTGCTGGTGCAGGCCGGAGCCTCGGCCGACGGGCGCGAGCTGGCGTCGCGCCATGCGGAGGCGGTGTTCTCCGCCTCGCAGTCCTTCGAGGAATCGCTGGCATACGCACGAGCGCTCAAGACCCGCGCCGCGGAGCTGGGCCGCGGCCCCGACGCGGTGAAGGTGCTCGCAGGCCTGACCACCATCGTCGGCGCCACCGAGGCCGAGGCCGTCCGCCGGCGCGACGAACTGGTCGACCTGATCCCGTGGGACTACAGCCTGACGCGCATCGCGGGCACCCTGGGCATCACGCTCGACCGGCTGAAGCTCGACGAGCGCCTGCCCGACAACCTGCCGCTGCCCGCCAACGGCAACGGCAACCACACCTTCTTCAACGCGGTGGTCGCGGCCGGCCGCACGCACGGCTACACGGTGCGCCAGCTGATCCGTGAGCTCGCGGGCGGCGGCGGGCACCGCGTGGTCGTGGGCACGCCGGAGCAGATCGCGGACGACATCGA
This sequence comes from Variovorax atrisoli, assembly GCF_014195185.1. Taxonomy (NCBI): domain Bacteria; kingdom Pseudomonadati; phylum Pseudomonadota; class Betaproteobacteria; order Burkholderiales; family Comamonadaceae; genus Variovorax; species Variovorax atrisoli. Next base: position 81,376 of record NZ_JACIBG010000013.1, on the reverse strand, counting down.
ACGCTGGTTCAGGGCCGGTGCGGCGGACGGTTTCAACCTGATGCCCGATGCGCTGCCGCACGGGCTGCAGGATTTCGTCGACGGCGTTGTGCCGATCCTCCAGAAGCGCGGGATTTTCCGCACGGAGTACGCGGGGCGCACGCTGCGCGATCACCTGGGGCTGGAACGGCCCGCGGGTCGAGCGGCACAGAGGCTGGCGGCCTGAAGAAGGCCTGTTGTTCAGGGAGAGATCACACCGACGGGGCGCCTTGCTCCGCGAATGTCCCCCGGCCTGCGGCCTCCCCCTTTGTTTCGCTGCGCAAGGCACCCCGTCGTCGTGATCGATGAGCGCTGCAGTCGAACCGCCGGCACCAGCAGAGCGCCCATTTGCACAGGGCATCGGGTGCTCCCAGTAGCGAAATAAAGGAGCAGGGCCGCAGGCCCGGGGGACATTCGCGGAGGGGAGTACCCGGCGGCCTGGGCACGCGCCCCGGACCGCTCGCCTCACTCTTCGTCGGCGTCGTTTCCAGTGAGGGCCAGGACTTCCTCGACGAAGGCCTCGAACAGCGGCAGCGAGGCCGGCAATCCTTCGAGCGATTCGGCTTCACCCGCATCGAAGAAGTGCGCCTTGCCCGTTGGAATGGCAGCCCACTCACCGGCTTCGAGCAGCAGGCCGATGTAGCCCTCGTCGGTGGGCAGATAGAAGAGCCCCGCGCTATCAAGCACGCGCTGACCCTTCTTCTTGCCGCGCCCCCAGCTCACGCCCTGCCCGGCCAGGTGTTCGGTGATCCAGCCGTCGCACACATGCGTGTCGCGCCAGCTTCCCTGAGCATCGAATACGGCCAGAACGGGCATGGGGAGCCTTTCTTGAAAGGAGGATTACTGCAGGAAGCTGGGCTTGGCGTAGCCCTGGAACTTGCTGTCGACCACCGCCTTGAACTCCTTCGAGCGGTAGGCATCGGCGATGTCCTTGGCCCATTGGGTGTTCTTGTCGGCGGTCTTCACGGCGACCACATTCAGGTAGTAGTCGGGCGTCTTTTCGAGCACCACGGCTTCGGTGAGCTTCAGGCCCGAGGAGATCGCGAAGTTGCCGTTGACGATGGCGTACTCGGTATCGCCGAGCGAGCGCGGCAGCTGGGCGGCTTCGAGCGGAATGAACTTCAGCTTCTTCGGGTTCTCGGCCACGTCCTTCTCGGTGGCGCGCAGCGGATCGATGCCGGTCTTCAGAGTGAGCAGCTTGTTCTGCTCCAGCAGCACCAGCGCGCGGGCCAGGTTGCTCGGGTCGTTCGGCAGCGTCACGCGATCGCCTTCCTTCACGTCGGCCAGCGTCTTGCGCTTGGTCGAGTACACGCCCATCGGCGCGATCGGGCCCTGCACCAGTTCGGCGAGGTCGAGCTTCTGGTCGGCCGCGAACTTCTTCAGGTAGACCTGATGCTGGAAGAAGTTGGCGTCGAGCGAACCCTGGGCCAGCGCGAGGTTGGGCTGGACGTAGTCGTTGAACTCGACCAGCTTCACCTTGTAGCCCTTCTTCTCGAGGATGGGCACGATGCCCTGCTTGAGCTGATCGGCGTTGGAGCCGGCGGTGCCGCCGATCACCAGGTTCTTCTTGGCGGGGTCTTGCGCATGGGCCTGCAGCGAGAGGCCGCCCAGCGAAAGGGCTGCCAGCGACAGGGCGAGAACGGAACGGCGCAGGAAAACGGTCTTCATGAGATTGGAAAAACGAGAGAGGAAGAAAGAAAGATCAACGCTTGTCGAGCCTGCGTGCCGTGGCGTTGCCGGCGAATTGCAGGATCTGTACCAGCACGACGAGCAGCGCCACGGTGAGCACCATCACGTCGGTCTGGAAACGGTAGTAGCCATAGCGGATGGCCAGGTCGCCGATGCCGCCGCCGCCCACCACGCCGGCCACGGCCGAATAGGAAAGGAAGCTCACGGCCAGCACGGTCAGCGCCAGCACCAGGCCCGAGCGGGCCTCGACCAGCAGCACGCGCCAGACGATCTGCAGCTCGGTCGCGCCCATGGCGTGTGCCGCCTCGATCACGCCGCGCGGCACTTCGCGCAGGCACTGGTCGACCAGCCGCGCCAGGTAGGGAATGGCCGCGAACGACAGCGGCACCGCGGCCGCCAGCGGCCCGATCGAGGTACCCGCGATCACCCGCGTGAACGGCACCAGCGCCACCAGCAGGATGATGAAGGGGAACGAGCGCACCGTGTTCACCAGCCAGTTGAGCACCAGGAACGCCGGCTTGTTCTCCAGCGACTGGCCCGGCCCCAGCAGGAACAGCAGGATGCCCAGCGGACCGCCGATCAGCACGGCCGCCGACAGGCCGATGGCCAGCATCAGGAAGGTCTGGCCGGTGGCGACCCAGAGCTCCGGGAGGATGGGGGCGATGTTCTCAAACATAGGCCAGCTCCTGCGCGCCCGCCTGGGCGGACGGTTGCGCCGCGCGGGATTCGCGCGCATCGCGCTCGCGGCGGCGCACCAGCTCGTCGATCTCGCGGCCCAGCGCGGTCTTGCGTTCTGCCTCGCCGGCCGCATCGACCGCGAACTGCTCCACCAGCCGACCCTTTTCAAGAATGGCCACGTTGCGGCACAGCACCTCGACCACCGACAGCTCGTGCGTGACGATCACGATGGTCACGCCGATCTTCTGGTTGATGTCGCGCAGCGTCTCCAGCAGGGAGCGTGTGGTTTCGGAGTCGAGCGCCGAGGTGGGCTCGTCGCACAGCAGCACCTGCGGGCGCGGCGCCAGCGCGCGGGCGATGGCCACGCGCTGCTTCTGGCCGCCGGAGAGCTGGGCCGGGTAGGTGTCGATCTTCTCCGCCAGGCCGACCAGGGCCAGGCACTCGCGCACGCGCGCGTCGATCTCGGCCTTGGAGTGGCGGCCGTGGATCTTCAGCGGGAAGGCCACGTTGTCGAACACCGTGGCGTTCTGCAGCAGGTTGAACTGCTGGAAGATCATGCCGATGTTCTGGCGCGTGTCGCGCAGCTCGCTGCGCGAGAGCGTGGTGAGGTCGCGCCCGCCGACGAAGACGCGGCCCGCGTCGGGCCGCTCCAGCAGGTTGATGAGGCGCAGCAGCGTGGACTTGCCGGCGCCGCTCTTGCCGATCAGGCCGAACACGTCGCCCTGCTGGATGTCGAGCGACAGCGACTGCACGGCGTCGAACACCTCGCCGTTGGGCAAGGCGAAGGATTTCTGCACCGATTGGAGACGGATGACTGGCGCCGCGTGATCGCCGCGGCCCTGGTCAGGCGTAGGGTGGGTCATGGAGAAGAAGCGCGGCCCGCGCGGGTGGCGCAGGTCGCGAGGTTCGCAAAAAGGTGCCGAGTATGAAAAGAAACGCAGCGAAAGGGAACGAACAAATCGGCGCTTGCTTATGCACCAAAACACATAAGGGCGCACCCTACACCGCTTTCCGTCGCCATATGGGCCATATGGATATGAGCATTGGTTCGTTCCCTTCGGCATCGGGCAATGCCACATTCGCGCCTTCGTTTTTTTTCGATTCGCGCAAGCACATGCATACCAATTTCCGCCGCCGTACCTTCGCCCTCGCCACCCTGGCAGCCGCCCTCCTCGCAGGCTCCGGCGCATTCGCGCAGGACAAGAACTCGATCAAGGTCGGCGTCTCCGTCGGCAACGGCGAGCAGATCTTCGAGGTGGTCAAGAAGGTCGCCGCCAAGGAGGGCCTGAACATCCAGGTCGTGGTGTTCAACGACTACCAGCTGCCCAATGCCGCCCTGGCCTCGGGCGACCTCGACGCCAATGCCTTCCAGCACCAGCCCTTTCTGGACAACCAGAACAAGGCGCGCGGCTTCGACATCGTGCCCGTGGGCCTGACCATCACCGCGCCGCTGGGCTTCTACTCGCGCAAGATCAAGTCCATCGACCAGCTGCCCGACGGCGCCTCGGTCGGCATCCAGAACGACCCGTCCAACGGCAACCGCGCCCTGCTGCTGCTGCAGTCGGCAGGCCTCATCACGCTGAAGCCCGAGGCGGTGAAGAACAACAACGCCACCCCGCTGGACGTGGTGACCAACCCCAAGAAGCTGAAGCTGGTGGCCCTCGACGCCGCCCAGCTGCCGCGCTCGCTGGACGACCTGACCATCGCCTCCATCAACAACGACTACGCCGAGAAGGCCGGCCTGTCGCTGAACAAGGACGCGGTGATCAAGGAATCGCCCAAGAGCCCCTACGCCAACCTGATCGCGGTGCGCCGCGCCGACAAGGACAAGCCCTGGGCCAAGCGCCTCGTGGCGGCCTACCAGTCGCCGGAGGTGAAGAGCTTCATCGAGACGCAGTTCAAGGGATCGCTGGTTCCGGCGTTCTGAATCCGGTCTTTCTCCCTCCCCCGCTGGGGGAGGGCCGGGGTGGGGGCAAGCGGCGCTCGCATGGAACGCTCTGCCCGCCCCCCATCCGCCCTTCCCCCAGAGGGGGAAAGGAGCAATACGGTGCCCTCCTCGGCGGAACACCGGAGCATGAGAAAATGCCCGGTTTCCCCCCGAACACAGTCAGGACACCCCATGGACGCAGAACAGATCAACCAAATCGGCGCGATGCTCGCGGACCTGAGCGCCCGGACGGTCGATTTACGGAGGTATCTTTGACTACGATGCCAAAGCCGAACGCCTGAGGACGGTCAACGCATCGCTCGAAGATCCCAACGTCTGGAACGACCCGAAGAAGGCCCAGGAACTGGGCAAGGAAAAGAAGTCGCTCGACGACGTGGTCGTCACGCTCGACCGGCTCACCAGCGGACTGGCCGACAACACCGAGCTCTACGAGATGTCGAAGGAAGACGGCGACATCGCCGGCCTGCAGGCCATCGCCGATGACGCCGCCGCGCTCGAAGCCGACATCAAGCAGCTCGAATTCCGCCGGATGTTCAACAACCCGGCCGACCCGCTGAACGCCTTCATCGACATCCAGGCCGGCGCTGGCGGCACCGAGGCCTGCGACTGGGCCAGCATGCTGCTGCGCCAGTACACGAAGTACGCCGAGCGCAAGGGCTTCAAGGCCCAGCTCGAGGACGAAACCCCCGGCGACACCGCCGGCATCAAGAGCGCCACCATCAAGGTCGAAGGCGACTACGCCTTCGGCCTGCTGCGCACCGAGACCGGCGTGCACCGCCTGGTGCGCAAGTCGCCCTTCGACTCCTCGGGCGGGCGCCACACCAGCTTCGCCAGCATCTTCGTCTACCCGGAGATCGACGACTCCATCGAGATCGAGATCAACCCGGCCGACGTGCGCACCGACACCTTCCGCGCGAGCGGTGCCGGCGGCCAGCACATCAACAAGACCGACTCGGCCGTGCGCCTGACGCACATCCCGACCGGCATCGTGGTGCAGTGCCAGGACGGCCGCAGCCAGCACAGCAACCGCGACGTGGCCTGGAAGCGCCTGCGCTCGCGCCTGTACGACCACGAGATGCGCAAGCGCCAGGAAGAACAGCAGAAGCTGGAAGACAGCAAGACCGACGTGGGCTGGGGCCACCAGATCCGCAGCTACGTGCTGGACAACAGCCGCATCAAGGACCTGCGCACCAACGTCGAGGTCTCGGCCACGCAGAAGGTGCTCGACGGCGACCTCGACGTGTTCATCGAGGCCTCCCTCAAGCAGGGCGTGTGATACCGATGAGCCTGCAAAGCCTGAAGGGTGGCAAGGTCGAAGCCTTCATCTTCGACATGGACGGCACCATGATCGACTCCATGCCCTGGCATGCGCGGTCGTGGGTCGAATTCGTGGCGCGCCACGGCCTGAAGCTCGACGTGAGCGACATCCTCGCGCGCACCACGGGCCGCACCGGCGCCGAGTGCATGCGCGAACTGTTCCAGCGCGAGCTCTCCGACGAGGAGTGCCTGGCACTGGTGCACGAGAAGGAAGAGATCTACCGCGCGATGTTCAGCGACAACTTCACCGAGGTGGCGGGCTTCACGGCCTTCGCCAAGGCGGCGGTTGCGCGCGGCTTGAAGGTGGCCGTCGGCACGGCCGGCGACCGGCACAACATCGAGTTCGCCATGTCGCGCCTGAAGATGGACCCGCTGCCGCTGGCCATCGTGGGCGGCGACGAGGGTTTCACCGGCAAGCCCACGCCCGCCATCTTCCTGGAAGCCGCGCGCCGCATCGGCGTTGCGCCCGAGCGCTGCATCGTCTTCGAGGACGCCCCCTTCGGCATCGAGGCCGCCCGCCGCGGCGGCATGCGCGCCGTGGCCGTCTGCAGCACCCATACCGCCGCCGAGCTGGCGGGCCCCCATGTGATCGCCGCGGTTCGCGACTACGACGAACTCGCCCATTCGAAATTTCTGGAGACCCTCGATGCTGCTACGTGACGCACAAGGCCAACCGCTCGCCATCCGCCGCGAAGACTACGCCGCTCCGGCCTACTGGATCGACACCGTCGACCTGACCTTCGACCTCGACCCCGCCAAGACCCGCGTGCTCAACCGCATGCAGATGCGCCGCAACCCCGAGGCGCCGGTGCAGCCGCTGCGCCTGGACGGCGACGAGCTGAACCTGGCGCGCGTGCTGGTCAACGGCCAGGGCGCGTCGTTCCGCATGGAGGGCGACCAGCTCGTCATCGACGGCCTGCCCGACAGCTTCGAGCTCGAGATCTTCACCACCTGCTGCCCCATCAAGAACACCAAGCTGATGGGCCTGTTCGTGAGCGAGGACACCTTCTTCACGCAGTGCGAGGCCGAGGGCTTCCGCCGCATCACCTACTTCCTCGACCGTCCGGACGTGATGGCGAGCTACACCGTCACCCTGCGCGCCGCCAAGGCCGCGTACCCGGTGCTGCTGTCGAACGGCAACCTCGTCGAACAAGGCGAGCTGCCCGAGGGCCGCCACTTCGCGAAGTGGGTCGACCCGTTCAAGAAACCCAGCTACCTGTTCGCCCTGGTGGCGGGCAAGCTGGTGGCGCGCGAGCAGCGCATCAAGGCGCGCAGCGGCAAGGAACACCTGCTGCAGGTGTACGTGCGCGCCGGCGACCTCGACAAGACCGAGCACGCGATGAATTCGCTCATCAACTCGGTGCTGTGGGACGAGGCCCGCTTCGGCCTGCCGCTGGACCTCGACCGCTTCATGATCGTCGCCACCAGCGACTTCAACATGGGCGCCATGGAGAACAAGGGCCTGAACATCTTCAACACGAAGTACGTTCTGGCCAACCAGGCCACCGCCACCGACGCCGACTACAGCAACATCGAGAGCGTGGTCGGCCACGAGTACTTCCACAACTGGAGCGGCGACCGCGTGACCTGCCGCGACTGGTTCCAACTCTCGCTGAAGGAAGGCCTCACCGTCTTCCGCGACCAGGAATTCAGCCAGGACCTGTGCGCCGACGCATCGGCACGCGCCGTCAAGCGCATCGAGGACGTGCGCGTGCTGCGCACCGCCCAGTTCCCCGAGGACGCAGGCCCCATGGCCCACCCGGTGCGGCCCGACAGCTACATCGAGATCAGCAACTTCTACACCGTCACCATCTACGAGAAGGGTGCCGAGGTGGTGCGCATGATGCAGACGCTGGTCGGCCGCAAGGGCTTCGAGAAGGGCATCACGCTCTACTTCGAGCGCCACGACGGCCAGGCCGTGACCTGCGACGACTTCGCGCAGGCGATCGCCGACGCCAACCCTGAATCGGAACTCGCACGCCTGCTGCCCCAGTTCAAGCGCTGGTACAGCCAGGCCGGCACGCCGCGCCTCGCCGCCCACGGCGTGTACGACGCGCAGAACCGCAGCTACACCCTGAGCGTGGTGCAGAGCTGCCCGCCCACGCCGGGCCAGCCGACCAAGGAGCCGTTCGTCATTCCGGTGAACATCGGCCTGCTCGACGCCAGCGGCCGCGAACTGCCGTTGCAGCTCGAAGGCGAAAGCGACGTGACGCGCGGCACCCGCACCCTGGTGCTGTCGCGCGCCGGCGAGCAGATCACCTTCGTGGGCCTCGACGCCGAGCCGGTGCCCTCCATCCTGCGCGGTTTCAGCGCACCGGTGATCCTCGACTTCGAGTACACCGATGCCCAGCTGCTGACCCTGCTGGCCAACGACCCCGATCCGTTCAACCGCTGGGAAGCCGGCCAGCGCCTTGGCCTGCGCGCCGCGCTGAACGGCATTGCCGCGCTGGCCACCGACACCACGCCAGTGCTGAACGACGCGTACATCGACGCCATGCGCAGCGTGCTGCGCAACCCGCAGCTCGACGCCGCCTTCAAGGAACTGGTGCTCACTCTGCCGTCGGAAACCTACATCGCCGAGCAGCTCGACGTGGTCGATCCGCAGCGCGTGCACCTGGTGCGCGAAGCCATGCGCGCCCAGCTGGCCACCGCCCTCTTCGCCGACTGGCAATGGGCGTACGAGGAGAACCACGACACCGGCGCCTACAGCCCCGATCCGACCTCCTCGGGCCGCCGCGCGCTGGCGGGCATGGCGCTCAATTTCCTGTGCCTGGCGGCGCGCTCCTCGGGCGACGTCGTGTGGCCGGGCAAGACGCTGCAGCGCTTCAAGGACGCGGGCAACATGACCGACCGCTTCAACGCGCTCAACGCCTTGGTGGCGTCGGGCCACACGCTGGCGGCGCAGGCGCTCGCTCGCTTCCACGCCATCTTCAAGGACGAGGCGCTGGTCATCGACAAGTGGTTCTCGCTGCAGGCCGGCGCGCCCGACCGCGGCGGCGACATCCTGCCGCTGGTGAAGCAGCTGATGAAGCACCCCGACTTCTCGCTGAAGAACCCGAACCGCGCGCGCAGCGTGATCTTCAGCTACTGCAGCGCCAACCCCGGTGCCTTCCACCGCCCCGACGCGGCCGGCTACGTGTTCTGGAGCGAGCGCGTGATCGAGCTCGACGCCATCAACCCGCAGGTCGCCGCCCGCCTCGCACGCGCGCTCGACCGCTGGAGCAAGCTGGCCGAGCCGTACCGCAGCGCCGCGCGCGAAGCCATTGCCCGCGTGGCGGCCAAGCCCGACCTGAGCAAGGACACGCATGAAGTCGTGACCCGAGCCCTGGCAGGAAACTGAGCACACCCCCAAGGCTGCGCGCACTTCGCGTCGCTTCGCCACCCCCCTTGCAGGGGGCAACACCTGCGGCCCGGCAAAGCCGGTTCCGCGGTGTTTCGCGAACAGACCCTCAACATTGCATAGGACAGATCCCATGGCCCAGAAGATTTCCCTCACCCGCTATCTCGTCGAACAGCAGCGCGCCGACGGCCTCATTCCCGGCCAGCTGCGCCTGCTGCTCGAAGTGGTCGCGCGCGCCTGCAAGAGCATCAGCCAGGCCGTCAACAAGGGCGCGCTGGGCGGCGTGCTCGGCACGGCCGAGAGCGAGAACGTGCAGGGCGAGATCCAGAAGAAGCTGGACATCATCGCCAACGAAGTGCTCATCGAGGCCAACGAATGGGGCGGCCATCTCGCGGCCATGGCCAGCGAGGAAATGGACAGCATCTACGTGGTGCCGAACCGCTACCCGCAGGGCGAATACCTGCTCATGTTCGACCCGCTCGACGGCAGCAGCAACATCGACGTGAACGTCAGCATCGGCACCATCTTCAGCGTGCTGAAGAAGCCCGACGACCACCCCGGCGTGCAGGAAGCCGACTTCCTGCAGGCGGGCACCCAGCAGGTGGCCGCCGGCTACTGCATCTACGGCCCGCAGACCACCCTGGTGCTGACAGTGGGCAACGGCGTGGCCATGTTCACCCTCGACCGCGAACAGGGCAGCTTCGTGCTGACGCAGGAAGACATCCAGATCCCGCCCGACACCAAGGAATTCGCGATCAACATGAGCAACATGCGCCACTGGGACGAGCCCGTGAAGCGCTACATCGACGAATGCCTGGCCGGCAAGGAAGGCCCGCGCGGCAAGGACTTCAACATGCGCTGGATCGCCAGCATGGTCGCCGACGTGCACCGCATCCTGATGCGTGGCGGCGTCTTCATGTACCCGTGGGACAAGCGCGAGCCCGAAAAGGCCGGCAAGCTGCGCCTGATGTATGAGGCCAACCCAATGAGCTGGCTGGTCGAGCAGGCAGGCGGCGCCGCCACCAACGGCAAGCAGCGCATCCTGGACCTGCAGCCCACCAAACTGCACGAGCGTGTGAGCGTGATGTTGGGTTCTAGAAACGAAGTAGAGCGTTTGACGCAGTACCACGCCGAGAAGGCCTGATTTTTGGCTATAATCTGAGGCTTCGCCGGTGTAGCTCAGTCGGTAGAGCAGCTCATTCGTAATGAGAAGGTCGGGTGTTCGATTCATCTCTCCGGCACCAAATCAAAAGCCCCGCTATTTTTTCGATAGCGGGGCTTTTTGTTTGCGGCTCTGAAGCCTTCCAGACGATGGGCCCCTCAATGCGGGTTGCCCGCTCTTCCTGGAATTCGAATCAACGCACGAAAGTCGGTGCGACGGGCCGCCTCCTGCGGCCCGATGAAACGGAAGCCTCGCGCTCCCGTTTCGCACAAGGAGGGATCAGGCTTCCCTGTTTTCCTTGATGTTCCAGCCCAGCACAGTCTCGGCGCCCTTGCCGCCCTTGTCGGTCTGCTCCCAGTACTGCTGCTTCACCTTCGCAGCCTGGAACGAGTACTGCACGAACACCGCATCGGAGCCCTGCTCGGCCGTGTACTGCACCGAGGTGACCAGCACCTCTTCGAGCGTCACGCGCGTGTATTCGATCTGCGAGCCGCCGGCCTTGCACACCGACACTTCCACCTTGCCCAGGTGCTTGCCGCTCGCGCAGTTCTTCAGCACCGAGGGCGCCGCCTTGTCGATGCGCGCCAGCACCTGCAGGTCGTTGAAGCTGGCCTTGCCGACACCGCCTCCACCGCCGCTGACCATGTTGCCGGGCTGCGTGGCGCCCCATGCGAACGACTTGATGTCGGTCCACTCCTTGTGGTTCGAATCCTTCGATTCGCCGTTCGCGCCTTCGACGCGCATGAACATGTCTACTGCCATGATTGATCGTTCCTTTATTGTGGCGCCCCCTCCGGGCACCGTGGAGATTTGCCGCCACTGCAGCGGCAAGATTGAAATCCGGTCATGGCGGCACTCGTGTCGTGCCGCCTCCCGGGCCAACCGCCTGCGATGTTCGGACCGGACCGTGACAAGTGGATTGAACTCGGATGAATTCCTGTCCTGGTCGCGCCATTTCTCACGAATCACTTTTCACGTGCCTCGAAGAGGCAATCAAAAAGGGTTAATCAGAAATCAGCCAGGGCGTTGCACCAGAGAACCAAAGCAGTTCATTCGCCCGCTTCTCGCCAAATGCAAAAGGCCCGCCATCGAAACGATGGCGGGCCCTTGATTGCAGGCGCTCGAAGAAGCTACGAGGCCGCCTCGCTCAACCACCTCGCGGCCAGCACCGGCACCAGCTCGGCTGCCCTGCCCTGCATGAAGGTGAAGCCTCGCGGCACCTCCTCCATGTCGAGTGCGACGAGCACCTTCTGCGCGCTGCGGTCCGCATACTGCACGAGCGATGCCGCCGGATAGACCGTGAGCGAGGTGCCGACGACAAGCACGCGTGCCGCAGTCGCCACGTGCTCTTCGGCCTCCTCGAAGTGCTGCACCGCTTCACCGAACCACACGATGTCGGGCCGCAGCTGGGTGCCGTCTTCACAGAGTTGTCCCATGGCAATGGGATCGCCATCGATGCGATAGCGCTTCGGCTCGGGCTCGGAGGTGCCCCGCGCATAGGCAAGTTGCCCGTGCAGGTGCACCACGTTGCGCGACCCGGCACGCTCATGCAGCGCATCGACGTTCTGCGTGACGATCACGACTTCGTAGGCTTGCTCGAGCGACGCGATCGCCATGTGCGCCGCGTTGGGCTGCGCCTGCCACGCCTTCTCGCGCCGCTCGTTGTAGAAGGCCAGCACCGCCTCCGGGTGCTGCTGCCAGCCTTCGGGGCTCGCAAGCTCCTGCCAAGAGTAGCTGTTCCACAGGCCCTTGGCGTCGCGGAACGTAGGCAGGCCGCTCTCGGCACTCACACCGGAACCCGAGAGCACGACGATCTTGTTCGGCTGGACCTGGGGTTTCATGCTTCGGTGCTCCTTCTGTGTGGCTGCCGTTGAATTGTGGCTCCCCGAACACGGATCGAACGTGTGACCTGCGCATTAACAGTGCGCCGCATCTACCAGCTGAGCTACCGGGGAAGAAAGTGGATTGAAGGATGTGGATGGAGGGGCGATCCGGAGTCGAACCGGGCTGCACGGATTCGCAATCCGCAGCACTGCCGCTTTGCCATCACGCCGGAATCACGCCTGATGATGGCGTCGTTGGTGGATCGTCTTCGAGTCGAACGAAGTTTTCCCGAAGGAGACGGGGTTACAGCCCGCTGCAGTCGCCAGTGCTGCTCACGATCCATCGAAAGCAAAAGTCGTTTGACGAATGGCGTTCCGCAGGGGAATCGAACCCCTGGCTTCCTCCTGGACAGGGAGGCACTCTGGCCACTGAGTTAGCGGAACGAAAGAAGGAAAAGAGAAAGCTGGCAAGCCCTCAAGGATTCGAACCTTGGATCCCGGGATCAAAATCCGGTGCCTTGGACCACTAGGCGAAGGGCCGGCAAAAATCGGTTGGCGCGCGCGGAAGGATTCGAACCTTCAACCGTTGGGTTTGGAGTCCAGTGCTCTGCCAGTTGAGCTACACACGCACAAGAAAAAACGAAAGAGAAAAGATGGTCTGAGTGGCAGGATTTGAACCTGCAGCCTCCTGCTTCCAAGGCAGGCCGTCTACCAGATTGACACTACACCCAGAAAAATTGGTGCCCCAGGGGAGACTCGAACTCCCAGAATTCCGCTTCTAAGGCGGACACGTCTACCAGTTGCGTCACCGGGGCTGAAAAGAAAACCATTGGCTGTAGCGAATTTTTAAGGAACACTCACAAGGTTCGAACCTTGCGCGGGCAGCACGATCGCTGCTCGTGAACGAATGGCATGAAAACGAAGAGGCCCGGAACCTCACGGTGTCCGGGCCTCTTCTTTTCGAGAGAGAGCTTGGGAGGTCTGCGCCTATGCGCGCCCTCCACCCGGTTGCACCTGATCCTGGTAATCGCACGGCCACAGATTGGCCTGCGGCATGGACATCGGATACGGGAGTTGATTGAGTTGCTGCAGCAGCAGCGGCTGCAGGCCGAGGCCATCGTGCGAAGCGACGCGCACGAACACGTTGCCGGATGCGGGGCAAGTGCTGTAGATGCGGATCGTTGTGGCTTTCACGTTGGGTCCTGTTGGCGTTGAGTGGGATGGACTGTAAATAGTCTTTACACAATCGTCAACTGCTTGGACAAACTTTTTTCAAGCACCGTTGCTGCGAGCGGCGGACAACGATGCCTTCAATGCGACGACGAGTGCCGCGTAGCTGCACACTGTCTGTGGGCTTCAATAAGGCGTCCGCAATCAATGACGGCGGTGCAGGCGCCATGCACTCATGGAGTTGAATGTCAGTCGCAGAACGCTGCGAGCCCCATGCCCTGCGCCTTCGCTTGGGTCAAGATCGCGTGCATCGACTTGAAGGCCGTGATCTGCGCGTGTTGAGCGCCAGCTTCAGGGGCGTTGACGGTGAATACCTCGAGCATGGTCACGACCTGCTCGGCGCGCAGCAGCGAATCGTCGAAGTAGTCGAGGTTTACGCCCTTCTGGGCACATCTGTCCAAGAGGGCTCCGATCGCGCGATGCGCATCCAGATCGACAGAGCCCGCATGCTCAAGGCCACGCGGGTCTTTCGGCAAGTGACTGCAGGTCGATTCGACGAAGTAGAGGTCCAGCATTCGGCACTCTATCGGGGCATCCGTTTCGCCAGTTCGGCGCAGGTCAGGCCCAGGCCATCTGCGTGCGTTGCCAACGGCACGCCAAGCTTGTTTTCCAGGCTCTCGAGCCACTGGAGAAAACCGACGGTGTGCACTTCGTCGGCCTCGGTCATCTCGAAAATTCCGTTGCTCGCATGCGATCGCTGGACGAGCTCGACGAGCGAGATGAACGACGCCAGATCCGTCGCGATGCCGTTGGTGTCCAGCGCGCGTAGATCACGGATCAGGCACAGCTCTTCCTGCAGCGGTATCACGGTCGGCTGCGCGGTCCAGTACGCCAACAGTTTGCTGAGGGCCGTTGTGGTCATGGCACCACTGCGTACTTGAGATCCTTGTGCTTGACCTTGATTACCGAGTTCGTGAAGACGATCTCGTGACTAAGAAAGCCGTCCTCGAGCACCAGCATTTCATCGATGAGCCAATCGCCGTGGGACCGGTCGCCAGCGGGCCAATCGCTCTTGGTTTTCTCGACCGCATAGGACTGCACGTCGCGATAGTGCAGCGTGATGCGATTCCCATGCGCTCCGGCCAGTTGCATCTCGATGTCATTCGCCCGGAAGTCACCGTCTTCGAACTCTCGTACGAGCAACTGCTCCAGCCTGGCATCGTGCGGGCATCGCTCGTCCCGATGCTCATAGTGCCACGCTGCACTCATGAATTCGAGAGCGTCCGTCGGCACCAGGCTGCTTACCTGCCGTACATAGGCCGGATAGGCGGAGCTATCCATGGAGTAGCCGTCGCTGGTTTCACTGAACTTGATGATTTTCATGGTGCTTGATGATCAACATCCTGAAAGCCCGCTCTTGCGCACGCGCTCCGAATACTCTCTGGCCGCTACGCGGCTGTTGGGTGTTCCCAGAGCAGGCAGTTTTCCTATCTTTCTCAATTCATCGACGGCGATGCCGTTCAGCACGTTGGATACCTTCGGCGTGACCTTCACTTCGGCGCCGACAGTACCGTGCTTGTTGAAGAAGCCGTCTGGCCCGTAGATGCCAGCTTCGGTTCCGTTGGGTTTGTACACGTGTATCTCGAAAGAAGAACCAGTACTCGTGTTGAATCGGTCGATTCTTGCCCTGTAGCCATCGGGCAGGGACAAAGGTGCCTTGGGCGCCCAGCCCCACGGGTCGATCCACGACACAGGATTGGGCGCATAGCTGTGCAGATTGTTCCCGCCAGCAAGGCCGATGGGGTCCGGGCTGATGAAGCGGCCAATGTCGGGGTCATAGAAACGGAAGGTGTTGTAGTGCAGGCCGATGTCGCGGTCCAGATACTGGCCCTGGAATCGCATGTTCTGCTCGATTCTTGGCAGTGCCTTGTTCGCAGGGGAGGCGGCGCGGCCGTCGAGCAAAGTGGACTCCCACTGCTCGGTCACAGCGCCGCCCCACGTGCGATAGCTCGCTCGCCAGCATATCCGGCCGGCCTGATCCGTCAGTTCCTCAGGCAGGCCGGCCTGATCCGTGTGAATGTGGAAGATGTTCGCAGGTGCAGCGGCACCAGCCTCGCCAGCGGCGGCATCGAGCCGCGCCAGCGGCATGTAACTGCCAGGCTCGTAAACGTGGCTCGTCACTTGCGAGCCGCGCCGCTCCTCGATCAGCCGCATCCCCTCCCAGACAAACCGCGTACTGCCGAACGCATCGTGCTTCGCCACGCGCCGCCCCAACGCGTCGTAGTCGAAGCGTGTGACCTGCGTGGTGGCTTCGGGCGTGCCCGGCCGCCGCGTGGTGTGCACAGCCACGAGGCGGCTTTCGTCGTCCCATTCGAAGCGCTGGTCGGTGTGCCTGCCCGACAGCTTGCGCACCAGCCGGCCGTGGCCGTCGTAGCTGTAGCGCTTGTCCTCGAACACGCGCACGAGGTTGTCGCGCACGTAGCCGGGCGCGGTTGATGCGTCGAGCAGGTTGCCGGCTGGGTCGTAGGCAAAGCGCTCGCTGTTGGCCGCGCTGCGCACGCTCTCTTCGATGCGGCCGGTGGCGTCGTATCTGTGCCCCGTCGTGCCCTGCAGCGAATGCCGGCTCTGCCGCAGCTCACCCACGGGGTCGTAGCTGTATTCCTTCATCAGACCGTCGAGCAGGCGGGCTCCGGGGGTGCCCGTGGCGTCGATGGCCTGGCGCCAGCTCGGGTCTTGCGTAGTGAATGCCGAATCCAGTCCGCCGGGGCGACACCACGACGCGGCCCGCCGGCCCAGTGGGTCCAGCGCGAATCGGGTGTGCAGCGCACCCTGGCTGCGCGCCACTTCGCGGTGCAGGTCGTCGCGCTCGATGTCGCTGATGAGCTGGTGCACCTCGGGTGCATCGCCTTGCCGCTGCGACAGGTTGACCTGGTGCAGGTGGCCCGAGCCGTAGTACAGGTAGTTCAGCGCGCGCTGCACGCCTGGCTGCGACGCGACGACGGGCAGCATGGTCTGCGTGCGGTTGCCGAGTTCGTCGTGCGCGTGGCGCAGGGTGTGCGTCTCGCCGGTGAGCTCGTCGATAGCGGTCTCTTCGATGAGGCGGCCGAGCTTGTCGTAGGCGAATACGGTGCGGTGCAGCGCGCGCGCTTCGCCGCCGGTGCCGGGTTGCGGCGCCTCCAGCTTGACCGCCTCGGTCAGCCGGTCGAGCTGGTCGTAGCTGTAGCGGTAGTGGTGGCTCCCGGTGCGTTTCTCGACGAGGCGGCCCACGGCGTCGCGCAGCAGTTCGGTGCGCAGGGGGCCGGCCGGGCGATGCGGCTCGGCGCCATCTTGCAATGCGAGGTCGTCGTCGCCAATGCCCGGCACATGGGTGATGCACACCGGCCAGCCGTTGACGTCGTATTCCACCTGCAGGCGTGTGCCGCCCACACGCCGCTCTTCCACCACGCGGTCGGCGGTGTCTCGCACGAACTCGAAGTGCAGGCCGTTCTCGTTGACGAGCGCCTGCAGGCGCTGGGCGCTGTCGTAGTGCCACGCGATGCGGCGTCCCTCGGCGTCTTGCCGCGCCAGCGGCTGGCCGCGCAGGCCGAATGCGAACTGCGTGCTGCGGCTCAGCGCGTCGGTGGCAGCCACGATGCGGCCGGCCGCGTCGCGGCGGAACGACTGGTGGCTCTGGTCGGGCAGCGACATCGACAGTAGCCGCCCCATGGCGTCGTGCGTCAACCGGGTGCGCTGGCCCGCGGCATCGGTCACGCCCTGCAGGTGGCCCCAGCCGTCGTAGGCGTAGCGCGTGGTCTTGCCGGAGCAGTCGGTCAGCGCGAGCAGCTGCGCGCACTCGTTCCAGGCCATGCGGTTGGTGCCGCCCTTGGCGTCGGTCACGACGATGGGCAGGCCCCGCCTGTCGTAGGCGTACTCGGTGGTGTGGCCCAGCGGGTCGGTCTCGCGCACCAGGTTGCCCTGGTCGCTGTAGGCATAGGTCCATGTGCTGCCGTCCGGCAGGGTCTGGCGCCAGGGCTCGCCGAGCTCGGTCCAGCCGGTGCTTTGCGTGCGGCCCAGCGCATCGGTGCGGCTGCTCATGAAGCCCATGGGGTCGTAGGTGCAGCGCGTGGTGGCACCGCCGGGCTCGGTGATGGCGACGAGCTGGCGCAGCTCGTTGTACTCCGCATGCCACTGGCGGCCCGCCGCGTCGATGTAGTCGGTGACCTGACGGTCGGCATTCCAGTGCCAGGCGAATTCGCGGCCGAGCTGGTCGACGACCAGTGTCTCGCCAAGGGCCAATTCGTCGTCCGCAGCAGGCGGCATGCGGCGCACGGTGTAGCTCTCGCCGTCGTTGGTCCAGTGGCGGACCACGTGCGCGTCGCCAGCCTCGCCGCGCCACTCGTAATGGCACTCCAGCCCCGCCGCGTCGGCATGGAAGCTCATGAGGCCTTGGGCCTCGTAGCCGAAGCGGCGCACCACCGCGCCGTTGCGGTCGGTCACGTCGATCAGGCGGCCTTCGGCGTCGTGCCTGTATGCCACCAGCAGGCCGGGCAGCTCGCCCGGTGCGCCAGCGGCCAGGCGCACTGCAGCCAGGCGGCGGCTGTCGCCCGGGTAGTCGAGCGCCACCAGGCGCCCGGTGCTGTCGGTCAGCTCTGTCAGCCGGCCCTGCGCATCGTGGCGCAGGTCGATAAAGTTGCCATTGCGGTCTTCGAGCCGCGCGAGCTTCAGCGTCTGCGCGCGCGCCGCGCCGTCCGCCGGCGGCTCGAACAGGAAGAAAAGCCCGCCCGGCACGTGGATGAAGTAGTGGCCGCCTTCGGTGCGGCACAGGTCGAGCCCGTCGCGCAGGCTGTACTGGCGCGTGCCGGGCTCGATGTCGGGCAGCACCATCGGCCGGCCCTGCTCGTCGATGAGCGTGACGACAGGCAGGCCTTCGTCGTCGCTGCCCAGCCGCAGCTCCATCGAATAGGGCAGGTTCCAGCCCTGCCCCAACGGGCCGTCGCGGCGCAGGTCGTGGCTGCTGTAGAAGCGCTGCCATGCAATGGGCAGCGGCCCCGGCAGGCTGAAGTCGAGTTCGCTCTCGCCGCCCAGGAACTTGCCTCCGGTGGCCGCGTGCACCGGATTGCCGAAGGAGCTGACCATGCCGTGGATACCCATGCCAAGCCCCACCGCCCCTTCGATCAGGCAAGGCAGGGCGTTCTTGCCCTGCCGCGCGAGCTTGGGCAGGCAGCGCAGGCCGCGGTAGATCATGACCACGTTGAAGATGGTCACCAGCACCTTGGAGATGAGCGGCACCTCGTCGGCCACATCGCGCACGCGCGCTGTCGGGCCGCCGATGAAGACCGTGGGCGCCCCGTCGCTCACCTTGGCGCCGCACTCGGTGTGGTCGTCCTTGCGCGAGGCCACGCCCATGTTGATGAACACGGTCTCCGCGCCCTCGGCAAGAAGAATCTGCGGCGAGTCGTTCTTGCAACTCACCGTGTCCATGGGAGCATCGGGCGAGGCCCGGGCTGCGCCCAGGGCCTTGCCGCCGATGAACACGTCCGACGATCCGCTGGTGATCATCCCGGTGACCGTGAGCGTCTCGGGCACCAGCGCATCGGCGATCGATTCGCCCAGGCTTGCACCGACGTAGCCGCCGGCCATGCGCGCGCCCACGACCACCGCGCCCGCCACCAGCGGCCCAGCGAGGCCGCCGGTGCCGACCACCGCGGCCGCCGCCACGCCCACTGCGAAGCCCACGGCGATGCCGCCGATCAGTCCGCCCGCGAACTTGGCCCAGAAGCGCGCATGCGCGTTGGTGTGGGCAATGGGGTCGTGCAGGCGTGCAGCTGGTTGGCCGGCCATGGCGCCTCAGGCCCTCGGCTGGAAACTCTCGAGCACGCGCCGCCACAGCGCGATCGCCTCGGCATCGAAGGGCACGGGGCTGCTGGCCGTGAGGATCAGCACGCTCCTGCCGCCCGGATCCTGTGGCAGCAGGAACACGGCCTGGCGCTGGTGCAATGCCTGGCCGTTCTGCTTGAACTGGGTCACGAGCTCGATGGCATGCAGGCTCGCGATGGCCGGGCCCACGGCGATGTCGGTGCGCGACACCTCCTTGAGCTGGCTCACCTGGCGCGTCAGGTCGTTCATCTGCCGCGTGACGAACTGCGCCAGGGTCTCCTGCGTTCGCAGCGCGTCGCGGCTCACGATGAGCGTGGTGCCGGAGCCGTCGGGCATCGCGAGGACGTTCATCGAGCGGTCGATGCGGCCGTCTTCGGGGATGTCGAACTGGCCTTCGTTGAGGTGGTAGCGCATGCGGGTGCTCTTCGGATCGACGCGGTCAGGAAGGATTGAAGGCAATGAACGCCAAACACCCAGGGTTCTTCTCCCTGAAGCCGAACGAGAGTCTTCCCCAGCCAAGCGTAGCGGTGTAGCTCGTCGCTTCGTTCATGGACCTGCCTCGCGGTACATCCGTGATGACGAGATCGGCGTAGTGCCGCTTGACCTCGTCCAGCGGCACGCAGCGCCCTTGCACCTCAAGGACGAGGAATCCCGGATGCGCACCTTCGCGCTTGATTCGCAGATCGAACTTGGAAGCCTCGACGCCATCCTCGAAGCGCACCGGGGTTCCCTCGAAGAACTGGAAGACTTCGCTCCCCGGTGCTTTCGTATCGGAGAGCTGGGTCAAGAGAGCGCTCTCGACCTTCGCCTTGGAAAATGGAATCTGCGTGACCAGCATGTCGATGGCCAGCCAGAGAGTCATTGCCGCTTGAGTCATGCTCTTTTTCCTGTTGAGATGTTCCGGAACAATCCGCGGTGCATTTATTTGCCGCCAGTCGACTTGTCGTACCAGTTGCCGTAGTACTGCACGTATGGCTCCTTGGTTGTCGAGGTCAGCAGCGTTCCGATGTACTTGCCGGCACTGCGATTGGCAGCCGCCCAGTTGCCATCGGCCTGGGCCTTGTCAAACGCGGCGTTGTAGACATTCATCTGTTGCGCGGGGGCGCTGGACATGATGTTGATCTTCTTGTCGGTATTGAGCCAGATTTCTCGTTGGGCGCGGATCTGATTCATGGCCGCAGCCCCCTCGTCGTCCAGCCTGCTGTTGAGGAAGGCTTGCTTCGAGGACATGTCCGGGACCATCTTGCTGCTCGCGTGCCCCAGTTCATGCGCCACGGAAGTTGTGGCCGCGTACGGGTTCGACGCTTTTTCGCCGTCGATGACAATGACCTGGCCGGCCACATACGAGCCACCACCGGCCGGCCCATAGACCATCTGCCAGCCTTTGTCCTTGAGTGCCGCCCACTGCTTCTGCATGGTGGGCGAGCGGGCCGCCAGGCCATCTACCCCTGCGCCCAGGCCCATTGGTTTCCAGGGCCCCATCGGCGCAATGGACGACGAGGCCGGCGCGTCCTTCGCGGTGGCCGGCGCGGGCATCGCGAGATTCTCCTCGGTTGCCGCTTGAGGGCTCTCGGCCCCAACAGGCGCATCGCAATTCAGGAAGATCTTCCCGCCCCGCTGGTCCAGGTTGTCCGTGAAGTTGACCAGTCCCTTCACGCCGTTGATCTGCACCGTGCCGTCCGCCAGCAGGACGATCGACGACTTTCCGCATATCAGCGAGATGCTGGTCTTGGCGGTGACGAACACGTCCTGCTCCGCCGCCTGGATCACCACCGACTTCTGCCCGGTGAGGTTCGCGTTGGCCGCGGTGGAGGTGACGGAGGCGTCGGTCTTCGACACCAGGTTGATCGCACCAGCGCCGGCATGCGAGACGATGTCGCCATCGGACACCACGTTGATCTGCCCGCCCTCGCTCACCTGCGTGAGCATGCCCTTGGCGGCGAGCTGCGTGAGCTGGGCGCCGGTGGTCATGGTCAGCGCCGAGACGGAGCGCATCGACACGCTCTGCCCCGAACTCACCACGATGGGCCGGGGGCTGATCATCGTCTGGCCCTCGGGGCTGACGATGGAGACCACGGGCTTGTCGATCTTGCGCGAGAGGTCGAGCATCTGCTGCGCGTCGGCCATGGCCGGGTCGGGATCGTCCGAGACGCCGGCCTCTGGCGATCCGCCTGCCGCCAGCGCCGCGACAGCCTGCGACATGCCGCCGAGCGACTGCACGCCCTGCACCAGACCCGAGAGCGTCTGGTTCTTGCCCTGGGCCATCGCGCTCACGAGCGATTTGGTCGCGGCCACTGCCTGCCCAGCCGCCTGCATGAGCGCGTTGCTCTGCGCGAGTGTGGCGCCCATCTGCTCGTGGCCGTCGGGGTTGTCGCGCGAGGTCTTCTGCGCGAAGTCCTGCGTGTAGGTGGTCAGCAGCAGGCCCTTGTCGGCGCGGATGGAGCCCCACTCGTTGGTGCGCAGCTCGAAGCCGTAGCTGCGCTGCACGCCCGAGCCCTGGTTCATCAGGTAGCCCATGTGCAGGTGGGTGTTGCCGTGGTCGGTCGACAGCTCGATGTGCTCGGTGCCGCGGCTGTCCTCGAAGCGCAGCATGTGCTTGCCGCCGCCGCCCTTGCTCCAGTGGGTCTGGAAGCCGGTCTGGGTCTTGTGGCGCGGCAGCTCCCATGGCGGCATCTGCGCGGCGTTGTAGACGCAGCCTGTGACGATCGGATGGTCGGGGTCGCCGTTGAGGAAGTCGACGATCACCTCCTGGCCGATGCGCGGGATGTGCATCGCGCCGTAGTTGCTGCCGGCCCAGGTCTGCGAGACGCGGATCCAGCACGAGGAGTTCTCGTCGCGCTTGCCGTAGCGGTCCCAGTGGAACTGCACCTTGATGCGGCCGTACTGGTCGGTGTGGATCTCCTCGCCCGCAGGGCCGACCACCACCGCGGTCTGCGGCCCGGTGGTGCGCGGCTTCGGCGTGACGCGCGCGGGGCGGTACGGCGCGCTGTCGGGCAGCACCTCGAAGCTCTGGCGATAGCTGGTGCTGCTGGTCGACTCGCTGTAGGCCGCGTCCGCCGCGCCGACCACGCGCAGCGCGTTCTCCTGGAAGTCGTAGGTCACGGCCTCGACCAGGTAGCGGCGGTTCTCCTGCGCGTTGGGGTGGCGCGCCAGCTCGAACAGGTAGCCGGGCGCCATGTGGCGCAGGTTGCCCTCGGCGCTCACCAGTTCGCGGCGCCCTGCGAGCTGCTCCAGCCGCAGGCGTGCGTAGTTCTCGCCGTCGGCCAGCTCGGTGTAGCCGCCGGGCCAGTCGTAGATCTCGAAGCTGTCGCGGCTGTGGCCGGCCGGCTGCTGGCGTACGGTGTCGATCTCGGCGTTGGGCTTCCTGAAGTCGTAGTCGTCGGCCGCGAAGTTGCCCGATGCGATGTCCTCCGAATGGCTCCAGCTGTCGATGAAGTCCTGCTCGAGGATCTGCGCGGCGAGCACGCCCGCGTGATAAGGCACCCTCACCGGGCCGCTGGGCAGGTCGGTGTGCGAATCGGCGCCGTCGCACAGCACCAGCTGATGGCTGCCCTGCGCGTGCGAGAAGAAATAGTAGATGCCCTCCTGCTCCATAAGCCGGCTGGCGAAGTTGAAGTCGCTCTCCGAGTACTGAACGCAGTAGTCCCAGGTGCGGTAGTTGCCGCTCAGCCGTGCGTCGATGGCGAAGCCGTAGGGCGCGAGCACCTCCTGCAGGATCTGCGGTGCGGTCTTGAACTGGAATATCCTGAAATCGGAGCGGCGGGTGGCGTACCACAGCCAGGGGCGCAGCGTGGCCTCGTACACGCACATGTCGCCGTCGTCCTTGCCGATGTAGGCGAAGCGCGTGACCTGGCCGCTCAGGAAGCGGCTGCCGGCGCCGCCGAGTTCGGTGGCGAGGTTCACCTCAATGCTCATGTCCTCGCCCAGCATGCTGCGGGGCTGGATGTTGGGCATGTCGCTGATGAGCCGGACGCGGTGCTCGAACAGCGTGGAGATGCGCTCCTGTCCCGTCATCGAGCGGAACTTCAGGCGCTCGCCCAGCACGCTGTGGGCGATGAAACTGCGGGTCATTCCTGGAAAGCTCCCTGGTCAATGCGAGCCCGGCGCGTGCCGCGCGAGCGGCAAACCGGCCGGGCAAAAGAGAGCTCAGGCCTCCTTGTTTTCCTTGATGTTCCAGCCCAGCACCGTCTCGGCGCCCTTGCCGCCCTTGTCCGTCTGCTCCCAGTACTGCTGCTTCACCTTGGCGGCCTGGAACGAGTACTGCACGAACACGGCGTCAGAACCCTGCTCGGCCGTGTACTGCACCGAGGTGACCAGCACTTCCTCGAGCGTCACGCGCGTGTATTCGATCTGCGAGCCGCCGGCCTTGCACACCGACACTTCCACCTTGCCCAGGTGCTTGCCGCTCGCGCAGTTCTTCAGCACCGACGGCGCCGCCTTGTCGATGCGCGCCAGCACCTGCAGGTCGTTGAAGCTGGCCTTGCCGACACCGCCTCCGCCGCCGCTGACCATGTTGCCGGGCTGCGTGGCGCCCCAGGCGAACGACTTGATGTCGGTCCACTCCTTGTGGTTCGAATCCTTCGATTCGCCGTTCGCGCCTTCGACGCGCATGAACATGTCTACTGCCATGAGATCAACTCCCTCGGAAATTGCGTGCCCGACGGGGCACATTGGAACCAACCGCCCTCCCTGCTGGAGGACGGCAACGAATCACATCCAGGCGGTGCCGGCACCGGTGACACAGCGGCGGCAGCCTTGTTCAAGCACGAGGCTTCAGCGCCCGCACCTTAATCGACGCCTCCCGGCGCGGCCAGTGCCAAACGACATGCGTAAAAAGAACTACCCGGGGCCGGCGTCGAGGCGATCGGCTCCGTCACCTATCGCCAACCGCGAGATGTGAAACAAGCGCATGTGACGCCGGCGGCATGAAACAGACCGCCGCTGCGCCGTTGGTTCCGGGAGGCACATCCTGTACTGTTGCGGGCGAACCGTCCCCGCACCGCCCCATCCCTCAGGAACCCGCATGGCCTCTTCCACATCCGATGCCCACCCGCACTACGACCGCCTGATCGCCGCCGCGCGCGGCCTGCCCTCGCTGCGGGTCGCGGTAGTGCATCCCGCCAACGCCGCATCGCTGGAAGCTGCACTGGCATCGGCGTCGCTGGGCCTGATCGTGCCGACGCTCGTGGGGCCGCGCGCGAAGATCGAGGCAGCCGCGCAAGAGGCGGGCATCGATCTGTCCAGGATCGAGATCGTCGACGCGCCCCACAGCCACGCCGCGGCCGATGCGGCTGTGGCGATGGCGCTGCGCGGCGAGGTCGATGCTCTGATGAAGGGCAGCCTGCACACCGACGAACTGATGGGTGCCGTCGTGCGCCGTGAAGGCGGCCTGCGCACCTCGCGTCGCATCAGCCATTGCTTCGTGATGGACATCCCGGGCCACGCGCAGCCGCTGATCATTTCCGACGCGGCCATCAACATCGCGCCCACGCTCGAGGAGAAGGCCGACATCGTGCAGAACGCGATCGATCTTGCGCATGCGCTGCACATGCCGGCAGTGCGCGTCGCGATTCTTTCCGCGACGGAGACGGTCAACGCCAAGGTGCCTTCCACGCTCGACGCCGCGGTGCTGTGCAAGATGGCCGATCGCGGCCAGATCACCGGCGCGGTGCTCGACGGCCCGCTCGCGATGGACAACGCCATCGACGCCGAGGCCGCGCGCATCAAGGGCATCGTCTCGCCGGTGGCGGGTCGCGCCAACGTGCTCATCGTGCCCGACCTCGACGCGGGCAACATGCTCGCGAAGAGCCTGACCTTCCTCGGCGGCGCCTATGCGGCGGGCATCGTGCTGGGCACGAAGGTGCCGGTGATCCTCACGAGCCGGGCCGACTCCGAACCGGCCCGCCTCGCCTCGTGCGCCGTCGCCTCCATGCTCGCGAAGGCGGGGCGCGACAAGCTCATCAAGGCGGTGGGCTGAGCCCGGGGCTCAGCGTGCGCCGGCCACGATCGCGATCCCCCTGATCTGGCCCGCGGACGGTGCCCTCTCCGGCTTCGGATAGCGCGCCGGCGCGAAGCGGTGCAGCAGCTCGGCCTCCTGCATCTTCGCGGCCTCGAAGTTCGCGAGCTTGACGTGGCCGAAGCCGCGGATCGACAGCGGCAGCGCCGCGATGCGCGCAGCCGTCGCCTGGTTGCCCGCCGAGAGTTCACCCGCCATCGCTTCGAGCAGGCCGTCGAAGTGCGAAATCAGTTCGCGCTCCATGCGCCGCTCCGCGGTGCGGCCGAAGATGTCGAACGCCGTGCCGCGCAGCCGCTTGCCATGCGCCAGCCAGCGCAATGCGGGCAGCAACCAGCCTCCGATGCGGATCTTGACAGGCGCCTTGCCGTGCGCGCCGCGCGAGAGCACCGGCGGGGCCATGTGGAATCCGAGCTTCAGGTCGCCCTCGAACTGTTCGTTGAGCTTCTGCAGGAAGGCGCCGTCGGTGTAGAGCCGCGCCACTTCGTACTCGTCCTTGTAGCTCATGAGCTTCAGCAGGCTGCGCGCCGCGTTGCGCGTGAAGGGCAGGCTCGGGTCGCCGCCCTGCAACGCGGCCTCGCGCTCGCGCAGGCTGCGGATGCGCGCCTCGAAGCGGTCCGCCCATGTGGCGTTCTGGTAGCCCGTGAGATGCCGGCGCGCCTGGGCGACCAGCACGTCGAGCGGTCGCTCGTCGACGGAAGAAGCCTGCGCATCGGCAGGCGCCGCGCGCAGCGCGTCCAGCGCCTCGGGGTTGCCGGCCGCGAGCCGCCCCAGCGAGAAGGCCGACTGGTTCGCGGCCACCGCCACGCCGTTGAGCTCGATCGCATGCATCAGCGCCTCCAGGCTCAGCGGCACCAGCCCGCGCTGCCATGCATAGCCGGCCGCGACGATGTTGGCAGCCAGCGTGTCGCCGAGGAACTCTTCGGCCAGGCTCTGCGCGTCGAAGGTCTCGACCTGCTCCTCGCCGGCCACGAAGCGCATCTTCTCCAGCAACAGGTCGACGTGCAGGTCCGCATCGGGGTTGCGCAGCGACTCGGCCACCGGAATCTCGTGCACGTTCGCGAGCACCCGGGTGCGACCGTGGCGCACGGTCTGCAGCGCGTCGGCCGATGCGCCCACCACCACATCGCAGGCGAGGATGGCGTCGGCCTGCTGCGTGTCGATGCGCACCTGGTGCAGGCGATCACGCGAGTCGGCCAGCCGCACGAAGCTCAGCACCGAGCCGCCCTTCTGCGCGAAGCCCATGAAGTCGAGCACGCTCGCGGCCTTGCCTTCGAGGTGCGCGGCCATGGCGATCACCGCACCCACGGTCACCACGCCGGTACCTCCGACGCCGGTCACGAGCAGGTCGTACGGGCCGGTCCATGCATGTTCGGCCGGATGCGGCAGCGCGGCCACGCGGTGCAGGAAGGCATCGCGGCCCGCCGCGAGCGCCCCGCTCTTGCGGCGCAGCCTGCCGCCCGTCACGCCCACGAAGCTGGGGCAGAAGCCCTTGGCGCAGGAGTAGTCCTTGTTGCAGCTGGTCTGGTCGATCTTGCGCTTGCGGCCCATGGGCGTCTCGTGCGGCAGCACGGCCACGCAGTTGCTCTGCACGGTGCAGTCGCCGCAGCCTTCGCACACGGCCTCGTTGATGAACAGGCGCTTGGGCGGATCGGCGAGTTCGCCCTTCTTGCGGCGGCGGCGCTTCTCGGCGGCGCAGGTCTGTTCGTAGATGAGCACCGTCACGCCCGCCATCTCGCGCAGCCGGCGCTGTACGTCGTCGAGCGCGGCACGGTCGTGGAACTCGGTGCCGCTGGGAAAGCGGTCCCTGATGGCGTCGTACTTGCCGATGGCATCGCTCACCACCACCACCTTGCTCACCCCTTCCGATTCGACCTGCCGCGCGATCGCATCCACGCTGATGACGCCGTCGACCGGCTGTCCGCCGGTCATCGCGACCGCGTCGTTGAAGAGGATCTTGTAGGTGAGCGTGGCCTTGGCCGCCACCGCCTGGCGGATCGCGAGGTAGCCCGAGTGGTAGTACGTGCCGTCGCCCAGGTTCTGGAAGACGTGCGGCGTCTTCGTGAACATGGCGTGCGAGATCCAGTCCACGCCCTCTCCGCCCATCTGGATGAGGCCTGCGGTGCTGCGGTCCATCCAGTTCGCCATGAAGTGGCAGCCGATGCCGGCGCGCGCCGTCGATCCCTCGGGCACCTTGGTGCTGGTGTTGTGCGGGCAGCCGGCGCAGAAGTACGGCAGGCGCTTGACAGCGTCGCTCGCGTTGGCCAGCAGCTCGGGCGGCGTGAAGTCGCGCACGTGCTGCAGGTGGTCGCCCAGGTCGTGGTTCTCGGGGAAGTGAACGGCCAGCCAGTGCGCGACCAGCTCGATGAGCCGCGATGGCCGCAGCTCGCCCAGCGCCGACACCAGCGGCTGGCCTTCGCGGTCGTGCTTGCCCACGAGCACGGGGCGCGCTTCGGGCGGCGCGTTGTAGAAGATGTCGCGCAGCTGCGTCTCGACCACCGCGCCCTTCTCCTCGACGATGAGGATCTCTTCCAGCCCCTGCGCGAAGGCCTTGATGCGCGTCTGCTCCACCGGAAAGCTCAGGCCGATCTTGTAGAGCCGCACGCCTGCGCGGGCCAGCTGCTCCGGCGAAAGCTCGAGCCGGCGCAGCACTTCCATCAAATCGTGGTGCGCCTTGCCGCAGGTGACGATGCCGACCTTGGCGTGCTCGCTGACGATCACGTGGCGGTCGACGCTGTTGCGCCGGGTGAATGCGGCCACCGCCGCGAGCTTGTCTTCCAGGCGCGACTCGATGCGCAGCGACGGCAGGTCGGGCCAGCGGTAGTGCAGGCCATCGGGCGGCGGGCGGTGGCCGGTGGCGGCGCTCACCGCGTCGGCGTCTTCCCATGCGTCGACACGGGCGTTGATCGCGTCGAGGTCCACGGTGCCAGCGCTCTCCACCACCTCGGACAGCGCCGCCATGCCGACCCATGCGCCCGAATAGCGCGAGAGCTCGTAGCCGTACAGGCCGAACTCCAGATACTCGGCCACGCTGGAGGGCTGCAGGATGGGCATGCGCCAGGCCATGAAGGCGTGATCGCTCTGGTGCGGCATCGACGACGACACGCAGCCGTGGTCGTCGCCCGCCACCACCAGCACGCCGCCGTGGGGCGAGGAGCCGTAGGCGTTGCCGTGCTTGAGCGCATCGCCTGCGCGGTCCACGCCCGGGCCCTTGCCGTACCACATGGCGAATACGCCATCGACGGTGCGCTCCGGGTCCGATTCCACGCGCTGCGTGCCCAGCACCTGCGTGGCCGCGAGTTCCTCGTTGACGGCCGGCACGAAGCGGATGCCCGTCTGCTTGAAGCGCTCGCCGGCCTTCCAGATCGCCTGGTCCACCATGCCCAGCGGCGAACCGCGATAGCCGCTGATGAAGCCCTGGGTGTGCAGGCCGCACTGCGCATCGCGCCGGCCCTGCATCACGAGCACGCGGATCAGCGCCTGCGTGCCGGTCAGGAAAACCGAGCCGGATTCAGCCCAGATGTTGTCGGAGAGTTGGTAGCCGGGCCGTCTGATCGCGGTGGCATCGAGTGGGGCATTCATGCCCGGGATTGTTCTGCCGCGGCGCAGGTAAGTGCTTCTTCAATGCACTAGCGCAGACCCTTGTTTCAAGAAGATTCCACTTCGAATCGATCCAAAAAGAAGATTTTCTTTTTCTTTTCTTCCGATCCCGAGAAAACACTCGTCTCCCGGCGCTGCCTCATCTTCCAGCGCCTGCGTGCCGGGCCCGGAACTCGCCCGGCGTCATGCCCTCCAGGCGCCGGAAGTGGCGGTTGAAGTTCGAGAGATTGTTGAAGCCCACCTCGTAGCAGATGCTGCTCACGTGCTGGCGCGTGGAGGTCAGCAGCCGGCAGGCCTTCGCGAGGCGCAGGCCGATGATGAAGTCGGTGAAGGTCTTGCCGGTCGCGCGGCGGAAGCTGCGCGAGAGCGCGGTCCTGCTCGTGCCCACGAGGGCGCTGACCTCCGAGAGCGACAGCGGCTGCGCATAGTTGTCCCGGATGTGATCCAGCGCCTTCTGCACGTGCATCGCGCGGCCCGGCCCCGCTGCATCGGCGTGCACGAGGGTTCGGGCCAGCAGCCGGTAGTCGGTCCACTGCGCGAGCTCGTTCAGCACGGCGGTGAATGCCGAGAATCGCGCCAGCCCGTGCAGTGTCGAAAGGCGCCGCAGCCTGGAGAGGGTCTCGGCCCCCAGGCCGACGAAATGCACGCCCTGTCGGGCGCGCGAGAGAAGCGGCCCGACGTCCGACAGCTCCGGAAAGATCACCGCGCCTCGGCGCAGCGGCTCGTCGCTGAAACGCAGGACAAGGCCATCGTCCGGCTCCGCGCGATACGCCGGCCTCAGCGTGCGCGGCAGCAAGGGCCCGAGCAGCAAGACCGCGCCGGGCGCGAGCGTGTGCGTCTCTTCGCTCGCACCGCTGCCGACGCGCAGGCACGCCGGGGCGCTTCCGATCAGGTGCAGTTCGTGGTCGTGGAGGCAGCTGCCGGAGCCGAAGCCTCGTCCCGCGAACCGGCTCGGCTCCTCGCAGAGAACAGTGGCATTGGCGTCGGACATTCGATTGCGATCACAGGGCCTCGTGGCGACGCCGCGCAAGCGTGGCAACCGGCCGCATCGCCGCAGGGTCAGTCGCGCGAGCGCATCGCGAAGAAGCCGCCAGCCACCAGGATGAAGGCGCCGATGATCACCTTCTGCCAGGTGCTCGGAACGCCCGCGAGGATCAGCACGTTGTTGATGAGCGTGACCAGCACCACGCCCAGCAGCGTGCCGCCCACGGTGCCGCTGCCGCCGGTGATGCGCGCGCCGCCGAGGATCACGGCCGCGATCACGTCCAGCTCGTTGCCCACCAGGTCGAAGGGGTTCGCCAGCCGCGTGCTCGACACGTGCACGATGCCCGCCAGCCCCGAGAGGAAGCCCGCGTACGCGAACACGAAGACGTGCACCGTGCGCAGGTTGTAGCCCAGCCGCTCCGCAATCGCGAGGCTGCCGCCGATGGCATAGACGGCCCGGCCGATCAGCGTGCGGTTCAGCAGCCACCAGGTCAGCAGCGCCGCGAACACCAGCACCAGCACGGTGGCCGGCAGCACCACGTGCAGGCCCTGCGGCGTGTCGAAGCGCCACAGCGCCAGCTTGCCGAAGGCGTCCATCGGCGCGGGCACGTTCATGAAGAACACGGTGCCCACGAAGGTCAGCAGGATGCCGCGGTACAGGTACTGCGTGCCGATGGTGACGATGAGTGACGGTGCCTTGAGCCAGTGCACCAGCAGCCCGTTGATCACGCCCAGCAGCGCGCCGCTGGCGGCGCCCGCGACCAGCAGCAGCGCGATGGGCGCTTCCGGGAAGTAGTTCAGCACCAGCTTGGTGATGCTGTACATCGTGAGCGCGGCGATGGCCGCGAACGACACGTCGATGCCGCCGGCGGCCAGCACGATCAGCACGCCCAGTGCGAACAGGCCCAGCACCGTGCAGGCGCGCACGATGTCGAACAGCACCGGCAGCTGGAAGAAGCTCGGGTTGATCGCGCCCACGGCCAGGCTCGCCAGCACGATCAGTGCGAGCGTGAAGACCGAGGGGCGCTGCGCGAGCCAGGCGCGCAGCGAGACCCGCGCCTGCGGCGGGGGCGGAGCCGATTCCGGCGCGGCCGGTGCGGACTGCGCTTGCATGGTGGAAGCCGTCATGAGAATGCGGGGGAAGGTGTGTCGGAAACCAGCGCGTGGTAGAGGTCGCTCTCGGCGAGCCCCTGCGCGTCGAAGTCGTTGGCGATGCGGCCCTTGCGCATCAGCAGGATGCGGTCGCAGTTCTGCAGCAGCTCCTGCAGGTCATCGCTCACCAGGATCACGCCCAGGCCCTGCTCGGCCAGCCGCTGCACGATGCGGTAGATGGTGTCCTTGGAGCCCACGTCCACGCCCACGGTGGGGCCGTGCAATATCAGCACGCGCGGCCCGATGGCCAGCCAGCGCCCGATGAGCACGCGCTGCTGGTTGCCGCCCGAGAGCGACTGCACCGGCCGGTCGACGTCGGGCGTGGCGATCTGCAGGTCGCTCACGGTGCGCTCGGCCAGCGCCTGGCACTGACTGGCGTCGAGCGCGCCGAAGCGCCCACGCAGCCGGTCGAGCACTGCGGTCACGATGTTGTCGCGGATCGGCTTGTCGAGGAAGAGGCCCTCGCTGAGTCGGTCTTCGGGCACATAGCCGATGCCCTGGCGGATGCCATCGGTGGGCGTCTTCAGCACGATCTGCCTGCCATCGAGCAGCACGCGCCCGCGGTCGGCGCCCTGCACGCCGGCCAGCGCCAGCGCGAGTTCGTTGCGGCCGGAATCGAGCAGGCCGGTCACGCCAAGGATCTCGCCCTTGCGCAGCGTGAAGCTCACATCGCTGAACTGCGCACCGCGCCCGAGCGACTCCACCTTGAGCAGCTCGTCTCCGCCGTGCGTGCCGTGGCGGTAGCGCTCGCCGTCGAGGTGCTTGCCGGTCATCCAGTGCGCGATCTGCGCCTTGGTGAAATCGCGGATCGGGCCCTGCGCCACCTTCGTGCCGTCGCGGAACACGATGGCCTGGCCGCCCATGGCCATGCACTCGTCGAGCTTGTGGCTCACGAAGAGCACGGCCACGCCCTGCTCGCGCAGCGCCTCCACCACGCGAACGAGGTTGTCCACCTCCTTCTGCGTGAGCGAGGTGGTGGGCTCGTCCATGATGACCATGCGTGCGCGCGTGGCCACCGCGCGCGCGATGGCCACGAGCTGCCGCGTGGCGATGGGCATCTCGTCCACCCGCCGCGCGAGGAAGGCCGCGTCGGTCGGCAGCTTCACCGCCTCCAGAGCCCGCGCGGCCGTGGCCGCCAGCGCCTTGCGGTCGAAGCGGCGAGCCAGCCTGCCGCCGGTGGCGACGAGCTGCTCGCTGAGCGCGACGTTCTCCGCCACGCTCATGTTCGGCAGCAGGGACAGGTCCTGGTAGACCGTCTCGATGCCCAGGCTGAGCGCCTGCAGCGGTGACAGCGATTCGTGGGATTGTCCGTCGATCACGATGCGTCCCTGGCTCGGCGGCTGCGCGCCCGAGATGATCTTGATCAGCGTGCTCTTGCCGCAGCCGTTCTCGCCGAGCAGGTGGTAGATCTCGCCGGCCTCGATGACGAGGTCGATGCCGCGCAGCGCGTGCACGCCCGCGAAGCGCTTGTGCACGTCCTGCACCTCGAGGAACACCCGGCGCCCGGCCGCGCTCTGGGCGCCGGGCTGACTTGCTTGCGTGGAAGGCGCGGTCAGGGTCATGGCGTGCGTCGCGTCAGAACGAGTACTTCTTGTAGTTCTGCTTGTCGACCTCGACCCAGGCCTGGCCGGTGACGATGATGCCGGCGCCCGGGCCCTTCTTCACCGAGACCTTGTTGTAGCCGGGCACGCCCATGTCGGTGCCGTCGGTGATGGTCTTGCCGTCGAGCAGCATCTTGGCCGCCTTGTTCATGACGAGGCCGGCGTCCTTCGGGTCCCAGAAGGCGATGCCGCCGACCGCGCCCGACTCGAGGAACTTGGCCGCCTCGCTCGGCAGGCCGGTGCCGAAGACGCAGATCTTGCCCTGCAGGCCGGCCTCTTCCACCGCGCGGCCGATGCCCAGCACGTCCAGCGACGACGAGCCCTGGAAGCCCTTCAGGTCCGGGTGCTTGCGCAGCATCTCCTTGGCCTTGCCGTAGGCCTTCTCGGCATCGTTGAGCGACTCGTTCTTGGCATCGACCAGCTGCATCTTGGGGTACTTCTTGGCATTGGCCGCACCACCGTCGGCCCACTGCACCTGCGACTGGCTGCCCAGCGAACCCACCAGCGAGGTCCACTTGCCCTGCTGGCCCATGCAGGCGGCCAGGCGCTCGTTGATGCGCGCGCCGTAGGCCGTGTTGTCGAAGGCCTCGATGTCGACCATGGTGTTCTTCTGGTTGTCGGCCTCGTGCGTGACGACCTTGATGCCGCGTTCCATCGCGCGCTTGAGCACCGGCTCCAGCGTGGGCGGATCCATCGACACCACTGCGATCGCGTCGACCTTCTTCGCCACCAGGTCTTCCACCAGCCGCTGCTGCTGCGCGGCGTCGGACTGGGCCGGGCCGATCTGGCGCGTGGCCACGCCCGGCGTGCTGCTGCCGAACTCCTTCACGCCCACTTCCATGCGGTTGAACCAGCTGATGCCGGTGATCTTCACCACGGTGACGATGTCCTGCGGCTTGCCCTGCGCATGCAGCGCCGAGGCGAAGGCCACGGTGCCCAGTGCCAGCACGGTGCAGGCGATCTTGGTTTTCTTCAGCATGTTCGTTTGTCTCCTAGCCCTCGGTGGTTCTCTGCGTCGCGCCAGGAGGGGGCTGATGCGGCGGTGCGCTGGTGCGCGAAACGGAGATGAAGCTGCGCAGGTCGCCCAGGCTCAGGCGGGCCGATGCCAGGAAGAACAGCAGCAGCAGGCCCCAGGCGCAGTCCCGGAAGAAGTTGGAAATGCCCAGCAGGTTGAAGGTGCTCGACAGCAGCTGCAGCGCCACGGCCGAGAAGAACAGGCACACCATGCGCCCGTAGCCGCCCTGCGGCCGCACGCCGGCCATCACGGTGATGAGGATGGCGATCAGCAGGTACGAGTTGCCGTAGTCCGACTTCACGCTGGCCGTGCGGCCCGCGATGATCACGCCCGCCACCGCCGCCAGCACGCCGCACAGCGCATAGGTGGCGATCAGCATGCGCCCCTGCGGAATGCCCGCGTAGCGCGCAGCCTTGGCGTTGGTGCCCAGCAGGAAGAGCCGGATGCCGAAGGGACTCTGCTTGAGCAGCCAGGCCACGGCCAGCAGCATCGCGATGAAGATCGCGAACGGAATGGGCACGCCCAGCACGTTCTCGTTGCCGATGGCCGAGAGCGGCTCCGCGTTGCCCACGCGAAGGCTGGAGCCACCCGTGAGAACCACTGCGAAGCCGGTGTAGAGCAGCTGCGTGCCCAGCGTGCACAGGATGGGTGTGAGGCCGGCGCGCGCGATCAGCACGCCGTTGAGCAGCCCGCCCGCGAGCCCGACCGCGAGCGCGGTCACGGCGAAGGTGCCGGTGTAGAGCCACGGCGACGCATCGGCATCGACCAGCATCGGCGCCAGCGTGGCCGCCACCACGCCCGAGAGATTGGCCAGCGCCACGCCCGAGAGGTCGATGCCGCCGTTGCCGGAGATCATCGACAGCGCCACGCCCATGGCCAGCAGGCCGAGCTCGGGCAGCTGGCCGCCCATCGACTGGAAGTTGTAGACGTCGAGGAAGTCGCCCTTCGACAGCACCGTGGCGACCACGAGGATCGCGACGTTGATGCCAACCAGGAAGTTGAGCTCGCGGTCTGAAAACCTGAATTTCACGGAAAGGCTCCTTTGCGGCTTGCGGCTCAGGCCGCCGCGCGGTTCAGCAGCGCATCGACCTCGGCGCGCGTGGGCATCGAGGGCGCGGTACCGGCGCGCGTCACGGAGATGGCGGCCACGGCCGAGCCGAAGCGTGCGGCTTCCAGCGGCGACGCGCCCTCGGCCAGCGCGGCTGCGAAGCCGCCGTTGAAGGCATCGCCCGCGCCGGCCGTTTCCTTCACCGCGCCGGCATGGAACACGGGCAGGTGCACCGATTCCTTCGCGCTGTGCAGCAGCGCGCCCTTCTCACCGAGCGTGATGAGCGCACAGCCGACCCCCTTGGAGAGGAAGAAGTCGCCTGCGCGCCGCGCGTCGTCGACGGTCTCGACAGCAATGCCGCTGAGCGCCGCCGCCTCGTGCTCGTTCGGCGTGATGTAGTCGCACAGCGCATACACCGCGTCGTCGAAGGGCAGCGCAGGCGCGGGGTTGAACACCGTCACCGTGCCCGCGGCCCGAGCGAGCTCCAGGCCGCGCTGCGCGGCGCCGGCCGGCTGCTCCAGCTGCGTGACGAACACGCGCGCACCGCTGATGGCGTCGGCGGCCGCATCGACGTCGGCCGGATCGATGAGCGCCGCGGCCCCGGGCACCACGATGATGGCGTTGTCGCCCGTGACCTCGTGCACGTAGATGAAAGCCGCGCCGGTCGGCTGTGTGGTCACCTGCGGCACGCGTGGCGTGATGCCTTCCTGCGCCCACAGTTCGAGCGCGTTGGCGCCGAAGGCGTCCTGCCCGAGCTTGGAGATGAAGGTCACCTGCGCCCCGGCGCGTGCGGCGGCCACGGACTGGTTCGAGCCCTTGCCGCCGGGCCCCATCGCGAAGCCGGAGCCTGCGATGGTCTGGCCCACGCCCGGAAGGTCGGCCGCGCGGAAGGCGAGGTCGGCCACGAAGATGCCGAGCACGGCGACGCCGTGCTGCCGACGCTGGTTCTGATGCGAGGAAACGGCGCTCATCGCGATCAGGCCTCGGGGGCGATCACGCCCTTCTTGAACACGAAGCAGCCGTAGAAGCGGCGCTCGCCGGTGGCGATCACGCAGTACGCGCGGCGCGCGGCTTCATAGAAAGCGAAGCGCTCGATAGAGCCCATCGGACGCGGGCGCCCTTCCGCCGCGTCGATCTCTCGCTGCATCTCCTGCTGCACCGGCGGAATCTCATGGGGCGCGCCCATGATCTCCATGCGCCGCGCGGGATCGTCCACCGCGTTGTCCAGCGGCAGCACCGACAGGATGGCGCGCGCCGCCTCGGTGGTGCCCACGCCGTCGATGCGCAGCAGCCGGCCCAGCGAGGTCTGGCGGGCGACCGAGTCGGCCGGGAAATTGGCGTCGCACAGCACCAGTTCGTCGCCGTGACCCATCGCGCGCAGGGCGTAGAGCACGTCGGCGTTGAGCAGCGGATGGATGGACTTCAGCATGCGGTCTCCTGATTTGGTATGGCTTTCGCGGTTGCGATCTTAGATAAAGAAAACGTTTGCGCAAACGTTTGCTTCTCGGGGATTTCCCTCGGTTTCGATAACAGGAACGACGGCTGCCCGTTCATTCGCCATAGGGAATCCAGATGTTCTTGACCTGCGTGGCGTGCCGCAGGAACGCCGGGCCTTCGCCCGATGCCGGGTCGCTCCAGTCGGTGGCCAGGCCGTGGTCGACCAGGGTGCGCTTGAGGTTGCCGACCGACAGCCGCTCGGCATCGCGCGACAGTGCCTTGTCACCGAAGACCCAGAGCGCGTCGACGTCGTCGTGCTCCGCCAGCGTGCGCACGAGGCTCGCGGCCGGGCCGGTCACGATGTTGACGACGCCGCCCGGCAGGTCGGAGGTCTCGAGCACCTGGTAGAAGTCGGTGGCGACCAGCGCGTGCTTCTCGCCCGGCACGATCACCGTGCGGTTGCCCATGGCCAGATTGGGCGCCAGCAGGCTCACGAAGGACAGCAACGGCGCCTCGCCGGGGCACACCACGCCCACCACGCCGATCGCCTCGACAGTGGCCAGCGCCACGCCGCGCAGCGGCGGTACGTGTACCGTGCCTTCGTACTTGTCGGCCCAGGCTCCGTAGGCGAAGAGGCGGCTCACCGATGCTTCGACCTCTGCCTGCGCGGCCTTCGCCGCAACGCCGGTCAGGCTCGCGATGCGCGCGGCGAACTCGCCTGCGCGCGCCGAGAGGTTCTCCGCGAGGTAGTACAGCGCCTGCGCACGCCGATGCGGCGTCGCGCTCGACCAGCTTGCAGCCGAGCGTGCCGCGGCGACCGCGTTGCGGATATCCTTGCGGTTGCCCGTGCCCACCTCGCCGGCGCGCTGGCCGTTGGCGGCGAAGACGCTGCTGGAGAGTTCGCCGTCGGGCCGCACCTGCTTGCCGCCGATGAAGAGCTTGGCGGTGCGGTCGATGACAGGCAATGCGAGCGGAGTTTCATCCTTGGCATCTGCCGCTTCGTTCGCCGCTACGACGGCCACGGCATCGACATCAGCGCGCGGCTTGCGCTGCGCCCAGGCGCGCGGCTTCAGGTATTCGTAGCAGCCCTCCCTTCCGCCCTCGCGGCCGTAGCCCGATTCGCGATAACCGCCGAAGCCCACCCCCGCGTCGAACAGATTGGTCGCGTTGACCCACACCACGCCCGCCTGCAGCTGCGGCGCGATACCCAGCGCGAGGCCGATGGTCTCGCTCCACACGCTGGCTGCGAGGCCGTAGCGCGTGTTGTTGGCCAGCGCGACGGCTTCGTCGGGCGTGCGAAAGGTCATCGTCACCAGCACGGGGCCGAAGATCTCCTCGGTCGCGACGGTGGATGCCGGCTGCACGCCCGTCAGCAGCGTCGGCGGAAAGAAGCTGCCGCCCGGCGGCAGCGCGCCCGGCGCCTGGTAGCAGCTTGCGCCCTCGCGCACGCCGGTGGCCACGAGCGAGCGCACGCGCTCCAGCTGCGTGGGGTCGATCAGGCTGCCCATGTCGATCGCCTTGTCCAGCGGCGAGCCCACGCGCAGGGTCTGCATGCGGCGCTTGAGCCGCGCGATGAACTCTTCGGCGATGCCTTCCTGCAGCAGCAGCCGCGAACCGGCGCAGCACACCTGGCCCTGGTTGAACCAGATCGCATCGACCACGCCCTCCACCGCCGCGTCGATGTCCGCGTCGTCGAACACGATGAACGGCGACTTGCCGCCCAGCTCCAGCGTGAGCGACTTGCCCGTGCCGGCCGTGGCGGTGCGGATGAGCCGCCCCACTTCCGTAGAGCCGGTGAATGCGATCTTGTCCACGCCCTCGTGCGCGACCAGCGCAGCGCCGGTGGCACCGTCGCCCGTCACCACGTTGAGCACGCCGCGCGGCAGGCCCGCCTGCGCAGCGAGTTCGGCGAACAGCAAGGCGCTCAGCGGCGTGAACTCGGCGGGCTTCAGCACCACGGTGTTGCCCAGCGCGAGCGCGGGCGCGATCTTCCACGCGAGCATCAGCAGCGGGAAGTTCCACGGGATGATCTGGCCGACCACACCCAACGGCACCTGGTCGGCGAACTCGCGCTCCTGCAACTGCGCCCAGCCGGCGTGGTGATAGAAGTGGCGCGCGGCCAGGGGCACGTCGAGGTCGCGCGTCTCGCGGATCGGCTTGCCGTTGTCGAGTGCCTCGACCACCGCCAGCAGGCGCGCATGGCGCTGCACCATGCGGGCAAGCGCGTACAGATGCCGCGCGCGGCCATGGCCGCCGAGCGCGAACCAGCCAGGCTGCGCGGCACGCGCTGCAGCCACCGCGGCATCCACGTCCTTCGCGGAACCTTGCGCAATGCCTGCAAGGCGCTGGCCGGTGGCCGGCTCGGCCGTGTCGAAATGCGCGCCTTCGGATGCGGGGGTGAATCGCCCGTCGATGAAATGGCCGAAGCCTTCGGCATGGCGCGCGAGCCATTCGCGCGCGTCGGTGTCGCTCTCGGGCGCGGGGCCGTAGTCCATGGTGTCGAAGTAGCGTGCGACGTTGCTGCTGGTGTTGTTGTTGCTCATCGGGCTGCTCATCCGATCGGGTGGCGGTTGTAGGCCGAGTAGCGGCCGGTGACGTGGTGCTCCAGCTGGCGCTCGATGTCGGCCAGCAGCGTGGAGGCGCCGATGCGGAACAGGTCGGGCTCGAGCCAGTCGCGGCCCAGCTCCTCCTTCATGAGCACCTGGTAGTCGAGCGCGGTCTTCGCGGTGGAGACGCCGCCTGCGGGCTTGTAGCCCACGCGCAGGCCGGTTCGGGCCTCGTACTGGCGGATCATCCGCAGCATCGCGAGCGTGACCAGCGGCGTGGCGTTCACGCCCTCCTTGCCGGTGGAGGTCTTGATGAAATCGGCGCCGGCCATCATGCAGACCATCGAGGCCTTCGCGACGTTGCGCAGCGTCTTGAGCTCGCCGGTCGCGAGGATCGCCTTCACATGCGCCTCGCCCGCCGCGCGGCGGAAGTCGAGCATCTCGTCGTAGAGCTTCTTCCACTGGCCGGCGAGCACGTGCTCGCGGGTGATGACGATGTCGATCTCCGAAGCGCCGTCGCGCACCGAGGCCTCGATCTCCTTGAGCTTGAGCTCATGCGGGATCAGCCCCGCCGGAAAGCCCGTGGACACCGCCGCCACCGGGATGCCGGTGCCAGCCAGTGCCTCGACCGCCGTGGAGACGAAGCGGTGATAGACGCACACCGCGCCTGTGTGCAGCTTGCGATCGGCAAAACCGAGTGCGGCCAGCA
Source organism: Variovorax atrisoli (assembly GCF_014195185.1). Classification (NCBI taxonomy): domain Bacteria; kingdom Pseudomonadati; phylum Pseudomonadota; class Betaproteobacteria; order Burkholderiales; family Comamonadaceae; genus Variovorax; species Variovorax atrisoli. The sequence goes on along the minus strand of NZ_JACIBG010000013.1, from coordinate 42,270 downwards.
GGTCGGGCCGAACCGGCGTCACGGCCTTGGCGCAGAGGCGCTTCACGCGTTCGGCGGTGTCGTCGCCGCTGAGCGTGGTGAGGTCGATGCAGGTGATGGCCTTCAACAGCCAGCCGGCCTGCGCGTCCTTCTTGACCGAGCGGCGGCCCGGCAGCGTGGCCACGCGGCGCTCGGCGGCGGACAGGTTGAAGCGGATGCCGTCGATCCAGCCGAGATCGAAAGGCTGGGCGGAGTTGCGCGCGGCAGCGGTGTGGGTCGGCGCGGGCGTCTCGGCGGGCGCCCGGGGCGCGGCCGCCGGCGAAGCCGGGCGCGAACGCACCGCGCCGCTGGGGCGAACGAGGGAAGTGGAAGTCATGAATGGGCGGGCGCCGTGGCGCGCAAGGGCCGCAGGTGCGGCGGGACGGCAAGGGGCATGTCTTTTGTCTCCGAGCCTCGTCGCATCGAATCGGATCGCGGCGGGCCTTGGTGTTCGTGTTGGCGCAAATGTTATTACAACAACATTTATCCGCGCAATATGTTTTTCAAACAACATCGAAACCACGTGCGATGCCCGATACTCCGGCAGGTGGACCTGAGGAAACCGAACATGAGAAGAACCGCCGGAGCCGAAGCCCGGGCCGTGCGCCTGGCCAGGATGCAGGAACTCGTCGAGGCCGGCGGCCCGCTGCCGATCAAGCAGGCGGCGCAGCAGCTCGAGGTGACGGAGATGACGATCCGCCGCGACCTGGCGTCGGCCGAATCTCCGCTCTCCGCACTCGGCGGCTATGTGCTTGCGACGACGCTGCCGGGCGCCGAGCGCTACTCGCTCGACGAGGCCAGCGACCAGCACGCGGCCAACAAGCGCCTGGCCTGCGAGCGCGCCGCCGAACTCGTGCAGCCGCACGACAGCCTGTTCATCGACTGCGGCACCACCATGGTCCATTTCGCGGAAGCGCTGCCGCCCGAGATGCCGCTGAGCGTGGTGTGTTACTCCACAAACATCGCGCAGGTGCTCAGCCGCCGCCCGAACACGCAGCTGATGCTGCTTGGCGGGCTGTACCACTCCTCCTCCGCCACCTTCTTCTCCGACGAGGGGCTGCAGTACCTCGCCAGGCTGGGCGTGAACAAGGCCTTCATCTCGGCGGGCGGCATCGACGTGGAACGCGGCGCGAGCTGCTCCAACTTCCACGAGGTGCCGGTGAAGCAGGCGGCCATCCGCAGTGCGTCGCAGAGCTTCCTGGTCATCGACGAAAGCAAGCTCGGCACGCTGCGCCCCGCCTTCTTCAGCCCGCTCGATGCCTTCGCTCGCATCGTGGTCGGCGGCTCGCCGGAGCCTTCGCTGAAGAAGCAGTTCAAGGACCTGCCGCTGGAATTCGCGCGCGCAGCCGACGCGTAGAACGAGCACCCTGCGGCGGCCAAGGCACGACATTGCCCCGCCGCATCGATCAAGGAGAATCGCGACGATGGCGCGGACCGGCATCCGGTCCGCGCACCCCACCCACTACCCGCGATCCTGCGATCCCGCGATGAACACCGGCACCGTTTCCCTCGACGAGCACTGCCTCAAGATCCTCTCCGCGCTGCAGCACGACGGACGCCAGACCGTGCAGCAGATCTCCGAGGCCGTCGGCCTCTCGCCCACGCCCTGCTGGAAGCGCATCAAGGACATGGAGGCCGCGGGCGTCATCCGCGGCTACACCACGCTGGTCGATCCTGAACTGGTCGGCCTGCACGTCTCGGCCGTGGCCGAGGTGAACCTCGACCGCCACAGCGAGACGATGGTGCAGCGCTTCGAGGAGGCCGTGGCCGCCAGCCCGCAGATCATCCGCTGCGTCTCGGCCACCGGCCCCGCCGACTACATCCTCAACGTGACCGTGCCCGACATGAAGCACTACGAGCGCTTCCTGCACGAGGTGCTGTTCAGCCTGCCCGGCGTGACGCACGTGCGCTCGAGCATCGTGCTGCGCGAGATCAAGTCCGAGACCGCGCTGCCGCTGGACCACCTGCTGCCGGGCACGCCAGGCAAGCCCCGCGCCGCGGGTTTGCGCAGAAGCTAGGGACTGCTCAAACCATCTCCGGGGCCGCGAAGGGCGGCAAGGAGCGTTGGGGCACCAACGCGCCCCCGGGAATGGTGTGGACAGACCCTGATGCCGCCCAAGGGCATCGGCACCGTGTGCCGAGAGTCGTGTGGAGAATGACCGCATCCTCCGCCCCGATCGCACACCGACCATGCCCCTGCCCAAGCCCCTTCTGCTGCAACGCGCCTATCTCCTGCTCATCGCCGTGCTGGTGTTCGCCGGCTGCTGGGTCGCACCGATCGACGCGCCCGCGCGGGCCCAGGTCAACGACGGACTGAAGCGCGCACTGACCACCTTCGCTGCAGCACGCGCGCTCGGGGCAGTGGTGTCGGTTGCGCAGGGCACGCAGGTCGATGCCACGCCAGGCGGCGTGGGCGTGAGTTTCGCGCCGGGTCAGGCACTGAAGCCGCTGAACGAACTGATCGAGCAGTTCGCGGCGGTGATGCTCGCGGCCAGCGTGTCATTCGGCATCCAGCTGGTGCTGCTGAACATCGGCGCACACCATCTGATGTCGTACCTGGTCTGCGCCGTGGCGCTGGCCTGGATCGCATGGCGCTGGCGGCGCGGCAGCTCGCCGCGCTGGCTGCAGTCGGCGCTGATCGGCCTGCTGCTGGTGCGTTTCGCCGTACCGCTTGCCGCGGTGGCCAATGAAGGTCTCTACCGTACGTTCATGGCCAGCGACTACCAGGCCGCGCTGTCGGGCATCGAGCAGTCGCCCGCCGCCGTGGTGGACGCAACGAAAGAGGCACCGGCCGCGCAGGAAGGCTGGCGCGACCGCATCGAACGCTGGCTGCCCAAGCTGCCGGACCTGAAGGCCACCTACGAACAGATCCTGAAGTCCGCCTCCGACTGGGCCGAGCGGATCGTGAAGCTCATTGCACTGTTCGTTCTGCAGACAGTGGTGCTGCCGCTGGCATTCCTGTTCGCAGCGTGGCGGCTCGCGCGAGCCGCCATCCGCGAGCCCGCACGCAGGTAGGCGGGATCGCGCGGCCGGCTTCGCCTGCTGCGAATCGAAAGCGGGCCTACTGCACCACGCGGCCGTAGCAGGACTTCAGGGCCGCATAGTCGTAGTAGTGGGCGGTGCCGGCCTTCTTCGCACCGTCGCACGCGGCCTTGAAGTCGGTTTCCTTCTCGTTGTAGAGCATCTTCACGAGCAGCTTGCCGCTGCCGTCGGCGTACACGTCCCATTGCATGTTGGCGGCCATGGGCGACACGTATTCTCCGCGCCATGGGTTGCTGCCGTAGCTGAAGCTGGCCGCCGCGGGCACGCCCTGGTCCACGCCCTTCAGCCCCATGCGAACAGCGAAGGGCATGATGATCTCGGCGTGCGCGAAGCGCAGCTTGGCGGCATGGGAGCGATCGCCGCGCGCAATGGCGTCGACCTCGTTGAACATGTCGTCCACCAGGATCTGCGACATGCGCGAGGTGATGTCGCCCTTCTCGGTCATGCCGGGGCCCTTGTCGTAGAAGTCGGACCCGTCGTTGAGCGCCGCGAAGAACTTCGCCTGCGCCGCCGGCATGTAGGCGGCGAAGTCGACGCCAGCCTCGCTGCGCATGGCTGGAGCGATCACGTAGAGCTCGTACAACAGCGACCCGGCATCGCCCGGGGACTTGATCGTGGTCTTGCCGTCGCCGTCGATGCTGGAAAAGAACTTGCCGTCGTCGCTCGCGAAGCTGCGGGAGCCGGTGTTGGCGAAGCTGTAGCTGCCGTCGGCGATCTTGTCGACGAAGCTCTTGGCGAACAGCCGCTCCAGCAGCACGCGGCCGGCCGCCGCTGCCTCCGGCGTGACCGTGAGGCCGCTCTGCTTGGCGGCGAGATCGGCATCACCGGACTTGTAGGCCTGGTAGGCCTGGCTGTCCCGATAGGTCGGGTAGAGCGGATCGTCCGTCTTGCTCACCAGGTCGGTGGCTTTCACGAGCTTGTGGAAGTAGAGCAGGAAGCGGTTGGTGCCGGCCGGTTGGCTCGCCGCCGTGCCGGTGTCGGGGTACGGCGCCGGTGCCGGCGGATAGGTGACGAGCGGCGCCAATGCAGGCTGCGTCGCCTTGAGCGACTGCACGAAGAAGCTGCCGCTGTCGACCGCGCGATCGACGCCGGAAGTCACGGTCACGATCTGCCGCGGCGCCGAGCCGGCGCTGTCGCCGACCTGCTTCCAGAAGGCCGGCAGGCGCTGCAGAAGCCGGGCCGCCAGCTGCGTGTGCTCATTGATGCCGACCTGCGTCTCGTTGCCATAGCCCGGCTTGGTGATGCCCGCGACGCCGTAGCCCAGCAGGAAATTGGCCTTCATGATCTTCAGCACGTCGGCCCCCAGCTTCTGGCCCAGCGGCGTGAGCGCGCCGTCGTCCCGCGCCTTCTCCCACATGTTGTAGACCGCCAGGTCGTACTTGAGGCTGGAAAGGCCGCGCGAGCCGTGGCGCGCGATCATCTGCGTGTAGACCGGCGAGAAGCCCGCGGGCGGCGCTTCGTAGGTGCTGACGTCCTGCTGCGGGCGGTAGGGAGCCTTGGTCTGGTAGTAGCGGTCGGTCAGCGCTGCGGCGGTCAACACGGCCTTGATGTCGTCGCCGCTGGCCGACGCAGCGATCGCATCGCGGATGCGCTGCAGCCCTTCGTCGGAGGCAGCCTTGAGCGCGGCCTTCGCCACGGGGTCGGCCTCGGTGTTGAAGTCTCCGAGCAGCTTGGCCGCGATCACGCCCACGGAGATGGCCACCTTCGCGGTGGCAGCCTTGAAGTCGATGCCGCCCGCTTCCATTTCGGCGACCACCGCGGTCGAGTGGAAGTCGACGACGCCCGGCGCCTCCTTCGGCGCACGCAGCACAAGCCGGGAGGTCACGGGCTTCGAGGTGGAGGTGGCGGGGTCGAGTTCGGTGGCGTCGGTGCCGATCTCGGCCACGATGCCGGCGCCCGTACCTGCGAGCGTGTATGCACCCCGCTTGTCGGTGCGGGTGGATGGCTCGCCGTCATCGCAACGGCCGTTGGCATTGGTGTCGAGGCAGACCTTGGCGTTGACGAAATAGCTTCCGACGACCATGCCGCTGGTGCTGGCTGCTGCCGGCGCCGCTGCCGGGGCTGGAGCCGGCGCAGGAGTCGCAGCGGCGGGCAGCGGCAGGAACGAGTTGCCTGAACCTCCGCCGCCGCCGCAGGAGGCCAGCAGAACTGCGAGCAGGCCGAGTGATGAAGCTGGCAGGCATGCCAGGGCGCGGTTGCGTGAAAGGTTCGGCAGCATTGGAAGGACCGTGGACAAAAGGCCCGAATCCTTCCATGCGCAGGTGACGTGCCCATGACGCTCGAGCACCCTGGCTCGGCAGCCAAGGCTCGGGCCGCCCCTCCAGTCGCCTCGAGACTCAGGAAACGACCTGGTAGTACAGGTTCTGCGGATGCCGCGCCTGCGCAAAGAAGAACCAGCGCTCGGCCAGCAGCCCCGGCGCCTGCACCAGCGCCGCGAGCACCCACGGCAGTGCGCCCCCGACCGTCAAGCCCCATGCCAGCAGAAACGCGGGCAGCACGAAGGCCAGCAGAAGAAAGCCGAGCTTCATGTTGCCCAGCACGGCGAGCGATGCGCCATGGAAGAACTCGCGCGTGTTGAACGACCCGGCCGACATTCCCATCGACTTCTGCACCAGCTTCTGCGTGCGGATGCCGGTGGCCGACTGGAGCGTCGACTTGTGGCGGATTCCCGCATTGCGCCGCAGCGCCGTGACGCGTGCAGCCCACGCCGCCAGCGTGGCGACCAGCGCGAAAGGCCCGAACACCTGCACGAAGCGCGCCTCGCCGGCCAGCGCCGCCATCGCGCAGGCCAGCACCAGCCCCGACGACAGTCCGATCAGCGTGAAGTTGACGATGGTCAGCGGATGCGCCCATTCCTCGATGAAGCGCAGGCAGGCATAGATCATCGCGGTGCAGTACCAGAGCAGCAGCGCGCCGCCCAGCGCCAGCATGGGCAGCAGCCACGACCAAGGCGCGCCCAGGCCCGCCCGCAGCGACAGCCACCACAGCGCCACCAGCGCGATGAAGGCCGGCAGCACGATCACTTCGCGCGACATCCACGAGGTGCGCCACATCAGCACTGCGCGCCATGCGCGCGTCTTGCGGCCCAGGTGCATGAAGGATGCAGCGAGTCCCGCCGCCAGCAGCACCTCGGCCACGCCCAGCGCAAGGCCCAGGAAGCCCGGCGCGAGTTCGAGGCCGCAGAGCACGGCCAGGGCAAGCGCGAACACCAGCCCCTGCGCGGCGCCGGCCAGCGTGGTGAAGAAAAGGATCGAGAACGCCGGATGCATGTTGCGGCCTACTCCAGCTCTTGCGTCGACGACGTGATGCGCCGCGGCAGGTAGCGGTTGGCCGGGTTGGTCTCCCACTCCGGCATCAGCTGGTAGCCGCCGCGTTCGCGTATCGCCTTCGACACTTCGGAGTCGGGGTCCTTCACGTCGCCGAAGAGACGTGCGCCGGTCGGGCAGGCCTTCACGCAGGCGGGCTTGCGGTCCTCCTTGGGCAGCTGCTCGTCGTGGATGCGGTCCACGCACAGCGTGCACTTGGTCATGACCTGGCGCTCCTCGTCCAGCTCGCGCGCGCCGTAGGGGCAGGCCCATGCGCAGTACTTGCAGCCGATGCACTTGTCGTAGTCGACGAGCACGATGCCGTCCTCCTTGCGCTTGTAGCTCGCGCCCGTGGGACACACGGGCACGCAGGGCGGGTCTTCGCAGTGCAGGCAGCTCTTGGGGAAGTGGATGGTCTCGGTGGCCGGAAAGGCGCCCGCTTCGTAGGTCTGCACGCGATTGAAGAAGGTGCCGGTGGGGTTGGCCGCATAGGGCCGCTCGTCGGCCAGCGGGCCAGCGCTGCCGGAGGTGTTCCACTGCTTGCACGAGGTGACGCAGGCGTGGCAGCCGACGCAGACGTTGAGGTCGATGACGAGGGCGAGCTGTTTGGCGAGGGTTTCGCCCTGCTCGGCGCGTTGGGTTGCATTACTCCCTCCCCCTCTGAGGGAGGGTTGGGGTGGGGGCACGCCGGCCTTCAATGCGACAAGGCTTCCCGTTGCTCCGCCGATGCCCCCACCCCTGCCCTCCCCCAGAGGGGGAGGGGGCAAGACCGGGGCGGACGTCATGAGGTCCCTGAGCCACTGCATCATTTCCGAGCCCTCCCCGCAAAGTACGTCAGAACACTCGCCGCCTTGCCCAGCACCCCAGGCACGGCCGGCATGCTCGCGACCTGCGGATAGCTCTCCTCAGGCTCACCCGGCTCGGCCGGCCGTATGCGCACGCGCACGTCGTACCAGCCCGCCTGCCCGGTGATGGGGTCGGAGTTGCTGATGGTCCCGCTCGCGGTGCCTGCACAGGGCAGCTCCTCGCTGATCAGGTGGTTCAGCAGGAAACCCTTGCGCGCCTCGTCCGCGCCCGGCGCGAGCTGCCATGCGCCGTCGGCCTTGCCGATGGCGTTCCAGGTCCACACGGTGCCGGGCTCCACCGCCTCGCTGTGGCGCAGCATGCAGCGCACCTTGCCCCAGCGGCTCTCGACCCAGCACCAGCCACCGTCGGCGATGCCCGCGGCCTGCGCGGTCACCGGGTTCACGTGCAGGTAGTTGTGGCTGTGGATCTGCCTGAGCCATGCGTTCTGCGAGTCCCACGAGTGGTACATGGCCATCGGCCGCTGCGTGAGCGCATTGAGCGGGAACGCATCGAGATCGGTCGCCGCTTCTTCCAGTGGCGGATACCAGAAGGGCAGCGGATCGAAATACGTGTCGATGCGCTCGCGCAGCGCATCGGGCGGCTGCCGACCCGCGGCCTTGCCCTGCGCCGCGAGCCTGAAGCTCTGCAGCGTGTCGGAGTACAGCGCCAGCTGCACCGGGTCGTTGCGCTGGCGCCAGCCCTTGTCCTTCGCGAAGTCGAGGTACTCCCGGTTCCAGTTGCGCATGTAGTGCATGGTCTCGGGCATGTGGTAGTGGAAGACGCAGTTGTTCTTCTCGTAGGCCTCCCACTGCTTCGGGTTCGGCGCGCCGCGCAGGTGCTCGGTGCCGTCCTTGCCGCGCCAGCCCATCAGGAAGCCGATGCCCGGCTGCGGCTCGAAGTTGACGATGAAGTCCGGGTAGCCGCTGTACTTGCGCCCGCCCTCGGGCGTGGTGAAGGCCGGAAACTTCAGCCGCGAGGCCAGCTCGATCAGCACCTCCTGGAAGGGCTTGCACTGCCCCGTGGGCGGCACCACTGGAATGCGGACCGAATCGACGGGCCCGTCGAACTCCGAGATCGGACGGTCGAGCATGCCCATCACGTCGTGGCGCTCGAGGTAGGTGGTGTCGGGCAGCACGAGGTCGGCGAAGGCCACGGTCTCGCTCTGGAAGGCGTCGCACACCACCAGGAAGGGGATCATGTGCTCGCCCTTCTCGTCCTTGCGGTTGAGCATCTCGCGCACCGCCATCGTGTTCATGCTGGAGTTCCATGCCATGTTGGCCATGAAGATCAGCAGCGTGTCGATGCGGTACGGGTCGCCCTTCACCGCATTGGTGATCACGTTGTGCATGAGCCCGTGCGCCGACAGCGGGTGTTCCCACGAGAACGCATGGTCGATGCGGATCGGCGAGCCGTCGGGGTTGATCGCCAGTTCGTCGGGGCTGGCCGGAAAGCCCAGCGGCGCGGCATTGAGCGGCGTGTTCGGCTGGATCATGCCGGGGTCGTTGAAGGCCCTGTAGTTCGGCACGATGTGGCGCGGGTACGGCGCCTTGTGCCTGAAGCCGCCCGGCGCGTCGATGGTGCCGAGCACGCTCATCAGCACGGCCAGCGCACGCACCGTCTGGAAGCCGTTGGAATGCGCCGCGAGTCCGCGCATCGCATGAAAGGCCACGGGCCTCGCCTGCGTGGTCTCGTGCTTCCTGCCCCATGCGTCGGTCCACGGAATGGGCAGCTCGAAGGCCTGCTTCAGCGCCGTCTCGCCCATCTCCCGCGCCAGCTTGCGGATTCGCGCCGCGTCGATGCCGGTGATGGCCTGCGCCCACTCGGGCGTGCAGCTCGCCACGCGCTCGCGCAGCAGCTGGAACGAAGGCGCGACGCGCGTGCCGTCGGCCAGCGTGTAGTGGCCTTCGAGCGCGGGGTCGCAGCCATCGGCGATGCCTTCGGGGTACGCGGGCTTCACGCTGCCGCTGGCCTTGTCCCACACCAGCTTGTTGTGCGGATTGCGACCGTCGCCCGGCGGGCCGCGCTCGGGATCGAAGGCGAACAGCCCCTCGCGCTCGCAGTCGTCGAGCACCACCAGCTGCGGCGCGTTGGTGAAGCGCTTGAGGAATGCGTGGTCCACCAGCTCGTTGCCGATCAGCTCGTGCAGCAGCGCCATGAAGAGCGCGCCGTCGGTGCCGGGCTTGATCGGGATCCACTCGTCGGCAATGGCCGAATAGCCGGTGCGCACCGGGTTGATGGAGATGAAGCGGCCGCCAGCGCGCTTGAACTTGCTGATGGCGATCTTCATCGGGTTGCTGTGATGGTCCTCGGCCGTGCCGATCATCACGAAGAGCCTGGCGCGCTCGAGGTCGGGCCCGCCGAATTCCCAGAAGCTGCCGCCGATGGTGTAGATCATTCCCGCGGCCATGTTGACCGAGCAGAAGCCGCCGTGCGCCGCGTAGTTGGGCGTGCCGAACTGCCGCGCGAAGAGGCCGGTGAGCGCCTGCATCTGGTCGCGCCCGGTGAAGAGCGCGAATTTCTTCGGATCGGTGGCACGGATCTTCGCGAGCCTCTCGGTCAGCATGTCGAAGGCGCGCTCCCAGCTGATCGGCTCGAACTCGCCCGCGCCGCGCTCGCTGCCGGCCTTGCGCAGCAGCGGCTGCGTGATGCGCGCGGGGGACACCTGCTTCATGATCCCCGAGGAGCCCTTGGCGCAGATCACGCCCTGGTTCAGCGGGTGGTTCGGGTTACCGTCGATGTAGCGGACCTCGGGGCCCTTCTCGCCCTCGCGCAGGTGCACCCGGATGCCGCAGCGGCAGGCGCACATGTAGCAGGTGGTGGTCTTGACCGTGGTGTCGGCCGTGGGCGTGGGCGCTGCCAGCGGGTCGTGCACGGGCTCGCGAGACAGGAAGCTGAACACTTGGCGGTCCTTTGTTTTCAGGCGGGTCCGTTCGATGGTATGCAGCCTCGATCAAACGAAAAAGCAGAGAATATCGCTCACCATGACCGGAAAAACTGATCAGCAGCAGGGCACGGCATCGAGCCCCCGCCTGCGCCTGAACCTGCGCCAGCTCGAAGTGTTCGTCGCCACCGCCCGCGAAGGCAGCACCCGCGCCGCGGCCGACCGCATCGCGCGTTCGCAGTCGGCGGCCAGCAGCGCGCTGGCCGACCTGGAGTCTTCGGTGGGCGTGCAGCTCTTCGACCGGCTGGGGCGCCGGCTGGTGCTCAACGAGAACGGCCGGGCCCTGCTGCCCAAGGCGCAGGCGCTGCTGGACCAGGCTGCAGAGGTCGAAGCGCTCTTCAGCGGCGAGCATGCGGCGCCGCTGCGTGTGGCGGCCAGCTTCACCATCGGCGAATACCTTTTGCCGGAGCGGGTGTCGACCTGGACGGCACTGCATCCGCAGAGCCAGGTGCACCTGCACATCGCGAACACGCACGACGTGATCGAGGCGGTGGCGGGCTTCGACGTGGACGTGGGCTTCATCGAAGGCCCGCAGACGCACCCCGACCTCGTGGTGCGGCCCTGGCGCGAAGATGAACTGGTGATCGTCGCCGCGCCCGGCCACGAGCTGGCGGGCCGCATCGCGACCCACAGGCAACTTTCGCAGGCCACGTGGGTGCTGCGCGAGCATGGCTCCGGCACGCGGCAGGTGACGGACGCATGGCTGATCCAGAACCTGGAGCAGGTGCACGTGGGCTTCGAACTGGGCAGTACCGAAGCCATCAAGCGCGTGGTGGCTTCGGGCACCGGGCTCGCATGCCTGTCGCGCTACACGGTGGCGCAGGCGCTGGAAGACGGGCACCTGGTGGAACTGCGCACGCGCCTGCCAGCCGGGATGCGGCGGCTGGCGACGGTGATGCATCGTGACAAGCTGCTGGGCCGCGCGACGGCGGATTTCCTGCGCCACTGCGGCGCGGTGGTCCCGCGCCCCTCCACCTCTCGCTAGGCCTCTAGATGCCCAGGTAGGCGCGACGCACTTCAGGGTTGTCGCGCACCTCGGCCGCCGTGCCGGACAGGATCACCCGCCCCGTCTGCAGCACGTACGCGCGTTCGGCGATCTGCAGGCTTTCGGCCAGGCGCTGCTCGACCAGCAACACGGTGACGCCGGCATCGCGGATGGCCACGACCGCGTCGAAGATCTCGTCGACCAGCTTGGGCATGATGCCCTGTGAAGGCTCGTCGAGCATCAGCAGGCGCGGACGGGTCATCAACGCACGGCCGATGGCCAGCATCTGCTGCTCGCCGCCGGAGAGCGTCTCGGCGCGCTGCGGCAGCCGTTCCTTCAGGCGCGGGAACAGCTTGAACACCATCTCCAGCGGCGCTTCGCGATCGGCCTTCTTGCGGTGCAGGTAGCTGCCCAGGCGCAGGTTGTCCGCCACCGACAGGCGCGGGAACAGGCGCTTGCTCTCGGGCACGAAGGCCAGCCCGCGCGCGGCGATCTGGTGACCCGGCAGCGCCTCGATGCGCTCGCCGGCGAAGCTGACTTCGCCCGAGCGCGGCTTCACCATGCCTATCAGCGACTGCAGCAGCGTGGACTTGCCCGCGCCGTTGGCGCCGGCGACGACGACGATCTCGCCCTCCTTCACCGAGATGGAGATGTCGGAGATGGCGACGAGCCCGGCATAGGCCGAAGTGAGCCCGCGGACTTCAAGCAGCATGGTGGCGCTCTCCCAGGTAGGCGGAAATGACGGCGGGGTCGCGCACGACGTCGCGCGGCGATCCTTCGGCGAGCACCTGCCCGAGGTTCAGGACCAGGGCCCGGTCCACCAGCGGCATGACGACTTCCATCACGTGCTCGACCATGACCACGGTGACTCCTGCATCGCGCACCTTGCGGATCAGCTCCACGCCCAGCCGCGCTTCGCTGGGCGTGAGGCCTGTCAGCACCTCGTCCAGCAGCAGGAGCTTCGGCCTGGTGGCCAGCGCGCGGGCCACCTCGAGGCGGCGTTTCTCCGGCGGGGTGAGCTGGTGGGTCGGGGTGTTGGCCTGGCGTGCCAGACCGGTGAACTCGAGCATCTCCAGCGCCGCGTGGCGGGCAGCCGACGCGCCGGCATGGCGCACGAAGCTGCCGATCATCACGTTCTCGACCACGCTCATCGAATCGAAGGACCGCGGCACCTGGTAGGTCCGGGCGATGCCCAGCGCGCAACGTCGCGTGGCGGGCAGCGCGGTGATGTCCCGCCCTTCGAAGTGGATGCTGCCGGAGGTAGGCGGCAAGGCACCCGCAATCAGGTTGAACAAGGTCGACTTGCCTGCCCCGTTGGGGCCGATCAGGCCGAGGATCTCACCCTTGCGGATCTGGGCATCGACGTTGGAGTTGGCCACCAGGCCGCCGAAGCGGCGCGTCACCTGGCGAGCCTGCAGGAGGATGTCGCCGCTCATGGCGCGACCTCCTTTCGGCGCCCCTGGCGCAGCGGCCACAGGCGGACCAGACCCTCCGGCTTGAGCAGCGCCACCGCCATGACGAGGCCGCCGTAGATCATCAGGTCGAGGCCCGAGCCCGAGCCGCCCATGTAGCTGCGCGAGAGCTCGGTCAGCGGAATCAGGATGACCGCGCCAAGCATCGGACCCCACAGCGTGCCGATGCCGCCCAGCACGACCGGCAGCACGATCAGCAGCGAGAAGCGGAACTGCAGCACGCTGTCCGGGTCGACGTAGGAAACGAAGGCCGCGTAGAAGCCCCCGCCCACGGCGGTAAGGAAGGCCGAGATGGCCGCTGCCGCCAGCTTGGAGCTGAGCACCGTCACGCCCAGGCTCTCGGCAGCCTCGGGGTTGTCCTTGACTGCACGCCACCAGTAGCCCCAGCGCGAGTCCTCGATCAGCCAGCAGATGAACCAGGTGAGCGCCAGCAGGCCGACCGCGAAGTGGATGTAGGGCGTCTTGTCGCGGGCGAATTGAAGGGTCGCCCAGCTGTCCTCGCCGAAGGGCCACTGGATGCCCGAAGCGCCGCCCAACCATTCCCAGTTGTGCACGATGAGCAGCCCCATCTCGGCGATCACGATGGTGGCGATGGAGAAGTAGTGCCCCTTCAGCCGGAAGCAGCCGTAGCCCAGAACCACCGCCAATGCCGCGGCCATCAGCCCGCCGCCCAGCATGCCGAACCAGGGCAGCAGGTTGAAGCCGACGTAGAGCTTGCTGGTGGCATAGGCACCCACTCCGAAGTACAGCGCGTGCCCCAGCGAGATCTGGCCGCAGTAGCCTCCGAGGATGTTCCAGGCCTGCGACAGGGCGGCGTACATCAAGGTGAGCACGATGACGTTTCGCAGATAGGCGTTCTGCACGACCAGCGGCGACAGCGCGGCCAGTACGAAGATCACCAGTGCAACGACGAGCTGCATGCGGCGGCGCCGGCCGAAGCTGTGCACCGCGTCGTCGGCGGCGTTCGTGGAAGCCGCCACGGCGGGTGCCGTGGTGGCAGCGAGGATCGTCGGTTGCATCAGAGTCTTCCGAAGAGGCCCTGCGGACGCAGGAAGATGATGGCCAGGTAGAGCACGTAGATGCCCATGGACTTCATGGCCGGCGGCAGTACGACGGCCGTCAGCGCCTCGACCAGGCCGACGACGATGCCAGCCGCGAAGGCGCCGAAGACGCTGCCGAAACCGCCGAGCGCCACGGTGATGTAGGCGATGGTGCCGAACGCGGCGCCGACTTGCGGATGGATGTAGTAGAAGGTGGAGAGCACCGCGCCCGCCACGCCGACCAGTGCCGCACCCATGCCCCAGCCCAGCGCGAAGACCCGGTTGCTGTCGATGCCGACCAGCGCCACGGCGCCCTTGTCTTCCCGCGTGGCTTCCAGCGCACGGCCGAAGTCGGAGTGTTTCATCAGCAGGTACAGGCCGCCGAAGGCGATCAGGGAAACCACCGCGCCGAACACCTGCGGCAACGGCAGGAACAGACCGCTCACCTCCAGCGTCTTGCCGCCGAGCCAGCCGTTGTCGCCGATGTTGCGGTAGTCGGGCGTGAAGAAGAACTGCGCAGCGCCCTGGATCAGCGTGGCCAGGCCGAAGGTGGCAAAGATCTGCACCATGCCGGCGTTGACCTTCACCCGCAGCGCATGGCGCACCACGCCGAAGTAGACGCTGGCCCCGAAGATGAACATCACGGCCGCCACGAGCGGCAGGGCCAGCACGGGGTCGATGTGGAAGAAGACGAAACACCCGAAGGTGGCGTACATGGCCAGCATCATGAATTCGCCATGGGCGAAGTTCACGACGTCCATCAGCCCGAAGATGAGAGACAGGCCCACGGCGACCATGCCGTAGATCAGCCCCATCAGCAGGCCGCTGGCCAGGATCTGCATCAATGCGGAAGCGGTCATGGTGCGAACGGCGGCGTTGCGAACAAGGCGCTCAGGCGTTCATCGGCCACGCCAGCTTGGCAGTGGCGACCTCGAACGGATACACGGTGACGAAGCGGCCCTTGGTCCACTGGATCAGCACCGGGTTGGCGAACGTGTTCTGGCCGGTGGCATCGAACTTCACGCGCGACCACGGCATGATGGTTTTCTCGCCCGGGATGTCGGTGGCGGCGAGCGCATCGCGGATCTTGCGCGGGTCGACCGATCCGGCGCGGTCGATCGCTTCGGCCAGCACCATCAGGGCGCTGAACTGGCGGGATGTCTGGTCGTTCATGTCGCGGCCGGCCTTGGCCTTGAACATCGCATTCACGGCCTTCGCAGAGGCGCGCTTCTCGCCCATGTCCTCGGAGAAGCTCGCGCGGCTGATCATCCCGACCAGCTTGTCGCCGACCGCGTCGAGCGCCGGCTTTTCGACGAAGCCCGCGGCCTGCGCAACGATGTTGCGCGGCTTGTAGCCCAGCGACGCCATCGTGTTGGTCAGCAGGATTGCGTCGGTGGTGTAGCTCGATGGCATGAGCACGTCCGGATTGGCGTTCTTGATCTGCTGCACTTCCGCGGTCAGCGACGGAGAGTTGTTGCGGTACTTGATGTCGCAGGCGATCTTGTAGCCGCGATCGGTGGCGAGCTTGCGCTGCACGGTGGAGGAGTCAGTGCCGAAGATGGTGTCTTCGTAGAAGAGTCCCACCGAGCCGATCTTCTGGCCCTTGGCCTTGAGCGCATCCATGAAATCGAACATCGCTTCGGAGAACATCTCGTCGTGCGCCGCCGTGCGGAAGAAGAACTTCAGGTTGCGGCGGCTCAGGCTGGGCGAGGAGGAATCGGCGCAGACGAAGGGCACGCCGTAGCGCTCGCAGGTCGCGCTGACCGTGGTGGACACCGACGAGTGATAGCAGCCCACGATGGCGCAGACGCCGTCCTGCGTGATGAGGCGCTCGGCCTCCGAGCGGCCCTTCTGCGGATCGGCCTGGTGGTCGGCATAGACCACGCGCACCTTGGCGCCGCCCAGGTTGGCCAGGCCGGCATTCCTGGCGGTCGGCAGGTCGAGCGCACTGGCGTTGTTGATGATGTCCAGCGCGGTCTCGAAGGCCTGCTTGGCGTCGATGCCGACCTGCGCGCTGGAACCGGTCAGCGGATAGATCGCGCCGACGACGACCTCCTTGCCCTGGGCCAGCGCCTCGGTCCATGCGCCCTGAAGAACGGCCGCTGCGCCCGCGCCGAGAAGAACTTGCCTGCGTTTCATCGAATGACTCCTGGTGAGGATGGGTGACGGAATCGGAGAGCCGCTTCAGAACACCGCGAGGTGGCTGTTGCGGACGTCGGTGACCAGCATGTGGCCGGGCTTGTGGGTGATCGCAAAGGGCAGGCGGGCCGAACGAATCGCCTGCTGCGGCGTGACCCCGCACGCCCAGAAGACGGGAATCTCGCCGGGACGGATCTCCGCGGCCTCGCCGTAGTCGGGCGCGTCGATGTCGGCGATGCCGATCTCGGCCGGATTGCCCAGGTGCACCGGCGCGCCGTGCGTGCTGGGAAAGCGCGACGTGATCTGCACGGCGCGAATGGCCTGCGCCGCCGTCATGGGCCGCATGCTGACCACGCCCATGCCGCCGAAGCGTCCGGCGGTACCGTTGGGGCGGTTGGTGTCGTACATCGGAACGGTGGTGTTCTGCTCGATGTGGCGAACGGGCACGCCGCCTTCCAGCAGCGCCTCCTCGAAGGACAGCGAGCAACCGATGACGAAGCCGACGAGGTCATCGCGCCAGAGTTCGCGCAGATGGGGCACTTCGGCGACCTTCTCGCCATCGCGGAAGAGGCAGTAGCCAGGAACGTCGGTGCGCAGGTCGATGTCCTCGCCGAGCTCCGGCACGGCCGGATCGCCGACCTTGGTGATGCCGATCACCGGGCACGACTTCGGGTTCAGCCGAGCGAAGCGCAGGAACTCGTCGGCGTACTCGCCGGGCATGATCGCGAGGTTCCCCTGGGTGTAGCCTGGGCACTGCCCGGCGGTCTGTGCGGTGAACCGGCCGGCACGTACGAGCTGCCTGAAGGCAAGGGGCGAAGAAGCGACGGTCATGGCGTTTCGGCGTGTGAGCAAGGAAGTTGCTTACTTTATGAAGCGTGCAGGTCCACCGTCCATCGAAGAATTGTCGAAGCAGCTGTTCAGAAGACTTGAACAGCAGCGCACAACAATCGAACACGGCCCACCAAGACGGAGCGCTGCACGCACTCATTTGGAATACCGACGATGAACACCCGTTTCGTGGAAACCTTCATTCTTCTGGCCCGCATCGGCAGCGTCCGCCGGGTCGCGGAGGTCATGCACACCACGCCTGGCGCCATCTCGATGCGCCTGCGCTCGCTGGAAGAGGAGCTGGGGGTGTCGCTGTTCCTGTACGACGGCAGGAGCATGACCCTGACGGAGCAGGGAGCACGGCTGGTACAGCCCGCCGAGTCGCTGCTGGAGACCACGCGCAAGATGGAGGCCGCCGCGCGCGACACCGGCGCAGAGATCGGCGGGCGCGTGCGCGTGGGCATCATCGAGACGGTCGTGCATACCTGCCTGCCCGACCTGATGAAGCTCATGCGCTCCAGCCTTCCCGGCGTCGAGCTCGACCTGCAGGTGGACCTCACCGTGAACCTCGCCGAACAGATGCTGTCGGGCAACCTCGACCTGGTGATGCGCGTATCCAGTGCCGTGCATCCCTCCCACGCCACCGTGGAAGACCTGATGATGCTGCCCGTCCACTGGGTGGCCCGCAAGGGGTTGCTCCCGAGGCGGGACCTGCAGCACAGCGTGCTGCGCCAGCAGCTGCTGACGCAGGTGCGCGGCACACAGCCCTACCTGGATGCGATGAACGTCATCCAGCAGATGGCGGGCCGCCAGGGCGTGGCGCTGAGCGAACTGCGGGTGTCGGCGGCGCCCAGCATCACCGCCCAGCTGGCGCTGACGCGCGAAGGCGTGGGCGTGGCGCTCGTGCCGGGCATCTTCGTGAAGGAACAGATCGAGCGCGGCGACCTGGTCGAGCTCGACCTTCCGCCGCTGCCGGCTTTCAAGATGTCGCTCTGGTACCCATGGAATGCCGCACCCCTGGTGGTGCGCACCGCCGAGGTCCTGCGCAAGGGAGCGCGCAACTTCTGCAGGCGCCACGATGCACGCTGGGTGACCCTGCTGGCCTGAACCGGGGCGGGGACGGACAGGCAGACAAAGGGGTGCGTCGGCGCGTGTTGCCACCTGTTCAATATTCCTGAATGGATCGGCGCAAAAGTTCTGGGTTGGCAATGCAGGCGGCCATTCCTAGACTGCCTCCTCCTTTCATTCACGACCGCCAACGTGTTCCAGAAGATCCTCATTGCCAACCGGGGAGAGATTGCCTGCCGCATCATCCGGGCCTGCCGCCAGTTGGGCATCGCCACCATCGCGGTCCATTCTGATGCGGACGCCGATGCACTGCACGTGGAGCTCGCCGACATCGCCGTGCCCATCGGCGCGGCTGCGGCCTCGCAGAGCTACCTCGACGCGGACAAGGTGCTGCAGGCCGCCCTCGAACACGGCGCGCAGGCCGTGCATCCCGGCTATGGCTTCCTGTCGGAGAACGCTGCCTTCGCCAGGGCGGTGCTGGCGGCCGGCATGGCCTGGATCGGCCCCGATCCGCAGACCATCACCGACATGGGCGACAAGGCCCGCGCGCGCCGGATCGCCGTGGACAGCGGCGTGCCGGTGCTGCCCGGAAGCAGCAGTCTTGCCCAGGGCGACCCCGCAAGCTGGCACGTGGAAGCTGCACGCGTGGGGTACCCGCTGCTTGTGAAAGCGGTCGGCGGGGGCGGCGGCATCGGCATGAAGCGCGTCGACGGCGCCGACGCGTTGCAGGCCACCATCGAGTCGGCGCAGACGATGGCGCAGAAGGCATTCGGGCAATCCGATGTCTACCTGGAGCGCTACGTTGCCCGCGCCCGTCACATCGAGATCCAGGTCTTCGGCTACGGCGACGGCCGGGCCGTCCATCTGTTCGAGCGCGAATGCTCGGTGCAGCGGCGGTTCCAGAAGATCGTCGAGGAATGCCCCGCGCCGCACCTGCCCGCCGGAGTGCGCACCGCCATGGCCGATGCGGCCGTCGCACTTGCATGCAGCCAGCGCTATGCAGGCGCGGGCACCGTCGAGTTCATCGTCGATGCAGCCACGCACGAATTTTTCTTCCTGGAGATGAACACCCGCATCCAGGTCGAGCACGCAGTGACCGAGGCCTTCACCGGCTGGGATCTGGTGCAGGCCCAGATCCGGCTGGCCGCGGGTGAGTTGCCGACCATGAAGCAAGACGACATCCGCGGCAGCGGAGCAGCCATCGAGTGCCGGCTCTATGCCGAGAACCCGCGCAGGAACTTCATGCCTTCGCCCGGGCTGCTCAAGCGCCTCGTGCTGCCGGCCGCATCCACCCGATTGCGCATCGACTGCGGCGTGCGCCAGGGCGATGCCGTCACGCCCTACTACGACCCGATGATCGCCAAGCTCATCTCGCACGGCCCCGATCGCGAGACCGCGATCGCCGTCATGCGGCTCGCCCTGCAGGCGCTCGAGATCGAAGGCATCCAGCACAACGGGGCGTTCCTCCAGGCCTTGCTCGACCATCCCGCCTTCGTGGCCGGTGAGATGGACACCGGTTTCGTCGAGCGCGAACGCGGCGCCGTTCTCGAGGCCATGGAAGCCCGCGCGGCGCAGGCGACGTCATGAGCGTCTTGTCTGCCCCCGCAGCACGCATCGAGCCACTTGGCGACAGCGCGCTGCGCATCGTCCTCGGCGACACGCTGGACCCTGTCGTCAACCGCCGCGTCTGCGCGCTGGCCGACCGCATCGCCGTCGCGCTCGCCGCCGGCCGCCTGCCGGGGGTGACCGATGTGCTGCCGGCCTTCAGCGTGGTCGGCGTGCACTACCGCGCCGACGCCATTCCCACCGATGGCAACGAAAGCCCTTTCGCAGCGCTGTTGCGCCTGCTGTCGCCCTTGCTGCCCGAGCGCGAAGGGCTGTCCATCGGCGCCACCGACCGGCTGATCGAGATCCCCGTGTGCTATGGCGGCGAGTTCGGTCCCGACCTCGAGGAGACCTCCGCCGCCTGTGGCATGACGCCGGACGAACTCATCGCCCTGCACCAGAACCCCAGCGAAGAGCAGCGCGTCTACATGATCGGGTTCGCGCCCGGCAACCCCTACGTGGGCCGGCTCGATCCGGCGCTGGCCATCCCCCGCCGCGCGACGCCGCGCACCCACATGCCGATGGGCACCGTGTGCATCGCCAACCGGCAGACCGTGGTCTACCCGGTGGCCGCACCCGGCGGATGGCACATGATCGGTCGCACCCCGCTGCGGCTGTTCGATCCCGCGCGCGCCGAACCATGCATGCTGCGCCCCGGCGACCGCATCCGGTTCAAGGCGATCGACCCCGACAGCTTCGCCCGCGCCATGGAGGCCGCATGAGTCTCGAAGTGGTCAAGCCGGGCTTGCTGAGCACCTTCCAGGACCTGGGGCGCATCGGCTCGCAGGCCATCGGCATGCCGGTGTGCGGCGCCATGGACCCGCTGTCGCACGGCATCGCCAACCTGATCGCCGGCAACACCGCCGAAGAAGCCACGCTCGAGATCACGCTGATGGGGCCCTCGCTGCGCTTCGGCCGCGACAGCCTCATCGCGCTCGCCGGCGCGGACCTGAGCCCTACCCTGCAGCCTGCCGGCACCGACGCCGCCACGCCGATCCCGATGCTGCAGCCCGTGCATGTGCCGGCTGGCGCACTGCTGCAGTTCGGCAAACGCCGCGGCGGCCTGCGCAGCTACCTTGCGCTGGCCGGCGGCTTCGGCCTGCCGGCTGCGATGGGCAGCCGCAGCACCTACCTACGCGGCGCACTCGGCGGCTTTCAGGGACGCGCGCTCCGCAAGGGCGATGTCATTGCCCTGCCGGCCTTCACGCCTGGCGCACCGACCGTCGTCACGCCCACCGCGAGCGCTCTGCTGCACGGCTTGCTGGAGCGCGGTGCGGCAGGCGCCACGGTCCGCATCGTCGAGGGACCGGAATGGCCCCAGTTCACCGACGTGTCGCACCGCACCCTGCTGTCCGAGGACTACCGCATCGGCTCGCAGTCGGACCGCATGGGCTACCGGCTCGAAGGGCCCGCGCTGCAGCGCACCGCACCGCGCGACATGTTGTCCGAGGCGGTCGCCTTCGGCACGATGCAGGTTCCGCCGGACGGCCAGCCCATCGTGCTGATGGCCGACCGCCAGACCAGCGGCGGCTACCCGCGCATCGCCCAGGTCGCGGGCGTCGACCTGCCCTTGCTGGCCCAGCGCATGCCGGGCGAATCGATCCGCTTCGAGCGCATCGCGCTGGAAGCCGCCCAGCGGCTGCTACAGCGCCGCGCCTCGGCCATGGCGAGCCTGGCCCAGGCGCTGCGCGCCTAGCCCAGTGCAATACGGAGAGATCACGATGAACGTCGAACTCGCGGCACTGAAGCACCCGAGTTCGGCCTGCATCGCCCTCGACTTCCCCATCGGCGGCATCGACCTCCCCCACCGCGACCCGCAGCCTGGCCGCCGCGGTCCTTTTTCCCTCGTCCTCCCATTCCTGAAAGAAGCCCAAGATGCGTGATGTGTCCCTGACGTCCGACGTGACCGGATCGGTCTGGAAAGTGCTCGTCGCGCCAGGGGAGCGGGTCCAGAACGGGCAACCGCTCGTCGTCGTCGAATCCATGAAGATGGAGATCGAGATGCTGGCACCGGCAGACGCCGTGGTCACCTCCATCCTCGTGCGGGAGGGCCAGATGGTCGAAGAAGACCAAGCCCTGCTCCTGTTGTGCTCCACCTGAGTTCGTCGGCAAGATGACGCGCCACTGAACTCCCGGGCGGCGCGCTCCTTGCAGCGATCAGATCGAAGAGACGAGAGCGCGCCCTTCAGCCGGCGGCCCGCAGCACGCGCGCCGTGTGCCTGGCGATCACCGCTTCCTCGTCGGTACGCAGCACCCACGCACTGACGGGACTCTCGGCCGTCGTCAGCCGTGCCGCCCCGCTGCGGTTGGCTGCGGCGTCGACATTCACGCCCATCCACTCGCAATCTTCGAGGATGCGCTCGCGCAGAGCGGCCCCGTTCTCGCCGATGCCACCGGTGAACACGATGGCATCGACGCCGCGCAGTGCAGCCGCGAGGCCGCCCATGTGCTGCACCACCTGCTCGGCGAAGTGGCCGATGGCCTCGACGGCGGCAGGCTCGGCCGAAGCCTCCAGCACGCGCATGTCGCTGGACACGCCCGAGATGCCGAGCAGTCCCGATCGGCGGAACAGCAGCGCCTCGACCTCGTCGGCCGACATGCCGCGCGCGCGCATCAGGTAGAGGACGACGGCCGCGTCGAGGTGGCCGCAGCGCGTGCCCATCGTGAGGCCGTCGAGCGGAGAGAAGGTCATCGTCGTCGCGACCGATCGGCCTTGTGCGATCGCGCACATCGAGGCGCCGTTGCCCAGGTGCGCGACGATCACGCGCCGCTGCGCGAGTTCGGGTGCGATGCCGGCGAACTGCGCGACGATGGATTCATAGGAAAGGCCGTGGAAGCCGTAGCGACGCACACCTGCGTCGTGCAACTCGCGCGGCAGCGCGAAGCGGCGGTTGACCTCGGGCTGCACCGCATGGAAGGCGGTGTCGAAGCACGCCACCTGCGGGACGCCATCGAAGGCGGCCATCGCTGCACGCACGCCTGCGAGGTTGTGCGGCTGGTGCAGCGGCGCCAGTGGTTCGAGCTTGGCCAGCGCTTCGAGCACGCCGTCATCGATGCGCACCGGCGCCACGAAATCCGCGCCGCCATGCACGATGCGATGGCCCACTGCCGCGATGCGCCCTGCTCCCGATTGCTTCGCATGCCAGTCCAGCAGCGCCGCGAGCGCCCCCTGGTGCGAGGCCTGCGCGCCTTCGAGCGGCACGTCGTGCAGCGTCTGCCCGTCGGCATCGCGTATGCGAAGCCGCGCTTTCAGGCCTGCGCCCAGCCCGTCGGCCTGCCCCGACCAGCGCGCCGCCGGCAACGCGGAGCCGCCATCGACGGCCGCATCGAACAGCGCGACCTTGATCGACGACGAACCCGCGTTGAGCGTCAGCAGCGAACCGGTCATGGGGTGCAATGGGTGGCGTTCAGACGTAGTCCTTGTACTTGTCGAGGAATCGTACCGGCTTCGACAGCGCATCGCGGCGGAACGGGTCGCCCAGCTCGCGCGTGCACATGATCTCGATCACGCAGGTCTTGCGCTCGTTCATCTGCATGTCGATGGCTTTCTTCAGCGCCGGGCCCACGTCCTCGAGCCTGTCGACCACGATGCCCTCGGCGCCCATGGCCTTGGCGATGCCCGCGAAGCTCTCGCTCTCGAGCTCGCCGGCCACGAAGCGGCGGTTGTAGAAGTCGACCTGGTTCTTCTTCTCGGCGCCCCACTGGCGGTTGTGGAAGACCACCGCCGTCACCGGGATGTCGTGGCGCACGGCCGTCATGATCTCGACCATGCTCATGCCCCACGCGCCGTCGCCGGCATAGGCCACGGCCGGGCGGTCGGGCGCCGCGCACTTGGCGCCGATCATGGTGGGCAGCGAGTAGCCGCAGTTGCCGAAGCTCATCGGCGCGAAGAAGCTGCGCGGTTCCTCGAAGCGCAGGTAGCTGTTGGCGATGGCATTGATGTTGCCGATGTCGGTGGAGACCATCACGCGCGGCGGCATGGCCTTCTCGAGCTCGCGCAGCACCTGGCGAGGATGCAAGTAGCTGCCGCCGGTGGGCGTCTTCTCGCCCTTGGCTTCCTCGATGACGTCGAGGCTGAACTGGTCGCGCTCGTGGGTCCACTCGTCGAGCTCCTTCTCCCACGCGACCTTCTCGGCCTTGATCTTGTCGGCGCGCTCGGCCTTGGTGGCGTCGCAGGCCAGCGTCTTGCCCTGCAGGCGCTTGAGCAGTTCCTTCGCGGTGGCCTTGGCGTCGCCGTGGATGCCGACGGTGATCTTCTTCACCAGGCCCAGGTTGGTGTGGTCGGCCTCGACCTGGATGATCTTCGCCTCCTTCGGCCAGTAGTCCATGCCGTGCTGCGGCAGCGTGCCGAACGGGCCCATGCGCGAGCCGAGCGCGAGCACCACGTCGGCCTGCGCGATCAGCTTCATCGCGGCCTTGGAGCCCTGGTAGCCGAGCGGGCCAGCCCACAGCGGGTGGCTCGCGGGGAAGGAGTCGTTGCGCAGGTAGCCGTTGGCCACCGGCGCGCCCAGGCGCTCGGCAAGGGCCTTGCACTCCTCCACCGCGTCGCCCATGACCACGCCGCCGCCGGAAAGGATCACCGGGAATTTCGCGGAGGCCAGCAGCTCGACAGCCGCCTCCAGGCTCTGCTCGCCGCCCGCGCCGCGCTCCACGCGCATGGGCTTCGGAATCTCGCACTGGATCTCGCCGTAGAAGTAGTCGCGCGGAATGTTCAGCTGCGTCGGGCCCATCTCGGAGATGGCGCGGTCGAAGCAGCGCGCCGTGTACTCGGCCATGCGCTTGGGGTTGTTGACGTGGCCCTGGTACTTGGTGAACTCCTGGAACATCGGCAGCTGGTTGGCTTCCTGGAAGCCGCCCAGGCCCATGCCCATGGTGCCGGTCTCGGGCGTGACGATGACCACCGGGCTGTGCGCCCAGTAGGCGGCCGCGATGGCCGTCACGCAGTTGCTGATGCCGGGGCCGTTCTGGCCGATGACCAGGCCGTGGCGGCCCGACACGCGCGCATAGCCGTCGGCCATGTGGGCGCCGCCCTGCTCGTGCACCACCGGGATCAGCCGGATGCCGGCGGGCGCGAAGATGTCCATCGCGTCCATGAAGGCCGAGCCCATGATGCCGAAGATGTCGGTCACGCCGTTGGCGACCATGGTCTCGACGAAGGCCTCGGAGGGCGTCATCTTCTGCACGCCCTTGACGGCTTCGCGTGCGGGGGCGGCGGCTGGCTTCTGGCTCATGGGGGCGTCTCCTGGGAGGATGAGGGGCGAGGTTGTACTCTAAAAGTCGGAACGACTTGTTCCGGAATTCGTTTCGGCGGAATATAGGACGGCATCCGGCTCGCGTCAAACAATTTACAAAAATCGGAACGTCTTGTCTCTTTTTTTGTAAAACGCATATGATCCGCGCCATGAAGATCGTCAAAGGCCTCACGCCTGAAGCGCAGGACCCTGCGACCCAGGGTGGTGATTCGCCCACCATGCGCCTGTTCTCGCTGCTCGAAGTCATGGCCGCGAAAGACCAGCGCTATTCGCTGCAGGGCCTGGTGGAAGAAACCGGCCTGCCCAAGCCCACGCTGCACCGCATGCTCCAGCAGCTCGAAGGCGCGGGGCTGCTGCAGCGCGAAGGCGACGGGCGGCACTACGGCATCGGCACGCGGCTGCGGCGGCTGGCCGAGAACCTGCTGCTCAACGACAGCCTGCACGGCGCGCGCCACACGGTGCTGCGCCAGCTGGTGGAGGAGATCGGCGAGAGCTGCAACCTCACCGCCCTCTCGGGCAGCGAGGTCGTGTACCTCGACCGCGTGGAAACCGCCGCGCCGCTGCGCTTCTACCTGCACTCGGGTTCGCGCGTGCCGGTGCACTGCTCGGCCAGCGGCAAGATCTTTCTCTCGCAGATGAGCGCGGCGCAGCGCCGCCGGCTGCTGTCCCACGCGCCGCTGGAGCCGTACACGCAAAGGACGCTGACAGACCCCGAGGCACTGGAGAAGGAAGTGCAGCGCGTGCGCAAGGACGGCTACGCCATCGACCACGAGGAGTTCCTGCCGGGCCTCCTTTGCATCGCCACGCTGGTGCCCTCGGGCGACGACGCCCCGTCGAACCTCTGCATCGCGGTGCAGGCGCCGGTGATGCGGCTCGACGCCGCCAAGGCGAAGAGCCTGCTGCCCGCGCTGCAGCGTGCGGCGCAGGCCCTGAGCCGCATCGACGCCGACGCGGCCTCCGACCGCGTCGACCATGCTCGGGCCTGAAGACACCCTTTTCGCAGGAAACGCCATGACCGACACCGCCGACCTTCGACCCGACCGGATGCTCAGCGTGCGCGAGGTGTTCGGCATCGACTCCGACCTGCGCGTGCCCGCCTTCAGCCCGTCCAAAGCCTTCGACGACCACGTGCCCGAGGTCGATGCGGTCTACCGCTTCAATCCCGACGTGACGCTCGCCATCCTCGCGGGCTTCATGCGCGACCGGCGCGTGATGGTGCAGGGCCTGCACGGCACCGGCAAGTCGACCCACATCGAGCAGGTGGCGGCCCGGCTGAACTGGCCCTGCGTGCGCCTGAACCTCGACGGCCACATCAGCCGGCTCGACCTCGTCGGCAAGGACGCGGTGGTGCTGCGCGAGGGCAAGCAGGTCACCGAGTTCCAGGAAGGCATCGTGCCGTGGGCGCTGCAGCGGCCGGTGGCGCTGATCTTCGACGAGTACGACGCGGGGCGGCCCGACGTGATGTTCGTGATCCAGCGCATCCTGGAGCGCGACGGCAAGTTCACGCTGATGGACCAGAACCGGGTGCTGCGGCCGCACCCCTTCTTCCGCCTGTTCGCCACGGCCAACACGGTGGGGCTGGGCAACCTCAACGGCCTGTACCACGGCGCGCAGCGGCTCAACCATGCGCAGATCGACCGCTGGAACATCGTGGCCTCGCTCGACTACCTGCCCGCGGCGGAAGAGATCGCCATCGTGCAGGCGCGCGTGCCTTCGCTGGCCGACGAGGCGGGCACGAAGCTGGTCGCAGCGATGGTGGCCGTGGCCGACCTCACGCGAAAGGGCTTCGCGGCCGGCGACCTCTCGACGCTGATGTCGCCGCGCACCGTCATCACATGGGCGGAGAACGTCGAGATCTTCAAGGACCCGGCGCTGGCCTTCCGCCTTTCCTTCGTCAACAAGTGCGACGACGCGGAGCGTCCGCTGGTGGCGGAGTATTTCCAGCGCTGCTTCGACCGCGAGCTGAGGGAGTCGCACCAGCTCTCGTCGGACGCGCGCGAATGAACAGCGGCTCAGCGAGCGCGATGCAGCGCCGCGTGCGGCAGGAAGAACTCGTGGCGGAGCTGTGCGCGGGCGTGGTGCGTGCCTTCAGCGGCGAGCGCGACCTGCATTTCCGCGGACGGCGGCTGCACCGCGGCCGCACGGCGCTGCCGTGGTTCGCGCCGCACCTGCATCCGTCGCCCGACACCGACGACTTCGCATCGTTCCGCGGCGTGGCGGACGGCCTCGCGCTGCGGCTCACCGCATCGGATGCCGCACTGCATGAAAGCCTGCGGCCCGAGGAGCCCGTCGAGCGCATGCTGTTCGAGATGCTGGAGCAGTTCCGCGTGGAGGCGCTCGCGCCCGACGTCATGGCCGGCATGCGGCACAACCTTCGGCACCGGCACGAGCAGTGGTCTCTCGCCTTCCATCACTCGGGCCTGACCGACACCTCGCGCGGCCTGCTGCTGTACGCCGTGGCGCAGATCTGCCGTGCACGCGTCAGCGGCCAGCAGGTGGTGGAAGAAACCGAGGACATGCTCGAAGCCACGCGCTTCGCGCTCGCGCCGCTGATCGGGCATGCGCTGGCCGGCCTGCGCAAGGACCGCGCCGACCAGGCCGCCTACGCAGTGCACGCCCGCGCCATCGCGCGCACCGTCGCCGCGATGCTTCACGAGGCCGGCGAGGAAGACGGCGAAGCCCAGCGCGATGCGCACGTGGACGACAAGCGCAGCGTGTTCAGCCTCGTGGCCGACATGGACCAGGAGATCGTCGAGCGCTTCACCACCGCCGAGTCGGGCCGCAGCGAGGTGCTCGAGGGCGCGGGCGGAGCCTACCGCGTCTTCACCGATGCCTACGACCGCGAGCACGACGCCGCCGCGCTCGCACGCAAGGAAGTGCTTGTGGGCCATCGCGAGAAGCTCGACCGCCGCATCGCAGCGCAGGGCGTCAACATCGCCCGCCTCGCGCGCGAACTGCGCGCCCTGCTCGCCGAGCCCGAGCGCGACGGCTGGGACGGCGCGCAGGAAGAAGGGCTCGTCGATGGACGCCGCCTCGCGCAACTCATTGCCTCGCCCACCGAGCGCCGGCTGTTCCGCATCGATCGCATGGAGCCGATCGCCGACTGCATCGTCACCTTCCTCATCGACTGCTCGGGCTCGATGAAGGAACACGCCGAGTCGGTCGCGATGATGGTCGACGTCTTCGCGCGCGCGCTCGAGCAGGCTGGCGTGGCCTGCGAGGTGCTCGGCTTCACCACCGGCGCATGGAACGGCGGACGCCCGCAGCGCGAATGGGTGCGCGCGGGCCGGTCGCCGCACCCGGGCCGGCTCAACGAGCGCTGCCACATCGTCTTCAAGGCCGCGGCCACGCCGTGGCGGCGCGCGCGCCCGGCGATGGCGGCGCTGCTCAAGGCCGACCTGTTCCGCGAAGGCATCGACGGCGAAGCCATCGACTGGGCCTGCACGCGGCTGCGACAGCGAGGTGAAGCGCGCAAGCTGCTGCTGGCGATCTCCGACGGCTCGCCGATGGACAGCGCCACGCACCTCGCCAACGACGCGCACTACCTGGACCATCACCTGCGCGACGTGATCGCACGGCAGGAACAGCGCGGCGACATCGAGATCGCCGGCATCGGCGTGGGCCTCGACCTGAGCCCTTACTACAGCCGCAGCCACGTGCTCGACCTCGCGAACGCGAGCGGCAACGCCATCTTCCGGGAAGTCATCGAGCTCATGGCCGGGCGGCACCGCCGTTGAGCGCCGCACAGGCGGCCTGCTGAAGCCTTTGGGACTACATCCAAGTCCCCGATTGACAAAGGGCGCTTCGGGTTCATCATTGCGTTTCAAAATCAAGAACGCCGTTCCATTATTTGGAACGCCAATGAAGACCCCAGCCCCATGGACTCGACGCTTGCCAAGGGCCTCGCCGCCCTCGAATGGATGGTGCGCCAGCAGCGCGGCTGCCGCGTCAGCGAACTGGCCCAGGCATTCGGCATGGCGCGCAGCAACGCGCACCGCACGCTGCAGACGCTGGTCGAGTGCGGCTGGGCCGTGCAGGACCCGGAGACGAGCGCCTACCGGCCGAGCCTGAGGCTCTTCGAGCTGGGAGCGATGGTCTCCGAGGCATCCGACATCGGCTCGCTGCTGCGCCCCCACCTCGCGCGGCTGTCGCAGGCCACGGGCGAAACCATCCATCTCGCGGTGCTCGACGGCGCGGAGATCGTCTACCTCGACAAGTTCGACAGCCCCTTGCCTGTGGCTGCCTACTCGCGCATCGGCGGCCGCGCGGCGGCGTACTGCGTGGCCTCGGGCAAGGCGCTTCTCGCCGCGGCGGGCCTCGGCGTGCCGACGCTGCAGGAGTGCCTGGGCACGCTGGAGGCGCACACCAGGAACAGCATCACCGACTTCGACACCCTTTTCAACGAACTGGAACGCTCCCGCACCCGCGGCTATGCA
The DNA here is from genome assembly GCF_014195185.1 of Variovorax atrisoli. NCBI lineage: Bacteria > Pseudomonadati > Pseudomonadota > Betaproteobacteria > Burkholderiales > Comamonadaceae > Variovorax > Variovorax atrisoli. The sequence goes on along the minus strand of NZ_JACIBG010000013.1, from coordinate 13,293 downwards.
GAGAACCGCGAGGAATGGCGCATCGGCGTATGCGGCCTCGGCGCGCCCGTGCTCAATGCACGCGGCGAGGCCGTGGCGGCCATCGGCATGAGCGTGCCCTCGATCCGCTTCGCGCGCACGCAGGCACGCGGGCTGGCCGACCACCTGATGGCCTGCGCGCGCGATGCCAGCGTGACGCTGGGCTATCGCGTGGGCGCTGCAGCGGCCGGACCGTCGCCGATGTCCACCATAAAGAGAAGGAGACCCGAATGAAGTTGCTCTTCGCCCCCTGGCATCGCGCCGGGATGCTGGCTCTCGCTGCCTTCGCCGCCCTTGCATCGCCCCTCGCCGCGCAGGCGGACAGCGGCGGCGACTACCCCACCAAGCCGATCCGCCTGGTCGTGCCCTACCCGCCCGGCGGCGGCACCGACGTGATCGCGCGCATCGTGCAGGAGCGCTTCTCGGCACTGCTAGGCCAGCAGGTGCTCATCGACAACCGCGGCGGCGCGGCGGGCTCGATCGGCACCGAGCTGGTGGCGAAGGCGCCAGCGGATGGCTACACCGTGCTCTTCACGCTCTCGTCGCACACCATCAACCCGGCCATCTACGCGAAGCTGAGCTTCGACACCGCGAAGGACTTCGCGCCCGTGGGCATGGTCGCCTCGCTGCCGCAGATCCTGGTGGCCAACACGCAGTTTCCGGCGAACACCGTGGCAGAGCTGGTCGCGCTGGCCAAGGCCAAGCCCGACAGCATCTCCTTCGCCTCGGTGGGCAACGGCTCGCCCGGCCATCTCGCGGGCGAGCTGCTGAAGCTGCGCACCGGCACGCAGATGACGCACGTGCCGTATCGCGGCGGCGGCCCGGCCGTGACCGACGTGATGGGCGGGCAGGTGCCGCTGCTGTGGGTGTCGATTCCCGCGGCCGCGCAGTTCGTGAAGGCCGGCAAGCTCAAGGCGCTCGCCGTATCCACCACCAGGCGCAGCGCAGCCTTCCCCGACGTGCCGACGATGCAGGAGGCCGGCATCGCCGACTTCGACGTCGACTCCTGGTACGCCGTCTTCGTGCCCGCCAAGACGCCTAAGCCCGCCATCGACAGGCTCAACCGCGTGATCAACACCGTCGTCAAGGAGCCGGAGATCCGCGACAAGCTGCTCGCCCAGGGCAGCGAAGGCGTGGGCGGAACGCCCGATCAACTCGGCAAGGTCGTGACCGCCGAACTGGTCCGCTGGCAGAAGCTCGCCAAGGAAGCCAACATCAAGGTGGACTGAGCTCGCCCCAGGCTGCGCGCACTTCGTGTCGCTGCGCCACCTCCTACCCAGGGCGCAACACCAGCGGCCCGGCAAAGCCGGTTCCGCGGTGTTCCCCGAATGAAGAGATATCGAAGTCGACGAAACCATGGCCAACTCAATGAATCCCTCTCCGCCCTCCCCAATCGCCGAGCTGGTGGCGCGCGCCCGCGCCGCACAGCGCATCTACGAGACCTGGTCGCAGGCGCAGGTCGACACCGCCGTGGTCGCGGCGGGCTGGGCCATCATCGAGCCGGCGCGCAACCGCGAACTGGCAGAGCTGGCGGTCAAGGACACCGGCGTGGGCAACGTCGAGGACAAGGTGCGCAAGAACCACCGCAAGACCTTCGGCCTGCTGCGCGACCTGCACGGCGCACGCTCGGTCGGCGTGATCGCCGAAGACCCGGCGCGCGGCATCGTCGAGATCGCGCGGCCCGTGGGCGTGGTGTGCGCCATCACCCCGTCGACCAACCCGGGCGCCACGCCGGCCAACAAGATCATCAATGCGCTCAAGGGGCGCAACGCGGTCATCGTCGCACCGTCGCCGAAAGGCTGGTCGACGGCGGCGCGGCTCATCGAGTTCATCCACCAGCAGTTCGACCGCATCGGCGCGCCGCGCGACCTGGTGCAGCTGCTGCCGGCGCCGGTCAACAAGCAGTCGACCGCCGAGCTGATGCGGCTGTGCGACCTGGTGGTGGCCACCGGCTCGCAGGCCAATGTGCGCGCGGCCTACGCGAGCGGCACGCCGGCCTTCGGCGTGGGCGCAGGCAACGTGGCAGGCATCGTCGACGAGACGGCGGATGTCGAAGCCGCCGCAGAGCGCATCGTTCGCTCCAAGACCTTCGACAACGCGACCAGCTGCTCGTCGGAGAACAGCCTCGTGGTCGTCGATGCGGTGCGCGCGAAGATGCTCTCCGCCTTGAAGGACCGCGGCGCCGTCATGCTCGCCGACGCGCAGAAGGCCACGCTGCAGAAGCTGATGTGGCCCGAGGGCAAGCTCTCTGCCGCCGTCATCGGCCAGTCTGCGCGCGTCATCGCCGAACGCGCGGTCGAGGTCGATGGCGCCAACCGGGCCGCGTGGCAGGCGATCGCCGAGGCCGACCCGCGCATCCTCATGGTGGCGGAGGACGGCGTGGGCCACGACCACCCGTTCTCCGGAGAGAAGCTCAGCCCCGTGCTCGCGGTGTACGCGGCGCGCGATTTCGACGAGGCCGCCGCCGCTGTGGCGCGCATCTATTCGTACGAAGGCGCGGGCCATTCGGTGGGACTGCACAGCGCCGTGCCCGATCGAGCGCTCACGCTCGGCCTCACGCTGCCGGTGTCGCGCGTGATCGTCGACCAGGCGCACTGCATCGCCACCGGCGGCAGCTTCGACAACGGGCTGCCCTTCTCGCTGTCGATGGGCTGCGGCACCTGGGGCAGGAACAACTTCTCCGACAACATGAACTACCGCCACTACCTGAACATCACGCGCGTGTCGCGCCCGATTCCCGAGGTGGTGCCAAGCGAGGAAGACATCTTCGGCGCCTTCTTCGCAAGCCACGGCGCGAACTGAAGATGACGGCGGCCGCGACCACCGTGCATGCGCTGATCGAGCGGCAGGCACAAGAGCAGCCGCACGCGGTGTACGCGCGCGCCACGGAATCGGAACGGCACATCACCTGCGGCGATCTCGCGCGCGGATGCCGCCGCGTCTCGGCGGTGCTGCGCGGGCTCGGCATGCAGCCGGGCGACACCGTCTCGGTCGTCATGCCCAATGGCCTGCAGACGCTGCGGCTGCTCCTGGGAGCGATGCACGGCGGATTCCGCGTGAACCCGGTCAACCTGCTCTCGCAGCCCGAGCAGATGCACTACGTGCTCTCGCACTCCGACTGCCGCGTGGTCTGCGTCGCGCCCGAATGGGAGTCGCGCGTGCGCGGCATCGTCGAAGCCTTCGACCGGCCGGTGAAGCTGATGGTGGTCGACCCGGAGGGCGATGCGCTGCCCGGCGAGGAAGAAGCCGCCGACGACGTGCCGCCGCCCTCGCCCGACGCCGTCGCGCTGCTGATGTACACATCGGGCACCACCGGCAATCCCAAGGGCGTGATGCTCACGCAGCGCAACCTGGCCGCCAACGCGCATGCCATCAGCATCGAGCACCAGCTGCGCCCTTCCGACCGCGTGCTGGCGGTGCTGCCGCTCTATCACATCAACGCATTCACCGTGACCATGCTCGCGCCACTGGCGCACGGCGGCAGCCTCGCGATGCCGCCGAAGTTCTCGGCCGGCCGCTTCTGGGAACAGGCCACGCAGACGCAATGCAGCTGGATCAACGTGGTGCCCACCATGATCTCGTACCTGCTCGAAGGCCCCAGGCCGCCGCGCGCGCAGACGCTGTCGATCCGCTTCTGCCGTTCGGCCTCGGCCGCGCTGCCACCGGAGCACCTGCGCGCGTTCGAGCAGATGTTCGGCATCGGCATCGTCGAGACCATGGGTCTCACCGAGACGGCGGCGCCATCGTTCTCCAATCCGATGGACCCGGCCGCGCGCAAGCTCGGCTCGGTGGGCCGCGCCTCGGGCTGCATGGCCGGCGTGGTGGATGCGCAGCTTGCGGCCGTGCCCGATGGCACCACGGGAGAACTCGTCATTCGAGGGCCCAACGTGATGCTGGGCTATTACAAGAACGAGGAAGCCACCCGCGCGAGCTTCACGCCCGACGGCTGGCTGCGCACCGGCGACCTGGGCCATCGCGACGAGGACGGCTTCTTCTTCGTCACCGGCCGCATCAAGGAACTCATCATCAAGGGCGGCGAGAACATCGCGCCGCGCGAGATCGACGAGGCCCTGCTGAAGCACCCCGCCGTGCTCGAGGCCGTCTCGGTGGGCGTGCCAGACCGCCACTACGGCCAGGAGATCGGCGCGTGCATCGTGCTGCGCGAAGGCAGCGCCTGCAGCGAGGAAGAGCTGCGCGAGTTCGCCGCCACCGTGCTCGGCCGCTACAAGGCTCCAGGCCACTACCGCTTCGTGCAGGACCTCCCGCGCGGCCCTTCGGGAAAGGTGCAGCGCCTGAAGCTGCTGCCGCTCTTCCAGGCATGACGGCCGCCGACCTGCTGGTGCCGCCGCTGGCGCCGGCAACGCTTGCCTACAGCCTCTGCGTGGTGTTCGCGGCCGGCATAGTGCGCGGCTTCGCGGGCTTCGGCTTCTCCGCCATCACCGTCGCGGGCATGTCGCTGGTGATCTCGCCCGCGCTCGTGGTGCCCGCCATCTTCATGCTGGAGATCCTCGCCAGCCTGAGCCAGTTGCGCGGCATCGCGCGCGACGTCGACCTTGCATGGCTGGGCTGGCTGATGCTCGGCAACCTGATCTGCATTCCCATCGGCGTGGCGCTGCTCGCATGGCTGCCGGAGACGCCGCTGCGCCTCCTGATCGGCGTGCTGCTGATGGCCGCCGCATTGCTGCTGCGCGGCGGCGCACACGTCGCGCTGGAGCCCACGCGCGGCCTGCGCCTCGCGGCCGGCCTGGCCTCGGGCTTCATCAACGGCGTCGCGGCCATCGGCGGCATCGCGGTCGCGGTGCTGCTGAGCACCGCGAAGATGGCCCCCGCCGCGCTGCGCGCCACGCTGATCGCACTGCTGCTCTTCAGCGACGTGGTGTCGCTGATCAGCGCGGCACTGATGCCCTCGTCGGCGCATGCCTCGGGCAACCTGCTGGGGCCGGACACGCTCAAGTGGGCGCTGTGGCTGGCGCCTGCGATGCTCGCCGGCATCTGGTGGGGGCAGCGCTCGTTCAAGGGCGTGTCGCCGGAGCAGTTCAGGCGGCTGGTGTTGAATCTGCTGCTTGTGTTGGCGGCGATGAGCGTGACGCGGTCGGTGGTCAGCTGGATTGGATAGACCGTGACTCGACCCTCAAGGACGCCCCGGCCTCTATGAGGATTTGTTTGAACAAGTGGGCATAGTCCGCACGTTCCGTGAGCTTTTCCAGAACCGCATCGAACTCGGCCTCGTCGGAAATCAGAAAAGAAATGCGCTCCGGATTGTTGGACTTCAGTACCTCGTCGAATGCGTCGAGGCAGCTGCCTGCATAACCTCGATAGCCAAAAATCGCTTCCCCGATATAGCAATAGAACTCGTCACGCGTTCGCAAGCCTCGTACATCGAGCACAACATTGTCTGTAGCGAGCGTCTGCCGCCAATCGCGAGGAGAGGACAAGGCCCTGCAGGCGTCGATCCAGGAAGTTCCGTAAGAAGGATTGAGCGCTCGCCAACTCACAGGAACGCATTCCGTCCATGCATCGAGAATCTGGACCACCGGCACATAGGACCGCCCTACCGACGCTACATAGTGCTGGCGCGAATCCTTGTCGAGGAGGAACTCCACGCAGTAGATTCCCGCCACATCGACCTCCACATCTCCTATGACCTTGGAGATTGTGTAAACCGTCCCCTCCTTCAACGTCGGCTGGCTCTTCGGCGCCTCCAGGCCCTCGAGAACGATCAGTACATCATCCATGCTGTCGTCTTCATCACCGATGATTTTGTGTGGCAATCCTTCCACCGAATCGAAGCACAACACGGTGCCGTCCCCATCAGCTTCACTTCGAATCCGATAGTTCTTTTCTGTGGCGCTTAAGCCGTTTGCCATGATGTGATCCGGTATGTAGGCTCGTTGAATTCCCCAGCATTGTCAGGCCGGCGGAGCCATCAGCCCCGCGTCATACGCCTCGCAATAGAGCCCCCAATCCTCCACAACCTGCGCCGCACACTCACGCGCCGCATCCAGCAAGTCCCCGCGCCACGATTTCGCCGAAGCGCCGAAGTCGATCAGCGCATCCGCGATAGCGGAGCCCTGCCGGCCCGAGCTGCGCAGTTGCGCCCAGGCCATGAGCTGGCCCATCTCGGCGATCACGCCGCGGATGTCGGCGAGGCGCGTGCGGTTCACGTCGAGCATCACGCGGTCTTCGCTGGGTTGGAGGCCGCGCAGCACGTACGACGACTTGCGGCCGACGATGGGATGCAGGAAGGCCATCGACACGGCCTGCATGCGGCGCTGCAGGCCGACCACGCGGTGCGCTTCCGACGGCCATTCGGGCTGCCTGGTCTTCTTCAGGTGCGGCACGAGCGAGGACGGCTGCGCCTGCTTCAGGTCGAGCAGGAAATTGGCGTCGGGCGAGCCCTTGCCTTCGATCAGCACGATGTAGCGCTCCACACCCAGGCTGCCGGTGCCGGCGATGCGGCGGGCCACGTCGAGCACCCTGAAGAAGGCGGGGTTGGGCTGCGAGGCGGCGAAGTTGTCGATGAGCCTGGTGACCCGTTCGCGCTGCGCCTCGGTGGCCTGCAGCGCATGCCTGCCGTCGCAGCGGATGGAGCGTCTGCGGCCCTTGCGGTCGCTGCGCCGGTCGAGGAACGCGGGGCGGGTGCGCGCCTTCAGGGTGTCGAGCAGGTCCCTGACGAGCCCGCCGGCGGTGTCGCGCTCGATCCAGCGGGCCTTGCCAAGCACGAGCGCGCCCGCATAGGAGTCGAGGAAGGTCTTGCACAGGGCGTCCGCGTCGGCGGTGCTCTTGCACAGGCCCTCGCCCGCCACCAGGATGCTCGACAGGAAGCGCACCAGCTCCCATGTCACCGGCGCGAGCGCGGCTTCGTCGAAATCGTTGAGGTCGAAGTAGACGAGCCGGTTGTCGCCCTTGTAGCTGCCGAAGTTCTCCAGGTGCGCATCGCCGCACAGCCATGCCGCCGGCGCCTTGGAGAACAGCCCGCCGGCCGGCAGGCGGTCGTAGAAGAGGTGGCAGGTGCCGCGCAGGAAGACGAAGGGGCTGAAGCGCAGGTTGGCGTATTTCATCGCCAGCCTTTCGGGATCGCGCCCGGCGTTGAAGCTTCGGATGGTCTTGGCGGCGTTGGGCATGCGTTCGTCTTTCTTCCTCTTGCGTTGGTCGCGAGCGGCGGATTCTGCAGCTGCGCGCCCACTCGAAGCTGACGAAGCCGAAGCCGAAGTCAGAGCAGCCCGGCCATCCTCTGCGCCGCCGCCTTCAGTGCATCGATGCGCCCGAGCGCGTCGTCCATCGACATGCGTGCCGTGGGCGCATGCACGGCCAGCGCGGCGCGCACCGCGCCGGCCGTATCGCGCACCGGCACGGCCACGGCCACGAGACCGGCGATGAATTCCTCGCGGTCGCAGGAGTAGCCCTGCTTCGCGATCGCCTCGCATTCGGCGCGCAGCGCCGCGGCCTTGGTGATGGTGTTGGGCGTCATGCGCTCCAGCGGCAGCCCGTCGATGAACGCATCGCGCTCCTTGGCCTGCATCTGCGCCAGGAACAGCTTGCCGCTGGCCGTGCAGTGCAGCGGCACGTGCGAGCCCACGTCGAGCGTCAGGCGCAGCGGCCATTGCGCCTCGACGCGGTCGAGGTAGAGCACCTGCGCGCCGTCGAGGGTGGTGAGGTTGCAGGTCTCGCCGACCTGGCGCACCAGCGCCGACAGCACCTCGTGCCGCAGCCCCCGCACCACGCCGTGGTTCAGCGTGTCGAAGGCCAGCCGCCGCAGCGCGGGGCCGACGGTGAAGGAGCGCTCGTCGACGTCGCGGGCCAGGAAGCCGGTGGCCAGCAGCTGGGTGCAGATGCGGTGTGCCGTGCCCTTGGGCAGGCCGAGCTGCGCGGCCAGGTCGGCCAGCGTGAGAGCCCGGCCTTCACTGGCGAGCAGCGCCAGCAGGCGCAGGCTGCGCTCGGCGGAGGAACCGGAGAGGCCGGCGGACTCCGCTTCGTCCTGAATGGGGGCTGCGGTGGGAATCACTGCGGCGGATGCGCGCGCGGAACGTGGCATGCGGATGAACCTTGCGAAGGAAAGTCGTTGCAGAAACCGATGGCCGTGAGAGAGGAGGCCTACCGGCGATTGTTCCACCGCCCGGCTCTCGCATTGCCTGTGCTGTTCCCATCTGCCGCTTAAAGGGCTCAGGGACGCATCGGCGCAATCACCGGAGAAAGAATTGGCAATATTTGCCAACAAATTTAAAGAATTTGTAATCAAAAAAAAGACTGTGCACGACCTCAAGAAATGGCAATTGCATCCGAAAAGAAAAGCACGGAATTGGTGCGCGATTGAAGAAATCGGCAATTCCGCCGGCGCTCCTTGCGCTCTCGTTTTTTTCTACTCCTGATACCGGACCTATGAAAACTTTCTCGACCCGGAAATTGCTCGCCGGGACTTTCACGATCCTCGCGTTGCTGGTGTTGCTCGTCAGCCTGTTGGCCCTGCGCTCGCTGAATGCAGCCGATCATCGGTTCTCCAGCTACGTCGCCGGCATCGCGCACCGCAAGACGCTGACCAGCGAGATCAGCATTGCAGCAAGCCGCCGAGCCATCGGCGTGCGCGAGATGGTGCTGGTGGCCCCGGGCGCGGAGCGAGACCGAGCCAAGGCGATGGCGGTCGGCAGCAACGAGAAGCTGGGGTCCGCGTTGAAGGAACTAAAAAAAGCGCTCGACACGGGCGCAGACGTCACCGACCGCGAACGCGCCATCTTCGAAAAGATGGAAAGGATCGAAAAAGAATATCTGCCGGTCGCCCTGTCGATCGTCGAGCTCGCCGCCGCCGGAAAACGCGAGGAGGCGATCGAAAGAATGAACACGGTGTGCAGGCCCTTGCTCATGCAGCTTCTGCTCGCCTCGGTCGAATACGCCGACTACAACGCGGAAATTTCGCAGAAGGATGTCGAGTCTTCGGCCTCCGCTTATTCGCGGCAGCTGACGTTGCTGCTCACGCTGAGTTCGTTCGCGGTGCTCGCGGCGGTAGCGCTTGGCGTCTTCATCGCGCGCCGACTCTTCTCGGCGCTCGGTGGGGAGCCGGCCATGCTCAGCGTGGCGGCCCACAAGGTCGCAGACGGCGACCTCGGCGAGATCGACGGCGCGCACGAGGCGCCGCAGGGCAGCGTGCTCGCCTCGATGGTCGCGATGCAGCGCCAGCTGGTGAGGCTGATCGGTCAGGTCCGCTCCTGCGCCAACAACATCGCGGTCGCGAGTTCCGAGATCGCGCAGGGCAACCACGACCTTTCCCGGCGGACCGAAGCCGAAGCGTCCTCGCTGCAGGAAACTGCCGCCTCCATGGAGCAACTCAACGCCACCGTCAGGCGCAACGCCTCCAGCGCCACCGAGGCGAACAAGCTCGCCAACGGCGCGAGCAGCGTGGCGATGCGCGGCGGCGAGGTCGTCGTGCAGGTGGTGGAGACGATGAAGAGCATCAACGACAGCAGCAGGAGGATCGCCGACATCATCGGCGTGATCGACGGCATCGCGTTCCAGACCAACATCCTGGCGCTGAACGCCGCCGTGGAGGCCGCGCGCGCGGGGGAGAAGGGCCGGGGCTTCGCGGTCGTCGCCTCCGAAGTGCGCAGTCTCGCGGGCCGATCGGCCGATGCCGCGAAGGAGATCAAGGCCCTCATCGGCGCGAGCGTCGATCGCGTCGAGGCCGGCTCGGCGCTGGTCGACCGCGCGGGAGCCACCATGGCGGAGGTCGTCGATTCCATCAGGCGGGTCGCGAACATCGTCGGCGAGATCAGTACGGCCAGCTCGGAGCAAAGCGCCGGTGTCGCGCAGGTCAGCGCAGCGGTGATGCAGCTGGACCAGGCCACGCAGCAGAACGTCGCGCTGGTCGAGCAGAGCGCGGCCGCTGCCCAGAGCATGAACTTCCAGGTCGAGCAGCTGGCGCATGCGGTCTCGGCCTTTCGGGTCGGCGACCCGCGCCAGGGCGGGCGTCCGCGGCGGGCCGTGGAACCGGCTCTTCGACTCGCCGCCGAAAGCGGTCCGGCGTAAGACGGCGCGAGCGCCAAGGAGTCCGCACCCGTGCCGCCGACGTGCGGCATGCGGGTAAACGTTAAAAACGGAACATTGCGTTCCGAAAATCAATGGCCTAGGATCGGTTCGAACGAGGGCGCTCGCCTTTCCAGAACCTCCCTGGGACCATTGCATGCCTGAAGAAGAGTTCGACTACATCGTCGTCGGCGCGGGCTCCGCCGGCTGCGTGCTCGCCGGCCGGCTCAGCGAAGACCCGGCCACGCGGGTGCTGCTGCTCGAGGCCGGCCCGGCGGACCGGTCGCTGTGGATCCACCTACCCATCGGCTACGGCAAGACGATGTGGAGCCCCACCTACAACTGGCGCTTCGAGACCGACCCCGACCCGAACATGAACGGCCGGCGCATCTACTGGCCGCGCGGCAAGACGCTGGGCGGCTCCAGTTCGATCAACGGCCTGATCTACATCCGCGGCCAGCGCGAGGACTACGACCACTGGGCCGCGCTCGGCAACCCCGGCTGGAGCTACGACGAGGTGCTGCCCTACTTCATCCGCTCCGAAGGCAACCAGCGCGGCGGCGACGCCTTCCATGGCGGCGAGGGGCCGCTGAAGGTGTCGGACATCACGGCGAAGCACGAGCTGATCGAAGCCTTCATCGAGGGCGCCGGACAGACCGGCGTGCCGCGCACCGACGACTTCAACGGCGCCGAGCAGGAAGGCGCCGGCTACTACCAGCTGACCACGCACAGGGGCTGGCGCTGCAGCACCGCCAAGGCCTACCTGACGCCAGCGGTGAAGCGGCGGCCCAACCTGCGCATCGAGACCGAGGCCATGGCCGAGCGGCTGCTGTTCGACGGCACGCGCGCCGCCGGCGTCACCTACCGCCAGGGCGGGGAACTCAAGACCGCGCGCTGCCGCGGCGAAGTGCTGCTGTCGGCCGGCTCGCTGCAGTCGCCGCAGCTGCTGCAGCTCTCGGGCATCGGTCCGCGTGTGCTGCTCGACCGCTTCGGCATCCCGGTGCAGCACGAGCTGCCCGGCGTCGGCGAGAACCTGCAGGACCACCTGCAGATCCGCCTGGGCTACGAATGCAGCAAGCCCATCACCACCAACGACCAGCTCAACTCCTGGTTCGGACAGATGGGCATGGGCCTCGAATGGCTGCTGCACCGCACCGGCCCGCTGGCCGTGGGCATCAACCAGGGCGGCTGCTTCATGCGCGCGCTGAAGGATGCCGAAGGCCGGCCGGTGGCGGCCACGCCCGACATCCAGTTCCACGTCGCCACGCTCTCGGCCGACATGGCGGGCGGCAAGGTGCATCCGTACTCGGGCTTCACGATGTCGGTGTGCCAGCTGCGGCCCGAGTCGCGCGGCCACGTGCGCATCCGCTCGCTCGACGCGGCCGAGCCGCCCGAGATGCAGCCCAACTATCTTTCTACCGAACTCGACCGCGCGACCACCGTGGCCGGCGTGAAGGCCGCACGCGCGATCGCCGACTCTCCCGCGATGCGCCCCTACGTGAAGCGCGAGGTGAAGCCCGGCCCAGGCGCGGTGAGCGACGCCGACCTGCTGGAGTTCTGCCGCAACAACGGCGCCACCATCTTCCACCCCACCGGCACCTGCCGCATGGGCAGCGACGCTCTCGCCGTGGTCGATGCGCGCCTGCGCGTACACGGCGTGGCGGGGCTGCGCGTGATCGACTGCTCGGCGATGCCGACGCTGGTGTCGGGCAACACCAACGCACCCGCCGTGATGATGGCCGAGAAGGCCGTCGACCTGATCAGAGAGGACGCGAGAGCGGCAGCGGCCGCGCACTGAGTTCCCGTTTCGAACCCCACGGTCCGCAGAGACCGCCACGACAAACCTCATCGGAGACAGACATGAGTGCAAGCGACGAGAAAGCGATTCGCAGGGTGGTGGTTTCGGCCCTGGTGGGCGCCACCATCGAGTGGTACGACTTCTTCCTGTACGGCGTGGTGGCCGGCATCGTGTTCAACAAGCTCTACTTCCCGGGCAGCGACCCGGTGGTGTCGACCCTGCTGGCCTACACCACCTTCGCGGTGGGCTTCGTCACGCGGCCACTGGGCGGCGTGATCTTCGGCCACTTCGGCGACAAGATCGGCCGCAAGAGCATGCTCGTCATCACACTGATGATCATGGGCGTGGCCACCTTCCTCATCGGGCTGGTGCCCACCTATGCGCAGATCGGCATCGCGGCGCCGCTGCTGCTGTTGCTGCTGCGCGTGGCGCAGGGCATAGGCCTGGGCGGCGAATGGGGCGGCGCGGTGCTCATGGCGTATGAATACGCGCCGAAGGAAAAGCGCGGCTTCTATGCCTCGCTGCCGCAGATCGGGCTGGCCATCGGCCTGTGCCTGGCCTCGGGCGTGGTGGCGCTGCTGTCGTGGCTGCTGACCGACGAGCAGTTCCTGTCGTGGGGCTGGCGCATCGCCTTCCTGATATCCGGCGCGATGGTGATGGTGGGCATGTACATCCGCCTGCACGTGAAGGAGACGCCGGAGTTCGCGGCCGTGAAGGCCCGCAACGCCGAGCTGCGCATTCCGTTCATGGACATGATCCGGCGCTACCCCGGCAACGTGCTCAAGGGCATGGGCGCGCGCTACATCGACGGGGTGTTCTTCAACATCTTCGGCGTGTTCTCCATCAACTACCTGACGAGCACGATCAAGATCAACCGCACCGAGGCGCTGCTGGGCGTGATGGCCGCGGCAGTGGTGATGTGCTTCGCGATTCCCTTCTTCGGGCGCATGTCCGACCGGCTCGGGCGTCCGCGCGTGTACATGTGGGGTTCGCTCATCACGGCCGTCTCGGCATTCCCGGGCTTCTGGCTCATGACGCACAGCGGCGGCAGCGTGCTGCTCATATGGCTGTCGATCATCGTGCCCTTCGGCATCCTGTATGCGTCGGTGTACGGGCCGGAGGCCGCCCTCTTCTGCGACCTGTTCGACGCCAAGGTGCGCTACACGGGCATCAGCTTCGTCTACCAGTTCTCGGGCATCTTCGCCTCGGGCATCACGCCGATCATCGCGACCGCGCTGCTGAAGTCGGGCGGCGGCGAGCCGTGGCAGATCTGCCTGTACGTTCTGTTCGCGGGCGTGGTGTCGGCGGCGTGCGCGTGGATGATCGGCCGCAGCGCGGCGGGGGGGGGGGGGGGGGGGGGGGCCCCCCCCCCCCCCCCCCCCCCCCGGGCCCCCCCCCCCCCCCCCCACCCCCCCCCCCCCCCCCCCCCCCCCCCCCCCCCCCCCCCCCCCCCCCCCCCCCCC
>NZ_JACIBG010000012.1:0-134570 GCF_014195185.1 Variovorax atrisoli | reverse complement strand
GCGGGCTGGTCGAGGCCGAGCTTGGTGGCCAGCGCGGCGACGGCCTCGGGCGAGGCGTCGGGGCCCATGAGCATCTGCGCGGCGTTGCCGGGCAGGATCTCGAGCACGAGGAAGACGATGACCGAGGCGCCGATCAGGGTGCCGATCAGCGTGGCGAGGCGCTTGACTAGGAACAGGCTCATGGGGCGGGGCGCAGCATAACTGACTCCCGCAACAAATGTGCCGCGAATGTGGCCTTTGTCATTCACCGCCGGTCCGTTCCGCCCGAGCCGCGATAATCGGGGGATGGCCCTCATGATCACCGACGAATGCATCAACTGCGATGTCTGCGAGCCCGAGTGCCCGAACGACGCGATCTACATGGGCGCGGAGTTCTATGAGATCGATCCGCACAAGTGCACCGAGTGCGTAGGCCATTTCGATGAGCCGCAATGCGTGCAGATCTGCCCGGTGGCCTGCATTCCGGTGAACCCCGAGCATGTGGAAAGCCGGAAGACGCTGATGCAGAAATACCAGCGTCTCACGGCGATCAAGGTGACGGCTGCCGCAGCGGCAGCTTCGTCCGGCGCCTAGTCGGCCGACTTCCGCTTCTTTTTTCTGCGCTCCGGTGCCTCAGCGCCCGGGCCGCTGCTGAAGCTCAGGCTCGATTTCCGTGGCGCATTGGCTTCCTTGCGGGCGCGATCGCGCTCCCTCTGTTCGGCCATGGCGAGCCGCCTTTCCGCCAGGGCCGCGCTTCTTGCCTCCCGCGCTGCGCGCTGGTCGCGGTCGTATGCCGCCTTTTCCAGCGACAGGCGGCTGCGTTCCATGCGGTCGGCCTGGGTTTGGGCGCTGCGGATGCCGGCATCGGCGGCTCGGCGGTCCTCGTCGCTGCGGCGATCGTCCACCTTCACCGTCCTGCCGCCTTCACAGGGCTGGTCGGAATAGGTGTTGCCGCAATGCCAGGTGCCTGTGCCCTGGGCGGCAGCGCCCATCGAGCATGCACCGATTGCTACTGAAAGGATAGCGGCTGCGGTTTTCGAAACCGTCTTTCCGTCCTTCTTTTTCTTCTCGCTCATTCTTGTTTCTCTCCCTCCCTGCACTTCAATGGCCGGCTAGGTGGCGGCAGGCGTGCCCCCTTCGCCGGGCTCCCTCCGCGGCGGCTTGGGCCGGGGCGGTTTGCTCGTGTGAATGACCAGCGTCGCCTTTTCCATCTCGCCCGCGATCAGCGCGGGAATCGCATGCAGCGTGCGGGTGATGGCGTCGTCGATCGCTTCGCGCTGTTCCTTGAGCGGCTTCTTGAGCACCCAGTTGACGACCTCCGACTTCACGCCGGGATGCCCGATGCCCAGGCGCAGCCGCCAGTAGTCGCCGGTGCCCAGTTGCGCATGGATGTCGCGCAGGCCGTTATGGCCCGCATGGCTGCCGCCGAACTTGAGCTTGACTTGGCCCGGGACCACGTCGAGTTCGTCGTGCACGACGAGAATTTCCTCGGGCGCGATCTTGAAGAAGCGCGCCAGCGCAGCCACGGACTTGCCCGACAGGTTCATGAAGGTCTGCGGCTCCAGCAGCCAGATGCTCTGGCCGCCGATGTTCGTGCGCGCGGCCAGGCCGTGGTAGCTGCGCTCGGGCACGAGGTTGAGCTTCCATTCGCGCGCAAGGGCGTCGATCCACCAGAAGCCGGCGTTGTGCCGCGTGGCTTCGTACTCGGGGCCCGGGTTTCCGAGGCCGACAAACAGCTTGATCATGGTCGTGGATTATCCGGTCGCCGTAAAAGCAAAAAGGCCCGCACGAGGCGGGCCTTCATCGAGAAGCAACGGATGCGAAGAAGCGGATTACTTCTTGGCAGGTGCCTTGGCAGCGGGCGTCTTGGCCGCGGCCTTGCCACCCTTGCCAGCCGGAGCGGCGGCTGCGTCGGCAGCTGCTGCGCCTTCGGCGGGAGCTTCTTCTTCGGCAGCCGGGGTCACGGCCGAAGCCAGCACCGGGTTCGGCTTGCCGTGGCTGACCCACTTCACGCCGCGGGGCAGCTTGATGTCCTTCAGCGTGACGGTGCCGTTCTTCTTCAGGCCCGACAGGTCGACTTCGATGAACTCGGGCAGGTCGGTCGGCAGGCAGTTCACTTCCAGTTCGGTCGTGACGTGGTTGACCAGGTTGTGGTCGAGCTTGACGGCTTCGGACTCTTCCTCGCCCTTGAAGTGCACCGGCACCTTCAGGGTCATGCGGGTCTTGGCGTCCACGCGCTGGAAGTCGATGTGCTGCACCAGCTGGCGGAAGGGGTGGTATTGCACGTCACGCAGCAGAACCTTGCTGACGTTGCCGCCCAGTTCCATCTCGAGAACGCTGGAGTGGAAGGCTTCCTTCTTCAGGGCGTGCCACAGTGCGTTGTGATCGAGCTCGATCAGCTGGGGTTCGACGCCACCGCCGTAGACGATGCCGGGGGTCTTGCCCGTGATGCGGAGACGGCGGCTCGCACCCGTGCCCTGCTTTGCGCGCTCAAAAGCGACGAATTTCATAACTAGCTCCTGTAAGAGTCCACCGCGACCAGTGCGACTCCGGTTCAAAAAGGCTTCAGGGGTGAAGCCCGCTTTTTGCCCAGGTCAGAACAGGTTGTCCTGATCCGAGAACAAACTCATCACCGACTCGCCCTTGGCAATGCGCTGGATCGTCTCGGCGATCAGCGGTGCCACGGAGAGCTGGCGAATCTTTCCGCAGGCATTGGCGCCGTCGGAAAGGGGGATGGTGTTGGTCACGACCACTTCATCAAGGGCCGAGCCCTTGGTGATGCGCTCGATGGCCGGGCCCGAGAAGATCGGGTGCGTGCAGTAGGCGTACACGCTCTTGGCGCCACGCTCCTTCAGCACCTCAGCCGCTTTGACCAGCGTGCCGGCGGTGTCGATCATGTCGTCCATGATCACGCAGTTGCGGCCGTCGATCTCGCCGATCACGTTCATGACTTCGCTGACGTTGGCCTTGGGCCGGCGCTTGTCGATGATGGCGAGGTCGCAGTTCAGCTGCTTGGCCAGCGCACGGGCGCGAACCACGCCGCCCACGTCGGGCGAGACCACGATCAGGTCTTCGTAGTTCTTGGCGCGCAGGTCGCCCAGCAGCACCGGCGAGGCGTAGATGTTGTCGACGGGAATGTCGAAGAAGCCCTGGATCTGGTCGGCGTGCAGGTCCATGGTGAGCACGCGCTCGACGCCGACGGTTTCCAGCAGGTTGGCCACGACCTTGGCGGAGATCGGCACGCGGCTGGAGCGCGGGCGGCGGTCCTGGCGGGCATAGCCGAAGTAGGGGATCACGGCGCTGATGCGTTCGGCCGAGGCGCGCTTGAGCGCGTCGACCATGATCAGCAGCTCCATCAGGTTCTCGTTCGTCGGAGCGCAGGTCGATTGGACCACGAACACGTCGCGTGCGCGGACGTTCTGGTTGATCTCGACGGTGACTTCGCCGTCGGAGAAGCGGCCGACGCGGGCGGCACCCAGCGAGGTGCCGAGGTTGTGCGCGATTTCCGCGGCAAGGCCCGGATTGGCGTTGCCGGTGAAAACCATGAAATCAGGGTGATTAGCCTGCATGAGCGCGTCCCGGCAGTGCAAGTGGGCTTAGGAAGCCGCCAAAAGGTTCGTGTGCATGGCGGCCGGTGAGCCGCCGATTATTGCAGCGGGTGGGCTGCAAATGAAGACTGCGGCCATCGGGCCGCAGTCGTGAAGATTTGGCAGGGGAGAAAGGATTCGAACCTTTGCATGCTGGAATCAAAATCCAGTGCCTTAACCAGCTTGGCGACTCCCCTACACGGGTCGACGGCTTTCGCCATCAACCGATATATGTCGCATCGAACCGAATGAACGATCCGATTATCTTCAGGTTGCCCATCCCCAGAGTGGATGAACTTCCAGATTGCTGCATTGACGAACCTGCCAGCCCTCGGGGGTGTCGAGCAGTTCCGCTTCATGCGGCGATTGCGGCAGCCTTGCGAACACCGAGCTTCCGGAGCCGGTCATCCGGGCTTTCAATCCTTGGGTGCCGAGCCATTCGATGGCGTCGGTGACCGCGGGACAAAGTCGCTGGGCAACCGGCTGCAGGTCGTTGTGGCCGAACTCGAAAACCCGGTTTCCCAAGTTTGTCGCTTCCGACGATTCGCTGTCTGCAGCAAAGCCTGAGATTATAGCAACAGGCGTAGCGCGTTGAAGGCCTGAGTCCGAAAAAATTAATCGGGTATCGAGTCCTTCGGGCGGTTTGACCACCACGAAGCGCGCGGACGAGAGTGTAACCGGTGTGATCTCCTCTCCGACGCCTTCCACCCACGCATTGCGCCCGCCAAGGAAGAAAGGAACGTCGGCACCCAGCTTCAGGCCGATGTGGGCCAGGCGAGACAGCGGCAGGTTCAACCCCCACAGGCGGTTCAGCGCGAGCAGGCAGGTGGCGGCATCCGACGAGCCTCCGCCCATGCCCGCCTGCGCCGGCACGTGCTTGGCGACGCCGATGTGCGCGCCCTGTCCGGGCGCGGCGAACGGCTGCAGGGCACGCGCGGCGCGCAGGATCAGGTCGTCCGCCGGCAGTTCCGTGGTCAGGTCCTCGCGGCTGAGCTGGCCGTCGCGCCGCAGTTCGACGTGCAGCATGTCGCACCAGTCGATCAGCATGAACACCGACTGCAACAGGTGATAGCCGTCGTCGCGCCGGCCGGTGATGTGGAGAAAGAGATTGAGCTTGGCCGGCGCTGGAAGGTCGTAGATCGCCTTCATGACCGCTCGAACACGATGCGCAGGTCGGCGCGCGGGCTGGGCGACTCGCGCACGGCGTTCAGCCGCCCGGCGCCGAGTTGCGCGAGGTCGGCCTTCCAGCCGGGCACGGCCTCGTTGCGGCCGTCCAGCCAGCCGAACAGGGCGCCGACCGGAATGGCCGCGCCGGTGGCGGCCTCGATCAGCTCGTCGACGGAGTCGAAGCGCCGCGTCCTGCTGCCGTCCTTCAGCAGCGCCTCGCCCGGTGCCCAGTGCAGCTGGGCGAGCGTGCTGCCGATGGGTGTGGTGAGCGTCAGGTCGCCCGCCTCGGCCGAGCCGCGCAGTTCGAACAGGGCGGCGAAGGTCTGCACGGGCTCGCTATCGATGCGCAGCGACATGCGGCCGCTCCAGCTGCCCGTGGGCTTCGGTGCCGAAGAGCCGCCGGACAGCTGCGCGCAGCCGGCAACCAGCAAGACGGCCGCACCGCCCGCCGCCAGAAGGGCGCGCCGGCCGGCCTGCATCGGCGCGAGTACTCCTGCGTGCGCCATCTCAGGGCTTCACTCGCAGGCGCTTGAGCGTTTCCTGCAGCGTCTCGTTCTCGGCGTCGCTCAGCAGGGCTTCCTTCCAGATCGTGACCGCGCGGTCCTTCTGGCCGGAGGTCCAGAGGACTTCACCGAAGTGCGCGCCGATCTCGGGATCGGGCCGCGTCTTGTAGGCCGCCTCGAGGATGCGGATGGCCTCCGCCGTGTTGCCGAGCCTGAATTCGACCCAGCCCAGGCTGTCGGCGATGAACGGGTCTTCCGGTGCCAGCTGCACCGCCTTCTGGATCAGCGTGCGTGCCTCCTCGAGCCTGATCTTGCGATCGGCCAGCGAGTAGCCCAGCGCGTTGTACGCGTTCTGGTTGTCGGGCTTGAGTTCGATGAGACGGCGCAGCAGGCGCTCCATGTCGTCGAGGCGGTTGAGCTTCTCTGCGACCATGGCCTGGTCGTACACCAGGTCGCCGTCGTCCGGCGACGCCGCGGAAGCCTGCGCAAGCATGTCGTAGGCCGCCTGGAACTGCTTCGCGTCGCGCAGCAGCTGCACTTCGGCGAGGAATTTCTGCTTCTTGTCGTCGGCCGTGCGCTCGGGCAGGCCGCGGATGATCTCGCGGGCCTGCGGCAGCTTGCCCTGGCGCGCCAGCAGCGTGGCGCGGCGGGTCTGCGCGGCCACCAGTTCGTCGGCGCCGTCGACGCGGGAGAGCCAGCGCTCTGCGGCCGCGTAGTCCTTGCGCCGTTCCGCCAGCTGCGACAGCGCGAAGTAGGCCTGCGAGATGCCGCGCTTGCGGTCGGCGGCATCGTCGGCATCCTTGCCGGCGCCGCTCTTCGGGCTGCTCGACAGCTCGATGAAGCGCTTGATCGAGGTTTCGGCCGCAGCGTCCTGCCGCGCCTGCATCTGCAGGCTGCCGAGCAGCAGCCAAGGCTCCGCGAGTTCGGGACGCGAGGTGGTCAGCGTCTGCAGCTGGGCGGAGGCATCGCTGAAGCGGCGGTTCTCGACCAGCGCGCGCGCATAGGCGACGCGCAGGTCGGGCGAGGCCTTCGGATTGTTGTTCAGGAAGCGCGTGACGATCGGCTCGGCCAGCGGCTGGCCGGGGTCGATCATCTCGAGCGCCAGCGCGGCGGGAGCCTCCGAGGCGGGATCGATCTCCTGGCCCTTGCGTGCCGCTTCCAGCGCACTGGAAGCATCCCCCGCATTCAGGCGCATCCGGCCGACGGTGGCCCAGGCCAGCCCGCCGGTCGTCGGGCTCTTCAGTTCGTCGACAAGCGCCTGCTCGACCACCGAGGCGGCCAGCTTCTTGTCGGAGGCGCGCGAGTAGTTGCGCACGATCACGGCCATGAGCAGCGGTCGCTCGATCTGAGAGGTGGCCGCCACTTCGGCGCGCAGCGGCTCGACGGTTTCGCTGATGCGGTTGAGCGCGATCAGGATCTGCAGTTCGATGCGGCGTGCGTCCCGCGAATTAGGCAGGGTCTCCTGCCAGGCACGTGCCGCGGCGAGCGCCGCATCGCCCGAGCGCGACTGCAGCGCGATCTCGACCGCGCGCTGGAACAGCTTGCCGTCGCGCAGCCGGCGGGCGGCGTCGAGCACGAGCGCGTAGCCGGAGCCGGGGTCGCCGGAACGGGCGGTCATCTCGCCCATCAGGATCTCGTAGAACAGGTCGGCCGTGAGTGCGGACTGCAGCGGCGCGGGCTCGGCGGCTTCCTTGGCCGCGGCCGGCCGGGGCCTGGCTGCGGGCTTCGACTGCGCCGGCCGTTCGATGGCGGGAGTGGGGCTGACGGGAGCTGCCGGATCGGAAGATTGCGCGTGGGTGGCGCAGGCCAGCAAGGCGAGAGACGCGGCCGCCGCAAGGCGGTGTCGGCGGGGCGAAAAGTTCATGCAACCATAATAATCCAGCCTTTTGTACGAGCATCGCGTGGGGCTTCGCCGCCGCGGGCGTTTGCCGAAGATTTACCTTTCATGCCCGAGCTACCCGAAGTCGAAGTCACCCGCCGCGGATTCGCAGAGCGCATTGCGGGAGGCCGCATCGAGGCGGTGCGTATCGGCAAGCCGCTGCGATGGGCGCTGATGGTGCTGCCGGAGGCGCTGGTCGGCCGGCAGGTGCGCGAGGTGCGCCGCCGCGGCAAGTACCTGTTGATCGACCTCGACCGCGGCATCCTGCTGCTTCACCTGGGCATGTCGGGCAGCCTGCGCTTCGATGCCGCACTGCCGCCACCAGGGCCGCACGATCACTTCGATCTCGTTACCAACCTGGGCACTCTCAGGCTCAATGACCCGCGCCGTTTCGGCGCAGTTGTCTACGTGGAGGACGAATCCGCCCCATGGGCGATCAAGCTCCTGGGCGGCCTGGGCATGGAGCCGCTGGACGAAGGCTTCGACCTCGACGCCTTCCACGCCGGCCTGAAGAAGCGCAGGACGGCGGTCAAGCAGGTGCTGCTGGCGGGCGACGTGGTGGTGGGCGTGGGCAACATCTATGCGTCGGAGGCGCTGTTCCAGGCGGGCATCCGGCCGACGCTGTCGGCGGCGCGCATCAGCCGGCCGCGGGCGGCCAGGCTGCATGCGGCGGTTCGGGAGATCCTCGCGAGGGCGGTGGAGAAGGGCGGCAGCACGCTGCGCGACTTCTCCAACATCGACGGGCAGAACGGCTACTTCCAGCTCGAGGCGACCGTCTACGGCCGGGCGGGCGAGCCCTGTCGGGTTTGTGCAACGCCGATCCGGCTGCTGCGACAGGGGCAGCGTTCCACCTATTACTGCCCCAATTGCCAGAAGTAGGTGCAGGCTCGCCTGCCGGGGCGGAAAAATAGAAACAATCCGGGAACGTCAGTGGCACGCATGCCGATGTATATTTGTAAATTGTTTCTTACACATTCCCCTTGAGCCGCTCCTTCAATCAACAACTCGATCAGCACGGTGCGTGGCGGAGCAATTTCGCCCACCGGCTGCAGTGGCTGTCCCGCTGGCTGACCGAGAACGAGCTGCTCGACCAGGCGGTGGCTGAGCGCCTGCGCGGCCTCGAGACGCAGATCCGCACCAGCAAGGTCATGGTCGCCTTCGTGGCCGAGTTCTCGCGCGGCAAGTCGGAACTGATCAACGCCATCTTCTTCGCCGGCTACGGGCGGCGCATCATGCCCGCCAGCGCCGGCCGCACCACGATGTGCCCGACCGAGCTGGGCTACGACGCCGCGCATGCGCCCAAGCTGCGCCTGCTGCCCATCGAGACCCGGCTGGAGCCCCACTCCCTGGCCCACTGGCGCGACAAGCCCACCCGCTGGACCGAGATCGCCATCGACGTTGGCAATGCCGAACAGCTGGCGCAGGCCATGGGCAAGGTGGCCGAGGTGCGCTGGGTCGGCAAGGACGAGGCCCGCACGCTGGGCTTCTGGAACGACGAAACGCCCGACGACAACCCGGTGCAGGACGCCGAAGGCCGCGTGGAAATTCCGCGCTGGCGCCATGCGGTGCTGAACATGCCGCACCCACTGCTTGAGCAGGGGCTGGTGATCCTCGACACGCCGGGCCTGAACGCGATCGGCGCCGAGCCCGAACTCACGGTGAGCCTGATCCCGCAGGCGCACGCGGTGGTCTTCATCCTGGGTGCCGAGACCGGCGTGACGCGCTCCGACCTGTCCATCTGGCGCGAGCACCTGGTCACCGAGGACGAAGGCAACGACACGCGCTTCGTGGTGCTCAACAAGATCGACACCATGTGGGACACGCTCAGCACGCCCGCGCAGATCGAACTGCAGATCGAGCGTCAGCGAGAAGGCGCAGCCCGCCTGCTCGATGTGCCGCTGGCGCAGGTGCTGCCCGTGTCGGCGCAGAAGGGCCTGCAGGCCAAGATCCAGCGTGACGGCCAGCTGCTGCAGGCCAGCCGCCTGCCGGCGCTCGAATCGCTGCTGGCCGAAGGGGTTCTGGGCAAGCGCGAGACCATGCTGCGGCTCGCGGTCGATGCGGGCATGACCGCGCTGCGCGCCGAGGCCGAGCGCATCCTGAAGGTGCGCCAGCGCGACCTGGCCGAACAGGCGCTCGAGCTGCAGGGCCTGCGCGGCAAGAACGTCTCGGTGATCCGCCACATGCGCGCGCGCATCGACCAGGAGCATGCCGAGTTCGAAGGCAGCAACACGCGCATCCTGGCGCTGCGATCGGTGCAGGGCAAGCTGCTGCGCGAGGTGTATGCCGTGCTGGGGCGCACCGCGCTGAAGGCCGACATGGTGAAGCTGTCGGCCGCGCTCAAGCGCCCCGGCGTCAAGTTCAACGTGCGCAAGGTGTACGCCGAGACTTTCGACTCGCTGCGCAACAACCTGCGCGAAGTGCAGGCGACCACGGCCGAGATCCAGTCGATGCTGCACGCCACCTTCCGCCAGCTCAATGCCGAGCAGGGCTTCACCCTGCAGGCGCCGGCCGAGCCCGATCTCACCGGTTTCGAGCAGGAGCTCGCGCAGATCGAGCGCAGCCACATCCACTACCTGGGCGTGGGCAATCTTCTGAAGCTCGCGCAGGCCGACTTCTGCGACAAGCTGGTCCGCGCGCTCGCCAGCCGGCTGCGACTGGTGAACGAGGCCGCGATGACCGAGGTCGAGCGCTGGAGCAAGGGCGCGAGCGCGCAGATCGATGCCCAGCTCAGGGAGCGCCGCCGCAACTTCAGCAAGCGCATCGAGGCGATCGAGCGCATCCAGAGCGCGGCGGGCAATCTCGACGAGCGCCTCGTCGAACTGGCCGCGCAGGAAAGCAACCTCGCGGAGCTCCATGTGCAGCTGCGCGAGTTCACCTCGCTGATCGCGCAGCACGGACGGCCGCAGCCTGCGGCCACCATCGGCGAACTGCGTGCGGCCTGAACGAAGCGCTTCCAAGGCGGCGACTGCAACCCTGTCATTGCCTCCGGACTTCGCAGCGCAGATCGTGAGCTGGCAGCGCAGCCACGGCCGCAGCCAGCTGCCGTGGCAGAACACGCGCGACCCCTACCGCGTGTGGCTGTCGGAGGTGATGCTGCAGCAGACGCAGGTGTCGACGGTGCTCGGCTACTTCGCGCGCTTCCTCGAACGCTTTCCCGATGTGAAGGCCCTGGCCGCCGGCACCGAGGACGAGGTGTTCGGCCTGTGGAGCGGGCTTGGCTACTACAGCCGCGCCCGCAACATGCATCGTTGCGCGCAGGAGGTCGTCGCGCGATTCGGCGGCGAGTTTCCGCGCACCGCTGCGGAGCTGGTCACGCTGCCGGGCATCGGACGCTCGACATCGGCGGCCATCGCGGCCTTCTGCTTCGGCGAGCGTGTCGCGATCCTCGACGGCAACGTCAAGCGCGTGCTGACGCGCGTGCTCGGTTTCGCGGGCGACATGTCCTCCGCGGCGCAGGAGCGCGCGCTGTGGGATCTGGCAACGCAACTGCTCCCGCCCGCCGACGACAAGGAAGCCATCGCGTCCTACACGCAGGGCGTGATGGACATGGGCGCCACCGTGTGCCTGCCGCGCAAGCCGAGCTGCATGATCTGCCCGGTGCAGCAGAGCTGTGTCGCCCTGCGCGAAGGTGCGCCCGAGCGCTATCCGGTCAAGACGCGCAAGCTCAAGCGCAGCGCGCAGTCGCTGTGGGTGCTGCTGGCGCGCGACGAGCAAGGCCGCGTGTGGCTGGAGAAGCGGCCGGCGAAGGGCATCTGGGCCGGGCTCTACTGCCTGCCTGTGTTCGACAGCCGCGAGCAACTTCTCGAAGCCTTGCCCCCAGCTGCGCGGCGCGGCGCCCATGACCTGCCGGCCTTCGTGCACGTGCTGACCCACAAGGACCTGCACCTGCATCCGGTGCAGATCGACGGCGGCCAGCCGCAAGGCGATGCCGCGCGCTGGTTCGATGCGGAGGAATGGAGCAGGCTGGGCCTGCCGGCCCCGATGCGCAAGATGCTGGAAGACGGCGAGGCCTGAGCCGCCGGCCGGTCAGATCGCGTCGAGCTCGCGGTGCCGCTTCAGCGCGCCCCAGCGCGCACCGAACGAGCGCGCCAGCTGCTCGACCAGGAATACCGAGCGGTGCTGCCCGCCCGTGCATCCGATGGCCACCGTCACGTAGCTGCGATGGTCGCGCGCCAGAGCGTCGAGCCAGTGCGTCAGGAACTGCTCGATGTCGTCGTACATGCGCGCCACGTCGTCGTGCTCGCGCAGCCATTCGATCACCGGCTCGTCGCGACCCGTCAGCGGGCGCAGCGCCGGCACGTAGTGCGGATTGGGCAGCATGCGCACGTCGAAGACGTAGTCGGCATCCAGCGGCACGCCGCGCTTGAAGGCGAAGGATTCGAACACCAGCGTGAGCGGCGTCTGCGGCGCGGAGATCAGCGACTTGATGTAGCTCTGCAGTTGCGCCGGGCGGATCAGGCTGGTGTCGATCACGTCGGCGCCGTCGCGCAGGTCGGCCAGCAGCTCGCGCTCGAGCTCGATCGCCTGGGTCAGCACGCGGTGCTGCTCGGGCACGTCGGTGCGGCCTTCCTGACGCGAAAGCGGGTGGCGGCGGCGGGTTTCCGAATAGCGGCGCAGCAGGGCATCGGTGGTCGCGTCGAGGAACAGCGAGCGCAGCGAGATGCCGCCGTCGCGGCGCAGTGCCTCCAACTGCTGCGGAACGATGGGCAGCGAGACGCCGCTGCGCACGTCCATGGCAATGGCCACGCGCGTGGCCTGCTGCTCGTGCTGCAGCGCGATGAACGAGGTCAGCAGCTCGGGCGGCAGGTTGTCGACGCAGTAGTAGCCCGCGTCTTCCAGCGCATGCAGGGCCACCGACTTGCCGGAGCCCGACATGCCCGTGATGAGCACGAGGTCGAGATTCATTGCGCCGTCGCCGAGCTCTTGTGGCCGAGCATCTCGCGCGCGTGGGCGAGCGAGGTCTGCGAAACCTTTTCGCCGCCCAGCATGCGGGCGATCTCCCGGGCGCGGCTGTCGTCGTCGAGGCGCGACACGCCGCTTTCGGTGCGCGGGGCGTCGCTGCCGGTCGCTGCCGTCTGGCGCTTGGCCACCACCAGGTGGTGGTCGGCGCACGCTGCAACCTGCGGCAGGTGGGTCACGGCGAGCACCTGACGATCGCGGCCGAGCTGCTTCATCAGGCGGCCGACCGTCTCGGCGACCGCGCCGCCCACGCCGGAATCGACCTCGTCGAAGATCAGCGTCTGCGCCGCGCCGAGCTGGCTGGTGGTGACCGCGATGGCCAGCGCGATGCGCGAGAGTTCGCCGCCCGAAGCCACCTTGCCGATGGCCCGCGGCGTGCTGCCGGTATGGCCTGCCACGAGGAAGGCCACGTCTTCGAGGCCGGCGCGGCTCGGCTGCGCGAGCGGCTGCAGCTCGACCTCGAAGCGCCCGCCCTGCATGCCCAGGCCCTGCATGGCCTCTGTGACGGCCTGCGAGAGGCGGGGCGCCGCCTGCTTGCGGACCTTGCCCAGCGCCTTGGCTTCCTTCATGTAGGCCTGCTGGGCGGCCTGCTCCGCACGTTCCAGGCCTTCGAGATCGCTCTGTGCGTCGAGCGCCTGCAGCTCGGCCTGCCAGCCGGCCAGCAGCGCCGGCAGCTCGGCCGGCGGTCGCTTGTAGCGGCGCGCGAGCGACATCCACAGGCCCATGCGCTCGTCGAGTTCGGCGAGGCTCTGCGGGTCGGTGTCGGCATCGCGAAGGTAGCCGTGCAGCGTGTGCGCCGCGTCGGAGGCTTGCGCCACGCAGGAGGCGAGCACCTCGCCCAGCGAGCGGAACTCAGGCTCGATGTGCTCGCAGTTCTGCAGCAGCGTGGCCGCGCGCTGGAGCGCGGAGAGGGCGCCGTTGTCGTCGTCTTCCAGCGCTTGGCTGGCGCCCTGGGCCGCGTCGATCAGCGCCTGTGCATTGGAGATGCGCGAGTGGTTGGTCGAAAGTTCTTCCCACTCGTCGACGCCCGGCGCCAGCTTGGCCACTTCGGAAATCTGCCACTGCAGCCGTTCGCGTTCGCGCTGCAGCGAGTCTTGCGCGGAGCGGGCGTGCTCGAGCGCGGAAAGCGCCTGCCGCCACGCCTGCCATGCGGCATCGAGCGCGTCGGTGCGCACGCCCGCGTAGGCGTCGAGCAGGCCGCGCACCGCCTCGGGCCGCGTCAGGCTCTGCCAGGCGTGCTGGCCGTGGATGTCGAGCAGGCGGTCGCCGAGTTCGCGCAGCTGGGTCGCGGTGGCGGGGCTGCCGTTGATCCAGCCGCGGCTGCGGCCCTGCAGGTCGACGGTGCGGCGCAGCAGCAGCGCGTCGCCGGCCTCGAAGCCGCCTTCGTCGAGCCAGCTGTCCAGGGCCGGGTCGGCATCGAACTCGGCGCTGACGTCCAGGCGCTCGGCGCCTTCGCGCACCGCGCCGGCGTCGGCCCGGTTGCCCAGCGCCAGCTGCAGCGCGTCGATCAGGATGGATTTGCCCGCGCCCGTTTCACCGGTCAGCACCGTGAAACCGCCGGACAGGTCGAGTTCGAGTGATCGCACGATCACGAAGTCGCGCAGTGCGATGCGTCGCAATGCCATCTCAGTTGTTCCTCAAGTTTCCGGACACGGGGCGTTGTTGTGCGAAGTCGTGGCAGGCAGGCCGCGAAACACCGCGGAACCGGCTTTGCCGGGCCGCCGGTGTTGCCCCCTGCAAGGGGATTGGCGAAGCGACACGAAGTGCGCGCAGCCTGGGGGTGTGCTTCATTCAGGAGCCCCCTTCGTTCCAGTGAAGTTTCTTGCGCAGCGTGTCGAAATAGCTCCAGCCGCGCGGATGCAGGAAGCGCACGCGGAAGTCGGAGCGCCGTACCACCACGCGGTCGCCGATGGCGAGCGAGGCGAGCGACTGCATGTCGAAATTGGCGCTGGCGTCGCGTCCGCCGACCAGCTCGATGACGATCTCGTCCGCATCAGGCAGCAGCACGGGCCGGTTCGACAGCGTGTGCGGCGCGATCGGCACCAGGACCCAGCCCGGCACCGCGGGGTGCAGCAGCGGCCCGCCGGCAGAGAGCGCATAGGCGGTTGAGCCCGTGGGCGTGGCGATGATCAGTCCGTCGGCGCGCTGGTTGGCTACGAAGTGCCGGCCCACCGAGACGCGAAGCTCGACCATGCCCGAGGTGGCGCCGCGGTTGACGACCACGTCGTTCATGGCGAAGGCGTCGAACACCGAGGCGCCGTCGCGCATGACCCTGGCCTGCATCAGGCTGCGATGGTCTTCCTCGTATTCGCCGGCCAGCATGGGGATCAGCGTGGACTGGTAGTTGTCGAGCGGAATGTCGGTGATGAAGCCGAGCCGGCCGCGGTTGATGCCGATCAGCGGAATGCCGTAGCTCGCGAGCTGCCGGCCGATGCCCAGCATCGTGCCGTCGCCGCCGACCACCAGGCCGAGATCGCAGCGCTGTCCTATTTCCTCGACGCTAAGAGCCTGGTAGCGTGGGTTGGCGGGTGCGTCGGCAGCGGCGTCGTCTTCGCATGTCGGGCGCTCGACGTAGACTGCGCATCCTTGCGATTCGAGGAAGGCGCCGATGCCTTCCATGACGCCGTCGCGCGCATCCGCCTGCGACCTGGCGCCGGAAGCCTGGTATTTGCCGATCAGGGCGACGTGACGAAAGCGAGAGGTCATATCTCACAAATTACAACACTAAAATCTTGCAATGCTGGACGACCGTGCCAAGTTGCTGCTCAAGACGCTCGTTGAGCGCTACATAGCCGACGGGCAGCCCGTCGGGTCCCGGACTCTGTCGCGCTCCTCGGGGCTCGACCTGTCGCCCGCGACCATCCGCAACGTCATGTCCGACCTCGAGGCGCTGGGGTTGATCGCCAGCCCGCACACTTCGGCCGGCCGCATTCCCACGCATCGCGGCTATCGCCTTTTCGTCGACACCATGCTGACGGCCAAGCGCGAGCAGATGACCGCACCCAGCCTCCCGCCCGACCAGCCCCAGAAAGTGATCGCCAACGCGGCGCACCTGCTGTCGAACATGTCGCAGTTCGTGGGCGTGGTGATGGCGCCGCGGCGCGCGTCGGTGTTCAAGCAGATCGAGTTCCTGCGGCTGTCGGAGCGCAGGCTGCTGGTGATCATCGTCTCGCCCGACGGCGACGTGCAGAACCGAGTGATCTTCCCCGAGGCCGACTATTCGCAGTCGCAGCTGGTCGAGGCCTCGAACTACATCAACGCGAACTACGCCGGGCTGACCATCGAGCAGGTGCGCGACCGGCTGCAGTCCGAGATCGAGAAACTGCGCGGCGAAATCGCCACGCTGATGCAGGCCGCGGTGCAGGTCAGCTCGGAAGTGCTGACCGAGGCACAGGAGGACGACGTCGTCATCTCCGGCGAGCGCAACCTGCTGTCGGTGAGCGATTTCTCCAGCGACATGGGTCAGCTGCGCCGCGCCTTCGAGCTCTTCGAGCAGAAGGCGCAGCTGATGCGGCTGCTCGACGTGTCGAGCAAGGCGGATGGCGTGCGCATCTTCATCGGCGGCGAAAGCCAGGTGGTGCCATTCGAGGAACTCTCGATCGTCAGCGCGAACTACGAGGTCGACGGGGAAGTCGTGGGCACCCTCGGCGTGATCGGGCCGACGCGCATGCCCTACGAACGCATGATCCAGATCGTCGACATCACCTCACGCCTCGTGACCAACGCGCTGAGCCATCGCAAGTAGGCTCGTCGGCGCGCATAGAATCGTGCCGCGTGGGCCGTTAGCTCAGTTGGTTAGAGCAGCGGACTCATAATCCGTTGGTCGCTGGTTCAAGCCCAGCACGGCCTACCACCCTCCCTTGGCGATTCAATCCTTCGATGTGTTGCCGTGCTTTCGGGGGCAGCCAAAAATCAGGCTATAATCGAGAGCTTAGCGGCTGTAGCTCAGCTGGATAGAGTACTTGGCTACGAACCAAGGGGTCGTGGGTTCGATTCCTGCCAGCCGCACCATCTTGAAATGCCCGGGAGATTCGTCTCTCGGGCATTTTCTTTTTCGGGTCTCTATTTGTCTTTCGATTTATTCAATCTGCCCGAATAGTTCGAAAGATGGCTTCGAAAGCGGTCTATAATCGCAAGCTGTGCGGCTGTAGCTCAGCTGGATAGAGTACTTGGCTACGAACCAAGGGGTCGTGGGTTCGATTCCTGCCAGCCGCACCACTATAAAGAAAGCCCGCAACGCAAGTTGCGGGCTTTTTTCTTTTCGGAGGATCAGCGTGAACAAGGCATTCACCAAGGAAACGGATTCCGACGGAGACGACGACGGCGCAGATGGCGCCTCGCCACCGATTCCCGCGGGCGGCAAGAACTACATCACCCCCCAAGGCTACGCACGCCTGCGCGACGAACTGCTGCACCTGATGGACGAGGAGCGCCCGAAGATCGTCGAGACCGTCCACTGGGCCGCCAAGAACGGCGACCGATCGGAAAACGGCGACTACCTCTACGGCAAGAAGCGCCTGCGCGAGATCGATCGACGCATCCGCTTCCTCACCAAGCGCCTCGAGATCGCCGAGGTCACCGATCCATCGGTGCATCACGGCCGCGACCAGGTCTTCTTCGGTGCCACGGTCCTCTATGCCGACGAGGCAGGCGAGGAGCGCAGCGTCACCATCCTCGGCATCGACGAGGCGGAGAGCGCGAAGTCGCAGGTCAGCTGGATCTCTCCGATCGCGCGGGCGCTGCTGAAGGCGCGCGAGGGCGACGTCGTGAAGCTCGTCACCCCGGGCGGGGCGCATGAGGTCGAGATTCTGTCGGTGAGTTACCCGGCGCCAGGCTCGGCCGGCACTCCGTAGCCCCGCTCAGGGCGCCGGAACCGTCCTCGAGGCGGTCAGCACCGATGCCGTGCGCCGCGCCGCGCGCAGCACAGCATCCAGATGGGCACGGTCGCGCACCGCGATCACGAAGCGCAGGTCGGTCGAGTCCTGCGGGGTCTCGTCGGCCATCTCCACGTGCGTGATGTCGGCTTCGGCATCGGCCAGTGTGGCCGCGACGCGCGCCAGCACGCCCTTGTCGTTGCGCACGGTGATGACCACGCCAGTCTCGAAGGCGCGCGTCGGCTCGTCGGCCCATTCGACGGCGAAGAAGCGCTCGCTGTCCTTGTGGCGCAGCCGCTGGCCGACGCCGCATTCTTCCGTGTGGACCACCAGGCCTTCGCCGTGGCCGAGATAGCCGACGATCGGGTCGCCGGGAATCGGGCGGCAGCACAGCGCGAAGCGCACCGACGAGTTCTCGCTGCCGTCCAGCGTCACGGCGCCTTGCGACACCGTCTCGTGCGAAATGAAGCGCTCGCGGCTCAGAAGCAGCGCGTCGGGCCGCTCGCCGAGTTCGGTGAGCATCGCCACCAGCCGCTTCGCGACGATGCTCGCGATGCGCTTGCCCAAACCGATGTCGGTCAGCAGCTCCGAGCGGGTGCGGTTGCCGGTGAAGCGCAGCAGCTTTTCCCACAGCGCCTGGTGCTCTTCGTCGTTCTCCGGCAGCTTGCTCAAGCCTTCGGCGCGCAGCGCCTGCGCGAGCAGCTTCTCGCCCAGGCCCTCGGACTCGGCATGCGCAAGGGTCTTGAGGTAATGGCGGATCTTGGAGCGCGCACGGCCGGTGCGCACGAAGCCGAGCCAGGCCGGATTGGGCGTCGACACCGGCGCGGTGATCACCTCGACCACGTCGCCGTTCTTGAGCTCGGTGCGCAGCGGCACCTGGTCGCCGTTGATGCGCGCGGCCGAGGTGTGGTCGCCGATGTTGCTGTGGATGGCGTAGGCGAAGTCGACCACCGTGGCGCCGCGCGGCAGAGCCATGATCTGGCTCTTGGGCGTGAACACGTAGACCGCGTCGGGAAACAGGTCGACCTTGACATGGTCCCAGAACTCGGCGGCGTCGCGGGTCTCGTCCTGGATGTCGAGCAGCGACTGCAGCCACTTGGTGCCCAGGCGGTCGTTGCTGGCGGCATTCGGCTCGGCGGCCTTGTAGAGCCAGTGCGCGGCCACGCCTGATTCGGCCACCACGTGCATGGCCTCGGTCCGCAGCTGGAACTCGACGCTCACGCCAGCCGGCCCCACGAGCGTGGTGTGCAGCGACTGGTAGCCGTTGAGCTTGGCGATCGCGATGTGGTCCTTGAACTTGCCCGGAAGGGGCTTGTACATCTGGTGCAGGATGCCGAGCCCGGTGTAGCAGGCGATCACGTTCGGCACGATCAGGCGGAAACCGTAGATGTCGGTCACCTGGGCGAAGCTCAGGTGCTTTTCTTCCATCTTGCGGTAGATGGAATAGAGCGTCTTCTCGCGCCCGGCGATGCGCAGCGTCATGCCGGCGGCGGAAAAGGCGGCTTCGACCTCCTTCTGCACCTTCTGGATCAGGTCGCGCCGTCGGCCGCGCGCCTTGGCGACGGCTTTCGAGAGCGTGGCATAGCGCCACGGTTTCAGATGACGGAACGACAGCTCCTGGAGCTCGCGGTAGGTCTGGTTCAGTCCCAGCCGGTGGGCGATGGGCGCGTAGATGTCCAGAGTCTCGCGCGAGATCCGGCCCCATTTCTCGCGGGGCGCGTCGGCCAGCGTGCGCATGTTGTGCGTGCGGTCCGCCAGCTTGACGAGGATGACGCGCACGTCGCGCGCCATGGCCAGCAGCATCTTGCGGAACGACTCGGCCTGATTCTCCTCGCGGGTATTGAACTGCAGCTTGTCGAGCTTGGTGAGCCCGTCGACCAGTTCAGCCACCGGGGCGCCGAAGCGCTCGATGAGTTCTGGCTTGGTGACGCCGCAATCCTCGATGGCGTCGTGAAGCAGGGCGGCCATCAGCGCCTGCGCATCGAGCTTCCATTCGGCGCACTGCGCCGCCACGGCAATGGGGTGGGTGATGTACGGCTCGCCGCTGTTGCGCAGCTGCCCGAGGTGCGCTTCGTCGGCGAAGCGGTAGGCGCGGCGGACCAGCTCGGTGTCTTCGGGGCTCAGGTAGTCCAGCCGCGCGGTCAGTGCGGCAAAGCTCGCGGCGGCCGCATTCAGCGCCGCCGGGCTCGGCTTCGGCGTGCCTTTGGGGGCATGGGACTGAGATTTGGCGACCGCGCTCATGCCTATCACTTTAGCGTGACCGATGTGTGGACGCCTCCGGCCATAAAAAAAGCACCGCTTTGCGGTGCCTTTTCGTTGCAGGGCTGCGTCAGATCAGCCCGGCACCTTCTTGAGCATTTCGAGGCCGATCTTGCCTTCGGCGATCTCGCGCAGCGCGGTCACGGCGGGCTTATTCTTGCTCTCGATCTTGGGGGCGTGGCCCTGGCTCAGCATGCGCGCACGGTAGGTGGCGGCCAGGACGAGCTGGAAGCGGTTCGGAATGTGGACGAGACAATCTTCGACGGTGATGCGGGCCATGATGAGGATCTTTCGGTCGGTCTGGAGCGGGTGGGCTCGGAAATCAGGGGATGTTCAGTGCGGCGAAGGTATCGGCACGCGCTCGGCGTTGCGCGGAGTACCGAAGCCGCTGAGCGTGGACGATCGCCTTGAGATCGAAAAGTGCCCGCTCAAATAACTCGTTGATTATAACGAAGTCGAATTGTCCGGCCTGGGACATCTCTTCCGCGGCGTTCTTCAGGCGCAGCTCGATGACCGCGGCGCTGTCTTCCCCGCGCCGTTCGAGGCGGGAGCGCAGCTCTTCCCAACTGGGCGGCAGGATGAAGATCATGACCGCGTTGGCGAAGGTCTTGCGGATCTGCAGCGCGCCCTGGAAGTCGATCTCGAGGATGACGTCGGCTCCCTGGGCGATACGTTCTTCCACGGCCTTCTTCGAGGTGCCGTAGCGGTGGCCGTGCACATGGGCCCATTCCACGAAGCCGTCTGCGGCGATCATGGCGTCGAACTCGCTCGGCGAGGCGAAGAAGTATTCGCGGCCGTGCTTTTCCTGCCCGCGCGGCGAGCGGGTCGTGTGCGACACCGAGGGCTGCACCGCCGAATCGAGTTCCATCAGCGCCTTGACCAGGCTCGACTTGCCCGCGCCGCTGGGCGCCGCCACCACGAAGATATTGCCGGGGTAATCCATTCTTTCGCTCGTCTTCGTCGTCATTCGATGTTCTGGACCTGCTCGCGCATCTGCTCGATCAGCACCTTCATGTCCACGCCGATGCGCGTGAGTTCCAGCGCCGCCGACTTCGAGCCCAGTGTGTTGGCCTCGCGGTGCAGTTCCTGGATCAGGAAGTCGAGGCGCTTGCCGATCTCGCCGCCCTTCTTGAGCAGGCGCTCGATCTCGTCGAGGTGCGAAGCCAGCCGGGTGAGTTCCTCGGCCACGTCGATGCGGATCGCGAAGGCGGTGGCCTCGGTCAGGGCGCGGTCCTGCGCGGCCTCGGGCGGCGTGCCGCCGGCCCCCGCGCCCAGGCCCATGGCCTCCTGCCAGCGTTCCAGGAAGCGGGTGCGTTGCTGCTCGACCAGTTGCGGCACCAGCGGGCCGGCCTGCTGTGCCAGTGCGCGCAGTTGCTCCAGGTGGCCTTCGAGCATCTTGGCCAGCCGGGCGCCTTCGCGCTGGCGGGCGGATACCAGGCCTTCGAGCGCCTTGCCCGCAACTTCGAGCAGGTCGGGGCCCCAGTCGCCGCGGACGGCGCTTTCGCCGCCGGCCAGGCGCAGCACGTCGGCCACGCTGAGTTCGCGCGCGCCCGGCAGCCAGGCCCGGATGCTGTCCTGCACGCCGTTGAGGCGCTGCAGCAGCTTGACGGAGGGTTCGACCACGCCGGAGGACGAGGTGCTTTCGATGGCCGCGCGCACCTCGACCTTGCCGCGCTTGAGCTTGGCGGTGAGCAGTTCGCGCAGGGCGGTTTCGTGCTGGCGGAGTTCTTCCGGCAGCTTGAAGGTCAGATCGAGGAAGCGACTGTTGACCGAGCGGATTTCAACCCCGAGCCGGCCCGCGGCGGAAGGCCGTGCATCGGCTTCGGAGTGGCTGCCTGCGGGCCCGTTCTGGCCGCTGGCGTAGCCGGTCATGCTGTAAACTGGCATTGCGCCTCACTGTGGTTTTGCTTGCATGCTCCGAGGCGTCTGCACGGCGTTCGCTTGCCGCACCATCGCCTTCGGGCGAAACTCCCGGATTATGTCAAAGGTCAAGCCTACGCCCCTGCCGCCCGATACGGTCATTGGTGGTTACCGTGTTGTACGCCGGCTTTCCGCGGGCGGATTCGGCGTGGTCTACCTTGCGATCGATTCCAGCGGGCAGCAGGTGGCCATCAAGGAATACCTGCCGTCGTCGCTCGCCACGCGGGGCCCGGGTGAGCTCGCTCCGCAGGTGCCGCCGGAGAAGCTGTCGCTTTACCGGCTCGGCCTGAAGAGCTTCTTCGAGGAAGGGCGTTCGCTGGCGCAGATCTCGCACGCATCGGT
This sequence comes from Variovorax atrisoli, assembly GCF_014195185.1. Classification (NCBI taxonomy): domain Bacteria; kingdom Pseudomonadati; phylum Pseudomonadota; class Betaproteobacteria; order Burkholderiales; family Comamonadaceae; genus Variovorax; species Variovorax atrisoli. The sequence continues at coordinate 113,101 of NZ_JACIBG010000012.1, read as the reverse complement.
GGTCAGCGTGCTCAACTTCTTCCGCGAGAACGAGACCGTCTACATGGTGATGAACTACCTGGAGGGAGCGACCCTGCAGGACTTCGTGGTCACCGCGCGCGACCTGAAGAAGCAGAAGGTGTTCCGCGAGTCGACCATCCGCTCGCTCTTCGACGAGATCCTGCGCGGCCTGCGCATCGTCCACCAATACAAGATGCTGCACCTGGACATCAAGCCGGCCAACATCTTCGTCACCGACGACGACCGCGCCGTGCTGATCGACTTCGGCGCCGCGCGCGAAGTGCTCAGCAAGGAAGGCATCTTCATCCGCCCGATGTACACCCCCGGCTTCGCGGCGCCCGAGATGTACCGGCGCGATTCGTCCATGGGCCCGTGGACCGACATCTACGCCATCGGCGCCTGCATCTATGCCTGCATGCAGGGCTATCCGCCCAACGACGCGCCCCGGCGCATCGAGAAGGACCGCCTCAGCCTGTCGCTCTCGCGGCTGCGCGGCGTCTACTCCGACAATCTGATCGAAGTGGTCGAGTGGTGCATGTCGCTCGATCCGCTGTCGCGTCCGCAGTCGGTCTTCGCGCTGCAGAAGGAACTCAGCCGCGAAGGCGAGCGCCGCTATACCAAGCTCACGGTGGGCGAGAAAGTGCGCCTGTCGATCGACAACATCCGCTCCTTCGACAAGAAGGGTCTGCCCAAGGCTGCCGCGCCCACCACGCGCCCTGCATGACATCATGAAATTCTCCGTCTTCCAGGTCAGCCGCAAGGGCGGGCGTCTCAAGAACGAAGACCGCATGGGCTATTGCTACACGCGGGAATCGGGGTTGTTCGTGCTCGCCGACGGCATGGGCGGCCATCCGGAAGGCGAAGTGGCGGCGCAGCTCGCACTGCAGACCATCGCCGCGCTCTACCAGCGCGAGGCACGCCCGATGGTCAAGGACGTGAAGTCCTTCCTCGCCGAATCGGCCATGGCCGCGCACCAGCAGATCATGCGCTACGCGAGCCACAAGGCCATGCTCGACACGCCGCGCACCACCGTCGTCGCGGCCGTGCTGCAGAACAACACCGCCACCTGGATGCACTGCGGCGACTCGCGCCTGTACGTCGTGCGCGACGGCCGCCTCCTGGTGCGCACGCGCGACCACTCGCATGCCGAGCGCCCGAAGCCGAACGGCTCCGACATGCCCGTCAACCGCAACCTGCTGCTCACCTGCCTGGGCTCGCCGACGACGCCGCTCTTCGATGTCTCGGCACCGCTGCAGCTGCAGCGCGGCGATCGCATCATGCTGTGCTCCGACGGCGTCTGGGGCGTGCTGGACGACGAACTCATCGTGCACACGCTGTCCTCCGGCAAGCCCGTGTCCGACGCCGCTCCCGACCTCGCCGAGATGGCGCTGCGCAAGGGCGGTTCTCACAGCGACAACGTCACGCTCATTGCGCTCGAATGGGAGATGCCCGACAGCGCGGACGACCGCAGCGGCGTTTCCACCGAGACCATCGAGGACGGTGTCTTCGCCTCCACCATCCAGGCTGGCATGCCCTCCGACAACGAGATCGACGACCTCGACGAGGACGCCATCGAGCGCTCCATCGCCGAGATCAACGAGGCCATCCGCAGATCGGCGGCGCGCAAGACCTGAGCGCAGCCTTCTTTCCTTTTTCCTTTTCCGGTTCTCGAACAATGACTGCTTTCACACGAAGCGGCGGCCGTGCCGCCGACCAGCTGCGCCCGGTGCGCATCACCCGCGGTTTCACCATCCATGCCGAAGGCTCCGTGCTCATCGAGTTCGGCCAGACCCGCGTGCTGTGCACCGCCTCCGTCGAGGAAAAAGTGCCGCCGCACAAGAAGGGCAGCGGCGAGGGCTGGGTCACCGCCGAATACGGCATGCTGCCGCGCGCCACCCACACCCGCAGCAGCCGCGAGGCCGCCAAGGGCAAGCAGACCGGCCGCACGCAGGAAATCCAGCGCCTCATCGGCCGCTCGATGCGCGCCGTGTTCGACCTCGCCGCGCTCGGCGAACGCACCATCCACCTCGACTGCGACGTGCTGCAGGCCGACGGCGGCACGCGCACCGCGGCCATCACCGGCGCCTTCGTCGCCGCGCAGGACGCCGTCAGCAAGCTGCTGGCGTCCGGCGCCATCGCCGCCTCGCCCATCAAGGGCCACGTGGCGGCGATCTCGGTCGGCATCGTCGGCGGCACGCCGCTGCTCGACCTCGAATACACCGAAGACTCCGCCTGCGACACCGACATGAACGTCGTCATGACGGGCGCCGGCCATTTCGTCGAAGTGCAGGGCACGGCCGAAGGCGTGGCCTTCACCCGGGAAGAAATGAACATCCTGCTCGGCCTGGCCGAGAAGGGCATCGGCGAGCTCGTGGACCTGCAGAAGCAGGCGCTGCTCTCCAACTGACGCATCCACTGGCGAATTCATGAAACTGGTCCTGGCTTCCAACAACGCAGGCAAGCTCGCCGAGCTCCAGCAGCTGTTCGCCGAGCTCGCCGTGACCCTGGTGCCGCAGTCGGCGCTGGGGGTGAGCGAGGCCGAGGAGCCTTTCCGCACCTTCGTCGAGAACGCACTGGCCAAGGCGCGCCACGCGAGCGCAGCCACCGGTCTGCCCGCCATCGCCGACGACGCCGGCCTGTGCGTTGACGCCTTCGGCGGCCTGCCCGGCGTGGACACCGCCTTCTACGCCACGCAGTTCGGCTACACCAAGGGCGATGCCAACAACGTGAAGGCCCTGCTCGAGCAGCTCGACGGCGTCGTCAACCGCCGCGCCGCGCTCGTCAGCACGCTGGTCGCGCTGCGCAGCCACGACGACCCCGAGCCGCTCATCGCGGTGGGCCGCGTGGTCGGCGAGATCGCGCCTGCACCCGTCGGCGACAACGGCTTCGGCTTCGACCCCGTCATGTACCTGCCGTCCTTCGGCAAGACCTTCGCGCAGCTGCCGCCCGAGGTGAAGAACGCCAACAGCCACCGCGGCCGTGCGGCGCAGGCCATGCTGGCGCTGATGCGCGAGCGCTGGTTCTGAGCGGTACGCGATCGATGGCCACCACCTTCCCGATCCTGCCGGCGCAGGCTGCCGGCGCGCCGCACGCCAACGACGTGCTGCACTGGATGCGTCCCGGTCCGCTGCAGCTCAGCGCGCTGCCCCCGCTGTCGCTGTACATCCACCTGCCCTGGTGCCTGCGCAAGTGCCCGTACTGCGACTTCAACTCGCATGAATGGCGCGCCGCCAGCGAGGCCGACATCGACGGTATTCCCGAAGCGGCCTACATCGACGCGCTGGTGGCAGACCTCGACGCCGCGCTGCCGCTCATCTGGGGCCGCAGCGTCCACACCATCTTCATCGGCGGCGGCACGCCCAGCCTGTTCTCACCGCAGGCCATCGACCGCCTGCTGAGCGACGTGCGCGCACGCCTGAAGCTCACGCCCGACTGCGAGATCACGCTCGAAGCCAACCCCGGCACCTTCGAGCGCAACCGCTTCCGCGCATACCGCTCGGCCGGCGTCACGCGCCTGTCGGTGGGCGTGCAGAGCTTCAACGACGAGCATCTCAAGGCGCTGGGCCGCGTCCACGACCGCGCGCAGGCCATTGCCGCCCTCGAGGAAGCCGCGAGCAACTTCGACACCTTCAACCTCGACCTGATGTACGCGCTGCCGGGCCAGACCCTGGAAGACCTCGAGGCCGACCTCTCGCAGGCCCTCGCGCTCGCGCCGCCGCACCTCTCGGTGTACCACCTGACCATCGAGCCCAACACCTGGTTCGCCAAGTTTCCGCCCACGCTGCCCGAGGACGACATCGCCTATGCCATGCTCGACCGCATCACCGAGCGCACCGGCGCCAGCGGCATGTCGCGCTACGAGGTGTCCGCCTATGCGCGCGAAGGGCACCAGTGCGCGCACAACCTCAACTACTGGCAGTTCGGCGACTACCTCGGCATCGGCGCGGGCGCGCACAGCAAGCTGAGCTTCGCCCACCGCATCGTGCGGCAGGTGCGCTTTCGCGAGCCGCGCCTGTACATGGAGAACGCGCGCGCCGGCGCGGCCGTGTCGCAGAGCGACGAAGTGGCCCTGGCCGACCTGCCGTTCGAATTCATGCTCAATGCATTGCGGCTGAAGCAGGGCTTCACGCTGCCGCAGTTCAGCGAACGCACCGGGCTTGCGATGACGTCGATCCAGCGCGGCCTCGAAGAAGCCGAGCGCAAGGGCCTCGTCGAGCGCGACCTGTTCCGCGTATGGCCGACCGAACGCGGCCTCGACTTCCTGAGCGACCTGCAGTCGATGTTCCTGCCCGACGAGGAGTAGGGCGCCGCCGTCGGCATAAAATCGTCGGTTCCGGAGAGTTGGGTGAGTGGTTTAAACCAGCAGTCTTGAAAACTGCCGACGTGAAAGCGTCCGTGAGTTCGAATCTCACACTCTCCGCCAGAATCAATCTCTGGCAGTTTTTGAAAGTCCCGCGCAGCCTCTGCGACGGAACTTTTTCTTTGATCCGTCCCTGCTTGCCGAGAGGGCTGCGGCGGATCCGCTGATGACGTCCTCCGGCAGCTGCTGCGCCTTGTCCTTGTTGAAGCCATCGGCGATTGCTGTCGCCAGCGATTCAGCGTCCATGGCCTCCGCTGCGGCAGGTCGCTCTTCGGAGAAAAAGCGGCGGTTGCATGTGCTCATGACAATGCGGACGTCCTCGGTGGTCGGCTTCGAGGCGGCTGCATCGGTGCACGCGTCGTAGTTCTTGCGCGCCGCAGGAGACAGTTGCTCGAAGCGCGTCTGAGCACGAGCGGCCATGCCGGCCAGCAGAACTACGAGAAGACTGGCGGCGGTTTCAACTTCTTTTTCAGCTTCCGATGGCAGTTGCGGGTGCTCCTGGCTTGCCTTGAGTCAAGCGCATGCGCGGGGCAGACGGCGTGTTCTCACACTGCCCCACAGCCAACCCGGGTGCCTCTTCGCCCCGCCTGAACAGCGGGCCATCGGCACTGCCGTCGCCCTGCCACCACACCCCCCACCACCGATTCCCGTAGGTAGCAGTCGGGCTTTGTAATCTAGTGTTTTTATTTGCAACGGATGTTATATTTTCCCAGAAACATTCTCGTAACACTTAGGGCTTCAGTACAGGACTGACGGGCGTCTTCCTGTGGATGCCCATCATGGGGAGCTCTGGAATTGCAGTTCAAGCCGCAAGAAAGCCCCAATCTGGTGCGACTGGCCTCGGCCGTCGCTTGGCCGATCCGGAGCCGCCTGTGAACACGCCGGCCGCTGCCCCTCGCGCCCGTCGCCCGTTGCTGAGCTTCAGCGTGGAGGGCCTGCCGGCCCGCGACGAGTTGCTCTTCAAGTCCCTTGTCCGGCTGCTTGACCATCGCACCCACCAGCACTGGGACTGGCAGGTCCAGGACGCCGATCTGCGCGTGGTGGGCGACAAGCTGTCGGCGCCACCTGAACAGGATCCGGCGGAGCGTCCGGTGCCGCTGCTGACGATCGGCGACACGCCGCCGCCGCACGGTCCTTTCCTGCGCCTGCCGCTGCATGCCGATGCGCTCGAGGCGATGCTCAACCGCCTCGGTGCGATGCTGGTCCACGCCCGTGAACTGGGGCTGGCCGCGGCTTCGCGCAGCCGCAGCGAGCAGGTCGCGCGAGGCGAGGAATACCGCCTGCTGCGCTGGCCCTCGTCCACCCTGCTCGACACGAGCATGCGAATGAAGCTCGCGACGCTGCTCGCGACCCGTCCGGCAACGCCGCAGGCCTTGCAGCAACGCTCGGGCGCCAGCGCGCGCGAGTGCGCGGACTTCATCTCGATGCTGGAACGCGCAGGCTTCGTCGCCAGCAGCAGCGGCGGTGGCGGCAGCGGCAGTGGCGTCACCGGCTTCGCCAACAGCCGAGCACCCGAATCGATCTGGCCCGATTCGCACATCTCCTCCGGCAGCGAGCCACATCACCCCGCTGCCGCCGGTCCGGCGGCCCGCGCCAACGTGGAGCCGGGCCTGCTCGCCCGCATCCGCAACCGGCTCGGCTTGCTGGCTTACGGACCGAGGGCCTGAAGAGCGTGGAACACAAGATTCTTTTCACCGGCACCATGGGTGCGGGCAAGACCACCGCCATCGCCGCGGTGAGCGAGATTCCCCCGGTGCGCACCGAGGTGCGCAACAGCGACACCTCCGTCGCCAAGGCCACCACCACGGTCGGCCTGGATTACGGCGAACTCACGCTCGACAACGGCGAGAAGCTGCGCCTGTACGGCACGCCGGGGCAGATGCGCTTCGACTTCATGTGGCGCATCCTCGCGCGCGGCGCGCTGGGCCTCGTGATCCTGGTCGACAACAGCCGCCCCGATCCGCTGGCCGACCTGGAGGTGTACCTCGACGGCTTCGCCGAGCTGATCGAGAGCACGGCCTGCGTGGTCGCGGTCGGCCGCATGGAAGCGCACCCAGAGCCCGGCCTCGAAGCCTATGCCCAGCGCATGCAGGACAAGGGCGTGCTGTGCCCCGTGCTGCCCGCCAACGTGACCGATCCGCAGCAGGTGGTGCAGCTGCTGGAGCTGCTGCTGATCCAGCTCGAGGCCTGAGGGCCGGACGGCTTCCCCTTTCTTTTTCACCGCAACGCCGGACCCCCAATCACATGAACATCGCACCCCGCATCAAGGACGCCGCCGAGACCGTCGTCGACACGCTCATGCGCGAGATCAAGGGCGTGAAGGCCGTGGTGATCGCGACCGAGGACGGCCTCGAGCTCGCTGCGCGGGCGCAGAACACCGCCCAGGTCGCGCGCATGTCGGCCATCGCGAGTTCGCTCGCGGCGCTCGGCGCGGTGGCGGGCGAGGAAAGCGGCCTCGGGCAATGCGAGAACGTCGCCATCGAAACCGCACTGGGCCACATCCTGATGCTGCAGGCCCGCCACCAGGAAGCCGGGCTGATCGTGAGCGTAGTCACTGGCAAGGACGCGGTCATCGGCCAGGCCCTGTACTTCTCCAAGCAGGCGACGCTGGCGCTGCAGCGGGCCTGAAGGCTTTCACCAGCGGCTGCCGCTCATCATTCGCCCGGGCGGCGGCCGATCATCAGGGCGATGGAATACCTACGAAAGACTCCGATGGCAAACATCAAGCAATCCATGGACGAACTCATGACCATCGACGGCGCGCTGTGCGCGGCGCTCGTCGACTCGGGCAGCGGCATGATCCTTGGACAGATCGGTTCGGGCGTTGACCTGGAAGTGGCCGCCGCCGGCAATACCGAAGTGGTGCGCGCCAAGCACAAGACGATGCGCGCGCTGGGCCTGAACGACGTGATCGAGGACATCCTGATCACGCTCGGCCGCCAATACCACATCATCCGCCCGCTGCAGAAGCACGAAGGCCTGTTCATCTACCTGGTGCTCGACAAGTCGAAGTCGAACCTCGCGCTTGCCCGCCGCAAGACGCAGGACGTGGAGCAGACCCTGGCGGTCTGACCGACGCGCCTCCATCCTCCGCGCAGAATGCGCCAGAGCCCGCCCGGCCGCGAGAACCTGGCGGGCTTTTTCTTTGCCGCTCACCTGCTGCCCTCGAAAAGCGGGCGGTGCAGGGCCTCGGCGAAAGCGGCCACTGCTCGATCGCAGTGCCTACCGAATTCTCGGTATTGATTGCACCCGGATTGAGCCGGATATTGAAGCCACACCGCGGGGAGGCTGGCGCCTACGGGAGTTGGCCGGAGCGGCGCGGGAAACGGACGGCAGTCTCGTGCTCCCGTTTTCTCATCTTTTTGGCTGAGGAGTCATGCCAATGCATAAAGCTGCGCTAGACCTGTTTCTTGCCGAGTGCACAGCCACCGCGCTGAAATCTGAAGTTGAACTCAGAGGCACATTGGCGAGCGCCCTGCAAGTCCGCCACAAGATCCGGGACACCGATCTCCAGACCCTGTTCAAACTGGCCGACGGTGCGCCGCCAAACACATTCAAGCGGGCCTACTACGCCCTGACGTTGCAGTTGTTCGCGGGCTCGGCCTACAAGGACTTCAGACCGATCTTCAGCGCTTTCAGCGGCAACCTGTCGCACACGCAGGTCACTCCCCACTGGGACTCCCAAAAGCCTCACAAGCTGGGCTCGATCTACGCGGCGGAGCCGATGAACCTGTTCGCCGGATGGTCGCTGACCAACACGCGCAACAACCAGACCATGCTCGATCCTCACGTGCTGATGGAGCATCTCGACGGATCGATCTCCAGCGACCTGAATGGGGTGTCGTCCAGCTCGACCACCCCGACGGTCGGCATGAGGATCTCGGGTGCGCTCGACCGGCTGGACGCGAAGGCCACGACGCAGCGCCTGCAGGGGGCAACGCCCCTGGGTCTCAAGCGAAGGTATTCGGCATACAGCCTGAACCTGAAGAGCGACGAAGCCCGGATGCAGAACACCTTGGGCAAGCTGTCCGGCGGCCATGCGCGGGACTACGACCGCGAGCAGGCACTCAAGAAGTTCGAGAAGCTGCTGCGGGACATGCGCAACAGCACCCGCGCCGGCCTCGAGCACTATAAGGAGCTGTACAAGAACGTGCCGCAGGACAGTGCGATCAGCGGCCATCTGGCGGATGCGTACCACGCCTGGAAGGCCCATCGGCTGACCGCGGAAGCCGAGATCGAGGCGCTTTGCAGCGATCTGAAGAGTCCTCACCGGGGTGGATCGAACATCATGACGCTGCCCCACAAGGACGCGTCGCGACCGGTACCGCAGCCTGTGCACCAGGTGCCGCAGTACTTCCTGCCGCAGCAGCCGTCCGGTCATCAGCAGGCGCCGCACTATCCGCAGCAGCATCAGCCGTTCGGGCAGCAGCAAGCGCCGCATTATCCGCAGCAGCATCAGCCGTTCGGACAACAGCAGGCGCCGCACTATCCGCAGCAGCATCAGCCGTTCGGGCAGCAGCAGGCGCCGCACTATCCGCAGCAGCATCAGCCGTTCGGGCAGCAGCAAGCGCCGCACTATCCGCAGCAGCATGGTCATCAGCAGCAGCTGCAGACCTTCCCGTCGCAGACCTGGTTCTTTCAGAAGTAGCAGAGAAGAGTCCGGCCGCGCACCTTGCCAGCGGCCGGCCGATGGATCAGCGGCTGCGCGACGCCATCGTCTCCGAAGGCCTTTCCCCGAAGCGCGCGCGGTACTGCGCCGCGAAGTGCCCCAGGTGGAGAAAGCCGTACTTCTGCGCCACCTCGCGCACGCCGGCGCCATTGGCGCCCGCCGAGGTGCGCTGCTGCAGTTCGTTGCGCACCCTGTCGAGGCGCGTCTCGCGCAGGAATTCCATCGGCCCCTGGCCCGCGTGCTGGCGAAAGGCCAGCTGCAGCGCACGCGCACTGCAGCCGATCTCGCGGCAGACGTCCGCCAGCGACAGGGGCTGGTCCGCATGCGCCGACATGTATTCCTGGGCCCTGCGGACCACGCGCGGCAGCAGGCGCCGCTGGTTGTCGCCTGCCAGGGCCCTGGAGTGGTTGTGGCCCGCCGACATCAGCAGGCTGGAGATCAGGTAGGCCTCTGCGTGCTCGGCCAGCGGGCCGCCGCCGTGCAGGCCGGTGCCGGCATCGAGCGTGAGCCTCAGGTAGTCGATGAAGTGCACCAGCGGCGCGAGCGTGGGGTTGTCCAGCGGCACGCCGAGGTCGAACACCAGCGGCTTTCCGACGGGCGCCTGCAGCAGCGATTCGAGCCGCGAATGCAGCGCGGAGCGGGCCAGTTGCACGATGAGGTGCGGGCTGCCGTCGGCCCAGCGCATCGACAGCGGCTCGGTGGGCGAGGGCAGCGACGCGAGGCGGGGCGTGGCGTCGATCTGCTGAGCGCCGCAGCGGATTTCGGCGCCGCCGCGCAACGGAATCTGCAACAGGAAGAAATCCTGCAGGTAGCCCGGGTCGATCTGCACGCCGGGGCCGTACTGCACGTAGTTGAGGCTCACGTCCCGGTGCAGCTTCGCGCTGTGGTGGCAGGCGTCCAGTCTGGTGCGCGGCTTCAGCATGACGAGGCCGTGCGGACAGAATACGCGGGCCACGCTCTCACGCGCCTCGTCCACGTCGTGGCTCTCGAAAAGCCGGTAGCGCTGCAGCGGCAACGGTGGGGTCGTGAGGGTTTCCATGAGGCGAGGACAGGGCGAGGGCACCGTAGCAAAAACTGTCCCCGCCCACAATTCGGACCTCCCCGCGGCCATCCCTCGGCCCTGACCCAGGAGCCGGCGCAGGCCATCGCCCCAAGAAATCTGCGCGCCAGGGACAGCGCCTGCGTTTGCGGGACTCGTCCGGCGCACCCTTGCCCATAACGTTCGCTCCACAGGCACCAGCCGGGCCTGCCCGATCAAACCGAGGAGAGCAAGCGTCATGTTCAAGGGACTCGAAGGCAAGAGCGCCATCGTCACCGGTGGCTCCACACTGATAGGCGCGGGCGTGGTGCGCGCCCTGCATGCGGCGGGGGTGAAGGTCGTCATCGCCGACATCGACGCCGGCAACGGCCAGGCGCTGGCCGATTCGCTGGGGGCCGGCGTGCGCTTCGTGCGCACCGACATCACCGACGACGCGCAGGTGAAGGCCTGCGTGGCCGAGGCGGCCGAGCATCACGGCGGGGTGCACTTCCTCGTCAACCTGGCGTGCTCGTACGTGGACGACGGCTTCAAGTCGCCGCGCGCCGACTGGCTCACCTCGTTCAATGTGAACGTGGCCAGCGCCGTGGCGATGCTGCAGGCGGTGCATCCGCACATGGTGGCTGCCGGCGGCGGGGCGGTGGTCAACTTCACGAGCATCTCCTCGAGCGTGGCGCAGACGGGCCGCTGGCTCTATCCGGTGAGCAAGGCGGCGATGGCGCAGCTCACCCGCAACATGGCGATGGACCTCGCGCCCGACCGCATCCGCGTGAACAGCGTGTCGCCGGGCTGGACCTGGTCGGCGGTGATGAACCAGCTCACGAACGGCGACCGCGCCAAGACCGATCGCGTGGCCGCGCCTTTCCACCTGCTCGGCCGCGTCGGCGACCCGGACGAGGTGGCGCAGGTGGTGCTCTTCCTGTGCTCCGACCACGCAAGCTTCGTGACCGGTGCCGACTACGCGGTGGACGGCGGCTACTCCGCCATGGGGCCCGAGCAGGCCGTTCCCGCCATTCCCAAGTTGATGGACTGAGCTCCAGCCGGAGCATCGAAGGAGCAGCAAATGAAGCGAATCGCCATCGTCGGCGCGGGCCAGTCGGGCCTGCAACTGGGACTCGGCCTGCTTGCCGCGGGCTACGAGGTCACGATGTTCAGCAACCGCACGGGCGAGGACATCCGCCAGGGCAAGGTCATGTCGAGCCAGTGCATGTTCCACACCTCGCTGCAGATCGAGCGCGACCTGGGGCTCGACCATTGGGCGAGCGCATGCCCCACGGTGGACGGCATCGGTCTGGCCGTGCCACACCCGGAGCAGAAGGGCGCCAAGGTCATCGACTGGGTCGCGCGGCTCGATTCGAGCGCGCAGTCGGTCGACCAGCGCGTGAAGATTCCGGCGTGGATGGACGAGTTCAGGCAGAAGGGCGGCGAGCTCGTCTTCAAGGACGCGGGCATCGACGAGCTCGAGACCTGCACGCAGACGCACGACCTCACGCTCGTGGCCAGCGGCAAGGGCGAGATCTCGAAGCTCTTCGAGCGCGACGTCCACAAGTCCACCTACGACAAGCCGCAGCGCGCCCTCGCGCTGACCTATGTGAAGGGCATGAAGCCGCGCGAGCCGCACTCGGCGGTGTGCTTCAACCTGATTCCGGGCGTGGGCGAGTACTTCGTGTTCCCGGCGCTGACCACCACGGGGCCGTGCGAGATCATGGTGTTCGAAGGCGTGCCCGGCGGCCCTATGGATTGCTGGGCCGACGTGAAGACACCCGAGGAGCATCTCGCGCGCAGCAAGTGGATCGTCGACACCTTCACGCCATGGGAGGCCGAGCGCTGCCACGACATCGAGCTGACCGACGACAACGGGATCCTCGCCGGCCGCTTCGCGCCCACGGTGCGCAAGCCGGTGGCGACGCTGCCGTCGGGCCGCAAGGTGCTCGGCCTGGCCGACGTGGTGGTGCTCAACGACCCGATCACCGGGCAGGGATCCAACAACGCGGCCAAGTGCGCAGACACGTATCTCAAGAGCATCCTCGCGCGCGGCGACGGCCCGGCCGATGCCGCCTGGATGCAGCAGACCTTCGACCGCTACTGGTTCGGCTATGCACAGTGGGTCACGCAGTGGACCAACATGCTGCTGGCCCCGCCGCCGCCGCACGTGCTCAACCTGCTCGGTGCGGCCGGCGCGGTGCCGCCGCTGGCCAGCGCATTCGCCAACGGCTTCGACGATCCGCGCACCTTCTTCCCGTGGTTCGCGGACCCGACCGAGTCGCAGCGCTTCATCGACACCTGCGCAGCGGTTGCATAGCGGGAGCGGCACCATGAAGCGACGCGTGGCCATCGTCGGCGCCGGCCAGTCCGGCATGCAGCTCGCGCTCGGCCTGCAGAGCGCGGGGCACGAGGTGACGGTGCTCTCCAACCGCAGCGCACGGGAGATCGCCGAGGGGCCGGTGATGTCCAGCCAGTGCATGTTCGAGACCGCGCTGCAGACCGAGCGCGAACTGGGGCTTGACTGGTGGGCCGACGAATGCCCGGCGGTGGAAGGCATCGCTGTCGCGGTGCGCAACCCCGAAGGCGGCAAGGCCGTCGAATGGAGCGCGAAGCTCGACGGCCCCGCGCAGTCGGTCGACCAGCGGCTCAAGATACCCGCGTGGATGGCCGAGTTCGAGAAGCGCGGCGGGCAGCTGGTGCTGCGCGACGTGGACATCGACGACCTGGAGACCTGCACGCAGATGCACGACCTGGTGGTCGTGGCGAGCGGCAAGGGCGAGATCTCCAGGCTCTTCGAGCGCGACCCCCAACGCTCGCCCTACGAGCAACCGCAGCGCGCACTCGCACTGACCTATGTGAAGGGCATGAGGCCGCGCGAGCCGCACTCGGCGGTGTGCTTCAACCTGATTCCGGGCGTGGGCGAGTACTTCGTGTTCCCGGCGCTGACCACCACGGGGCCGTGCGAGATCATGGTGTTCGAAGGCGTGCCCGGCGGCCCTATGGATTGCTGGGCCGACGTGAAGACGCCCGAGGAGCATCTCGCGCGCAGCAAGTGGATCCTCGAAACCTTCCTGCCCTGGGAGGCCGAGCGCTGCAGGCACGTCGAGCTGACCGACGACAACGGCATCCTCTCGGGCCGCTTCACGCCCACGGTACGCAGGCCGGTGGCGACGCTGCCGTCGGGCCGCAAGGTGCTGGGCCTGGCCGACGCGGTGGTGCTCAACGACCCGATCACCGGCCAGGGATCGAACAACGCGGCCAAGTGCGCCGACATCTACCTCAAGCGCATCCTCGAGCATGGCGACGCGCCCTTCGACGCCGCGTGGATGCAGCAGACCTTCGAGCGTTACTGGGAGGGCTATGCCCGCTGGGCCACCGGCTGGACCAACAGCCTGCTCACGCCCCCGGGGCCGCATCTGCAGAAGCTGCTGCAGAGCGCCTCCAGCATGCCGGCGGTCGCGAGCATCGTGGTCAACGGCTTCGACGATCCGCGCGCCTTCGCGCCGTGGTGGTTCGACGCGGCCGAGGCCGACCGCTTTCTAGAAGCGCGTGCACGCGAGGCCGTGGTCGACCGCTTCGACCGGCGCGACTTCCGCAAGGCCCTCGGTCAGTTCAGCACCGGCGTGACCGTCATCACCACCCGCGCGATGGACGGGCGGCGCGTGGGCATGACGGCCAACTCGTTCTCGTCGGTCTCGCTCGATCCGCCGCTGGTGCTGTGGAGCCTCGCGCGCCAGGCGCCGAGCCTGGCCGACTTCACCGGTGCCAGCCATTTCGCGATCAACGTGCTGGCGGCGAACCAGCATCACCTGTCGCGGCAGTTCTCGACACCGCAGGCCGACAAGTTCGGCGGCGTCGACTGCTGCGAGGGCACGGCCGGCGTGCCGCTGCTCAACGGCGTGATCGCGCGCTTCGTGTGCCGCAACGTCAGGCAGTACGATGGGGGCGACCACCTCATCTTCATCGGCGAGGTCGAGCGCTACGACCGCTTCGACGGCGAGCCGCTGGTCTTTCATTCGGGCTACTACCAGGTGACCACAAGACATCCGGAATGCATGCAATGAGCGCGTGGCCCGCCACACTTATCCCGTGAACCACCCCATGAACGGAGCAACACACATGCAGCAGAAAGCACCCCAGGCCGCACCACAGCGCATCCGCATCGAGGCCACCGACGCAAGCGGCAGCTTCAGCGGCTACCTCGCACTGCCCAGTTCGGGCACCGGGCCCGGCCTGGTCATCGCGCAGGAGATCTTCGGCGTGAACGACACGATGCGAGAGGTGGCCGACTACTACGCGGAAGAAGGCTACGTGGTGCTCGTGCCCGACCTGTTCTGGCGCCAGCAGCCCGACGTCGAACTCGGCTACACGCCCGAGGACTGGCAGCGCGCCTTCGGCTTCTACCAGGGCTTCGACGAGGCCAAGGGCATGGAGGACATGCAGGCCGCGATCACCGCCCTGCGCCAGCGGCCCGAGGTGCAGGACGCCAAGGTCGGCGTGCTCGGCTTCTGCCTCGGCGGCAAGCTGGCCTACCTCGCGGCGTGCCGCACCGACGCGGACGTGGCCGTGGGCTACTACGGCGTGGGCATCGATGCCGCGCTCGACGAGGCCGACAAGATCAAGCGCCCGCTCACGCTGCACATCGCAGAGCTCGACAAGTTCTGCCCGCCCGAGGCGCGCGACCGCATCGTGGCGGCGCTCGAGGGCCGCCCCGGCGTCTCGCTGCACGTGTACCCGGGCATGGACCACGCCTTCGCGCGCCTGGGTGGCGAGCACTACCACAAGCCCTCGGCGCTGATGGCGCACGAGCGCAGCATCGCCACGCTGAAGGACGCCATCGGCCCGCACTACGACCTCTCGGCGCTGTGGGACAAGCACTGCGAGTACGAGTTCGGCACCCGCAACGTCGACGACACCATGTCGACCATGGTGGCCGAGCCCTACGTCAACCACATCCCGACCATGACCGGCGGCGTGGGCTACAAGAACCTGCACGCCTTCTATTCGAACCACTTCGTCAACAGCAACCCGCCCGACACCTCGCTGGTGCCGATCTCGCGCACCATCGGCGCCACGCAGGTGGTCGACGAGATGCTGTTCTGCTTCACCCACACCACCGAGATCCCGTGGATGCTGCCGGGCGTGGCACCGACGGGCAAGCGCGTGGAGATCCCGCTGCTCGCGGTCATCAAGTTTCGCGGCGACAAGCTCTACCATGAGCACATCTACTGGGACCAGGCCAGCGTGCTGGTGCAGGTGGGGCTGCTCGATGCGAAGCTGCTGCCGGTGGCGGGTGTGGAGACGGCGCGCAAGCTGCTCGACGAGACGCTGCCGTCGAACACGCTGATGCAGCGTTGAGGCCCTGAAGCCCTGAGCCCTAGTCCGAAGCCTTCACCGCATCCACCAGGAAGCGCACGAAGGCCTTGCCCGCATCGGACAGCGAGCGGCCCGCCATGGTTTCGATGGCGAGGTGCCGCTCGTGCATCTCGCGGTCCTTCAGCGGGATCGCGACCAGCGCCTTGCTCTGCAGCAGCGCGCGGATCGACAGCGGACCGTAGAACGCGATGCTGCCGCCGCCCGCGGCCGCGAAGCTCAGCAGCGCGTTCGCATGGTTGCTCGACATCGCCAGTTGGTAGCGCAGCTCCTGGCGCGAGCAGCTCGCATCGAGCAGGCGGCGGATCGAGCTGTCCTCCTGCGGCAGCCCCAGCGGATAGGCCACCACCTGGCGAAGCGAGAGCTGCCGCTGGCGTGCGAGCGGATGGTCCATCGCCATCACCGCGAGGATGGGGCTCGGATGCCGCAGTTCCACCTCGATGCCCGGCTCCGGCAGCGCACTGAGCGTGATGCCCACGTCGGCCTCGCCGTCGCGCACCAGCCGCGAGATGTCGGAGGGCGCGCAGACCTCCAGGTGGAAGCGGATGCCCGCGTGCTTGAGGCGGAACTGCGCGATCAGCCTCGGTATGAAGTCGAAGGCGAAGCCCTCGGTGCTCGCCACGCGGACGTGGCCGCTGCGCAGTCCGCGCAGCCCGGCGATCTCGTTCGCGACGCGCTCGATGTCCTGCTGCGCCCGCTTGGCGTGCGCAGCGAGCAGTTCGCCCGCGGCGTTGGGCACCATGCCGCGGGCATGGCGTTCGAAGAGCAGGGTGTCGAGCTCCCGCTCCAGTCGCGCGACCTGCCGGCTCACGGCCGAGGGCGCGACGTTGAGCTTGAGTGCGGCTTCCTTCACCGAGCCGGTCTTCACGACCTCGAGAAAGTAGCGCACCGCTGTTTCCTGCAAGGCACGAGGCGCCATGGATCGCTCCTGCACGTGGTCCGGACGGTTGCTGAAGATTGCCGATTCGGCAACGAAGAATTCTAAACATTGCGCTTGTGGCACCGGCGTGACGATCCTAGGATGAACTCGTTCGCACCCTCGAACCCCTGTCATCCAGTCGAAATTCCAGGAGTCCCGATGAACCGTCTCCCGCTCGTGGCGCGCATGGCATTGCTGTGCTGCAGCCTTGGATTTGGCGCCGTGCCGCTGACTTCGCTTGCCGCCGAGACGGGCTTTCCCGCGCGGCCGGTCACGCTGGTGATTCCCTTCCCGCCGGGCGGCGCCACCGACGTCAACGGCCGCGTGATCGCGCAGAAGCTCGGCAAGGAGCTGGGCCAGCCGGTGGTGATCGAGAACCGCGGCGGCGCCGGCACGGTGGTGGGCGCGAGCTACGTGGCGAAGTCCACGCCCGACGGCTACACGCTGCTGCTGAGCTCGGGCTCCACCTTCACCGTCAACCCCGCGATCCGCAGCAACCTGCCCTACGACCCGGTGAAGAGCTTCGAGCCGATCGGCATCGCCGGTCGCGTGGCGCTGATCCTGCTGGCCAACAGCGAAGTGCCGGTGCAGACCGTCAAGCAGTTCGTCGAGTACGTGAAAGCCGCGCCGGACAAGTACTCGTACGGCTCCTTCGGCACCGGCACCACCGCCCAGTTCGCGGGTGAAACCATGCTGCGCGCCACCGGCCTGAAGATGACGCACGTGCCCTACAAGGGCAGCGCTCCGGCCATGACCGACCTGATGGGCGGGCAGATCCCGTTCACCATCGACACCGTGAGCGCGACAGTTCCGCAGCTCAAGAGCGGCAAGATCAAGGCGATCGCGCTCACCACCGCGAAGCGCTCTGCGCTGCTGCCCGACGTGCCCACCTTCGCCGAGAGCGGCTATCCCGACGTCGACATGGATTCGTGGCTCATGCTCGCGGCCCCCAAGGGAGTGCCCGCCGACGTGAAGGCGAAGCTGGAGAAGGCGCTCGCCGCGACCATCGCCGACCCCGAGACGAAGAGCAAGCTGCTGGCCGCGGGGCTGGAGCCGAGCTACAGCAATGCGGCCACGAGCGTGGAGCTGATCAACCGCGAGTTGCCGATCATGCGAGCCATCGCGGCGAGAGCCA
The DNA here is from genome assembly GCF_014195185.1 of Variovorax atrisoli. Lineage (NCBI taxonomy): Bacteria > Pseudomonadati > Pseudomonadota > Betaproteobacteria > Burkholderiales > Comamonadaceae > Variovorax > Variovorax atrisoli. The sequence goes on along the minus strand of NZ_JACIBG010000012.1, from coordinate 95,624 downwards.
ACATCACTGCGGACTGAACAGGTTCTCCCCCAGGCTTCGCGCACTTCGTGTCGCTGCGCCTACCCCTTCGCCGGGAGCGACACCTACGGCCCGGCAGAGCCGGTTCCGTGGTGTCTTGCGAATGTGCAGCGCCATGGCCAGAACAAGAGACATCGATGACCTTTGCCAGAACAATCCACGATTCCGCCGACGAACTCGTCGAGAAATCCGCCGTCGAACTGCGCCGCCTCATCGGCAGCAAGCAGGTCTCGCCCGTCGAGCTGCTGGAGGCATGCATCGCGCGCATCGAGCGCGTGAACCCGTTCGTCAATGCGGTCACCGCCACCTGCTTCGATCGAGCGCGCGCCGAGGCGAAGGCGGCCGAAGGCGCCGTCATGCGCGGCGATGCGCTGGGCCTGCTGCACGGCCTGCCGATGGGCGTGAAGGACCTGGAGCCCACAGAAGGCCTGCTCACCACCTGGGGCTCGCCCATCTACCGCGACCACGTGCCAACGGAAGACATCGAGCTCGTGGCGCGCCTGCGCCGGGCCGGCGCCATCGTCGCGGGCAAGACCAACGTGCCCGAGATGGGCGCGGGCGCCAACTCGCGCAACGACGTGTGGGGCGCCACGGGCAACCCGTTCAACCCGAACCTCAACGCGGGCGGCTCCTCGGGCGGCTCGGCGGCCGCGCTGGCCTGCGACATGCTGCCGGTGTGCACCGGCTCCGACACCGGTGGCTCGCTGCGCATTCCGGCCGCGAAGTGCGGCGTCGTGGGCTTCCGGCCCTCGCCGGGCGTGGTGCCCAGCGTGCGCAAGCCGCTGGGCTGGACGCCGATCTCGGTCGTCGGCCCCATGGGCCGCACCGTGGAAGAGGCCTGCCTGCAGCTGGCGGCATCGGCCGGCATGTGCGCGGGCGACCCGCTGAGCTATCCGCTCGACCCGATGTCCTTTCTCGTGCCGCCTCCGGTCGACCTGGGCCGGCTGCGCGTGGCATGGACCGAGGACTTCGGCACCTGCGCCGTGGACGACCGCATCCGCGCCACCTTCCGCCGCAAGATCGAAGCGATGCGGCACCTCTTCGGCCGCTGCGACAAGGTCGACTTCGACATGGGCGAGGCGCACCGCTGCTTCGACGTGCTGCGCGCCGAGGCCTTCGTGGCCGGCATGCAGGCGGCCTACGAGCGCGACCCCGACAGCCTCGGCCCCAATCCGCGCGCCAACTACGAGATGGGCGCGAGGATGAGCCTGCTCGACAGCGCCTGGGCGCAGGCCGAGCAGACGCGGCTGCTGAAGCGCTTCCAGGCCACCTTCGCCGACTACGACCTCGTGCTGTCGCCGACCACGCCGGTCTCGCCCTTCCCGTGGACCCAGCTCTACGCCGCCACCATCAACGGCGAGCCGCAGGCCAACTACTACCGCTGGCTGGCGCTGACCTATGTGGTCACGCTGACCACGCACCCCGCGATCGCGCTGCCCTGCGGCCTCGACCACGCGGGCATGCCCTTCGGGCTGCAGGTGGTGGGCGGGTTCAGGGCCGACCACGAGGTGCTGGGCGCGGCGCATGCGATGGAGGCGGCGTTCTCGTCGAACCCCGAGCTGCGGCGGCCGCGTCCCGACCTCGCCGCGCTGCGCGTGGCCGAACCTGCGCTGACTTCGATCGTCAGGATGCCGCCCGTCTTCGGCGATGGCCGTGCTGCCGCATCGGCCGCCGTGTCGGCCGTCTAGGAGTTCGCCACCGCATACGGCGTGAACCTGCTTTCGTTCTCGTTCACGTCCAGCGCCCGTCCGATGAACGGGAACGCCCGTTGCGGGCAGGCGGTGCGTTCGCACACCTTGCAGCCCATGCCGATGGGCGTGGGCGCTTCCTGGTCCGCGAGGTCGAGGCCCTTGGAGTAGACCAGCCTCGGCGCATGGCGGATGTCGCAGCCCAGGCCGATGGCGAAGGTCTTGCTCGGTGAGCCGAAGCCGCGCTGCCCGTGCGAGACGGTGCGCGCCACCCACAGGTAGGTGCGCCCGTCAGGCATGCGCGCGAGCTGCCGCAGCACGCGGCCCGGCTGCGCGAAGGCCTCGTACACATTCCACAGCGGGCAGGTGCCGCCGGTCTTCGAGAAGTGGAAGTGCGTGGCCGACTGCCGCTTCGAGATGTTGCCCGCGCGGTCCACGCGGATGAAGAAGAAGGGCACGCCGGGCGCGCCGGGCCGCTGCATCGAACTCAGGCGATGGCACACCGTCTCGAAGCCCACGCCGAAGCGGCGCGCCAGCAGGTCGATGTCGTAGCGCAGGGCTTCCGCCGTCTTCAGGAACAGGCCGTAGGGCAGCAGCACGGCGCTCGCGAAGTAGTTCGCCAGGCCGATGCGGGCGAGCGCATGCGTGGGTGCGTCGTCGATCAGGCTGGCGCCCTGCAGCAGCGATTCGATGAGCTGCGTCTGCTCAAGCAGCGCGAGCTGCGTTGCGAGCTGGAAGGCCTGCTGGCCCGGCTCCAGGCCCGACGACAGGCGCAGCACGCGGCTGGCCGGGTCGTAGCGGCGCTGGTTGTCGATGGTGTCGTCGTCGGTGGGCACCACGTGCACGCCGTGCTGCTTTGAAAGGCGCTGCTGCAGCCATTCCGACAGCGTGCCGCCGTGGCCGCGCGCCTCGTCGGCGAGCCTTTCCGCCTGCAGGTCGAGCTCCTCGAAATGGTTCTGGTGGGCGAAGAAGAAATCGCGCACCGCCTCGAAGGGCATGGGCCGCGCGTTCGTGAGTTCGCCGCGTCCGTCGCCGAACTCGGCGGCCATGATCTCCAGCCGCTCCATCGCTTCCTGGTGGCGGCGGTGCAGCGCGAGCAGCGCGCGCGCCACGGCGGGCATCTGCGAGGCCACCTCGCGCAGTTCGGGCAGGGCGATGGCTTCGCCGCCGGGGTTGTCGGCCAGCGCGTCGCGCATGCTCGATACGAGGCGGGCCTCCTCGTCTTCCGAGAACTGCTGCACGTCGACGCCGAGCGTGCGGCTGATCCTGAGCAGCACGGGCACGGTGAGCGGCCGCTGGTTCTGTTCGAGCTGGTTCAGGTAGCTGGGCGACAGGCCCAGCGCCTGCGCGAGTGCCACCTGCGTCAGGCCGCGCTCGGCGCGCAGCTTGCGCAGGCGAACGCCCATGAAGGTCTTGCTCATCGTGCGGTTCCTTGCGGGCTCAGGTTGTTCGCAATATTTGCAAATCCGGTGTTTTCCATTCGCAATGATTGGCAAATTCAGTCCTTCATTATGGGCAGGCAATTGCGTAAATTGCGAATCCATGACTGACGAGCGCACGGCCTTCGAACTCACGGAAATCGTGTTTCCCGAGCACGCCAACCACTACGGCACCCTGTTCGGCGGCAATGCCCTGCTGCTGATGTCGAAGGCGGCCTTTCTCGCTGCGCGTGCCCATGCCGGCACCGACGTGGTGATGGCCCGCTGCAGCGACGCGCAGTTCCTCGCGCCCGTGCCCGTGGGCAGCGTGCTGAGGCTGCGGGCGTGGATCGGCCGCGCCGGCCGCAGCTCGCTGACGGTGCGCGTCAGCGGCACGGCGCATCAGCTGGGGCGCGAGCCGGTGGCGGTGCTGCAGTCGCTGTTCGAAATGGTCGCGGTCGACCGCAGCGGCCGGCCCGTGCGCATACCCGCCTCGTTTCCGAAACAGGAAATGAAGGACAAGGAAACCAAGGAGAAGGAAGCAGCATGAACGACATCGCCACCCCCGCCGAAGCCAAGGCCGACTTCCGGCCGAAGAAGTCCGTGGCCCTGTCCGGCGTGACCGCCGGCAACACCGCGCTATGCACGGTTGGGCGCACCGGCAACGACCTGCACTACCGCGGCTACGACATCCTCGACATCGCCGAGGTCTGCGATTTCGAGGAGATCGCACACCTGCTGGTGCACGGCAAGCTGCCCACGGCAGCGGAGCTGCGCGCCTACAAGGCGAAGCTCAGGTCGATGCGCGGCCTGCCTGCGAGCCTGAAGGAAGCGCTCGAGCAATTGCCCGCCGGCGCGCACCCGATGGACGTGATGCGCACCGGCGTGTCGTCGCTGGGCTGCATGCTCCCCGAGAAGGAAGACCACAACCTGCCGGGCGCACGCGACATCGCCGACCGGCTGATGGCTTCGCTGGGCTCGATGCTGCTGTACTGGTACCACTGGTCCACGCAGGGCAGGCGCATCGACGTGGAGACCGAAGACGACTCCATCGGCGGCCACTTCCTCCACCTGCTGCACGGCCGCGAGCCTTCCGAAGCCTGGGTGCGCGCGATGCACACGTCGCTCAACCTCTACGCCGAGCACGAGTTCAACGCATCGACCTTCACCGCTCGCGTGGTGGCGGGCACCGGCTCCGACATGTACTCGGCCATCACCGCCGCCGTCGGCGCGCTGCGCGGGCCCAAGCACGGCGGCGCCAACGAGGTGGCCTTCGAGATCCAGAAGCGCTACGACTCGCCCGACGAGGCCGAGGCCGACATCCGCCGCCGGGTCGAGGCGAAGGAGGTCGTGATCGGCTTCGGCCACCCGGTCTACACGGTGAGCGACCCGCGCAACGTGGTCATCAAGGGCGTGGCGAGGTCGCTGTCGCAGCTGGCGGGCTCGACCAAGATGTTCGACATCGCCGAGCGGCTCGAAGGCGTGATGTGGGAGGTGAAGAAGATGTTTCCGAACCTCGACTGGTTCAGCGCGGTGAGCTATCACATGATGGGCGTGCCCACGGCCATGTTCACGCCGCTCTTCGTGATCGCGCGCACCGCGGGCTGGGCGGCGCACATCATCGAGCAGCGCATCGACAACAAGATCATCCGGCCCAGCGCCAACTACACGGGGCCCGAGGACCTGGCCTTCGTGCCCATCGAGGCGCGCGCCTGAGGGGCGGGGTTCGCCAGTCCAGGGTTCATGCAGTCTCCGGGTGGTCAGGGCGGGGTCGGCGGACAGGCGCAAACTAGTGCCTGCCGACGCGACGGCACGCCGTTGCGGAACGCATGACAACAACACCGGAGACAAACCGCATGACCTTGAATCGCCGCGCCTTCTCGTCAGCCGCCCTGGCCGGACTGGCACTCCCTCTCGCCCGCACGGTCCGGGCCCAGGATGCCTTTCCGTCCAAGCCGCTGCGCATCGTCTGCCCCTTCGCGCCTGGAGGCGGCTCCGACTTCATCGCCCGCATCGCCGCCAACGTGCTGACCCAGCAGCTCGGCCAGTCGGTGGTGGTGGACAACCGGCCCGGCGCCGGCGGCACCATCGGCACCGAGTACGCGCTGCACACGCCGGCCGACGGCTACACGCTGCTGCTGATCGCCGGCAGCTACACCGTCAATCCCTCGCTGTACAAGCTGCGCTTCGATCCGGTGGGCGACATCAGCCCGGTGATCCAGCTGTCCAAGGGCGCCTACGTGCTGTGCGTCAACCCGTCGAAGGTGCAGGCGAAGAGCCTGCGGGAGCTGCTGGCCTTCGCGCGCCAGAACCCCGGCAAGCTGAGCTTCGCCTCGGCGGGCAACGGCAGCCACCTGCACATCGTGAGCGAGTACATGTTCGGCATGGCGAAGGTGAAGGCCACGCACATCCCGTACCGCGGCACCGGGCCGGCGGTCACCGACCTGGTGGCGGGCAACGTCGACATGCTGATCGCGGGCACCGAGGCGCTGATGCCGCACGTGCAGTCGGGCCGGCTGCGCGCCCTGGCCGTCACCACGGCGCAGCGGCTGCAGGCCTATCCCGACATTCCCTCGATCGCCGAGGCCGGCGGGCTGCCCGACTACGACGTGGTGGCCTGGCACGGCCTGGTGGCGCCCAAGGGCGTGCCGCCTGCCGTCATCGCGAAGCTCAACGGCGCGCTGGCCACCGGGCTGAAGGCACCCGAACTCGGCGCCAAGCTGGACCCGACCGGCGTGTCCCCGGCCGGCGGCACGCCCGAGCAGTTCGGCGCGCTGATCCGTGCGGAGATCCCGCGCTATGCCAAGGTCGTGAAGGACAACGACATCCGCTCCGAGTGAGCCCGTTCAAGCAAGAGAGAAAGCAGAAAGCCCAGTCGGCGCGGCCCGCCATCGCCGCTGCCGCGCCGACGCCGCAGACAGATCCGCCACGATGAACACACGCTTCCGAAAACCGCTGCCCGGCACCTCGCTGGACTACATCGATGCCCGGGCCGCCGTCGATGCGCTTCGCCCCGGGGCCTGGAGCACGCTGCCCTACACCGCGCGGGTGCATGCCGAAAACCTGGTACGCCGCTGCGACCCGGCCATCCTCGACGAGTGCCTGCTGCAGCTGGCCGAGCGCCGCCGCGACCGCGACTTCCCGTGGTTCCCGGTGCGCGTGGTGTGCCACGACATCCTGGGGCAGACCGCACTGGTCGATCTTGCGGGCCTGCGCGATGCGATCGCGGCCGAGGGCGGCGACCCCGCGCGGGTGAACCCGGTGGTGCCGGTGCAGCTCATCGTTGACCATTCGCTGGCCGTGGAGTGCGGAGGGTTCGACCCGCAGGCCTTCGAGAAGAACCGGCAGATCGAGGATCGCCGCAACGAGGACCGCTTCCACTTCATCGACTGGACGAAGCGCGCCTTCGCCAACGTCGACGTGATCCCTGCGGGCAACGGCATCATGCATCAGATCAACCTGGAGAAGATGTCTCCGGTGGTCTGCGTGCAGGACGGGCTGGCCTTTCCCGACACCTGCGTGGGCACCGACAGCCACACACCGCACGTCGACGCGCTGGGCGTGATCGCGGTCGGCGTGGGCGGCCTGGAGGCCGAGAACGTGATGCTGGGCCGCGCCTCGTGGATGCGGCTGCCCGAGATCGTCGGCGTGGAGCTCACCGGCCGCCGCCAGGCCGGCATCACGGCCACCGACATCGTGCTCGCGCTCACCGAGTTCCTGCGCAGGGAGAAGGTGGTCGGCGCCTACCTGGAGTTCTTCGGCGAGGGCGCGCGCAGCCTGACCATCGGCGACCGCGCCACCATCTCCAACATGTGCCCCGAGTACGGCGCCACCGCCGCGCTCTTCCATGTCGACGAGCAGACGCTAGCCTACCTGAGGCTCACCGGCCGCGAGGAAGAGCAGGTCGCGCTGGTCGAGACCTATGCGAAGACCGCCGGCTTCTGGGCCGATGCGCTTGCGACGGCCAGCTACGAGCGCGTGCTGCGCTTCGACCTGTCGGGCGTGGTGCGCAACATGGCCGGCCCCTCGAACCCGCACCGGCGGCTGCCGACCTCGCAGCTGGCCGAGCGCGACATCGCCGTCGGCCTGGCCGAGGCGCGCAGGCAGGAGGCCGAAGGGCTGATGCCCGACGGCGCGGTGATCATCGCGGCCATCACCTCGTGCACCAACACCTCGAATCCGCGCAACGTGATCGCGGCCGGGCTGCTGGCGCGCAACGCCAACCGGCTCGGGCTGCGGCGCAAGCCCTGGGTCAAGTCCTCGCTGGCGCCGGGCTCTAAGACCGTGGAGCTCTACCTGCGCGACGCGGGCCTCCTGGGCGAACTGGAGCAGCTGGGCTTCGGCATCGTCGCCTTCGCCTGCACCACCTGCAACGGCATGTCGGGCGCGCTCGATCCGCAGATCCGGCAGGAGATCGTCGAGCGCGATCTCTACGCCACGGCGGTGCTTTCGGGCAACCGCAACTTCGACGGCCGCATCCATCCCCATGCAAAGCAGGCTTTCCTGGCCTCGCCGCCGCTGGTCGTGGCCTATGCGATCGCGGGCACGATCCGCTTCGACATCGAGCGCGACGTGCTCGGCGTGGCCGGCGACGGCCGCGAGATCCGCCTGGCCGACCTCTGGCCGGCCGACGAGGAGATCGACGCCATCGTCGCGGCCTCCGTACGGCCCGAGATGTTCCGCAAGGTCTACGAGCCGATGTTCGCGATCCACGCGGACCGCGGCGAGAAGGTGAGCCCGCAGTACGACTGGCGGCCGCAGTCGACCTACATCCGGCGCCCGCCCTACTGGGACCGCGAGGGCGTGGGCGCGCTGGCGGCCAACCCGCGCACGCTGCGCGGCATGCGGCCGCTGGCGCTGCTGCCCGACAACATCACGACCGACCACCTGTCGCCCTCCAACGCGATCCTGCCCGACAGCGCCGCCGGCGAGTACCTCGCGAGGATGGGCCTGCCGGAGGAAGACTTCAACTCCTACGCCACGCACCGCGGCGACCACCTGACGGCCATGCGCGCCACCTTCGCCAATCCGCAGCTCGCCAACGAGATGGCGGTGATCGACGGCGTGCAGCGCAAGGGCTCGCTCGCGCGCATCGAGCCCGAGGGCAGGGTGGTGCGCATGTGGGAGGCGATCGAGACCTACCTGGAGCGCAGGCAGCCGCTGATCATCGTGGCGGGCGCCGACTACGGCCAGGGCTCCTCGCGCGACTGGGCGGCCAAGGGCGTGCGCCTCGCGGGCGTGGAGGCCATCGCGGCCGAAGGCTTCGAGCGCATCCATCGCACCAACCTGATCGGCATGGGCGTGCTGCCGCTCGAGTTCAGGCCCGGCACCAACCGCCTGACGCTGGGCCTGGACGGCACCGAGACCTACGACGTGATCGGCGCGCGCGAGCCGCGTGCCGATGTGACGCTGGTCATCCACCGCCGCAGCGGCGAACGGCTCGAAGTGCCGATGACCTGCCGCCTCGACACCGCGGAGGAGGTGTCGATCTACGAGGCCGGCGGCGTGCTGCAGCGCTTCGCGCAGGACTTCCTCGCCACGAACGCAGCGGCGGCGCCCGCGGCCGCCTGAACCGACAATCCCGACAATCGCACGACCATGGCCTTCGCACCACAGATCAGGATTCCCGCCACCTACATGCGCGGCGGCACCAGCAAGGGCGTGTTCTTCCGCCTGCAGGACCTGCCCGAAGCCGCGCAGTTGCCCGGCAAGGCGCGCGACGCGCTGCTGCTGCGCGTCATCGGCAGCCCCGACCCCTACGGCAAGCAGATCGACGGCATGGGCGCAGCCACCTCCAGCACGAGCAAGGCGGTGATCCTCTCGAAGAGCGAGAGGCCCGGCCACGACGTGGACTACCTCTTCGGCCAGGTGTCGATCGACCAGCCCTTCGTCGACTGGAGCGGCAACTGCGGCAACCTCTCGGCGGCGGTCGGCCCGTTCGCGATTTCCAACGGCCTGGTCGATGCGGCCCGCGTGCCGCGCGACGGCGTGGCGGTGGTGCGCATCTGGCAGGCCAACATCGGCAAGACCATCGTCGCGCACGTGCCGATGACCGATGGCGCGGTGCAGGAGACCGGCGACTTCGAGCTCGACGGCGTGACCTTCGCGGCCGCCGAGGTGCAGCTCGAATTCATGGACCCCGCGGCGGAAGAGGAAGGCGCCGGCGGCGCGATGTTCCCGACCGGCAACCTCGTCGACGAGCTCGAGGTGCCCGGCGTCGGCAGGCTGCGCGCGACGATGATCAACGCCGGCATCCCGACGATCTTCGTGGAGGCCGAAGCCATCGGCTACAAGGGCACCGAGCTGCAGGACGCCATCAACGGCGACGCCGCCGCGCTCGCACGCTTCGAGGCCATCCGTGCGCACGGCGCGGTGCGCATGGGGCTCATCGCGAACGTCGGCGAAGCGGCGGGGCGGCAGCACACGCCCAAGGTCGCGTTCGTCGCGCGGTCCACGGGCTACACCGCCTCCAGCGGCAAGCCGGTCGCGGCGGGCGACATCGACCTGCTGGTGCGAGCCCTTTCGATGGGCAAGCTGCATCACGCGATGATGGGCACGGCGGCGGTGGCCATCGGCACGGCGGCTGCCATTCCGGGCACGCTGGTCAACCTCGCGGCCGGCGGCGGCGAGCGCTCGGCGGTGCGCTTCGGCCATCCCTCGGGCACGCTGCGCGTGGGTGCGCAGGCGGCGCGGGTCGATGGCGAATGGAGGGTGACCAAGGCCGTCATGAGCCGCAGCGCCCGCGTGCTGATGGAAGGCTGGGTGCGAGTGCCCGGCGATACGCTCTGACCCTGCTGAATCAACAACACCACACCCCACAACACAACAAGGAAGAACCGATGTCGACTCGCAAGACCCTCCGATCCCTGGCCGAGGCGCGCCGGGGCGTGCTGGTGCCGGGTGCCTTCAACGCGCTCTCGGCGCGCGTGATCGAGGACCTGGGATTCGAGGCCATCTACGTCACCGGCGCAGGCGTCACCAACATGTGGTTCGGCCTGCCCGACCAGGGCTTCATGGGGCTGCACGAGATCGCCGACCACACGGCGCGCATCCGCGACGCGGTGGGCCTGCCGCTGATCGTGGATGCCGACACCGGCTTCGGCAACGCGCTCAACGTGCGCCACACGGTGCGCGTGCTGGAGCGCGCGGGCGCCGACTGCATCCAGTTCGAGGACCAGGTCGCGCCCAAGCGCTGCGGCCACTTCTCGGGCAAGGACGTGATCTCCACCGAGGAGGCCGTGAGCAAGATCAAGGCGGCGGTCGATGCGCGCACCGATCCCGACCTGCTCGTGATGGCCCGCACCGACGCGGCCGCCACGCTGGGCTTCGAGGCCGCCATCGAGCGCGCGCAGCAGTTCAGCGAAGCGGGCGCCGACATCCTCTTCGTTGAGGCCGTGACCACCGCCGACGAGATCCGTGCGCTGCCGCAGCGGCTGAAGAAGCCGCAGCTCATGAACATGGTGATCGGCGGCAGGACGCCCATCTTCGGCGCGGAAGAGCTCGCGCAGCTGGGCTACGGCATCGTGCTTTACGCCAACGCGGCGCTGCAGGGCGCGGTCGCCGGCATGCAGAAGGCACTGACGGTGCTGCGCGACACGAAGCGCGTGGACGAAGACCCGGCGCTGGTCGTGCCCTTCGCCGAGCGCCAGCGGCTGGTGGGCAAGCCGGAGCTCGACGCCCTGGAGAAGCGCTACGCGAGCTGAGCTCGTTCGGCGATGGCGGCGGCGGCCCTCAACTTTTCGCGCGCGCTGCCGATAGACGTTCTTACCCATGTGCAAGAACGGAGGAACGGGATGCTGAATGCCATCGGCGCCAGCAGCGGTGCGGCAAGGAGCGGGATCGACGTCAACGTCGAGATCGCGAAGCTCCAGCGGCAGATCGCCGCGACGCAGAAGCAGATCGGCGAGACGCAGGCCCAGCTGATCGACACGCCCGAGGGCGATGCGCGCGACGCGATCCGGATGCAGCTCGAGGCGCTCGCGGCGAAGCTCGCGATGCTGCAGCAGCAGATGAACGCGCTGCGCAACGCCGGCGTGCAGCAGAGCGCGATGGCCTCGCTGGAGGAAAGCGCTGCGGGCACGTCGCGCCCTGGCCGCACCGGCGGGTCCGGAACGATGGGCAGCGTGGTGGACGTGCAGGCCTGAGCGGTCGGCTGCCGGCCGCCTCAGCGGCTGCGCTCCGGCCAGCGGTGCCGCGTGCCGCCCGAACGCCGGTCGGCCTTTTCCGCCACCACGCCGCGCGCGAGCAGTTCCTCGCCGCGCTGCTCCAGGTGCTGCAGGCAGCGCAGGAAGGCGTCGAGGTCGGCGGGCGACACGCCTTCGAGCAGTTCGGTGTTCAGCCCTGCGATGCGCGGAAAGAGCCCGCCGAAGAGCTGCTCGCCCGATGCGCTCAGCCGCACGTGCACCTCGCGCCGGTCTTCCGCGTTCTGCCGGCGCAGCACCAGCTTCTTGTCGACCAGGCTGCGCAGTCCGCGCGAGGTGCGCACGCGGTCCAGGTGAAGGTGCGCGGCCAGCGCGGAGGAGGTCATCTCGCCCTCCTGCGCGAGCGTGGCGATCATTCCCCACTCCCGGCGCGTGATGCCGAAGCCGCCTTCTACCAGCCGCGTCGCCATGCCGTTGCCGGCCCGCACGGCGCGCACCATGCGATAGAGCACCAGGTCGTCCAGTGAGCGGGGCGCGCGCAGCGCGCCGGCGTCGGGGAAAGCTTGTCGCATACGGGCTGAGGGTGACGGCGTGAGGTGACGTGGTTGCGGAAACGTCGGGAGTGTGGCTCGCCCGCCGCGGCAGGCAGTTGGTTGATTAGATCAACTGTTTCCCCATACGTATAAACCAGTAACAAATTTGAACGAGCGGAAACAGTCTTGACGCGCGGATTTTCGCCGCGAAAACGCGCTTGTCCCCGTCCGCTCGCGCCCATCGTCCGCAGGAGACCCGATCCGATGCCCGCATTCCTTTCAAGGCGCAAGCTCATCATGGCAGGAGGCCTCGCCCTTGCCGCTTGCGCTCCCCTGGCCCAGGCCCAGGCGCCCGCCGCGCTCGACGGCGGCCCGCTCACCCTCGTGGTCGGCTACGCGCCCGGCGGCAGCACCGACCGCATCGCGCGGCTGATCGCCGAGCGGCTCACGCCGAAGCTCGGCGTGCCGGTGAGCGTCGAAAACCGGCCGGGCGAGGGTGGCCGCCTCGCGGCCAAGGAAGTCAAGCGCGCCCCCGCGGGACAGAACGTGCTGATGCTCGGCAACCCGGCCGTGATGGTGGTCGCGCCACTGGTCATCAAGGACGCCGGCTACGACCCCGACAAGGACTTCGTGCCCGTCTCCCAGGTCAGCAGCTACGACTTCGCGCTGGCCGTGGGCAGCAAGCTCCAGCTCGACCGCGCGATGTTCCTGGTGGGCCGCCTGTGGGCGCACCCCGAGGAAGCCATCTTCGGCGTGCCCGCCACCGGCAGCCTGCCGCACTTCTTCGGCCTGATGGTGGGCGACGCGCTGAGCGTGCAGCCGCAGATCAAGGGCTATGGCGGCTCCGCACCGCTGGCGGCCGACCTCGTCAACGGCAGCCTGCCGATCGCCATCGACACGCTAGATTCGCTCTATCCGCAGCACGTGGCCGGCAAGATCCGCATCCTGGCGACATCGGGCAAGAAGCGCGCGAGTTTCGCGTCCGGCATTCCCACCTTCAGCGAGGCCGGCATGAAGATCGACGCCGACGGCTGGAACACCTTCTTCGCGCCCGCTTCGATGCCGCCCGCCAGGGTGCAGCTGCTGGCCAACTCGATCCGCGACGTGATGAAGGACCCGGGCCTGCAGAAGGTGGCCGACTCGCTCTTCATCACGCCGGTGGTGAGCAATGCGGCGGAAACGACGCAGATGCTGAAGGCCTACCGCGCGCAGTGGGAGCCGGTGGTGCGCCGCTCCGGTTTTCATCCTTGAGCGTGGTACTCCCCCCAGGCTTCGCGCACTTCGTGTCGCTTCGCCAACCCCCCTCGCCGGGGGGCGACGCCTGCGGCCCGGCGGAGCCGGTTCCGCGGCGTCCCGCGAAAAGGCAGGGATCGCTCAGGCCGCGAGGGCCCTCATCTCGGCGATCAGGTCGGCCTTGCCTTCGAAGCCGATGCCGGGCAGCGGCGGCAGGGTGACGTAGCCGTTGTCGACCTTCACGCCGTCGGGGAAGCCGCCGTAGGGCTGGAACAGGTCGGGGTAGCTCTCGTTGCCGCCGAGGCCGAGGCCGGCGGCGATGGCCAGGGACATCTGGTGGCCGCCGTGGGGGATGCAGCGCGAGGGCGACCAGCCGTTCTCCTTCAGCATGTCGAGCGTGCGCAGGTATTCGACGAGGCCGTAGCTCAGCGCACAGTCGAACTGCAGCCAGTCGCGGTCGGGGCGCATGCCGCCGTGGCGGATGAGGTTGCGCGCGTCCTGCATCGAGAACAGGTTCTCGCCCGTGGCCATCGGACCGGCGTACACCTCGCCGAGCCTGGCCTGCAGCTCGTAGTCGAGCGGGTCGCCCGCTTCCTCGTACCAGAAGAGCGGGTATTGCGAGAGCGCGCGGCCGTAGTCGAGGGCGGTGGGCAGGTCGAAGCGGCCGTTGGCGTCCACCGCGAGCTGCTGGCCGGGGCCGAGGATCTTCAGCACCGACTCGATGCGCTCGCAGTCTTCGGCGAGCGTGGCGCCGCCGATCTTCATCTTCACCACCGAGTAGCCGCGCTCCAGGTAGCTGGTCATCTCGCGCTGCAGGCCTTCGAGGCCCTTGCCGGGGTAGTAGTAGCCGCCGGCCGCGTAGACGAACACGCGCGGGTTCGGCTTGCCGTTGCCATAGCGCTCGGCCAGCAGCTGATGGAGCGGCTTGCCGGCGATCTTGGCGGTGGCGTCCCAGACCGCCATGTCGATGGTGCCCACGGCCACCGAGCGCTCGCCGTGGCCGCCGGGCTTCTCGTTGATCATCATGCGGGCCCAGATCTTGTGCGGATCGAGGTTGTCGCCGGTCTCGTCGAGCAGCGAGGCCGGGTCGGCCTCCAGCAGGCGCGGCAGGAAGCGCTCGCGGATCAGCCCGCCCTGGCCGTAGCGGCCGTTGGAATTGAAGCCGTAGCCGACGACGGGCCGGCCGTCGCGGATCACGTCGGTGACCACCGCGACGAGGCTCAGCGTCATCTTCGAGAAGTCGATGTAGGCGTTGCGGATGTCCGACTTGATGGGGCGGGTGGATTCGAGGATGTTGACGATTTTCATGGTCGGGTTCCGGGTGGAAGGAAAGGAAGCGAAAGAGGGTCAGAGATGCAGCGAGGAGCCGCCGCAGATCGGGATGTCCTGCCCCGTGATGGCCGCCGCCGGCGGCGACAGAAGAAAGCCGGTGAGCGCGGCGATCTCCTCGGGCTGGATCAGCCGGCCGATGGGCGGCAGGCGCGGCGCGCTGCCCGCGCGGGCCGGGTCCTGCAGCATCGACGTCTGCGTCGCGCCGGGCGACACCACGTTCACGGTCACGCCGCGCGCCGCGACTTCCGCGGCCCAGCTTCGCGCGAGCGCGATCAGCGCGGCCTTGGTCGCGGCGTACTGGCCGCGCCCCGGCAGCCCCTGCGCAACACGGCTGCCGACGAACACCACGCGGCCGTGCCCGCGCGCCGCCATCGCGGGCACGAGCGCGTCGGCCAGGCGCGTGGCCGCGTCCACGTGCAGGCGCCACATCAGCTCGCCGCCCGCGTGATCGAGTTCGCCCAGCGGACCGACGCGCAGCACACCGGCCGCGTGCACCAGCGCGCTCGCATCCTGCAGCGTCGAGGCGATGCGCGGGATGGCTGCGGCGTCGCCCAGGTCCACGGCCACGTGGGTGAAGCCGGCATGGGACGACAGCGTGGGCGCGGCCAGGTCCAGCCCGCTCACGCGCCAGCCCGCGTGCAGCAGATGCGAGGCGATGGCGCGGCCGATGCCGCCGCTGCTGCCCGTCACCACCGCATGGGGCGCCGTGGCGAGCTCATTCGACATGGATGTTGCCCTCGGTGATGATCTTCTTCGAGCGCGCCATGTCCTCGGCCTGGAACTTCGCGAAGTCCTCGACGCTGCCCGGCGTCAGCAGCAGGCCCTGCGCGTTCAGCGTCTCGCGCATGTCGGTGCCCAGCGCCTTGTTGACCTCGGCGTTCAGCCGCTGCGTGATGGCTGCCGGCAGCTTCGCCGGGCCCCACAGCCCGTACCAGCTGTAGAACTCGTAGCCCGGGATGCTCTCGCCCACCGTGGGCACGTTCGGCAGGCTTGTCGCGCGCGTGGCCGAGGTGACGGCGATCACCTTCAGCATGCCGCTCTTGTGGTACTGCAGCGAGCCGAGGATCGGGTCGATGAAGCCGTCGATCTGCCCGCCGATCAGGTCCTGGAACGCAGGCGCCGTGCCCTTGTACGGCACGATCAGGTAGTCGAGCCCGCCGCCCGCGCGCTTGAGCAGCTCGGTCGACAGGTGCCCGGCCGAGCCGATCGAGCCGACCGCGAAGGTCATCTTGCCGGGATGCGCCTTGGCGTAGGCGATGAGCGACTTCACATCGTTCACCGGCAGGTTCTTGTTGACCGCCACCGACAGCGGTGCCTTCGCCACCAGCGCCACCGGCGTGAAGTCCTTCACCACCTCGTAGGGCACCGACTTCATGGTCATCGGCGCGGTGGTGAAGGTCGACGCGTTGAACAGCAGCGTGTAGCCGTCGGCCGGCGCCTTCGACACCACGTCGGCGCCGATCACGCCGTTGCCGCCGGGGCGGTTCTCCACGATGAAGGTCTGGCCCGTCTGCTCGCCGAGCTTCTGCGCCAGCAGGCGGCCGATGGTGTCGAGCGTGCCACCGGGCGGGAAGGGAATCACCATGCGCACCGGCCGGGCGGGCCAGTTCTGGGCGAGGCCGGCGGTCGATACGGCGGCCAGCGCGAGCGCGGCCAGTGTGGCGCGCAGGAAGTGCTTGCGTTGCATGTCTCTTGTCTCCTTGTGTTCTCTTGGCCGGGGCGCAGCGGCCCCTGGCGCTTCAGCGCCTCGACAGGCCGGCCTGCTCGACGGCGGCGCGCAGCGCGTCCATCTCGCGCGCGTTCGGCGCCTCGGTGGGCGGGCGCACGGTGGCGTTCTCCAGCACGCCGGCCAGGTACATGCCGCCCTTCATGCGCGCATGGGCCTCGCCGGTGGGCTCGCCGCCGCCGTACACCGCGTCCTTCAGCGGCGTGATGAGGGCCTGCACCGCCATGGCCTTCTTCAGGTCGCCGGCCTTCACCGCATTCCACAGGTCGATGATGAGTTGCGGGATGAAGGTCGCGAAGCCGACCAGCGCGCCGTCCACGCCCTGCACCATCGAGGCGAGCAGGTATTCGTCGTGGCAGGTGAGGATGGCCTTGGAGGCATCGGCCTCGCGGATCGCCTGGATGTCGCGGGCGTACTTGTTCATGTCGCGCTGGCCCACCTTGAAGGCCTGCAGGTAGGGCAGCCGCGCCAGGTCGGCCAGCAGCTGCGAGGAGTACGAGGCGCGCGTCCAGGCCGGGTACACGTGGCAGACCAGGTCCAACTCGGGCGCGGCGCGGTGGATGGCCTCGAAGTACTGCAGCGCGTGGCCGGGCGTGAAGCCGAAGCGCAGCCAGTGGTGCGGCGGCATCACGTCCAGCGCCACCGCGCCGGCGGCTTGCGCGGCGCGGGCATGCTCGGCGGCCTCGGCCAGGCCCTCGCAGACGATCGACGAGATCACCGGCGTGCGCCCGCGCAGCTCGTCGGCGACGATGCGCGTCACCTCGGCGCGCTCCGACGGCGTGAGCGAGAAGACCTCGCCGGTGTGGCCGTTGGTCATGACCGCCACCACGCCGTCATGGCCGGCGAGCCACGAGGCCAGCTTGCGCAGCGCGGGTTCGTCGATGCGGTGGTCGCTGGTGAAGGGGCAGGAAATGGCGGGAATGATCCCGCGATAATTCGCGATGGAAGGCATGCTGTGTCTCCGTGTGGTTCAAGGTGCAGGAATGGGTGCATCTTTTGCCGGCGGGGTGCGGACCGTCCAATACTCGAATCGCATACAACTATTCAACCGACCGACCGAGCAGCGCATGGGCCCCGGCAACAGACCGCTCGACCTCGAATGGCTGGAAGACTTCCTGGCCCTGGCCGAGACCGGCAACTTCTCGCGCGCCGCTCAGGCCCGCTCCATCGCACAGCCCGCTTTCAGCCGCCACATCCGATCGCTGGAGGAATGGGTGGGCGTCGACCTGTTCGACCGCAGCGCGCATCCCACTGCGCTCACCGCCGCGGGCAAGCGCTTCCAGCCGCTGCTGCAGGAAGTGCTCGCGGGCTTGGAGGCCGCACGCATCAAGGCCCGCGCCGCGCACGACCTGGCCGCGGCCAGCCTGAGCTTCGCCGCCACGCACGTGCTCTCGCTGACCTTCTTTCCGCGCTGGCTGGCGAGCGTCGAATCGCGGCTGAGCATGGGCCCGATCCAGACCATCTCCGACAGCTCCTACGCCTGCGAAGACCTGATGCTGCAGCGCCGCGTGCAGTTCGTGCTGTGCCACGGCCACGCCGATGCGCCGGGCCGGCTCGACGAGGCGCAATACCCTGTGCGGCGGCTCAGCGACGACGTGCTGGTGCCGGTGAGCACGCCCGGTGCCGACGGTGTTCCGCTGCATGCACTGGGCGGGGGCAAGTCGCCCGCCGTGCTGGCCTACAGCGAGGCCTCGGGCCTGGGCCGGATCATGCGCGCCATCCAGGACATCGAGTTCGGCAAGGACTTCGCTGCGTCGCTGTCCGTCGTCTTCACCGCCCACCATGCCGCGCTGCTGCGCACCATGGCCCTCGAAGGCCGCGGCCTCGCATGGCTGCCGATGAGCCTGGTGGCCGACGACTTGCGCAGCGGCGCGCTCACCGATGCCGGCGCGGGCGGCTGGCGTGTGCCGGTGGACATCCGCCTGTATCGGCAGCAGGCGCAGATGGCGCCGGTGGCGGAGGCGCTGTGGGGGCTGGTCGGCGAGGCGGCCGCCGGCTCCTGAAGCGGCGGTGCGGCCCGCGCATCGGCGGGCCTTTTTTCCTCAGACGATCCGCACCGACAGCTCCGGCAGCCGGTCGATGTGGATCTGGATCAGGTCGCCGCGCACCACCGGCCCCACGTTCTCCGGCGTGCCCGAATAGATGATGTCGCCCGGCTTGAGCTCGAAGGCCTGCGACAGCCGGCTGATCTGCTCGGCCACCGACCAGATCATGTGCCTGAGCGTGGCGCTCTGCTTCGTCTGCCCGTTCACCTTGAGCCAGATCGCGCCGTCGCTGAAATGCCCGACCTTCGCCACCGGGTGGATCGGCCCCACGGGCGCCGAATGGTCGAAGCTCTTGCCGATCTCCCAGGGCTTCTTCTGGTCGCCCATCTCGCGCTGCAGGTCGCGGCGCGTCATGTCCAGGCCCAGCGAGTAGCCGTACACGTGGTCGAGCGCGGCGCTCGTCGGGATGTCGCGCCCGCCCTTGCCCAGCGCCACCACCAGTTCGACTTCGTAGTGGTAGTTTTTCGTGAGCGTGGGATAGGGGTGGTCGGCCACCACGCCCGGCGTCACGACCTGGATCGCATCGGCCGGCTTCTGGAAGAAGAAGGGCGGCTCGCGGCTCGGGTCCGATCCCATCTCGCGTGCATGCGCCTCGTAGTTGCGGCCGATGCAGTAGATGCGGCGCACCGGAAAGACCTGGTCGCTGCCGACGATCGGAATGGTCGACGCAGCGACATCGAATGGCGTGGGGGCCGAGCGGCCGGCCCCGGCGGGCAGCGCGCAGCCGGCGATGGCGCCGGTGGCCATGGCGGCGGAACCGGCCAGCAGGCCGCGGCGGGAAGTGATCATGGGCATGTGTCTCCTTGGTCTTGTGGATCGGCGTCGTGGGCCGTGCCTCTCACGGCCGGTCGATTCTGGGAGGTCGCACCGCGTGGCGATGGTGCGCATCTACGCAAAAACAGGACACAACCCACCCGCAGGCGCCGCCGATCGGCTGCGGCGCCTCACCGCGCCGAGAAGGGCGGCAGCCGCCTCTGGATCGTCTGGGCCTTCACGATGGAGGTGTTGGTCTCCGCCCTGGCCGCGATGCGGTCGAGGATGCCGTCGAGCTGCTCGAGCGACTGCAGATGGAGCCGCGCGACGAAGCAGTCTTCTCCCGTGACCTTGTCGCACTCGCAGAACTCGGGCGTGGCAGCGATCAGTTCCTGCACAGCCTTCAGCTGCCCCGGCAGCGGGCGGATGCGCACGATGGCCTGGAACTGGTAGCCCAGCGCCTTCGGGTTCAGCTCGAGCGTGTAGCCGCGGATCACGTCGCGCTCCTCGAGCCGCCGCAGCCGCTCCGACACGCTCGGCGACGAGAGCCCCACGTGATGGGCCAGCTCCTTCAGCGACATGCGGGCATTGCCCGCGAGGGCGAGCACGATGGCTTCGTCGGTTGCGTCGAGCATCTTCCTGTTCTCCGGTGGAGGGGCTTGGATGCCTTCGTTTCGAAGGCCGTCGGCGGTTTTCGCCTTCTTCCAAGCATATCCAGGCGACGCGATAAGTGGCACTCTTGTTTCCCCTGAACAGCGGCGACAACGGACCGACATGCAGACACAGCTTCGCGGCGCGCTGGAGATGAGCGCGGCCATGGCGATCTCCGGAACCATCGGGTGGTTCGTGGTGCATTTCGACCAGCCGCTGGCCGACCTGCTGTTCTGGCGCTGCGTGTTCGGCGCCGCGACGCTGCTGGTCGTGTGCTTCGCGCTGGGCCTGCTGAAGCGGGGCATCGCGCCGCGCAAGTTCGCGCTCGCGGCCTTGGGCGGCGTGGCGCTCGTCGTCAACTGGGTGCTGATCTTCGCGTCGTTCTCGCGCGCGTCGATCTCCATCGCCACGGCGGTCTACAACACGCAGCCCTTCATGCTGGTGGCGCTGGGTGCGCTGCTGCTGTCGGAGCGGCTGACCGCGATGAAGGCGATCTGGCTGTGCATCGCATTCGCCGGCGTGGTGCTGGTGGCGCAGGCCAAGTCCGGCGGAGGGGCCGACGGGTCTTCCTACTTCGTCGGCGTGCTCATGGCGCTGGGCGCTGCCTTCTGCTATGCGTTGGCCGCCTTCGTCGCGAAGAAGCTCGACGGCATCGCGCCCCACCTCATCGCGCTGATCCAGGTGTGCGTGGGCATCGTGATGCTCGCGCCCTTCGCGAACCTCAGCGCGCTGCCCGCCGACGCGGCCACCTGGGGCGTGCACCTGACGATGGGCGTGGTCTACACCGGGCTGGTGTTCGTGCTGCTGTACGGCGCGCTGCAGAAGCTGTCGACACCGGTGGCCGGGGCGTTGTCGTTCATCTATCCGCTGGTGGCGATCGGCGTGGACTACGTCGCCTTCGGCCAGCGGCTGGGCGCGTTGCAGGTGGTGGGCGCGGCCGCCATCCTGATCGCCGCGGCGGGCATGACCTTCGGATGGACCTTGCCGGGCCTGGCGCGACGCTCGCCCGTTGCCGGAAAGAGCTGACGGCGACGGCTCCTCAGGAGGCCGCCGCCACGCCGCTGCGTTTGTAGAACCGGGCCGCCAGCCGCTTCACCAGCAGATAGAACAGCGGCACGAAGAAGATGCCCAGCGCCGTCGCCGCCAGCACGCCGCCGAACACGCCCGTGCCGATGGCCACCTGGCTCGCCGAGCCTGCGCCGGTGGCCAGTGCCAGCGGCACCACGCCGGCCAGGAAGGCCAGCGATGTCATCAGGATCGGCCGCAGCCGCAGGCGCGCGCCTTCGGCCACTGCGTCGAGCAGCGGCATGCCCCGGCGCAGCGCCGCTTCGGCGAACTCGATGATCAGGATCGCGTTCTTCGCAGACAGTCCGATGGTCGCGAGCAGGCCGACCTGGAAGTAGATGTCGTTCGACAGGCCGCGCAGCGACGTGGCGATCACCGCGCCGAGCACGCCCAGCGGAATCACCAGCATCACCGAGAACGGCACCGACCAGCTCTCGTACAGCGCCGCCAGGCAAAGGAACACGACGAGGATCGACAGCGCGAACAGCAGCGGCGCCTGCCCGCCCGAGAGGCGCTCCTGGTATGAGAGCCCGCTCCACGCATGGCCGGTGCCGCGCTGCTTCTTCGCGATGGCTTCGACGGCCGCCATCGCCGTGCCCGAGCTCGTGCCGTGCGAGGCCGCGCCCTGGATCTGCACCGCCGGCAGGCCGTTGTAGCGCTCCAGCTGCGGCGCGCCCTGCGACCAGCGCGTGGTGGCGAAGGCCGAGAACGGCGTCATCGCGCCGGTGGAGCCACGCACGAACCACTCGCGGATGTCGTCGGGGTCGGAGCGGTAGGGCGCGTCGGCCTGCACGTACACGCGCTTGACGCGGCCGCGGTCGATGAAGTCGTTGACGTAGCTGCCGCCCCAGGCAATGCCCAGCGTGGTGTTCACGTCGTCCAGCGACAGGCGCAGCGCCGAGGCCTTGAGCTGGTCGATGTCGATCTGCAGCTGCGGCGTGCCGGCCACGCTGTTGGCGCGCACCGATTGCAGCCGCGCGTCCTTGCCCGCGTCGCGCAGCAGCGACTCGCGCGCCTGCACCAGCTTCTGCGCGCCCATGCCCGAGGTGTCCTGCAGCCAGAACTCGAAGCCGTTCGACTGCCCCAGCCCCTCGATGGGCGGCGGCACCATGCCGTAGACCTCGGCGTCGCGCTGCTGCCTGCCGAGCACGGTGCCGGCGCGCTCCACGATGGCCTGCGCGCGCTGGTCCGCATGCCCGCGCTCGGACCAGTCCTTCAGCGAGACGAAGGCCATGCCCATGTTCTGCCCCGAGCCGCCGTAGCTCCAGCCCGAGATGGTGAAGATGGTGTCGGTCGTGTCCTTCTCCGTTTCGAGGAAGTGCTTCTCGACCAGGCGGTTCACCGCGTCGGTGCGGCTGATCGTGGAGCCCGCCGGCAGCGTGAGCTGCACCATCACGCTGCCCTGGTCTTCCTCGGGCAGGAAGCCGCCGGGCAGGCTCAGGTAGAGCGCGCCCATGCCGGCCGCGATGGCCGCGTACACGACGGCGAAGCGAAGCGGCTTGCGCAGCATGCGCCCCAGCAGGCCCGCGTAGCGGCCCTGCGCCGCGTCGAAGCGGCGGTTGAAGGCGCCGAGGAATCCACGTGTGCGCGGCGCGTCGCTGGCCCGCAGGAAGCGCGCGCACAGCGCCGGGATGAGCACGATCGCCACCACCACCGACAGCACCATCGACGCGATGATCGTCACAGAGAACTGCCGGTAGATCACGCCCACCGAGCCGCCGAAGAAGGCCATCGGCAGGAACACTGCCGACACCACCACCGCGATGCCCACCAGCGCGCCGGTGATCTCCTGCATCGACTTGACGGTGGCCGCCTTCGGGTCGAGCCCTTCCTCGTGCATCACGCGCTCGACGTTCTCCACCACCACGATCGCGTCGTCCACCAGCAGGCCGATGGCCAGCACCATGCCGAAGAGCGTGAGCACGTTGATCGAATAGCCGAAGGCCGCGAGCACGCCGAAGGTGCCCAGCAGCACCACCGGCACCGTGATGGCCGGGATGACCGTGGCGCGCCAGTTCTGCAGGAACAGGTACATCACGACCACCACCAGCGCGATCGCCTCCAGCAGCGTCTTGATGACCGACCTGATCGAGATCTTCACGAAGCGCGTGGTGTCCTCCGCGTAGGCCACGCGCAGGCCGGCCGGCAGCGAAGGCTCCATCTCGGCCATGCGCGCCTTCACCGCGCTGGCCGTGGTCAGCGCGTTGGCGCCGGGCGCCAGCATGACCGCAGCGCCCGCGGCGGGATGGCCGTTCAGGCGCGTGGTCTCGGCGTACGACTCGCTGCCCATCTCCACCCGCGCCACGTCGCCCAGGCGCACCACGGCGCCGTCGGCCTGCGTCTTCAGCACGATGTCGCGGAACTGCCCGGGCGTCTGCAGCCGCGATAGCGCCGTCACCGTGGCGTTGAGCTGCTGCCTCGCGGGCGAGGGCCGCGCGCCGATCTCGCCGACCGACACCTGCGTGTTCTGCGCGGCGATGGCGGCGGTCACGTCCGAGGGCATCAACTGGTAGCTCGCGAGCCGGTGCGGGTCGAGCCAGATGCGCATCGCATACGAAGCGCCGAAGGCCTGCACCGAGCCCACGCCGTCGACGCGGCTGATGGAGTCGCGCAGGTTGCTGGCCATCCAGTCGGCCACGTCGGTGTCGGTGCGGCGGTCGGTCTCGTCGTAGAGGGCCACGATCAGCAGGAAGTTGTTCTGCGACTTCGCGACCGTCACGCCCTGCTGCTGCACCGCCTGCGGCAGCCGGCTGGTGGCCTGGCTGACCTTGTTCTGCACCTGCACCTGGGCGGTGTCGGGGTTGATGCCCTGGCGGAAGGTGACGCTGATCTCGGCCCAGCCGGCCGAGCTGCTGGTCGACTTGAAATACAGCAGCCCGTCGATGCCCTTGAGCTGCTGTTCGAGCACCTGCGTGACGCTGCTCTCCACCGCCTGCGCCGAGGCGCCCGGGTAGTTGGCCGAGACGACGACGGTGGGCGGCGCGATGTCCGGGTACTGCGACACCGGCAGCGTGCGGATGGCCACCCCGCCGGCCAGCATGACGAGGATGGCGATGACCCATGCGAACACGGGCCGCTGGATGAAGAAATTGGCGATCACTTGCGTTGTCTCAATCTGCCGATGAAGGCGACGCCGCGGCCGCTATCGGCACCGGCTTCACCTTGTCGCCAGGGTGGGCGCGCTGCAGGCCGTCGACCACGAGCCGGTCGCCTTCCTGCAGGCCGCCGGTCACGATCCACTGGTCGCCCGCCGCGCTGCGCACTTCGAGCGTGCGCAGCTCGACCTTGTCGTCCCTGCCCACCACGAGCGCGGTCGGCTCACCCTTCTCGTTGCGCGCCACGCCGCGCTGCGGCGCGAGCACGGCCTGCCGTTCAACCCCGGACTCGACCTGCGCACGCACGTACATGCCGGGCAGCAGCAGTCCCTGCGGGTTCGGAAACTCCGCGCGCAGCGTGACCGAGCCGGTGGCGGCATCGACCGCCACTTCGGCGAACTTCAGCGTGCCGGGGTGCGGGTAGGGCAGGCCGTCTTCCATGCGAAGGCTCACGCGCGTGCTCGCGGGCGCCATGTCGCCCGAGATGAAGCGGCGCTTGAGCCGCGTGAGCTCGAGGCTGGACTGCACCACGTCGACGTAGATCGGGTCGATGCGCTGGATGGTTGCCAGCGCCGTGGCCTGGCCCGGCGTCACCAGCGCGCCCTCGGTCACGCTGGAGCGGCCGATGCGGCCCGAGATGGGCGCCTCGATGCGGGTGAATTCGAGGTTGATGCGCGCGGCCTTCAGCGCCGCCTTGGCAGCCTTCACGCCGGCCTCGGCCTGCACGAGCGCGGCCTGGGCTTCCTCGTGCTCCTGCCGGCTCACCGCGTTGGCCTTCACCAGTTCGCCGAAGCGCTCGGCCTTGCCGCGCAGGCTCGCGATGCTCGCCTGGGCCGTGGCCAGCGCGGCCTGCGCCTGCTCGTGCGCCGCCTCGAAGGGGCCGGGCTCGATCTCGTACAGCACCTGGCCCGCGCGGACCATGCTGCCTTCCTCGAACAGCCGCTTGCGCACGATGCCGTTGACCTGCGGGCGCACCTCCGACACGCGGAATGCGGCCGTTCGGCCCGAGAGTTCCGTGTGCACCGGCACGTCGCTCGCGTGCATCGCCATCACGCCGACTTCGGGCGGCGCGGTGCCGGCCTCCGGGGCCTGTCTGGCGCCGCATGCGGCGAGCACGAGCAGGGAAAGAGGAAGAAGCAGGAGCTTGGAAGTCATGGTCGTCCGGAAACGCGATGCGGCGCGAGCCGGGGTCGCCCGGGTCGCGCGCCTGTATTGTTTTGCACTGTTGTGGTGCATTCTGCCTGCCGTGCTGCGTCGCAACATGAAGAAATCCTGAGGCTTCCGAGGGAGAAGCCGACGAAAAAAAGGCCCATGCGGGCGAGAGCCCGCCGCCACGTCGATCCGTGGCGGCGGGCCCTGCCGCATGGGCCGGGCGGGCTTGCTGGCCTGGGGAGCTAGCTGGCGCTTTGCTGTCGCCGTCCCAGCGCGAACACCGAGTTCGGCGCATCGACGACGAAGGGCTTGCGCGTGACGGGCTGCCCGCTGGGCGAACGCCGCACTTCGCTGCGCACCGCGGCCTGCACGCCCTTGGCCTTCTGCTCGTCGACCAGGCTCTGCAGCGAGATCGAGCGGAGGAACTCGACCGCCCGCAGGTTCACGGTGGCCCAGAGCTCGTCGATCTCGCAGCGGCCGGCTTCGTCCGGCGCGTCGGCATCGCGCCGACGGGTGGTCTCGGCATCGTGTTCCTCGATCGACAGGACGATGTCGGCCACGGAAATCTCGGCCGCCTTGCGGCTGAGCGAATACCCGCCGCCGGGGCCGCGGGTCGATTCGACCAGGCTGGCGCGGCGCAGCTTGCCGAACAGCAGTTCGAGGTACGACAGCGACACGCGCTGGCGCAGGCTGATCGAGGCCAGCGTGACGGGGCCCGATCGCCCATGAAGGGCGATGTCGATCATCGCGGTGACCGCGAAGCGGCCTTTGGTGGTGAGACGCATGGGATGTTCCTTCCGTTTCTTCCTTCGTGGGGAATCACTCGTCCCGGCCGCCGGCGATGCCCAGCAGGGCCAGCAGCGACTGGAAGACGTTGTAGATGCTGAGATACACACCCAGCGTGGCGGAGATGTAGTTGGTCTCCAGGCCGTCCTTCACGCGCTTGAGGTCGTGCAGGATGAAGGCCGAGAAGATGCCGATGGCCAGCACCGACAGCGTCATCATCAGCGCGCTCGACTTGATGAAGAAGTTGGCGATGCCCGCCACCAGCAGCAGGATGGCGCCGATGAAGAGCCACTTGCCCATGGCGGACAGGTCGCGCTTGATCACCGACGACAGCGTGGCCATGCCGAAGAAGATCGCGCCGGTGCCGGCGAAGGCCGTCATCACCAGGCTGGCGCCGTTGGCCAGGCCGAGCACGGTGCCCACCAGGCGCGACAGCATCAGGCCCATGAAGAAGGTGAAGGCCAGCAGCACCGGCACGCCGGCGGCCGATTCCTTCGTCTTCTCGATGGCGTACATGAAGCCGAAGGCGCCGCCGAGGAAGACCATCAGGCCGATGCCCGGCGACATAGCGCGCGAGAAACCGGTGGAGACGCCGATCCAGGCGCCGAGCACGGTGGGCAGCATCGACAGCGCGAGCAGCCAGTAGGTGTTGCGCAGGACGCGGTTGCGCTCCTGCGGCGAAGCGATCGGCAGCTCGATGCTGTCGTGATAGGCGGTAGGGCTGTTGTTCATTTCCTGTTGTTCCTTGAAGCTGGACCGGCGCCGGGGGCGCGCAATGGATGGCGCGCGGGAAGGGCACAGGGCCGTGAATGTGAGAGAGCGAGTGGCAGCGGTGCGATGCGGGCGCCGCCAATGGCGGCCGTGCCGGATCGCAAGGGGGCGGGAGCCATGGCGGCCCCCGGTCGCGAAGGCCTTGGAGGGCCTAGGCGACGAAGGCAGCGGCGCGGGGTGGCCGCTTGGGTCGCGCCAGGAACGGCGAGACGATGGTGGTCAGGCCGAGTTTCGGCGGCTGTTCAGTGAAGCGCAGCAGCGCGGGCGCGCCGTTGCGGGCATCGACCAGCTCGGCGTGTTCGGAGCCGGCTTCGTCGAGGGAGAGGGTGTCGTCCGAGGAATTGTCGACATCGCCTGCGGCCGGGGCCTTCTGGGCTTCGGCGGGCGCTGGAATGTCGGAGGAGGCGGAGCGGTCGGACGTGTCCGGGAAGGCGACGCTAACGATCAGCGTCTGCGTGGCCTGGGCGGTCTGCGGTTCGCTGTGCGAATGGCCGACACCGAGCATGTTGTGCGCAAGCACGGCGAAGCCGTAGCAGGACAACATGATGGCAAGAACGGTAGCGGCAAACCAGCGGGACATGTAGGGGTATTTTACCTGCCGCGCGGGAGGGTGCCCGCAGCGGCGCTTTCAACCGACCTGATCGCACGGATGTTCACTCGCCCCTCAGGCCGGCGCGGTCGTGTTTTCGCTGCCTTCGGGCTGCAGCCATTCGCTCGCATGGGCGCGCAGGGCGTCTATCTGCAGCCAGATCAGACCGAGTTCGGTGTGGAAAGTTCGCGCATGCGGATCGCCGCGTTCGCCGCTGTCGGCCGCCGCCTGCGCCAGCGCTGCGCGCGCGGCGGCTTCCGATTCGATGCGGCCTGTTACATCCACCACGCCCTTTTCCAGCCCGGCCGCCAGCGCCTCCAGCGCCGCGATCGCCCCCTCGGCCGATGCATGCAGCACCGCCATCTGGGCCGAATCGGGCACTGCGGCACGGTGTGCGCCGAGCGCCGACAGATAGCTCAGCAGCGTGTGCGAGCGGATGAGGAAGCGCAGCGCCACCCCCGCGCGCGGCCGCACGTAGCCCGGCTCGCGGAACATGTCCGACACCGCGGTGGACAGCGCCGCGTCCGCGTTGTGGTCGTTGCGCCGCGCCAGCCGGTAGTCGAGGTGGTCGCGCGCGCCGGTGCGGTACTGGCCGACGATCTGCCGCAGGTAGCCCGCATGACCGCGCATGGCGGCCGCCGCCAGCTCGTTGATGCGGCGGGCCTGCCAGTGAGGCAGCACCAGCAGCACCGCCAGCCCGGCGATCGCGCTGCCGATGGCCGTGTCGACCAGCCGCGGCACCAGCAGCACGCCGCTGTCGCCGACCTGGTTGAAGCACATCAGCACCAGCAGCGTCATGGACGCGGTGGCCAGAAGGTAGCGCGTGGCGCGGGTCGCGAAGAAAAGCACCCCGGCGATCACCGCGAGCACCGACTGCACCAGCGGCTGCGGAAAGAGCTGCAGCAGCGCCCAGCCCGCCACCACGCCCAGGGCGGTGCCGGCAATGCGCTGCCCCATGCGCGCGATGGTGTCGCCATACGTCTGCTGGCAGACGAAGAGCGTGGTCAGCAGGATCCAGTAGCCCTGCGCCGGATGGATGAGCTGCATCACCCCGTAGCCCGCCACCAGCGCGATCGACAGCCGCAGCGCATGCCGAAAGAGCGGCGATCGCACCGTGAGCTGGCGCCGCACGCGCTCGACGGCGTCGCGCCAGGAGCGCGGCGAGCGGTCGAACAGGCCCATCTCGGTACGACCCGCGCGCGCCGAGGGCTGGCTGGCCCCCGCGAGCTGTCCGTCGAGCAGCGCCAGATTGCGCGCCAGCGCCTCCACCGAGGCCAGCAGCGCCAGCCGTGCGGGCGTGCCGGCCCGCGCGCGCTCGTGCTCGATGGCGCTGCGCAGGTCGGCCAGCGCCTGCACGGTCTCCGCTCCCACCTCGAAGGGCTCGCGCCGCGCGATCGAATCGGCCAGACGCTGGCAGGCCAGCCCCTGCAGGCCGAGCACGCGCTGGCAGCGGTAGAGCAGGTCGCTGTGGAAGAAGGCGTCGGCCAGCGCGTTGTAGTCGTCGTGCGAGGAGCTGGCGCGCTCGTGCACGTCCTGCGCGATCAGGTACAGCCCCCGGTAGCGCGAGATGCGGCCGGTCGGCGCCCGCGCGCCGATGCGGCGGAAGATGCTCTCCTTGGCCGCGTTGAGCTCGGTCACCACCTCGGCGTTGAGCTGTGCGAGCGCGAGCCGCTTGCGCTCGATGTCGATGCCGCGCAGCGGCTCGAACAGCGACGCCTTGTAGCGCACATAGTTGCCCAGCACGGTGAAGAGCGTCACCAGCCGCGCCTGCACCGGCTGTGCCGGAAAGGCCGCGCACCACATCACCGAGAACACGCCGTACCAGGCCGCGCCGGCCACCAGCAGCAGGGGCTCGCGTCCGCGATGCACGACGCCGTGCTCGCCCATGTTCTCGATGCCCAGCGTGGCGTACATCGCGAGGATCAGCGTCGCATACGCGATCGCCTTGTAGCGCGCCTCCACCGCGCCGAGCATGGTGAGCCAGAAGGCCGCCAGCGCGAACCCGGCGATGAACAGCAGCGGCATGCCGAAGGCCGCCTCCACCGCGAAGGCGATGGCCGCGAAGCAGACGAGCGTCACCAGCTGCGCGCGCAGCCGGCCGCGCCAGCTGTCGTCGGTCTCGGCCAGCGCGCTGGCGATGGCGCCGAGGAAGAGGGGAATCACCGCATCGGTGTGGCCGGTCCAGGCGCAGCCCGCCATGAGACTGCCGAGGGTGAGAAGAATGCGCACGGGCTGCGCGCGCGAGGCGAAGGACCGCAGCCGCTGGCGCAGCGCGTCGGGAGACAGGGGAAGCATGATGTGCCGATCTTGCACGATGCATGCCACGGCCGTGCGGCGCGACGAGGCGCTGCGCGGCGGTCAGCGCCGGCTGTGCAGGAAGCCTTGGCGCGGCGCGATCCAGCGAACCTGCTCTTCGCCGGCTGCGGGCGCATCGGAAGCGCCCGTGAACAGAAGCCCTTCCTCGACCAGCAGGAACCGGCGCGATTGCGCATCGCCATCGCCCGGCAGCACGCGCAGCGTGGCGTCGCCGATGCGGATCTGTTCTCCAGGCGCCGGCACCGCGGCGGAGGCATCGGGCCAGAGTTCGCGCAGGGCGTCTTCCGGAGGCGCCTGCGTCGACAGAAGCCATCGCACATGCCCCGGCGCCGCAGCGGCAAGCGCCTCGGCATGCGCGCGGCTTGCGGGCGATACGTAGATCAGGGCGCAATCGCCGCCCGCCGTTCCCACGAAATAGCCGTGCACCAGCGTGTCCGATCCGTCGCCGGCTTCCCCGGTCACCCGGAGCACCCGTGCCGAAAGCCGCATCGCCAGCCCGGCCTCGTGCGCATAGCGTCCGCCGCCTTCGCCGTCCGGATCGACGAAGCCGACTTCCTCGTAAGAAGGCTCCTCCATGTTCACCGGCCGCCTTCCCTTCGGACCGTCCGCCAGCCGGGGCATCACGCGGGGAATGTGCTTGAGGCCCCGCGCATGCGCCATGAGCTCCTGCACGCTTTGGAATCGCGCGAGCTCCAGCAGGATGCGGCGCGTCACGTTCATCAGCTTGAGCCCGCGTGCCGGGTCGACCGCATCGGCGGGGCGCAGCCACATGTGCTCGACCGTCTCGCGCCCGTCGGGCCGAACGCTCTGCGCCTCGGGCATGGTGGCCAGGAAGAAGCGCGTGTCGAAGCGGCGCGGCATGCCCGGCGGCGTGAGCCAGTGCGAGAAGTACGCGAGCCGGTCGGCCGCGAGCTTCCAGCCGTGCTGCGCGCACAGCGAGAGCAGCGCGTCGGTGCCTTGCTCCGCCGCATGGCGCATCTCGGCGAGCTGGCCTGGAGGCAGTCCGTCGAGCGTCACCGGCCGTCCGGCGGAATCGGTCGCGAACAGCAGCCCGGCTTCCTCGAAGCATTCACGGATCGCCGCCGCGTAGTAGTCGAGGCCGCCATCGGGCACTTCGAGCCGCTCGCTCGCGGCACGGTCGTCGAGGCCGCTGCAGCAGCCGTGCAGGCCGCGGTCGTGCGCGTCGATCACGCCGCCCGGGAACACGCTCGCGCCGCTGTTCTGGTCGTTGGCCTTCTCGGCCCGCCGCAGCATCAGCACCTCGAGGCCGGCGTTCGCGTCGCGCAGCACGATGAGGGTCGCGGCCATGCGCACGGGGCGCGGCGAGGCGGGAGAAGAAGAAGCGTCCGTGGGGCTGGCGGTCATGCCCGCATTGTCGCGCCGGCCGCTGCTGCGAAGGTGACAGCACGGGTGCTGCGCTGTCACCCGGAAGACCGTGCGAAACACGGCGTGCGACGTACCTTCAAGCCACACCTACACATCGACTCTTGCCGAAGGACGCACCATGCATTTCGAATTCACGCCCCGGGTGATCGCGCTGCGCGAGGAACTGCTCAGGTTCATGGACGAGCACGTCTACCCCAACGAGAAGCGCCATGAGGAGGAGCTGGCCGCCAATGCCCGCGCGGGCCGGCCGTATGCCGAGCTACCGATGATGGCCGGCCTCAAGGCCAAGGCGCGCGAGCGCGGGCTGTGGAACCTCTTCCTGCCCGAGTCGGAGCACGGCCCTGGCCTCAGCAACGTCGAGTACGCGCCGCTGTGCGAGATCATGGGCCGGCGTTACTGGTGCTCGGAGATCTTCAACTGCTCCGCGCCCGACACCGGCAACATGGAAGTGCTGGCGCGCTACGGCACCAAGGCGCAGCAGGAGCGCTGGCTCAAGCCGCTGCTGGCCGGCGAGATCCGCTCGTCCTTCGCGATGACCGAGCCCGAGGTGGCCTCCAGCGACGCCACCAACATCCGCTGCAGCATCCGCCGCGAGGGCGACGAGTACGTCATCAACGGCCGCAAGTGGTACATCACCGGCGCGATGAACGAGCGCTGCGAGATCTTCGTGCTCATGGGCAAGACCGACCCCGACAACGCCGATCGCCACAGGCAGCAGTCGATGATCCTGGTGCCGAAGAACACGCCCGGCGTGACCATCGTGCGCGACATGGCGCTGCTGGGCGTGTACGACCCGCCCTTCGGCCACCCGGAGATCGTGTTCGAGAACGTGCGCGTGCCGGTGGAGAACATCCTGCTGGGCGAAGGCCGCGGCTTCGAGATCGCACAGGGCCGCCTCGGGCCCGGCCGCATCCACCACTGCATGCGCGCCATCGGCATGGCCGAGGCCGCGCTGGAGATGATGTGCCGGCGCCTGGTGTCGCGCACCGCCTTCCACAAGCCGCTGTCGGAGCAGGGCGTGTGGCGCGAACGCATCGCCGAGTCGCGCATGCTCATCGAGCAGTCGCGCTGGATGGTGCTCAACGCTGCCTACCGCATGGACACCGTGGGCAACAAGGTCGCCGCGAAGGAGATCGCGATGATCAAGGTGCTCACGCCCAACAACTGCGTGAAGGTGATCGACTGGGCCATGCAGGCCTACGGCGCCATGGGCCTGAGCCAGGACACGCTGCTCACGAACTTCTACGCCTACGAGCGGCACCTGCGCGTGGCGGACGGTCCCGACGAGGTGCATCGCAACGCGATCGCGAAGCAGGAGCTGGCGGCGTACCAGTAAGCGCTGAGAAGGCCGCCGCACGCCGGTCAGTCGCGTACTTCCAGCGTCAACGACACCTCGGCCGCGCCGCCGCGCGGCAGCGACGCGACGCCGACGGTTGTGCGGGCCGGCAGCGGTGCCTCGGGAAAGACGTGCCGCAGCAGGTCCGAGGCCGCGTCCATCACCTTCGCGTGCTCCGCGAAATCGCTGCCTGTCTGGAGGTATCCGTTCAGCGCGACAGCGCGGGCGACGCGCGAGAGGCTGCCCAGCTCTTCCCGTGCGGCGCGCAGCAGAGCGGCCACTGCAGCCACCGCCGCGCGCTGGCCGCGCTCCACGTCGTCCGGCCCCCGCAGCGGCCCGGCGATGACTTCGCCGTTCTCGCGCCCGACGACGCCGCTGGAGTGCCACAGCCCGCCCGCCTTCGAGAAGGTGGCGTAGGTTCCGGAAGGGCTGGCTCGCGCCGCTTCCGGCGGGCAGAGCACGTCCAGGCGCAGATCCTCCGGCGGTTCCTCGCAGCACTCGCCGCCGACCCGGCAGCCTTCCTGCGCCATCGCTTCCGACGGCAAGCCGACATGGATGGCGGAAGGCGAGCCCATGGCTTCGCCCTGCCGCACCGTCACCGTGAGCGCATCCGTGCCCACCAGGCCCAGGTGGCGCAGGCCCCATGCGAGTGCCGCTGCGGCGATGCCCGTGGCCGCATCTTCGGGATAGCCGGAGGACTTGGGGAACTGCCGCGCGCTGACCGTGCAGACTTCGCCTTCCCCATCCGAAAGCGCGTACGGATACAGCCCGGTCGAGCCCAGCCGCTCGCACAGCGACTCGACGCGGGCGAAATCCACGCGCAAGCCGTGGAGCCGCGTCGTATCGGGCAGCCGCACCAGCGTCTTCACGCGGCTGGTCGCGGCGTTGAGCACGGGCCCGACGACGCTTGCCGCATCGATGCCCAGGCAACGTGCGATCTCCTCGACCAGCGCCCGCTGCCTCACTTCCTCCACCACCGCGCGAGGCTGGCTGATCTGTACCGTGCCGTCGACGCGGCGGCCGGTCACGGTGCCGCTCAGCGTCTCGATGGCGATGGGCGAGCCGTCCCATTCGCCGCGCCGGTGCAGCAGCCAGAGCGCGCCGACGGTGGCGTGGCCGCACATCTCCATTTCGTGGTTGGGCACGAAGTAGCGCATGCGCAGGGCGTGCGCGGGCGTTGCGGGCTTCAGCACGAAGACCGATTCATGGCCGCTGCGCCGCGTGTATTCCTGCATCTGCGCGGTGGAGAGCGCATCGGCATCGAGCCAGACCGGTGCGGGGTTGCCGCCGATCCTCGGGTCGGACCCCACGAAGACGCGGATGTTGTGGGCGTGCGGAGGGCGGGGTGTCGTCATCGTCATTCGGCCTTCGCATTCACCGAGCGCGCGATGCCGCCCCAGAGCTGGATGTCGCTGCGGATCTGTGCCTGGAACGCATCGGGCGTCACGGTCCACGGCGTCACGCCCTTGGACTGCATGTCGGCGCGCAGGCCTGCATCGCGCATGGCGGTGTCGAGCGCGGCGCGCAGGCGCTGCACCACTGGCTGCGGCGTCGCTGCGGGTGCCATCAGGCCGTACCAGAGCTGAGGCCTGAAACCCTTGATGCCGGCCTGCTCGAAGGTCGGCAGACCCTCGAATCCGGCCGAGGGCTCGCTGATCGCCAGCGCCCGCATGCGGCCGCCACGCACCTGCGCGAGCAGGGCAGGCGGGTTGTCGAACAGCGCCTGGATCTGGCCCGCCATCAGGTCGGCCTGCGCGGGCGCCGCGCCGCGGTAGGGCACATGGGTCATCTCGATGCCGGTGCGCTGCTTGAAGAGCTCGCCCGCCAGGTGGCTCAGGCTGCCGTTGCCGATGCTGCCGTAGTTGAGCGCCTGCGGATGGGCCTTGGCGTGGTCGACGAAGCCCTTCACGTCGCGCGCTGCGAGCGAGGGCGTCACCACCAGCACGAAGGGCGTGGTGCCGATGGTGCCGATGGGCACGAGGTCCTTGACCGGGTCGTAGGGCAGCTTGGGGTAGACGGCGTCGGCGGAGGCGATGGTCGAGGTGGTGGCGGCCACCAGTGTGTAGCCGTCGGGGTTCGCCTTCGCGCCGAAGCCGGTGCCCACGGTGCCGCCGGCGCCGGAGCGGTTGTCGATGATCACCGACACGCCGAGCGCGGCCTGCAGCCGCTGCTGCACCGAGCGGAAGATGACGTCGGTGCCGCCGCCGGCGGGGAAGGGTACGATGATCGTCACCGGCTTGGCCGGGTAGGCCGTTTCCGGAGCCGACCATGAGGCGGCAGGGCCGTACAGGAGGCCGGCGGCTGCCAGCCCGAGGAGCGCGCGGCGGCGCAGTGCTTGGGGTTTCATGTTTCTTGCTAGCGGGAGTGGTGTTTCCCGATTCTGTTGAGCGTGCGCGGACGCGCGCGGCCGATTGCGACATGCACGA
This sequence comes from Variovorax atrisoli, assembly GCF_014195185.1. Taxonomy (NCBI): domain Bacteria; kingdom Pseudomonadati; phylum Pseudomonadota; class Betaproteobacteria; order Burkholderiales; family Comamonadaceae; genus Variovorax; species Variovorax atrisoli. The sequence continues at coordinate 61,164 of NZ_JACIBG010000012.1, read as the reverse complement.
GTTCAAATGCGACAAGGAGTGGCCATGCACCTGAACACCCCGACCCCGGCACTGGCCCCGATGCCGCGCCAGTCGCTGTTCGTCGAGCGCCTGTCGCACCACGCCACCATGGTCGCGAACGCCCGCGAGCGCTACGCCACCGACACCCACGTGCACGACTGCGACATGCTGTTCGTGCCGCTGGCGGGACGCTTCAGCGTCGGCGACGCGCAGGGCGGCGCGCAGACCCTGGGCCCCGGCCATTTCCTCTGGTTCGCGGCCGGCAGCGCGCATTCGACCACCACGCTCACGGCAGGGCAGACGCACATCGCGGTCTATGTGGACCCCGCGCTGTGGGCCACCGCGCTGCAGGCGCAGGGCGTTTCCGCTCCATCGCAGGGCATGCGCGCCGGCAGCACGGCGCTGCGTGCGCTGTCGCAGCGCATGTTCGAGTCGGCCAAGGCCGGCACCGCGGAGAACTATGCGCTGTGCGGCGCGCTCGTCATGGAAGCTGCAAGGCTCAGCGGCCAGCCGCTGTCGGACGGCGATCCCGCATCGGCCCTGCTGGTGGCAGAACTGCTGGCAGAAACCATCGAAGCCGATCTTTCCCGGCCGCTGATGCTGGAGGCCTTCGCGCAGCAGCACCGTGTTTCGCGCCGGCAGGTGGAGCGCGTCTTCCGCGCGAAATACGGCGTGTCGCCGCTGGCCTACCTGCAGCGCCGGCGCCTGGAGCGCGCGGAGTTCCTGCTGAGGAGCACGCGCGACTCGGTGCTGTCCATCGCGCTGCAGGTGGGCTGGGAATCGGGCTCGTACCTGTCCCGGATGCTGGAGAAGACCTGGGCGAAGACCGCGACGCAGATCCGCGCCTCGGGGCCCCTCCAGGGCATGGACTGACCCAGGCCGACAACCATGCCGTCCACGGATCGCCACGGCGGGCGCGTCCGAGCATGGCGGCCCAACATGGACAAACGGTAATGAAGCAGCCGCGCCTTCTCTGATCCAATGCCGGCTAGGATGGCCCCGGCGGCACCCGCGTGAACGTGACGGCGGGGCGCCGGCCGACTCCATCGCCATGAGCATCAGAACGCAGCTTCCTCGGAAACCCTCTCTTTCATCTGTCGCTCCGTACCGGGGCGCCGCACCGGCGTGCTAGGCAGCACCGCCATGTGGCGCTGCCTCATCGTCGAGGACGACGCCGACAACGCGCGCTACATCGCCGAAGGATTCCGCTCGCTCGGCCACGTGGCGGTGATCAGCCGTGACGGCACCGACGCGCTCGCGCGCGCCACCGGCGAGCAGTGGGACATCGTCATCCTCGACCGCATGCTGCCCAACGAGGTCGACGGCCTGTCGATCCTCTCGACCATGCGCGCGCTCGGCAGGAAAACGCCGGTGCTGGTGCTCAGCGCGCTGAACGCGCTCGACGAGCGCGTGCGCGGCCTCAAGGCCGGCGGCGACGACTACCTGGCCAAGCCTTTCGCCTTTTCGGAACTCGCGGCGCGCGCCGAAGCGCTGGTGCGGCGCTCGCGCACCGGGCCCGAGATCCGCATGCTGCAGGTGGCCGACCTCACGCTCGACCTCGCGCGCCGGCATGTGGAGCGCGGGGGCCGCGCCATCGCGCTGCAGCCGCGCGAGTTCCGCCTCCTGGCCTATCTCATGATGCATCCGGGCCAGGTGGTCACCCGCACCATGCTGCTGGAGGCGGTGTGGGACTACCAGTTCGACCCGCAGACCAACGTGATCGACGTGCAGGTCAGCCGGCTGCGCGGCAAGCTCGACGCGGGCGGCGCACCCACGCTGATCCACACCGTGCGCGGCGTGGGCTACACGCTGTCGGCGCCGCAATGACGGCGGCCCTGCGCCGGCTGTGGCGCTCGGTCGGCTTCCGGCTCGCCTTCTACTACGGGCTGCTGGTGGCGATCACCATGCTGGCGGCGCTGGCCATCGTCTACATGCAGACGGTGGGCGTGCTGCAGCAGCGCATGGTGCGGCAGGTGGCCGCGAGCATGCAGCAGCTGATGGTGCGCTACGACGCGCGCGGCGCCGACGGCGTGGCCGGCGAGATCTCGAACGCGCTCTCCGACGGACGCAACTCCGACAACGAGATCTACCTGCTGACCGACCGCGAAGGCAACAAGCTCGCGGGCAACCTCGACCAGATGCCCTCGCAGGCCCCCGATGCCGGCGACGGCGTGCACCGCCGCGTGGTGCGTTCGGGGCAGACCGTCATCGCCTACCTGGTGATGCGCTCGCTGCCCGACGGCGGCATGCTGGTGGTGGGGCACGACCTGCGCGACCAGGAGTCCATCGAGTCGCTGGTGGCCAGCGCGAGCGCGGCCGCGGGCATCGTGGCGGTGCTGCTGCTGATCGGCGGGACCTTCGTCTTCCGGCAGGAGCTGGAACGCAGCGTGGGTGCGGTGCGGCGCACGGCGGTGCGCATCGCTGCGGGCGAGCTGCAGGAGCGCGTGGAGCCTTCGGGCGAGGAGGACGAGTTCGCGCTGCTGGAGCACGACATCAACGCCATGCTCGACCGCATCCAGTCGCTGATGGACGGGGTGCGCCACGTCTCCAACACCATCGCGCACAACCTGCGTACGCCCCTCACGCGCGTGCTTGTGCGGCTGCGCGCCGTGGAGGCCGGACTCGATGCCGGCGACCCCCAGCGCGATGCGGTGAGCACCGCCATCCGCGAACTGGAAGAGCTGGCCGTGGTGTTCGAGAAGCTGCTGCAGATCGCCGAGGTGGAAGCCGGCGCGCGGCGGCAGCAGTTCGCGCCGGTGGCGCTGCACGTCATCGCCGACGACGTGGCGGAACTCTACGAGGCCGTGGCCGAGGTGCGGAGCATCGCGCTGCTGCGCGAGCCCGCCGACATGGCCGTCGCGCTGGGTGACCGCGACCTGCTGGCGGGCGCTGCCGCCAACCTTCTCGACAACGCGCTCAAGTACGCAGGCACCGGCGCCACGGTGCGCATCGGAACCCACACGGTGGACGGCAGGGCGCAGCTCTTCGTGCAGGACGACGGGCCCGGCATCCCGAGGACGGAGCACGAGCGCATCGGCGTGCGCTTCCACCGGCTCGACCGCAGCGTGCCGGGCCACGGCCTCGGCCTTGCGAGCGTGCTCGCCGTGGTGGCGCTGCATGGCGGGCGGCTCGACTTCGCGGACGCGAAGCCAGGGCTGCGCGCGTGCATCGACCTGCCGATGGCGGACTGAGACCGCAAGCATTGCCGAATGGCAATGTTCTGTTCATGCACGGCGGGGCCGTGAATTCCTAGGATCGGCTGGGCGCACATCTCGTGCGGATCAACGCAGTTCCAGGAGACATCTACTTTGAGAATCAAGAGCCAGAGAGACTTCTGCTCGGGCGTGCTCTTCAGCGCCTTCGGCGTGGCCTTCGCATGGGGCGCCACGACCTACAACGTCGGCACCGGGGCACGCATGGGTCCGGGCTACTTCCCCCTGATCGTGGGCATCCTCATCGCCCTCATGGGCGTACTCATCACGCTCAAGGCGCTGGCCGTTGAGACGGAGGACGGCGAGCCCGTCGGGCGCATCGCATGGAAGCCGCTGGTCTTCATCATCGGCGCGAACCTGATGTTCGGCGTGCTGCTGGGCGGCCTGCCGAGCATCGGGCTGCCGTCGATGGGCCTCATCGTCGCCATCTACGCGCTGACCTTCATCGCCAGCCTTGCCGGGGACAACTTCGGCTGGAAGGGCGTGACCATCCTCGCGACCATCCTCGCGCTGGGCAGCTACCTGGCCTTCGTGGTCGCGCTGAAGCTGCAGTTCCAGGTGTGGCCGACCTTCATCTCGGGTTGATGCGCGAAGAAGAACAACAAGACCTGACACAAGACACATGGACCTGATTACCAATCTCTCGATCGGCTTCGGCGTCGCCTTCACGGCGCAGAACCTCGTCTATGCCTTCGTGGGCTGCCTGCTGGGCACGCTGATCGGCGTGCTGCCGGGCATCGGCCCCGTGGCGACCATCGCGATGCTGCTGCCGGCCACGTACGCGCTGCCGCCGGTGTCGGCGCTGATCATGCTCGCGGGCATCTACTACGGTGCGCAGTACGGCGGCTCGACCACCGCGATCCTTGTGAACCTGCCCGGTGAGTCTTCATCGGTGGTGACCGTCATCGACGGCTACCAGATGGCGCGCAAGGGAAGGGCAGGGCCGGCGTTGGCTGCGGCCGGCCTGGGCTCGTTCTTCGCGGGCTGCGTCGGTACGCTGATCCTGGCTGCCTTCGCGCCGCCGCTGACCGAGCTGGCCTTCAAGTTCGGCCCGGCCGAATACTTCTCGCTGATGATCCTGGGCCTGATCGGCGCGGTGGTGCTGGCCTCGGGCTCGCTGCTGAAGGCCATCACGATGATCCTGCTGGGCCTCGCGCTCGGCCTCGTGGGCACCGACGTGAACTCGGGCGTGGCGCGCTACAGCTTCGACATTCCTGAACTGACCGACGGCATCGGCTTCATCGCCATCGCCATGGGCGTGTTCGGCTACGGCGAGATCATCGCCAACCTCGCGGTGCCCGAGCACGAGCGCGAGGTGTTCACCGCCAAGGTGAAGGGCCTGTGGCCCACCAAGCAGGACTTCAAGGACATGACGCCCGCGGTGCTGCGAGGCACGGCGCTGGGCTCGGCGCTGGGCATCCTGCCCGGCGGCGGCGCGCTGCTGTCGGCCTTCGCGGCCTACACCATCGAGAAGAAGATCAAGCTCAAGCAGGGCGAGACCGACTTCGGCAAGGGCAACATCCGCGGCGTGGCGGGCCCCGAGTCGGCCAACAACGCCGGTGCGCAGACTTCCTTCATCCCGCTGCTGACGCTGGGCATCCCGCCCAACGCGGTGATGGCGCTGATGGTGGGTGCGATGACCATCCACAACATCCAGCCGGGTCCGCAGGTGATGACCAGCAACCCCGAGCTCTTCTGGGGCCTGATCGCCTCGATGTGGATCGGCAACCTGATGCTGATCGTGCTGAACCTGCCGATGATTGGCATCTGGATCAAGCTGCTGACCATTCCCTACAAGTGGCTCTTCCCGTCGATCGTGCTGTTCTGCGCGGTGGGCGTCTACTCGGAGAACAACAACACCTTCGACGTGTGGATGGTGGCCATCTTCGGCATCGTGGGCTATCTGTTCCTCAAGCTGAAGTGCGAGCCCGCGCCGCTGCTGCTGGGCTTCATCCTCGGGCCGATGATGGAAGAGAACCTGCGCCGGGCGCTCTTGCTGTCGCGCGGCGACTGGAGCGTGTTCGTGTCGCGGCCGCTGTCGGCGGGCCTGCTGGTCGCGGCCGCGCTGCTGCTGATCGTGGTGCTGCTGCCCTCGGTGAAGGCCAAGCGCGAAGAGGCCTTCGTCGAGGACTGACGACCAGGCAAGGGCAGGGGTAGGGCAGGGGAAAGGTGGCGGACCGGAACTCCGCGCGATACTTGCGGTCCCACGCTGCCGCCGCCCCCTTCCTCCGATGCCCGACGTGAGACTTCCCCGCTTTCCGATCATTCTTCGCGCGCTCGCCATGAGCGCGGCCCTTCTCGCCGCAGGCGCCCTGCACGCGCAGGCCCTGCCGCCCGGCGTGCGCCTGGGCATGTCGGCGGAGGAACTGCAGGCCGCCTTGCCTGCCGCCGAACGCGTGCAGAGGCCGCAGCGCCTGGGTGGCGGCCTCGTGGGTTCGTGGCGTGCGGCGCCCGTCGAGATGGCCGGCCTGCTGTTCGAGCCGACCTTCTTCTTCGCCGCCTCGGAGCTGCGGCGCGTCGAGTACGTGGCCTCGGCGCAATCGACGCCCGATGCCGGCGCGGCAGCCTTCGCGGCACTGGTGCAATGGGGCCGCGGCGCGTTCGGCAACGAGCTTTCGTCGCGCGACCCGGGCAGCGCGTATGCGGCATGGGTGAGCAACGACACCGACATCTACGTGCAGCAGCAGTCGGGCGACCCGCGGCGGGCGAGCGTGCGGCTGGTTTACAAGGCGCGGCAGCTGCGCGACGGCAGCGAGCTCTGAGGAAAAGGGAAGGGCTGCCAGAGCCCTTCCTTCGCGGGGCGCCTCAGCCCGCGGCGCGCCGCTCGAGCTTCTGCAGCGCCAACGTCAGTTCGTCGACATCGACCGGCTTCAGCAGGTGATGGTCGAAGCCTGCCTGCGCGATACGAAGCCGATCGTCGGGCTGGCCCCAGCCCGTGAGCGCGATCAGGCCGATGCCATGCAGCCGCGGATGCGCCCGCAGGCGGCGCGCCAGCTCGCAGCCATCCATGCCGGGCATGCCGATGTCGAGGATGGCGAGCGACGGATCGAAGAGTTCGGCCTTCGCCAGCGCGTCCGGGCCATTGAACGCCACCGCGACCTTCGCGCCGAGCAGCCCCAGCAGCGTCTCCAGCGATTCGGCCGCATCGCGGTTGTCGTCCACCACCAGGATGCGATGGTTCACCGCCATCGCGGCTTCGGGCGTCGTCGACTCCGTACTGGTTCGCGCGCCGTGGCCGAGCAGGGGCAGGGACACGGTGAACTCGCTCCCGCGATCCGCCCCCTCGCTCCTGGCGCTGACCGTGCCGCCGTGCAGTTCCACGATGCTCTTCACCAGCGTGAGCCCGATGCCCAGCCCGCCCTGCGCTGCGCGCGCGGTGCCGCTGACCTGCACGAACATGTCGAAGATCGCGTCCAGCATGGCGGCCGGGATGCCGGTGCCGCTGTCCTTCACGCGCACCACCGCATGGCCGTGGCCGTCGTGCTCCAGGAAGACGTCGATGCGTCCGCCCTCGGGCGTGTACTTGGCGGCGTTGTTCAGCAGGTTCGAGAACACCTGGGTGAGGCGCACGCCGTCGCCTTTCACCGCCAGCGAGGCGTCGGCGATGTGCAGCCCGAGGGTGTGGCGGCCGGCGTCCATCAGGGGTCGGCTGAGCTCCACCGCGCCGCGGATCACCTTTTCCAGCGCGAGCTCGTCCAGCTGGAGTTCGATCTTGCCGCGCGTGATGCGCGAGACCTCCATCAGGTCGTTCACCAGCCGCACCATATGGTCGAGCTGGCGGCCCATGAGTTCGTAGTAGGGCAGTGCGGCTTCCGACGTCAGCGGCTTGCGCTTGAGGATGGCCAGCGCGGTGCTCAGCGGCGCCATCGGGTTGCGCAGTTCGTGCGCCAGGGTGGCCAGGAACTCGGTCTTGCGCCTGTCTGCCTCGTTGAGCTCGTCCAGCATGCGGCGCAGTTCGTACTGCCGGCGGCGCGCACGCAGCGCGCTGCGCAACGCGCTGACCAGCGAGGCCACGCGCAGCGGACGCTCCAGCACGGTGACGTTGGCCATTCCTTCCATCGCGGTGGAGATGGCGCGCGAGTCGGCGCCCTGCCGCGCGAGTATCAGCACCGGCAGGTCGGACCACGGGGGCTGGGCCGCCACGGCCGCGGCGAGTTCGGCGGCGCCGCTGCCCGAGAGCAGTTCCTCGGACACCAGCAGCGCGCCGGCGCCCTCGGCCATTTCTCGCAGCACCTCGGGAAGATCGGCGCAGGTACGGGCCTCGATGCCGGCGCGCTCGAGCACGACCGCCGTCATCGCGGCGTCCTTCGCGGTCGCAGGTCTCATCAGCACGCGCAACTGCGGATCTCGCAGCTGCGGCAGCTGGATCGTCAGGCTCTCGGTCACGGCGGGGGTGTGGCGGGGCCGTCGATCGGCACCGGCACGCCGGTCAGGATGCCTCTGAAGCGGCGCAGCGGATCGCCCACGTGCAGGCCGTGCTGGTCCATCGAGAAAGCGCGGATGGAGCGCTCGTGCACGCCGCCGCGTTTCTTGAGCACCGAGATGGCCTGCCGCACTTCCCCTTCGGCCTCGTAGTAGCGCAGCAGCACCACCGCGTCGGCAAGGTAGCTGGCGTCCACCGCCGTCTGCATCTGCGCGCCGATGAGCCCGTGCTGCGCGCCGACCAGCAGCGTCGCCACGCCGGACTGCCCGAGGTAGGTGAGCAGCTCGTGCAGCTGCACGATGAGAAAGCGCTCGTCGGGCATCGCGTTGAGGTAGCCGTTCAGGCTGTCGATCACGATCACTTTCGCGCCGTGCTGGGTCACCGCCTGGCGGATCTCGTGCACCAGCTCGCCGGGCGACAGTTCGGCCGGGTCGACCTGCTTGAGGCGGATGAGGCCCGATCGGAGATGTGGCTCCAGCTTCATGCCCAGGCCGTTGCAGCGCGTGCGCAGGGTGTTGACACTCTCGTCGAAGATGAAGAGGCCCGAAGCCTCGCCGCGCTCGGCCGCCGCGACGGCGAACTGCACCGCGACCGACGACTTGCCCGTGCCCGGCGCGCCGATGAACAGGGTGCTGGTGCCCTTCTCGAGACCGCCGCCCAGCAGCGCATCGAGCGCCTCCAGGCCGCTGGGCAGCTTGGTCAGCGCGGTGTCGTTGAGGTGTTCGGCCGCCACCAGGCGCGGAAACACCTGCAGGCCGCCGCGGCCGATCTTGTAGTCGTGGTAGCCGCCGCGAAACGATTGGCCGCGGTACTTCACGACCAGCAGGCGGCGGCGGGCGGCGCCGTAGTCGGAGTTCGACTGCTCCAGCCGCACCACCGCGTGCGCGATGCTCTGAACCTGCAGGTCGTGCTCGGTGGCGGTCATGTCGTCCAGCAGCAGCACCGTGCACTGGCGCCCTGCGAAGAACTGCTTGAGCGCCAGGATCTGCCGGCGGTAGCGCAGCGAGGTGCCCGAAAGCAGCCGCAGCTCGGAGAGCGAATCGAACACGATGCGCGAAGGCTTGATGGCCTCCACGTCGCGCAGCAGGCGCAGCGTGGTTTCGCTCAGCTCCACCTCCGAGGGGTGGAACATGGTGTACTGCTCCTCGGGCTGCAGGCTGTCCTGGGTGGGCAGCATCTCGCGCACGTGGACGTTGGAAATGTCCCAGCCGTGCGAGACGGCGACGCCGCGCAGTTCGTGCTCGGTCTCCGACAGAGTCACGTACAGCACGGACTCGCCGCGCGCCACGCCTTCGAGCAGGAACTGCATCGCGATGGTGGTCTTCCCGGCACCTGGCGTGCCTTCGAAAAGATAAAGCCGGTTCGGCTCGAGGCCGCCGCCGAGCACGTCGTTCAGGCCCGGCACGCCCATGCTTAGCAGCCGCTGGTCATGAGGCTCCATGTCGCTTCTCCGCGAATGAGTAAGGTCACGGGCGAATTCAAGCACCCCGGCCGGGGGCGGCTTGCAGGACGGCACCGCATGGCGCTCCCATGCGTTCGACTATGGCTGTTGTCCTGCAAGGGGGAGCGGATTCGTCCGGCCGGTCCGGCAAGGCAGGCGGAGAAACTCCATTTCCGGCCACCGAAGCGGGCACGCGGCGGCCATTGCAGCCGCGGCCCCTCACTCAGCCATCAACCGGTCAACCAATTTCTTGCTCTTCAGGAGAAGACAATGCGCGAAGACACCGAGATCCGCATTCCAAGGGACGATGAACGGATCGACGTCACCGACCTCAAGGAGGTCGACTACTGGACCCAATGGTTCGGTGTGAGCGAGGAGCGCCTGCGCACCGCCGTGGCCTCCGCCGGCACTGTGAAGGACGACCTGCGGGTCTATCTCGGCCTTCCTTGACTTGATACCGCTGCTTCGGGGCAGGCGCGCGGCCGGCCCGCAGCCGGCCCGATCGCTCAGGCGGCGGTAAGCATGCCCCGTTCCTCGATGAACGCGACCACGTCGGCCACGCCCGAGAGCGTCTTGAGGTTCGTCATCACGTAGGGCCGCTGGCGGCGCATGCGCTGCGTGTCCTGCTCCATCACGTCGAGGTTGGCGCCCACGTAGGGCGCGAGGTCGGTCTTGTTGATCACGAAGAGGTCGCTCTTGGTGATGCCCGGGCCGCCCTTGCGCGGGATCTTCTCGCCGGCCGCCACGTCGATCACATAGATAGTGAGATCCGACAGCTCGGGGCTGAAGGTGGCCGCGAGGTTGTCGCCGCCCGACTCGACGAACACCACGTCGGCGTCCGGAAAGTCTTCAAGCATGCGGTCGATGGCCTCGAGGTTGATCGAGGCGTCTTCGCGGATCGCAGTGTGCGGGCAGCCGCCCGTCTCCACGCCCATGATGCGCTCGGCCGGCAGCGCGCCGGCCACCGTCAGCAGGCGCTGGTCTTCCTTGGTGTAGATGTCGTTGGTGATGGCGATCAGGTCGTACTTGTCGCGCATGGCCTTGCACAGCATCTCCAGCAGCGTGGTCTTGCCCGAGCCGACCGGGCCGCCGATGCCCACGCGCAGCGGCGGAAGTCTCTTGGTGCGGTTGGGAATGTGGTGCAGGGCGGAGGTCATGGCAGTGGTGTCCGGTTCAGCTTCTGAAAAGGCGGGAATATTGTGTTTCATGGCGGGCCGACAGCACCGCCAGCGAGGGCGCGAAGGCCTGGCGCTCGTCGTCGCCCAGGGCCATGGCGCGGGTCACGGCATCGGGAATCTCCTGCGCCAGCCGCCCCAGGATGCGCTGGCCCGCGCTCTGGCCCAGCGGCACGGCCTTGACGGCGGCGGCGACCATGTTCTCGGCCCAGCCGAAGGCGAAGGCCAGGCAGCCGTCGTGCACCGTGGCGCCCGCGCGGCTGGCGGCGAAGGCGAAGGCGACGGGATAGCTCGCATCCATGCCGGCGAAGACTTCCGCCGTGTCGGCATGGTGCAGCTTCAGCCATTCGACGAAGGAGCGGCCCATCTGCTCGGTCTGCAGCAGGAACTCGGCCGATTCGCGGGTGGCCATCACCCAGCGGTTGAGCTCGCTGATGCGCGGCAGGTCGCCGGCGCTCCATGCCGCGATGGCCTGGGCGAAGACGGCGAGGTCGCCGCGGGCGAAGCTCAGGTGCAGCTGGTCGGACAGCCACTCGGCCGCGCGCGCTTCGGAATCGATGCCGGCCCACTCGACGGCGGCTTCGACGCCCTCGGAGTAGGAGAAGCCGCCGACCGGCAGCGCGGGAGACGCGAGCCAGATCAGCTGCAGCAGGCTTTGGGCGGACACTTCGGTGGGAGCGGTGGCGTCAGTGGGAATGGCCGTGGTGTCCGTGGCCGTGATCGTGACCGTGCGAATGGCCGTGGTCGTCCAGCAGCTCCGGCGCGAGCACCAAAGGCTTCGGGCCACTGCCGTGGTCGTGCGAGTGGCCGTGGTCGTGGCCGTGGTCGTGCGAATGCCCGTGGTCGTGGCTGTGGTCGTGCGAATGCCCGTGGTCGTGGCTGTGGCCGTGACCGCCGCCGTGCGAATGCTCGTGCGACCCGTACGCGCCGCCCTCGGGTTCGAAGGCTTCCTCCGCCGCCACGACGATCAGGTGCATCGAGCGCAGCATGTCGGCCAGCACGTGGTCGGGCTCGATCTTCAGGTGGTCGGGCTTCAGCTCGATCGGCACGTGCCGGTTGCCCAGGTGGTAGGCCGCACGCGTCAGGTCGAAGGGCGTGCCGTGGGCGGTGCAGTGCGTGATGCGAAGCACGGGCTGCGGCGCGGCGATCACGCGCACCAGCGAGCCGTCTTCGGCCACCAGCACGTCGCCGCCGCGCACCAGCGTGCCGCGCGGCAGGAACACGCCGATCTGGCGGCCCTGCGAATCGGTGGCGTCGAAGCGGCTCTTCTGGCGGATGTCCCAGTCGAGTTCGATGGTGGCGGCACGCTTGAGCAGCACGGGCGCAAGGCCACGGCCCTGGGGCATGAGTTTGTTGGCGGTGAGCATGGTGCAAATGGAGCGCCCCGGAGGGCGCCCGCTGGCTGGATGAATACCTTCGAGGATACGCAGCCTGTCAAGCAGCCGCGTTCCCCAGGGCTTCAGAACAGGAAATACCGCTGCGCCATCGGCAGCAGCTTCGCCGGCTCGCAGGTCAGCAGGTTGCCGTCGGCGCGCACCGCGTAGGTCTGGGCGTCGATCTCCATCTTGGGCGCGTAGCCGTTGTGGATCAGGTCCTTCTTGCGCACGCCACGCACGTTCTTCACCGCGCTGAGCTGCTTCTTCAGGCCGTAGCGTTCGCCGATGCCAGCGGCCAGGCCGGCCTGCGAGACGAAAGTGAGCGAGCTCTTCGCGAGCGATCCGCCGTAGGCGCCGAACATCTGGCGGTAGTGCACCGGCTGCGGCGTGGGGATCGATGCGTTCGGGTCGCCCATGGCGGCCAGCGCGATGCTGCCGCCCTTGAGGATGGTGAATGGCTTCACGCCGAAGAAGGCCGGCTTCCAGATCACGATGTCGGCCCACTTGCCGACTTCGAGCGAGCCCACCTCGTGCGCGATGCCGTGCGCGATGGCGGGGTTGATCGTGTACTTGGCGACGTAGCGCTTCGCGCGGAAGTTGTCGTTGCGCGCGCTGTCCTCGGGCAGCGTGCCGCGCTGCAGCTTCATCTTGTGCGCGGTTTGCCAGGTGCGGATGACCACCTCGCCGACGCGGCCCATGGCCTGGCTGTCGGAGCTGAACATGCTGATCGCTCCCAAGTCGTGCAGCACGTCTTCGGCCGCGATGGTCTCCTTGCGGATGCGCGACTCGGCGAAGGCCAGGTCTTCGGCGATGCCGGCGTCGAGGTGGTGGCACACCATGAGCATGTCGACGTGCTCGTCGAGCGTGTTCACGGTGTAGGGCATCGTCGGGTTGGTCGAAGACGGCAGGAAATTCTCTTCGCCCACCACGCGCAGGATGTCGGGCGCATGGCCGCCGCCCGCGCCTTCGGTGTGGAAGGCGCAGATGCCGCGCCCGCCCACGGCGGCGATGGTGTTCTCCACGAACCCCGATTCGTTGAGCGTGTCGCTGTGGATGGCCACCTGCGTGTCGGTGGCGTCGGCCACGTCCATGCAGTTGCTGATGGCCGCGGGCGTGGTGCCCCAGTCTTCATGCAGCTTCAGGCCGATGACGCCGGCCTCGATCTGCTCGTGCAGCGCGTGCGGCAGGCTGGCGTTGCCCTTGCCGAGGAAGCCCAGGTTCATCGGGAAGGCGTCGGCCGCCTGCAGCATGCGCTCGATGTGCCAGGGTCCGGGCGTGGAGGTGGTGGCGAAGGTGCCGGTGGCGGGGCCGGTGCCGCCGCCGAGCATGGTGGTCACGCCGGAGGAGAGCGCCTCCTCGATCTGCTGCGGGCAGATGAAGTGGATGTGGCTGTCGATGCCGCCCGCGGTGACGATGTTGCCCTCGCAGCTGATGATCTCGGTACCCGGGCCGATGACGATGTCCACGCCCGGCTGCACGTCGGGGTTGCCGGCCTTGCCGATGGCGGCGATGCGGCCGTCCTTCAGGCCGATGTCGGCCTTCACGATGCCCCAGTGATCGAGGATGAGGGCGTTGGTCAGCACCGTGTCGACCGCGCCTTGCGCCCTGGTGCGCTGCGATTGCGCCATGCCGTCGCGGATCGTCTTGCCGCCGCCGAACTTCACTTCTTCGCCGTAGCCTCCGGCGCGAAGGGTGTAGTCGGCCTCGACCTCGATGACGAGCTCGGTGTCTGCAAGACGAACGCGGTCGCCCACGGTGGGGCCGAAGATTTCTGCGTAGGCGCGTCTGCCGATGGTCGCCATCAGAGTTTTCCTTGGATGAGGCCGCGAAAGCCGTAGACGATGCGATCGCCCGAAAAGTCGACCAGCTCGACCGTGCGCTGCTGGCCCGGCTCGAAGCGCACCGCTGCGCCCGAGGCGATGTTCAGCCGCATGCCGCGCGCGGCCTCTCGGTCGAAGCCGAGCGCGCCGTTGGTCTCGGCGAAGTGATAGTGCGAGCCGACCTGGATCGGCCGGTCGGCGGTGTTCTGCACCACCAGCGTGAGGGTGCGGCGGCCGGGGTTGAGCGTGTGCTCGCCCTCGTCGGTGAAGAGTTCTCCGGGGATCATGCCGGCCGCCTCAGATGGCCTGCGCCAGCAGCGTTGCACCCAGGCCGACGACCGCGGCGCCGGCCACGCGCGGCAGCCACGCGTTGGCATGGCGCAGCGCCCAGCCGATCGCGATGCCCGCGGCGTGCAGCAGCACCGTCGCGCAGACCATGCCGGCCAGCGTGAGGGCGGCGCCTTGCTCGCTCGCCAGCTCGTAGCCGTGCGCCACGCCGTGGAAGACGGCGAACACGCCCACCACCACCATCGCCGCCACGGCCGGCAGGTGCACGCGCGTGACCACCAGCAGGCCCAGCACCAGCAGCGAGGCCGCGATCATCGGCTCGACCGCCGGCAGCTGCACGCCCGCCAGGCCCGCCAGCGCGCCCGCCAGCGCGCCCGCGAGCAGCATGCCGGCGAAGGCCAGCGGCGCCCAGAGCAGGTCGGGCCAGGCACGGCGCGCGGCCAGCGCGCTCCACAGGCCGACCGCGACCATGGCTGCCAGGTGGTCGGCGCCGGTCAGCGGGTGCATGAAGCCGGTGACGAAGCCGTGGTGCATGCCGCCGTCGACGCCGGTGTGGGCGCTGGCCGCCAAAGGCAGCAGCAGGGAGGCGAGCAGGGCAAGGGTACGGGAGGCGTTGTGACGCATGAGGGCTCCTGTTGTTCTTCGAGTGGAATTCAGACGATGGGCTGATGGACGGTCACGAGCTTGGTGCCGTCCGGAAAAGTGGCTTCGACCTGGATGTCGGGAATCATCTCGGCGATGCCCTCCATCACGTCGGCGCGGGTCAGCACGCTGCGGCCGTCGCTCATGAGCTCGGCGACGCTCTTGCCGTCGCGCGCGCCTTCCATGACGGCGGCGGAGATCAGGGCGACGGCTTCGGGATAGTTGAGCTTGAGGCCGCGGGCCTTGCGGCGTTCGGCCAGGAGTGCCGCGGTGAAGATCAGCAGCTTGTCTTTTTCGCGCGGGGTCAGTTCCATGGGGTCGGGGTCGGGTGGCAGGAAGAGGCGGCCATTATGGGCAAGCCGGCTTCTTTGCAACAGTCGTGCCGTTGAACGTCCCAGCGGCCGCCGCGCACGGCCGCCCGAAGCGGCCGGCCCGCCCCCCCGGTTGGGGGTTGGCGCAGCGACACGAAGTGCGCGCAGCCTGGGGGCGAGCAACAGTTCAGGCATGAAAGATGCACCGAAACGGTGTGAACCCTGAAGCCACGACCGCCACACCCGACGACGCCCCGCAGCGCATCGTCAAGGTGCGGCGCGACTACAACAGCTGGGTGGCCAGCGAGACGCTGGAAGACTACGCCCTGCGCTACACGCCCCAGCGCTTCCGCAAGTGGTCCGAATGGCGGGTGGCCAACACGGCGTTCGGGGCGGCGTCGTTCCTGATCCTGGAGGCGGTGGGCGCGACGCTGCTGGTGCAGTACGGCTTCGCCAACGCCTTCTGGGCGATCCTGGCGACGGGGCTCATCATCTTCCTGGCCGGCGTGCCGATCAGCGTTTACGCGGCGCGCTACGGCGTGGACATGGACCTGCTCACGCGCGGCGCCGGCTTCGGCTACATCGGCTCCACGCTCACCTCGCTGATCTACGCGAGCTTCACCTTCATCTTCTTCGCGCTCGAGGCGGCGGTGATGGCCTACGCGCTGGAACTGGCGCTGGGCATTCCGCCGGTCTGGGGTTACCTGGTGTGCGCGCTGGTGGTGATTCCGCTGGTCACGCACGGGGTGTCGGCCATCAGCCGGCTGCAGCTGTGGACCCAGCCGCTGTGGCTGCTGATGCTGGTGGTGCCCTTCGCCTATGTGCTCGTGCGCGATCCTGGTGCGTTTGCGGGCATCGTGCACTACAACGGCGTGCGCTCGGGCACGAAGGGCTTCGATCTGCACCTGTTTGGCGCAGCACTCACAGTCGGCATCGCTCTCATCACCCAGATGGGCGAGCAGGCCGACTACCTGCGCTTCATGCCCGCGCGCACGGCGGCCACGGCGCGCCGCTGGTGGGCCGGGGTGCTGGCCGGCGGGCCGGGCTGGGTGGTGCTGGGGGTGCTCAAGATGCTGGGCGGCGCGCTGCTGGCCTACCTCGCGATCACGCACATGGTGCCGGCCGACCGGGCGGTCGATCCGAACCAGATGTACCTGGCGGCCTACGAGTACGTGTTCCCGCACTACGGCTGGGCGGTGGCGGCCACGGCGCTGTTCGTGGTGATCTCGCAGCTCAAGATCAACGTGACCAACGCCTATGCCGGCTCGCTGGCCTGGAGCAACTTCTTCTCGCGCGTGGCGCACAGCCACCCGGGGCGGGTGGTGTGGGTGGTGTTCAACGCGCTCATCGCCTTCATGCTGATGGAGATGAACGTGTTCGAGGCGCTGGGCGACGTGCTGGGCCTGTTCGCCAACATCGCCATCGCCTGGATGATGGCCGTGGTGGCCGACCTGGTCATCAACAAGCCGCTGGGCCTGTCGCCGCCGGGCATCGAGTTCAAGCGCGCGCACCTGTGGGACATCAATCCGGTGGGCGTGGGCGCGATGGCGCTGGCCTCGGGGCTGTCGATCACCGCGCACCTGGGCGTTTTCGGTCCGCTGGCGCAGGCCTTCTCGGCGCTGATCGCGCTGGGCACGGCGCTGGTGGCCTCGCCGCTGCTGGCCTGGGCCACCGGCGGCAAGTACTACCTGGCGCGCGGCGTGCCTTCTTCCGGTGCCGGCGCGGTGCGCTGGGCCAGGGTCGAGCACGAGGGCAGCTACCAGCGGCTGAAGGTGCAGCACTGCGTGATCTGCGAGCGCGAGTACGAGGGGCCCGACATGGCCCACTGCCCCGCCTACCAGGGCCCGATCTGCTCGCTGTGCTGCACGCTGGACGCGCGCTGCGGCGACCTGTGCAAGCCGCACGCGAGCCTGTCGTCCCAGTGGTCGGCGGTGCTGCGCTGGCTGCTGCCGCGGCGCAGCTGGCGCTACCTCGACACCGGGCTGGGACACTTCCTGCTGCTGATGCTGGTGATCGTGCCGCTGCTGGCGGTGGTGTTCGGCGTGCTCTACCAGCAGGAGCTGCGCGCCTTCGCCGAAGGCGCGCTGGAGCTTGCGACCGAGCCCGACGCGGCGGCCGCGCTCGCGGGCGTGCAGAAGCTTTCGCTGCGCTCGGGCTTCCTCAAGGCGTACATGGCGCTGCTGGTCATCGCGGGCATCGTCGCGTGGTGGCTGGTGCTCGCGCACCAGAGCCGCAAGGTGGCGCAGGAGGAGTCGAACCGGCAGACCCACCTGCTGGTGCGAGAGATCGAGCTGCACCGCGAGACCGACCGCGCACTGCAGGCCGCCAAGCAGTCGGCCGACGAGGCGCGCGAGATCGCGGAGCAGGCCAAGCTCGCGGCCGAGCTCGCCAAGCAGGCCGCCGACCAGGCCAACCAGGCCAAGAGCCGCTACATCAGCGCCATCAGCCACGAGCTGCGCACGCCGCTCAACAGCATCCTGGGCTACGCACAGCTCATGGGCGAAGACCATTCCGTGCCGCCGCACCGGCAGCAGGCGGTGGCCGTCATCAAGCGCGGCGGGGAGCACCTGCTGTCGCTCATCGAGGGCACGCTGGCCATCGCGCACATCGAGGCCGGCAAGCTCACGCTGCATGCGCGGCCGATGCGCTTTGCAGACACGCTGCGCGAGCTGGCCGACATGTTCGAGTTGCAGGCGGCCGAGAAGGGCCTGCAGTTCCGCTTCGAGGCCGCGGGGCAGCTGCCCGAGGTGGTGCGCGCCGACGAGAAGCGCGTCTGCCAGATCCTCATCAACCTGCTGGGCAACGCGATCAAGTTCACGGCGGCGGGGCAGGTCACGCTGCGGCTGGCCTACGCGCGCGAGTTCGCCTCCATCGAGATCGAGGACACGGGCCCCGGCATGCCAGCCGAGGACATCGAGCGCATCTTCGAGCCCTTCGCGCGCGGCAACGCCACGGGCATGGCCGCCGCGCCGGGGGCGGGGCTGGGCCTGACCATCGCGAAGATGCTCACCGACCTGATGGGCGGCGAGATGAAGGTGAGCAGCACGCCGGGCGTGGGTTCGCTCTTCTGCGTGCGCCTGTTCCTGCCGCGCGTGCACGACACCGTGGCCGGTGCCGGGCGCGCGCTGCCCGTCGCCCGCGCGCGGCGCGGCTACGAGGGCCCGCGCCGGCGTCTGCTGGTGGTCGACAACGAGGAGGCCGACCGCGACCTGCTCGGCCACCTGCTCGCACCGCTGGGCTTCGAGCTGCGAAGCGCCGCCAGCGGCCACGACGCGCTCGACCTCGTCGCCGCCGGCTACCGGCCCGATGCGATGTTCGTCGACCTCGCGATGCCCGGCATCGACGGCTGGGAGACCATCCGCCGTGCGCGCAAGCTGGGCCTGACCGAGGCTGCCGTGGCCATCGTCTCGGCCAACGCCTTCGACAAGGGGCTGGACAACGACGTGGGCATCGCGCCCGAGGACTTCTTCGTCAAGCCGGTGCGCCACACCGAGCTGCTCGACTGGCTCGAGCGCAGGCTCGGCCTGCGCTGGACCGAGACCGCCGCGAAGCCCGCCGCCGTGGCCGAGCCGCGTGCGATGCTGGCGCCCTCGCTGGCCCGGCTGCGCGCGCTGGAGGAGGCGGTGGGCCTGGGCTACTTCCGGGGCATCATGAACCAGCTCGACGACATCGACGCCGCGCAGCCCGAGTGCGCGGCATGGACCGAAGCGCAGCGCGTGCTGGCCCGCCAGTTCCAGTTCGAAGCCATGAGCCGCGCGCTGGCCGAGGCCGTCGAAAGCGCAGCATGACCACGAAGCCATCTGCAGCCATGGAAACCTCATCGCTCGCCAGGACCCTGCGCGAACAGCAGGGCGCCAACAGCGACCTCGTGCTCATCGTCGACGACGTGCCCGACAACCTCGCGGTGCTGCACGACGCGCTCGACGAGTCGGGCTACACCGTGCTCATCGCCACCAACGGTGAGCAGGCGCTGCAGCGCGCGGTGCAGGCCAAGCCCGACATCGTGCTGCTCGACGCGATGATGCCGGGCATCGACGGCTTCGAGGTCGCGCGGCGGCTCAAGGCCGATGCCGCGACGGCGCACATCCCGATCGTGTTCATGACGGGGCTCACCGAGACCGAGCACCTGGTGGCCGCGCTGGAGGCCGGCGGCGTCGACTACGTCACCAAGCCCATCAAGCCGAAGGAGGTGCTCGCGCGCATGAACGTGCACCTGCAGGGCGCGCGCCGCGCGCGGCAGGACGCGCGGCAGGCCGGCCAGGCGCGCAATGCGCTCGACGCCTTCGGCTACGCGAGCATCACGGTGCGACTGCCCGAAGGGAAGCTGATCTGGCAGACGGCGCTCGCGCGCGACCTGCTGCAGCGCTACTGCGAGACCCGCGCGCCCGAGACGCCGCCGGCGGTGCTCGAATGGCTGCGCAGCCACACGCCCGATGCGCGCGAGCGCGGCATCGAGCCGCCGCCGCTGTCCATCGTGCAGGGCGCCGGCAGCCTCACGCTGCGGCTGCACCAGCAGACCGGCGGAGACGATGACGGCGACGAGTGGATGATCATCATGCGCGAGGTGTCCGATACCGCGGTGATCGAGGCCATGAGCCTGAGCCTGAAGCTCACCGCGCGCGAGGCCGAGGTGCTGTACTGGGTGGTCAAGGGCAAGACCAACAAGGACATCGGCGAGATTCTCGGCAGCAGTCCGGCCACGGCCAAGAAGCACCTGGAGCGGGTGTACGTGAAGCTGGGCGTGGAGACGCGCACGGCGGCTGCGGGCGTGGCCATCAAGCGCATCCGCGAGCTGCAGCCACAGTTCGAGATCTGAAGGGTACCCATCGCGCGGCGCCGCGTCACGGCGCCTACTTTCCGCGTCCCTAGAATGGTTCGAGGCCCCGGGGACGCGAGCGATGAAGAACACCAGGCACAGCACAACAAGGACCCGACCGCCGTCGCGCGGCCGGATGCTGGCGGCTTCCTGCTTGAAGGCGGGAATGTTCGCAGGACTGCTCGCGGGGCCGGTCGCCCACGCGGCGGGCCATTTCGACGTGGACGACGCCAGCACCCTCGATCCCGGCCAGTGCCAGTACGAGACCTGGTGGGGCCGCACTGGCGTCGAGCCCGTCACGGGCTTCCACTTCGGGCCGGCCTGCCGCGTGGGGCCCTTCGAGCTGGGCCTGAACCTCGACCGCAGCTCGGTGGGCGGCGTCCATTCGGTCACCGGCGGCCCGCAGCTCAAGTGGAACTTCTACGGCCAGGCGGCCGACGCGCCCTTCAGCGCTGCGGTGTCGATGGGCGCGGTGTTCGACTTCAAGCGCGGCGGCCGCGCGGGCGGGCAGTTCGTCGTTCCCGTCACCTGGCGGCCGCTCGGCAGCCTGCAGGTCCACGCGAACGTCGGCGCCGACTGGGCGACCGGGACCGGCGTGCGCACGCCACGCGGCGGCGTCGGCGTGGAGTGGGCGTTGAACGACACGGTGTCGCTCATCGCCGAGCGCAACCGCGCATCGAACGTCTGGACCTCGCGCGTGGGCGGGCGTTTCAGCATCACGCCGCTGATCAGCGTCGATGTGAGCGCATCGCGCACCGGCCCGCAGGGCGTGCGCGGCTTCGTGATCGGGCTGAACCACGAGTTCAGCTGGAAGTGAATGTCGATTCACCCTAGCGCAGGTGGCGCTGGATGCGCTTCTCGTCCTCGGCCAGCTGCTGGCGCATGAGCGAGATGAAGTCGCGCGCGGTGGCCGAAAGCACCTTGCCCGCGGGCAACGCGAGAAGGCAGGTGAAGTACACGTCGACCGAGAACCGCCGCGCCACCAGGCCGCGCTCCACGTAGTCGAGCGCGGTGATCGGGTTGACCAGGCCCACGCCCAGGCCGCGCAGCGCCATCTCGCACACGCTGGCCGCGTAGGGCGTCTGCACCAGCACGCGCAGCGCCACGCCATGGGGCGCCAGCGCGGCCTCGAGCCGCTGGTGCGAGGGGTCTTCGGGGTTCAGAGAGATGAAGGGCGCCTCGGCAAGCTGCTCGGGCTTGATCGTCTTGAAGCGCGCCAGCGCGTGGCCCTGCGGCATCACCACCACGCCGGGAAAGCGCGAGAAGGTGGAATGGTCGATGCCTTCGAGGGATAGCTCGTCGGCCATCAGCCCGAAGTCGGAGATGCCCATGGCCACGCGGTCGCGCACGTCCTTGGAGCTCAGCACCTGCAGCGACACCTGCGGCCAGGGGCTCGCGCCGCGGTGGGCCTTCAGCCGTGCCAGCGCACGCGGCATGAAACCCAGGCCGTAGGCCGGAAAGCAGCTGAGCTCGAGCTGGCTCACGCCGAAGTCGCGCAGGCTGCGCATCCGGTGCTCGATGGCGTCCATGCCGATGAAGACCCGTTCCACCTCCACCCACAGCGCGCGCGCCTCGGGCGTCGGCACCAGCCGCCCGCCGGTGCGCTGGAACAGCAGCATGCCGGCCTGAGCCTCCAGCCGCTTGAGCGACTGGCTGATGGCGGGCTGCGTCACGTGCAGCAGGGCCGCGGCCTTGCGGGTGGAGCTGCTGCGCATGAGCGCCCGGAACGTTTCGATTTCGCCGAATCGCATCGATAAGTTTTGTTATCGGTTGAGTATCTGGGGCTGCATAATTTTATTTCCGATTGAATAAGATTTAGTCACAACTTCATCAGACGCTGACCCCCGTGACGACATCGCCCGTTCTGGACTTCAAGTTCGCCGCTCTCCCGCAGGATCCGCCAGGCCATTCCGCAGCGCTGGGCCACCCCCTCGGGCTGGTTCGCGACCGCACCCCCAAGCCCGTGCGCAATCCGAACCTGCGCGGCCTGCAGTGCGTGCGCTGCGATGCGTTTTACCCGGTCACGCTGACGCACGACGGCTGCCCGGCATGCAGGCGCGAAGGCATCCACGTGGCCCTGCGCGCCAGCTACCTGCCCGACAGCGCCGAGCTGATGCCCATGCCCTACACCTCCAGCTTCGCGCTGGGCGAAGGGCAGACGCCGCTGCAGGACATGCCCGAGCTGGCCAGCCAGTTCGGCGTGGCGCGACTGGCCATCAAGGACGAGTCGTGCAACCCCACCGGCTCGCACAAGGACCGCATGACCGCGGTGGGCGTGGCGCAGGCGCTCGACTTCGACGCCCACACGCTCGTGCTGGCCTCCTCGGGCAACGCGGCCGTCTCCGCCGCGCACTACGCCTGGGCGGCCGGGCTGGGCTGCGAGGTCGCGACCTACGAGGGCATGCCGGCCACCTACGCGCGGCAGCTCGACGCGCTGGGCGCACGTCGCTACGTGTTCTCCGACAACGCCGGCCGCTGGGCCTTCGTGCGCGAGCGCTCGCAGCACCCCGGCTATTTCGCGCTCACCAACTACCGCCTGCCCGCGCTGGGCAGCGCCCCGCTGGCGATCGAGGGCTACAAGCCGATCGCGCTGGAGTGCGTGAACGAGGGCGGCCTGCCCGACCACGTCGTGATCCCGACCGCGCGCGGCGACCTCGCCTGGGGCATCTACGCAGGCTTTCGCGACCTGCTGGCGGCCGGGCGCATCGCGCGCCTGCCCAAGCTCTGGCTGGTGGAGCCGTTCCCGCGGCTGGCGCGCGTGTTCGCGGGCGGCGCCATCAACGGCAGCTACCCGGGCCACACGGCGCAGTTCTCCACCGCGGGTGCCACCGTCACCTACCTGCAGTGGCAGGCGGCCACGGCCACCGGCGGCGGCGCCGTGGTGGTGAACGACGACGAGGCCCGCGCCGCACGGCGCGTGCTCACGGCAGCCGGCGTGAGCGCCGAGCTGTGCGCCGCAGGCGGCCTCGCCGCATTGCGCCAACTGCGGGAAAGCAACTCCATCGCTGCGGACGCGCACGTGGTGCTGATGCTGACGGCCAATGCGACCGGCGACCCGAGCTGGCCCGATCGCGCGTAAACCCTTCCAGGAACTGAACATGCCGACGATGAATCGCCGGGCCTTCGCGGCCTCCGGCTCTGCAGCCCTGCTCGCTTCTTTTCTCAGCCCGGCTTGGGCGGCCTATCCCGACAGGCCGGTGAAGCTCGTCGTGCCGTGGGCGGCCGGCGGCAGCACCGACGCGATCGCCCGCGCCATGGCGCAGCGCATGAGCCAGACCATCGGCAGCCCGGTGATCGTGGACAACCGGCCCGGCGCCGCCGGCATGATCGGCACCGACGCGGTGGCCAAGGCCGCGCCCGACGGCTACACGCTTGCCATCGTCGAGCTGCCGCACGCCATCGCGCCGGCGGTGACGGCGAAGCTGCCCTACGACCTGCTGCGCGACTTCACGCCGGTGACCATGATCGGCACCTCGCCGCTGGTGTTCTTCTCGGGCATGGACGAGGGCAGCAAGGACTTCAAGACCTTCCTGAAGACAGCGGCTGCGGCCGCGGCGAAGGGCGCGCCGCCGGCCATCGCGCACAGCGGCGCCGGCACCGTGAGCCACCTGGCGGCCGAGCTGCTGGCGAGCCGCACGAAGATCAGGTTCAACATGGTTCCGTACCGCGGCTCGGCGCCCGCGCTCACCGACGTGGCGGCCGGCACGGTGGCAGGCCACTTCGCGACCCTGGCGAGCGGCTCGAGCCTGCTGGGAGGCAACCGCATCCGCCCGCTGCTGGTGACGAGCACGCAGCGCGTGAACCTGCCGGGCCTGCAGAACGTGCCGGCCCTCGCGGAGAGCGGACTCAGGGGCCTGGAGATCGACCAGTGGTGGGCCCTGGTGGCGCCGGCCACCACGCCGCTGGACGTGATCGAGAAGCTTCGCCGCGAGGCCGTCGCTGCGCTGGAGCATCCCTCGGTGAAGGAGCGGCTGTCGGTGCTCGGCGTGCAGATGAAGGGATCGACGCCGACCGAGCTGCGCGCCTTCCTGCGCTCGGAGGCCGAGCGCTGGCAGAAGGCCGCGCAGGAGATCGGGCTGCAGCCGCAGTAGGCGGTCGGCTGCCGGGCTACTTCGCGTCGCTGTAGACGGTGGCGCGCGACACGCCCATGTGCGCTGCCGCGATCTCTGCGCCGCGGCGCACTTCCAGCATTCCCGCCTTCTTCAGCTCCTGCACCAGTTGCTTGCGGTCGGCGGGCTTCAGCGAGCGCGGCGTGGTCGCGCGTGCGGCCGCGAACTCGTCGATGCGCGCGTGGATGCGGTCGGAGTGGCTGCCGCCACCGGCTTCCAGGTGCTCGTGCACTTCCTGGTCGTCGATGCGCATGAACTGCGAGATCGCGCCCTGGAAGCTCTGGAACAGCGTCAGGTCGACGTTCAGGCACAGCGCGGCCACGTACTCGCCGCTCTCGTCCTTGATGCCGATGGAAGTGCTCTTGACCTTGCGCCCGTCGGGAAAGGTGTTGGCGTAGTTCGCGATCACCGCCGGGAACTCCGGGTCGCGGATGCGCGCGAGGCCCAGCTCGGTGACCGAATCGCCGACCTCGCGGCCGCTCAGGCCGTTCTCGATCGCGTGGATCGCGTTCTTCGGATTGCTCAGGTCGTGCACCACCACCTCGCAGAAGGGCGCGAAGGTCTGGCCCAGGCCCTCGGCGATGTTGCTGAGCATGTCGAGCATCTGCTTGTTCGGCTTCTTCTTCATACCGGGGAATGTATCGGGTACGTATCCAGCTCTGGACGAACAATCTGATTTGTACAAAAAGTACAGTGTTGGATGTATTATCCAATCCTGTTCGCTTTGATGATCCAGGAGCCACGAATGACAGAACGCGCACGCTACGTCGACCCTCGCACCGGCAGGCACCATGGGCTGTCGGAGCGCCGTTGGCGTTCGGACGACGGTAACCCGATGCTGGTCACGCCGCTGCCTGGCATCGGGCGGGACGACATCGATTCGCGCACGCGTTCGCTGTGGCGCTATCGTGCGGCGCTGCCGGTGGCCATCGACCGTCCCGCGAGCATGGGCGAGGGCTGTACGCCGCTGGTGCAGAAGCGCTGGGGCGGCTTCGAGCCGTACTTCAAGCTCGAGTGGTTCAACCCGACCTGCAGCTTCAAGGACCGCGGCGCGGCGGTGATGATGTCCTTCCTGCGCCAGATCGGCGTCGACGCGGTGCTGGAGGACAGCTCGGGCAACGGTGGCGCGGCCATCGCGGCCGCGGGGGCGGCGGCCGGCATGCGGGTGAAGGTGCTTGCGCCGAGCTACACGCCCGCGCCGAAGGTGGCGCAGATCCGCGCCTTCGGCGCCGAGGTGCAGCTGGTGCCCGGGCCGCGCGAGGAGTCCGAGCACGAGGCGGTGCGGCAGTCGGAGTCGATCTTCTACGCAAGCCACAACTGGCATCCGTTCTTCCTGCAGGGCACGAAGACGCTGGCATACGAGCTCTGGGAAGACCTGGGCTTCGAGGCGCCGGACAACGTCGTGATCCCGACCGGCGCGGGCAGCAACGTGCTCGGCTGCTGGATCGGCTTCAAGGAGCTGCTGGCGGCGGGGCAGATCGCGAAGCTGCCGCGCATCTTCGTCGCCCAGCCGCTGAACTGCTCGCCGATCGACGCAAGCTTCACCGCGGGCGTCGACACCCCGGTGGAGCGCGCCGTGCAGCCGACGATCGCCGAAGGCACGGCGATCAAGCGGCCCGTGCGGCTGCCGGAAATCATGCAGGCCCTGCGCGAGACCAACGGCAGGACCGTCGCGCTGACCGAGGAGCAGATCGCGGCGGCGGTGCGCCGGCTCGCAGCCTGCGGCCTCTATGCCGAGCCCACTTCCGCATCCGCCGCGGCGGCCATCGACGTGCTGGCGCAGCGCGGCGACATCAAAGGCACGGAGACGACGGTGGCGCTGCTGACGGGCACCGGGCTCAAGTCGACGCAGTTCATGACCGGGCTCTTCGCGGACGCTGCAGCCGCGTAGGGGGCGCTTCAAAAAATGGCCCCCACGCCACTCGGCATGGGGGCCATCCTCTTGCTTGCCGATTCGTTGCCGGCTCGCTCCCTGATTGGCTCTATTTCCTCCGAGCCCTCATTCCCATTTCCAGCCCACGCCGGCGTTCAAACCCCATTCCTTGCCGGTGGTCGAAATGCCCGCGCCCCAGGACGTCCTTCCGTCGCCGGCCAGCGCCTTGAAGGTGAGCGCCACGGCGCTGTAGCCCTTGTAGCTGCCCACCCCGACGCCCACCGTCTTCTCGCCCGGGGCGAGCGTGGGCAGGTAGGTGCCCGACATGGCCATGGCCATTGCCGTGCCCGTGTAGGCGATGCGCGCGACGTCGGCGACCTGGCTGCGCAGCTGGTTGAGCTGGTTCACGTTGACCGCGTCGGTGGGAAGCACGCCCGGCGCCACATTGGAGATGCGCGTGCCGCCCGGTGCCTGACCGTTGCCCAGCACGAGCTGGCTGTGGTCGACCGAGCCATCGGGGTTGGTCGCGTACTGCGCGCTGCTGGCCCGCGAGGCGGCTTCGGATGCCTTGAGCTGTGCCACGTTCGCCGCATCGCTGTCCGCCGTGCCGGCAGCCACGCCGGTGATCTGGCGGAGCCGGCCGCCGGACGCGTCGCCGACCGAGACCGCCGCCTGCGTGCTGGTCGTCGCCTTCACGGCAGCCTGATGCTGCGCCGATGCATTGCGAGACACGTATCCGGCCACGCCGGCACCGGTGGCGGCCACCGAGCCGGCGCCCAGCGCCACGCCCTCGCTCTGCTGCACCACCGCGCCGAAGCCGATGGCAGTGCCCTTGGCGATCCGCGGCGCCTGGCTCAGCGAGGTTCCACCGGCATCGGCACCATCGCCCAGAGCGGTGCCGCCGCCCCCTGCGCGCGAATCCGCGCCGATGGCCTGCGAGCCCGCGGCCAGTGCGCCGGTGCCGATGGCGATCGCGTTCGCGCCCGTCGCGAGGGCGTGGGAGCCCACGGCCACTGCGCTGTTGGCTGCTGCCTTGGCACCCGTGCCGGCCGCAAGGGAGTTGGAACCGCTGGCTTCCGACTGCGGGCCGATCGCCACGGAACTGTCGCCGCTGGCCATCGAGTCGCCCGCCGTCGACCTGGTATGGAAGTACCTGGTGCCCGTGTTGTAGATGGTGCTGACCGAGGTGCTCAGGCTGCGCAGGTTGCCGTTGGTGGTGGACAGGCCGGTGGAGAGGCTTCCGATGCCGGCCGCAGTGGACGTCGACAGGCTTGCGAGAGCGCCGTTGGTCGTGTTCAGGCCGGTCGAGAGGCTGCCGATGCTGCCTGCCGTGGATGTGGACAGGCTCGCGATGGTCCCGTTGGTCGTGTCCAGGCTGGTCGACAGCGAAGCGGTGGCGGTCGAGAGCTGGCTGACGTTGACCGCGTCGGTCGGGGCGCCGCCGGCGGCGACATTGGTGACCCTGCGCTCGCTGCCGCTGCTGCCTACCGACAGCTCGCCGGCCGGCGTCGCGGCTGCGACGGCGGTTCCTGCGGCTGGCGCGTAGGTGGGTGATCCCTGCAGACTCGCCAGCGAGTTGGAGGTGGTGCTGCCGGCGCCGATGGCGGCGGAGTTGTCGTACTTCGCGGAGGCGCCGCTGCCCAGGGCCACGGCACCTTGGCCGTTTGCAGTGGACGCCGCGCCGATCGCGGCCGAGTTCAGCCCCTGCGCCTGCGCGTCGTAGCCGAAGGCGGCGCTCCCGGTTCCCGACGCGTTGCTCGAGAGCCCGGTCGCGGTGGCCCATTTGCCCGCGGTGCCGGAGAAGCCGATGGCGGTGGACCCGTCTCCCGTGCCCTGCGAATAGCTGCCATACACCGTCACGCCTTCGAGGTTGTTGCCGCTCGAGTTGCAGCCGGTGATGTTGGACCAGGGACCGGTCCCGTCGACCGGCATGCTGTTCGTGCCGGTGACGGTCACGCGCCCGATGGTCGCGGTGCCCGTGCTGTTGCAATTGGCAGGGGCATAGGTCGAGGCGTTGGCTGCGAGCGGCGAGAACTGCAGCCCGCTGGCGAGAACTGCCGCGGTGACGGCTGACAGCCTGAAGCCCATGCGGCCGGCGCGTGTGTTTCTGTAGGAATTGCTCATGGCTTTTTCTTTGAATTGATCTTCCAAAAAGGAAATGCGGACTCGATGCGCGTGACGAGACGGCCTGATTCCAGTGCCGGAATCGGGCGTAATTCGGTTTGCGGGTGAAAGATGGATTTCCCGGCTTCGGGAAATCGGCCTCGCCGACGGCTGCTTGCCGGCGCCTTTCAGCGGGCAAGTGGCGAGGCGTGAGCTAGCTGCAGGGCTCGAGTGAAATCATTCCAACCTCTCTGTGTTTATTCGGCGATGAAACTCGCGGAGAGGTGCGTTGCCAAGCTCCGTCAAGACTTCGAGGCTGCGGAATGTATCGGGTGGAAATCGGCTCGGACAATGACCATTAATGTCAATTAATGGCATTCTTCCGCGCTTGAAGTATTTCCAGATTGCGGCCTTCTTTTTTTGAGCGAGAAGAAGTCCGCGATTTCGATTTTTCTCTTCAGAAGAATCTCGCTGTCAAAACAGTCGTGCAGCGCATTGATGACAAAAAATGCCAGGAGGGAGTCGGCGCACAGGGGCCGAAATGTTCTTGTGTCTGCAACAAAAATCACGCTTTTCAGACGCGCTGCAGACGGGGCGCGGCATTGCGCGCGCCCTTTGAACAGCTTCACCAGGGCCAGGCGATGCGCGTGCCTGTCTGGGTCTCGGCAGCGCGCGCATGAAGAAGGCGCGCGACGGTCAGGTCCTGCAGCGCGAGGCCCGTCATGTCGAAGACGGTGATGTCTTGCGGCGCCCGCTCGAAGGCAGCCTTGCCGCTGAGCAGGTCGCCCAGCTCCACGCATTCGGTGCCGGGCGCCCACTGCGTCTCGCCGATCTGCCGGGCCTGCATGCGGTCGTCGACGAACAGGCGCGCGCGTTCCAGCAGGCCTTCCGGCAGCTCCCGCTTGCCGCGGGTGTCGGCGCCGACACAGTTCAGGTGCGTGCCGGGCCGTACGGCATCGAGCTCGAACAATGCTCCTGCGCCCGGCGTGGCCGTGATCACGATGTCGCTTCCCGCCACGGCCGCGTTGCGGTCGTGTGCCGGCGCGATGCTGCAGCGGCCGGCGAAGCGGGCTTCGAAGGCGGCGTTGCACCCGCCGTTCGTACTCACATAGAGAACCTCGCGCAGCGAGGGGATCAGCCGTAGCGCGAATTCGAGCTGGATGTGCGCCTGCACGCCGGTGCCGAAGAGGCAGAGCCGCGCACTGTCGGCCCGCGCGAGACGCTGCAGGCCGAGGCCGCCGGCTGCGCCCGTGCGAACCGTCGTCACCGTGTTGCCGTCGATGACGCACAGCGGCCGGCCTGTCGACGGGTCGATCAGCATGATCGTCGCCTGATGGGGTTCGCCGCCGCGTTGCCGATTGGCTGGCCAGAAGCCCGCCGCCTTGAATCCGAGCAGCCCCTGGGCCTGCACGTCGCCGGACTTGATGCCGAACACGCCACCGGTGCCCAGCGCCTCGCGCACCACCGGGAATACGCGGCCCTCGCGGTCGCTGTGCAGCATGAAGGCCTCGCGGACGGCACCGAGCACGTCGTCGTGGGAGAGGAGGGCGTCGACCTGGTTCTTGTCGAGCAGCAGGAGTCGGGCGTCGGCGGGCGCGATGGAGGATGTCATCTGGAAATATTATCTATCTCCAGACAAAAAATCAAAACCAGCGAGAGGCGATCCGGTCAGCGCCCCGTGTGCACCTTGATCCGGATCGTCGCCACGTCCCAGCCCCGGTTTCTCAGGCGGGTCACGAGCATCGGCGAGAGCTGCCGCAGCTTGGCCGCGGCGGCGCTGCCCTTGACCAGCAGGCACCAGACGTCGCCCTCGGCCGGCCCGGCCTGCACGGCCGGGCGCATGGCCGGCGGGATCAGGCCTTCCACGGCCTTCAGCCGCTCGGCAGTGTCGCGCGCACGTGCCATCAGGCTGCCCAGCGTGGGGGCGCCTTCCGCTGCTTCCTGCAGTGAAATGGCGGGGGGAAGTCGGCGATACATCGGTAATCCAGGGGTTAGAAACAAGACAGCTAAAATGCCCGGTTTGCCGGTGCTTGCGCCGGGAAAAGGCTGCTTGCTTTCATGGAAAGCGCGCCCAACTGCTTTCACCATATCTTAGGGAATCCGGTCGAAGTGCCTGCCGTACCTCATCAGGCGCCCGCCCATCTCCACCCATGGCAACCAACTTCCTGACCCAGATTTTCGGCAGTCGCAACGATCGGCTGCTCAAGCAGTATCGCAAGACGGTGGAACGCATCAATGCGCTCGAACCCGCGTTCGAGAAGCTCAGCGACGACGCACTGCGCGCCAAGACCCAGGAGTTCAAGGACCGCATCGCCAAGGGCGAGACCCTCGACGCCCTGCTGCCCGAAGCCTTCGCCACGGTGCGCGAGGGCTCCAAGCGCGTCATGAAGATGCGCCACTTCGACGTCCAGCTGCTCGGCGGCATGGCGCTGCACAACGGCAAGATCTCCGAAATGCGCACCGGCGAAGGCAAGACGCTGACCGCCACGCTGCCGGTTTACCTGAATGCGCTGTCCGGCAAGGGCGTGCACGTGGTCACGGTGAACGACTACCTCGCCAACCGCGACGCGACCTGGATGGGCCGCCTCTACAACTTCCTCGGCCTGACGGTGGGCATCAACCTGCCGCAGATGCCGCGCGAGGAGAAGCAGGCCGCCTACCGCAGCGACATCACCTACGGCACGAACAACGAGTACGGCTTCGACTACCTGCGCGACAACATGGTCTACGAGCCGGGCGACCGGGTCCAGCGCGGGCTGAACTACGCGATCGTCGACGAGGTGGACTCGATCCTGATCGACGAGGCACGCACGCCGCTGATCATCAGCGGCCAGGCCGAAGACCACACCGATCTCTACCTCGCCATCAACAAGGTCGTGCCGCTGCTCAAGAAGCAGGAAGGCGAAGCCGACCCGCGCACCGGCGAGGGCGTCACGGTGCCCGGCGACTTCACGGTCGACGAGAAGACGCACCAGGTGTTCCTGACCGAGGACGGCCACGAGAACGCCGAGCGCCTGCTGAGCGAATTCAAGCTGCTGCCCGAAGGCGCGTCGCTCTACGACCCGGCCAACATCACGCTGATGCACCACCTGAACGCGGCGCTACGCGCCCGTCACCTCTACCACCGCGACCAGCACTACGTGGTGCAGCAGGGCGAGGTGGTGATCGTCGACGAGTTCACCGGCCGCCTCATGAGCGGCCGCCGCTGGAGCGACGGCCTGCACCAGGCCGTGGAAGCCAAGGAAGGCGTGGAGATCCAGGCCGAGAACCAGACGCTGGCCTCCATCACCTTCCAGAACTACTTCCGCCTGTATTCCAAGCTCGCCGGCATGACCGGCACGGCCGACACCGAGGCCTATGAGTTCCAGGAGATCTACGGCCTCGAGACCGTCATCATCCCGCCGAACCGCACGAGCAAGCGCGAGGACCAGCTCGACCGCGTCTACAAGACCACGCGGGAGAAGTACGAGGCGGCGATCCAGGACATCCGCGAGTGCTACGAGCGCGGCCAGCCTGTGCTGGTGGGCACTTCGTCCATCGAGAACTCCGAGATCATCGACGGCCTGCTCACCCAGGCGGGCCTGCCGCACCAGGTGCTCAACGCCAAGCAGCATGCGCGCGAGGCCGACATCGTGGCGCAGGCCGGCCGCACGAAGATGATCACCATCGCGACCAACATGGCCGGCCGCGGTACCGACATCGTGCTGGGCGGCAACATCGAGAAGATGATCGAGGCCATCGAGAACGACGAAGGCCGCGACGAGGCGGCCAAGCAGGCCGACATCGCCCACATCCGCGCCGAGTGGACCAAGGACCACGAGTTCGTGAAGTCGCTCGGCGGCCTGCGCATCATCGCCACCGAACGCCACGAGTCGCGCCGCATCGACAACCAGCTGCGCGGCCGTTCGGGCCGCCAGGGCGACCCCGGCTCCTCGCGCTTCTACCTGAGCCTGGACGATCCGCTGATGCGCATCTTCGCGGGCGACCGCGTGAAAGCGATCATGGACCGCCTGAAGATGCCCGACGGCGAAGCGATCGAGGCCGGCATCGTCACGCGCAGCATCGAGAGCGCGCAGCGCAAGGTCGAGGCGCGCAACTTCGACATCCGCAAGCAGCTGCTCGAGTACGACGACGTGTCGAACGACCAGCGCAAGGTGATCTATCAGCAGCGCAACGACATCCTCGACGCGGGCGACCTCACGGCGCAGATCGCCGCGCTGCGCGAAGGCTGCTTCACCGACCTCGTGCGCCAGTACGTGCCGGCCGAGTCGGTCGAGGAGCAGTGGGACCTCGAAGGCCTGGAGAAGACGCTCTTCAACGAGTGGGGCATCGACATGCCGCTCAAGAAGGAGGTCGAGGCTTCCGAGGCCGTCTCCGACGAGGACATCGTCGAGAAGGTGCTCAAGGCCGCCAACGAGACCTTCGACGCCAAGGTCGCGCTGATCGGCCAGGAGAACTTCACCCAGTTCGAGCGCATGGTGCTGCTGCAGAGCATCGACACCCACTGGCGCGAACACCTGGCATCGCTCGACTACCTGCGCCAGGGCATCCACCTGCGCGGCTACGCGCAGAAGCAACCCAAGCAGGAATACAAGCGCGAGGCCTTCGAACTCTTCGGCCAGCTGCTCGATTCGGTCAAGAACGAAGTCACGCGCCAGCTCATGACGGTGCGCGTGCAGTCGAGCGAGCAGCTCGAGGAGGCTGCCGAAGCGCTGGAGAGCCGCGGCGAGAACGTCTCGAACATCACCTACTCGGCGCCGACCGAGACGGGCGAGGTCGAAGTCCGCGTCGACGAGGAGAGCCAGCGCCGCGCCGCCGCCACCGGGCTTGCCGCGGGTGCCGCCGCCTTCGCCCGCGTCGGCCGCAACGACCCCTGCCCCTGCGGCAGCGGCAAGAAGTACAAGCAGTGCCACGGCAAGCTCACCTGAAGTAGGGATACTCCCGCAGGCGCGCCGCACTCCGTGTGGCCGCCGGCCCCTCGCGGGGGGCGATGCCGGCGGACCGGCAAGGCCGGC
Source organism: Variovorax atrisoli (assembly GCF_014195185.1). Lineage (NCBI taxonomy): Bacteria > Pseudomonadati > Pseudomonadota > Betaproteobacteria > Burkholderiales > Comamonadaceae > Variovorax > Variovorax atrisoli. Next base: position 28,560 of record NZ_JACIBG010000012.1, on the reverse strand, counting down.
TCCGCGGTATCCCGGGCGACGAAGAGTGCGTCGTGTCGGTGCCGATGAAAGATTGATACGCCAGAAGGAATAAGTGCCATGCCCGTGAACCTGTCCGCTCCCGATCCTGCCGCCCTGTTCGCGGTGCCCGGCGTCCGCATCGGCGTGGCCGAAGCCGGCGTGCGCAAGGCCAATCGCAAGGACCTGACGGTCGTGCTGATCGACGAGGGCTCGGCCGTCGGCGGCGTGTTCACGCAGAACCGCTTCTGCGCCGCGCCGGTGCAGGTCTGCCGCGACCACCTGGCCGCGAACCACGGCATCCGCGCGATGGTCATCAACACCGGCAACGCCAATGCAGGCACCGGTGAAGACGGACTGATGCGCACCCGCTCCACCTGCATCGCGCTGGCGCGCAAGCTGGAGATCTCGCCCGAGCAGATCCTGCCGTTCTCCACCGGCGTGATCATGGAGCCGCTGCCCGTCGACCGCATCGAGGCCGGCCTTCCCGCCGCCCTGGCCGACGCCAGGGAGGACAACTGGGCGCGCGCGGCCGAAGGCATCATGACCACCGACACGATTCCGAAGGCATTCAGCCAGCGGGTGCAGGTCGGCGGCGCCACCGTCACCATCACCGGCATCAGCAAGGGCGCCGGCATGATCCGCCCGAACATGGCGACCATGCTGGGCTTCCTGGCGACCGACGCGAAGATCGATCCCTCGCTGATCCAGCCGCTGGCGAAGCAACTGGCCGACGCCTCGTTCAACCGCGTGACCATCGACGGCGACACCTCCACGAACGACTCGTTCGTGGTCATCGCGACCCAGAAGGCCGCCCACGCGGCCATCACCTCGCTCGACTCCGCCGACGGCAAGGCCCTCGTGGCCGCCATGCAGGAGGTCGCCCGCAAGCTGGCGCAGGCCATCGTGCGCGACGGCGAGGGCGCGACCAAGTTCATCACCGTGCAGGTCGAAGGCGGCAAGGACGCCGCCGAGTGCAGGCAGGTGGCCTATGCCGTGGCGCATTCGCCGCTGGTCAAGACGGCCTTCTACGCCAGCGACCCGAACCTGGGCCGCATCCTGGCGGCCGTGGGCTACGCGGGCATCGCCGATCTCGACCAGACCGGTATCGACCTGTTCCTCGACGACGTGCACGTGGCCGTCAAGGGCGGGCGCAACCCGTCGTACCGCGAGGAGGACGGCCAGCGCGTGATGAAGCAGAGCGAGATCACGGTGCGCATCGGCCTGGGCCGCGGCAAGGCCAGCGAAACCGTGTGGACCTGCGACTTCAGCCACGAATACGTGACGATCAACGCCGACTACAGATCCTGATGACCCCCACGCTCCGCACTTCGTGTCGTCGCTGCCCCCCGAGGGGGCGCTCTACGCCCTTCGGGCGGTCGGGCGGGCGCAGATGAACGAGCAGTTCCAACGGCTGATCGAACGCGCCGAGCAGCTCATCACCCGCATCGAATCGATCCTCCCGCAACCGCTGGCGGAGCCCGCCGACTGGAACGCGTCCATCGCCTGGCGCTATCGCCGCCGCAGTTCGGGCCACGGCGTGCTCGAGCCCGTGAAGCACGTGGCGGCGATGTCGCTCGATTCGCTGAAGGAAATCGACGTCCAGAAGGAAAAGATCGCGCGCAACACGCAGCAGTTCGTCGAGGGCAAGCCGGCCAACAACGTGCTGCTGACGGGCGCGCGCGGCACGGGCAAGTCGTCGCTGATCCGCGCCTGCCTGCAGACCTACGCGCCGCAGGGGCTGCGCCTGATCGAGGTGGACAAGGCCGAGCTCACCGACCTGCCCGACATCGTCGAGGTGGTCTCGCAGCGGCCCGAGAAATTCATCGTGTTCAGCGACGACCTGAGCTTCGACGAGGGCGAGCCGGGCTACAAGGCGCTGAAGTCGATCCTAGACGGCTCCATCGCGGCCTCGACGCCCAACGTGCTGATCTACGCGACCAGCAACCGGCGCCACCTGCTGCCCGAGTACATGAAGGACAACCTCTCGTACACCCACACCGAGGACGGCGAAGTCCACCCCGGCGAGGTGATCGAGGAAAAGATCTCGCTGTCGGAGCGCTTCGGCCTCTGGGTGAGCTTCTATCCCTTCAGCCAGAACGAATACCTGACGATCGTGGGCCAGTGGCTCTCGTCGTTCGGCATGGACGACGCCACCATCGCGGCGGCGCGGCCCGAGGCGCTCGTGTGGGCGCTGGAGCGCGGCTCGCGCAGCGGCCGCGTGGCCTACCAGTTCGCGCGCGACTACGCGGGGCGGAGCAAGGCGTGAGCGAACAGGCCCGCAAGCACACGGAGGTCGCGGTCGGCGTGCTGATCCGCCTGTCCGACGATGCGCTGCTGCTTTCCACCCGGCCCGAGGGCAAGGCCTACGCGGGCTTCTGGGAGTTTCCCGGCGGCAAGATCGAGGCGGGCGAGACGGTCGAGGAGGCGCTGCGGCGTGAGCTGCAGGAAGAGCTCGGCATCACCATCGACGGCGCCGAGGTCTGGAAGGTGACCGAGCACGACTATAAGCACGCGCTGGTGCGTCTGCACTGGTGCAAGGTCACGGCCTGGAGCGGCGAGTTCGAGATGCGCGAAGGCCAGCGCATGGCCTGGCAGCAGTTGCCGCTGGACGTGGCGCCGGTGCTGCCGGGCGCGTTCCCGGTGCTGCAGTGGCTGTCGGAAGAGCGCGGCCTGCCGTTCGTGGCGCCGCCGGTGGTCGCGCCTGCCGACGCGCCGGCCAGCTGATCGCTTGATGCATCCCAAGTACCGTCCGGACATCGACGGCCTGCGGGCAATCGCCGTGGGCTCGGTACTGGTCTACCACGCCTTCCCGACGGCGCTGATGGGCGGCTTCATCGGGGTCGACATCTTCTTCGTGATCTCGGGCTTCCTGATCACGACCATCATTCTCCAGAGCCTCGCGGCGGGCGACTTCAGCTACCGCGACTTCTACGCGCGGCGTATCCGGCGGATCTTCCCGGCGCTGATCGTGGTCCTGTTCGCCACGCTGTGCGCGGGCTGGTACCTGCTGCTGTCCGACGAGTTCGCCGAGCTCGGCAAGCAGACCGTGGGCGGCGCCGCCTTCGTCGCCAACTTCGTGTTCTGGGGCGAGTCGGGCTACTTCGACACGGCGGCCGAGACCAAGCCGCTGCTGCACCTGTGGTCGCTGGGCATCGAGGAGCAGTTCTACATCTTCTGGCCCCTGCTGCTGGGGCTCGCCTGGCGCAAGGGCTGGCCGATCGTGCGCGTGGTGCTGGCGGTGGCGGCGGTCTCGTTCCTGGTGAACGTGACCACGGTGCATCCGCTGCCGGCAGCGTCGTTCTACTCGCCGGCTTCCCGTTTCTGGGAGCTGATGGTGGGCGGCATCCTGGCCTGCATGCGGCTGAAGCCGCCGGCGCCGAGCGCGTGGCGCAGCCACCTGCAGTCGGTGCTGGGCGTGGGGCTGATCGTCCTGGGGCTGGTGATGATCCGCAGCAACAAGTCCTTCCCGGGCTGGTGGGCGCTGCTGCCTACGCTGGGCGCGGTGAGCTGCATCGCCGCCGGGCCGAACGGCGTGCTCAACAAGCACCTGCTGTCGAACCGGGTGATGGTGTGGATCGGCCTCATCAGCTATCCGCTGTACCTGTGGCACTGGCCGCTGCTGGCCTTCGTGCGCATCGTCGAGGCCGACCCGCTGCATCCCTCGCCGGTCTACCGCGCCTGTGCGATGGTGGCCGCCGTGCTGCTGGCCTGGGCCACCTACCGGTTCGTGGAGCGGCATACCCGAAGCCGCTCGGGCACGGGCGTCCTCAAGGCGCTGGGCGCGGGCATGGTGCTGATCGCCGCGCTGGGCACCGCGATCTTCTTCGGCGTGCCCGGACCCCGCAACGACAGCGAGCGGCTGCAGATCGTCGCCAACGCCACGCTGGACGCCGACTACTACGCCGGCTTCAAGCTCGACCAGATCGGCGAGCAGCTGGTCTACAAGACCGGCGGCGGCCCGAAGCGCGTGCTCTTCGTGGGCGACAGCCACGTGCAGCAGTACGCGCCGCGCATCATGGAGCTGTCCCGCACGCTGTCGATGCCCGACAAGTCGGCCTGGTTCGTGACCCAGGGCGCCTGCCCCGCGGTGCCGGGCGTGCAGGCCGACAAGAACATCGGCTGCGCCGAGCGGCGCGACGCGATGCTGGCCTATGCCCTGACGCCCGAGGTCGACTCGGTGGTGATCGGCGGCTGCTGGAACTGCTACTTCGTCGGCCACGGCGCGCTGGAGTACTACTTCCGCGGACCCGACAACAAGGTCCATCCGTTCCAGGGCGGCGACGGCATCGAGCGCTCGCTGGCCTCGCTGGAAGCCACGCTGCGCGAGCTGGCACGGCACAAGAAGGTCTTCCTGCTGCTCGACAACCCCGGCGGCCCCGAGTTCACGCCCAAGCGCCTGATCGAAGGCAGCCGCCTCACTCACATGGAAGCCATGACCTCCGCGCCGACCGCGCCGCTGCCGGCCGACCAGAAGGCGCTCAACGACAGGCTGCGCGCCATCGCCGAGGCGAGCGGCGCGGAGCCCATCGATGCGATGGCGGTGCTGTGCAAGGACGGCAGCCATTGCCTGGTCACGCTGCCCGACGGCGCGCCTGCCTACAAGGACGCCGACCACCTGCGGCCGCGCTACGCGCGCGAAGAGGCGAGCTACTTCGACCGCACCGTGCGCAGCGCCCCGGCGCAGCAGCCGTCGCGCTGATCGGCCCAGCAGCCGACCGACCGATCGAAGAAGACCCAGCGACCATGCATCCCAAGTACCGCCCGGACATCGACGGCCTGCGAGCCATCGCGGTCGGCTCGGTGCTGGCGTACCACGCCTTCCCGAGCCTGCTGCCGGGCGGCTTCATCGGCGTCGACATCTTCTTCGTGATCTCGGGCTTCCTGATCACGACCATCCTCCTGCAGAGCCTGGCGGCGGGCGACTTCAGCTACCGCGACTTCTATGCGCGCCGCATCCGGCGGATCTTCCCGGCGCTGGTGCTTGTGCTGCTGGCGACGCTGGCCTTCGGCTGGTACGTGCTTCTGCCGGGCGAGTTCTCGCAGCTGGGCAAGCAGACGACGGGCGGCGCCGCCTTCTTCGCCAACCTCGTCTTCCTGGGCGAGGCCGGCTACTTCGACGCCACGGCCGAGACCAAGCCGCTGCTGCACCTGTGGTCGCTGGGCATCGAGGAGCAGTTCTACATCTTCTGGCCCCTGCTGCTGGGGCTGGCCTGGCGCAAGCGCTGGCCGATCCTGCGCGTGACGCTGGCGGTGGCGACGGTTTCCTTCCTCGTCAACGTGCTGACGGTGCAGCCGCACCGCGCTGCCGCCTTCTATTCGCCGCTGTCGCGCGCCTGGGAGCTGATGGCGGGCGGGCTGCTGGCGGTCATGCAGCTGCAGGCCGCCGCGGCGGCCGGCCAGGGGCAGGCGGGCGGCCGCGTGTGGAAGAAGCACCTGCAGTCGATCGTCGGCATCGCGCTGATCGTGCTCGGCCTCTTCATGACGCGCAGCACGAAGGCGTTCCCGGGCTGGTGGGCGCTGCTGCCGGTACTCGGCGCGGCGAGCTGCATCGCGGCGGGGCCGGGCGGGGTGCTGAACAAGTACCTGCTGTCGAACCGGGTGATGGTGTGGATCGGCCTCGTCAGCTATCCGCTTTACCTTTGGCATTGGCCGCTGCTGTCCTACGCGCGCATCGTGACCGGCGGCGAGCCGCCGCTGCAGTTGCGCATCGTGCTGGTGGTGGCCTCGATCGTGCTGGCCTGGGCCACGTATCGCTTCCTGGAGCGCTTCGTCAAGCTGCACCTCTCGCAGGCGATGCTGCGCGGGCTGGCGGGTGCGGGCGCGGCGCTGGCGCTGGCCGGCGTCATTGTTTTCCTGGGCACGCCGACACCGCGCCACGACAGCCCGGCCCTGCAGGCGGTGGCCGACGCGACCCGCGAGGACAACTACTACGACGGCTTCGAGGAAGCCGCGCTGGGCGACCAGTTCGTCTATCGTGCCGGCAGCGGCAAGCGCAACGTGCTGCTGATCGGCGACAGCCACGTCGAGCAGTACGCCCCCCGCGCGCTCGAGCTGGTGCGTACGCAGCCCGACAAGGCGCGCACCATCTACTTCGCGACCAAGGGCTCGTGCCCGCCGGTGCCGGGCCTGTTCAGCGGCCTGGACACCGGCTGCGACGAGCGGCGCACCGCGGTGCTCGAGCTGGCGCTCAAGCCCGAGATCGACTCGGTCGTGCTGGGTGCGTGCTGGAGCTGCTACTTCACCGGCGCCGGTCCGACGGTGAACTACTTCGTCGACGACCGCAAGGCCGTGCACCCGTTCATCGGCGGCGACGGGATCGAGCAGTCGCTCAGGTCGCTGGGCGAGGTGCTGAAGCGGCTGTCGGCGGTCAAGCCGGTCTACCTGGTGCTCGGCAACCCGGTAGGAATGGATTTCGATCCGCTGCGGCAGATCGAGGGAAGCCGCCTGGGACGCATGACAGCGGAATCCGGACAGCTCAGGGCACCGATGCCGCAGGACCAGGCGCAGTTCAATGCGCGCCTGAAGCAGGTGGCCGAGGCCAATGGCGCGCGGGTCATAGAGCCCTTCGCCAGCCTGTGCGCTGGCGGCGAATGCATCCGCAGCATGCCCGACGACGGTTCGCCGGCCTACAAGGACATCGGCCACCTGAGGCCGCGCTATGCGCGCAGCTTCGCGACGTACATCGATCCGGCGCTGCTGGACGATGGCGTGGCCGGCAAATAACCAGCCGCTGCACCGTACGGCCTCATCGGCCTGCCGGTCCGCCATTTCTCTCTGCTTACTGGATCTTGGGATCGCCGAAAGGCTCGTCGTCCGGCGGCGCTTCGGCCGGCATGCGGAATTCCTCGCTGGCCCAGGCGCCCAGGTCGATGCCCTTGCAGCGCGCGCTGCAGAAGGGCCGGTAGGCATTGCTGGGAGCGTAGATGCTGTCGCCGCCGCAGGTCGGGCAACGCACGATGCGCTCGCCCCTTTCGTTCACGCCGACGGTCATGCGCAGAGGGTAAGCTCGAAGGGCGCGTCTTCCGAGCTCTGTTGCAGGCGGTCGTCCTTGTCGTGGCGCATGAGGCGCACCGAGACCATGAGGCGGTTGCCGCTGATTTCAGGAATGAGCCCCAGCTTGGGGTCGATGCGCAGGCGCAGCAGCTGGAAGCTGCGGCCCTGGGGCAGGTTCTGCTGGAACTGGCCGTTGACCGCGATCACCTTGTAGGGCACGTCGGCGTCGCGCAGCAGCTTGAGCAGCAGGTAGATCGACGAGGCCAGGGGCGACAGCGTGTTCGACCAGCGCTCCAGGTCGGCGCGCCGGCTGGCGGCGGGGCGGTGCTGCCAGGCGTAGTAGGCAGGCAGGTCGAATTCGCAGGTGCCGCCCGGAATGCCGGCGCGGCTGCGGATGCTCATGAGCCACTCGTTCTCGGTCAGCGCCTGGCCGGCCTTGCCGGCGACGCTGTTGAGGGCGGCGAAGTTGCCTTCGAGCTGGCCGATGACCTGGTCGAGCACGGCCTCGGCGATCGCCGGATTGCCCCGGTAGCCGTTGAAGACGTTCTTGTGCTTGTCCAGGTCGCGCAGCACGTCGGCCTTGAGGTCGGCGCGCGCAGCGACGTCCATGATCTCGAAGATCGTGACCAGGGCGTAGTGGTGCGACAGGGGAGATTCGGCCGGCACCAGCTCGCCGAGGCGGCGGAACAGGTGCTCGAGCCGCAGGTACGTGCGGATGCGCTCGTTGAAGGGGTACTCGTAGAGGATCACGCGTATCGGTTTTTCACGTCGGGTTCGGGCTCATTGCGTCTTGGGGGCCGGTGGCGGGAACACCTCGCGCACAGCCTCCAGCATACGCTCCCCGAAAAGAATGTAACCCCGGGTCGACACATGTGTCTCGTTGGCAGGAAAAAGATCCTTCATCTTGAAGCGATTCTGTTCCGCCAGCGCGAACAGGTCCGGTCCGATATTTTGCGGGTTGAACGCAGCCCGGAACTCGTCGGCATGGTTTTGTTGCAAATACACGCTGGTCTTGTTGGGCACGACCATCCACACCACCTTGTAGGGCGCTGCGGTGCTCTCGAAGCGCTTCATGAACTTCGCGGATTCGGCCGTCAGCGCCGGATTGACGCGGTCCTCGGCGGTCATCAGCAGCTTGTCGCAGGCGCGATGGCTGAACTGCTTGCAGCCGTCGGGCACCACGCGCGCGTCGATCAGCGGGCCCCAGCGCTCGGGCGTGTTGGTCCAGCTGTCGGAGGCCAGGATCTCCTTCGTGTTCTTGTAGGTCAGCCAGCCGCTGAGCAGCTGCGCGTCCCAGTTGAGCTGGAAGCCGGGTGCGGGCCTGGACGGGTTCTCGAAGGGCGGCGGCGTCGGCTTGAACGCGTGCTTCATGGTCCTGCACGACTCGGACTTCTCGATGCGGTCGGAAAGCAGCCGCTCGATGCTCTCGACGATCACCACCTTGCCCTTGAAGCCCGACTTCTGGAGCCAGCCCGAGAAGTCGTCGCAGAGCACGCCGCCCAGGTTGTCCCAGTGCGTGGTGGTGACCTTGTAGCCCGCACCCACGAGCTTCGACTGCCAGGCGTAGCGCACCGAGAAGCTGTCGCCGATCACCAGGATGTCGGATTCGGTGATGGGCCAGGTCTTGACGTCGGCGTCGGGAATGGGCGGCGGCGGCTCGTGCCAGCCGAACTCGCGCTCGGAAATGCGCCCGATGCGGGTCAGGTCGCCGTACGGAATGGGCGTGAGCAGGCTGACGAGCAGCAAGGCGCAGCACACCAGGTAGCCCGCGGCGAAGATGCGAAGCCAGGTCTTGGCCGATTTCGTGTCTTCCATCTCAGCCCCCCACCGCGCTCCGCCTGATCTGCGCTGCATGAATCGAGCGCGCTCCACTCGCGGGACGCCGTGGAACCGGCTTTGCCGGGCCACCGGCGTCGCCCCCGGCGAGGGGGTTGGAGAAGCGACACGAATTGCGCGAAGCCTGGGGGAGTTTCATTTCAGAACTGGAAATAGAGGAAGGGGCTGTAGCTGCCGAACTTCGACACGCACAGGCCAAACAGGTAGACGCAGCCCAGGCCGGTGACCCAGGTGGCCAGGCGCTGCAGGCGCGGGCGACCGGCCAGGCCTGCGACCGCAGGAATCCAGCGGTCGAGCGTGATCGTGGGCGGCAGCGCCAGGCAGATCACGATGGCCACGAGCAGGGTCTGGAAGAACTCGGGCTTGCGGAACGGCACGCGGAATTCGCTGAAGGCCGACACGGGGGCACCGTGCATGCCCAGCATGCCCTTGTAGATCTCGATGGCGGCCGACATGCTGTCGGCGCGGAACACCACCCAGGCGATCATCACGCAGACGAAGGTGATGAACCATCCGACCACGCGGCCGTACCAGGTGGTCTCGGTCCTGCCGCGCCGCACCTTGGCGTTCCAGAAGTGGTTGACCATCAGGTAGAAGCCGTGCAGCGCGCCCCAGATCACGAAGGTCCAGGCGGCGCCGTGCCACAGGCCGCCCAGCAGCATCGTCAGGAACAGGTTGATGTAGCGCCGCGCCGGGCCCTTGCGGTTGCCACCCAGCGGCACGTAGAGGTAGTCGCGCAGGAAGGTCGAAAGCGAGATGTGCCAGCGCCGCCAGAACTCGATCATGTTGGTCGACTTGTAGGGCGAGCGGAAGTTGAGCGGCAGCTGCACCCCGACGCACAGCGACAGGCCCACGGCCATGTCGGAGTAGCCCGAGAAGTCGAAGTAGATCTGCATCGTGTACGCCAGCACCCCGAACCACGCCGTGTACAGGGAAGGCATCACGCCTTCGTGCACGCCCTTGAACATCATGTCGGCGTACTGGCCCATCGGGTCGGCGATCAGCATCTTCTTGCCCAGGCCGAAGACGAAGATGCCCAGGCCCAGCGCGATGTTGTTGGCGTTGATCCGGTAGGTGGCCGGGTTGTTGAACTGCGGCATCATCTGCGCGTGATGCAGCACGGGGCCCGCGATCAGGTGCGGGAAGTAGGTCACGAACAGCACGTAGTGGATGAAGCTGCGCTCGTGCACCTTGCCCTGCCAGCAGTCGACCAGGAAAGCGATCTGGGTGAAGGTATAGAACGAGATGCCGATCGGCAGGACGATGTGCACCAGGTCGATCTGCGGCAGGCCCGCAGCGGCCAACCCGGCATCGATGTTCTCGAGGAAGAAGTTGGCGTACTTGAAGACCGCCAGCACCCCGAGGTTGACCACCAGCGCGACGATCAGCAGCGTCTTGCGGTACTTGTCCTCGCGGCTGGGCGAGGGGGTGAGCCGGAGCCCGAACCAGTAGTTGACGCAGATCGACCCCAGCAGCAGCGGAAGCGCCTTGACGCTCCACCAGCCATAGAAGAAGAGGGAGGCCAGTGCCAGGAACCCCGCCGCCGACCGGGGGCTGCGCGCACCGATCAGGAAGAAGCCGATCAGGACCAGCGGGAAGAAAACGAAGATGAAGGGGTACGAATTGAAAAGCATCGTGAGGGGCGCTTGGGCATGCGCCGTTTGACGTGATCGTCCTTTTGCCGTCGCGGCGTCAACCCCAAATTATCGCGTGCCCGACTTAGCCCACCTTTCCCAGAAACCCCGGACCTCCTGAGCGAGTTCCTCCAGGGTCAGGGACTCGTTGTAGATCACGGCATCCGCCGCCGCCCGGCGCGCCCGTCGGGTGGCCTGCTGCGCGATCACCGCCTTGACCGCCTCCGGCGCCCAGCCGGAGCGTGCAACGACGCGTTTCAACTGCGTTTCCTCGGTGGCGTCGACCACCAGCACCCGGTCGACGATGGCGCGCCAGCGCCCAGATTCGACCAGCAGGGGAACGTCGAACACGACGACCGCATCCTCGCCAGCGGCCGCGGCCTGCCGCTGGGTTTCGGCTCCGATCAGCGGATGGAGGATGGATTCGAGCCGGGCCTTGGCGCCTGCGTCCGCGAACACGATCTGGCGCATGGCGGCACGGTCCAGGCCGCCGGCCGCGTCGATGACGCCAGGGCCGAAGGCGGCCTCCAGCGCGGGCATCGCGATGCCGCCCGGCAGCGCGATGGACCGCGCGATGGCGTCCGTGTCCACGAGAACCGCTCCCTGGGCCACCAGAAGGCCGGCGACGGTGCTCTTGCCGCTGCCGATACCGCCCGTCAGGCCGATGCGCCGCACCACCATGCGGATGTCAGCGGATCAGTGCGCCCAGGGGGAAGGCGAACGGAATCCACTGCCTCACGACTTCGGGGCCAGCCGCCAGGCAGACGAGGCCCGCGCCGGCCAGGAAGGGGCCGAAGGCGATCGGGATGTCCTTGTGCGCCAGCTTGCCGGCGACGCGCAATGCGATGCCGATCACCGCGCCCACCAGCGAAGAGACGAGGATGATCGCGATGAGGTAGTCGGCGCCGAGCCATGCACCCAGCGCAGCCAGCAGCTTGAAGTCTCCATAGCCCATGCCTTCCTTGCCCGTGACCAGGCGAAAGGCATGGTACACAAGCCACAGGCTCAGGTAGCCGAACACGGCGCCCCAGACGGCGGAACCCAGGGAGACGCCGGTCCAGCCCATGGCCGCGCCGATCAGCCCAAGCCACAGCAAGGGGTAGTTGAGCGAATCGGGCAGGAACTGCGTGTCGAAATCGATCAGGAACTGGCAGATCAGGAGGGCCCCGAACGCCGCCCACAGCGCCCCGGCGGGCGTGATGCCGAAACGCCAGGCGCACAGGGCGAACAGGGCGCCGGTGATCAGCTCGACCAGCGGATAGCGCAGGCTGATCGGAGTCTTGCACGAAGAGCAGCGCCCGCGCAGCACGGCGTAGCTCAGCGCGGGGATGTTCTCGTACCAGCGGATCCGGTGGCCGCAGGCACCGCAGCGCGAAGCAGGGCGCATCAGGTCGAAGGGGGGCTGCTTCTCTACGAGGTCGGCGGCCTTGTCGGCCGCGGCCTCCAGCCCCGCGGGTGCCGCGACCTTCGGCCCGAAGGCGAGCGTCCACAGCGACGGCGCCTCCTTGGAGGACATCAGGTTGGCGACTGCGTCGGCGAGCCATTCCCGATACATCATCACCGGCACGCGGTAGATGACGACGTTCAGGAAGCTTCCGATCAACAACCCCAGGACACCGGCGAAAGCGGTGTCGAACTCCCGCGAAACCAACATCAAACGACCTGGCCGAGCTTGAAGATGGGCAGGTACATGGACACCACGATGCCGCCGATGATCGTGCCGAGGAAGACGATGATGATCGGCTCCATCAGGCTGGAGAGACCGGCGACCATGTCGTCCACCTCGGATTCATAGAAGTCGGCGGCCTTGCCGAGCATGTGGTCGATGGAGCCGGATTCCTCGCCGATGGCGGTCATCTGGATCACCATGGACGGGAACAGGTTGGCGTTGGTCATGGCGGCCGTGAGGCTGGTGCCGGTGGACACCTCCTGCTGGATCTTCGCCGTGGCGTCGCCGTAGACGGTGTTGCCCGAAGCGCCGCCCACGGAGTCGAGCGCTTCGACCAGCGGGACGCCGGCAGCGAACATGGTGGCCAGGGTGCGGGTCCAGCGGGCCACGCAGGATTTTTCGATGAGGACGCCGAAGATCGGAATCCTCAGCAGCAGGCGGTCCATGAAGCGTTGAAAGCGCTCGTTGCGTTTCCAGGCCTGCAGGAAGAAATAGACCCCGCCTCCAACGCCGCCGAAGATCAGCCACCAGTAGGAGACGAAGAACTCGCTCATCGCCATCACGAACAGCGTGGGAGCGGGCAGGTCGGCCCCGAACGACGTGAACACCTGCTTGAACGCAGGGATCACGAAGATCATGATGATCGCCACCACCACGAAGGCCACGACGATCACGGAGGTGGGATACATCAGCGCCGACTTGATCTTCGACTTGATCGCCTCGGTCTTCTCCATGTAGGTGGCCAGCCGGTCCAGGAGTTCTTCCAGAATACCGGCCGCTTCGCCAGCCTCCACCAGGTTGCAATACAGGTTGTCGAAGTACTTCGGGAACTTGCGGAAGGCGGAGGACAGCGAGGTGCCGGTCTCGACGTCGCTGCGGATGTCGTTGAGCAGCTTGGCCACGCTCGCGTTCGCATTGCCGCGACCCACGATGTCGAAGGACTGCATCAGCGGCACGCCTGCCTTCATCATCGTCGCCAACTGGCGCGTGAAGATCGCAATGTCCTTCGGCTTGATCGCCTTGCCCGAGCGCATGCGGCGCTTCTTGATCTTGGAGGCGAGCACGCCCTGGCGGCGCAGCGCGGCCTGCACCTGGTTCTCGCCGGCCGCACGAAGTTCGCCGCGTACCAGCTTGCCGTTGCGGTCCTTGCCTTCCCACTCGAAGACATATTCCTTGTGGGTGGGCTGGGTGCGGGAGGATGCAACTGTAGCCATTCGATCTCCGGTGTTCGGTATGTTCGTTATTCGTTGGTGCAGGCCACCACTTCTTCCAGCGAAGTGAGACCTTGCATGACCTTGCGCAGGCCCGACTGCCGCAGGGAGCGCACGCCCTCGGCCTCGGACTGCAGGGCGATGTCGAGTGCGCTGCCGTCGCGCAGGATGATTTCCTGGATGGCTTCCGAGATCGGCATCACCTGGTAGATGCCGACGCGGCCCTTGTAGCCGCTGTTGCAGGCAGAGCAGCCGACGGGGCGGTAGGGCTTCCAGGATCCGTCCAGCTCTTCTTCCTTGAAGCCGGCGTCCAGCAGCGTTTCACGCGGAATGTCGGCCGGGAGCTTGCAGACCGTGCACAGGCGGCGCGCGAGGCGCTGGGCGGTGATCAGGATCACGCTCGACGCGATGTTGAACGGTGCGATGCCCATGTTGCGCATCCGCGTGAGCGTGGTGGGCGCGTCGTTGGTGTGCAGCGTGGAGAGCACGAGGTGGCCGGTTTGCGCAGCCTTGATCGAGATGTCGGCGGTTTCCAGGTCTCGGATTTCGCCGACCATGATGATGTCGGGATCCTGGCGCAGGAAGGCGCGCAGCGCGGCCGCGAATGTCAGGCCCGCGCGCTCGTTGACGTTCACTTGGTTGACGCCGGGCAGGTTGATTTCGGACGGGTCTTCGGCCGTCGCGATGTTCACGCCCGGCTGGTTCAGCAGGTTCAGGCAGGTATAGAGCGACACCGTCTTGCCCGAGCCCGTGGGGCCGGTGACGAGCACCATGCCATAGGGACGGCCGATCGCATGCAGCAGTCGCGCCTTCTCGTCCGCGTCGTAGCCCAGGGCGTCGATGCCCAGCCGTGCGCTGCTCGGGTCGAGAATACGCACGACGATCTTCTCGCCGAAGAGCGTCGGCAGCGTGCTCACGCGGAAATCGATCACGCGATCGGGCCCGATCTTGAGCTTCATGCGGCCGTCCTGCGGCACGCGCTTCTCGGAGATGTCGAGCCGGGATATGACCTTGATGCGCGAGGCCAGCTTGTCCTTGATGACGGTCGGCGGGCTGGCCACCTCGCGCAGTTCGCCGTCGATGCGGAAACGCACGCGGTAGTTGTGTTCGTACGGTTCGAAGTGGATGTCCGATGCCCGCATGCTGACGGCGTCGAGCAGCATCTTGTGCAGGAAACGCACGACCGGTGCGTCTTCGACTTCGGCGATGGCCTGGTCGTTGCTCTCGTTCGCGGTCTCGGCGGAGACCTCGTCGAACTCGAACTCGCTGCCGACGATGCTGTTGATGGTCTCCGCCGCGCTGACCGCGGCGGCCTCGATCATCCGCGACAGCTTGTCGTACTCGGCGATGACCCAGTCGACGCCCATCTGCGAGGCGAATTTGATCTTCTCGGCCGCCTGTTGGTCTGAAGGATCGGCCGTCGCGACGATCAGGCGATTGTTGCGCTTGCTGAGGACGACGATGCGATACGCCTGGCACAGCTTCGGGTCGACCAGGTCCTTCGGCAGGCGCTGCGGATCGATGGCGTCCAGATCGAGCAGCGGGGCGCCGAAGGCGGAGGAAAGCGTATGGGCGAGGTCGGCTGCCGAAACGGCGCCGGAGCCGGTCAGCTCGGCGATGAAGCTGGTGCGAGCAGTAAGAGACTTCTGATAGATGTCCTCGGCAGCCTTGGCGGGAAGCTTGCCGGCCGAAACCAGGGCGCGCGCAAGCCCTGGCAGGGCTATTTGCGAAGGTTCTTTAACAGGAAGTTCGGCTGCAGCCATTCAGCGAGTGAAAAAGATGTGAAAAATTGCTTCACGATCATCGCTGAACAGTCCTGTGCTGTAAATCGCTACACAGCAACAGGCTGGCCATTTGTCGATTAATGCCAGCCAAAGGCTGGTCGGGGTGAGAGGATTCGAACCTCCGGCCTCTACGTCCCGAACGTAGCGCTCTACCAGGCTAAGCTACACCCCGATGGTTGCAAGAAAGAAGAAGTCGTCCTAGATGCCAACTCAGGAGAGGTGTTCAGGCACGTCGCTCAAGCAACTGAGCCGCTAATTGTAGCAAACCTGAAGCGTGCAAATTCGACGGAAAGTTTTTTAATGCATGAATCGCACGCTGCGCCTCTGCTGCAGCGGCGGCGCGGGATGCATCCAGTGCGCCGGTTTCCTGGACGATCTCGATGACCTTGCCCAGCTGGGTGGTGTCCCCGGCCTCGATGGCGGCGCGCACGAGTTCGCTCTGGGCGGACGTGCCTCGCTGCATTGCGAAGATGAGCGGCAGCGTCGTCTTGCCTTCACGCAGGTCGTCGCCGACGTTCTTGCCGGTTTCGCTGGCATCGCCCGTGTAGTCGAGGACGTCGTCGATCACCTGAAAGGCTGTGCCCAGTGCCTGCCCGTAGGTGGCACAGGCTTCTTCCAGTTCGGGCGATGCGTCGGCCAGCACGGCTGCAAGGCGGGTGCTGGCCTCGAAGAGCTTCGCGGTCTTCGAGCGGATCACGCGCAGGTAGGCCGCTTCGTCCAGCGAGGCGTCGTGCATGTTCATCAGCTGAAGCACCTCGCCCTCGGCGATGATGTTCGTAGCCTCGGCCAGGATCTGCATCACGCGCATGTTGTTTGCGTCCAACATCATCTGGAAAGCGCGCGAATAGAGGAAGTCGCCGACCAGCACGCTGGCCGGGTTGCCGAACGACTCGTTGGCCGTCGCCCGGCCGCGCCGCAGGGTGGATTCGTCTACGACGTCGTCGTGCAGCAGCGTGGCGGTGTGGATGAACTCCACCACGGCCGCCAGGTTGAAGCGCTGCTCGCCGGTATATCCCAGTGCCCCCGACATCAGAAGCAGCAGTGCCGGCCGCAGGCGTTTGCCGCCTGCGGAGATGATGTATCTGGAAACCTGGCTGACCAGTGGCACGCCCGTGTCGAGGCGACGAGCGATCACGCGGTCGACTTCGACCATGTCGCCGGCAATCAGGTCCAGCACGGTGGCGGTGGGGGAGGTGTCGGCGGCGGGAACTGGCAAAGCGAAGGCGCGGGGCGCTGCTGAGTGTTGGTGGTGGGCAGCCCAGGCGGGGCAAGGCCGGAAGGCGCAAATTATAGGGAGCCGAAGAGGCTTGCCAGCGGGGCCTGCGCCCGGGAGTGGCTAGCAGGCGCGAACCGCGCTATAATCTTGGGCTCTGCGGAATTCGCCGCGGAGACTCATTTCTAAGAGGTTTACATGTACGCGGTCATAAAAACCGGTGGCAAGCAGTATCGCGTTGCTTCCGGCGAGAAAATCAAAGTAGAACAGATTGCTGCGGACGTAGGCCAGGAAATCGTGATCGACCAGGTTCTGGCCGTCGGCAACGGCGCTGAAATCAAGGTTGGCACGCCCCTGGTGTCCGGTGCAACGGTGACGGTCACGGTGCTGTCGCACGGCAAGCACGACAAGGTTCGCATCTTCAAGATGCGCCGTCGCAAGCACTATCAGAAACGTCAAGGCCATCGCCAGCAGTTCACCGAGCTGCAAATCGGCGCGATCGCCGCTTAACACGGCACAGGAGCAGATTCCATGGCACAGAAAAAAGGCGGCGGCTCAACGCGAAACGGGCGCGATTCCAAGCCCAAGATGCTCGGCGTGAAGGCTTTCGGCGGCGAACTGATCAGCGCAGGCTCGATCATCGTGCGTCAGCGTGGCACTCAGTTCCACCCCGGCGTGAACGTCGGCGTGGGCAAGGACCACACGCTGTTCGCCCTGGTCGACGGCCACGTGTCGTTCGCTACCAAGGGTGCGCTGAACAAGCACACGGTCAACGTGACTCCCGCGGCTTAAGCCCCGAGTCAGACCTACCATCCCGAGGCCCCGCATTGCCGGGGCCTCTTCATTTGTAAACTAGGTATCCCATGAAGTTCGTCGACGAAGCCTTCATCGACGTCGCCGCTGGCGACGGCGGGAACGGCTGCGTGTCGTTCCGTCATGAGAAGTACAAGGAATTCGGTGGCCCCAACGGTGGCGACGGTGGCCGTGGCGGTCACGTGTTCGCGGTGGCCGATTCCAACCTCAACACCCTGGTCGATTTCCGCTATTCGCGCCGCCACGAGGCCAAGCGCGGCGAGCACGGCATGGGCTCCGACATGTTCGGAGCCGCCGGCGACGACATCACGCTGAAGATGCCGGTCGGAACGATCATTTCCGACGCGGAAACCGGCGAAGTGCTGTTCGAGCTGCTGAAGGAGGGCGAGGTCATCACCATCGCCAAGGGCGGCGACGGCGGCTTCGGCAACATGCGCTTCAAGAGCGCGATCAACCGCGCCCCGCGCCAGAAGACTCCGGGCTGGCCCGGCGAGAAGCGCAGCCTCAAGCTCGAACTCAAGGTGCTTGCCGATGTGGGCCTGCTCGGCATGCCGAATGCCGGCAAGTCGACGCTGATCAGCGCCATTTCGAACGCCCGTCCGCGCATCGCGGACTACCCCTTCACCACGCTGCACCCGAACCTGGGTGTCGTGCGCGTCGGCCCCGAGCAGAGCTTCGTCGTGGCGGACCTGCCCGGCCTGATCGAGGGCGCATCCGAAGGCGCCGGCCTCGGCCATCTGTTCCTGCGGCACCTGCAGCGCACGCGCTTGCTGCTGCACGTCGTCGACATGGCACCCTTCGACGACAGCGTCGATCCGGTGGCGCAGGCCAAGGCCATCGTGGGCGAGCTTAAGAAATACGACGCCGATCTCTACGAGAAGCCGCGCTGGCTCGTGCTGAACAAGCTCGACATGGTGCCCGCCGACGAGCGCGCGGCGCGCATCAAGGACTTCGTGAAGCGCCTGCGCTTCAAGGGCCCGGTGTTCGAGATCTCGGCGCTCACGCGCGAGGGCTGCGAGCATCTGGTGCAGGCCATCTACCAGCAGGTCAAGGCAGAGCAGGTGGCGGAGCACCAGACGGTCGAGGTCGACCCGCGTTTCGCGCCCCTGCCTCCCGAAGGCTCCTGAGCGGCATCCGCCGCAGCATCGACGGCCGGCCCTGCCGGCCGCAACACAGCCAACCCAGCAGCATCCAAAGACCTCCACTCCCTCCCAAGATGACCTCGAACTCCGGATCCACTGCCTTGCGGGATGCCCGCCGTATCGTCGTCAAGGTGGGCTCCAGCCTCGTGACCAACGAGGGGCGCGGTCTCGACGAGGCCGCCATCGGCGAGTGGTGCCGGCAGCTGGCTGCGCTGGTGCGCGACGGGCGCGAGGTGGTGATGGTGTCGAGCGGCGCCATTGCCGAAGGCATGAAGCGCCTCGGCTGGCGCACCCGGCCGCATGAAATCAACGAGCTCCAGGCCGCGGCCGCGGTCGGCCAGATGGGCCTGGCCCAGATGTACGAGACCAAGCTGCGCGAGAACGAGATCGGCAGCGCCCAGGTGCTGTTGACGCACGCCGACCTGGCGGATCGCGAACGCTATCTCAACGCCCGCTCGACGCTGGTCACGCTGCTCAAGCTGGGCGTGGTGCCGGTCATCAACGAGAACGACACGGTCGTCAACGACGAGATCAAGTTCGGGGACAACGACACGCTCGGCGCCCTCGTGGCCAACCTGGTCGAAGCCGATGCGCTGGTCATCCTGACCGACCAGAAGGGCCTGTACACGGCCGATCCGCGCAAGGACCCGGACGCGAAGTTCGTGCACGAGGCCGCCGCCGGCGACCCGGCGCTCGAGGCGATGGCCGGGGGCGCGGGCTCCAGCATCGGCAAGGGCGGCATGATCACCAAGATCCTCGCGGCCAAGCGCGCGGCGGGCTCGGGCGCCTCCACGGTCATCGCCTGGGGCCGCGAAGCCGACGCACTGCTGCGACTGGCGAAGGGCGAATCCATCGGTACGCTGCTGGTGGCGCAGACCGCCAAGCACCAGGCCCGCAAGCGCTGGATGGCCGACCATCTGCAACTGCGCGGCTCCGTCGTGGTCGATGCGGGCGCTGCCGCCAAGGTGCGCGCCGAGGGCAAGAGCCTGCTGCCGATCGGCATGACCGGCGTCTCGGGCGAGTTCTCGCGCGGCGACGTGATCGCGGTGCGCGACGCCGACGGCGTCGAGCTGGCCCGGGGTCTTGCCAACTACTCGAGCGTGGAGGCGCGGCTGCTGTGCCGCAAGCCCTCGTCCGAATTCGAGCGCCTTCTGGGCTATGTGGCGGAGCCGGAGATGGTCCACCGCGACAACATGGTGCTGATGCCGGGCTGAGAGGCCCCAGAAACGAAAACGGGGCCCATGGGCCCCGTTTCTTCATCTTTCGGCGCGGACGCCTACTGAACTTCGCGCACCGGGTTGCGGAGGTTCTGGACCATGTCGCCCACCGACGCACGCGGCGCGTTGCCGCGGCACAGGGCCTGGTTGGCTAGCTTGCGGGTGTAGCTGGAGTTCATGTCGCTCAGGCGCTTCCACTCCGGCTTCGCCACGTCCTGCCAGGTCCCGTTGTTGTAGCGGGCGTAGCTCTTCATCTCGGCCGTGGAGCAGCGGATGCCTTCGTAGAAGGCATTGGTCGCGCCGCCACTGCGGTTCTGGGCCACCACCACGTAGCGGACGATGCCGTCGCCGGTGATGGCGATCGTCTGCGGATCGATGCCGAACTTCAGGCTCATGTAGGGCGGCATTTCGATCGGCAGCAGGCGGCTTTCGCTGAAGGCCGGCGGGGGCGGGGTGGCCGTTTCTTCCCACTCCTTGTCCGTCTCGTATCGCTTGGGCGGGGGCGGCAGGCCTGCCTGTGCCCAGTCGGGGTTGTCGGTGTCGTGCGGACCCGAGGCGCACCCGGCGAGGATGCCGAAGCAGGCCAGCAGGAGAACGCGCTCAGCGCTGCGTCGGAAGGGGCGGGGGTGCCTTGTTGTCTTGGACAGGAGGTTCATTGCTCGCGGAAGGAATGTCGGGATGCGGATCGAAGCTGCCGCCGGGCGGCAGATCGAGTCCGGGCGGCGCCCCGGCGTCCGGCGAGTGGCGCTCGAATTCTCGGGCGCGCACGTTGCTGCGCAGGAAGCGGTTGCGGAAGTCCTGCCTCGGCAGGTAGCGAGCGAGCTCGGTGAGCGCCATCTCGTAGACGCCGCGCTTGAACTCGACGACCACGTCGAGCGGCACCCAGTAGTCGTGCCAGCGCCAGGCGTCGAATTCGGGATGGTCGGTTGCACGCAGGTTGAGATCCCAGTCGTGGCCGATGAGTTGCAGCAGGTACCAGATTTGTTTCTGGCCTTTGTAGTGGCCCCGTGCGTCACGGCGAATGAACCGATCCGGCACCTCGTAGCGCAACCAGTCGCGGGTACGGGCCACGATGCGCACGTGCTCCGGGTGGAGCCCCACTTCCTCGTGCAGTTCCCGGTACATGGCCTGCTCGGGACTTTCGCCGCGGTCGATGCCGCCTTGCGGAAACTGCCAGGAGTGAGTACGTATGCGTTTGCCCCAGAAAACCTGGTTTCTCTGGTTGAGCAGGATGATGCCGACGTTGGGCCTGAAGCCGTCCCGGTCGAGCATAATCAAACCCCAATTTTTGAACTGAGTCGATTATGCATGCCGGGTTGCCCTCGGCAAGCTGCCGATGCCAGGCTCTCAGGGTCTCTCCGGGGAGCAGTTCCCCACTTCCGAACCTCGAATCCAGCGAACCCTCACCGCAATCCCGATGAAAGCTTCCCGTTTTTTCGTCTCCACCCTCAAGGAAGCGCCCGCTGACGCCGAAGTGGCGAGCCACCGTCTCATGATGCGGGCCGGCATGATCAAGAAGCTCGGCACGGGCATCTACACCTACATGCCCATGGGGCTGCGCGTGATCCGCAAGGTGGAAGCCATCGTCCGCGAGGAGATGAACCGCGCCGGCGCCGTCGAGATGACCATGCCCGTGGTGCAGCCCGCCGAGCTCTGGCAGGAGACCGGCCGGTTCGACAAGATGGGCCCCGAGCTGCTGCGCATCAAGGACCGCCACGACCGCGACTACGTGGTCCAGCCGACCAGCGAGGAAGTGGTGACCGACATCGCCCGCCAGGAGATCCGCAGCTACAAGCAGCTGCCGAAGAACTTCTACCAGATCCAGACCAAGTTCCGCGACGAACGACGTCCGCGCTTCGGCCTCATGCGCGGGCGCGAGTTCATCATGAAGGACGCCTACAGCTTCGACCGCGACCTCGACGCCGCCAAGGCGAGCTACCAGGTCATGGCGCAGGCCTATCGCAACATCTTCGACCGCTTCGGCCTGCGCTATCGCGCCGTGGCGGCCGACAGCGGCGCCATCGGCGGTGACCTGAGCGAGGAGTTCCAGGTGATCGCCGCCACCGGCGAGGACGCCATCGTCTACTGCCCCGACAGCGACTACGCCGCCAACATGGAGAAGGCCGAGGCGCTGGCCCCGGCCGGTCCGCGCCCCGCCGCCGCCAAGGCGCTCGAGAAGACGCCGACCCCCGGCAAGAGCACCTGCGCCGACGTGGCCGAGTTGCTCGGCGTGCCGCTTTCCACCACCATCAAGTCGCTGGTGCTAGCCACCGACGTCGTCGACGAGGCCGGCGACATCAAGGGTTCGCAGGTCTGGCTGCTGCTGCTGCGCGGCGACCACGACATGAACGAGATCAAGGTCGGCAAGCTGCCCGGCCTCAACCAGGGCTTCCGCTTCGCGACCCTGGCCGAGATCGAGGACCACTTCGGCTGCAAGCCCGGCTACCTGGGTCCGCTGAACCTGAAGAAGCCCGTGAAGCTGGTGGCCGACCGCGAAGCCGCCGTGATGGCCGACTGGATCACCGGTGCCAACGAAGTCGACTTCCACATGACCGGCGTCAACTGGGGCCGCGACCTGCCCGAGCCCGATCTGGTGGCCGACATCCGCAACGTCGTGGCCGGCGACCCGTCGCCCGACGGCAAGGGCGTGCTGGCCATCGAGCGCGGCATCGAGGTGGGCCACGTGTTCGTGCTGGGCACCAAGTACAGCAAGGACATGAACGCCACCTACCTCGACGAAGCCGGCAAGCCGCAGCTTCTGGAGATGGGCTGCTACGGCATCGGCATCACCCGCCTGCCGGCGGCCGCCATCGAACAGAACCACGACGAGCGCGGCATCATCTGGCCGGACGCGATCGCGCCCTTCACCGTGGTGGTCTGCCCGATCGGCATGGACCGCAGTGCCGAGGTCAAGGCGGCTGCCGAGGCGCTCTATGAAGAGTTGCTGGCCAAGGGCGTCGACGTTCTGCTCGACGACCGCGGCGAGCGCCCCGGCGCGATGTTCGCCGACTGGGAGCTGATCGGCGTGCCGCACCGCGTCGTCATCTCCGACCGCGGCCTCAAGGAAGGCCAGCTCGAATACCAGCATCGCCGCGACACCGCGGCCACGAAGGTGCCGGCTGCCGGCATCGCCGAGTTCATCGTCGGCAAGCTCGCCCAATGAGCCTGGAGGGCGGCCTCTCGCGACGCCAGTGCCTGGGCGGCGCCGTGACCGCAGGCGCCCTCACGATGCTGTCGCTGCCGCGGGCCGCCATGGCCGGCGCGCAGATCGAGGAGCCGCTGATCGACTCGGTGCGCACCGCGCTGAGTTCGGCCATCCACAACAAGGCGCCGCCGGTGCCGGAATTCGCGAACACCGAGGCCCGGCTGGCCTACCTGCGCTGGCTCGGGGAGATGAGCGGGCGCCTGTCGAGGAAGGTGGCCGATGCGCCCACGCGCATCGAGTTCCTGCAGACGGTCTGGTACGAGGCCAAGCGCTCGGGGCTCGAGGTGAGCCTGGTGCTGGGGCTGATCCAGGTCGAGAGCAACTTCCGCAAGTTCGCGGTGTCGAGTGCCGGCGCGCGCGGCTACATGCAGGTGATGCCGTTCTGGACACGCGTGATCGGCGACGGCGACCCGGCCAAGCTCTTCCACATGCAGACCAATCTGCGCTTCGGCTGCGTCATTCTTCGCCACTACCTGGACCGGGAGAACGGCGATCTGTTCATGACGCTGGGGCGCTACAACGGCAGCCGCGGCAAGTCGCCGTATCCGAACGCGGTTTTCTCCAACCAGCGGCTGTGGGCGTTCAACGAGAAGGAACGCGAGAAGGAACTGCTGCAACAGCAGCAGCAACAACAACAGCAGCGCGACCGCTCGCCGGCCTGAGGCGTCGCCGCCTCCGCGCTCTCCTGCTCAGTTCGCCGGCGCCTTCGCGATGCCGGAACCCTTGGTGACCATCACCTGGTCGATGCGGTAGCTGTCGACGTCCATCACCTCGAAGGTGTAGCCGCCCCAGCTCACGTTGTCGGTCCGCTTGGGCACGCGGCGCAGCATCACCATCAGGAAGCCGGCCAGCGTCTCGTATTCCTCGGCGTGCGGCATCTCGTCGATGTGCAGCGCGCGCTGCACGTCCTGGATGGGCGTGACGCCGTCGATGAGCCATGAGTTCTCGTCGCGCTGGACGATCTGCTCCTCGTCGGGCGTGGACACCAGGTCGCCCATCACCGTGCTCATCACGTCGTTGAGCGTGATCACGCCCACCACCAGGCTGTATTCGTTCACGATGATCGCGAAGTCCTCGTGCGCCTGCTGGAACTGCTCCAGCACCTCGGTGAGCGAGAGCCGGTCGGGAATGACCAGCGCCTTGTGCAGCGGCAGCCCCTGGTCGAAGGCCAGCGGCTGGCCGCTGAGCACGCGCTGGAACATGTCCTTGGCGTCGACGTAGCCAAGAACGTGGTCGATGTCGCCGTCGCACACCGGGTACGCCGAGAAGGGCTCGGCGATGATGCGCGCGCGCAGCACCGATTCGGGGTCGTCGTGCAGGAACCAGGTGATGTTGTCGCGCACGGTCATCACGCTGCTGACCAGCCGCGTGTCGAGCTCGAACACGTTGGCGATCACCTGCTGCTCGCGCGCCGCGAGCACGCCCGCCTGCGCGCCGGCCTCGGTCATCGCGAGGATGTCGGCCGATGTGATCTTGTCGTCGCGCGCCAGCGGCATGCCCAGCAGCTTGAACAGCAGGTCGGTGCAGCGCGTGAAGAACCACACCAGCGGCTTGAAGGTGGTGATCAGGAGCAGCATCGGCCCCACCATGCGCACCGCCAGCCGTTCGGGGTTGCTCATGCCCAGCCGCTTGGGGAACAGGTCGGCGAACACCAGGAACACCGCGATGATGATCACGAACGAGCACAGGAAGGCCGCGCTGGCCGATGCCTCGGGACTGAGCCACCGCTCGAAGACGACAGCGAAGTACGGGCTCAGCGAGCCTTCGCCGACCACGCCGCCGAGGATCGCCACCGCGTTCAGCCCGATCTGCACCACGGTGAAGTAGTGGCCCGGCTGCTCCTGCACGCGAAGCACCTTCTCCGCCCGGGGATCGCCCTCGTCGGCCATCTGGCGCAGGCGCAGCCGGCGCGAGGCGGCCAGCGTGATTTCGGCGAGGGAGAAGAAGGCGCTCAGCGCGATCAGCAACGCGATGATGAGCAGGCTTTGGGTGAGGGTCATGGTGGAAGGTCGAAGATCGCCATGGTGCCATGACTGGAGAGCATTCCAGCGAGGCCGCGGAACCGGCTCTGCCGGGCGGCCGATGTGCCACTGGAAGCGGGAGGTGGGGCGGCGCGAAGTGCGCGCAGCCTGCGGGCAGGACTATGTTCCGCCGTGCGGGTGCGTCGGGTCGATCCAGAGCACCGATTCGGGCCTTTCAACGGGCTCGATGTCGAGGTTGACCGCCACCGCCTCGCCGTCGCTGCGGCACAGCACGCATTCGAGCGTCTCGGTCGCGCTGGCGTTGATCTCCTGGTGCGGCACGTAGGGCGGCACGTAGATGAAGTCGCCCGGTCCGGCCTCTGCCGTGAATTCGAGCTTCTCGCCCCATCGCATGCGCGCTCGGCCCCGCACCACGTAGATCACCGATTCGAGGTGCCCGTGATGATGGGCGCCGGTCTTCGCGTCGGCGTGGATGGTCACGGTGCCGGCCCAGAGCTTGCGGGCGCCCACGCGGGCGAAGTTGATGGCGGCGGCCCGGTTCATGCCGGGCGTCTGGGCGGTGTTCGTGTCGAGCTGGCCGGCCGGGATCACGCGCACGCCGTCGTGCTTCCAGGCCGGGGCGGCACTGTCGTTGCCGCTGTCTTCATGGGAATGGTCGTGATCCGCGTGATCGTGGCTCATGACCGTTCCCTCGGGCTTCAGGCGCTGGCGCCGTTCACCACCTGCTGCAGTTCGCCCGATTCGTACATCTCCATCATGATGTCCGAGCCGCCGATGAACTCGCCCTTCACGTACAGCTGCGGGATCGTGGGCCAGTTGCTGTATTCCTTGATGCCCTGGCGGATGCTGTCGTCCTCGAGCACGTTGACGGTCTTGAGCGTCTTCGTGTCGACGCCGACCGCCTTCAGGATCTGGATCGCGCGGCCCGAGAAGCCGCACATCGGAAAGCTGGCGTTGCCCTTCATGAAGAGCACGAGGTCGTTGGTCTTGACGAGGTCGTCGATGCGTTGCTGGGCGTCGGACATGGGGACTCCTGAAAAATAGGCTGAGGGGATTATTTCACCGTGCGCCAGATTCCGCCGGAGCAGCGCTGGATGCCGGCAAGGTCGTCGCGGCTTTGAACTTCGGCGAAGCCGCGCGCGGCGAGCAGGCCGCGCACGGCCGCGGCCTGGTCGTGGCCGTGTTCCAGCAGCAGCCAGCCGCCCTCGGCGAGGTGGCCGGGGGCGTCCTGCACGATGCGGCGGATGTCGTCGAGGCCGTCCGCGCCCGAAACCAGGGCGCAAGAGGGCTCGTGGCGCAGGGCGGGCAGGTGCGGGTCGCCGGCGGCGATGTACGGCGGATTGCTGGCGATGACCGTGTAGCCCGTGCCGGCGCCGTCCAGCCAGTCGGCCTGGCCGAAGCGCACGGGCAGGCCGAGCCGGCCGGCGTTGGCCCGGGCGACGGCCAGCGCGTCGACGCTGGCATCGACCGCATCGACCTGCGCGTCGGGTCGGGCATGCTGCAGTGCGAGCGCGATCGCGCCGCTGCCGGTGCCGAGGTCGAGCACGCGCGGCGCGGCCTGGCCCTCGAGGCACTGCAGCGCCCATTCGACCAGCGTTTCCGTGTCGGGACGCGGCACCAGCACGCGGGCGTCGACCTGCAGGGCGAGTCCATGAAATTCTTTTTCACCCAGCAGGTACGCGACAGGCTCTCCGGCCCGGCGGCGCGAGAGATGCGCGGCCAGCGCGGACCACGCGGCATCGGGCATCGCGTCGGTGTCGTGCGCCAGCAGCCAGGCGCGGTCGTGTGGCGCGCGGCCCAGGGCGTGCAGCAGCAGCAGCTGGGCATCGAGCCGATCCACGCCGAGGGCGATGGATGCGGCCAGCGCCTGTGCCACGGTGGCCGGCTTCGGGTCTTCCACTGCGCTCATGCCGGCAGGCTCGATTCCAGCTCGGCCAACTGCTCGGCTTCGCGTGCGGCGCGAAGGGCGTCCAGCACGTCGCCGAGGTCGCCTTCCATGATGGCTGTCAGCTTGTAGAGCGTGAGGTTGATGCGGTGGTCGGTGAGCCGGCCCTGCGGGAAGTTGTAGGTGCGGATTCGGTCGGAACGGTCGCCGCTGCCGATCAGGCCCTTGCGCATGGCGGCGTCCTTGGCGGCGCGCTCGCTGCGTTCCTTCTCCTGGATGCGCGCCGACAGCACCTGCAGCGCCTTCGCCTTGTTGCGGTGCTGGCTGCGGTCGTCCTGGCACTCGGCCACGATGCCGGTCGGAATGTGCGTGATGCGCACGGCCGAATCGGTCTTGTTGATGTGCTGGCCGCCGGCGCCGCTCGCGCGGTAGGTGTCGATGCGCAGGTCGGCCGGGTTGATCTGCACCGCGACGGTTTCGTCGGGCTCGGCCAGCACGGCGACCGTGCAGGCGCTGGTGTGGATGCGGCCCTGCGTCTCGGTGGCCGGCACGCGCTGCACGCGGTGGCCGCCCGATTCGAAGCGCAGCCGTCCGAACACGTCGTCGCCCACGATGCGCACCACCACTTCCTTGTAGCCGCCGAGCTCGCTCTCGCTCTCGCTCACGATCTCGCAGCGCCAGCCGGCGCGGTCGCAGTAGCGCGTGTACATGCGCAGCAGGTCGCCCGCGAACAGGGCCGACTCGTCGCCGCCCGTGCCCGCGCGGATTTCGAGGAAGGCGTTGCGCGCGTCGTCCGGGTCCTTGGGCAGCAGCAGGCGCTGGAGTTCTTCCTCGAGCTGCACCAGCTCGGCCTCGGCACCGGCGATCTCCTCCTTCGCCATCTCGGCCATGTCGGGGTCGTCGAGCATCTCCCTGGCAGCGGCGATGTCGGACTCGCGCTGCCTGTAGCGCTCGTAGCGGCCCGCGACCTGCGTGACCTCGGCGTGCTCGCGCGAGATGGTGCGGTACTGGGCCATGTCGCTCATGATGTCTTCGCGCGAGAGCAGGAAGTCGAGCTCGCCCAGGCGTTGGGCATAGCGTTCGAGTTGGTGGCGGAGGAAAGGCTTCACGTGGATGGGGTACTGGAAAACTGGGAGCGGGAACCGAACGCAGGGGGCGCGAAGGTTTCGCAGAAAACGCAGAAGGGAGAGAAGTTCTTTTCTCGAAGGTTTCTTTTGCGTTCTTCGCGAAACCTTCGCGCCCTCTGCGTCCGGACGTCCGCATTCAGCGGACCGGAACGCAAGCCAGCGTCGCTAACGCTCTTTGCGCAGGAACAGGCGCGAGATCGTCTGCGCCGTCTGCTCGCGCGAGGCGGCATCGCCCGCATGCAGCTCGGCCATCGCGCCGTGCATCATCTTCTGGGTGAGGCCGCGCGACATCGCCTCGAGCACCGCCTCGATCGGCTCGCCCTTGGCCAGCAGCTTGCGCGCACGCGCCATCTCGGCGGCGCGCCACTCGTCGGCCTGCGCGTTGAGCTGCTGGATCAGCGGCACCGTGCCGCGCTGGCCCAGCCAGTGCATGAAGTTCTGCACGCCGGCGTCGATGATCACCTCGGCCTGCGCCACCGCGGCCTGGCGGTTGGCCTGGCCCTGCTGCACCACCTGGGCGAGGTCGTCGACGGTGTAGAGATAGATGTCTTCCAGCGCCTTCACCTCGGGCTCGATATCGCGCGGCACGGCCAGGTCGACCATGAACATCGGGCGGTGCTTGCGGGCCTTGAGCGCGCGCTCGACGGCGCCCAGGCCGATGATCGGCAGCGTGCTGGCGGTGCAGCTCACGACGATGTCGAACTCGGCCAGCCGCGAGGGCAGGTCGGCCAGGCGCATCGCCTCGCCACCGAAACGCGAGGCCAGCTTCTCGCCGCGCTCCAGCGTGCGGTTGGCGATGGCGATCGACTTGGGCTCCTTGGCCGCGAAGTGCGTGGCCGCGAGGTCGAT
>NZ_JACIBG010000011.1:0-187043 GCF_014195185.1 Variovorax atrisoli | reverse complement strand
TCCGATCGCCATGGAAGAAGGCCTGCGCTTCGCCATCCGCGAAGGCGGCCGCACCGTGGGCTCGGGCGTCGTGGCGAAGATCCTCGACCTGTAATCAAGACGGGAGCAAAGGAATCACCATGGCTACCAAGCAAAAGATCCGCATCCGCCTGAAGGCATTCGACTACAAGCTGATCGACCAGTCGGCCGCTGAAATCGTGGACACCGCCAAGCGCACCGGCGCGATCGTCAAGGGCCCCGTGCCCCTGCCGACCCGCATGAAGCGCTTCGACATCCTGCGTTCGCCGCACGTCAACAAGACGTCGCGCGACCAGCTGGAAATCCGCACGCACCAGCGCCTGATGGACATCGTCGACCCGACCGACAAGACCGTGGACGCGCTGATGAAGCTCGACCTGCCGGCCGGCGTGGACGTCGAGATCAAGCTGCAGTAATCCATTCGGCTTCGAGCCGATCCTGCTGAAAACCCGCCTGTAGAAATGCAGGCGGGTTTTGTGCTTTATGTCACGCGGATGTGGCATCCTCCGTTGCCGGCGCTGGCCAATCTTTCGGAGCGCCGGGTAGCTGAAAAGAGGGCAGCACAACCATGAGAGAACGCATCTCCTTTGCATCGGGCTTGATGGCATGCATTGCGGCAGCGCTGCTGACCGCTTGCGGCGGCGGTGGAGGAGGGGGTGGCGGAGGCGGCATCCCGTTGTTGCCCTTGGTTCCGGCCGCGCCGGTCTCCCTGAGCGGCACGGCCACCTACGAATCGGTGCCCAACCCCGGCGGCCGGCTCGTGTATACAGAGACCACGGCCAAGCCGGTCCGCGGGGCCTTCGTCGAGGTGCTCGACGCAGCCAGCGGGTCCCAACTCGCAACCACCACTACCGACGACAACGGAGCCTATTCGGCAAGCGTGCCGGCCAACACGAACGTCATCGTCCGCGTGCGCGCCCAGCTGACCCGCACCGGTGCGCTTCCGAGCTGGGACGTCACCGTGCGCGACAACACGCAGTCGAGCGCGATCTATTCCATGCAGTCGTCGGTGTTCTCCACCGGCAGCGCCGCGCTCACCCGCGACCTGCGCGCCGCCAGCGGCTGGGGTGGCTCGAGCTACACCAGCCAGCGCGTGTCCGGGCCGTTCGCCATCATGGACACGGTCTACACCGCGATGCAGAAGGTGTTGACTGCCGCTCCGGCGACCGCGTTTCCGTCGCTGAAGGTGTTCTGGAGCGTCAACAACACGAATGCCAGCGGCAGCATCGCGCTGGGGCAGATCGGCACCACTTTCTTCGTTGGCAGGAGTTCAGGGGCCGAGATCTACGTGCTCGGCAAGGAGGACGTGGATACCGACGAGTTCGACGCGCCGGTGATCGCCCACGAATGGGGCCACTACTACCAGGCTTCCTTCAGCCGCGACGATTCGACGGGCGGTGCGCACTCCACGAGCGAGCGCGTCGATCGCCGGCTGGCTTTCTCCGAAGGATGGGGCAATGGCTGGTCGGGCATCGCGCTCGGACGCAGCAACTATGTCGATTCGGACGGGCCCGGCCAGGCACAGGGCAGCAATCTCGATCTCGCACGAGGTCCCTCGGCCAATCCGGGCTGGTACCGTGAATCCTCGATCCAGTCGATCTTCTGGAACCTCAACCAGCAGGTCGGCTTCAAGCCGATCCATGACACGATGACGAGCGCGCTGTTCAAGGGCGGCGCGCCGGTCACCTCGATCCATCCTTTCACAGCGGCGTTCAACGTGGCTGCGTCGGGCAACGCTTCGGCATTAGCAAGCCTGCTCACGGGCCAGAACATCAGTGCGGCTTCCAACGATGCCTACGGCGCCCAGGAAACCAACAACGGCGGATCGCCCACCGTGAGCTATGTGCTGCCGATGTACATCCAGGCCACCATTGGCGCGAACACCACGGCCTGTGTGACGAACACCGAAGATCCGCGCGGCAACGGGAACAAGCTCGGAAGCTTCTCCTACCTGCGCTTCACCGCGCCGACCAGTCGCGGCTACCAGTTCTCGATCACCCCGCCGGCCGGCGCCAGCCCCAACTTCGTCATCTACAGGGGCGGCGTGGTGAGCCGGAACACCAATTCCGTCAGCCTCTCGGCCGGCGACTATGTTCTGGTCGTCAATGATGTCAACAACTCCGGCGCAAACACCTGCTTCGGCGTGCTGATCCAATAAGTAGCAGCGAGGAAGTCCACCCATGAACCTCCGTTCCCGTTCGACCATCGCCGCCGTCACCGCCTTTCTGGCGCTCGCCGCCGCGTCCGCCTGCGCGGATGGCGTGCCGGCGCAGCGCGCTGCCAAGCAGGCTTCCGCTTCCTCTCGCAATGCCGCACCGATGACGGCAGCCGCACGCAAGCCCAACGATTCCGGCGTGGCGATCCAGTACAGGGTCGAGGGTGCACCGAGGGTTGGGCAGCCGGTCTCCGTCGTTCTCCAGTTCGACGGCGTGAGCGATCCGGCCGGCGCCACCGTGCGCCTGACGACCGACGCCGGCCTCTCCCTGTCCACGAGCAGCAGCCTGACCCTTACAGCCGGCCAGAGCGCGACCGTCACCGCGAAGGTCACCGTTGGCCGCGAAGGCCTTGCCTACCTGAACGTCTTCGTCATGCAAGGCGGCGCCACGAGCATCGTCGCCATCCCCATCCAGGCAGGCGCCAGCACCCCTGCCATGAAGGCGGCGGGCGAGGTGAACTCGTCGGCCGAGGGCGAGAAGATCATTTCGATGCCGGCCAAAGAGCCGAAATAGGCCGAAAACGCCCCAAAAACGGGCCTCCGAGGCCTGAAAGCGCCGGAAATGCGGCGCTTGCATCGAGCCCGCGCCGCGGGCTATAATCGCTGGCTCTGCCCTTGTTGCGTCCGCATGGGTGCTATGCGGGCAGAGATTTATCAACCTTCTTCCGCAGCCTGGGAAACCCGGCAAACGCTGTCGCCAATTGAAGTGGCAGCGGCGAAGGAAGCTTCCATTTTGGAGAAAACAAATGAGTCTGAGCAACTCCCTCGGGTTGCTGGGCCGCAAGGTGGGGATGATGCGTCTCTTCACCGATGACGGGGACGCAGTTCCCGTCACGGTGGTGGATGTGTCCAACAACCGCGTGACCCAGATCAAGTCCCAAGAGACCGATGGCTACGTCGCCCTGCAGGTGACGTTCGGTTCGCGCAAGGCATCGCGCGTGAACAAGCCCGAAGCCGGCCACCTCGCCAAGGCGGGTGTCGAAGCTGGCGAGATCATCCAGGAATTCCGCGTTACCGCCGATACCGCAGGTCAGCACAAGGCTGGCGGCGTGATCCCGGTGGCGAGCGTCTTCTCCGTAGGCCAGAAGGTGGACGTGCAGGGCACTTCCATCGGCAAGGGCTACGCTGGCACGATCAAGCGTCACAACATGAGCTCGCAGCGCGCGTCGCACGGTAACAGCCGTTCGCACAACGTGCCCGGCTCGATCGGTATGGCGCAAGACCCCGGTCGCGTGTTCCCCGGCAAGCGCATGACGGGCCACCTCGGCGACGTCACCCGCACCACGCAAAACCTCGACGTCTTCCGCATCGACGAAGCACGTCAACTGCTGCTCATCAAGGGCGCGATTCCGGGTGCCAAGGGTGGCTTCGTCACCGTGCGTCCCGCCATCAAGGCCAAGCCGCAGGCAGCCCAAGGAGCGAAGTAATGGAACTCGAACTCCTGAACGAACAAGGCCAGGCCGCGTCGAAGTACGACGCTCCCGAGACCGTGTTCGGCCGTGACTACAACGAGGACCTGGTCCACCAGATCGTCGTTGCGTTCCAGGCCAACGCACGCCAAGGCACTCGCGCCCAGAAGGACCGCGAACAGGTCAAGCACTCGACCAAGAAGCCTTTCAAGCAAAAGGGAACGGGCCGCGCCCGTGCCGGTATGACTTCCTCGCCGCTGTGGCGTGGGGGCGGCCGGATCTTCCCGAACATGCCTGACGAAAACTTCTCGCAGAAGATCAACAAGAAGATGTACCGCGCCGGCATGGCGTCCATCTTCTCGCAGCTCGCCCGCGAAGGCCGTCTGGCCGTGGTCGATTCGATCAAGGTCGACTCGCCCAAGACGAAGCCGCTGGCAGCCCGTTTCAAGGCGATGAATCTCGAGTCCGTGCTCGTGATCGCCGAAGAAGTCGACGAAAACCTGTACCTCGCCTCGCGCAATCTGGTCAACGTTCTCGTGGTCGAACCCCGTTACGCCGATCCGGTGTCTCTGGTTCACTACAAGAAGGTGCTGGTCACCAAGGGTGCCGTCGACAAGCTCAAGGAGATGTTCGCATGAGCCGCGTGAACCCCACCCCTGCACAACGCCAGTTCGACGAAGGCCGTCTCATGAACGTGCTGGTCGCCCCGGTCGTGTCCGAAAAGGCCACGATGGTCGGCGAGAAGTCGAACGCTGTCACTTTCAAGGTGTTGCAAGACGCCACCAAGCCCGAGATCAAGGCCGCCGTCGAACTGATGTTCAAGGTCGAAGTCAAGGGCGTGTCGGTGCTCAACACCAAGGGCAAGACCAAGCGCTTCGGCAAGTCCGTCGGCCGCCGCGACAACGTTCGCAAGGCCTATGTGACCCTGAAGGCCGGTCAAGAGCTCAACCTCGTCGGGGAAGGCGCTTAATCATGGCCGTCATCAAGATGAAACCCACTTCGCCGGGCCAACGCGGCGCGGTGAAGATCTCGCGTGACCACCTGCACAAGGGTGCTCCTCACGCAGCCCTGCTGGAACCCCAGTTCCAGAAGGCCGGCCGCAACAACAACGGCCACATCACGATCCGTCATCGTGGCGGCGGTGCCAAGCACCACTACCGCGTCGTCGACTTCGTGCGCAACAAGGACGGCATCCCGGCCAAGGTCGAACGCATCGAATACGACCCGAACCGTACCGCCCACATCGCTCTGGTCTGCTACGCCGACGGCGAGCGCCGCTACATCATCGCCCCGCGCGGTCTGGAAGCCGGTGCAACGCTGCTGTCGGGCGCCGAAGCCCCGATCCGCGCCGGCAACACCCTGCCGATCCGCAACATCCCGGTGGGTTCGACGATCCACTGCATCGAACTGCAGCCCGGCAAGGGCGCGCAGATCGCCCGCTCGGCCGGTACCTCGGCCACGCTGCTGGCCCGTGAAGGCGTCTACGCCCAGGTCCGCATGCGCTCGGGCGAAGTCCGCCGCATCCACATCGAATGCCGCGCGACCATCGGTGAAGTGGCCAACGAAGAGCACAGCCTGCGCCAGCTCGGCAAGGCCGGTGTGAAGCGTCACATGGGTATCCGCCCGACCGTCCGCGGCGTGGTGATGAACCCGATCGACCACCCGCACGGTGGTGGTGAAGGCCGTACCGGCGAAGGCCGTCATCCGGTCGACCCGTGGGGCAATCTGACCAAGGGTTATCGGACCCGCAACAACAAGCGCACGCAGGTCTTCATCGTGTCGCGTCGCAAGAAGTAAGGGATAGCCAATGACTCGCTCTCTCAAGAAGGGTCCGTTCGTCGACCACCACCTCGTGGCCAAGGCCGACAAGGCCGTGACGACCAAGGACAAGAAGCCGATCAAGACCTGGTCGCGCCGCTCGATGGTTCTGCCCGAGTTCATCGGCCTGACCATCGCTGTGCACAACGGCAAGCAACACGTGCCTGTGTACATCACCGACCAGATGGTCGGCCACAAGCTCGGCGAATTTGCGCTCACGCGCACGTTCAAGGGGCACCCCGCGGACAAGAAAGTCCAGAAGAAGTAAGGAACGACCATGTCTGAAACACGTGCAGTCCTCCGCGGCGTCCGCCTGTCGGTCGACAAGGGCCGTCTGGTCGCTGACCTCATCCGCGGCAAGAAGGTCGATCAAGCGCTCAACATCCTGCAGTTCACGCAGAAGAAGGCCGCTGTGATCGTGAAGAAGGTGCTCGAGTCGGCCATCGCCAACGCCGAGCACAACGACGGTGCCGACATCGACGAACTGAAGGTCAAGACCATCTACGTCGAGCAAGGCGCCACGCTCAAGCGCTTCACGGCGCGCGCCAAGGGTCGCGGCAATCGCATCAGCAAGCCCACGTGCCATGTGTACGTGACGGTTGGCAACTAAGCCTGGAAGAAATATGGGACAGAAAATCCACCCAACCGGCTTCCGCCTGGCGGTTACCCGTAATTGGTCCAGCCGCTGGTACGCAAGCGACCGCGATTTCGCGGGCATGCTGGCCGAAGACATCAAGGTTCGCGAGTACCTGAAGAAGAAGCTGAAGAACGCTTCGGTCTCGCGCGTCATGATCGAGCGTCCCGCCAAGAACGCACGCATCACGATCTTCTCGGCTCGTCCGGGCGTCGTGATCGGCAAAAAGGGCGAAGACATCGAGAACCTCAAGCGCGAACTGGGCAAGCAGCTCGGCGTGCCCGTTGCGGTCAACATCGAGGAAGTGCGCAAGCCCGAAATCGATGCGCAGCTGATTGCCGACAGCATCACGCAGCAGCTCGAGAAGCGGATCATGTTCCGCCGCGCCATGAAGCGCGCCATGCAGAACGCCATGCGTCTGGGTGCCCTGGGCATCAAGATCATGTCGGCTGGCCGCCTGAACGGCATCGAAATCGCTCGTACCGAGTGGTATCGCGAAGGCCGCGTGCCGCTGCACACCCTGCGCGCCGACATCGACTACGGCACCTCCGAAGCCAAGACGACCTACGGCGTCATCGGCGTGAAGGTCTGGGTCTACAAGGGCGACACGCTGGGTCGCAACGACCTGCCCGCCGTCGAGACGCCGCGTCCTGAAGAAGAACGTCGCCCGCGTGGTCCCCGCCGCGATGGCCGCCCCGGTGGCGACCGTCCGGGCAGCGACCGCCGTGGCCCCGGCCCGCGCGCCGGTGCCCGCGGCCCGATCGGTGGCAACACCGCTCCGGCCGATGGCAGCGACAAGCCCGCAGAAGCAACCGGCGGTGCCGGTGCAGACTCGAAACCCGCCGTTAAGCGCGTCCGCAAAGCCGCGCCCGCTGCAGCAGCGGACGGTGCCAAGACCGAGTAATCGGTCGCTCCCGGGCGCGCAAGCGCCTGGGGCCCTCACGGAGTAACAAAACATGCTGCAACCTGCACGCAGAAAGTTCCGCAAGGAACAAAAGGGCCGCAACACCGGCATCGCAACCACGGGTAACTCGGTTGCGTTCGGTGACTTCGGTCTCAAATGCACCGACCGCGGCCGCCTGACGGCGCGCCAGATCGAAGCCGCTCGTCGCGCGATTTCGCGTCACGTGAAGCGCGGTGGCCGTATCTGGATCCGCGTGTTCCCCGACAAGCCGATCTCGACCAAGCCCGCCGAAGTGCGGATGGGTAACGGTAAGGGCAACCCCGAGTACTACGTCGCCGAAATCCAGCCCGGCAAGATCGTGTTCGAGATCGTCGGTGTTCCCGAACAGCTCGCCCGCGAAGCGTTCCGCCTGGCCGCCGCCAAGCTGCCGCTGCGCACGACGTTCGTCGCTCGCCAGCTCGGCGCCTGAGAGGAGAACATCCATGGCAACACGTAAGAAGAACACCGCGGCTGCCGCCAAGGTGACGAAGGCCGCAACCCTGCGCACGAAGGACGTCGCAGGCCTGCAAGCCGAAATCAAGGATCTGCAGAAGGCCCACTTCGGCCTGCGCATGCAGAAGGCCACGCAACAGCTGTCGAACACCTCGACGCTGCGCGTGACCCGCCGCGACATCGCGCGCGCCAAGACCATTCTTGCTCAGAAGCAGCAAGAAGCCCAAGCCGCCAAGTAAGGAGTGAACATGACGGAAGCTAAAAAATCCCTCAAGCGCACCTTGATCGGCAAGGTGGTCAGCGACAAGCGTGCCAAGACCGTGACCGTGCTGGTCGAGCGTCGTGTGAAGCACGAGCTCTACGGCAAGATCGTGGCCAAGACGAGCAAGTACCACGCGCACGACGAAAAGGGCGAGTACAAGCTGGGCGACACCATCGAGATCACGGAAAGCCGTCCGATCTCGAAGACCAAGAACTGGGTCGTGACCCGTCTGGTCGAGAAGGCCGTCCTGGTCTGATCATCCCCGGCTCGACAAAGCAGCCATCCCGGAAACGGCCCACAATGTGGGCCGTTTTCTTTTTCCAGGAGCACTTTCAATGATCAAAGTCGGCGACACCCTTCCCTCGGCCACCCTGCAGGAATACTCCGAAGTCGAGGGCGAAGGCTGCAGCATCGGCCCGAACCCCGTGGACGTGACCAAGGCAGCGGCAGGCAAGACCATCGCGCTGTTTGCGCTGCCCGGCGCCTTCACCCCCACCTGCTCGGCCAAGCATGTGCCGGGCTACGTGCAGCACTTCGATGACTTCAAGGCCGCCGGCGTGGACGAGATCTGGTGCGTGAGCGTGAACGACGCCTTCGTGATGGGCGCCTGGGCGCGCGACCAGAAGACCGGCACCAAGGTGCGCATGCTGGCGGACGGCAGCGCCGATTTCGCCAAGGCCACCGGCCTCACGCTCGACCTGACCGGTCGCGGCATGGGCCTGCGCAGCAACCGCTACTCGATGCTCGTGAAGGACGGCAAGGTCGCGACGCTCAACGTCGAGGCACCGGGCAAGTTCGAAGTGAGCGACGCCGACACGCTGCTGGCCCAGGCCCGCGGCTGAGTCGGTATTCTTCGGGAGTGCCGCAGGGTTCGGCCACCCGATCCGGCCCGGTCCCCACATGGGGCGGTGAGGCTATGCCGAGTGCGTGCGTCGCCAGGGCCGGGCTAGAGCTCCACTTTCAGATAGTGAGCCCCGGCGACGGGGTTGTGATAGTAGGGCGGCACCTCCACGAAGCCCAGGTCCTCGTAAAGCGCCCGGGCCGACTCCATGTCGTCGAGCGTGTCGAGCAGGACGCAGCCGTAGCCCGCGCTGCGTGCGGCATCGAGGATCGCCTCGGCCAGCTGGCGGCCGAGCCCCAGGCCGCGGAAACCGGGACGCACGTACAGGCGCTTCATTTCCGCCGCGTTCGCATAGTCCGCGTTGTCCAGCGGACGCAGCGCGCAGCAGCCCGCCACATGTGCCAGCGTGCCATCGGCGCGCCTGAGTGTCGGCGCCTGGCGCCCGGCTTCTTCCTTGACGTTCGCCGGATCGACCAGCGCCAGTAGCAGCGTACCGCGCGGCTCGGCATATTCGCCGGGCAGATGGGCCAGTTCGCCGTCGAAATCCTGGAAATCGAGGTCGATGCCCAGCGAACCCGCATAGTC
This sequence comes from Variovorax atrisoli, assembly GCF_014195185.1. Lineage (NCBI taxonomy): Bacteria > Pseudomonadati > Pseudomonadota > Betaproteobacteria > Burkholderiales > Comamonadaceae > Variovorax > Variovorax atrisoli. The sequence continues at coordinate 177,865 of NZ_JACIBG010000011.1, read as the reverse complement.
GCGGAAGATCGTGCGTGCGGCCTCGATCTCGTGCGGTTCCTCGGGGGTGAGCAGCACCACCGCCGGCATGGCCGACAGCGGCAGGGGGCGTGAGACGGAGAAGCTCATACGCGCAGCGACGAAACCCACCAGGCCACGCCCGCGCACAGCCCGAACAGCACCAGCGCCAGCCAGCGCGACGCCGCGTCGTCCCGGCTGGGCGCCATCTGGCCGTTCGCGGCAGGTGCGACCAGCTTGTCGCCCGTCACCATCGGCCGCACGAGGCGGTGCCGCTTGACGAGCACGTAGAACAGCACCGCCAGCACATGCAGGCTCGCGAGAGCAATCACGATCCACTTGCCCTGCGCCTTGTGCCAGCCGGTGGCCATGCTCACGATGTCGCCGGAGACGAAGCGTGTGAGCGGCCCGGAGGCCGAGATCTCGTCGTCCGCCATCAGGCCGGTCGCGACCTGCAGCACGAGGATGATCAGTACCGCGAACACCGAAAGCGCACCCAGCGGCGTGTGGCCGACGAGGTGATCCGGATGCGCCCGTCCGCGCAGGTAGGCCGCGAGCGAACCCGGCCCGTAGACGAAAGCCCCGAAGCGCGACCAGCGTCCGCCGACGAAGCCCCAGAGCAGCCTGAACAGCAGCAGCGCCATGACCGAGTAGCCGATGCGGAAGTGCCATTCCATGGCACCGTTCAGGCCGGTGCCGATCATGCCGATCACGGCGACGGCCAGCGCCCAGTGGAAAAGGCGTGTCGGCAGGTCCCAGACCCGGGTGGGGGCAACAGGGCCGGAAGCCGCCCGCAAGGCGGCCACGGAGGAGTCGGTCATCGAGGAAGGCGCGAGAGGCGCGATGCTGCGGAAGGCGCAGATTAGCAAAGTCCGGGCCCCAGGCCGCTTCGGGTTGTTGCTATGCGGCCGGTACGGCCCGCCCCTACACTCGCCCGCAGCGCCGCGCACGATGGCGTTTTTTCCCCACACGAGGATCACCCATGAAACGATTCGCCTCCCTGGCCGTCGCAGCCGCCTGCGCGGCCATGTCCCTTCCCGCGGCCGCCCAGTTCGCCAAGCCCGAAGACGCCATCAAGTACCGCCAGAGCTCGCTGTTCGTGATGAGCCAGCACTTCGGCCGCCTCGGCGCCATGGCCAACGGCCGCGTGCCCTACGACGCAGCCGCTGCCGCGGCCAACGCCGAAGTGGTCGCCGACATGGCGAAGCTGCCCTGGGCAGGCTTCGGCCCCGGTGCCGAGGGCGGCAAGGCCAAGCCCGAAGTCTGGAAGGAAGATGCCAAGTTCAAGGAACGCCAGCAGAAGCTGATCGAGGAAACCGGCAAGCTGGCGAGCGCCGCCAAGGCCGGCAACATCGACGCGCTCAAGGCCCAGTTCGGCCCGACCGCCGCAAGCTGCAAGGCCTGCCACGACAGCTTCCGCGCCCAATAACCCGCGGATCGCGACAAGATCAAAGAAAAAGGGCGCTCCAAGGAGCGCCTTTTTTTCATCCAGGGATACCGCGGAACCGGCATCGCCGGGCCTATATCGCCCCCAGAAGGGGCGCGGCGAGGCGACACGACGTGCGCGTAGCCTAGGGAATAGCCGGTTCTAGGCTTCGGCCAGGAGCTTCTCGATGAGCTTGTGCAGCTCGGCGAAATCGGGCTCGCCGACGTAGCGCTTCACGATCTCGCCGCGCTTGTTGACCAGGTAGGTGGTCGGGGTGAGCTTCACGTCGCCCCAGGCCTGCGCCACGCTGCCGGTGTTGTCGATCGCCACCTTGAACGGCAGCTTCCGAGTCTGGGCGAAATTGACGACGTAGCTCGGCGGGTCGTAGCTCATGGCCACGGCCAGGGTGTCGTAACCCTGCGCCTTGTACTTGTCGTAGGTGGCGATGACCTTGGGCATCTCGCCCACGCAGGTCACGCAGCTGGTGGCCCAGAAGTTGACCAGGGTGACCTTGCCCTTCAGGTCCGCCGTGCTCTTCTGCGTGCCGTCCAGCAGCACGAAGGTGGAGGCGGGGGCGGCGGTGGCGCCGGAGCCGAGGTACACGCCCACGCCGGTGGCCAATGCGACGACGACTGCGGCGGCTGCGAGGTATTTCTTCATGGCTTCGTGCAAGACAAGGGCGGCGCGATTTTAGTTCCGTGTGCCGGATCGTGCCGGCGACATCCCGCTCGCCGCGAGCGGTTCGATAATCGCTGCCCCATGCCGTCGCCGTCCCTCGCCGTTTCCCGCTTCCGGCTCGCCGTGCTGGCCGCAGCCGCGTTGTTCGCAGCCTGCAGCCCCGCCTTCAACTGGCGCGAGGTGCCGGTCGCCGGGGCCGGCCTGGTGGCGATGCTGCCCTGCAAGGCCGACCGCGCGACCCGCGCGCTGCCGCTGGGCGCCGAATCGGTGCAGGTCGACATGACCGGCTGCGAGGCGGACGGCGCGACCTTCGCCATCGCGCACGCCTCCGCGAACGGCCCCGAGCAGGCAGAGGCCTGGCTGCGTGCCTGGCGCACCGCCACCCGCGCCCAGCTGGGCGAGGCGCAGGTGACGGAGTCTTCCGCAAGCTTGCCGCGCGCCACGGCGGTACCCGCGCCGCTTCGGCTGGAAGTCGTTGCGCCGCCGCAAGGCACTTCCGCCACGCCGCTGCAGGTGCTGTGGTTCGCCCAGTCTCAAAAGGACGGCTCGGTGGCGCTCTACCAGGCCACGGTGCTGGGCCGGCCGTCGTCGGCCGAGGCGGCCCCGACCTTCTTCGAGGGCCTGAGGCTTCCATGAGCCGTCGCCTCGTCCGCTATGGTTCTGATAGCTGCCCCGATCGGTCCGCCTTGCACGGTGCTGTCCGCTTTCCGTGGCTGCTGCGTTATGTGGCATATCTACTTCCCCTGGGCGCCCCCGCATAATCGACGCGTCGTCCTCCCTTTCGCATGAACAGCATCCTCATCATCGCCCACGCTCCGTTCGCCCACGCGATGCGGCAGTGCGCGCTGCATGTGTTTCCCGACTGCGAGCAGGTCATCGCCGCGCTCGACGTGCTGCCCAACGTGTCGCCCGAAGAGACGCTGGCGGCCGCGCGCATCACGCTCGCGCAGCAACTGCGCGCGCCGCGTTCGCAGGTGCTGGTGCTCGCCGACGTGTTCGGCGCCACGCCCTGCAACGTGGCGCAGAAGCTGGTGGACGGCGTCCGGTCGCGGCTGGTGGCGGGGGTCAACCTTCCGATGCTGCTGCGTGCCGTCACCTACCGGCACGAACCCCTGGAGACGCTGGTGCAGCGCGCCCTGGCGGGCGGCACCGCGGGTGTCATGCAGGTGGCGGTGGCGGCTCCCCAGAACCAGGCGAAAAGAAAGCACAGTGATCAAGAAATCCGTGACCATCAGCAATAAGCTGGGCCTGCATGCACGCGCATCGGCCAAGCTGACCAAGCTCGCAGGCAGCTTTCCCTGCGAGGTGTGGCTCTCCCGCGGCGACCGCCGCATCAATGCCAAGAGCATCATGGGCGTGATGATGCTGGCCGCAGGCATCGGCACCACCGTGGAGCTGGAAACCAACGGCCCCCAGGAAGAAGAAGCGATGAACGCCATCGTCCAGCTCATGGACGACAAGTTCGGCGAAGGCGAATGAAATGGTCCACCCCCAGGCTTTTTCACTTCGTGTGAACGCCAATCCCCTCGCCGGGGGCGATGCCAGCCGCCCGGCAAAGCCGGTTCGACGGCATCCCGTGAATTGGTGCAAGCATCGCATCCGCAGCGGAGCGGGGGACTGAAGACATGACCTTCGCAGTCCACGGCCTCCCCGTCGCCCGTGGCATTGCCATCGGGCGCGCCGTGCTGGTGGTGTCGAGCCGCATCGACGTCGCCCACTACTTCATCAAGCCCGAAGAGATCGAGACCGAGATCGACCGCGTGCGCACCGCGCGCAACGCGGTGGCCGACGAGCTGGCCAAGCTGCAGGCCAACGTCGCCCAGATGGGACCGAACGACGCGCCGCACGAGCTCGCGGCGCTGCTCGAGGTGCACCAGATGCTGCTGCAGGACGAGGCCCTCAGCGGCGGCGTCAAGCACTGGATCAGCGAGCGGCTCTACAACGCCGAGTGGGCGCTGACCACGCAGCTGGAGATCATCGCGCGGCAGTTCGACGAGATGGAGGACCCGTACCTTCGCGAGCGCAAGGCCGACCTCGAACAGGTGGTCGAGCGGCTGCTGCACCGCATGAAGGGCACGGCCGCCGTTCTGGCACCGAGCCCGCCGCGACGCAAGCGCGCGGCAGCCCCGGTCGAGGACGGCGACGACGAAGACAGCGACGACCCCACCGCGGGCGACGGCATCGACGTGCCTCTGGTGCTGATCGCGCACGACCTCTCGCCGGCCGACATGCTGCAGTTCAAGAAGAGCGTGTTCGCAGGCTTCGTCACCGACGTGGGCGGGCGCACCTCGCACACCGCCATCGTGGCGCGCAGCATGGACATCCCTGCCGTGGTCGGCGCGCGCACCGCGAGCCAGCTGGTGCGGCAGGACGACTGGGTCATCATCGACGGCGACGCCGGCGTGGTGATCGTCGACCCGTCGCCCATCATCCTGGCCGAGTACGGCTTCAAGCAGCGCCAGGGCGACCTCGAACGCGGCCGGCTCGCGCGGCTGCGCCACAAGCCTGCCGTCACGCTCGACGGCCAGCGCGTGGAGCTGCTCGCCAACATCGAGATGCCGGAAGACACCGTGGGCGCCGTCAAGGCCGGCGCCGTGGGCGTGGGCCTGTTCCGCAGCGAATTCCTCTTCATGGGCCGCGACACCAGCACCCGCCAGACCCGCCTGCCCGACGAGGAGGAGCAGTACCAGGCCTACAGGCGTGCGGTGGAGGGCATGCAGGGCATGCCGGTCACCATCCGCACCATCGACGTGGGTGCCGACAAGCCGCTGGACAGCATCTCGGCCAACAAGCAGGAGCACCTGAACCCGGCACTGGGCCTGCGCGCCATCCGCTGGAGCCTGGCCGATCCGGCGATGTTCCTCACGCAGCTTCGCGCCATCCTGCGCGCGGCGGCGCACGGCGAGATCCACCTGCTCATCCCGATGCTCGCGCACGCGAGCGAGATCAGGCAGACGCTCTCGCTGATCGATTTCGCACGCGCCGAGCTCGACAACCGCGGCGCGGTGTACGGCCACGTGAAGCTCGGCGCGATGATCGAGATCCCGGCGGCGGCGCTCACGCTGCGCATCTTCCTCAAGCACTTCGACTTCCTGTCGATCGGCACCAACGACCTGATCCAGTACACGCTGGCCATCGACCGGGCCGACGAATCGGTGGCGCACCTCTACGACCCGGCGCACCCGGCGGTGCTGCGCCTGGTGGCCGACACCATCGCCGAGTGCCGCCGCCAGGGCAAGGGCGTGGCCGTGTGCGGCGAGATGGCGGGCGACGTGGCCTTCACCCGCCTGCTGCTGGGGCTGGGCCTGCGCAGCTTCTCGATGCATCCCTCGCGCATCCTCGCGGTCAAGCAGGAAGTGCTGCGTGCCGACACCGGCAAGCTCGAGGCCTGGGCTAAGAGCGTGCTCGACTCCGACGATCCTGCCGCCGCAATGGCGGGCTGATCAGCTGTTCATTCGGGAAATGCCGCGGAACCGCCTTTGCCGGGCCGCAGGTGTTGCCCCCGGTAGGGGGGAAGGCGCGCGCGACACGAAGTTCGCGCAGCCCGAGGGTGAGCTGAAACTTAACGAAACACGCCGAAACTGCGGCGAAAGGACTTGCGCAGACCCCGCAAGCACGATCAGGCCTTCTCTTCAACCACTGCAAGAAAGGCCTGAAATGAACTCCATCTCCTTCACCCAGATCGTCGCCGTCGCATCCTTCGCCATGCTCGCCGCAGCCGGCGCGAAGGCCGAGAGCTACGAGGGCGTGCAGACCGCTGTGTCGGCCAAGAGCCGCGCCGAGGTCAACGCCGAAGCGGTGCGCACCGCATCCGCGCCCGACCAGAACGTGGTGCGCGGCTCGCGCGGCGCCGAGACCATGGCCGTCTCGACCGAGCGCTCGCGCATCGTCGCCGAAGCCGTCCGCGCAGCCGCCGCGCCCGACCAGAACGTGTCGGCCAGCTCGCGCGTGAACAGCCAGGTCATCTCGACCATGCAGAACCCCGTGGACGCACGCGCCTCGGCTGCCAACGCCAAGAGCAGCCGCCTGTAAGCAACAGGCAGGACCCCTTTCATCAACGAAGCCCCTCTCTTTATCAGGGGCACCATGGAGCCGGCTTTGCCGGGCCATCGGTGTCGCCCCCGGTAGGGGGAAGGCGCGCGACACGGAGTGCGCGAAGCCTGGGGGCGAACCAAGGACATCACCATGAAACACTGGATCAAGCGCACTCTCTTCGGCTTCGCGGGCGCCGCGATGGTTGCCGGCAGCATCGCCGGCTGCAGCAGCTATCGCCACGGCTGGGGTGGCGACGGCGCCGAGTTCCGCGCGAAGATGGTCGAGCGCGTGGGCAGCAAGCTCGAGCTCGACGCCAACCAGAAGCAGAAGCTCACGGTGCTGGCCGAGAAGCTGCAGGCGCAGCGCGAAGCCATGCGCGGTGCCGGCGGCTCGGGCGATCCGCGCTCGCAGTTCAAGGCGCTGTTCGCGGGCAACAAGCTCGACCAGGCCGGCGCCGCTCGCCTGATCGACGAGAAGACGGCCGCGGTGCGCAACGGCAGCCCCGAGATCATTGCGGCCGCCGCCGACTTCTACGACAACCTGAACGCCGCGCAGCAGCAGAAGGTGCGCGACTTCATGGAACGTGGCGGCCGCCGCTGGAGCCGTCATGGCTAGGGCTGGCTCACCCCCAGGCTTCGCGCACTCCGTGTCGCTTCGCCTCCCCGCTCTCCGGGGGCGACACCAGTGGGCCGGCGAAGCCGGTTCCACGGTGTCTCCCGACAAGGCCGCGGTGGTAGCGACAGGCGGCGTGCGCACGCTGCTGCGCCTCGAAGGCGCGGTGGTGCTCGGCGTGGCGCTCGCCGCCTACGCGCAGTTCGGCACGGGCTGGGGCGTGTTCGCGCTCTGGCTGTTGGCGCCCGATCTCTCCCTGCTGGGCTACCTCGCGGGTCCGCGCACGGGCGCGGCGCTCTACAACGCGGCGCATTCGTACGTCGGTCCGGTGCTGCTGCTGGCGCTGGGCGTGCTTGCGGCCATGCCGTGGGCGGTGGCCGGCAGCCTGATCTGGCTGGCCCACATCGGCATGGACCACGCGCTGGGCTATGGGCTCAAGTACGCGAGCGGCTTCGCCGTCACGCACCTGGGCCGCATCGGCAAGGCGGATCCGTGGTGAGCGGCGACCGCACAGCCTCCCATGCCGTGCACGCGCCGGCCGCGCGTGCCTGGATGCTGAGCGAGGCGCTCACGCTGGGCGTCGCGTCGATGGTGCACGCCGGGCTGCTCGTGCCCGGCTACGCCCACCCGGCGGCGCGAACGGCAGAGGCGGTGCTTGCCACCGTGCTGGTGCTGGCCTCGGTGGAGACCTGGCTGCGCCCGCACCATGCGCGCCGCGCGGCCATCTTCGGGCAGGGCTTCGCGCTGGCGGGCACGCTGGTCGGGCTCGGCACCATCGTCGCGGGCATCGGCCCGCGCACGGTGCCCGACGTGGTCTACCACGCGCTGCTGCTTTCCATCCTCGTGACGGGACTGACCTGGGCGGTGCGATGCCGGCGGGTCTGATGGTCAGCGAGGTCATTCGCCACTTCCTCGTCCGGAGGCACAATCCCGCCATGCCGCGCATCCTGCTGATCGACGACGACGAGCACCTCGCCGCGCCGCTGACCACCTACTTCGCACGCTTCGGCTGCACGCTCGAGAGCGCGGTGCGTCCGAGCGAGGGCCTGGCCAAGCTGCGCGCGGGCACCTACGACGCGGCCATCCTCGACGTGATGCTGCCCGAGATGGACGGCTTCGCGCTGTGCCGCGAGATCCGCAAGGAAAGCGACATTCCCATCGTGATGCTCACCGCCCGTGGCGAAGTGATGGACCGCGTGGTCGGCCTCGAACTCGGCGCCGACGACTACGTGCCCAAGCCCTTCGAGCCTCGCGAACTGGTGGCGCGCGTGCAGACCATCCTGCGGCGCCAGCGCAGCACGCCGCAGGCCACTTCCAACGGCACGCAATACCGCGTGTTCGACGGCCTGTCGATCGACCTCGACCGGCGCCAGGTGCTGCGCCATGGCGAACGCGTGGAACTCACCGGCACCGAGTTCGAGCTGCTCGCGCTGCTGGCGGCCGAACCGGGCAAGGTGTTCAGCCGTGACGACATCCTCAACCGCCTGCGCGGCCACGAGGCCGAGCTCTACACGCGCGCGGTCGACATCGTGGTGAGCCGGCTGCGCAAGAAGCTGGAGCCGCTGGACTGCATCAAGACGCTGCGCAACGCGGGCTATGCGCTGGCGGTGGCCCGCAGCGAGCCTGCATGAATTTCGGCCGAAGCAGGGAGTCCCGCAGGATGCGGTGGCGCGGCGAGGATTGCCGCGACGAGATGACGCGCGGCGACTGGCACGCCAAGTGGCACGCGCGCTGGAACGAGAAGGTGCAGGGCAAGCGCCGCTGGCGCCGTTCGCTGCGCGTGCGGCTGGTGCTGATGTTCGTGCTCCTCGCGCTGGTGATGGCGGCCGTCTTCATGGGCGGCATGAAGAAGTCGTTCTCCACCGGCTGGGCCGAGGCCGCCAAGCCGATGCTGACGGACTACGCCGACCGCCTCGTGACCGAGATCGGCACGCCGCCCGACGTGGCGCGCGCGCAGGCGCTGGTGGCGCGGCTGCCGATCACCATCCGCATCGTCGGCCCCAAGGTCAACTGGGATTCCAATCCCGGCGGCGCGAACGGCCCCGGCGGGTGGATGCACGACCGCGAGGACGTCTTCGGCGGCGACAAGTGGTTCATCCGCCCGACCGCCGACGGCCACCGCGTGATCTTCGGCTGGTCGCCCAAGCTCTGGCAGCTGGCGCCGCGCATCATCGGCTGGGCCACGCTCGGGCTGCTGCTGTCGTGCGTGCTGCTGGCGTACGCCTACGTGAGCCGGCTGCTGCGCCCGCTGATCGACATCCGCGAAGGCGCGCAGCGCTTCGGCCGTGGCGAGTTCACGCAGCCCATCCCGGTGCGCCGCAACGACGACCTGGGGGACCTCGCCGAGCGCATCAACACCATGGCCGAGGACATCCAGGCCATGCTCGACGCCAAGCGCGGGCTGCTGCTGGCGCTGAGCCACGAACTGCGCTCGCCGCTCACGCGCGCGCGCCTCAACGCCGAACTGCTGCCGACCACGCCCGAGGGGCAGGCCGAGCGCGACGCGCTGCTGCGCGATCTCAACGAGATGCGCGACCTCATCAGCGACCTGCTCGAAAGCGAGCGCCTGGCCAGCCCGCACGTGGCGCTGCAGCGGGAACCGGTCGACCTGGCGGCGCTGATCCGCGAGATCGTGGCCGAGATGCCCGGCGCGGAGCACGTGCACCTCGACCTGGCCGAAGGCCTGCCGGCGCACGCGGCGGACCGCATGCGCATCCGCCTGCTGGTGCGCAACCTGCTGGACAACGCGCTGCGCTACAGCGCCGATGCGCCGCGTCCGCCCTGCGTATCGCTGCGCGCCGTGCTCGACGGCAGCAGCCAGGGCGCCGAGATCGAGGTGCGCGACCACGGCCCCGGCGTGGACGAGGAGCAGCTCGAGCGCCTGACCGAACCCTTCTACCGCACCGATGGCGCCCGGGCGCGCGCCACCGGCGGCGTGGGCCTTGGCATGTACCTGTGCCGGCTCATCGCCGAGGCGCACGGCGGCAAGCTCACGGTGCGCAATGCGCACCCGGGGCTGCAGATCGTCGTTAGGCTGGCCTGAACCCGGAAGGGGCCGAGGCGCCGGGCGCGCCGCTGTCGCCTGCGCTACCTGCCCGCCCCGGGGGCGCCGCTACGATGCGCCTGCGCGCCAGCGCCCCTCATTCAAGGTCAAGGAGACAGACGCCATGAGCACCCCACTCACCAACCACCAGGTCCGCCTCGCCAAGCGCCCCGAGGGCACGGCCACGCGCGAGAACTGGAAGTTCACCACCGAGCCCGTCGGCGAACCGGCCGAAGGCGGCGTGCTCGTCAAGACGCTGTCGCTGTCGCTCGACCCCGCCATGCGCGGCTGGCTCAACGACGCCAAGAGCTACATCGCGCCCGTGGGCATCGACGAAGTGATGCGCGCCGGCGGCGTCGGCCGCGTCGTCGCCTCGAAGAACCCGCAGTTCGCGGTGGGCGACACCGTCTATGGCACGCTGGGCGTGCAGGAATACATCCTCATCCCGGGGGACCAGATCAAGCGCAACGGCCTGGTGAAGATCGACCTGAACGTGGGCACCATCACCCAGTGGCTCAACGTGCTGGGCATGCCCGGCATGACCGGCTACTTCGGCCTGATGGACGTGGGCATGCCCAAGCCGGGCGAAACGGTAGTGGTGTCGGGCGCGGCCGGCGCGGTCGGCCAGACCGTGGGCCAGCTGGCCAAGATCAAGGGCTGCCGCGTGGTCGGCATCGCCGGCGGCCAGGCCAAGTGCGACTGGGTGGTCAAGGAGCTGGGCTTCGACGCCTGCATCGACTACAAGGCCGGCGCCGCCGCGGTGCGCGAGGGCCTGAAGACGCACTGCCCGAAGGGCGTGGACATCTACTTCGACAACGTCGGCGGCGAGATCCTCGACATGGTGCTCGCGCGGCTCGCGCGCAAGGCCCGCATCATCATCTGCGGCGCCATCAGCCAGTACAACAACGCCAACAGCATGCCCTCGGCGGGCCCGAGGAACTACCTGAGCCTGCTGGTGAACCGCGCGCGCATGGAAGGCATCGTGGTGTTCGACTATGCCGACCGGTACCACATCGCCATCGCCGAGATGGCCGGCTACCTGAAGGACGGCCGCATGAAGAGCAAGGAAGACGTGGTGAAGGGGCTGGACACCTTCCCCGAGTCGCTCAACAAGCTCTTCGCGGGCGAGAACTTCGGCAAGCTGGTGCTGCAGGTCGCCGAAGACTGAGGCGAGACGGAAGCCGAAGCGAAGGAGGGGGAGGCCGCGCCTGCCTCAGCCTTCGTCGGGGCGCAGAGGGATGTCGCCCAGCGCGTCGTCCTCGCGCAGGTTCCGCGCGGCCTTCAGCAGTTCGATCGACAGGCCGTCGCCGTGGCCGGCGAAGCCCCGGGCGATGCCCTCGAGCACCGTCGACAGGCCGGTCTCGCCGTCGTTGCGTGCATCCATGCTGATGTTCAGCACCCGGGCCGCCATCTGGCGGTAGGTGACGGCGCCCGCACCCTCCAGCGCGGCCACCAGGTCGAGGTACAGCGCCAGGTTCAGGTCGAACACCAGCTTTGGCGTGATCTCGAAATCCCTGTTCTTGTCGTCCATGTGGGTTGGCTCCTTTTTCCTGAGCCTCCACTCTAGCCAGAAAAGATGAAGGCGCGCCGTCGGATACAGCCTGATTCAGCACGCCCGCATCGCCGCGATCAACGCACGCGCGTGCCCATGATCGCCGCCGAGATGATGAGCCAGGCCGCCAGCGCGATGGTCCAGGTCAGTGGACGGCCCGTCACCAGCAACAGCAGCGCCGTCGAGCCCAGCGGCGTGATGTAGCTCAGGATGCCGATCTGCCGCGCGTCGCCGCGCTTGAGCGCCATGTCCCACACGAAGAAGGCCGCGCCCAGCGGGCCGAGGCCGCACAGCGCGAGCAGCGCCCAGTCTCGGGCCGTCAGCGACACCGAGGGCTCCAGCACCGCATGGCAGGCCAGCGCGAGCACCCCCGAGACCAGTCCGAACAGGCCGATCGCCGAGGTCGGGAAGGCCGGCACGCGCTTCGTCCACAGCGAATAGCTCGCCCAGACGAAGGCCGAGGCCAGCGCCGGCGCGAAGCCCCAGTACCCCGCGGCGGAAGCGCCGCCGCCCCCGCCTGCACCCAGGATCGCCGCCGCCGCGCCGCCAAAACCCAGCAGCCCCGCCACCAGGTGCAGCGGCCTCAGCGACACACCCGGCAGCAGCACCGGCGCCAGCACCACCATCAGCAGCGGCCAGAGGTAGTTGACCAGGTTGGCCTCCACCGGCGGCGCGTAGCGCAGCGCGATGAACAGCAGGAAGTGGTAGCCGAAGAGCCCGTAGATGCCCAGCGCCAGCGTGCGCGGCGGCACCTTCCAGGCGCCGCGGTCGCGCAGCACCAGCGGCCAGCTCGGCACGCTGCCGATGATGAGCGCCAGCCCGGTGAGCAGGAAGGGCGGCAGGTGGGACAGGGACGTGCCCAGCGAGGCAAGCGTGGTCCACAGGGCGATGGCGATCAGTGCGTAGGCGGTCGATGGCATGGACGGCGAGGCTACGCGATGCGGTCGTCGCGCAATGACGGTTCGTCGTCGCGAAACGATGGTTCGGGTGTTGCTCCTTCCCCCTCTGGGGGGAAAAGCCGGGATGGGGGCAGGCCGTCTATCAGGCGACGTGTTTTCCATTGGCGCCGTCGTGCCCCCACCCCGACCCTCCCCCAGCGGGGGAGGGGGAAGTCAGCGCCGCAGCGCTGCCGTAAGAGCGGAAGGCGAACGGTACCCGGTGCGCCTCGCCGTCTCCGCCACGCTCATGCCGCCCATCCGCAGCTCCCGCGCGTGCGCCAGCCGCATCGAGCGCAGCCACTGCATCGCGCCCATGCCCTGCTCGTCGCGGCAGCGCTGGGCGAACTGGCTGGGGCTCAGGCAGGCGACCTCCGCCAGGTCGGCCACGGCCAGCGGCTGGTGCCAGCGGGCGCGGGCCCAGTCGGCGAGCAGGTGCCAGTCGATGCGGCGGCGGCGCGAGTCGGCGGAGGACGCCGGCGACGGGCTCCAGGCCTCCAGCAGCAGCGCAGGGCCGTGCTGCAGCGCCAGTGCCGAGGCCTGCGGCTGCTTCATGCATTGCGCGAGGTAGCGCGCCAGCGCGTGCAACTGCGGCGAACCGGGCGGAGCGCGCTCGGCGCAGCGGGCCCATGCGGGCTGCGTGGTGTCGAGCACCAGGCACACGGCGCCGTGCCTGCGCGCGCTGAAGTCGTGCCGGTCGCCCGGCGCCACCACCTGCGCCTCGCCCGCGGCGATGCCGGCGCCTCGGCCTTCCACCTCGATCTCGAGCACACCGTCCAGGCCGATCAGCACCTGGAAATGGTCGTGCGCGTGGCTGCCGTGCGAGTGGCCGTAGTCGCGCAGGGCCAGGGTGTGCGTGGCGGGCGTGTGCATGGGAGGACGCGGGGAAGGGAGAACGCGATTGTCCGACGCTGCACCGCCGCTGTCACCCCAGCCGCAGCAGCAGCGCCGATGCTGCGCAGACGACCAGGAACGGAATGCTGATGCGATGGAACTCGCTCAGCCCACGGGGCAGCCTGGCCAGCCGCAGCGCGATCAGGTTGGCCAGCGAGCCCAGCACGCAGCCGAAGCCGCCCACGCTCACCCCGGCCGCCAGCGCGGGCAGGTCGCGCACGTGGCCGTCCAGCAGGATCGCGGCCGGCACGTTGCTGATGAACTGCGAGGTGACGATGGCAGCGAGGTACGCGCGCCAGCCCTCGGTGATCGGCCAGTGGCCCAGCAGCGACACCACCGCGGGCAGCTGCGCGAGCTGGCGCAGGTCCACGAACATCAGCGCGATGATCGCCAGCAGCGCCCAGTCGATGCCGCGCAGCACGCGCGGATAGCTCACCAGGAACACGCCGAACACCACGCCCAGGCCCGCGAGCAGCCAGTGCCGGTCGAGTGCGATCACGAAGCCGATGAACAGCAGCCCCGACAGCGCCAGCATGCGCGGCTGCACCGGCGCGGCCTCGGCCTGCGGCTTGAGCTCGATCGGCGTGCGCGGCACCAGCAGCCACACCGCCACGAAGACCCAGAACAGCATCACCGCGACCGTCGGGCCCATCATCCCCATGAAGGCGACGAAGCCCTCGCCGGAGCGGTGCCAGAGGTACAGGTTCTGCGGATTGCCGATGGGCGTGAGGGCCGAGCCCGCGTTCACCGCGAGCGCCTGCAGCACCACCAGCCGCGCCAGCGGCAGGTGCGCCTGGGTGGCGAGCACGCGTGTCAGCGGCACCAGCAGGAACAGGCTCACGTCGTTGGTGACCAGCGCGGATAGAAAGGCCGCACTGGCCGTCAGCAGCATCGCGAGGCTGCGCTGGTTGTGGGTGCGGGCGAGCAGGCGCTGGGCGGTGGCCTGCAGCATGCCGCTTTTCTCGACGCCCTGGGTGATGGCCAGCAGGCCGGCGAGCGCGCCGACGGTCTGCCAGTCGACCAGGCGCAGCCAGTCCATGGGCGCGCGCGGGCGCAGGAAGGCGAACAGCACCGCCACGGCGACCAGCACCCACAGCAGGCCGTTGCCGCCGCCGCCGTGGTCGGGCGCTGCGGCCGCGCCGGTGTCAGCGGACGGCGAGTTCACGCAGCTCGCGCTTGAGCACCTTGCCGATCGCGCTGCGCGGCAGCTCGTCGATGAAGGCGAGGCGCGCCAGGCGCTGTGTCTTGCCGACCTGGGCATTGGCCCACTGCAGCAACTCCTCTTCGCTCGTGGCGTCGCCCTCGCGGAGCACCACGAAGGCGGCGGGCGTCTCGCCCCACTGCTCCGAAGGCACGCCCACGACAGCCACGTCGGCCACCGCCGAATGGCCGCGCAGCACGGCCTCGAGGTCGCTCGGGTAGATGTTGAAGCCGCCGCTGATGATCATGTCCTTCTTGCGGTCGAACAGCGTCAGGAAGCCGTCGGCATCGAAGCGGCCCACGTCGCCGGTGCGGATGAAGCGCTTGCCGGTGGCATCGAACCACTCGGCCTCGCGCGTCTTCGCGGGCTGGCGGTGGTAGCCGGTCATCATGCCGGCCGAGTGGCCCACCACTTCGCCGGCCACCTCGGTGTCGCCGCGCGGCAGCTCGTTGCCTTCCTCGTCGATCAGGCGGATGTCGCTGCCCTCGGCGGGCCGGCCCACGGTGTGCAGCTTCGTGGGATTCAGGTGCGCCTCCAGGATGCAGGTGCCGCCGCCCTCGGTCATGCCGTAGAACTCGACCAGCCCGCCGGGCCAGCGCCTGAGCACGTCGGCCTTCAGCGCGGCGCCGAAGGGCGCGCTGGTGCTGAACTTGTGCCTGTACGAAGACAGGTCGTGCTCGTCGAAGCGCGGATGCGCCATCAGCCGCTGGTACTGCACCGGCACGAGCATGGTGTGCGTCACGCGGCGCTGCTGCGCCAGCTGCAGGTAGCCCAGCGCGTCGAACTTGGGCATCAGCACCACGCAGCCGCCGAAGGCCAGCGTGGGGAAGAACACCACCAGCGTGGTGTTGGAGTACAGCGGCGTCGACAGCAGCGTGACCGAGTCGGGCCCGTACTCGTACTTCGCGCCGCGCTGCACGTGGGCCCAGCGCATGCCATGGCCCTGCACGATGCCCTTGGGCTCGCCCGTGGTGCCCGACGAATAGATGATGTTGAAGGCCCAGCCCGGCTGCACATCGACGGGCTCGGGCCGCGCACCGGCAGGCGCCAGCCATTCGTCGATGCCGCGGCCGACCTGCGAACCGTCGAGCGCCACGCGCGCGATGCCGCCTTCCTTCGCGGGGCCGATCACCTCGGCCGCCGATGCGTCGCTGAAGAGGATGCGCGCATCGGCATCCTCGATCATGCGCGCCAGGCTCGCGGGAGCGGAGCCGGGGGCCAGCGGTGCCACCGCGACACCCGCGCGCAGCGCGCCCAGGAACACGGCCGCGTAGTTCACCGACGACGAGGCGCAGATCGCGATCGCGTCGCCGGCCTTGAGTCCGTCGCGCTGCAGGCTGGCCGCGACGCGGTCCATCAGCGCGTCGAGCGAGCGGTAGTCCAGCGTGCGGTTCGCGTCCGACAGCGCAGCGTGGCCGGGCGTGTGTCGTGCGTGGAGGCGGACCAGGTCGGCAATGGCGCCGAAACTGCGTTCCATGGCGGCTTGGACGTCAGGGTGCGTTTGCAAAGTCATCTCTTCCTTCTTCTTGGCCAGCCGGCAGGATAGCGAAATGCTCCCGCTTCCAGCCAGCGCCTTGGCGACCGCGCGGCTGCAGGACGGCGCGCCGTCAGTTGGCGCTCAGGAACGCGGGAACACGATCCTTGGGCGCTGTCCGCCGAGCAGCGGCGGCGCTTGCTGTCACCAACAGGGAGCTACCGTGCACATCATCTGGACGATTCTGATCGGCTTCATCGCCGGGCTTCTGGCCCGCGCCGTGCTGCCAGGCAACAACTCGATGGGGTTCATCCTCACGGCGGTGCTCGGCATCGCGGGCTCGCTGGTCGCCACCTATGCGGGGCAGGCCATGGGCTGGTATTCAGCGGGCGCGGGAGCCGGCTTCATCGCCTCGGTGGTCGGCGCAGCCGTGCTGCTCGGGGTCTGGCACCTCGTGAGCCGCTGAGGCGGGCGCTCCCGCCTTCACCACAGACAAGGAGTTCTCCATGGGCTTACTCGACATCCTCCAGCAGGCCATCGGCAACAACAACGCCGAGGCCCACCTCGACCAGGTCGCGCAGCATGCCTCGCCCGGCGAATTGGGCGCAGGGCTCGCCGCCGCGATGCGCTCGGACCAGACGCCGCCTTTCGGCGACACCGTGGGCCAGCTCTTCGGCCAGTCCTCGCCGGCCCAGCAGGCGGGCGTGCTCAACCAGATCCTGGCCACGCTCGGGCCGGCGGCCGCCTCGGCGCTGGCGGGTGGCGTGCTCGGACGCATGCTGCAGCCGGGCCAGACGCAGATCACGCCCGACCAGGCCTCGCAGCTCTCGCCCGCGCAGGTGACCGAGATCGCCACGCACGCCGAGCAGCAGCACGCGGGCGTGATCGACGAGGTGAGCCAGTTCTATGCGCAGCACTCGGGGCTGATCAAGACGCTGGGCGGCGCCGCGATCGCCATCGCGCTGGCGAAGATGAAGGAGAACGCGACGCGCGGGTGAGCCGCTCACTCGGCTCGGCCTGGCTAGGCCGTTTCAGCTCGCTGGATCCAGCACGGCCTGGCGCACCGCGTCGATGACGTACTCGACCTCGTCCTCGCCAAGCGTCGGATAAAGCGGCAGTGCGATCGAGCACGCGGCCAGCCGCTCGGCATGCGGCAGGCTGACGCCGCCGTCCCAGGGCCGCAGCGCCTCGTGATGGTGAAGCGGCTGCTCGTAGTAGACCCGGGTCGCGACACCGGCTTCGGCCAGCCGCGTCGCGAAGGACGCACGTTCGCCCGAATTGCCGAGTCCGACCACGAAGTAGTTCCACGCGTGGCCGGCCGTAGCCGGAGGCAGGTGCAGCGGCAGATCCGCCCAGGCCGAGAGGTAGCGCGCGGCGATTTCGCGACGCCGTGCGATGTGCTGCGCGAACCCGTCCATCACGGCATTGAGCAGGCAGGCTTGCAGCTCGTCCATGCGGCTGTTGTGGCCCAGGCAGCGGTGCAGGCCGTCGTCGTAGCCGTGGTTGCGCAGCAGCCGTGCCTTGCGCGCGTGTTCCGGGTTCCTGAAGGCCAGTGCCCCGGCATCGCCGGCCGCGCCCAGCGTCTTGGTGGGATAGAAGCTCATCGCCGCGGCATCGCCCCAGGTGCCGGCGTTGCCGGTGCGCGTGCCGTCGGAGGCATGGGCACCGAGGCATTGCGCCACGTCCTCGACCAGCAGCAGGCTCTCGTCGCTGCAGTAGGCGGCCAACTCGGGCAGGCTGCTTGCGTCGCCGAAGAGGCCGACCGCGAGGATTGCGCGCGTGCGTGGAGTGCGGGCATTGCGGAAGCCGGCGAGAGCAGGCAGGAAGTCGCCAGGCGCGCTGTCGACGAAGACCGGCCGCGCGCCGGCGGCGATCACTGCCTCCGCGCATGCGACGAAGGTGTAAGCGGGCAGCAGCACCTCGTCGAGCGCGTCACCCCCGCCCGCGCTTCCGACGCCCAGGCTCTTGAAGGCCAGCAGTAGGGCCTCGGAGCCCGACCCCACCGCCACAGTCTCACGGCCGTCGAGCAGGCCCGAAAGGCGAGCCTCGAAGTCCTTGACCTGCGGGCCCAGGATGTAGGTGCCGCTACGCAGTACCGCCGCCAATGCTTCCGACAGCCGCGTTGCCTCTGGCTCGCAAGATGCGGCGGGCCGGAACAACGGGATCTTCATGCGCGCAGCACCTGGCAGGCCCGCGTCACTGCCGCGAGACCGTCGGCGCCTGAGGCAATGCGGCTGGGCCGGCCCAGGATGGCTTGCCTGAAGGCCCGGTACTGGCGCGCCAGGGCGTCGTCGGCATGCCCTTGAGCACGCGCGTCGTCGCGCAGGTCGAGCTGATGCTCCCGGCCTCCTTCGAAAAACTGCAGTCGGGCGCTCGCCGAGCCGCCGTACCCGCTTTCGAACTCGGCAATCAGCGTCCCCAGCCGAACGCGAGCGCGCACGCTCTGCCCGCCGACGTGCCGCTCGAGCACTTCCAGTGGCGCCTCGGATGGAACGGCGCAAAGCCAGGCGAACAGGTCCAGGTCGTGCACCATCAGGTCGAGCACGCTCTCCTTGGCCGAAGCGACGCGGGTCGAACAGCGGCTGAATCGCATGAACGGGACCGAGCCCTGGCGGTGGCTCGTCATCGCATTTCGCAGCCGACCGAGCATCGCGGCGTCGAACACCGGGTTGAACCGCTCGATGTGGCCGGTGGCCAGCGTGACGCCGCATTGATGTGCGGACTGGATCATCAGCAGGCCGTCGCGCCGGTCCACGCAAAGCGGCTTTTCGACGAGGACGTGACAGCCCCTGCGCATCAGTGCAAGCGCGAGACCGGCATGCGCCTCGTCGTTGGCGGCGATGGTGGCCGATTCGATGCCTGGCGGCAGTTCCTCAAGCCCGGACATCAGCGGCAGCTTGGCAAGTTCGTCGGCAACTCGGGCCGACGCCGAGCAGTCCACCAGCGCGGCCAACCGGAATCCGTCGAGCGCCAGCAGCTTCCGCGCGTGCACGCAGCCGAAGCGGCCGAGGCCGATCACTGCGTGGGACAGTGCGGCGTCGTCGAGCGCGCCCGCCGCATCGGTGGCAATGGCTGCGGCGCTGTCGTCGCTGGCAAGCGTGGTGAAGGTCATCGAGGCGTCGGCAGGGACTGTCGTGTCAGTGCACCAGGCCGCGCAGCCTGTCCGCCACGGCCTGCAGGTGGGTGCCCCGGATCACGTGCTTGTAGACGCCCGCAGCCACGCGCTCCTCGCCGAAGATCTCGAAGGCCGGCTTGGTCGCGGGCGGCTGCGATTGCTCGTAGCGCGTGGGCTGGGCGGCGAACAGGCATTCGCGGCCATAGGCCCGGGCGCCGAACTCGGCGATGAAGCCGGCCAGCTCCTTTTCGAGCTGGCCGCCGAAGCTGCGCGCGTAGCCGTGCATGTCATCGAGCTTGGCCTGCAGCTCGCGTTCGTCGAGCTCGACCACGACGTGGCGCTCGCAATCAAGGCGTGCCGGCGGACTCGGATGCCCCACCGTGGGGTAGCCGAACGAGGTCACCGTCCGGCCGCGCGCCGTTGCGCGCGCGGCGACCTGGTTGGCCAGCAGGCGGCACAAGTCGTGCGACGGGTTGTAGTCCTCGGCCTCGTCGGCAACGATGCATTCGATGCCTTGATCGACGACGTGCGCGGTCAACGCTTCGACCCATCGTGCGAAAAGGCCGGTGTCGCCTTCGAGCAGCGAGCGGTAGATGTCGGCATCCGCAACAGGCTGCACGACGCCGGGTATCCAGTTGGCACCTGCGCGCGCGAGGTTGTCCACCGTGGGTTCGAGCCGCGGAACGCCGGAGGACCCGGCGCCATTGGTCAGCACCACGAAGTCGGGCCGTTCGTTGCGCAGCCACTTCCACAGCAGCAGCTCGTGGCCAGAATGTGCGGCGATCACCAGCGATTTCATGAGCGAGGGGCGTTGGATTGCACGAGGGTCGATATCCGGCGCAGCGGCTTCGTCACGCGCCATGAACTGCTGGCGTAGACCTCGCGCAGCTGCGCCTGGAGTTGCGCGAGTTCGGCGCGTGCCTGTTGGGTCTTGTGCTCGGCTTCCGAGATGCGCGCGTCCGCGTCGGCGCGCGCCTGCTCTATCTGCAGCCGGGTCTCGGCCTGCTGTCGCATGGCTTGAGCTTCAAGCTGTTCGATCCGCGCCTGGTACATGTGTTGATGTTCGTTGAAGGACTGCTGCAGCCCCGCAACATGCTGATGCAGCGACGCGATGTTCACATGCGCTGCCGACGGATACCCGCGGCGGATCCAGTCCGCCACGTAGCGCGAAGCCTCCTCCGTCCGCTGGCCCGCGGGCACTTCGATCACAGGGTGCTGCAGCACCGCGCTCCGCACGCAGTCTTCGAGTGCACCGAGCGTGACATCCAGCCCGCCCGTGGCACGCATCCAGCTCGCGGCATGGGCTGCGTCCTGCGAGTCGTAACGGTCGAGTTCGGCGCCCACGGTTTCGCGCGTGATGGGCCGCACGAGCAATGCCCGGCCGAAATTCCAGCGGCGTGAATGGGCAACGTTCGCCGCCGTCACCATTTCTCCCATGCCCCAGACCGGGTCGAGAACTACCACCGCATTGCCGGTGCACAGCGCCTCGGTCGCGCAGCGGCCCTTGCCGAAGACGATGTCGTAGCGTCCGAGCGCCTCGGCCGGATCGGGCAGGTGATTGCCCGTGCCGCTGCCGATCACGTCCAGCGAGAGGCCGCGCTGCACGCAGGCGGCGCGGATTTCCTCCAGCTGCGAGTCGTGCGAGGCATAGTTGCTGAAGACCAGCGCCGTCCGGGGTTTGGTGGGCAGTTCACCTCGCCTGGGAAAGCGCGCAAGGTCGACGCCGTTCTGTATCAGCTCGATGCGTTCGCGCGCGATGCCGAATTCGTGCACCAGCCGCTCCGCACAGTTCTCGTCGACCGCCACATGGCGCGCGACCTGCGCGAACTGCGCGGGTCGCCCATGATCGTCGCTACGGTCGTGGCAGATCGTGATGACCGGTACGTCGTGGAAGTGCATCAAGGCACGCACCGTCTCCTGGTGCGTGCTGCCGACGATCGCATCTGGCCGCGTTGCCATGTCGGCCAGGTCCGTGACGCAGGCTATGGAGGCGAAGCGCAGTTCGTTCGCCATGTCGCCGAAAGCCGTCGCGAAGATCGTGACGGCGTGCCCGCGGCGGCGCAGCCACATCGCCAGGTCGCGCGTGAACATCTCCGCGCCCGTGCGGTGCAGCAGGTAGCACATCGCCAGCAGGATGTGCAGGGGCTTGCCGGACTTCGTGGAGTCCGGGTTGGAGACGGCCTCCGGAAGGGTCAATCGAGCGCCGGCACGCCGCCGGCCAGAACGTGTCCTGCCTGCTGGTCCGCGTGATAGCTCGACCGCACCATCGCACCCACCGCCGCATGGCTGAAGCCCATCTTGTAGGCCTCTTCCTCGAACATCTTGAAGGTGTCGGGGTGCACGTAGCGGCGCACCGGCAGGTGCGAGCCCGACGGCGACAGGTACTGGCCGATGGTCAGCATGTCGATGTCGTGGGCGCGCATGTCGCGCATGACCTGCAGGATTTCTTCGTCAGTCTCGCCCAGGCCGACCATGATGCCGCTCTTGGTCGGCACGTTGGGGTGCAGCGCCTTGAACTTCTTGAGCAGGTTCAGGCTGAACTGGTAGTCGCTGCCGGGGCGCGCTTCCTTGTAGAGGCGCGGCGCGGTTTCCAGGTTGTGGTTCATCACGTCTGGCGGCGCGGCCTTGAGGATCTCGAGGGCGCGGTCGTCGCGGCCGCGGAAGTCGGGCACGAGGATCTCGATCTGCGTGGTGGGCGAGAGCTCGCGGATGTTCCTGATGCAGTCGACGAAGTGCTGGCTGCCGCCGTCGCGCAGGTCGTCGCGGTCGACGCTGGTGATCACCACGTACTTCAGGCGCAGCTTGGCGATGGTCTTCGCGAGGTTGATCGGCTCGTCCTTGTCGAGCGGATCGGGGCGGCCGTGGCCCACGTCGCAGAACGGGCAGCGGCGCGTGCACTTGTCGCCCATGATCATGAAGGTGGCCGTGCCTTTGCCGAAGCATTCGCCGATGTTGGGGCAGGAGGCCTCTTCGCAGACGGTGTGCAGGTTGCTCTCGCGCAGGATCTGCTTGATCTCGTAGAAGCGGGTGGTGGGGCTGCCGGCCTTGACGCGGATCCAGTCGGGCTTCTTGAGCACTTCGCCGCTTTGC
The DNA here is from genome assembly GCF_014195185.1 of Variovorax atrisoli. Taxonomy (NCBI): domain Bacteria; kingdom Pseudomonadati; phylum Pseudomonadota; class Betaproteobacteria; order Burkholderiales; family Comamonadaceae; genus Variovorax; species Variovorax atrisoli. The sequence continues at coordinate 155,813 of NZ_JACIBG010000011.1, read as the reverse complement.
ACCACCTTGACGGGAATGCGTGACAGCTTGGCCGCTGCCTTCTGCTTGGCCAGGGGGTTGTAGGTTTCGGCGCTCTGGGCCTCTCTCACTACGGGTGCGGGGACGACTTCGGTGGTGCTCATTGGTGTGTCAAGGCGCCAGGAAGGTGCAGAGCTTCTGGCCCAGCACCGAGGCGGCTTCTTCCCATGTGGTTTGGATGCCGATTGTAGAAAGATCGACCGTCTGCAGCCCCGCGTAGCCGCAAGGGTTGATGCGCGAGAAGGGTTCGAGGTCCATCCGCACGTTGAGCGCCACACCGTGATAGGTGGCGTGCCGGCTCACCTTGATACCCAGCGCCGCGATCTTGCCGAGCCCGCGGAACGGGTCGGCCGCGGGCATGGGGCCGGTCAGCGCCGCGTGCGAGAACGGGTCGTCCAGCCGCACGTAGATGCCCGGCGCGCCCGCCACGCGGTGGCCCGTGACGCCGAAGTGAGCCAGCGTGCGCAGCACCGATTCCTCGATGCGGTAGACGTACTCCTTGACGAAGTAGCCCGCGCGCCGCAGGTCGATCAGCGGATAGGCCACCACTTGGCCGGGGCCGTGGAAGGTGACCTGGCCGCCCCGGTCGGTCTGCACGACGGGGATGGCGCCGGGGTTCAGGATGTGGTCCTGCTTGCCCGCGATGCCTTGCGTGAAGACCGGATCGTGCTCGCAAATCCATAGCGCATCGGGCGTCTCGGGCGTGCGCTCGAGCGTGAACTGCTTCATCGCCGCGAAGGTGTCGGCGTAGTCGACGCGGCCCAGCGCGACCGGCTCGACGGCCGGAACGGCGATGGCGGCTGTGTCTGTCATTGCGTGGCCTGCCGCGCGAACGGCTTGCAGCTCAAAGCACGACCTTGACCATCGGGTGCGAGGACAGCGCGCGATACAGGTCGTCGAGCTGCTCGCGGCTTGTGGCCGTGACGGTGATGGTCACGCCGAGGTAGTTGCCGGCCTTGCTGTCGCGCAGCTCGACGGTGGTGGCGTCGAAGGTCGGGTCGAAGCGTTCGGCGATCTGCGTGACGGCATGCACGAACCCGTCGACCTTGGCGCCCATCACCTTGATCGGGAACTGCGAGGGGTACTCGATCAGCGATTCCTTGCGCGGATCGGGGATTGAGGTGGTTTCGGTGGCGGGGGTGTTGCTGTCGGTCATGCCGGGGCTCCGTGTTTCTGCTCTTGCTGCTTGCGCGCGTTGTGTACCTTGGCCTCCTGGTAGGCCTGGTACAAGCTCTCGTAGATGGGGCCGGGGCGGCCATTGCCAATAGGCCTGCCGTCGAGCGTGACGACCGGCAGCAGCTCCTTGCTGGCCGAGGAGATCAGTACTTCGTCGGCGGCGAACACTTCCTCGCGCGAGATGGGGCGCAGCTCGAACGGAATGCCGAGCGTCCTGCTCATGCGCTCGAAGAGGCCGTAGCGGATGCCGGTGAGCACGAGGTTGTTCTTGGGCCGGCCCATCAGCTTGCCGTCCTTCACGATCCACACGTTGCTCGACGAAGCCTCGCTGAGCCAGCCGTCGCGGAACATGATGGTTTCGGCTGCGCCGGCCTCCACGCTGATCTGACGCGCGAGCACGGCGCCCAGCAGGCTGGTGCTCTTGATGTGCGCCTTCTGCCAGCGGAAGTCGGCCGCGGTGACGCAGGCCACGCCCTTGGCGCGGACGGCGTCGGAGATGGGTGGCAGCGGGTTCACCATCACGAACACCGTGGGGCGCAGGCCACGAACCATCGCATGGTCACGCGGTGCCACGCCGCGCGTCACCTGGAAGTACACCGACTGCGGCGCCTCGCCAGCGGGTGCCACCAGGCGCATCACGATCTCGCGCCACTGTGCGAGCGACAGGGGGTTCTCGATCTGAAGCTCGGCGAGGGAGCGGTCGAGGCGGGCCATGTGCTCCTCGAAACAGAAGGGCTGTCCGAGGTAGACGGGGACGTATTCGTACACACCGTCGCCGAAAATGAAGCCGCGGTCGAGGACGCTGATCTTCGCGTCGCGCAGTGCGGTGTATTCGCCATCGAGGTAACAAAGCGTGGCGGGGAGGGCGTCGGTGATAGGGTGCATGCCGGAATTATGGTTGCGCACGCCACGTCGGGCTCCGGTCAGGGAATGCGGCGCCGTTTTGCGTGTGCGACACCACAGGTGGCGGGACAGGCTGGGTTTTTACTTATAATCAATGGCTTTGTAGAAATTCTGGGTCGTCATCCGGGCTTCATTCGAAATGAAAACAATCGCCCGTCATGACTCGGAGGCCCCTGAAGGCCTCGACGCAGAATTCAAGCCGCTGACCGCCGACGAGGCGCGTGAGCTGCGAGCAAAGAACCCATCGATCTCCCCGTGGCGGGTGATCGCGGGTCAGTTGGTTGTCGGTCTGGTGGTGGCTCTGGCTGCCTGGGGACTGACGGGGAGGCAAAATCTGGGGTGGTCCGCCGCTTACGGCGCGATCGCGGTGGTTGTCCCGTCGGCGGTTTTCGCGCGGGGGCTGACCGGCCGGTTTTCCTCCCTGAATCCGGGCACTGCGGTGTTCGGGTTCTTCCTGTGGGAAATGGTCAAGATGGCCTTGTCCGTGGCGATGCTGATCGCCGCGCCGAGGCTGATTACGGCGCTGAGCTGGCCAGCAATGCTGGTCGGCCTGGTGGTGACAATGAAGGCGGCCTGGTTGGCGGTGATGTTCTCGCCCCGGCGCCGGAAACTGAGAGACGAGTAACCGAATGGCTGCTGAAAACGCTGCGGAACATGGTCAGACCGCTGGTGAATACATCATTCACCATTTGACGCACCTGCAAAGCTCCAAGCCTGGAGGTGTGGCCGACTTCTCGGTTTTCAACTTCGACTCTCTCTTCTTCTCGATCACGCTCGGCATCCTGGGTTGCTGGCTGCTCTGGCTGGCTGCCCGCAAGGCCACTTCGGGTGTTCCTGGCCGTTTTCAAGCGGCTGTCGAACTGCTCGTCGAAATGGTCGACCAGCAGGCCAAGGGCATCGTCCACAACGCCACCAGCCGCAAGTTCGTGGCCCCGCTGGCGCTCACGATCTTCGTGTGGATCTTCCTGCTGAACGCAATGGACCTGTTCCCGGTCGATTTGTTCCCGGCGATCTGGGCCAAGATCTTCCACCTCGCCGGTGAAGACCCGCACCACGCCTACCTGCGCGTCGTGCCCACCGCCGACCTCTCGGTGACGATGGGCATGTCGGTCGCCGTGCTGCTGGTCTGCCTCTACTACAACGTCAAGATCAAGGGCCTGGGCGGCTGGGTGCACGAGCTGTTCACCGCACCCTTCGGCAACCACTGGGCGCTGTACCCCTTCAACTTCGCCATGCAGCTGATCGAGTTCGTCGCCAAGACCGTTTCGCACGGCATGCGGCTGTTCGGCAACATGTACGCCGGCGAACTGATCTTCCTGCTGATCGCCCTGATGGGCGGTGCCTGGTCGCTGTCGGCCACCGGCATCGGCCTGGCCATCGGCCACATCATCGCGGGCACGGCCTGGGCCATCTTCCACATCCTGATCATCACGTTGCAGGCCTTCGTGTTCATGATGCTGGCGCTGGTCTACATCGGCCAGGCCCACGATCACCACTGATCAGTTGCTTTCGTTCTTGTTTTTGTTTTTCTCTTCAACCAAAGTCCTCTAGGAGTCATCATGGAAGTTATTAGCTTTGTTGCACTGGCCGCCGGCCTGATCATCGGTCTGGGCGCTGTGGGCGCATGTATCGGCATCGGCATCATGGGCAGCAAGTACCTCGAGTCGGCCGCACGTCAGCCCGAACTCATGGGTGAACTCCAAACCAAGATGTTCCTGCTGGCCGGCCTGATCGACGCCGCGTTCATTATCGGCACCGGTATCGCCCTGTGGTTCGCAACGGCCAACCCGTTCCTGTCGCAAATCGCCAACCTGCCGAAGTAAGTCTTTCTCGTCGGACCTGCGTCGTCGTTCCCTGGCCCTGCTAGCGAATGGCTTCGATTCAATCCCATAGAGAGGGTGAAAAGTGAGCATTACCGGTACCCTGATCGTTCAGATGATCGTGTTCCTGATCCTGGTCGGGTTCACGATGAAGTACGTGTGGCCGCCGATCGCGAAGGCGCTTGACGAACGCGCTGCGAAGATCGCCGAAGGCCTCGCTGCAGCCGACAAGGCCAAGTCCGAGCTGTCCGCCGCCAACAAGCGCGTGGAAGCCGAGCTGGGCCAGGCCCGCAACGAGTCCGCACAACGTCTTGCCGACGCCGAACGTCGCGCCCAGGCCATCGTTGAAGAGGCCAAGGCCCGCGCGACCGAGGAAGGCAACAAGATCGTTGCAGCCGCACGCGCTGAAGCCGAACAGCAGGCACTGAAGGCCCGTGAAGCCCTGCGCGAGCAGGTGGCGGCACTGGCAGTCAAGGGCGCAGAGCAGATCCTGCGCAAGGAAGTGAATGCGGGCGTTCACGCCGATTTGCTCGCCCGTCTGCAGACCGAACTCTGATAGAAGCCATGGCAGAACTCGCCACCATCGCACGCCCCTACGCCGAGGCGCTCTTCAAGGCATCGTCGTCCGACGTGGCCGGAACCAGCGCCTGGCTCGAAAAGATTGCCGCCATCGCGGCCAATCCGGAGCTCCAGCAGTTCGCCGACAACCCCAAGGCCACGGCCGAACAGGTGATCGGCGTGGTCGCCGGTGCATTCGGTGCACCGCTGGCCGCTCCTGCCCAGAACTTCCTGTCCGCACTCCTCGAGAACGGGCGCTTTTCGGTGCTGCCGGAAATTGCGAAGCAGTTCCGGGCACTCGCCAACGCGCAAAGCGGCTCGTCCGACGCAGTGGTCTACAGCGCCTTCCCGATCGAGGACGCTGCATTGGCCAATGTGTCTGCCGCGCTCGAGAAGCGCTTCGGTCGCAAGCTCCAGGTCACGGTTCGCCAAGAGCCTGAACTGATCGGCGGCATCCGTGTGGTGGTCGGCGACGAGGTGCTCGACACCTCCGTCAAAGCGCGCCTTGAACAAATGAAAGTTGCGCTGGTGGCCTGACGGCTCCCGGCCCCTTACAAAGAAAGAAGGAAAGAGTCATGCAACTCAATCCCGCAGAAATTTCCGAGCTGATCAAGAGCCGCATCGAGGGCCTCGGGGTCAGCGCCAACATCCGCAACGAAGGCACCGTGGTGTCGGTGACCGACGGCATCGTGCGCATCCACGGCCTGTCCGACGCGATGCAGGGCGAAATGCTGGAGTTCCCCGCCACTGCCGACGGCGTCCCGTCGTTCGGCCTGGCACTGAACCTCGAGCGCGACTCGGTGGGCGCCGTGATTCTGGGCGAGTACGAGCACATCTCCGAAGGCGACACCGTCAAGTGCACGGGCCGCATCCTGGAAGTGCCGGTGGGCCCCGAGCTCGTCGGCCGCGTGGTGAACGCCCTGGGCCAGCCGATCGACGGCAAGGGTCCGGTCAACGCCAAGATGACGGACGTGATCGAGAAGGTCGCACCGGGCGTGATCGCCCGCAAGTCGGTCGACCAGCCGATGCAGACCGGCCTGAAGTCCATCGACTCGATGGTGCCCGTGGGCCGCGGCCAGCGCGAGCTGATCATCGGCGACCGCCAGACCGGCAAGACGGCCGTGGCGATCGACGCGATCATCAACCAGAAGGGTCAGAACATGACCTGCGTCTACGTCGCGATCGGCCAGAAGGCTTCGTCGATCAAGAACGTGGTGCGCGCCCTGGAACAAGCTGGCGCCATGGACTACACGATCGTGGTCGCGGCATCCGCTTCCGAATCGGCAGCCATGCAATACGTCGCGGCCTACTCGGGCTGCACGATGGGCGAATACTTCCGCGACCGCGGCGAAGACGCGCTGATCGTCTATGACGACCTGTCGAAGCAGGCCGTCGCCTACCGCCAGGTGTCGCTGCTGCTGCGCCGTCCCCCGGGCCGCGAAGCCTACCCCGGCGACGTGTTCTACCTCCACAGCCGTCTGCTCGAGCGCGCAGCCCGCGTGAACGCCGACTACGTCGAAGCCTTCACCAAGGGTGAAGTCAAGGGCAAGACCGGTTCGCTGACCGCGCTGCCGATCATCGAAACGCAGGCCGGCGACGTGTCCGCCTTCGTTCCGACCAACGTGATCTCGATCACCGACGGCCAGATCTTCCTGGAAACCAACCTGTTCAACGCAGGTATCCGCCCCGCCATCAACGCCGGTATCTCGGTGTCGCGCGTGGGTTCGTCGGCCCAGACGAAGATCATCAAGAGCCTGTCGGGCGGTATCCGTACCGACCTGGCCCAGTACCGTGAACTGGCTGCGTTCGCGCAGTTCGCTTCCGACCTCGACGAAGCCACCCGCAAGCAGCTCGACCGCGGTGCCCGCGTGACCGAACTGCTGAAGCAGCCGCAATACAGCCCGCTGCCGATCTCGCTGATGGGTGCGTCGCTGTTCGCCGTGAACAAGGGCTTCATGGACGACCTCGAGATCAAGCAGGTGCTGCCTTTCGAGCACGGCCTGCACCAGTTCCTGAAGTCCAGCCACGCCGCGCTGCTCGACAAGATCGAGAAGGCCAAGGCTCTGGACAAGGAATCGGAAGCCGAACTGCTGGCAGCCGTCACCGCGTTCAAGAAGTCGTTCGCCTGATCGACGCCTTGACCGACGCAAGAAGGAGCTCTCATGGCAGCTGGTAAGGAAATCCGCGGCAAGATCAAATCGGTGGAAAACACCAAGAAGATCACCAAGGCCATGGAAATGGTCTCGGTTTCCAAGATGCGCAAGGCGCAGGATCGCATGCGCGCCGCTCGCCCCTACAGCGAAAAGATCCGCAACATCGCAGCCAACCTCGGCAAGGCGAACCCGGAGTACACCCACGCTTTCATGAAGACGAGCGACGCCAAGGGCGTCGGCTTCATCATCGTGACCAGCGACAAGGGCCTGTGCGGCGGCTTGAACACCAACCTGCTGCGTGCCGTCACCGGCAAGCTGCGCGAAGCGCAAGCAGCGGGCAACGTGGTCGAGTCGGTCGCCATCGGCAACAAGGGGCTGGGTTTCCTGAACCGCATCGGCGCGCGCGTGGTGGCCCATGTGACGCAGCTGGGCGACACGCCGCATCTGGACAAGCTCATCGGGCCGGTCAAGACGCTGCTGGACGCCTACGCCGAAGGCAAGCTGTCGGCGGTGTACCTGTGCTACACGAAGTTCATCAACACCATCAAGCAGGAGCCGATGGTGGAGCAGCTGCTGCCGCTGAAGGCCGAGACGCTGCAGGCCGATCCGGCGCATCACTCGTGGGACTACATCTACGAGCCCGATGCACAGAGCGTGATCGACGAGCTGCTGGTGCGCTACGTGGAATCGCTGGTCTACCAGGCCGTGGCCGAGAACATGGCGTCCGAGCACTCGGCGCGCATGGTGGCCATGAAGGCCGCGACCGACAACGCAGGCAACGTGATCAACGAGCTGAAGCTGGTCTACAACAAGACCCGCCAGGCCGGCATCACGAAGGAACTGTCGGAAATCGTGTCCGGCGCGGCCGCTGCCGCAGGCGTTTGATTGAAGCAATGCAACAGGCCGCGTTGCTGATCGGGGGCGTTTCGCGTCCCCGGTAACCCAAGGCCTTTATTTAGGGGACTCTGCGCAAAATGAAGAAGATGCTTGCTCTGGTGGCCGTTGCCGCCGCACTGACCGCCTGTTCCAAGAAGGAAGAGGCGCCTGCACCTGCACCGGCTGCTCCCGCCGCTGCACCTGCTGCGCCCGCTCCGGCTCCCGCGCCTGCTCCTGCAGCAGCGCCGGCGGCAGCTCCCGCCGCAGCGCCGACGGCCTCCGCCGACCTGCCGCAGGAATGCAACGACTACCTGGCGAAGGTCCAGACCTGCGTCGCTTCGCAAAGCGGTGCAGCTGCCGACGCCATGAAGGCAAGCCTCGATCAGACGAAGGCCACCTGGGCTTCGATGGGCGCCGACAAGGCCGCCCTGGGCCAGGCCTGCAAGGCCGCTTCGGACGCCTTCGCCGCTCAGGCGACGGCCATGAAGTGCTGATGAAGAACTAGACAGCGAAGACTGCAAGGCAAAGAGAAATTCAAGGATGCCGGCCCGCCCGGCTTTCTTGCACAAGCGGCCCGTTTTGGCAGCAGGACGCTTCTGCAAGAACCTGTCGCAAATTTATTGAGATCCATCCAGAAGGAAACGCCATGGCTGAAGGAAAAATTGTCCAATGTATCGGCGCCGTGGTCGACGTGGAGTTCCCGCGTGACCAGATGCCCAAGGTCTACGACGCCTTGAAGTTCGAAGGCGGCGGGCTGACCCTCGAAGTTCAGCAGCAGCTCGGCGACGGCGTGGTGCGCACCATTGCACTGGGCTCGTCCGACGGTCTGCGTCGCGGCCTGATCGTGACCAACACCGGCGCTCCCATCACCGTGCCGGTCGGCAAGGCCACCCTCGGCCGCATCATGGACGTGCTCGGCCGTCCGATCGACGAGCGCGGCGACGTGGGCCAGGAGCTCACCGCTTCGATCCACCGCAAGGCTCCCGCATACGACGAACTGTCGCCCTCGCAGGACCTGCTGGAAACCGGCATCAAGGTGATCGACCTGGTCTGCCCGTTCGCCAAGGGCGGCAAGGTGGGTCTGTTCGGCGGCGCCGGCGTGGGCAAGACCGTGAACATGATGGAACTCATCAACAACATCGCCAAGGCTCACTCGGGTCTGTCGGTGTTCGCAGGCGTGGGCGAACGTACCCGCGAAGGCAATGACTTCTATCACGAGATGGCCGATTCGGGCGTCGTGAACCTCGAGAAGCTCGAGGACTCGAAGGTGTCCATGGTCTACGGCCAGATGAACGAACCCCCGGGCAACCGTCTGCGCGTGGCGCTGACCGGCCTGACCATCGCCGAGTCGTTCCGCGACGAAGGCCGTGACGTTCTGTTCTTCGTGGACAACATCTACCGCTACACGCTGGCCGGTACCGAAGTGTCGGCTCTGCTGGGCCGCATGCCTTCCGCCGTGGGCTACCAGCCGACGCTGGCCGAGGAAATGGGCCGCCTGCAGGAGCGGATCACGTCGACCAAGGTCGGCTCGATCACCTCGATCCAGGCCGTGTACGTGCCTGCCGACGACTTGACCGACCCGTCGCCCGCCACCACCTTCGCCCACCTGGACTCCACCGTGGTGCTGTCGCGTGACATCGCTTCGCTGGGTATCTACCCCGCCGTGGACCCGCTGGACTCGACCTCGCGCCAGCTCGACCCGAACGTGGTCGGCGAAGAGCACTACAACGTGGCCCGCGCCGTGCAGGGCACGCTGCAGCGCTACAAGGAACTGCGCGACATCATCGCCATTCTGGGCATGGACGAACTGGCTCCGGAAGACAAGCTGGCCGTGGCCCGTGCCCGCAAGATCCAGCGTTTCCTGTCGCAGCCGTTCCACGTGGCCGAAGTGTTCACGGGCTCGCCCGGCAAGTACGTGCCGCTGGCGGAAACCATCCGCGGCTTCAAGATGATCGTGAACGGCGAAGCCGACCACCTGCCCGAGCAGGCGTTCTACATGGTCGGCACCATCGACGAAGCGTTCGAGAAGGCCAAGAAGGTCGCTTAAGAAGGAATCACCATGGCAGGCACCATTCATGTGGACGTGGTCAGCGCGGAAGAGTCGATCTTCTCGGGCGAAGCCAAGTTCGTCGCGCTGCCCGGTGAAGCCGGTGAGCTCGGCATCTTCCCGCGCCACACCCCGCTGATCACGCGCATCCGCCCCGGCGCCGTGCGCATCGAAACCGCCGACGGCAAGGAAGAGTTCGTCTTCGTGGCCGGCGGCATCCTCGAAGTGCAGCCGAACGCCGTCACCGTGCTGTCCGACACCGCGATCCGCGGCAAGGATCTCGACGACGAGAAGGCCAACCAGGCCAAGGCCGCAGCCGAAGAAGCGCTGAAGAACGCGAAGAGCGACATCGACATCGCGATGGCCCAATCCGAGCTGGCCGTGATGGCCGCCCAGATCGCGGCGCTGCGCAAGTACCGTCAGAAGAAGTAAGCTCCCTTCGCTGGAGCACAAGAAAGCCGCCCTCGAGGCGGCTTTTTTTCGTCCTGCGATCCTTCGGAAGCAATCGACTTTGACCTCGATAAGGTCGAAGTTTGGCCTTGTCCGGCTGAAGCCTGCCACCTAGTATTCGCCTTCGCCCGGCGGCCTGACCGTTGGCGCAAGACAAGAACACTGGAGACAAGGCGCGTGGCACCCTGGAGTGGCATCACTGCGGACGAGATGCGTTTGCTGGAAACGACCTTCTGGTCGGCCGGCGGTTCGCGCCATGCCATGGCGGAGCAGCTGGGCTTTTCCAAGAGCAAGGCCAACGGGCTGATCGCCGGTCTCGTCGACCAGGGCCTGCTCGCCGAGGCCGGCCTGCAGCGCTCCTCGGGCGGGCGCCGCCCCGAAAACCTCCAGCTGCATGCCGGGCTCGGCGTGCTCGTCGGCGTCGACATCGGCGCCACCAGCCTCGACGTGGCCGTGCTGCGCCCCGACCTCAGCGTGCTCGTCCAGCACGACGAACCCGCCGACGTGCGCGAAGGGCCGGCGGTCGTGCTGGCCCGAGTGCGCGTGCTGATGCGCGAGCTGTTGGCGCGCTGCGGCCACACCGCGAAGGACGTGCTCGGCATCGGCATCGGCGTGCCCGGCCCGGTCAACTTCGAGATCGGCCAGCTCGTCAATCCGCCGCTGATGCCCGCCTGGGACAGCTTCTCGATCCGCGACTACCTGCGTGAGGACTACGCCGCTCCCGTCTTCGTCGACAACGACGTGAACCTGATGGCGCTCGGCGAACTGTGGCGCCTCAGGCGCTCGCTGCAGAACTTCCTCGTCATCAAGATCGGTACCGGCATCGGCTGCGGCATCGTGTGCCACGGCGAGGTGTACCGCGGCGCCGCCGGTTCGGCCGGCGACGTGGGCCACATCTGCGTCGACCAGGAGGGTCCGCGCTGCCATTGCGGCAACCTCGGCTGCGTCGAGGCGATGGCCGCCGGACCGGCGATCACGCGCATGGCGGTGCAGGCCGCGGAAGCGGGCGAGAGCGCCGCGCTGGCCGAGGTGCTGCGCCAGCACGGTCGCATCGACGCGATCGACGTGGGCCAGGCCAGCCGGGGCGGCGACACGGCCGCCAACGCGATCATCCAGCGCGCGGGCAGCCTGATCGGGCAGATGCTCGCGTCGGTCGTCAACTTCTTCAATCCCTCGCATGTGTTCATCGGCGGCGGCATCACGCGCATCGGGCCGCTGTTCCTGGCTGCCGTGCGGCAGAGCGTGTACCAGCGCTCGCTGGCGCTTTCGACGCGGCACCTGGAAATCCAGTACACGCCGCTGGGCATGCAGGGCGGCGTGATCGGCGCCGGGGTGCTCGCGATGCAGGAAACCCTGAAGGCCCGAGGGGTGGCGCCATGATGGGCACGGCCGCCAGCCAGGCGACGGACAAGGGCAGCGTCGCCGTCGAGTTCGACGGCATCGTGAAGGCCTTCGGTCCGGTGCAGGTGCTGCACGGCGTGAGCTTCGCGCTGGCACCCGGCCGCGTCTACGGCCTGCTCGGCGAGAACGGCGCGGGCAAGTCCACGTTGATGAAGATCCTCGCGGGCTACGAGTCGCCCAGCGGCGGCACGCTGAAGATCAACGGGCAGCCGCAGCAGTTCGCGAGTTCGCGCGATGCCGAGGCGCTGGGCATCGTGCTGATCCACCAGGAGTTCAACCTCGCCGAGGACCTGAACGTGGCCCAGAACATCTTCCTGGGCCACGAGAAGAAGATGTGGCCCCTGGGCCGTCGCTTCGCGCCGTCCGCCCCCCGAGGGGAGCAAGGAAGCTTGGGGCGGCCCGGCGCTTCCTCGAAGGGCTGGCTGCTCGACGACGTCGCCATGGAGCGCGATGCCGCCGCCGCGCTCGCGGCGGTCGGCCTGAACATCGACCCGCGTACCAAGGTGCGCAGGCTCATCGTCGCGGAGAAGCAGCTCGTCGAGATCGCGAAGGCCATCGCGCGCCGTGCCCGTCTGCTCGTGATGGACGAGCCGACCGCCACGCTCACGCCCGGCGAGACGGAGCGCCTGTTCAGGCTCATCGCCCAGCTGCGCGCCGACGGCGTGACCATCGTCTACATCTCGCACAAGCTCGACGAGGTGGAGCAGGTGACCGACGATGTCATCGTCATGCGCGACGGCCGCTTCGTCGCGCGCGCGCCGACGGCCGAGGTCACGCGCCAGCAGATGGCCAACCTGATGGTGGGCCGCGAGCTGGCCGACCTCTACCCGCCGCGCGACCCGGTGACCACCGCAAGCGCACCCGCCATGCGCGTGCAGGGCTTCAGCGTGCCGGGCTGGGCGCAGGACGCGAGCTTCGAGGTGCGCCCCGGCGAGATCCTCGGCTTCGCGGGCCTCGTCGGCGCCGGCCGCACCGAACTTTTCGAGGGCCTGCTCGGCCTGCGGCCCGCCAGCGGCGGCAGCGTCGAGATGCTCGGCAAGCCCGTCGCGCACGGCAAGGGCTGGCGCAATCCGCGCGATGCGGCGCGGCACGGCCTCACCTACCTGAGCGAAGACCGCAAGGGCAAGGGCCTGCACGTCGACTTCGGCCTGCGCCAGAACCTCACCCTGATGGCGCTGGAGCGCTACGCGCAACCCTGGCTCAAGCCGGAGGCCGAGCGCGGTGCGCTGGCCGAGGCGGTGAAGGACTACGGCATCCGCACCGGTTCGCTCAACGTGAAGGCCTCGTCCCTGTCGGGCGGCAACCAGCAGAAGCTCGCGCTCGCCAAGGTGCTGCAGCCCAGGCCCAAGGTGGTGGTGCTCGACGAGCCCACGCGCGGCGTCGACGTGGGCGCCAAGCGCGACATCTATTTCCTGATCCAGCGACTCGCCCGCGAAGGGCTCGCGGTGATCGTCGTCTCGTCGGAGCTGATGGAGCTGATCGGCCTGTGCCACCGCGTCGCAGTGATGCGCGCGGGCCGCATCGTCGCCACGCTCGACGCCGACCATCTGACAGAAGAGGAGCTGATCGCTCATGCCACCGGAACCAGATGAGCTAACCCCCAGGCTGCGCGCACTTCGTGTCGCTACGCCAACCCCCTTGCAGGGGGCAACACCAGCGGCCCGGCAAAGCCGGTTCCGCGGTGTTCCCCGAACGAGCTTCGCTGAGCTCGCTGCCGAGTCGCAATTGCATGCCCCAACGAATCGATAAGACATGGCTTCCCCTACCGATTCCGCCGAAACCACGCACCGCAGCGAGGCGAAGCCGCGCTGGACCGAGCGCCTGCACGGGCTCGGCCCCGTCATCGGCCTGGTGCTGCTGTGCATCGCCGGCACGCTGCTGAACGGCGACTTCGCGACCCTCGACAACGCGATGAACGTGCTCACGCGCACGGCCTTCATCGGCATCATCGCGGTGGGCATGTGCTTCGTGATCATCTCGGGCGGCATCGACCTGTCGGTGGGTTCGATGGCGGCGCTGATCGCCGGCAGCGTGATCATGTTCATCAACTGGGCCGGGCCGGCCTCGGGCTCGCCGCTGCTGGCGGTGGTGATGGGCGCGGTGCTCGCGGTGGTGCTCGGCGCGGTGTTCGGGCTGGCGCACGGGCTGCTCATCACCAAGGGGCGCATCGAACCCTTCATCGTGACGCTGGGCACGCTGGGCATCTTCCGCGCATACCTCACGTACTTCGCCGACGGCGGCGCGCTCACGCTCGACAACGACCTGTCCGATCTCTACGCGCCCGTGTACTACGCGAGCCTCGCCGGCATCCCGGTGCCGGTGTGGGTGTTCGTGATCGTCGCCGTCGTGGGCGGCCTCATCCTCAACCGCACGGCCTACGGCCGCTACGTACAGGCCATCGGCTCGAACGAGCAGGTGGCGCGCTACGCGGCGGTGGACGTCGACCGCGTGAAGATCCTCACCTACGTGCTGCTCGGCGTGTGCGTGGGCATTGCGACGCTGCTGTACGTGCCGCGGCTGGGCTCGGCCTCGCCGACCACCGGCCTGCTGTGGGAGCTGGAAGCCATTGCGGCGGTGATCGTCGGCGGCACCGCGCTCAAGGGCGGCGCGGGCAGCATCACCGGCACGGTGGTGGGCGCAATCCTGCTATCGGTCATCAGCAACATCCTGAACCTCACCAGCATCATCAGCGTGTACCTCAACGCGGCGGTGCAGGGCTTCGTGATCATCATCGTGGCGTTCCTCCAAAGAGGCAGGAGATGAACTCTCCCCCAGGCTTCGCGCGCTTCGTGTCGATGCGCCACCCCCTCGACAGGAGCAACACCGGCGGCCCGTCGAAGCCGGTTCCGCGGCGTGGCGCGAACCGGTCATCGGCTCAGTTTTCCGTTCCCGTTCCCTCATCAACCACAAGGAGACATCCAGCATGACGACTTTCACCCGACGCCTCGCTCTCACGGCGGTTGCCGCCGCAGCGTTCGCCAGCCTGCCCGCGCTCGCCGCGGAGAAGGTCAACCTCGGCGTTTCGATTCCCGCGGCCACGCACAGCTTCATGGGCGGCATCAACTACTGGGCCAACCAGGCGAAGAAGGACCTGGAGAAGGAACACAAGGACCTGAAGATCACCATCAAGACGGCCGCCAACGCGCCCGAGCAGGCCAACCAGCTGCAGGACCTCTCGACGGTCACCAAGATCAACGCGCTGGTCGTGTTCCCCTTCGAGTCGGCCGCGCTGACCAAGCCGGTGGCCCAGGTCAAGGCCAAGGGCGCCTACGTGACGGTGGTGGACCGCGGCCTCACCGACACCAGCGCGCAGGATGCGTACGTGGCCGGCGACAACACCGCCTTCGGCAAGATCCCGGCCGAATACATCGTGAAGCAGCTCAACGGCAAGGGCAACGTGGTGGCGCTGCGCGGCATCGCGACCACGCTGGACAACGAGCGCATGGACGCCTTCAACGCGGTGCTCAAGAGCAGCCCCGACATCAAGCTGCTCGATGCCAAGTACGCCAACTGGAACCGCGACGACGCCTTCAAGGTCACGCAGGACTACCTCACGCGCTTCAAGAACATCGACGCCATCTGGGCCGCCGACGACGACATGGCCGTGGGCGTGCTCAAGGCCGTCGAGCAGGCCAAGCGCGACGACATCAAGATCATCTTCGGCGGCGCGGGCGCCAAGGGCATGGTCAAGACCATCATGGACGGCAAGGACCCGCGCATCACGGCCGACGTGAGCTACTCGCCCAAGTTCATCTACGACGCGATCAAGCTCACGGCCGAGGCGCGGCTGAAGGGCGAGAAGCTGCCGGCGACCACGATCATTCCTTCGGTGCTCATCACCAAGGAAAACGCCAAGGACTTCTACCACCCCAATTCGCCGTTCTGATGTTCTGAAGCGGCAGGCCCGCCTTGCTCCCTCTCCCCCTGGGGGAGAGGGTTGGGGTGAGGGCCAGCGGTGCCGGCGAAAACGGTGCGTGCGCAAGTGCCGCCACCCTCACCCTAGCCCTCTCCCCAAGGGGAGAGGGAACAGTTTCCGGAAACGCCGAGACGATCGATGACAGACACACCTCCTCGCAAACTGCGCTACGCCATGGTCGGCGGCGGCCGCGACGCCTTCATCGGCGCCGTGCACCGCAAGGCCATGGCGCTCGACGGGCAGATCGAGCTCGTCGCGGGCGCGCTCTCGTCCAGCCCCGAGAAGGCGCGCGCCTCGGGCCGCGACCTCGGCCTGGCCGACGGGCGCAACCACGGCGACTGGCAAGAGCTCCTGGCCGACGAGCTGAAGCGGCCCGAGGACGAGCGCATCGACTTCGTGTCGATCGTCACGCCCAACCACGTGCACTTTCCGGTGGCTCAGGCCTTCGCCGAAGCGGGTTTCCACGTGGTGTGCGACAAGCCGCTGGTGCACACGCGCGAGCAGGCCGACGCGCTGGTCGCCACCGTCGCGGAGAAGGGCACGGTCTTCGGCGTCACCTACAACTACACCGGCTACCCGATGGTCCGGCAGGCGCGCGAGATGGTGCGCTCGGGCCTGATCGGCGAGGTGCGCAAGGTCGTCGTCGAATACAACCAGGGCTGGCTCGCGAGCCATGTCGAAGCCGGCGGCGGCAACAAGCAGGCCGACTGGCGCACCGACCCCGCACGCAGCGGCGCTGCGGGCGCCATCGGCGACATCGGCTCGCATGCCGAGAACCTGGTGGCCACCGTCACCGGCCTGCGCATCGAGAGCCTGTGCGCCGACCTCGGCGCGCTGGTGCCGGGCCGCATGCTCGACGACGACGGCAGCCTGCTGCTGCGCTTCGAGGGCGGCGCGCGTGGCGTGCTGGTGGCCTCGCAGATCAACACCGGCCTGGAGAACGACCTGCGCCTGCGCGTGTCGGGCACGCTGGGCACGCTCGAATGGCACCAGGAGCAGCCGAGCCGGCTGGTGCACCTGCCGCACGACGGACCGCTGCAGGTGCTCACGCGCGGCGCGCCATGGCTGTGCGAATCCGCCAAGCGCGCGAGCCGGCTGCCGGCGGGGCACCCGGAAGGCTTCATCGAGGCCTTCGCGAACGTGTACGCGGGCGTGGCGGCGGACATCCGCGCCAGGCTCGCGGGCCGGCCGGCCGATCCGCTGGCGGCCGACTACCCGCGCGTGGAGGACGGCGCGCGCGGCGTGCGCTTCATCGAACGCACGGTGGCTTCGGCGAAAAGCGAATTAAAGTGGACGCCCTGGTAGCGCGCGGCGCGCTGCCCGGGCTTCCATGACACCTCCCGCGTCCGACGCCACGTCCTCCACCTCTTCTTCGTCGTCTTCTGCAGCATCGCCTCCATCGATGCTGCCGCCATGGCTCGCGGGCCTGTGGAGGCGCTGCATCACGCTGTTCCCGCTGAAGCTGGTCGGCAATACCGTCGCCACGCTCGGCTTCTTCCCGCTGTACTTCTGGATCATGAGGAACGCGGGCCAGGCCTGGGTGCTGCCCCTCACGCCCATCGACGGGCTCATCGCCTTCTGGCCCTGGCTGCTGCCGGTGTATCTCTCGCTGTGGGGCTACATCGCGCTGCCGGTGCTGCTGGCCCGGGACATGCGCGAGCTCGTCGGTTTCTCGCTGGGCTGCGCGGCGATGACGCTGCTGGCGCTGCTCGTGTTCTGGTTCCTGCCCACGGCGATTCCCAACTTCGCGGTCGAGACCACGCCCGGCACCTCGCTGCAGTTCCTCAAGATGGTCGATTCGGCGGGCAATGCCTTTCCGTCGCTGCACGTGTCGTTCTCGGTGTTCACCTGCGTGGTGCTGGCGCGCCAGCTGCGGGCGGTGGGAGCGCCGGCCTGGCTGCGCGCCGTCAACGTGGCCTGGGCCGTGGGCATCGTCTATTCGACGATGGCGGTGCGCCAGCATGTGCTGATCGACGTGCTGGGCGGCCTGGCGCTGGGCGTGGCTTTCGGCCTCGCCACGCGCGAGCGCGCCGCGGCGGCCGCACCGGCGTAGGCCGATCGCGGTATTCCGGCGCGGCGGTGCGCACGGTACAACCCGGGCTTCGCCACTCGAAGGAACCGGAGACCGCCATGAAGATTCGCCTGTGCACCGTCGAAGCCGACATCGGGGCCTGCATCGCGGCCTTCCTGGCCGCCGGCCTCGTCGCTGCGCCCGCGTTCGCGCTCGACTTTCCCTCGCGCAAGCCTGGCCTCTGGGAAATCCGGACCCAGGCGGGCGAAGCCGCGGGCAAGGCCGCCGGCCCCGGCGGCGCCCACACGGTGCAGCAGTGCATCGACGCCGCCACCGACAAGGCGCTGCGCGACATGGGCCAGGGCATGGGCAAGGACATGTGCTCCAAGCAGGCGCTGAGCTCGGACGGCGGCAAGCTGGTCATGGACTCGGTCTGCAAGATCGGCAACACGGTGGCCACCTCGCACGCCGTGATCAGCGGCGATTTCCAGACCGCCTACCGCATGGAGAGCAAGTCCACCTACAGCCCGCCGCTGATGGGCCGCGCCGAAGGAACGAGCGCCATGGAGGCCAGGTGGCTCGGCCCCTGCAAGGCCGACCAGAAGCCGGGCGACATGGTCATGCCCAACGGCATGAAGATGAACGTGCTCGACATGATGAAGAACGGCCCCAGGCGCCCCTAGCGTTCCGGGTCGGGCCGGCGGGTAGGCGCCCGCCCACAACGCTTTGCGCCCGGCGCACGGCGGCGCAGAAGCCCGCCAGCGCCTACGATGGCGGGCCATGCCTCCCGCAAAGCAGGAAGAAGACCTCCTCGTCGTCGCCAGGCCCGAGGGCCTGTACTGCCCGCCCGGCGATTTCTACATCGACCCGTGGCGGCCGGTGGCGCGCGCCGTCATCACGCATGCGCATTCCGACCACGCGCGAGCCGGGCACGGGCACTACCTCGCGCACACCGACAGCGCCGGCACGCTGCGCGCGCGCCTGGGCCGCGACATCGCGCTGCAGACGCTGCCCTACGGCGAGGTGATCGAGCACCACGGCGTGCGCGTCTCGCTGCATCCGGCGGGCCATGTGCTGGGCTCGGCGCAGGTGCGGCTCGAGCACGGCGGGCGCGTGTGGGTGGCCTCGGGCGACTACAAGACCGAGCCCGACGGCACCTGCCCGCCGTTCGAGCCGGTGCCCTGCGACACCTTCATCACCGAATCGACCTTCGGCCTGCCGGTCTACCGCTGGCCCACGCAGCCGGTGCTGTTCGCGCAGATCGACGCATGGTGGCGCGCCAACGCCGAAGCCGGTCGCGCCTCGGTGCTGTTCTGCTATGCCTTCGGCAAGGCGCAGCGCATCCTGCACGGCGTGGACGCGAGCATCGGACCCATCGTCGTGCACGGCGCGGTGGAGCCACTCAATGCCGTCTACCGGGCGGCCGGCGTGGCATTGCCGCCGACCTTGCGCGTGGGAGACGAAGGCGTCGATGCCGCACTGCTGAAGCGCGCGCTGGTGCTCGCGCCTCCTTCCGCGCAGGGCTCGCCATGGATGAAGCGCTTCGGCAACTACGCCGACGCCTTCGCCAGCGGCTGGATGCAGCTGCGCGGCGCGCGCAGGCGGCGCGGCGTGGACCGGGGCTTCGTGATGTCCGACCACGCCGACTGGCCCGGCCTGCAGCAGGCCATCGCCGGCACCGGGGCCGAGCGCGTGTTCGTCACGCATGGCAGCGTGCAGGTGATGGTGCGGTGGCTCACCGAGAACGGGCTCGACGCGCAATCCTTCAGGACCGAGTACGGCGATGAAGATGATCAGGAGACTTCCTCCTCCTCTGGGGGCGGGCAGGGGAGGGGGCAGGCGGTGCTCGATGGGGAGGCCGAGAGCCCCCATCCCAACCTTCCCTCAGAGGGGGAAGGAGAGATGCAGTGAAGGCCTTCGCCGCGCTGTACCACGAACTCGACGCCAGCACGTCGAACCTCGCCAAGCAGGCCGCATTGCAGCGCTACCTGCGCGAGGCCGACCAGGCGGATGCGGCCTGGGCCGTCTACTTCCTCGCGGGCGGCAAGCCGCGCCAGCTGGTGCCCGTCAAGCTGCTGCGGCTGCTCGCGCAGGAGGCGGCGGGCCTGCCCGAGTGGCTGTTCGACGAGAGCTACGACGCGGTGGGCGACCTGGCCGAGACCATCGCGCTGCTGCTGCCGCCACCCACCGACGCGCACGACCTGGGCCTTGCCGCATGGGTCGAGCAGCACCTGCTGCCGCTGCGTGACGCCGCGAAGAACGCGCCCGACGAGCTTGCCGACCGCCTGCGTGCGCAGTGGCGGCAGCTCGCGCCCGAGGAGCGGCTGGTGTACTTCAAGCTCATCACCGGCGCGTTCCGCGTCGGCGTGTCGAAGCTGCAGGTCACGCAGGCGCTCGCGGCCGTGGGCGGCATCGACGCCAAGCGCGTGGCGCAGCGGCTCATGGGCTACACGCACATCGGAGGAAGGCCGCGGGCCGCCGACTACCAGTCGCTCATCGCTCCGGAGTCGGGCACCGAGCAGGAGCAGAAGACCAGCGGCCAGCCCTATCCCTTCTTCCTTGCGCATCCGTTCAACCTGCCGCTGGAGCAGTTCGACGCGGTGCTGGGCCCGCCCTCGGACTGGATCGTCGAATGGAAGTGGGACGGCATCCGCGCGCAGCTGGTGACGCGCGCGGGCACGGTGTGGGTGTGGTCGCGCGGCGAGGAACTGGTGACCGAGCGCTTCCCCGAACTCGCCGCGCTCGGCGAGGCGCTGCCCGACGGCACGGTGCTCGACGGCGAGATCGTCGTCTGGCGCGAGGGCCGCGTGCAGCCCTTCGCCGAGCTGCAGAAGCGCATCGGCCGCAAGACGCTCGGCGCCAAGCTGCTGCGCGACATACCGGTTGTGCTGCTGGTCTACGACATCCTTGAATGGGAGGGGCGCGACCTGCGCGCGCTGCCGCAGTCGGAGCGCCGCGTGCTGCTCGACGAACTGGTCGGGCGCATGGACCACCCCTCGCTGCTGCCCAGCCCGATGCTCGCCGGAGCCGACTGGCCCGACCTCGCGCGCCAGCGCGAAGCGGCGCGCGCCATGGGCGTGGAAGGGATGATGCTCAAGCGCCGCGACGCGCAGTACGGCGTGGGCCGCACCAAGGACGTGGGCGTGTGGTGGAAGTGGAAGATCGATCCGCTGAGCGTCGACGCGGTGCTGATCTACGCGCAGCGCGGCCACGGCCGGCGCGCCAGCCTCTTCAGCGACTACACCTTCGCGGTGTGGGACGGCCCGCCCGGGCAGGAAGACCGCAGGCTCGTGCCCTTCGCCAAGGCCTACTCGGGCCTCACCGATGCCGAGATGGCGCGCGTGGACGCGATCATCCGCAAGACCACCGTGGAGAGCTTCGGCCCGGTGAAGAGCGTGAAGCCCACGCTGGTGTTCGAACTCGGCTTCGAAGGCATCGCGCGCAGCACGCGGCACAAGAGCGGCATCGCGGTGCGCTTTCCGCGCATGCTGCGCTGGCGCGAGGACAAGCCGGTGGAAGAGGCCGACACGCTTCAGACGCTGGCGGCGTTGTTGCCTGAATGAGCAGCGATCCAGAAGCCCCGTCTTCACTCCCTCCCCCTCTGGTGGAGGGCAGGGGTGGGGGGGCGCGGCGCACCGAGAAGGCGCTGCCCGTCGACGTCCGCCTGCCCCCATCCCGACCTTCCCCCGAAGTGGGAAGGAGCAAGGCAGTCAAGGCCGCGCTCGATGCATGGTTCGCCGAGCGCGGATGGAAGCCCTTCAAGTTCCAGCGCGAGGTCTGGAAGGCGATCGCCGATGGCAGGTCGGGCATGCTGCATGCCACCACCGGCGCGGGCAAGACCTATGCGGTGTGGCTCGGTGCGCTGCAGGCCTTCGTGCGGGCGCGCAAGACGGCCGCGTCGGCGAATGAGCGGTCGGATGCGCGGCCGAACGCCCGGGCCGTTGCCGATCCGCTCACCGTGCTGTGGCTCACGCCGATGCGCGCGCTGGCGGCCGACACGCTGAGGGCCCTGCAGCAGCCGCTCGAAGCCCTGGGCGCCCGGGTGCATCCATGGAGCGCCGGTGCGCGCAGCGGCGACACCACGTCGGCCGAGCGCAGCGCGCAGAACCAGCGCCTGCCCACGGTGCTCGTCACCACGCCCGAGAGCCTTTCGCTGCTGCTCGCGCGCGCCGATGCACGCGAGGTGCTCGGGCATGTGCGCATGGCGGTGGTCGACGAGTGGCACGAGCTGCTGGGCAACAAGCGCGGCGTGCAGGTGCAGCTTGCGCTCGCGCGGCTGCGGCGCTGGAACCCGGGCCTCGCGGTCTGGGGCATGTCGGCCACGCTGGGCAACCTGCACGAGGCGATGCATGCGCTGCTGGGCCATGAGGACGGCGTGCTCGTGCAGGGCCAGGTGCCGAAGAAGCTCGTCATCGATTCGCTGCTGCCCGGCGTGGCCGAGCGCTTTCCATGGGGCGGGCACCTGGGCCTCACGATGCTGCCGCAGGTGATCGAGGAGATCGCAGCGAGCAGCACCACCCTGGTCTTCACCAACACGCGCTCGCAGGCGGAGATCTGGTACCAGGCGATGTTGGAGGCCAGGCCGGAGTGGGCGGGCCTCATCGCGCTGCATCACGGCTCGCTCGACCGCGAGGTGCGCGAGTGGGTAGAGCTGGGCCTGAAGAGCGGCGAGCTGAAGGCGGTGGTCTGCACCTCCAGCCTCGACCTGGGTGTGGACTTCCTGCCGGTGGAGCGCGTGCTGCAGATCGGCTCGCCCAAGGGCGTGGCGCGGCTGCTGCAGCGAGCGGGCCGGTCGGGCCATGCGCCGGGGCGGCCTTCGCGCATCACGCTCGTGCCCACGCACAGCGTGGAGATGGTGGAAGGCTCTGCCGCGCGCACCGCCATCGCGGCCGGGCACATCGAGGCGCGCCATTCGCCCGAGCAGCCGCTCGACGTGCTGGTGCAGCACCTGGTGACGGTGGCGCTGGGCGGCGGTTTCGTGCCCGACGACCTGTACGAGGAGGTTCGGGGAACGGCCGCCTACGAGAACCTCTCTCGCGAGAACTGGCAGTGGTGCCTGGAGTTCGTGGCGCAGGGCGGACCGTCGCTCGCGGCCTACCCGGACTACAAGCGCGTGGTGCCCGATGCCGAGGGCGTGTGGCGCGTGCCGGATGCGCGCCTGGCGCGGCGGCACCGCATGAACATCGGCACCATCGTGAGCGACGCGAGCATCTCGGTGCAGTACCTCGGCGGCTCGAAGATCGGCAGCGTGGAGGAGAGCTTCGTCGCGCGCATGAAGCCTGGCGACTGCTTCCTGTTCGGCGGCCGCCTGCTCGAACTCGTGCGCATCCACGACATGACGGCCTGGGTGCGGCGCGCCAGCGGCAAGCGGGCCGCGGTGCCGCGCTGGGGCGGCGGGCGCATGCCGTTGTCGAACACGCTGGCAGACGCGGTGGTGCAGCAGCTCGCACAGGCCGGCGAAGGGCGCTACGACTCGCCCGAGCTGCAGTGCGTGCGCCCGCTGCTGGAGATTCAGCAGCAGTGGTCGGCGCTGCCCACGCCGCAGACGCTCCTGGCCGAAACGCTGAGCACGCGCGAGGGCTCGCACCTGTTCCTCTACCCCTTCGCGGGCCGGCATGTGCACCTCGGGCTCGCGAGCCTCCTGGCGTGGCGCGTCGCGCAGCACGAGGCCCGCACCTTCTCGATCGCGGTCAACGACTACGGCTTCGAGCTGCTGAGCGCGACCGAGGTCGACTGGCCGGCGCTGCTGCCGCAGGTGCTGACGCTGCCGCAGGGCGAGGGCGAAGACCAGCGCGCGGCGCTGCTGCACGAGGTGCTGGCATCGCTCAACGCGGGCGAACTGGCGCAGCGGCGCTTTCGCGAGATCGCTCGCGTCTCGGGCCTCATCTACCAGGGCTATCCGGGCGAGAAGCGCAGCAGCAAGCAGCTGCAGGCTTCGTCGTCGCTCTTCTGGGAGGTGTTCCGCAAGTACGACCCCGGCAACAGGCTGCTGCTGCAGGCCGAGCAGGAGCTGCTGGCGCAGGAGCTCGAGATCGGCCGCCTGCGCGCGAGCCTCGAGCGCATCACCACGCAGCGGCTGGTGCTGAAGCCGCTCGTGCGGCCCACGCCGTTCTCGTTCCCGCTGATGGTGGAGCTGTTCCGCGAGAAGCTGTCGAACGAGAACGTGGCCGACCGCATCGCGCGCATGGTCGAGCAGCTCGAGAAGGCCGCGGGCGGTGTGGTCACGGCAGGCGGCGTGGAGCGGGTGAAGGGGACGCTCGCCTTCGGGCAGGAAGGGCCGGGCAAGCCGCCGAAGCCGGTGGGCCAGCGGCGCGACCGCAGGCGGCCGTCGCGGCCCTCAAGGCCGCTGCCGCCGCTCTGATGCGAGGTAGGTTCAGCCCGCGCCGTGCGCCTTCACCCAGCGCACGATGTCCGCCGCGCCCATCGCGCCGGCCTGCCGCGCCACCTCGCGGCCGCCGCGGAACAGCGCCAGCGTCGGGATGCTGCGGATGTTGAAGCGAGCGCCCAGGGCGGGCACCGCCTCGGTGTCGACCTTGGCCAGCCGCACGTGGGGCTCCAGCTGGGCGGCCGCCTGTTCGTAGGCCGGCGCCATCTGCCGGCAGGGGCCGCACCAGGGCGCCCAGAAATCGACCAGCACCGGGATCTCGTTGCGGGAGATGTGGCGCTCGAAGGTGGCGGCGTCCGCCAATGCCGTCGAATGGCCGGTGAACAGCGGGCGGTGGCAGCTGCCGCAGTCGGGCGCGCTGCCCAGTTGCGCCGCGCGGACGCGGTTGGTCGTGTGGCAGTGCGGACAGACGATGTGCAGCGGTGGCGATTCGGTCATTGCAGGCAGATGGGGGCTCTGGAGGGCCTTTGCAAGGCAATCGCAGGTTTTGCGACACTGGCCGGGTGAGATCTCCAGATACAGATACATCCACCTCGCCGCTCGTCGTCGACTGGGCGGGCGAACTGCTGCACCTGCTGCCCCAGCGGGCGCTCTGGTGGCCCGGCCAGCGGGTGCTCTTCGTGGCCGACCTGCACCTGGGCAAGGCCGCGACCTACCGCGCGCTCGGCCAGCCGGTGCCCGGCGGCACCACGCAGCAGAACCTCGCGCGGCTCGACGCGCTGATCGAAAGGCATGCGCCCGGCCGCATCGTGTTCCTGGGCGACTTCCTCCACGCGGCGCAGGCGCGCACGGTGCTCGCCGCCGTCGGGCCCTGGCGTGCGCGCCATGCGGCCGTCGCCATGACCCTGGTGCGCGGCAACCACGACAGCCGCGCCGGCGATCCGCCGCCGGAACTCGGCATCGAGGTGGTCGACGAGCCCTTCCTGCTGGGCCCCTTCGCCTGCTGCCACCATCCGCAGACGCATGCCACGCACTTCGTGCTCGCCGGGCATCTGCATCCCGTCTGCAGGCTCCACGGCCGGGGCCGCGACAGCGTGCGGCTGCCCTGCTTCGCAAGCGACGGGCAGCAGGCCGTGCTGCCGGCCTTCGGCGAGTTCACGGGCGGGTGGCTGATGGAATCGGCGCCGGGGCGGCGCTTTCATGCGGTGGGCGGCGATGCCGTCTGGGCGCTGCCTGTCCAAGAGTGACTTTTGCTCCTTCCCCCTCTGGGGGAAGGCTGGGATGGGGGCAGGCAGGGCGCCCAGTGCGGACGCCGCGTGCCCCCACCCCCGCCCTCCCCCAGAGGGGGAGGGAGAAAGAATCAGAGCACCACGGGCTCGTCGGGCAGCTCGTTCACGTCGAGCTCGCCTTCGGCCAGCGGGAAGTGTTCCACCAGCACCGCGGAGATCTCTTCCAGCGCCTGCGTGAGCCCGTCCTCGAAGCGGCCCTCGCGGAAGGCGGCGCTCATGCGCTGTGCCATCGCGGCCCATTCGGCGTCGTCCACGTGCGCGTCGATGCCGCGGTCGGCCACGATCTCGATGGCGTGTTCGGCCAGCAGCAGGTAGATGAGCACGCCGTTGTTGTGCGCCGTGTCCCATACGCGCAGCTTGCCGAACAGCGTCACGGCACGCTCGCGCGGCGGCGCGTGGCGCCACAGGTACGACATCGGCAGGCCGGCCTCGACGCAGATGCGGATCTCGCCGCCGTGGCGCCGCTCGCTCGCCGTCACGCGGTGCGCAAGGCGCTCCAGCGCAGCCGGAGGAAGCGCGCGCCGGACCTCGGATTCGTCGATCCAGCGGTGGCGCCAGATGCGGCCCAGCTTCGCGAAGAGGCCCGCGTCGTTCGGTTCGGTGTTCGTGGTCCGCATCGTGTTCACCAGTCCCCCGACGCGCCGCCGCCGCCGAAATTGCCGCCGCCGCCGGAGCTGAAACCACCGCCTCCGCCGCCACGGCCACTGCTCCAGCCACCCCCGCCGGAACTCCAACCGCCACCTCCACCGCCGCCAGGCCTTCCCGTGCCCGCGACCAGCGACACGATGAGCGCCACGAAGCCCGCGATCACCGCGATGACGATGCTGGTGGTGATGAAGAACACGACCACCCCGACGCCGCCGCCCACGACCATCGTGCCCAGCTTCTTGCCGAGGACGGCGCGCGCGATCGGCGCGCCGACGAAGACGCCCACGAACAGGAAGATCGCGAGGTTCTCCCAGTCGAAACCCTCGTTGCCACTGCCGCCGGAGTTGCGCGAGGGCTCGGGCAGCGGCTCGCCGTCGACCAGCCCGATGAGCCGGTCCACCGCCGCGTTCAGCCCGCCCGCGAAGTCGCCGTTGCGAAAGCGCGGCTTCATCTCCTCGTCGATGATGCGCGCGGCCGCGAGATCGGGCACCGCGCCTTCGAGCGCCTTGGCCGTCGCGATGCGCATCTTGCGGTCGTCCTTGGCCACCACCACCAGCAGGCCGTCGCCGACGTCCTTGCGGCCGACCTTCCAGGCGTCGCCCAGGCGCTGCGTGTAGCTGGCGATGTCCTCGGGCGCGGTGGTCGGCACCATCAGCACCACGATCTGCGAGCCCTTGCGCTGCTCGAAGGCCGCGAGCTTGGTCTCCAGGCCGTTGCGCTGCGCGCTGTCGAGCGTGCCGGTCTGGTCGATCACGCGCGCGGTGAGCGCTGGGATCGGCAGCAGGTTTTGCGCAAAGGCACCGCTTGCTGCCAGCAGCATCCAGCCCGCGACCAGCGCCGCCAGCACGCGCGCGCCCCATTCCAGGAACACCGCGGATCCGGCTTTGCCGGTCCGCCGGTGTTGCCCCCGGCGAGGGGGTTGGCGAAGTGACACGAAGTGCACGAAGCCTGGGGGAGTTACTTTTTATTCGGGCTGAAGTCGACCGTGGGCGGGGTCGAGATCTGCGCCTCGTTCTGCACCGAGAAGTTCGGCTTCGGCGCATAGCCGAAGATCTTGGCCGTGAGGTTGGTCGGGAAGCTGCGCGCGAGCACGTTGTACTCCTGCACGCTCTCGATGTAGCGGTTGCGCGCCACGGTGATGCGGTTCTCGGTGCCTTCCAGCGTCACGCGCAGGTCGCGGAAGGCCTGATTGGCCTTCAGGTCGGGGTAGCGTTCCGACACCACCATCAGCCGCGACAGCGCCGAGGACAGTTCACCCTGCGCCTGCTGGAACTTGTTGAAGGCCTCGGGGTTGTTGAGCGTCTCGGGCGTCACCTGGATCGAGGTCGCCTTGGCGCGCGCCTCGACCACCTTGGTGAGCGTGTCCTGCTCGAAGCTGGCCTCGCCCTTGACGGTGGCCACGATGTTCGGCACGAGGTCGGCGCGCCGCTGGTACTGGTTGAGGACCTCGCTCCAGGCCGACTTGCTGGCCTCGTCGAGGGACTGGAACTGGTTGTAGCCGCAGCCGCTCAGGGAAACGACCGCCGCAAGGATCAGGAACCAGCGCTTCATCATCATTTGCATTACCTCCGCAGAAGATGCGGAAGGTAGCATAGGCGGCTCCATGGCCCTTGATCCGCTGCAAGTCCTGCAAGCCGCCAACCGTGCGGTATTGCCCGTAGCCTCCTCCGCCTTCGGCACGCTGCTGATCGCGGGAGCGACCGGTGCGCTGGGTGCCGAGCTGCTGCGCCGGCTGGCGGGCAGCCACCGCCATGCGCACACCCGCGTGCTCGCGAAGGAGCCGATCCGCGACGGGCTGCGCGGCGTCGAGACCTACCTGAGCCCCGGCCTGCCCATCGCGCAGTGGCCGCCGACCTCGGCCCACACCGCCATCATCGCCTTCGACCCGCCGCGCCTGTACCACGACCGCGAGCGCGCGCTGTGGGTGCCCGAGCCGTCCGACCTGCCCGAGCTGGCCCGCTGGCTGCGCTCGTGCGGCGTGCAGACGCTGGCCATCGTGCTGCCGCACGACCAGGGCCGGCTGCCCGAGGCGCTCAAGCGCGGCCTGGCCAGCCTCGACGAGCAGGCGGTGGTGGCCTGCGGCTTCGAGCGCGTGATCCTCGTGCGCTCGGCGCGCAAGCCGGCGAATGCGAAGCTCGCCAACCCCTTCGAGCGCGTCGCTGCCTGGATGCTGTCGGTGGTGCGCTTCATGGTGCCCAGCAGCGAGCAGCCGGTGCGCGCGGCCAAGGTGGCCGAGCTGGTCGACGTGACGCTGCGCATCGCGCCGCCCGGCGTGCACGTGGCCGCGCCAGAGATGGTGTGGCGCGCGTCGCAGGGCGACATGGAGGGCGCGGCGCGCGCGTGGCTCCGGCCCTAGGCCTCAGCCGAAGCGCAGCGAGCGCAGCCCCACGGTGCGATCGACGCAGATCACCGCCACCAGCGTGACCACGATGCTCACCGTCGACACGGCCGCGGCCGTCGGGTCGAAGTCCCAGCGCAGGTAGTCGAACAGCTGCAGCGGCAGCGTCGTCATGCCGATGCCCTTGAGCAGCAGCGACATGTTGAACAGGTCGAACGAGATCACGAACGCGAACAGCGCGCCCGTGATGATGCCCGGCTTGATCAGCGGCAGCGTCACGCGCACGAAGGCGCGCCACGGCGATGCGCCCAGGCTGCGCGCGGCCTGCTCCAGCGTGCCGTCCTGGTTGTAGAGCGCCGACGCCACGTTGGTGAACACATAGGGCAGCGTGACCAGCACGTGCCCCACCACCAGCCCGAACATCGTGCGCGTGCCGATGCCGCTCGCGTAGAGGAAGAACAGCAGCGCGATCGCCGTGAGGATCTCGGGCAGCATCAGCGGGAGCATCAGCATCATGCGCAGGCCCTCGCGCAGCCGCGTGGCATGGCGCACCACGTAGAGCGCGCCGGCCACGCCGATGACGCTCGAGCACACCGTCGCGATGGCCGCCACCTGCAGCGAGGTGCCGATGGCGCGCATGAAGGCTTCGTTGGCGAAGAGCGCGCCGAACCAGCGCAGCGAGATCCCCTGCGGCGGGAAGGTGAGGAACTCGCCCGCGTTGAGGGACATCAGCACGATCACCGCGATCGGCAGCAGCAGGAACACGTAGACCGCGCCGACGTAGGCCAGTCCCATGGCATCGGCCGCACGCGCGGCCAGGGGTTTGCGCTTCATCGTCATTGCAGGCCTTTCATGAAGCGTCCGGTGAGGCGGGCGTACAGCCACACGGCCGCCATGCCGCAGGCCGACAGCACCAGTGCCTGCGCCGCGCCGGCGGGCCACTGGAAGTTGTCGATGAGGTTCTGCACCACCAGCACCGACATCGTCTTGACCTGGGCGCCGCCGAGCATCACCGGCGTCACGTAGGCGCTCAGCGTGAGCACGAAAACGAGGATGGTGCCGGCCTGTATGCCGGGCCAGGACATCGGCAGAACGAGCCGCCAGAACACCTTCAGCCGGGAGGCGCCGAGCGAGCGCGCCGCCTGTTCGAGCGTCGGATCGATGCTCTGGATCACTCCCACCAGCGGCAGGATCATGAACGGCAGGAACACGTGCACCAGCGCGATCGTCACGCCCAGCCGGTTGTTCATGAGCTGCAGGGCCGTCGATATCAGCCCGAGATCGATCAGCGCCCGGTTGATGACACCGTTGCCCGACAGCAGGATCAGCCAGCCGAAGCTGCGCACCACCACGCCCACCAGCAATGGCGACAGCACCAGCACGTACAGCAGGCCGCCCCAGCGCGAACGCGTGCGTGCGAGGTGGTAGGCGACGGGGTAGCCCAGCAGCAGGCAGATCGGCACCGTGGTGACGCCGAGCAGCAGCGTGTCGGCCAGCACCCCGAGGATGTAGCCGTCGCCCAGCGCGTTGGTGTAGTTGGCGAGCGTGAAGCCCGCGCCATAGGGCGCGCCCACGGCGGTGGGCCGCAGGCTCATGCCGATGATGTTGAGGTACGGCAGCACCAGGAAGACGCCGATCAGCACCAGCGCGGGAGCGATCAGCCAGAACGCGCCCCGGCCCGGGCGTCCCTTGCGTGCCCTGCGTCCATGGAGCCGGTCGGCGCCGTGCACCGGTGCCTCGGCCGTCATCACGGCATTCATGGCGCAGCCGCGATGATCCAGGCGTGGCCCGGGTCGAAGGCGAAGGCCGCCTCGGCTCCGGCCTCTGCGCGCTGGCCCGGCGAGGTCTGCACCAGCAGGCTCTGGCCGCCGGCGCACTGCACCATGTGCTCCACCGTGCTGCCGAGGAAATAGGCCGACTGCACCAGCCCGGCGTAAGGGCCGTCGTTGCGCCAGCGGATCGCCTCCGGACGGATCGTCACGTGCACCGGCTGGCCCGTCGCCAGCGGCTGGTCGTGGCTTGCCGGCACGCTGCCGAGCGCCGTGCTCACGCGGTAGGTCGGGTACGGGCCCGGCTCGTCGGTGAGCCCTTCGACGCGGCCTTCGATGAGGTTCGAGCGGCCGATGAAGCGCGCCACCTCCACGCTGCGCGGACGCATGTAGATCGCCTCGGGCACGTCGAACTGCAGCAGCCGGCCGCCGAGCATCACCGCCACGCGGTCCGACATCACCATCGCCTCCGACTGGTCGTGCGTGACATACAGGGTGGTGATGCCCACGCGCTTCTGCAGCTCGCGGATGAACACGCGCATGTCTTCGCGCAGCACCGCGTCCAGGTTGGCGAGCGGTTCGTCGAGCAACAGGAGTCGCGGCTCGATGACCAGCGCGCGTGCCAGCGCCACGCGCTGCTGCTGGCCGCCCGAGAGCTGGCGCGGGTAGCGCTCGGCCATGGCGGTGAGCTGCACCATCGCGAGCACGTCGTCGATTCGGCGCTTGCACTCGGCCTTGCCGATGCCCCGCATCTCCAGGCCGAACGCGAGGTTGCGCCACACCGTGAGGTGCGGGAACAGCGCGTAGTTCTGGAACACCATGCCGATGTCGCGCTTCTCCGGCGGCAGGTCGGTGATGTCCTCGTCGTTCAGGCGCACGCGGCCTTCGTCGGGAAACTCGAACCCGGCCACGCAGCGCAGCGTGGTGGTCTTGCCGCAGCCGCTCGGGCCCAGCAGCGAGATGAACTCGCCCTCCTCGGTCTTCAGGTCGAGGTGCGCAATGGCCGGTGCCGGCGCGTTGTCGAAGCGCTTGCGCAGGCCGTCGAGCGACACCCGCGTGGTGCGCCGGCCGGTCGCCGTGCGGGTGGGGGCGGACGCGCTCACTTCATCTCCCGGTTCCAGCGGTCGGTGATGGCCGCGACCTGCGGGTTGACCTTGGTCCAGTCGAACTGGAAGATCGACTTCATGCGCTCGCCGCTCACCGGCACGTCCTTGGCGAGCTCGGGCGACAGCCTGGAGCGCACATTGGTCGGCGAGGTGAAGAATTCCTTGGCCATCATCTCCTGCACGTCGGCGCGCAGGATGAAGTCGAGATACTTGTAGGCCTCTTCCTTGGCCGGCGCATTCTTCAGCACGTTGAACGACTGCTCGAAGGCCAGCACGCCTTCGGTGGGCACGACCATCTCCACCGGTACGCCCTTCTTCTGCAGCGCCACGATCTCGGGGAAGTCGATCACCGCCACCGTCACGTCGCCGCGCGTGAGCATGGTCGAAAGCGTTCCGCTCCAGTCCGCCTGCGTGAACGGCAGCAGCTTCTTGATCTCGACGAAGGCGCGGTCGATCGCGTCCTGAGAGCCGCCGTAGAGCTTGGCCGTCATCAGCAGGAACAGCATCGCTGCCGTGTTGCCGATCTGGTAGAGGCCGATCTTGCCCTTGAACTCGGGGTTGCTCCACAGGTCCGACCACGACTTGGGCGGCGTCTTCACCAGGTCCTTGCGATAGCCGATGCCGATGGTCGATACGATGCCGCGCACCCCGTTGTCGTCCGGGTTGCGCAGGATGGGGTATGCGTTCGCGAGGTTGGGCACCTTGGCCGCGGGGATGGGCTCGAAGTAGCCTTCCGCGCGCACCAGGCTCGCGATGTTCTCGTTGACCATCAGGATGCTGTAGGGCGGCTTCGCGACGCCGGCCGCGCGCAGGTTGGCGACGAAGTTCTTGCCCAGGCCCACGTCGAGCGTGGTGTCCACGCCGGCCGACTTCGTGAACATCGGCATCAGGTCGGACCGCCAGAATTTCTCCCAGCGCCCGCCGTAGGTGTTGACGACGAGACTCTGCGCGGCGAGAGACATGCCGGGCATCGCGAGTGCGGACATGCCGGCCGCAGCCGCCATGGCTTGCAGGCAGTCGCGGCGGGAGAAGTTTTTCATGGTGGAGGTCCTGGGGAAGATGGAAGAAGAGGCCGCTCAGGCGTTGGCCTGCTTGCGGTAGGCGTAGTTCTTGTCGAGGCGCTCGAGCAGGTATTCGCCGTAGGTGACGGGCTCGTAGCGCGGGGGATGCTGCGCGTCGGTGCAGGTGGGCAGGCACTCGATCAGCGCGTCCATTCCGGGATCGAGGAAGTAGGGCAGCGAGTAGCGGTCGCCTCCCGAGCGGTTGATGACCCGGTGCGGCGTGGACACGAAGCGGTCGTTGGTCCAGCGTGCCAGCATGTCGCCGACGTTCAGCACGTAGGTGTCGGGAATCGGCGGCGCCTCGATCCAGTCGCCGCCGCGCGGACGCACCTGCAGGCCGCCGGAATCGTCCTGCGCGAGCAGCGTGATGATTCCGTAGTCGGTGTGCGGCGCCGAGCCCATCTGGTCGTCCTCCACGGGCGGCTGCGGCGGATAGTGAAGCGCGCGCAGGAATGTGGTCGGGCGCTCGAAATGGTGGTCGAGCGCGTGCGCCTCCAGGCCGAGGCTCATGGCGATCAGGCGCACGATGTAGCGGCCCAGCGCGTCCACTTCGCTCACGTACGCGGTCATAGCGGGCTTGAAGCCCGGCAGCCACCCGGGCCACTGGTTCGGGCCCTGCATCGGCAGGCCGGCGAGCAGGCCCGGGTCGTCGGGCGGCAGCTCGTGCATGAGCATCAGCGATTCGCTCATGTTCGGCCGCGTGACCTTGGCCACCGACGAGGTCACGATGGTCGAGGTGGCCATGCCCATGTAGCCACGATGAAAGGCGTTGATCGCGAGCGAGCGCTTCTGCTCGAGCGTGGAGGCGTGGAATTCGCGGGAAGCCGCGAAGGCCGCGTCCCGCGTGGCGCGCCGCACGGTGTGGCCCGAGATGTAGGCGAAGCCGATGGTGCTCAGCGCTTCGTGCAGCTGCAAGGCGGAGGTCTTGGCCGCGGGGGTGCTCGGGTCGAGGTTGCCGCCGAGGTCGACGAGGGGAATGGAGTTCGGCATCGGGCGTCGGATCTCAGGAAAGGGATGGAGAAGGAGAAGAGCCATGGCGGGGCGCGCCGCCCCATTGGTCGAGCAGCTCGCGCGAGTCCATCACCAGCCCCAGGTGCAGCGACACCATCGCCAGCGCCGCGCCCTCCAGGTGCGCGTCGGTGCCGCGCACCAGGTCGCGCAGCACGATCACGCGGTAGTTGCGGTTGCTGGCGTCGAAGGCGGTGTTGAGCACGCAGCAGTCGGTGAAGCCGCCGTCGAGCACCACGGTCTCGATGCGCTGGTTGCGCAGCAGGAAGTCGAGGTCGGTCGGATAGAAGGCCGAGAGCCGGCGCTTGCCGTCCACGCGCATGTCGCCGGGCTCCACGCGCGTGACCCACTCGGTCCACTTCGAGCCTTCGATGGCGTGCGCGTCGGCGTTCGGGATCTCGCCCACGTGCAGCGGGAAGGTGCGCCGCCATGCCGACGGAATGCCGTTGATGTCGTCCACCCCGCCGGGCCGCAGCACCGACCTGACGTGCACGATGCGCACGCCCAGCGCACGCACCGCGTCGTGGAAGCCGTCGATGGGCGCCACCACGTCGCGCGCACGCGGCGCGGGGCAGGGGCAGTCGGGGCTGTCGTCGAGGTGGCCGCGGTGCATGTCGATGGAGACGACAGCGCTGGTGGCGGGATTGAGGTAGTCGGCGAACTTCGCCGCGTCGAGCTCGCGCTCTTCGTTGTAGACCCAGGCCTTCATCGGCGCTCTTCTCTCACGTAGGGTTGGCCCAGCGCGCCGGGCTCTTCATCGGCGCCGCGCCGCGAGAGCGCGACCCACACCATCACGCCGAGCGTCACCGCATACGGCGTCATCATCACGAAGTACTGCGGCAGCTGCACGCCGGCGGCGGCCAGCTGGGGAATCAGCGCCTCGATGCAGCCGAAGAGCAGCGCGCCGACGAGCGCCTTCCACGGCGACCAGCGAGCGAAGATCACGAGGCCCACGGCGATCCAGCCGCGGCCGCCGGTCATGCCGGCGATCCACAGCTTGGTGCTGACTACCGAGATGTAGGCACCCGCCAGCCCCACCAGCGCCGAGCCCGCGAGCACCGCCGCGAAGCGCCATGCCGTCACGCGGATGCCCGCCGCGTCGGCCGCCTGCGGGTTCTCGCCCACCGCGCGCAGCCGCAGGCCGGCCGAGCTGCGCGCGAAGAACCACGCCACCGCGCCGAAGATCGGCAGCGTGAGCCACACCATCGCGTTCTGCTCGAAGATCCGGCCCACGCCGGGCAGCATCGACAGCGGCCACAGGCCCATCGTGCCGATGCCTTCGGTCGCATGGTTGGTCCACTCGGCCATCGAGCCCACCAGCGCGGTGAGCCCCTGACAGAAGAACACC
The DNA here is from genome assembly GCF_014195185.1 of Variovorax atrisoli. Taxonomy (NCBI): domain Bacteria; kingdom Pseudomonadati; phylum Pseudomonadota; class Betaproteobacteria; order Burkholderiales; family Comamonadaceae; genus Variovorax; species Variovorax atrisoli. The sequence goes on along the minus strand of NZ_JACIBG010000011.1, from coordinate 121,592 downwards.
AGCGCGAGCCCGGCGATCACCTGGTTCACGCGCAGCCAGATCACCATCACCGCGAACAGCACCGACACCACGCTGGCAGCCAGCATCGCGAGCACCAGCGACACGGCCGGCTGGCCGATCACGATCTGCGCGCCGATGCCGGCCAGCGCGCCGACCAGCATCAGTCCCTCGGCGCCGAGTGCGAGCACACCCGCGCGCTCGCAGATGATGAGACCGAGCGCGGCGAGCGCATAGGGCACCGCGAAGTCCGGCGTGCTCGCGAGCCAGTTGAGAACGATGCCGCCTGTCATTGCACGGCCTCCCCGCCCACGCGGCGCAGCCGGTGGCGGATGAAGAAGTCGCTCGACGCCACGCACACCACGATCACCGCCTGGATCAGCTGCACCATCGAGAACGGCACCTGGTAGAACACCTGCAGGCTGCGCCCGGTGACGAAGAGCGCCGCCACCAGCAGCGCCACCACCGTGGCCGCCAGCGGGTTGTTGCGCGCGAGGAAGGCGATGAGGATGCCCGAGAAGCCGTAGCCCTGGTAGAAGGCCTGCGTGAGGCGACCTTCCTGCCCCGCCGCCACCGCGAAGCCCGCGAGCCCGGCCATCGCACCCGACAGCAGCACCGCGCCGTAGATGGTGCGCCGCACCGGCACGCCGCTGGCGTGCGCCATGCGCGGGTTGGCGTCGACGAAGCGCAGGTACAGGCCCATGCGGCTCACGCTCGCGAGCCACCACGCCAGCAGCGCGACGACGCCCGCCAGCAGGATCGAGCTGCCGATGCCCGCGCCCAGCTCGGGCAGCCGCTCGAAGGCGCGGAACTGCGGCGAGTAGGGGAAGTTGTCCTTCGGGTCCTTCCAGCTGCCGTAGACCAGGTGCAGCAGGAAGTTGGCTGCCATGTAGTTGAGCATCAGCGTGGAGATGATCTCGTTCACGCCGAGCTTGAGCTTGAGCCACGCGGGCCCCAGCACCCACATCAGCCCGCAGCCGATGGCCGCGGCGAACATGAGCGGCAGGCGCAGGCCCTCGGGGCCGATCTGCCACATCGAGATGGTGGTCGCGCCGATGGCGCCCCAGATCATCTGGCCTTCGAGCCCGAGGTTCCAGAAACGCGCACGGAAGGCGACGCAGCCCGCGAGGCCGACGAGGATCATCGGCGCGGCCTGGAAGAGCACGGCGCGGAAGTTCTGGCCGTCGAAGAAGGTCTGGGTCACGAACTCGTTGGCGAGCTCGTCGGCGGGTACGCCCGCCGCGATGAGGATCGCCGCCGAGATCGCGAAGCCCGCGAGCAGCGCGGCCGCAAGGATCAGCGCCTGCCAGCGCCACGGCATGTGCTGGCGGATCTCGAGCGCGTAGCGGCGGCGTGCCAGCGGTTGCACGGGCTGCACCGCGCGCGGCGCTTCTTGCGCGACGGCAGCAGATGCCTTGGAAGGCGTGGAGGATGTGGAAGAGGGAGCTGCCATGTCGGCCATGAGGGATGCGTCAGCCATGGTCCACCATCGCCTGTCCGATGGCCTGCCGGTCCGCGGGCTGCGCGAACTCGCCGGCGATGCGACCGCGCGTCATCACGCCGACGCGGTCGGCGAGCTGCAGCACCTCGTCGAGGTCTTCGCTGATGAGCAGCACCGCCGCGCCGCTGTCGCGTGCAGCGCGCAGCCTGGCGTGCACCTCGGCGCTGGCGCGCACGTCGAGCCCGCGGCTCGGGCTGTGCGCGAGCACCAGCGTGGGCGACTTGCCGAACTCGCGCGCCAGCACCAGCTTCTGCGCGTTGCCGCCCGAGAGCAGCGCCGCCTTCTGCGCGACCGAGCGCACGCCCTGCACATCGAAGGCGCGCACCGCTTCCTGCGTGTCGCTCTGGATGCGGCCGCGACGCAGGCGCCACACGGGTCCGTAGCGGCCGGTGTGCACCCGGCCGATGGCGTAGTTCTCGGCCACCGAGAGGCCGCCCGCGAGCGCGAGCCCGTAGCGGTCGGCGGGAATGGCCGCGATGCCGATGCTCCGGCGCACCGAGGCGGGCATGGTCTTCAGATCGCCATGGCCTTCGAGCCGCATCCCGCCTTCGGTGGGTTCGCCGTCCAGGCCCATGATCGCGCCCGCCAGCTCGCCCTGTCCGTTGCCGCCCACGCCGGCGAGGCCGTAGATCTCGCCGGCATGCAGTTCGAGGTCCACGCCGTCGAGCACGCGGCGGCCCTCGGGCGAGGCCGGCGTGCGCAGCCCGCGCACCGAAAGGCGCACCGGCCCGCGAGGCGCCGCCGAGGGCTGGAAGCCCTGCGCGGCGATCGATTCGCCCACGGTGAGCTTCACCAGTTCGGCCACCGACGCTTCTTCCGGCTTCAGCGTGGCCACCGTGCGGCCGCCGCGCATCACCGTCACGCGGTCGGCGTAGGTCTTCACGTCGGCCATCTTGTGCGTGACCAGCACCACCGCCGAGCCCTTGCGCGCCAGGCCCTGCACCGTCTGCAGCAGGCGCGCGGCCTCCTGGTCGGTCAGCACGGCCGTGGGCTCGTCCAGGATCAGGATGCGCGCGCCCGCCAGCAGCACCTTGAGGATCTCAACGCGCTGCTGCTCGGCGACCGACAGCGCATCGACGCGCTTCGACGGATCGATGTCGAAGCCCAGCTCCGCGGCCTTGTTGCGGATGTCGCGCGTGATCTCGCGCAGCCTCTCGCCATGGCTCTGGAACTCCGCCGGCGGCGGCGCGGTGAGCAGGATGTTCTGTGCCACCGTGAAAGGCCGCACCAGCTTGAAATGCTGGTGGACCATGCCGATGCGGTGCTTCGCCGCATCGCGCGGCCCGGCGAATCGCACCGCGTTGTCGTCAACCAGCAGCTGCCCGGCTTCGGGCGCGTAGAGCCCGGCCGCGATGTTCATCAGCGACGACTTGCCTGCGCCGTTCTCGCCGAGCAGCGCGTGCACCTCGCCCCAGCGCGCTGCGAAGTGGGCGTCGGTCAGAGCCGCGAAGCCGTCGAAGGACTTGCGGATGCCGGTGAGTTCGAGCGCGTTGGGCATGTGCGGCCTTGCCTTGTCTGCGGGCCTACTTCTGCGTGACCACGCCCTTGACGAACCAGTCCATCTTCCAGAGGTCGGCGTCCGAAAGAACGGCGCCCTTGGCCACGCGCTCCTTGCCGTCGCGGTCGGCGAGCGGGCCGGCGTAGATCTGCTTGCCCTTCATGATCGCGTCGCGCTCGGCGGTGATGAGGGCTGCCTTGTCCTTGGGCACGGCCGGGCCGAAGCCGGCGATGTCGGTGCCGCCGTCCTTCATCTCGATGAAGGCGCCGTACTGCGCAGGCTTCCAGCCGCCGGCCATGATCTTCTTGAGCTCCGGCGTCAGGAAGCGGTCCCACACCCACACGGAGGAGCACAGCGTTGCCTTGGGCGCGAACTGGCGCAGGTCGCGGTGGTGGCCGGTGCCGTACACGCCGCGCTCCTGCGCGACGATCTGCGGCGTGGGGCTGTCCACGTGCTGGCCGATCACGTCGGCGCCCTGGTCGATGAGCGCGGCGGCGGCGGCGCGCTCCTTCACCGGGTCGTTCCACGCGCCGGTGTAGATCACGTTGACGGTGGCGTTGGGGTTCATCTTCTGCGCGCCGAGCGCGAAGGCGTTGATGGTCCAGTTCACCACGCCGAAGGGGTTGGCCGCGACGAAGCCGAGCTTGCCGGTCTTCGATGCGGCACCGGCGGCCATGCCGCAGAGGTACTGGCTCTCGTAGGTGCGGCCGTAGAACGACTCGAGGTTGCTGCCGTTGGTGGTGCCAGAGCCGTTGAGGAAGGCCACGTCGGGGTACTTGGCGGCCAGGTCCTTGAAACTGTCGGAGTAGCCGAAGGCGGTGCCGATCACGATGTTGGCGCCGCGCTGGATGAATTTCTCGGCCGCGGGCTTGATGGCCGACGCGTCCTCGGGCACGTTCTCCACGAACTGGATCTTCTGGCCGATCTCCTTCTCGATCTTCACGCGGGCCTCGTCGAAGGCCTGCGTCCAGCCGCCGTCGTTCTTGGGGCCGAAGTAGAGCATCGCGATCTTCGGCTTGTCCTTCAGCGTGAAGCCGTCGGCGGCGGCCGGCAGCGAGAACGAGGCGCCGCAGGCTGCGAGCGTCAGTGCCAGGCCGAGGGCCGGGCCGTTGGAGGAAATGCGCGGCATGGAGCAACCTTTCGTGAGGAGCGTGAAGACGGGGGAGGGAAAAGCAGAAGCGAGAGAAGAGAGGCGAAGGCCGCGCGCCGCTACATCATGAAATTGATGCGGAACACGTTGCCCTCGGGATCGAGCAGCACCGACTGGTACCAGTTGTAGTAGGTGACGTAGGGCGCTTTCACGAGCGTGGCGCCGGCCTCGAGCGCGACTGGCACCATGCGGTCGACGTCGGCCTGGCTGTCGACGTCGATGTTCAGCAGGAACTTCACGCCGCGCGTGTCGGAGAACTCGCTCAGGTGCAGCAGCTCGTAGGCATCGAGCGCGTTGAAGCCGAGGCTCGACTTGCCGGTGTCCAGCCCGCGGAAGATGGGCGAGCGGATCGCCTCGATCTCCTTGAAGCCGAACACGCGCTGGTAGAAGCCGCTGAGCGCGACCACGTCCTTCGCGAAGACGTTGACGTAGGACAGGTGGGCCATGTGATCCGGGCGCCTCCGAGGAATCAGGCCGCGACCTTGGTGCCGCCGAAGGTCGTCTGCTTGACGAACTTGGAGGTGAGGTGGTCGCCCGACGAGATGGGCGCGTACTTCGGCTGCTCGCCCGGCGCGAGGCAGCTCGGCAGGCACTCGACCATCGCGTCGTAGTTGGGCTGGTGGAAGAACACCAGCGACTGGCGGCGGTTGGTGCTCGCCACCTCGAAGGGCGGGTTGATCACGCGGTGCAGCGTCGACACCCACTGGTCGTTGGTCCACTGCATCATGAGGTCGGCGATGTTGACCACCAGGCCGCCCTCGACCTGCGGCACGTCCACCCACTGGCCGGCCTTGTTGAACACCTGCAGGCCCTTGTCGTCGGGCAGCACGATGGTGAGGCTGCCGTAGTCGCTGTGCGCGCCCGCGCGCAGCTGGCCGGGCAGGGGCTGCTCGCGCTGGGGCGGGTAGCTCAGCACGCGGAACATGCTGATGTGCTTGTCGATCTTGTCGTCGAAGAAGGTCTCGGGCAGCGAGAGGCCGAGCGCGAAGACGCGCATCAGCGAGCGCGAGAGATCGCTCATCGCCTCGAAGTACTGCTCGTAGGCCTCCTTGAAGCCCTCGAGCGGCGGCCAGCTGTTGGGCTCGAAGTGCGGGCCCGCGGCGGGGCCGCGGTGGTAGTCGTCGTCCGGCACGTTCGAGGGGCCGATGGAGAACGACTCCTTCAGGTCGCCCGGTGCCGCTTCCTCCAGGCTGTAGGAGAGGCCTTCCTCGCCCACCGCGCTGTAGCCGCGCACAGCGTCTTCGCGCGGACGATCGACCTTTCGCTTCTCGCCCAGCGGCATGTCGAAGAACTTGCGCGAGAGCGACGACACGCGCGAGATCAGCTCGGGCGAGATGCCGTGGTTGGTGATGACGAGGAAGCCGATGCTGCGGCAGGCCTCGTCGACTTTCTTCGCTACCTCCGCCTTGCCTTCGGCGGTGCCGGCGAAGTAGGGCGCGAGATCGATGATGGGTACGGAAAGCAGGGTCATGGCAGGTTCCTCTTGCTTGGCATGCCTTTCGCCATGCAACGTCTGTGCCAGTTGGACCAAATGGACAAAACCCATCCGTCGCGTCAGCATGGTGCGAATTGCCGTGCCGCGAAGGCGGTCGCGGCGCAAGGCGATGCACCACGGCCTTACAGTGGTGCGCCGTAACGCCTGCCGAGGCAGGACCGACTGATCGAACGAACGAACGAGGGAGGATCGAGGGAACATGCCGAAGACCAAAGCACTGGCCGCGAGCGCCAGCAAGGAGAGTCCCGCACGCAAGCGCGCGAAGCCTGCGGTGCGCAGCGCGTCCGCGGTGAACCGCAGGCTGCGCCAGATCGAGGACAAGCGCAGCGCGATCCTCGGCGCGGCGCTGGGGCTGTTCTCGCGCTTCGGCCTGCATGGCACCTCCATCGACCAGGTGGCCGCTCGCGCCGATGTGTCGAAGAGCAACCTGCTCTACTACTTCGCCAACAAGGAAGAGCTCTACGTCAACGTGCTGCGCGACCTGCTCGCGCTGTGGCTCGAACCGCTGCGCGGCTTCAGCGCCGAGCAGGACCCGGTCGAGGCCATCGGCGGCTACATCCGCCGCAAGCTGGTGATCTCGCGCGACCGGCCCGATGCGTCGCGGCTCTTCTGCCTGGAGATGATCCAGGGCGCACCGCTGCTGCGCGACGAACTCGATCGCGAACTGCGCACGCTGGTGGAGAAGAAATCGGAAGTGATCCGCGCATGGATCGATGCGGGCAAGCTGGCGCCGGTCGATCCGCACCACCTGATCTTCGGGCTGTGGGCAATGACGCAGCACTACGCGGACTTCGGCGTGCAGGTGCAGGCGCTGTCGGGGCATACGCTGGAAGACGAAGCCTTCTTCGAGCGTGCGGTGGAGAACGTTCAGCGCATCGTGCTGCAGGGCATCGTGCCGCGCTGAGGCCTGCCTTGCTCCCTCCCCCGCTGGGGGAGGGTTGGGGTGGGTGGCGGCCTGAAAAGTCACTGCTGCTCCTGCGAGCGCCGTTGCCCCCTCACCCTAACCCTCTCCCCGAGGGGAGAGGGGATAAAACGGATCAGTGCTGCGGCGGCGCAGCGATCTCGTGATACCGGCGATCGAAGTAGATGAGGCCCTGCGCCGCACCGCCGATGGCGATCGAGACGGCCTCGCAGAACAGGACATCGTGCGTGCCTGCGCTCGTCGCGTGCACCACGCGGCAGTCGAAGGACACGGCCGCATCGTCGAGCACTGGCGAGCCGGTGGTCTTGCTGCTCCAGCGGGCCGCGGCGAAGCGCTCGTCCATCGGCGTCTTGCCGCCGAATAGCGTGGACAGCGACTGGTGCCCGGCCGCCAGCACATTGACGCACAGCACGCCGTTGGCTTTGAACGCCGGGTACACCGAGGCCGAACGGTTGAGGCACACCAGCAGCGTCGGCGGCTCGTCGGTCACGCTGCACACGGCCGATGCGGTGAAGCCCGCGCGGCCTGCGGGGCCGTCGGTGGTGATGATGTTCACCGCCGCGCCCAGCCGCGCCATCGCGTTGCGGTAGTCGGCCTTCTGCAGGCCCTGCGGAAGCAGGGCTGGGTTGGGTGACGATGAAGCAGGGTTCGAGGCCATGGCGTTGTGCAGCATCTCGCGTGACTCCTTCAGGCCAGCAGGCAGGCCTCGTCGAAGGCCAGCCGCGGCAGGCGGCCGAACAGCTTCGACGTGTCGCCATGGCCGAGGTTGATGAGGAAGTTGACGGTCCAGTCGGTGCCCTCGAAGAAGGCCGCGTCGACCTTCGCCTTGTCGAAGCCCGACATCGGGCCCGCGTCGAGCCCGACCGCGCGCGCCGCGAGCAGCAGGTAGCCCGCCTGCAGGCTGGCGTTGCGGAAGGCAGTCTCGTGCGCGGCCTCGGGGCTGCCGGTGAACCAGCTGCGCGCGTCGGCGTGCGGGAACAGCGTGGGCAGCCTGTCGTAGAACTTGCGGTCCCACGCGGCGATGACGGTGACGGGCGCGGTCATGGTCTTTTCGAGGTTGCCCTTGGAGAGCGCCGGCGCGAGGCGCTCCTTGCCTTCGGGCGTGCGCACGAAGACGAAGCGCGCGGGGGAGCAGTTGGCCGATGTGGGGCCGAGGCTCGCGAGCGCGTAGATCTGCGCGAGCTGCGCGTCGGTGACGGGCTCGTCGGTCCAGCCGTTGTGGGTGCGCGCGCCGGTGAAGAGCAGCGACAGCGCGGCGTCGTCGAGGGTGTTCTTGAGGGTCATGCTGGAACGGCGGGTGCGCTGACCCGCGAGAGAAAGTCGAGCAGGCTGCGGTTGAAGGTGTCGGCCTCTGTCACGCTGTGGGCATGGCCGCCGTGCGGCATGAAGTCGAGCGTGACGTCGCGCAGGCCATCGGCCAGGCGCTGCGAGCAGGTCCAGGGCACGAGCGTGTCGTCCCTGGCTGCGGCGATCAATGCGGGCGCGACGATGTCGGCGAGGCTGGCGTCGATGTCGAAGGCGCGCAGCGCGGTGATGCGAGCCCGCATGTTGGCTTCGCCCGGGAAGTGCGCGAAGGCGTGATCGACTTCGTCGGCCACGCGCTGCGCGTTCTCGGCGGCCCAGGCGGCGGGATAGAGAAAGATCGGCTGCGCTTCGACGTACGCGCGCGGGCCGCATGCGTCGAGCAGCGCGAGCCGTGCATCGAAGCAGCGCGCCGAATGCGGATTGGGCTTCGACCACGCGTTGACGAGCGCGAGGCTCGCGATGCGCGAAGGCGCGTCGAGTGCAAGCTGCAGTCCGACGAGGCCGCCGAGCGCATGGCCGGCGAAATGGCACCGCGCGGTGTTCGTCGCGTCGAGTATCTCGATCACGTCGCGGGCCATGTCCGCGATGGCGTAGGCCTCGGGCAGCGCGGCGGGGCTGCGGCCGGTGCCGCGCTGGTCGTAGGCGATGACGCGGTAGCCGGCGGCGATCAGCGCGCCGAGTTGTGGCTGCCAGAAGCCGGCCGAGCCGCCGAGGCCCGACGACAGCAGCACCGTGGCCGCTGCATCGGACGGCCCGTGCACCTCGTAGTGCAGCGCGCTCATGAAGCTCAGGCCTTCTTGCCCACGTGCGCGATCGACGCGATCTCGACCAGCGCGTCGGGCTTCACCAGGCCGCACTGGATGCAGTAGCGCGCGGGCTTGGTGCCGGGGAAGAACTCGGCGTACACCGCGTTGATCTTCGCGTAGTCGGCCCAGTCCTTGAGCATGATCTGGTTGAAGGTCACGTCGTCCATGGTGCCGCCGGCGGCCTCGACCACGCCCTTGATGGTCATCAGCACGTGCCTGGCCTGCGCGCTCGCGTCGCCGACGTGCACCACGTTGTTGTCCTTGTCGAAGGGCAGCGTGCCCGACACGTAGAGCACGCCGTCGGCGAGCGTGCCGGGGACGAAGGGAGCGATGGGAACGCCGGTGCCGGGAGGAATGATGGCTTGCTTGGGCATGGTGGAGGGTCCTTGTCGAAGAGGGTGGGAAGGGGAAATCAGGCGACGGCCGCTTCGGCCTTGGCGGCCTGGTCGGCTTGTGCGGCCTGGGTACCGAGGGAGGGCGCGAAGGTGCTGCAGAAGTGCTCCGTCGTGGACACCCAGCCGAAGAAGGTCTCCACGTTGTAGACCGATGCCTTCTGGATGGCGGGTCCGCCGAGCTCGTGCGTGGCGTCTTCCAGCATCACGGCGAAGTATTCGAGATGGAAGGCGTCGCGCAGCGTCGATTCGACGCACACGTTGGTGGCGATGCCGGTGAACACCAGGTGGCGGATGCCGCGCGAGCGCAGGGTGCTGTCGAGCGTGCTGTTGAAGAAGCCGCTATAGCGCGTCTTCGGCACGACGATGTCGCCGGGCTGTGGCTTCATCTCCTCGATGAGCTCGTAGTCCCAGCCGCCCTTGGCGAGGAACTTGCCCTGCAGCTCGGGCCTGGCGCGCATGGTCTTGAGCGCGTTCGACTTGTGCCAGTTGGGCGAACCGGGGCCGCCGGCTTCCACGTAGTTCGCGTCCCAGCCGTTCTGCAGGAACACGACCAGCATGCCCGCCGCGCGCGCCGCCGCGATGGCGCGCACGATGCCGGCGATGGTGCCCTGCGCGCCGGAGATGTCGAAGCCGGCCGAATCGACGTAACCGCCGATGGAGGCGTAGGCGTTCTGCATGTCGACGACGATCAGCGCCGAGTCGCTCGCGTGCAGCGCCAGCGGTTCGGGCCGCGCGGGCAGTATCAGCGGCGCGGGTGCACCGGGCGCGCGCGGCGCGCCGACGGGCGTGTTCGAGGTGAGGGTGGTGTTGCGTGCGGGAGTGGTCACGTGGCGCTCCTTCCGCTCAGGCCGCGAGGCGCTCGGGTTCGACCTGCGAGGGCACGGGGCTGTGCACGTGCGCGCGGCTCTTCATCAGCGGCTGGATGCGCTCGCCGAAGGCCTCGACGCCCTGCACGAAGTCGTCGAAGGTCAGCAGCACGCCTTCGGTGCCGGGCACCTCGGCCACTTCGTCGAGCATGCGCGCGACGCTCGCGTAGGAGCCGACCAGCGTGCCCATGTTGATGTTCACGGCGGAGGTCGGGTCGGCCATCTGGCGCACGTTGGTGTCGGCGCCCGACTTGGTGTCGGCCGCGCCCTGCTGGCCCAGCCACGCGATGGCCTCGTGGTCGGCGCCGGCCTTGTAGTGCTCCCACTTGGCGCGCGCGGCTTCGTCGGTCTCGTCGGCGATCACCATCATCAGCACGTAGGTGGTGACCTTGCGGCCGGTCTTCGCGGTAGCCTCGATGAGCTTGTCGGCCGCGGGCGCGAAGGCCTTGGGCGTGTTCACACCCTTGCCGAAGCAGAAGTTGTAGTCGGCGTACCTGGCCGAGAAATCCATGCCTGCGTCGCTCTGGCCGGCGCAGATCACCTTCATGTCGGCCTGCGGGCGGGGGCTGAGGCGGCAGTCGTCCATCTTGAAGTGGTCGCCCTTGAAGTCGGACGAGCCCTTGCCCCAGAGGTCGCGCAGCACCTGGATGTATTCGGACAGGTATTGGTAGCGCGTGCCGAAGAACTGGTCGCCGGGCCACATGCCCATCTGCGAGTACTCGGGCCGCTGCCAGCCGGTGACGAGGTTCAGGCCGAAGCGGCCGTTGGAGATCGAGTCGATGGTGGAGGCCATGCGCGCCACGATGGCAGGGGGCATCACCAGCGAGGCGGCGGTGGCGAAGAGCTTGATCCTGCTGGTGACCGCGGCGAGGCCGGCCATGAGCGTGAAGGACTCCAGGTTGTGGTCCCAGAACTCCGTCTTGCCGCCGAAGCCGCGCAGCTTGATCATGGACAGCGCGAAGTCGACGCCGTAGCGCTCCGCCTTCAGCGTGATCTCCTTGTTGAGCTCGAAGCTGGGCTTGTACTGCGGTGCGTTCTCGGAAAGCAGCCAGCCGTTGTTGCCGATGGGGATGAAGATGCCGACGTTCATTGGAAGGGCTCCTGTTGCGGGTTCGGGAGGCTCCATGCATGCGGCGTGCCAGTTGGATAAATCCTTTCAAATCAAAGACTTGCGAAAAACAGGCGTTCCGGGTTTGACCATTTGGTCCAAAACGGAGCATGCGATCCGCCCGAAGTGCGGCCGACCGGTGCGGCAAGGACCAAAGCGGTGCAGTGCCCGCGTCACGGAGGGCGGGGCAAAATCACGCCATGCCCAAGACCCCACTCCGTGCCGCAGCGGCCATCGGCGGCACCGCCGACGACGTCGAGACGGCTTTCTACGAAGCGCTGCAGCGCGGCGACATCGATGCGCTGATGGCCTGCTGGGCCGACGAGGACGAGGTGTTCTGCGTGCACCCCGGCGGCCCGCGGCTGGTGGGGGCCGTGGCGATCCGCGCGGCCTTCGAGCAGATGTTCGGCAACGGCGCGATCCATGCGATGCCGGCGCGGGTGCGCAAGATCGAGTCGCTCGCGAGCGCCGTGCACAACGTGCTGGAGCGCATCGAGGTGCTCACCGCCGAGGGCCCGCGCCATGCCTTCGTGCTGGCCACCAACGTCTATCACAAGACCGCGCAGGGCTGGCGCATGGTGGCGCACCATGCGAGCCCCGGCACCGCGCGCGAGCCGGACGACGCGAACGATCCGCCCCAGGTCCTGCATTGATTGACGATCGATCGATGCTCTCCCCGGTCGCTTCCTTCTCCCCGGCCGCCGCGGCCGGAACTTCTTCCCTCGAGGCGATGGGCTACGCCGCGCCGCGCTGGCTGCCCGGCGGCAACCTGCAGACCATCTGGCCCGCGCTCTACGCCCGCCGCTTCGACGGGCCGGCGCCGGTCTACCGCCGAGAGCGCTGGTCGACCCCCGACGGCACCGACTTCATCGACGTCGATTTCGTCGACGCCGCGATGCCCGGGGCGAGGCCGCTGCTGGTGCTGTTCCACGGGCTCGAAGGCTCCTCGCGAAGCCACTACGCAGAGGCCTTCGCCGCCTTCGCGGCCTCGCGCGGCATGGCCTTCGCGGTGCCCCATTTCCGGGGCTGCAGCGGCGAGATGAACCTCGCGCCGCGCGCCTACCACTCCGGCGACTTCGAGGAGATCGGCTGGATCCTCGCGCGCATGCGCGAGCAGCACGCGAGCAAGGGCGGCGGGCCGGTGCTGGCGGCGGGCGTGTCGCTGGGCGGCAATGCGCTGATGCGATGGGCTTGCGAAGCGGGCGAGACCGCCTCCGGCGTGGTGAGTGCCGTCGCCTCGGTCTGCGCGCCGCTCGACCTCGCCGCGGGCGGCGAGGCCATCGGCAAGGGCTTCAACAGGCTGGTCTACACGCGCATGTTCCTCTCGACCATGAAGCCCAAGGCGCTGGCCAAGCTGGCGCAGTTTCCGGGCCTGTTCGACCGCGAGCGGCTGGTGTCGACGCGCAACCTCTACGAGTTCGACAACGTCTTCACCGCGCCGCTGCACGGCTTCCGCGATGCCGACGACTACTGGGCGCGGGGCTCGGCGAAGCCGCACCTTGCCTCGATCCGGGTGCCGGCCCTCGTGGTGAACGCGCGCAACGACCCCTTCATTCCGGCCTGCAGCCTGCCGAAGCCCGGCGAGGTCGGCTCGTACGTCACGCTGTGGCAGCCCGAACACGGCGGGCACGTCGGCTTTCCGATGGGGCTGCCGCCGGGTCATGTGCGGGGCATGCCGGAACAGGTCGGCGGCTGGCTGCAGCTGCACGGCGGCGCTTCCGCTGACGGTGGGGGCTTGCCGCCAGGAAGAGAATGACGCCATGGATGACATCGTCAAGCAAGCATTGGCCAAGTGGCCCAACGTGCCGCACTGCTACGGCTGGCTCGGCCTCGACGCGCGCGGCAACTGGTACATGCGCGACGACCGCACCCAGGCCCAGGGCCCGTTCCGCACCGCCAAGGGCTCGATGCTGCGGCACGACAAGCTGATCGAATTCATCCACCGCAACTACGAGCACGACGACGAGGGCCAGTGGTTCTTCCAGAACGGCCCGCAGCGCGTGTACGTGGAGCTGGAGGCCGCGCCCCTCGTGTGGCGCGTTGCCGAGGAGGCGGATGGTGGCGGCTTCAGCGTCACAGCCCACACGGGCACGGCAGCCAAGGTGTCGGGCTGCCTCCTCGACGAGGACGGCAGGCTCTATCTGGCATCGCCGATGGGGCTCGGGCTCGTGCACACGCAGGACGTGGGCATCGCCGCAGAGGCCGTCGAGCGGGGCATCTGGACGCCCGAGCCGGTGCAGGCAAGCGAACTGCCCCTGCGCTTCGGCCACGTGCTGAGCCCGGCCGAGCGCCACGCAGCCGCCTCGCACGCCTGAGGCCGAATGCAGAAAGAACAAAGCCGGCGCTGGGCCGGCTTTGTTCTTTCATGAGGAGATCAGGGAAAACGCTTACTTGGCTGGAGCGCTCGCCGCTGCAGATGCAGCAGGAGCCGCACCCGCAGCGCCTTCGGCAGGCGCTGCGCCGGAAGCACCTTCGGCCGGCGCCCCGGCCGCAGCAGCGGGGCGATCGGGCACCGGGAACTTGGCACCGCCGGCATTGGCCATGTAGACCACGGCACGGCCCACTTCGAGGTCTTCGAAGTCGCCGCCGCCCTGCGGAGGCATGGCGCCCTTGCCCTTCAGTGCATGTTCGAGGAGCGTCGGGTAGCCCTGGCCGATGCGCGGGCCCCAGGCTGCGGCGTCGTTCAGGTGGGGCGCGCCGGGAATGCCGGGAGCGCCGTGGCAGGCGACGCACTGGGCCTTGAACACGGCCTCGCCGGTGGCCAGCGGACGGTTGGCGTCACGGATCTCGATGGTGCCGACCTTCTTGAGGCGCTCGGCCACTTCGCGGTCGCGCGCTTCCTTGGTCACGCCGTAGAGCGCCATGTTGTCGCCTTGCGCGGTACCTGCGGGCTTGTTGCCCGAGGCCACGTAGGAGACAAGACCCATGATGATCAGGATCGGGGCAATGAAGGAAAAAAATACCGCGAGCAGCAGTTGCTTCGGGTTCTTGATCGGCCCGGTGTGGGCTTCTTCTGTGGCCTGGTAATGCGGGTCTGCGCTCATTCGCGTCCTCAATTATCGGGGGCTCGTCGGGGGGCTTTTCCTAACCAACCGGCGATTATAGAGAGAGCCCCCGCCGACAGGGGCAAGGGACCTCCCTTATGGGACGCCTAGGCGTCTCGACCCCTGCCGGGGCTTCGAGGACGCCCTCGAGGCTCAGCCCTTGCCGCCGTCGCCTTCGCGCGTGGCCCAGCCGCCGCCCAGCGTCTTGTAGAGCGTGACCTGGTTCTGCAGCTGCAGCAGGCGCGTCGTCACCGCCGACTGCTGCGCGGTGAACAGCGAGCGCTGCGCGTCGAGCAGGTCGAGCGCGCTGGCGATGCCGTTGCGATAGCGCAGGTCGGAGAGCTTGAAGCGCACCGCCTCCGCATCGGCCTGCGCACGCTGCGCGCGCACCTGCTCGCCGAGCGTGGCGCGGCCCGCGAGCGCGTCGGCCACTTCGCGGAATGCCGTCTGGATCGACTTCTCGTACTGCGCCACCGCGATCTCGCGCCCGGCCTTGGCCGAGTCGAGCGTGGCGATGTTGCGGCCAGCATCGAAGATCGGCAGCGTCACCGTGGGCGCGAAGGACCATGCCTTGGAGCCGCGGTCGAACAGGCCCGAGAACTCGCTGCTCGCGGTGCCGATCGAGCTGGTCAGCGACACGCGCGGGAAGAAGTTCGCGCGCGCCGCGCCGATGTTGGCATTGGCCGCGATCAGCTGCTGCTCCGCCGAGCGGATGTCGGGCCGCTCGGCCAGCAGGTCGGAGGGCAGGCCGGCCGGCACGTCGGGCATCGGCTTGATGCCGTCGAGGCCCCTGGCGCCACCCGCCAGTGCATCTGCAGGCACCGGCGCGCCCAGCAGCAGGGCGAGGGCGTTCTCGTCCTGCGAGCGGGTGCGCTGCTGCTGCGCATAGGAGGCGCGCGCCGTTTCCAGCAGCGAGTTCGCGGCCTGGAAGTCGAGCTCAGAAGACACGCCGTTGTCGAAGCGCATCTTCGTGAGGCGCACCGATTCCTCGCGCGTGACCATCGTCTGCCGCGTGATCTCCAGCAGCTCGTCGTCGGCCAGCAGCGTGAGCCAGCCGTTGGCGACCGACGCGATCAGGCTGATCTGCACCGCCTTGCGGGTCTCGTCCGTGGCGAGGTACTGCGCCAGCGCCTGGTCCTTCAGCGCGCGGATGCGGCCGAAGAAGTCGATCTCCCACGAGGTGAAGCCGAAGTTGACGCTGTATTGCGAGGCCACGCTGCCCTGGCTCGGGTCGATCGCCTGGTAGGCGTTGGGGCTCGAGCGCGAGCCCGCGCCCGTCAGGCCGAGCGCGGGGAACAGGTTCGAGCGCTCGATCTGGAACTGCGCGCGCGCCTGCTCGATGTTGAGCACCGACACGCGCAGGTCGCGGTTGTTCGCGAGCGCCGTGCGGATCAGGCCCGCCAGGCGCGGGTCGGTGAAGAAGTCCTGCCACGGCAGGTTGGCCGCGGCCTGGCCCGGCGGCTGCGACGGGTCGCCCGGGTAGGTGGTCGGCACCGGCGCCGCAGGGCGCTCGTAGGTCGGGATCAGCGAGCAGCCGGCCAGCAGCATCGCCGCCGCCAGGGCTGTGGGAATGAATTTCGTCATTGTCATTGCGACTCCATGGCCGTTCGCGCTGCACGCACTGCGCGGCCTGTTCGGGAAACACCGCGGAACCGGCCATGCCGGGCCGCAGGTGTCGCCCCCTGCAAGGGGGTTGGCGAAGCGACACGCAGTGCGCGAAGCCTGGGGGTGTGCCCGAGTTCAGTCATGCTTGGTTTCCTCCGGGCCGATCCCGGCGGCTTCGGCATGCCGCTTGTCGGCTTCTTGCTGGCGCTTGCTGCCCTTGAACAGGCTGCGAACCACCACGAAGAACACCGGCACGAAGATCACGGCGAGCGCGGTGCCCGTCAGCATGCCGCCGAGCACGCCGGTGCCGATGGCACGCTGGCTGGCGGAGCCGGCGCCCGAGGCGATCGCCAGCGGCACCACGCCCAGGCCGAAGGCCAGCGAGGTCATGATGATCGGGCGGAAGCGCAGGTGGGCGGCGGCCAGGGCCGACTCGATGACGCCCTTGCCCTGCGCCTGCAGGTCCTTCGCGAACTCGATGATCAGGATCGCGTTCTTCGCCGACAGGCCGATGATCGTGATCAGGCCCACCTGGAAGTACACGTCGTTCGAATACGCACGCAGCATCGTCGCCAGCAGCACGCCCAGCACGCCCAGGGGCACCACCAGGATCACCGACAGCGGGATCGACCAGCTCTCGTACAGCGCGGCCAGGCAGAGGAACACCGCCAGGATCGCGAAGCCGTACAGGATGATGGCCTGCGAGCCGGCGAGCTTTTCCTCGCGCGACTGGCCGGTCCATTCGTAGCCGAAGCCGGCGGGCAGCTGCGATGCGAGCTTCTCCATCTCGGCCATCGCCGCGCCGGTGCTGTAGCCCGGTGCCGCGTCGCCGCTGATGCGGATGGCCGGATAGCCGTTGTAGCGCACCGTCTGCGTGGCGCCCGTGACCCACTTGGTGGTCGCGAAGGCCGACAGCGGCACCGGCTGGCCCTGCGTGTTGCTGGCGTTCAGCTTGAGCAGGTCGTCGGGCTGCATCCGCGCCGGAGCGTCGGCCTGCACCACCACGCGCTGCAGGCGGCCGCGGTTCGGGAAGTCGTTGATGTAGCTCGAACCCAGAGCGGTCGACAGCGTCGCGTTGATCGCGTCGAAGCTCACGCCCAGCGCGTTGGCCTTGTCGCGGTCGATGTCGATCTGCAGCTGCGGCGCGTCTTCCAGGCCGTCGGGACGGACCTGCGCCAGCACCTTGCTCTGCGAGGCCATGCCCAGCAGCTGGTTGCGTGCGGCGATCAGCGCGTCGTGGCCGGCGCCGGCACGGTCCTGCAGGCGGAAGCTGAAGCCGCTGGCGTTGCCCAGTTCGGGAATGGGCGGCGGGCTCAGCGGGTAGATGAAGGCGTCGCGGATGCCCGAGAGCGCACCGAAGGCACGGCCGGCGAGCGCGCTGGCCGAGTGGGCCGGGTCCTTGCGCTCTTCCCAGTCCTTCAGCGTCACGAAGGCGAGGCCCGCGTTCTGGCCCTGGCCCGAGAAGCTGAAGCCCATCACGCCCACCATGCTCTGCACCTCGGGCTGCTTCAGGATGAAGCCCTCGACCTGCTGCATGACCGACAGCGCACGCTCCTGCGTCGCACCCGGCGGCAGCTGCACGTTCACGATGATGTTGCCCTGGTCTTCCTGAGGCAGGAACGAGCTCGGCAGGCGGGTGTAGGTGAACACCACCGCGGCGATGATCGCCACGTAGATCACGAGGTAGCGTGCGGCGCGGCGCAGGATGCGCGCGACGAAGCCTTCGTAGCCCTTGGCGGTGCGTGCGAAGCCGCGGTTGAACCAGCCGAAGAAGCCGGTCTTCTCATGGTGATGGCCCGCCTCCACCGGCTTGAGCAGCGTGGCGCACAGCGCCGGCGTGAGCGACAGCGCCATGAAGGCCGAGAAGGCGATCGAGGCCACCATCACCGCCGAGAACTGGCGGTAGATGTTGCCGGTGGAGCCCGCGAAGAAGGCCAGCGGCACGAACACCGAGACCAGCACCACGGTCACGCCGATGATGGCGCCCGAGATCTGGCGCATCGCCTTGCGCGTGGCCTCAAGTGGAGAGAGCCCCTCTTCGCTCATGATGCGCTCGACGTTCTCCACCACCACGATGGCGTCGTCCACCACGATGCCGATCACCAGCACCATGCCGAACATGGTCAGCACGTTGATCGAGAAGCCCAGCGCCAGCAGCGAGGCGAAGGTACCCAGCAGCGCCACCGGCACCACGATGGTCGGGATGATCGTGTAGCGCCAGTTCTGCAGGAACAGGAACATCACGAGGAACACCAGCGCCACGGCTTCCAGCAGGGTCTTGACCACTTCGCTGATCGAGATCTGCACGAAGCGCGAGCTGTCGTACGGAATGGCCCACTTCACGCCCTGCGGGAAGTAGCGCTCGAGCTCGGCCATCTTGGCGCGGATCGCCTTGGCCGACTGCAGCGCGTTGCCGTTGGGCGTGGGCTGGACGCCGACGCCGACCGCGGGCACGCCGTTCAGGCGCGCCGAGGTGGCGTACGACTGGCCGCCGAGTTCCACGCGCGCCACGTCCTTCAGCCGCACGGTCGAACCGTCGGTGTTGGCGCGCAGCACGATGTTCTTGAACTGCTCGACGTTGACCAGCTGGCCGTTCACCGTCACCGTGGCCGCGATGGCCTGGCCGGGAATGTTGGGCAGGTCGCCCAGCGTGCCCGAGGACACCTGCGCGTTCTGCGCGCGGATGGCGTTGTTGACGTCGGTGGCCGACAGGTTGAAGCCCTGCAGCTTGGCCGGGTCGATCCACACGCGCATCGCGTTCTCGGAGCCGAAGAGCTGCGCCTGACCCACGCCGACCACGCGCTGCAGCTCGGGCACGACGTTGCGCGCGGCATAGTCGCCGAGCGCAACCGGGTCGAAGTTCGGGTTGTCCGAGGACAGCATCACGAACATCAGGAAGTTGTTGCGCGACTTGTCCACGCGCACGCCCTGCTGCGTCACGGCGGAGGGCAGGCGCGGCGTCGCGCGCGACAGCCGGTTCTGCACGTCCACCTGCGCGAGGTCGTCGTTGGTGCCGGGCTCGAAGCTGATCGTGATGGAGCCGGTGCCGTCGGCCTGGGCCACCGATTCCATGTAGATCAGGCCCGGCGAGCCGTTCATCTCGCGCTCGATGACGGACAGCACGCTGTCCTCGAGCGTCTGCGCCGAGGCGCCGGGGTAGGCGACGTTGATCACGATGGCGGGCGGCGCCACCGGCGGGTACTGCGAGATCGGCAGCTGGGTGATTGACACGCCGCCCACCACCAGGATGAACAGTGCGATCACCCAGGCGAAGATCGGTCGGTCGATAAAGAATTTGGCCATTTGCGGGCGCGCTCCTGATTACTTCTTCTCGGCCGGGGCCTTGTCGGCCGGAGCCTTCTCGGCGGAGGCGGCTGCCGCGGGCGCGGCTGCCTCGGCGGCGGGCTTGGCTGCGCCGCCGTTGGGGTTCGGCTTGGTCCACGGGACGGCCTTCACGGGCGTGCCCGGCGGCATCATCTGCAGCTTCTGGAAGCCGTCGACCATCACCTGTTCGCCGGCCTTCAGGCCGTCGAGCACCACCCACTGGTTGTCCTTGGCGGCGCTGATCTTGACGGTGCGCTTGCTGATCTTGCCGTCCTTGTCGACCACCGACACCGTGTCGCCCTGCTGCGTGCGCGTGACGGCCTGCTGCGGCACCGTGATCGCGTTGGTGGCCTGGGCCTGCTCGAGCTTCACGCGCACGTACAGGCCGGGCAGCAGCTCGCCCTTGGGATTGGGCACTTCGGCGCGCAGCGTGACCTGGCCGGTGGTGGAGTCGACCGTGAGGTCGGAGAAGAGCAGCTTGCCTTCGAGCGGGTAGTCGGTGCCGTCTTCGAGCACCACGCGGATGGTCGCGGCTTCCTCGCCGCTCGCGCGCTTGTACTGGCCGGCGGCCACGGCGCGGCGCAGCTTCATCGCGTCGGAGGCCGACTGCGTGAAGTTCACGTACAGCGGATTGATCTGCTGCACCACGGCGAGCTCGGTGGCGTCGCCCTGGCCCACCAGCGCGCCTTCGGTCACGAGGGCGCGGCCGATGCGGCCCGCGATGGGCGAGGTCACGTCGGCATAGCTCTGGTTGATCTTGGCGGTCTGCAGCGCCGCGCGGCCCGATGCCACGTCGGCCTCAGCCTGCTTGGCGGAGGCCACGGCGGTCGCGTATTCCTGCTTGCTCACGGCATTGGCCTCGACCAGCGGCTTGTAGCGCTCGGCCAGGGCCCTGGCCTGCACCGCGTTGGCTTCGGCGCGCGCCAGCGTGGCCTGCGCGTTCTGGGTCGCGGCCACCAGCGGTGCCGGGTCGATGCGGAACAGCAGCTGGCCGGCCTTCACGTCGCTGCCTTCGCGGAATTCGCGCTTCAGCAGGATGCCCGATGCGCGGGCGCGGACCTGGGCGACGCGGGAGGCCTCGAGGCGGCCGGGCAGTTCGGTGACGAGGCCGACGTCGGTCGGCGTGGCAACGATCACGCCGACTTCGGGAGCCGGATGACCGCCGCCGCCTCCGGCGCCCGCGCCTGCGGGCGCATCGCTCTTGCCACAGCCCGCAAGGACCAGCAGGACGACGGCCGCCACGGTCGCGAGGCGCGGCGAAAAGGACGATGGGCGCGAAACATGCAGGAGGGGCATGCGATTCCTTTGAAGCGAAGACGGGAGATGGCGCGTTCGCGGCGTGAACCGGAAACCTGTACAGCCAGGGAGGCCATCGGGGAAGCCGGCTAGTTTACATACATTCATGGATGTATAGTGACAGGCCGAGCAATGGCCCCACGATACATAGAGGGCGTTGTCTTTACAAATCAGGAGACTTGGTGGCACGTCGTACGAAGGAAGAAGCATTGGCCACGCGGCATCGGTTGCTCGATGCCGCGGAGCTGCTGTTTCAGGCGCAAGGTGTTTCGCAGACCACGCTGCAGCAGATCGCGCAGCAGGCCGGCGCGACGCGCGGCGCGATCTACTGGCACTTCAAGGACAAGGCCGACCTCTTCAACGCGATGATGGAGCGCGTCATCCTGCCGCTGGAGGCCGCGCCGAGGGCGGCCGCCGCGCCTGGCGTCGACGATCCGCTGGCCGAGATCGAGGAGGGCATGGTCCACGCGCTCACCCTCATGACCACCGACCCGCAGGTGCGCCGCGTGTTCGACGTCGCCACCCACAAGGTCGAGTACACGCACGACATGGCCTCGGTGCAGCAGCGCCACCTGGACGCGCGCAACGCCTGCGTGACCGATTTCGAGAAGGCGCTGCGCCTGGCCGCGCGACGTGGCCGCATCAAGCTGCCGGTGCCGGGCCACGTGGCGGCGCAGGGGCTGCATGCGCTGATCAGCGGCCTCATCCAGAACTGGCTGCTCGACCCCGAGGCCTTCGACCTCGTGCCCACCGGAAGGCGCACCTTCAGGGTCTATCTGGCGGGTCTCGGGTTCGCCCGGCCGCAGCCGGCTGCCCCCGTCGCGGCCGAGGCGGAAGCAGCCGCCGCCTGATAGGCGATAATGTCGGACTCCGGTGCAAACCGGACCCGATTCCTCGCTGTATTTCAACGGATAGAATTCGGCCCTCCGAAGGCTGAGATCCAGGTTCGATTCCTGGCGGCGGGACCAGACACCAAGCCGGACACATTCCCATGTGTCCGGCTTTTTTGTTTTCCGGCTCCTCGTTAGCGCGGCCTGCGCGATCCGGGCGATGGGCGCCGCCGACAGAAAACCTGGGGACAGTCCCGGCACAAGTCATGCGTTATCCACAGTCGCAGCCGCTTGCCGGATGTTGTTCCCTATTCCGATGCAGCACCGAAGCACGTGCGCTCACAGCGGTACGGGGACTGCAAGTCCTTGTCGCGCAAGGAAAAAGCGGTACTTTCCACAGACAGGGTTTACCCTTATCTACTACTACTATCTTTAAATAAGAAAGAAAGTAGAGAAGAAAGGCGAGACAGGCGAAGCCGAGTCGCCGTGTTCAACGGCGACGGTGTCCGGCGCTCAGCCCGCCGCGCGCTTCATGCGCCGCGCGGTCTCGACCACCGCGGCGCGCAGCGATTGCACGGTCGGGTGCGCTTCCAGTTCCTTCAGCGTGAAGAAACTCACCGGCGGCAGGTTCCAGCTCAGGCGATGGGGCAGCGCCGCCAGGTGACCCGCGCCTTCCATTCCGGCGACCACGTCGCGCGCGAAGATGGTGATCGCGTTGGGCTCCTGGCGCAGCGCCGTCTCGATGCTGCGGATCGAGGTGGTCTCCAGGATCGGCAGCGGCGGCTGCACGCCCGCGCCGACGAAGATCGCGTTGTAGGTCCTGCGCATCGGCGTGTTCGGCGGCGGCAGGATCCAGTCGAGCTGCGCGAGCCGGGCCCAGTCCAGCGGGCCGCGCGAGAGACGCCGCACGTTCTTCGCGCCGACCACGAGGCAGGGCTCCTGCTCGTGGATCGCCTCCTGCACCAGCCCGGTCGCGTCGCCGTCGTAGGAGCGGCCGATGGCGCAGTCGAGCTCGCGCGCGATGAGGCTTGCGACCAGCTCGTCGGTGGTGCCTTCGCGCGCCATCACCGAAATGCGCGGCGTGCGGTCGAGCAGGTGCGTGAGCGCGGCCGACATCAATTGCTGGGGCACCTGCTGCGTGAAGCCCAGCCGAAGGCGGCCGGCGCGCCCCGCCTCGAGCGAGGTGAGCACGCGCGCGGTCGCCTCGAGTTCGGCGAGCCAGCGCCGCGCATAGCGCAGCACCGCCTCGCCCGCGGCCGTGGGCACCAGCCCCCTGCTGGTCCGCTCGAAAAGCGTGCTGCCGAAGATGTCTTCCACCTCGTGCAGCGCCTTGGTGATCGCCGGCTGGCTCAGCTGCATCTCGGCGGCGACGCGGCCGAGCGTGCGGTGCCGGTCGATGGCCTGCAGCAGCGAAAGCTGGCGCAGCTTGAGGCGGGAGAGCAGCGCGCGCTGCAGTTCGGCGGCGGGGTCGCGGGCGGTGGGCAAGGCCATAACTCCACGGTTATCGAGCTATCAGAAATTATTTCACTTTGGTGAATCGAGGGTCCTAGACTTTTCCCATGGACCCGACCACTGCACTGAAAACAACCTCCACCGTCGCTGCCGGCACCGCCATCACGGCCGCCTTCCTGGACTCGCTGGCCGAGGCGCAGGACGCCGGCGAGGCGATGCGGCTGATCGACCAGCGCCGGCTGCAGGTCGCGCCCGGCAGCATCTTCAGCATCCAGCAGAACGTGACGACCGATGGCGACGCCGCGGGCCAGGTCCTGCTGCGCCGCTTCTATTCGTCGGAGGCGTCGAGCTTTCCGGTGAACGGCGCGAAGCGCAAGACGCTCACGCCGTGGAGCGAATGCCTCTTCGTGCGCGGCCGCGTGTTCGTCGGCGAGGGCGAGCACGTGCTCGCGAGCAACTTCGACGACTTCGAGCAGATGCGCGAATACCGCCTGCGCAGCGTGGTCAACGTGCCGCTGATGCAGGGGCGGACCTGCTTCGCCACCTTCAACGTCTTCGGCACGCGCGAGCACTGGCTGCCGCAGGAGGTGCTGGGCATCCGCATGCTGGCGCTCGCCGCCGCGCGCTGGGTGCCCGTCGCGCCCCGACTGGCCTACAGCTTCGAGGAAACGCCATGCCTGTGACCGCCCTGCACCACTTCACGATCCGCTGCGCGCCGCACGAGCTGCCGCCGCTGCTGGACTTCTACACCCGCGTGATTCGCCTCACCGTCGGCGCGCGGCCGGAGATTCCCGCGCCCGGCGCCTGGCTGTACGCGGACGGCCAGCCGATCGTGCACCTCTACGCGCATCTCTCGACGCCCGACGAGCCTGTCGAGCCCGTCACCGGCCACGTCGACCACATCTCGTTCCGCTCCCATGGGCTTGCCGAGATGCGCGCGCACCTTCATGCACAGGGCGTCGCGTTCGCCGAGGCGCCGATCCCGGGCTGGGCGATCCACCAGCTCTTTCTGCACGACCCGCGCGGCCTGAAGATCGAGATGACTTTCTGGATGGACCAGGAAGAACGCCAAGGCGAGGAAGGGGGCGCGGCATGACCGGCTTCGTGCAGGCCGGCGAACTGCGCGTCGCCTTCGAGCGCGAGGGCGAAGGCCCGCCGCTGCTGCTCATGCATGGCGCCGAAGCTTCGCGCCAGATGTTCTCGGCGCTGGTGCCGCATCTGTCGAAGCACTTCACCGTGATCGCCTACGACCAGCGCGACTGCGGCGAGACCGAGGGGCCGCAGCGCCCTTCGACCCTGGCCGATCTTGCCGACGACGCACAGCGGCTCATCAAGGCGCTGGGCTTCAAGCGCGCGCACGTGTTCGGCTCGTCCTTCGGCGGGCGCGTCGCGCAGGCACTGGCGCTGCTTCATCCGCGCTCGGTAGACCACCTCGTGCTCGGCAGCACCTGGCCGCTGCCGAGGCCCTACGAAGAACTGTGCCCCGACGCGAAGCGCCTGGCCGAGCTGCGCAGCGGGCTGCCGGCCACCGCGGAAGAACTGGCGACACGGTTCTTTCCCGAAGTCTTCCTGCAGCAGCGGCCCGAACTGCGGCGCATCTTCGCGAGCGCGCGGCCCGGCTCGGCGCGTTCCGCTCGGCGGATGGCGACCGCGCTGACCGCCATCGAGAGGGGCGTGGCCGACATCGTCGCGCCCACGCTGGTGCTGGCCGGCGAGCTCGACCGCGTGGTGCCCGCAAGCGTGACGCTCTCGATGGCCGGCCGCATCCGCGGCGCCGATGCGGTGCTGCTGCCCGGCATCGGCCACGTCACCGCGATGCAGGCGCCGCAGATGCTGGCGCAGCACATCGTGCGCTTCCTCAAGAACTGAAACCCGAAGGAGCCAGGCCATGAGCCCGAACCACGACCGCGCGCGCGGCCGCGCCGACTACATCCGCATCGAAGGGCTGTCCAAGCACTTCGGCGACGGCGGCGAAGGCGTGCTCGCGCTGAAGGACATCGACTGCAGCATCGAGCAGGGCAGCTTCGTGACCATCGTCGGCCCCAGCGGCTGCGGCAAGAGCACGCTGCTGCGCATCCTCGCGGGCCTGCTCGACTACGGCATCGGCCGCGTGCTGCTCGACGGCCAGCCGATCCACGGCACGCGGCGCGACGTGGGCGTGGTGTTCCAGAGTTCGATCCTGCTGCCGTGGCGAACCATCCTCGAGAACGTGATGCTGCCCGCCGAGGTGCTGGGCATTCCCGCGAAGCAGGCGCGCGAGCGGGCGATGCAGCTGCTGCAGATGGTCCGGCTCGAAGGCTTCGAGCACAAGCTGCCGCGCCAGCTCAGCGGCGGCATGCAGCAGCGCGCCTCCATCGCGCGGGCGCTGCTGCACGACCCCAAGATCCTGCTGATGGACGAGCCCTTCGGCGCGCTCGACGCGATGACGCGCGAGCGCATGAACCTGGAGCTGCAGCGCATCTGGATGGAAAGCGGCAAGACGGTGGTGCTGATCACGCACTCGATTCCCGAGGCGGTGTTCCTCGGCGACAGGGTGTTCGTGATGTCGCCGCGCCCCGGCACGCTCGAGCGCGTGCTGCCCGTGGACCTGCCGCGCCCGCGCTCGATGGACGTGATGTCGCATCCCGCCTTCGCTGCCGCATCCGCGTCGATCCGTGAGCGCTTCTCGCATGCGGCTTCGTTCGACTGATTCCGTTCGATTCAAAGAGGCCACCAGATGATCACCGCCATGCTCGCCAAGTCCGACTCTCCTGCGCTATCCGGCGACCGTGCGCCGGCCCCCGCCGCCAGCCCCAGGCCGCGCCGCCGCGCCAATCCGCTCGCCTCGACGCGGGTGCAGTCGATCCTGCTGCTCGCCGCGCTGCTCGGATCGTGGGAGGCGGGGGTGCGGCTCTTCAAGGTCCCGCAGCACCTCGTGCCGCCGGTGAGCGACATCCTGGTCGCGCTGTGGCGCGGCCTCGCCACCGGACCGCTCGCGAAGGATGGCTTCTGGTATCACGGCGGCGTGACCGTGACCGAGATACTGCTGGGCTTTCTCGTCGGCAGCGGCGTCGGCCTCGCGATCGGCATCGTGGTGTCGCAGATGCCGAGGGTCGAGGCGCTGCTGGAGCCCTACGTCGCCGCGCTGCAGAGCGTGCCCAAGGTGGCGGTCGCGCCGATCATCGTGGTGTGGCTGGGTTTCGGCATCGGCTCGAAGGTGATGATCATCTGCCTGCTCACCTTCTTCCCCGTGCTGGTGACCAGCATCGCGGGCTTCAAGGCGGTGGACCCCGACCGCATCGACCTGCTGCGCTCGCTCTCGGCGACGCAGTGGCAGATCTTCCGCAAGGCCAAGTTTCCGAGCGCGCTGCCCTACATCTTCGCGGGGCTGAACATGGCCGCTGCCTTCAGCGTGGTCGGCGCGGTGGTGGGCGAGTTCGTCGGCGCGCAGGCGGGGCTGGGCGTGCTCATCCTGCAGATGGAGGCGCAGGCCGACACCGGCGGCAGCTTCGCGGTGTGCGTGGTGCTCTCGGTGATCGGCATCGTGATGACCGACCTGCTGCGCCGCATCCAGCGCCGCGTGCTGCACTGGATGCCGGCGGACACCTCGCAGCGGACGGTGAACGTCTGAACGCCGCATTCCCGCGATCCCGCAATCCCGATTCCTGTTTTTCCGTATGAAGGAGCGAGCCATGTTGACGCGACGTGATTTCGGCCTGGGCCTCGGTGCCCTCGGCCTGGCCGGGAGCCTGCCGGCGCTGGCGCAGAGTGTGCGGGTGATGAAGGTGGCGAACACCGCGGCGGTGAACGACCCGCAGCAGTGCTTCTGCACCGCGGGCCAGCACCCGAAGCTGAACTTCTACAAGCCCGGCGGCGTGGACGTGGAGTACGTCAACATGTCCAGCATGACGCAGGCGCTGCAGAGCCTGCGCGCCGGCCACGTGGACTTCGGGCCGGCGGTGCCGGGCATCCTGCTGCCCGCGATGGCGAAGGACCCGTCGCTCGACCTGGTGAGCGTCTACAAGTGGCTGCCGCGCAATGCGAACGTCATCGTGGTGAAGCCCGGCAGCCCGATCAAGTCGGCCGCCGACCTCGCGGGCAAGCGCATCGGCGTGCGCAGCCAGGGCGACACCGGCATCGTCATCACCAGGACCATGCTGGCCGAGCTGGGCCTGAAGGACGACGGCTGCGAGTACATCGCCATCGGCGATGGCGCGCCCGCCGGCGCGGCGATCGACAACGACCGCGTGGACGCGATGGTGGCCTTCGACACGGCAGCAGCCCGCATCGAGCTGGTGGGGACGAAGCTGCGCTACGTGCCGCTCACGCCCAGGTTCGCGCAGGTGGGCTCGGGCTGGATGTGCGTGCCGCGCAAGATGCTCAAGGAGGACCGCAAGTCGCTGGTGGCTCTGTTCCAGGGCATCGCGAAGTCGACCCTGTTCTCGAACGCGAACCTCGAAGCCGCGATCGACCTGCACTGGGCGGTCTATCCCGAGAGCCGGCCCAAGGGCCGCAGCGAGGACGACGCACGCAAGGAGCTCGCCTTCATCCTCAAGGACCGCAAGAACAGCTGGATGCGCCGCCCCGACGATCCCGACCAGCGCATGGGCGCGTCGTCGCCGGCCGAATGGAAGGCCAACGTCGACATGGCCGCCGAAGCCAGCAAGAACCCGAAGCTCGCCAGCGAACTCGGCGACCCGAACCGGCTTTTCACCAACGAGCTGATCGACGAGATCAACGCCTTCGACAAGCAGGCGGTGATCCAGATGGCCCGGGAATTCAAGCTGTAGCCGCAGAAGGAGGATCAGCCCATGGACGTACTCGTTTCCGGCGCCAGCATGGCCGGCCTGTCGGCCGCCTATTGGTTCGCCAGCCTGGGCCACCGGGTCACCGTGGTCGAGCGCGCCGACGGGCTGCGCCCGGGCGGCGCGCCCATCGACGTTCGCGGCCGTGCGCTCGGCACCGCGCAGCGCATGGGCATCCTGCAGAGGATCGCCGAGGAGAAGGTCGCCACCATCGAGCCGGCGCCGGTGCTCGACGGCAGCGGAACGCAGGTCGCCACGCTCGACCTGCGCTGGTTCGCCAACGAGACCGACGAGGACATCGAGATCACCCGCGACCGCCTCAACCGGATCCTGCTGGACGCCATTCCGTCGGGCGTGGAGTTCCGCTTCAGGACTTCGATCGTGTCGCTCGATGATCGCGCGGGCGGAGTGGATGTCGGCTTCACCGATGGCGCGACGGGCCGCTACGACCTTGTGGTGGGCGCCGACGGCCTGCACTCCAACGTGCGCAGGCTGGCCTTCGGGCCGGAGAAGGACTACGTGCGGCACTTCGGCCACTACGTCGCGCTCGTCGATCTGCCGCCGGGCCGGCAATGGCGACGCGCGATGCTCAACGTGCCCGGCCTCACCATCGCCGTGCGCGACGCCGGCGACGGGCCGCAGGGGATGATGATCGTCGCCAGCCCCGAGATCGACTACGACTACCGCGACCTCGATGCACAGCGCAGGCTGCTCGACCAGTTCCTCTCCCGCGTGGATGCCTGGCAGGTGCCTGCGATGCGCGCGGCCTTCATCGACCCCGATGCCAAGGGCTTCTACTTCGACTCGGTGAGCCAGACGCGCATGCCGGGCTGGATCAAGGGCAAGGTCGCGGTCATCGGCGATGCGGGGCACTGCGCAGCGCTGCTGTCGGGCATGGGCACCACGCTGGCGATGGTCTCGGCGGAGCTCCTGGCGACCACGTGGACCGAGCACGGTGGCGACATGGCGGCGGCGTCGCCGGTCTATCACGAGAAGCTGCGGCCGTATGTCGAACAGTGCCAGGCATTCGCGAGCGAAGGCGCGCCGATCATGGTGCCCGCAACGCAGGAGGCGCTCGACGAGCGCAACGCGATGTTCCGCGCCTATGCGGACAGGTTCGCGAACGCGTGATGCGCATCGGCCGAAGCTCACGCGGCTTGTGAACATTCGACATCTGCGGGTCGGCGCAGGCAGAGGCACCGTCGCCGCTGCGCGCATTCGTTCACGGTTCCGCTGACGCATTCGCCGGCGTCGAACGAAAGACGCCGAGCGCTTGGATACTCCGACGAAACATGCCGCCGACCAGAGCGGCAATGAATGATTTCAGGGAGGATCCATGTCCATCTTCGATGGCACGCGCCGGCATGTTCGCCCGGTGCCGTGCGCCGTTGCGTGTGCGGCGGTGCGATGACGCGCCGGGTTTCCATTCAGACCCCCTTGGGGGAAGCGCTTCAGTTCCACCGGCTGACCGGCCGTGAGGCGCTGAGCCAGCTCCACGACTTCGAGGTGGAACTGCTCGGCAGCAGCAACGGCATTGATCCGAAGGCGCTGCTCGGCAAGACCGCCACCGTGGCAATGCAGACCGAGAGCGGCGGCACGCGCTACCTGGGCGGTGTCGTCGCGTCCTTCGGCCTGGCCGAAGAGGACGCACGGCACAGCTTCTACCGCATGAGGCTGCGCCCGTGGCTGTGGCTCGCGACGCGGCGAAGCGACTTCCGCATCTTCCAGGGCAGGACCGTTCCGGACATCGTCGCCGACGTGCTCGAAGCCTACGGCTACGCCATGGAGAAGCGGCTGGCCCGCGAGTACCGCACCTGGGACTACTGCGTGCAGTACGGCGAGAGCGACTTCTCCTTCGTCTCGCGGCTGTGCGAGCTGGAAGGCATCTACTACTACTTCCGGCACGAGGCGCAACGGCAGGTGCTGGTGTTCGCGGACGACGTGCTGAGCTCGCACGATCCGATGCCTGGAGGAGAGACGGTGCGGTTTCATCCGCTGGAGAAGGCGGGAATGACCGGGGGTGGGGTGACGGGGAACGAACGTGTCTACGAATGGCGCACGAGAGAAGAGGTCCGCTCCGGCCTGCACTTCACCAACGACTACGACCCTCTCAAGCAAAAGGCGGATCTCTCCAGCCGACGCGAGATGCGCTGCGGCCACGCGCACGACGACCTCGAGCTGTACGAATGGCCCGGTGGCTACAGGCACTACGACGATGGCGAAGCATATGCACGCACGCGCGTTGAAGAGCAACTGAGCGGCGGCAGCGTTGCCAGCGGTCGCTCCAACAGGCGAGAACTTGCGCCGGGCTGCATCTTCGAGCTGGCGGGCCACCCGAGGGACGATCAGAACCGCAAGCACCTCGTGGTTGCCGTCGACTACGTATTGCAGGAGAACCTCCGGGCCACCGAGGGCGCCGATGCCGGCGAAGGCTCCGTCCAGCGCTTCGGCTTCGATGCGCAGCCCGTGAGCCATGCGTGGCGCCCGCCGCGCATCACTCCGAAGCCCCGCACCCGCGGCCCCCAGACTGCCATCGTCGTCGGGCCGAAGAACGAGGAGATCTGGGTCGACCAGTACGGCCGCGTGAAGGTGCAGTTCCACTGGGACCGTGTCGGGCAGCGCAACGAGAACTCCAGCTGCTGGATCCGTGTGTCCATGGCCTGGGCTGGAGAGACTTTCGGGGCGGCTGCGCTGCCGCGCGTCGGCCAGGAAGCGGTCGTCGATTTCCTCGGCGGCGACCCGGACTGTCCCATCATCACCGGCCGTGTGTTCAATGCCGAGAACATGCCCGCATGGCGGCTGCCCGAGCAGAGCAACCTCTCGGGCTTCCGCAGCCGTGAATTGAACGCGGGCGCAGCAGGCGGATCGCGCGGCAACCACCTGGTGCTGGACGATCTGCCCGGAAAGATCCAGGCGCAGCTCAAGAGCGACCATCTCTGCAGCAGCCTGAGCCTCGGCCACATCGGGCGCATCGACGGCACGGCAGGCCGCAAGGACGACCGCGGCGAGGGCGCCGAGCTGCGTACCGATGGCCATGCCGCGGTGCGCGCCGCAAGGGGCTTGCTGCTCAGCACCGAGCCGAGGCCCGGAGCCGATGCGCACATCACCGAGCTTGGGGAAACGGTTGCACGACTGGCGGCCGCGCGCGACCTGCATGAACGCCAGAGCCAGACTGCGCAGGAGGCGAAGGCGCACGAGGCGGGCGACCAGGACGCGGTCACCGAGGCCCTCAGGGAACAGAACGATGCGATCAAGGGCCGCGCTTCGCGGCAGGGAGGTTTCCCTGAACTCTGCGAACCGCATCTCGTGCTTGCCAGTGCGGCCGGCATCCAGAGCACGGCGGCGGGTGCCACCCACATCGCAAGCATGACGCACAACGCGCTGAGCAGCGGCGCGCACACCAGCATCAGCGCCGGCAGGAGCTTTCTGGTGAGCGTGAAGGAGGCTGTGCGCCTCTTCGCATACAAGGCGATCCGCCTGACGGCAGCCACGGCAGGCATCGACATCGTCGCGCTGCAGAACAGCATCAACCTGCTGGCCAGGCTCGACATCAAGCTGGAGTCCGACAGGATCAGCATCACCGCCAGGGACGAGATCGTCGTCAACGGCGGTGGCAGCTTTTCCAGGTGGAGTGCCTCGGGCATCGTCCACGGCACCCAGGGCCTTTGGCGCGAGCACGCGGCCACCCACAGCTATGCAGGGCCGATGGACATGGCCAAGCGCCGGCGCATGGAAGGCGTGAGCCACGACGACAAGTACAGCGTGCGCTTCGCGCCCCTTGGCAGCGACGAGATATTCAAGCACGTCGGCATGTCGGGGCTGCCCTACAGGATCCTCGACGAGAAGCGCCGGACGCTGGCCGAAGGCGTCATTCCCGACGACGGGCGATTGCCCCGCGTCGCGTTCGAAACGCCGGACGAGGCAGTTCTGGTAGTGGGAGAGGAAGCGTGGGACTGGACGCCCGTTCCGACGATCCGCAGCGAGCCTGGCGGCGCGGAAGACGATGACCGAACAGATGACGACGGCGAGACCGGATCGCCGGGAGCGGAAGACGCCATGTATGCGTCTGCTGCGGGTGCTTTAGACCCCGGCCACTTTCTTTCCGAGTCCGCCGTCGAAGCCCATCTGAACGGATTGGCTTGAGCAAGGGAAACACCAGCATGCCCAGACTGATATCCGCCACCTACCACCCCAACATCGAAGTCGCCGAGTTCATCTGCGAAGACGGCCGCCACCTGCTGCGCTCGGGCGGAACGCTGCCCTGGCGCATCAACAACCCCGGCGACCTGACCGCTCGGAAGGTCGCCGGCGTGCCGGAGCCCAGGAAAGCAAAGGGCTACATCGGATTCGCCACCACCAGATCGGGCAGGATCTTCCTGATCTTTCCCGATGAAGGCGCCGGCCGGGAGGAACTGAAGGCGAACCTGAAGCGCCTGCATGGCGACAGGACGATCTCCGAAGCCGTTCCCGTCTACGCCCCGAAGAAGGAAAACGACACGGAGAAATACATACGCGATCTGCTCAAGACCAGCGGCATCCCGGCTGGCAGAAAGATCGGCGAGTGCAGTGACGCCGAACTCGAAAAGATCGTGAACAGCATCGCCGAGATCGAGGGCTACCACGCGAACGCCGACACGCGGAAGGAAACCTGGGTTGCCGTGAGCAGGATCAACGCGACCGATGGCAGCCAGCCGTTGCCAGGCACGGAGATCATTCTGCAAAGAGGCGACAGGGAGGAAGTCGTCAAGTCCGATGCCGCAGGGCGATTTCCTCCCGTGATTCACCCCGCCGACAAGTCGACCGTGCACGTCAAGGTGATGGATCCGAAGAGCAAGGAGGCCGTGTCGGTCGGAGCCATCCAGGGTGACCTCGGAAAGGATTTCAACCTTCTGGCGAAATTCAAGAGGTGGAAGGGCGTCGCCGGCTCGGAAAAGATCAACAGTTCGACCCATGGGCAGAGAAAGCCCATGAGCTATGTCGTGCAGCCGGGCGACAGTCTCTGGAAGATCGCGCAGCTGTATCGCACCAGCGTGGAAGCCATCAGGGATGACAACGAGCTGGAGCGCGACAGGATCTATCCGGGTGAGGTGCTGTTGATTGCGGGGAGCGGCAAGACCAAGCCGGACCCCAGGCCTTCGACTGCTCCTTCCACCACGGCTACTGCCACTGCCAAGCCACCGACTGCAAGCGCGACGGCAAACCCGGCAGCACCGTCGAGGCCAAGAGTGGTCTTTCCTCCACCACCACCTGTTCCATCCGGAATCAGGTCATCGGACTCGGAGCGGTCGAAAGAGGGCGAAGGGAAGGTTCTGGCGCTGATCAATCCGGTGCCGGGGCGGGCTCCTTGGATGTCTGTCGCCATCGCTGAAGCGAAGACCAGATATGGCAAGAGAGAAGAAGTGTTGGAGGCGGAGATCGACTATCACGTGGAGATAGGAGATGGATCGAAACTTCTTTCTCAAAGGGCGTGGTGCGCTGCCTTCGCCAACTGGTGCTTGTTGAAGGCTGGTTATCCGGTAGACAACGTGGGATTCAGAGAGCGGCGTGCCACGCTCGGTAGAGCTCATGGCTTTTATGAAATAGATGAGGGAAGGAAGATACGGAATCCGCTGTTCGTCGAGATGGATAAACCGATATATGGCGCGATCGCGGTTGCAACGCGCAGGAACGGGCATGGTTATCACGTTGGCTTTGCGTACGGGAAAGCGGGCGGAAAAAATCTGATCCTGCTCGGTGGAAATCAAGACGATCGCATCAAGTTCTCACCTTTCAACATGGATGCCGAAAGAGTGGTTGAGGTGGTGGAAAAGAGTGGAAGGAGGAATAAAAAAACAATCAAAAGCAAAAGCTATCTGAAGTATTTCGTTCCTGTTTCCTATTACGAACAAGCCAAAAGGGATCTTGCGAGTCCTGGCTTGGAATCACTGGACGTGGACGCGTTGAACAAAATAATCGGTGTTCCTCCCGAGAAGAAGGGGGAAAAGTCGGAACCGAGAACCAACTGAAAGAAATTAGATGAAGATGGCTATTTGGAGGAAGCGAATTGAGATTGTCGTTGCCTTGGCGTTTTGTATTCTGTTCTCGATGGATTCTTTCGCCGGGGCGCGAAGTGATCATTTCGTTGCATGGAGCAGTATTGGACCCGATCCTGGCAATCGAGAGTTGGCCGAAAAAATCAAGGAGTTTGCGAATGGTGATCGCATTGATTCCATTTGTGGAATTCAATGGAAAAACAATGATTCAATCCTGTACTTCAATAATCGCGTATTGAAAATTCCAGATGATTTGCTTCGGAAGGTTTTTATCGAGCACAACACGGAATCCTTCCCTGCGTTAAGCCGGGCATTGCGCTCCTTCAGGCATCCAGAGAGAAATGTGCGCGATGGATTGGATGGAATCATTTTCTATGACGGAGAAAGATCCTTCCGCATGATGAGCTTCACGGTTGGGGCGAGAAGCGTCAAAACTTACCCTCAAGCTTTGAAGGCGTCTGCCAAAACGAAAGAAATCGAGCGTGCCTTCTGCTCGCTTCTTCCTCCAATCACTCGAGCTCCTTGAGCGTGGGGACTTGAACTCCTACCTTGATCACGGAACGCCCGTGGTGCTGATGGCCAAGTCTGTTCCCGCACTGCGAAGCCCGTGATTGCCCCCGCTCCCCTCCCGTGCCACCATCGCCTGCATGCCCTACCAACTCCATTACTGGCCCACCATCCAGGGCCGAGGTGAATTCGTCCGGCTCGCGCTCGAAGCGACCGGCGCGGACTATGTCGACGTCGCGCGCTTGCCCGAGGGTGAGGGTGGTGGCGAATCCGCTCTGGGCGAGCGGCTGGGCGACCCGGAGGCCGCGCGTCCGGCCTTCGCGCCGCCGTTTCTCGTCGATGGCGACATCGTGGTCGGGCAGACGGCCGCGATCCTGCTCTATCTCGGGCCGCGGCTGGGTCTGTCGGGTGTGGGCGAATCCGACGGGTTGTGGACGCACCAGATCCAGCTCACGATCGCCGACGCGGTGGCGGAGGCGCATGACACGCATCATCCGATCTCTGTGGGCGCTTATTACGACGAGCAGCGCGATGCGGCGATGCTGCGCGCGCGGGCCTTCCGTGAAGAGCGCATTCCGAAATTCCTTCACTGGTTCGAGCGGGTGCTTCAGCGCAATCCCGCGGGTGCGCAGCATCTGGTGGGCGACACGCTGACCTATGCGGATCTGTCGCTGTTCCAGCTCGTGGACGGCCTGCGATATGCCTTTCCGAAGGCGGCGGCCCGTGCGCTCGCTGCCACGCCCGCGGTCGAGAAACTGCATGCCAATGTGCGGCGTCGCCAGCGCGTGCATGACTACCTGCAGAGCCCGCGCCGCATCGCGTTCAACGAGGACGGCATCTTCAGGCGCTACGCCGAGCTGGACGGCTAGCGACGCAGGCATTCGGCGCACCCGCTGGCCGATCGGTCAAGCGACGAGTGCGGCGGCGTCCTTCCACGCCGGCAGCAGCACGAGCCCATCCACCGTCACCGGCTTGCGCTGCGGACCGAACAGATACCGGTTCGGCACGATGCCCTCGAGGTGGCGCAGCACGTCGCTGCGGTCGTCGATGAAGTGGGTGATGCGCAGTTCACGGCAGTGGTCGGCCTTCTGCGGGCGCTGAAGGCAGAAGCGCAGGTTCGCGGGCGGCACGCCCGTGCGCTCGAAGAAGCGGTGATGCTGCAGCCAGGCACGGCTCTTGGCCTGCACGCTCGGCCCGCACTTCGACACCAGCCAGACGCGGCCTTCGAACCTGTCGACGAGCGGCGCGACCGCCTCGAACATGCCTTCGTACGGCGGTGTGTCCAGCGCGTCTTGCAGCGAGCCGCCGATGAATGAGGTGTCCGCGCCGTCGGTGCCTTCGGCCGCGATGAGCACGCGGCCGATGTCGATGCCGAGACGGGGGAGCTCCGATGCGGATGTGTTCTTCATTTCGTGTTCCTTCCTTGTTTTGTTGCTGTCGAGTCTTTCGTCGAGCAGGCGGATCGTAGGAACGAAGGTCATCATCAGGAACTACTGATACTGGATACGCTATCCATAAAATGGATAGCGACAGGCAACCAGATGGACATTCCCCGCACCAATCTCGACGCGCTGCAGTCGTTCGCCGTGTTCGCCGACACGCTGAACTTCAGCGAGTCGGCGCGCCTTCTGCACATCAGCCAGCCGGCGCTGCACGCCAAGGTGCGCAAGCTCTCGGAGCAGCTCGATGCGAAGCTCTATGTGCGGGTGGGCGGCGCTCTCGAACTCACCGCTACCGGCGAGCAGGTCGCGCGGCACGCGCGGGAGCTGCTCGCGTTGAACCAGCGCTTCGTGAAGGGCCTGGCGCAGGGAGATGACGCGGCGGTGGTCACCCTGGCGGCCGGCGAGGGCGCCTACCTCTACCTGCTCGGCAAGGCGCTCTCGCGCTTCTCCGGCGCGGGTGCCTCACCTCATCTGCAGCTGCTCACGCGCGATCGCGACGAATCCATCCAGGCGGTGCGCTCGGGGCAGGCGCACCTGGGCATCGCGCCGCTCGGCACCGTGCCCGCCGGCCTGAGCGCCATGCGGCTGACGACCGTGGGGCAGGTGCTGGTCGTGCCGCGCACGCATCCTCTGGCCGCGCGCAAGTCGGTGCACCTGCGCGACCTCAAGGGCGCGTCGCTGATCGTGCCGCCGGCAGGAAGACCACACCGTGAGTTGCTTGGCCGGCTGCTGCAGGCCGAGTCGGTGCAGTTGCAGCCGTCGCTCGAAGCCAATGGCTGGGAGCTGATGCTGCGCTTCGCCCAGCTGGGCTTCGGCCTGACGGTCGTGAATGCCTGCTGCCACATTCCCCATGGCCTGGTGGCGATTCCGCTGCAGGGCTATCCGTCGATCGACTATCACGTGTTCCACGCGGCCGACCGGCCGCCGGCCGCGCACGTGCAGCGGGTGATGGACGCGCTGCTGGCGCACGCAGATCACTGGAAGACCCGATGACGAGGCCCGAAGACACCAGCAAGTTCATCGCCTACGTATTGCGGCACGCGCCGGAGTCCATCGGACTGAGGCTCGATGCGCAGGGCTGGGCCGGAATCGATGCGTTGGTGGCGGGGGCGGTGGCCGCAGGGCGGGTGCTGACGGCGGCAGAGGTTGCACAGGTGGTCGATTCGGGCACGAAGAAGCGCTACGAGCTGTCGCCCGACGGGCTGCGCATCCGCGCGCTGCAGGGTCATTCCACGCCGCAGGTGAACCGCAGCTTCGAGCCGGTCGAGCCGCCGCCGATTCTTTTCCATGGCACGGCCACGCGCTTCCTGGCGTCCATCCGCGCCCGAGGCCTGCTGCCTGGCTCGCGGCAGCATGTGCACCTGTCCGCCGACGAAGCCACTGCCGTGCAGGTGGGGCAGCGCCACGGCAAGGCGCATGTGCTCACCGTCGATGCGGGCCGCATGCATGCGCTGGGCCGCGTCTTCCATTGCGCGGAGAACGGCGTCTGGCTGACGGCGGCTGTGCCGCCAGAGTTTCTTCTTCCGCCGGCGGGCTAGTCCTGCTGCTCCGCCTCGTCGCGGATGCGCAGGGCGGTGTCGTACAGCGTGTTGCGCGGGGCGCCGGTGATCTCGGCGGCAAGCTTCACGGCCGTCTTCACGGGCAGCTCCGCCAGCAGCAGGCGCAGCACGCGCTCGCCTTCGGCCCCGCCGTCGCCGCTCACGGCCACGGGATGCAGCACCAGTGCGAACTCGCCGCGCGTGCGGTCGCGGTCGGCGGCGAACCAGTCGGGCAGCGCGCCCGCGGCGACGGTGGCGATTTCCTCGAACTGCTTGGTGAGCTCGCGGCCCACGGTGATGCGGCGTTCGCCCAGCGTGGCGAGGGCGCGTGCGAGGTTCTCGATGCGGTGCGGGGCCTCCAGCAGCACGACCGCGCGCGGTTCCTGCGACAGCACCTGCACGGCCGCATCGCGCTCGCCGGCCTTGCTCGGCAGGAAGCCCGCGAAGACGAAAGCGCTGCTGGCGTTGCCGTCGTTTCCGCCCTCGGCCACCAGCCCCGCCGCGCCGACCAGCGTGGTCACGCTGCTGGCGCCCGGCAGCGGCAGCACGCGCTGTCCGGCGGCGCGCACCGCGGCCGCGAGCCGTGCGCCGGGGTCGCTCACGCCGGGCGTGCCGGCGTCGCTGACGTAGGCGATGCGCTCGCCCTGCGCGAGCCGCGCGACAACCGCCTGTGCCGCCTCGGCCTCGTTGTGCTGGTGCACCGCCAGCAGCTGCGAGCCGGGCCGGTCGATGCCGTAGGCGCGCAGCAGGCTCTGCGTATGGCGGGTGTCCTCGCAGGCGACGGCGTCGACCAGCTGCAGCACGTGCAGGGCGCGCAGCGTGATGTCGGCCAGGTTGCCGATGGGCGTGGCGACGACGTAGAGCGTGCCCTGCGGATAATGCTGCGCACCCGCGGCATCATGAGCGGCCGCGAGGGCTGCGCCGAAAGAAGCGGGAGCGAGTGAAGCCAAGGGGTTTCTCCGTCGGAACGAACAGGCAGCAGGAAAAAGAAGACTCTCGAGAGCCGGCCAGGGAGGGCCATGAAGACCGACACCACAACGAAGCATCGGGGCGATGCGGCGGAAGACGCCGCGCTCGACCACCTGCGGGACGCGGGCCTCGTGCTGCTCGCCCGCAATTATCGGACGCCCGGGCGCGGCGGCGGCGAGATCGACCTGATCATGCGCGATCCGCGCCCGTCTCCCACGGGCACGCTGGTGTTCGTGGAGGTGCGGCATCGCAGCCGCGGCACGCACGGCGGCGCGGGCGGCAGCATCACGGGGCTGAAGCAGCGGCGCATCGTGTTCGCCGCGCAGCACTACCTGAGCCGGCTGCGCACCGTGCCGCCGTGCCGCTTCGACGTGGTGCTGGTGGAGGACCGGATCACCTGGCTGCAGGCGGCCTTCGATGCCGGCTGATGCGCCGTCCGGGGGAATTGAAGCCGCAATGCAGGCTCCACACTCGAACGTCTTGTTTCACAGCCCCCAGTTATCATCCCGCCCCATGCTCGAGCAACGGATTCAGCAGCACTTCATCGACAGTGCCGACCTCAAGTACCAGACCGGGCCGGTACTCAGCAAACCCATCTCCCAAGCGATGCAGGCCTTGCTGGCCTGCGTGACCAGCGGCGGCAAGGTGCTCGCATGCGGCGCCGGCGTCTCCGGCCTGCTGGCGGCCCAGTTCGCCGCGCAGTTCGTGGGCCGCTTCGAACGCGAGCGGCCCGAGCTCGGCGCCATCGCGCTGCCCGGCGATGCCACCGACCCCGCCGCCGACGGCCCCGACGCTCCGGATGCCGACCGCTTCGCCCGCCAGGTGCGCGCGCTCGGCCAGGCCGGCGACGTGCTGCTCGCCCTGAGCATCAGCGGCCAGTCGGCATCGGTGCTCGCGGCAGTGGCCGCGGCGCACGAGCGCGACATGACCGTCGTCGCGCTGCTGGGCAACGCGGCATCGGGTGCAGGCAGCACCATCGGCCGCGCGCTGCGCGAGACGGACGTACAGATCAGCGTGCCGCACGAGCGTGCGGCGCGCATCCACGAGATCCACCAGATCGCACTGCACTGCCTTTGCGACGGCGTGGACGCCCAGCTACTCGGAGAACAGGAAGCTTCCTCATGACCTTCAAGACCATGACGACGACATCGACCCAACGTTTCGCACTCGCCCTGACACTGGGCGCCGCACTGGTCACGAGCCTTTCCGCCTGCGTGCCGCTCGTCGTGGGCGGCGCGGCCGTGGTGGGCGTGGGCATGGTGGCCACCGACCGCCGCAGCTCGGGCGCACAGCTCGACGACCAGGGCATCGAGCTGCGCGCCGCGGCCCGCGTGCGCGACATCGCCAACGACCAGATGTACGTGAGCGTCACCAGCTACAACCGTCAGGTGCTGCTGACCGGCGCCGTCGGCAGCGATGCCGACCGCCGCCGCGTCGAGGAAGAGGTGGGCCGCATCGCGAACGTGCGCTCGGTGGTCAACGAACTGACCGTCGGCTCCTCGAGCACCTTCCAGGACCGCTCGAACGACCTCTACATCACCGGCAAGGTGAAGGCCTCGCTGCTGGACGCCAAGGACATCTTCGCGAACTCCTTCAAGGTGGTGACCGAGCGCGGCGTGGTCTACCTGATGGGCATCGCCACGCGCCGCGAGACCGACCGCGCGACCGAGATCGCGCGCGGCGTCTCGGGCGTGGTCAAGGTGGTGCGCATGGTCGAGGTCGTGAGCGAGGCCGACTTGGCCGCCAGCCAGGCCGCGAACCAGGCCGCGGCGCAGCGCGTCGGCACGGGTCCGGCGCCGGTCACCTCGGCCACGCCGTCCGCGCCGTCGTCGTCCGGCTCGCGCGTGCCGCTGCCGCCGATGGACCCGCTGCCCCCGGCGGGCTCGTCGTCCACGCCGTCCTCGAACGGGGTGACGACTTCTCCGGTGCGCTGAGAAAGAGGCACCGTCCACCGCCCATGAAAAAGCCCGCATCCGCGGGCTTTTTTGCTTTCTTCAGGCGGTCACTTCAGCCGCGTGATGAGGCTCGACGTGTCCCAGCGTCGGCCGCCGGCCTGCTGCACGTCGGCATAGAACTGGTCGACCAGCGCCGTCACCGGCACGCGTGCGCCGTTGCGCTTGGCCTCGTCGAGCACCAGGCCCAGGTCCTTGCGCATCCAGTCGACCGCGAAGCCGTAGTCGAACTTGCCTTCGATCATGGTCTTGCCGCGGTTCTCCATCTGCCAGCTCTGGGCCGCGCCCTTGCTGATGACGCCGAGCACGGCTTCCATGTCGAGCCCCGCGCGCTGTCCGAAGGCGATGGCTTCCGACAGGCCCTGCACCAGGCCCGCGATGGCGATCTGGTTCACCATCTTTGCGAGCTGGCCGGCGCCGCTTTCGCCCAGCAGCGTGACCGCGCGCGAGAACGCCATGGCCACCGGCTTGATGCGCTCGAAGACTGCCGCGTCGCCGCCGCACATCACGGTGAGCGCACCGTTCTGCGCGCCGGCCTGGCCGCCCGAGACGGGGGCGTCGATGAAATGCAGGCCCAGCGCCTGCGCGGCCTTCGAGAGTTCACGCGCCACGTCGGCCGAGGCAGTGGTGT
Source organism: Variovorax atrisoli (assembly GCF_014195185.1). NCBI lineage: Bacteria > Pseudomonadati > Pseudomonadota > Betaproteobacteria > Burkholderiales > Comamonadaceae > Variovorax > Variovorax atrisoli. Next base: position 81,143 of record NZ_JACIBG010000011.1, on the reverse strand, counting down.
GGTCGACCAGTACAGCGCCCTTCTTCATGCCGGCGAAGGCGCCGTCGTCGCCCAGGACCACCGAGCGCAGGTCGTCGTCGTTGCCGACGCAGCAGAACACGATGTCGGCGCCGTCCGCCGCTTCGCGCGGGGTGGCTGCATGGCGGCCGGGCGGGCCGAATTCGTCGGCCCAGGCCTGCGCCTTGGCGGCGGTGCGGTTGTAGACCGTGACGCGGTGGCCGGCCTTGGCCAGGTGGCCGGCCATCGGGCCGCCCATGACGCCGAGGCCGAGGAAGGCCACTGTCTGCGCGGGGATGGATTCGTAGGTGCGGGGGTTGATGCTGCTCATGGGGCCACAGCTTAAAGCCATTCCACGAGAGGTGGGATCCCCGGCCAACCTGTACGTGAACGTACAGGTTTGGCTAGGATCGACCCATCATGACCGACCAGACCCCCGCCAGCAACATCACCGTGCGCGATGCCGCGGCGCGGCTCGGCGTCACGCCGCGTACGCTCAAGTACTACGAGGAGCTGGGTCTCGTGGTGCCGATGCGCAGCGAAGGCGGCTACCGCCTCTACGAGCAGGCCGACCTCGACAAGCTCGCGCGCGTGCTGCGCATGCGATCGCTGGGCTTCTCGCTCACGGCCATCACCGCGATGCTGCAGCAGCCGATGGAAGCGCCGGCCGAAGGCGGCCGCCCGCGGCTGTCCAACGCTTCGCTCAAGACGCTGCGCGAAACGCTCACGGGCCAGCTCGCGACGCTCGATGCGCGCGTGGCGCAGGTTCGGCGCGAGCTCAAGGAAGCCGCGGCGCTGCAGGCGCAGCTCAAGCGCGACCTGGACTACGTGGAGCGCCGCCTTGCGGGCGAGCCGCTCGAAGAGGCGCTCGAGCAGCGCCGCAGGGAGCGGCCCGCGTCATGAGCACCCCGGCCCTGGCGTGGCCTTCGCGCGGCAGCACCGCCGCGGTCGCGCTGCTGCCCTGGGCCATCGGCCTCGTCACGGCCATCGACTATTTCGACAACGCGCTCTTCGCCTTCTTCGCCAGCTACATCGCCGGGGGCGTGAATGCGTCGCCCGACGAGCTCGTGTGGGCCTCCAGCGCCTACGCGCTGGGCGCCGTGCTGGGCATCCTGCACCAGCATGCGTGGATCGAGCGGCTGGGCTACAGGCGCTACCTCGCCGTGTGCATGTTCGCCTTCGCTGCCGGCGGCGCGGCCGCGGCGCTGTGCGACAGCTCGATGCAGCTCACGCTCGCGCGTGCCCTGCAGGGTTACTTCGTCGGGCCGATGCTGGGCGCCTGCCGCATCCTGATCCAGATCGGCATTCCGGCCGCGCGCCGCGCCAAGGCGCTGAAGGCGTTCATGGTGCTGATCGTCTTCGGCGGCGCGCTGGCGCCCGTCGCGGGTGCCTTCCTGGTCGCCAACTTCGACTGGCGCTGGCTGTTCGCAAGCACTGCGCCGGCGGCAGCGCTCATCGGACTGCTCGTGCTGTGGACGCTGCCCGACATCGGCGACGTCGAGCCGCACGAGCGAACCGAGCCGCACTACCTCGCCTACCTGGTGTTCGCGCTCGCGCAGGCTGCGCTGCAGGTGGTGCTGACGCGCTCGCACTTCGAGCTCTTCGCCGGCTCGCCCGCTCTCGTCGGACTTGCCATCGCCGGCGTGGCGGGGCTCGCCTGGTTCGGCTGGCAGCAGTGGCGGCATCCGGCGCCGCTGGTGCGCCTGCATGCATTGCGCAACGCGTCATTCCGCGTGGGGCTGGCGCTCTACGTCGTCTATTACTACCTCTCGACCGGCTTCAGCTACCTGCTGCCGCGCATGATGGAGGGCGGGCTCGGCTTCGCCGTGGGCAACACCGGCTACTTCACCGGGGCGGCCTCGTTCGCGACGGGGCTGCTGGTCTTCGTCTACCTCAAGTACTCTGCGCGACTGGCTCGCAAGAAGTGGCTCATCGTCATCGGTTTCGGCATCGCGGCGCTGGCGGCGTGGATGCTCTCGCGCATCACGCCGCAGGCAGGGCGCGAGGCCCTGCTGGTGCCGCTGCTGCTGCGCGGGTTGCTGATGCTCTTCGTCGTGCTGCCCGTTGCCAACCTCACCTTCAGGCCCTTCGCCGCGGAGGAGTTCGCGCACGGCTATCGGCTGAAGAACCTGGTGCGCCAGCTCGCAATCTCGTTCGCGACCTCGACCGTGATCGCGCTCCAGCAGCACCGGCTGGCGCTTCACGAGGTGCGGCTGAGCGAATCGACCAATGCCGCGAACGCGAGCTTCATGCAGGCGCTCGATTCCCTGACCCACGGCTTCGCCGCGACGGGGCATTCGGCGGGCGAGGCCCACGCGATGGCGCTGGGCACGCTGTGGCGCACGCTGGAGCAGCAAGCCACCTTCATGGCCTCGCTGGACGGCTTCACCGCGATGGCGGTGATTGCGCTGGCGGCGGGGGTGTTCGCCGCGTGGCAGAAGACGATCGACTAGATTTCCATCGCCGCCGCTGGTGCGCTAGCGGCCACAACGATCTCGCCGACGCCGTACCCGGGGTTCGTCCCCGCGATGGATTCAGTGCTCGACGACAGCCTCGGCCGAGGCCCTTCGCCATTGCTGTTCGACGCGGGCGTTGCTTGCCCGGTATCCCAACGCGATGACCACGGGGATGACCGTCCCCCGGGGAAGACCGAGAAGATCGACGACCTTCGGGGCGGAGAACCCTTCCATGGGGCATGAATCGATGCCCTTGGCGGCGGCCGCGAGCATGAGTGTCTGTGCTGCGTACGCGGAATTCCGCGCGACCCAGCCGCGTCCCCCCAGGTGGCCCACGGGCAGCAGAGAAAGCGTCGGTCGAATCAGGGCGGCGAGCGACGTAAGAAGTGTCCAGGGAGCCCAGGAGCCCGTTCCGAGAACGCGGCGGAACATCCTCAATTGTTTTCGATGGTAGTCCTTCGCTCGCTCCGGCAACTCGCTGTCGGCCGAGACGTGGGCGAGTTGCTGTGAAGCCGTGCTGAGTGCAATCTGCGGGCTGGCGGCGACGACGATCAGCGCGGCAGCCGACGCTGCGGCGCGCTGGCCGTTGCACGCGGCGGCCAGGCGCGCCCTCATGTCCGGGTCTCGAACCCAGTGGAAGCGGTACGGCTGCAGATTGCCGCTCGAGGGCGCACGCGCAGCCTCCGTGAGGATCTCGCGGACTTCGTCATCGGCCAGGACCGCGGTTCTGTCGAAATCGCGGATGGCGCGACGGCGGTGGTTGATTTCAAGAAATGCCGTCCAGAGCGACGGACTGCTTTGCGTCTTCATGAGCAAATAGTAAGCTCATGCTTTGTTTTTCGATACTTGCATTCCGGAGCCGCGAGATGAGAGCCGCCCGCAAGGCCACCGAACCCAGGAAACTCCCGCGCCAGCAGCGCTCGCATCTGACCGTCGACGCCATTACGCAAGCGGCGGCTTACATTCTGGTGAATTTCGGATGGGAGAGACTGACCACGAACGCGGTCGCGGAACGTGCCGGCGTGAACATCAGCTCGCTCTACCAGTACTTCCCGAACAAGGAGGCGATCGTCGCGGAGCTGCAGCGGCGTCACATCCTCCAGACCCAGAGCAAGTTGGCGCAAGCCCTCGTGCAGCTACCCGCCCAGCGCACCTTGCGCGAAGCTCTCGTGTTGCTCGTTCAGGCCATGGTCGACGAACACCGGATCGCTCCCGCAGTGCATCGGGCCATCGCCGACGAGTTGCCGAGGTCGGTGCGATGTGAAATCGACAACGAAGACCGGGTCGAGCAACTGCGAAAGGCTCTGGAGCCGTACGCGCGCCACGTTCCCGATCTGCGCGTGGCGATCCGGATCGGGCTGGTCGCCGCGCATGCGGTCATCCATGAGGCGACGTCGCACGATCCCGCAGTACTCGAGCGACCCCAATTCGTCGATGAAGTGGTCGCCTTGCTCTACGGCTACCTGCGCCGTCCTCGGTTGGCGGCGCCGTGAACTGCACGCAGCCCTAGACGATCGCGAAGTGCTCCGTGCCCGCAGCCAGGTCGGTGCTGCGTGCACGCTGGCTGTTGAGCTTGATCTGCAGGCGCAGGTCGTTGGCCGAGTCGGCGTTGCGGATGGCGTCCTCGAAGCTGATCGAGTGGCTCTCGAACAGGTCGAACAGCGCCTGGTCGAAGGTCTGCATGCCGAGGTTGCGGCTCTTGCGCATGATCTCCTTGATCTCGCCCACTTCGCCCTTGAAGATCAGGTCGGAAATCAACGGCGTGTTCAGCAGCACCTCCACCGCGGCCACGCGGCCCAGGCCGTCTTCGGTCGGCACCAGGCGCTGCGAGATCAGCGAGCGCAGGTTCAGCGACAGGTCCATCAGCAGCTGGGCGCGGCGCTCTTCGGGGAAGAAGTTGATGATCCGGTCCAGCGCCTGGTTGGCGCTGTTGGCGTGCAGCGTGGCCATGCACAGGTGGCCGGTCTCGGCGAAGGCCACCGCGTGCTCCATGGTCTCGCGGTCGCGGATTTCGCCCATCAGGATCACGTCGGGCGCCTGGCGCAGCGTGTTCTTCAGCGCGGCTTCCCAGCTGTCGGTGTCGATGCCCACCTCGCGCTGCGTCACCACGCAGTTCTTGTGCGGATGCACGAACTCGACCGGGTCCTCCACCGTCACGATGTGGCCGAAGGAGTTCTCGTTGCGCCAGTCGATCATGGCCGCCAGCGTGGTCGACTTGCCCGAGCCCGTGGCGCCCACCAGGATGCACAGGCCGCGCTTGGTCATCGACACGTCCTTCAGCACCTGCGGCATGCCCAGGCCGTCGATGGTCGGCAGCTTCGCGGGAATGGTCCGCAGCACCATGCCGACCTTGCCCTGCTGCACGAACGCGTTCACGCGGAAGCGGCCGATGCCGGTGGGCGAGATCGCGAAGTTGCATTCCTTGGTGCGCTCGAACTCGGCCGTCTGGCGGTCGTTCATGATCGAGCGGGTCAGCGCCAGCGTGTGCGGCGCGCCCAGCGCCTGCTGCGAGACCTTGGTGACCTTGCCGTCGACCTTGATGGCTGGCGGAAAGTCGGCCGTGATGAACAGGTCGCTGCCGTTGCGGCTCACCATGAGCTTGAGCAGGTCGTTGATGAACTGGCTGGCTTGATCGCGTTCCATGAGAGCGCTCCTTGATCTGTTTAGATAGAACCTGCTGGCGGCCGACCGCCGGGCCTTCCCAAGGCGGCCGCGCCTTCCCCAAGGGAGGAGGCGGTGCGCGCAGCGCAGCGAAGTGAAAAGCCGTGGCGCCCCATGGCTAGCCGGGGAAGTTCTCGGGAATCTTCGCCTTGCTGCGGGCTTCCGCTGCCGAGATGGTATTGCGGCGCACCAGTTCCGTCAGGTTCTGGTCGAGCGTCTGCATGCCCGAGCCCTGGCCGGTCTGGATGGTGGAGTACATCTGCGCCACCTTCGCCTCGCGGATCAGGTTGCGGATGGCCGGGGTGCCCAGCATGATCTCGTGCGCCGCCACGCGGCTCTGGCCGTCCTTGGTCTTGCACAGCGTCTGCGAGATCACGGCCTGCAGCGACTCCGAGAGCATGGCGCGGATCATTTCCTTCTCCTCGCCCGGGAACACGTCGATGATCCGGTCGATGGTCTTGGCGGCCGACGAGGTGTGCAGCGTGCCGAACACCAGGTGGCCCGTCTCCGCTGCGGTCATCGCCAGGCGGATGGTCTCCAGGTCGCGCAGCTCGCCCACCAGGATGGCGTCGGGGTCTTCGCGCAGGGCGGAGCGCAGGGCGTTGGAGAACGACAGCGTCATCGGCCCGACCTCGCGCTGGTTGATCAGGCACTTCTTCGACTCGTGCACGAATTCGATCGGGTCTTCCACCGTGAGGATGTGGCCGTACTCGTTCTCGTTGAGGTAGTTGATCATCGCCGCCAGCGTGGTCGACTTGCCCGAACCCGTGGGGCCCGTCACCAGCACCAGCCCGCGTGGCTTGAGCGCCAGTTCGCCGAAAATCTTGGGCGCGTTGAGCTGCTCGAGCGTGAGGATCTTCGAGGGAATGGTCCGGAACACGGCGGCCGCGCCGCGCGCCTGGTTGAAGGCGTTCACGCGGAAGCGCGCGAGGCCGTCGATCTCGAAGGAGAAGTCGACCTCCAGGAACTCTTCATAGTGCTTGCGGTGCGTGTCGCTCATGATGTCGTACACCATGGCGTGCACGCCCTTGTGGTCGAGCGCATCGACGTTGATGCGGCGCACGTCGCCGTTGACGCGGATCATCGGCGGCAGGCCCGCGGAAAGGTGCAGGTCGGAGGCTTTGTTCTTGACGCTGAACGCCAGCAGTTGGGTGATGTCCACGGGGCTCCTCGGCTCGGGTTTCGTGACGTTTTGATACGATTTTGGACGATTATGACGATGATTGGCGACGACCTCCAGCAAGTAAACGACCGGATCGCGAAGGCATGTGTAACGGCCGGCCGCGACCCGGCCGGCGTGCGCCTGCTGGCGGTGTCCAAGACCTTCGGACCGGATGCGGTGCGCGAGGCGCACGCGGCGGGCCAGTCGGCCTTCGGCGAGAACTACGTGCAGGAAGGGCTGGACAAGATCGAAGCCCTCGCCGACCTGCGTTCCTCCCTCGAATGGCACTGCATCGGGCCCCTGCAGAGCAACAAGACGCGGCCGGTGGCCGAGCACTTCGACTGGGTCCACAGCATCGACAGATTGAAGATCGCCGAGCGTCTTTCGGCCCAGCGCCCGGCGCACCTGCCGCCGCTGGATGTATGCCTTCAGGTTAATGTGGACGGCGGCGCGAACAAGTCCGGCGTGCCTCCTGAAGAGGCGCTGGCGCTGGCGCGCGCTGTGGCGGCTTTGCCACAACTCCGGCTGCGCGGGCTCATGGCGATTCCCGAGCCGGCCACCGGCTTCGAAGCGCAGCGCGAGCTGTGCCTGCGCGCGCATGCGGTGTACCAGTCGATCCGCGACGCGGGCATCGCGCTCGATACCCTGTCGCTGGGCATGAGCGCGGACCTCGAGGCAGCCATCAGCGCCGGCAGCACGATGGTGCGCGTGGGCACGGCGATCTTCGGCGGCCGCAACTATGCCAAGCCGGCCTGACGGGCTTGCCTCAGACCCCCAGCGGCAGCCGCGCGCTGTTCTTCACTTCTTCCATCACCGCATAGGTCCGCGTCTCGCGCACGCCGGGCAACTGCCACAGCACGGTGCCGGCGAACTCGCGGTAGGCGGCCATGTCGGCCATGCGGGTCTTGAGCAGGTAGTCGAAGCCGCCGGCGACCATGTGGCATTCCATGATCTCGTCGCGCACCTGCACGGCGGCCTTGAACTGGTCGAACACGTTGGGGGTGGTGCGGTCGAGTAGCACCTCGACGAAGACGGTGAAGCCGCGGCCCAGCTTGTGCGGATCGAGCCGCGCCTCGTAGCCCTGGATGAAGCCGTCGCGCGTGAGCCGCTGCACGCGCGCGAGCACGGCAGTGGGCGAGAGCGCCACCGCTTCGGCCAGCTTGAGGTTGGTGATGCGGCCGTCCTCCTGAAGGATTTTCAGCAGGCGGAGATCAATGCGGTCCAGGTCGAGCATCGGAGGATTATCCGGCTCGCGCATCGAATCGTGGCAAAAGATGCGGCCTATGACATCAGGTCGTAGGAGATAGAACCAAGGAACTGCCGTCGGCCTACCCTTGCTTGCCCCCAGGCAGCGCAAGGGGGGCCGGCGCGTTCCTTTCGGTCAGCGAAGCCGTGTCTGCGGCTGGGCGGCGGCCTGCTGGTTCCTGAACTGGTCGACCAGCGCGCCGTAGGCGGGGCTCGCGCGCAGCCGTGCGTACTCGGCCGCGGCCTCGCGGTAGCCGGGCTTCATCGTGTCGGCGCCGGCCTCGCTGTTCTGCTGGGCCGCCAGGCCCGAGCGGATCCACAGCTGCGTGTCGGCCGCCACTGCGGCGCGGGAGTTGGCCGAGACCGCCACCGCCTGCTGTTCGTAGCTGCTGCTGTAGCCCTGCGTGGGCGCGGTCTTCAGCCATTGCATCGCATCGGCGGCCACGGCAGCGCGCGTGGTCGACGAAACCAGCGGCACGGGACGCGGATCGCCCTCGGCGTAGTTGCCGGCGAAGCTGGGCGCTGCGATGGTGCCCAGCAGCGCGGCGAGGGCGGCGGTGCCGATGAAGCGGGTGGCGGATGCTTGCTTGCTCATTGCTCGGTGACTCCTTGATATGTGACGTTGGTTGTTTGCCTGGTGATCCGACTCTAAGAAGCGGACCTGTGAGGGCGATAACCCGTCGATGACGTTTCTGTCATCTCCGGTGAAGAGGCGCGCACCTATCGCTCGCCCGAGGGGATCGCTCCCGCCCGCATCGCCTTGATGGCATCGGCCTCCACCGCGTCGCGCGTGGATAGCTGGCCGGTGCGTGCCGCGGGCCAGGGCGCGCCGCGGCTCACGCTGTTCCATGCGGGTTGCTTCTGCGCCGTCTCCAGCTCGGCCACGACCCTGTCGCGCGACGGGTCCTGCCTCGCGTGATCGGGGTGGCGCGTGACGCCGGCCTCTGTAGGCGCGAAGTGGTACTCGCCGGCGGCGGACGCTGCCAAAGGAATCAGCGCGGCTGCGAGAAGAGCGGAAGAAACAAGAAGCGTGCGATGCGGCATGGTCGGTATCTCCTGATCGGTTGTTCGCCGTCGCCGGAAATGGCGCCGACCCAGCCAATCTAGGAAGCGAAACAGTCAGCCCGCGCTCGCCGCGATGACATCGACGCAATGTCGGCATCGCAGGCCTGCCAACCTCTCTTGCATAACCGCCTCCGCGGCGCGCATAAGCCATGGCGCAACGTGCGGCGGAGGTCTATCGTTGCGGCCACCCTCACAAACCAACAAGGGAACCCCTATGAGCGAACAACTCTCCTTCGTCAGTCCTACAGCCAACAGCCCGTGGGGCACCTATCTCTCGCAGGTCGATCGCGTCGTGCCGTACCTCGGCCCGCTGGCCCGCTGGGTCGAAACCCTCAAGCGCCCCAAGCGCGCGCTCATCGTCGACGTGCCGATCGAAATGGACGACGGCAGCATCGCCCACTTCGAGGGCTACCGCGTGCAGCACAACATGAGCCGCGGCCCGGGCAAGGGCGGCATCCGCTTCCACCCCGACGTCACCCTCGAGGAAGTCATGGCCCTGTCGGCCTGGATGACCATCAAGACGGCCGCCGTGAACCTGCCGTACGGCGGCGCCAAGGGCGGCATCCGCGTCGACCCGAAGAAGCTCTCGCCGCAGGAACTCGAGAAAGTCACTCGCCGCTACACCAGCGAGATCGGCATCATCATCGGCCCGCACACCGACATCCCCGCGCCCGACGTCAACACCAACGCTCAGATCATGGCGTGGATGATGGACACCTACTCGATGAACGTCGGCGGCACCGCCACCGGCGTCGTCACCGGCAAGCCCCTGCACCTGGGCGGCTCGCTGGGCCGCGTGAAGGCCACCGGCCGCGGCGTGTTCGTCACCGGCCGCGAAGCCGCGCGACGCCTCGGCATCGACCTGCGCGGTGCGCGCATCGCCGTGCAGGGCTTCGGCAACGTGGGCTCCGTCGCGGCCGAACTCTTCGCCGAAGCCGGCGCCAAGATCGTCGCCGTGCAGGACCACACCGGCACCATCGTCAACACCAACGGCCTCGACCTCGCCAAGCTCGTGCCCATCTCGCGCACCGACGGCGTGGTCGGCTTCAAGGCCGGCGGCGACATCGTGCCGAACGAGGATTTCTGGAACACGCCCTGCGACATCCTCATTCCGGCCGCCCTCGAAGGCCAGCTCACCGCCGAGCGCGCGCAGAAGACCACCGCCAAGCTGGTGCTCGAAGGCGCCAACGGCCCCACCGTGCCGCAGGCCGACGACATCCTCGCCGAGCGCGGCGTGCTGGTGGTGCCCGACGTGATCTGCAACGCCGGCGGCGTGACCGTGAGCTACTTCGAATGGGTGCAGGACTTCTCGTCCTTCTTCTGGGACGAGGACGAGATCAACGTGCGCCTCGACCGCATCATGATGAACGCGCTCAACCAGATCTGGGACACGGCCGACAAGCACAAGATCACGCTGCGCACCGCGACGTACGCGGTGGCCTGCGAGCGCATCCTGATGGCTCGCCAGGAACGCGGCCTGTACCCCTGATGCTTTTTTGACCCAAGGAAAAGCTACGCTCGGGGGATGACCACCACCCCCGCGCAGACCTTTCCTCCGCTTCCTCCACTCCCGCCCGAAAGCGCGGCCCGCCTGCAGGCCTTGATGGCCAGCGGGCAGCGCAGGCTGCTGGGGCTCGTCGGTGCGCCCGGCGCGGGCAAGTCGACGCTCGCGGCTGCGCTGCTGCAGGCGGTGGGGGCGCAGCGTGCCCAGGTGGTCCCGATGGACGGCTTCCACCTTGCCAACGTCGAGCTGCAACGGCTCGGCCGCGCCGCACGCAAGGGCGCGCCCGACACCTTCGACAGCGCCGGCTACGTCGCGCTGCTGCAGCGGCTGCGCGAGCAGCGGCCCGACGGCGGAATCGTCTACGCGCCCGAGTTCCGCCGCGAGATCGAGGAGCCGATCGCCGGCGCGATCGCGGTGCTGCCGTCGACGCAGCTCGTCATCACCGAAGGCAACTACCTGCTGCACGACGTCGGCCCATGGGCCGGCGCGGCGGCGATGCTCGATGAGGTCTGGTACGTGGACATCGACGACGCGGTGCGCGAGGAGCGGCTGGTTCGCCGCCACCAGCAGTTCGGCCGCAGCGCCGAGGAGGCGCGCGCCTGGGTGGAGAGCACCGATGCGCCGAACGCGCGGCTGATCGCGCAGACGCGGGTGCGCGCCCATCACGTGCTGCCCTGGTCCTGAAAATTTCGGCATCGCGGCGGGAACGCCGCTGCACGGGCGCGCTCGAAGGCTTGCCGGCAAGGCCGCCGGTTAGCATTCGCCGCTTCATGCCGTCCATGCACTCCAATTCCCTGTTCGCCGTCCCTGCCTCGGTCCGTACATCGGTTCTCGCCGCGGGCCTGTTGTCCGCCGCTCTCCTGCTCGCCGGCTGCGGCAGCGCCTCCCGACAGGTCAGCTACGAGCCCGAGGCCTTCAGTTCCACCAACACCCATACCCGCGACTACGAGGCCACCGAGGCCGAGACCTGCGAGGCCGCGCGTCGTGCCCTGTTGAGCCAGGGCTACATGATCACGGCGGCCAACGCCGACCTCGTGACCGGGCGCAAGAGCTTCCAGCCGGCCGCCGAGGTGCATGTGGAGGTCGAGTTCCGCGTGGTCTGCGCGCGCGAAAGCACCCGCAGCGGCAAGGCGGGCAGGAGCACCGTGGCCTTCGCCACCGCCCTGCAGGACCGCTACGGGCTCAAGAAGGTGAACAACTCGGCGAGCCTCGGCGTGGGCGCGATCGGCTCTCTCTCGCTGCCTTTCGCCAGCAGCGACGACGCGATGGTGAAGGTGGCCAGCGAGACGCTGACCGACGAGCGCTTCTACGACCGCTTCTTCGCGCTGCTCGACCGCTTCCTCGAAGGCCCGGAAGCGCAGGACGAGGCGGCCGCGGCGAAGCCCGAGCAGTCGCCGGTCGCATCGCCGATCGCCTCTCCGGCCGCGGCGCCCGCGCCATTGACGGCCCCGGCAACGGCACCTGCCTCCGACCCGGCACCGGCCGTCACCTATCCCGTGACTTCGTCCCCCAACCGGGGCTGAAGCCCCAGATACCAAGACGCGTCTTACAATTCCGGGCATGGCTTCCACCATCCCGGACCCGGCGCAATGCGCCTCTCGCCTTCGCAGCGCGGTGTCGCTGCTCGCCCGCCAGCTGCGAAGCGGCAGCGCCGTGGCGGACAGCCCCAGCGTGGCCAAGCTCAGCGTGCTGGGCCAGCTCCATCAGCACGGCCCTTGCACGCCCACGACGCTGGCTGGACTGGAGCGCGTCAAGCTCCAGTCGCTGACAAGGCTGCTGGCCGAACTGGAGGCCGAGGGCTGGATCGGCCGCGCGCCGCATCCGGGCGACGGGCGGCAGTGGCTGCTGTCGCTCACCGCCGATGGCACCCGCCGGCTGAAGGCGATCATGCGCACGCGCGAGGCGGCGCTGGCCGAGGCCATCGGCGCCTCGCTCGATGAACGTCAGCGCGCCCTGCTGCTCGAAGCCTGCGGGCTGATCGACGGCATCGCCGCCCGACTCGATGGTGTCGACGGCAGCGCGAAGCTGTCCGGATCATGAGCGGCTCGCGCGCGCTGCAACGCTTGGCCGAGCCCTGGCGCCACGGGCGCTGGCGCCCAGGGGCGCAACTCGCGGCGGCGGTGGCCATCGCCTGGGGCCTGGCCACGGCGATGCAACTGCCCGAGAGCTTCTGGGCCGTGATGAGCGTGCTGATCGTCATGCGCCCGAGCGCCGGCTCCACGCTCGATGCAGGCTGGGACCGCGTGCGCGGCACCGCCGCCGGCGCGCTGGCCGGCATGGCAGGCGTCTATCTGCAGCATCACGGGGCACCGCCGATCGCGACCACGCTGGCCTTCGTCGTGCTGCTCGCGTTTGCCAGCGCCTCGGTGCCGGGCATGCGCAGCGCGCCGGTGGCGGCGCTGATCATCCTGTCTGCCGGCGGCATTCCCGGCCATTCGCCGCTGCAGGTGGCGATGCTGCGCATGGTGCAGATCGGCATCGGCGTGGGGGTGGCGCTGGCGGTCGCGACGGTGATGTCGGAGTACCACGCAGGCATGCGCTTCGACGAGGGCTGTGCGGCGCTACTGCGCGGCATCGGCAGGCGCATGTCCGCATCGCGGCGGCCGAGCGACGCTGCGGAGATCGAGCGCGTCCAGGCAGGCACGCGCGCGTCGCTGGGCCGCCTGAGTGCGCTGGCCGGCAGCGCCGACCTGGAGGCCCGGTGGTGGCGTCGCGGCGCCACCGGCGGCCGCTATCGCGACAAGGCCAGGCTGGCGGCGCGCATCTTCCAGGACGCCACGGTGCTCGACCGCGTGTTGCGGCTCGCCCCCGCGGCGCAAGCTGAAGCGGCCCAGGCAGCAGGTGCGGCCATCGCCGGCATGGCCGACGCGCTCGCGGGCCAGTCCGCCCCGCCCGACCTGGGCGAGCTGGCCCGCTGCGCCGCGCAGGCTTCATCGCGGCACGAGGCGTCGAACGCGCTGCTGGCCGCGCCGCTGAACCTGCTGCTCGACGACCTGCGGCGCCTGCAGGCGGTCATCGCCGCACGCCAGCCGACGTAGTCCGCCGGCCGGCGCCGACATCGAAGGTCCTAGAATCTTCCGAAAATTCATTCGTTTCGGAGAGGGACGGGCATGGAAGATCAGTCGCAGGACGCGCGCTACGCGCCTCCGCAATCCCATGTGGAAGACGTGGTGCAGCCGGGCGGAGGCCAGTCGGGTGAACTCGCATCGCGTGGCACGCGCTTCCTCTCGGCGATGCTCGATGCGGGCATCTCCATCGCGGCGATCTGGCTCCTGGCGACATTCACGCCCATCAACCTCTGGGAAGACGACGGCCTCGGCATATGGGAGCCGCGCATCTCCAGCGCGGCTTCCGGCGTCGTCCTCTACCTCGTGCTGCACGGCTACCTGCTGGCCACCCGCGGCCAGACCATCGGCAAGGCACTTTTCAAGATCCGCATCGCGCGGCCCGACGGCTCGCGTGCGCAGATCGGCCGCATCCTCGCGCTGCGCGACGGCCCGTTGTTCTTCACCAGCATCTGGCCGCTGCTCGGCCCGATCTACGTGCTGATCGACTGCCTCTTCATCTTCCGCGCGTCGCGCCGCTGCCTGCACGACCAGATCGCCGACACCGTCGTGCTGCAAGCCTGAGCCGGCGCGACCACAGTGCGCCTCGACACGCTCTACACCGCCGAGACCCCCGAAGGCATCGCGCTCTCGCTTCGCCCGGCCGGGCTGGTCGCGCGCGGGCTGGCCTACCTGATCGACTTCGCGATCCGGCTCGGCATCTTCGTCGCGATCTCCATCGCCGTCGGCATGCTCGGCAAGATGGGCTTCGGCATCCTGCTGATCGCCTACTTCTGCCTGGAGTGGTTCTACCCGGTGGTCTTCGAGCTCACGCGCGCGGCGGCCACGCCCGGCAAGCGCGTGATGGGCCTGCGCGTGGTGATGGATTCGGGCCTGCCCGTCACGCCCGCCGCCGCGCTCACGCGCAACCTGCTGCGCGCGGCCGACTTCGTTCCTTCCTTCTACGGCGCGGGCATCGTGTCGATGCTGTGGCGCCACGACAGCAAGCGCCTGGGCGACCTGGCCGCCGGCACGCTGGTGGTGTTCAGCGACCAGGTGAGCCTGCATGGCAGCCTGCCGCCGGCCGAGCCGCAGGCGCCCGCGCGGCCGCTGTCGGCGCGCGAGCAGATGGCCATCGTCTCGTGGGCCGGGCGCGCCACGCGCCTCACGCCCGAGCGCTTCGACGAACTCGCCCGCATCGCGGAGCCGGTGCTGGGCCCCGACACCACGGGCGCCCCGGCCTCGCAGCGCCTGCTCGGCGTGGCGCAGTGGGTGCTGGGCCGGCGCGCCGGTGCCGCCGCAGGTGGCAATGTCGATGCGCAGGAAAGGGCGGTGCGATGACGCCGCTCGATTTCGAAGCCGCCTACGCGCCACTGTGGGCCGAGCTCGAGGCCGTCATCCGTACGGCCGAGACCAGGCGCAAGTTCGACGGAGCCCGGCTCGCCACGCTTTACCGCCGCGTGTGCGAGCACCTCGCGCTGGCGCAGGCGCGCGCCTATCCGATCCACCTCACGCAACGCCTCGAGGGCCTCACGCAAAGCGCGCACCGGCTGATCTACCGCCGCCACGACTACGGCCTCGCGCGTTTCGCACGGCTCGCGCTGGTCGACTTTCCCGAGGCGGTGCGCGCGCACCGCTTCTACCTGCTGGTGTCGGCGCTGATGTTCGTGCTGCCGCTGCTGATGGCGGGCTGGGCGGCCTGGCGCGACCCGGGCTTCATCCTGCACCTGCTCGACGCCAGCTCGGTGCAGCAGTTCGATTCCATGTACGGCGACGGTGCCGAGTCGCTCGGCCGCACGCGCAGCGCGGGCGACGACTGGCAGATGTTCGGCTACTACATCATGAACAACATCGGCATCGGGTTCCGCTGCTTCGCGGCCGGCATCTTCGCCGGCATCGGCAGCGCCGCGGTGGTGCTGTTCAACGGTGTGCAGATCGGGGCGGTGGGCGGCTACCTCATTGCGGCGGGGCATGCCGAGAACTTCCTGTCCTTCGTCGTCACGCACTCGGCCTTCGAGCTCACCGCGATCGTGCTGGCAGGCGCGGCGGGCCTGCGGCTGGGCTATTCGTGGGTGGCGCCCGGACGGCACACGCGGCTGGAGGCGCTGCGGCTGGCGGCGCGGCATGCGGTGGTGATCGTCTACGGGGTGGTCGGGCTGCTGCTGATCGCCGCGGCCATCGAGGCCTTCTGGTCGTCGGCGCGCTGGATCGCGCCGGCCGTGAAGTACGGCGTGGGCGGCGCCTGCTGGCTGCTGGTGCTGGCCTACCTGGGCTGGCAGGGCAGGCCGCGTGCCAGCGACGAGGCGGGAGAAGCGCATGCAGGTTGACGGCCTCGCGATCGCGCTGAGGCCGCGGCCGATGGCCGAGGCCGCCGACCTCGGCGCGCAGCTGGTGCGCTGCCATGCGCGATCGGTGTGGCGCACCTTCCTGCCGGTTTACGTCGTCACGGTGCTGCTGGCCCTCTGCACGGTCGAGATCGCAGGCTGGCTGCCCGGCCTGCTGATCTTCTGGCTGAAGCCCTGGCTCGACCGCAGCCTGCTGTTCGTCCATTCGCGCGCCGTGTTCGGGCAGGAGACGCGCTGGTCCGACCTCTGGGCCAATCGCCGCGCCGTGTGGGGCGGACAGCTGCTGCGCACATTGCTGTGGCGGCGCTTCTCGCCCTGGCGCTCGTTCACCCAGGCCATCGAGCAGCTCGAAGGCCAGCGCGGCAGCGCCCGGAGCAAGCGGCGCACGCAGCTGCTGTACGGACGGCGCGGCGCCGCCACCGGCATGCAGCTGGTGTTCGCCAACGTCGAGATGGCGCTCGACATCTGCCTGCTGTCGCTGCTGTTCTGGTTCGCGCCCGAAGGCAGCGCCAGCGACCTCTTCGCGTGGTTCACGCAGTCCGATTCGCTGGCGCAGAGCCTGCTTGCGGCCGGCGCCT
Source organism: Variovorax atrisoli (assembly GCF_014195185.1). NCBI lineage: Bacteria > Pseudomonadati > Pseudomonadota > Betaproteobacteria > Burkholderiales > Comamonadaceae > Variovorax > Variovorax atrisoli. The sequence goes on along the minus strand of NZ_JACIBG010000011.1, from coordinate 65,086 downwards.
ACGCGCTGGTCGTCGGCGTGCTGGAGCCGTTCTACGTGGCGGCGGGTTTCGCGATGTACCTCAACCGCCGGGTCGAGCTCGAAGCCTGGGACATCGAGCAGGAGTTCCGTCGTGGATTTCGATGACACCCCCAGGCTTCGCGCACTTCGTGTCGCTGCGCCAACCCCCTTGCAGGGGGCGATACCGGCGGCCCGGCGAAGCCGGTTCCGCGTGGGCTTGGAGCTCACCCCCAGGCTTCGCGCACTTCGTGTCGCTTCGCCAACCCCCTTGCAGGGGGCGATACCGGCGGCCCGGCGAAGCCGGTTCCGCGGTATCCCTGGAATGAGGGTGCTGGTTGCTCTGCTCCTGGCCTGGTGCGTGGTGTCGTTGCCTGTTGCCGCGGCCGAGACACCATTGACGCGCGAGCAGGTGAAGGCCGCGGCCGACAAGGTCCGCGCCGATCCGAACATGCCCGGCACCAGGACCGAGAAGAAGCTGCGCTTCAAGGAGCGTGACGACGAAGAGGAAGAGCCCGAGCACAAGGCCGACAGCCTCGGCTGGCTGCGCGACTTCGTGCGCGCGGTGGCCGAGGGTGCGCGCTGGCTGATCTGGGGGCTGGCCGCGCTGGCGCTGGCCTGGCTGGTCGTGCGCCTGCATCGCTGGGTGCGCGTGCGCGCCGGCGGCACGCGGCCCGGCAAGGCTCAGCTGCCGAGCCACGTGGGCAGCCTCGACATCCGCCCCGAAAGCCTGCCCGACGACATCGGCAATGCCGCCGCCGCCCTCTGGCAGCGCGGCCAGCACCGGCCCGCGCTGTCGCTGCTGTACCGCGGGGCGCTGTCGCGGCTCGTGCATGCGCATGCGGTGCCGGTGCGCGCCGCGAGCACCGAGGGCGAATGCGTGGCGCTCGCCGCGACCCGGCTGTCGCCGCAGGCGCAGGCCTTCTTCGTGCGGCTGGTCGAGGCCTGGCAACTGGCGGCCTACGGCGGCCGGCTGCCGTCCACCGCGCAGGTGCTCGCGCTGTGCGGCGAGTTCGACGCGCAACTGCCCGCCAGGCCAGCTGTTGCCGGGCAGGACGACGGCCTGATGAAGGGCGCGGCCGCATGAACGCCTGGGTGGTCCGCATCCTCGTGGTGCTCGTGCTGGCGCTGGCCGGCTTCTGGCTGGTCAACGCCACCGAATGGGCCGACACCGAGGTGTCGACCCCCGCGAGCGGCGAGGCCAAGACCAACCGCTTCTACGGCGCGCAGGTGCTGCTGCGCGAGCTCGGCATGAAGGTGGTCAAGCGCGACGGCCTCGACGCCATGCCGCCCGCGCAGGCGCGGCTGGTGCTCGGCTCCAGCCACTGGGACATGTTCCCCGAGCGCGGCAAGCGCCTGCGCCAGTGGGTCGAGCAGGGCGGGCACCTCGTGATGCCGGGCTACCTCGTCGGCGGAGACCAGCTCGAGGACTGGCTGCCATTGGTGCGCGAGAAGCCGCCCGCGTCCGACGAGAAGAACGATGCGAAGAACGACGAGGCGTCCGAGCCGAAGAAGAAAAAGAGATCCGGCCTCCCGCGCATCCCCGATCCGTCCGCCAAGGACGCGGACTGCCGCATCGTGACCGAACCCGCGACCGTGCCTGCGAGCTTCGCGGGCGGGCGCGGCTACCGGCTGTGCACCTGGTGGTCGCCCTCGCGCTACCGGCCCGCCGACAGGCAGCCCCCCGCGCTGTGGACGGTGGCCGGCTCGCGCGGCACCGAGGCGATCCGCGTGGCCGTCGGCCGCGGCTCCGTCACCGTGCTGCCCTGGGGCGTGTGGCACAACGACGGCATCCTGCGCGGCGACAACGCACTGTTCGCCGCCGCTGCCGTGCAGGCGCGCGGCGGCGCCGAGATCTGGTTCGTCGCCGACGAGGCGCGCGAGCCCTTCCTGCTGTGGCTCTGGCAGAAAGGCTGGGTGGCGCTGGTGCTCGGCCTGCTGGCACTGGCGGCTGCGCTGTGGCGCGCGGCGGTGCGCTTCGGGCCGCTCGCGCCTTCGGCCGGAACGCACCGGCGCTCCATGGCCGAGCAGGTGCGCGGCACCGCCGGCTTCCTGCACGCGCACGGCGCGGCTGCGCTGCACGTGGCGCAACTGCGCGCGCTCGACGAATCCGCCCGCCGCCAGCTGCGCGGCTACGCGCGTCGCGACGCGGCGGCGCGAGCAGCCGCCATCGCGCAGGCGACGGGGCTGGAGGCGGCGATGCTCGCCCGCGCGATGGACGAGGCCCGCTCCCGCCATGCCGGCGCCATGGCGATCGACCTGGAAGTGCTCGAGACCGCGCGCCGCCGGCTCGACGCGAACGGGCCGTTCACGCCCCGGCCTGCCTCTTCTTCGCCACCTTCTTCTTCCTCCTCATCCTGAACCGAGAGACACCCATGCAAGCCATCCAACCCGAAGAACTGACGCGTGCGGCCCAGTGGCTGCAGACGCTGCGCGCCGAGGTCGGCCAGGCCGTGGTCGGCCAGCTCGAGGCGGTCGACCAGACGCTGGTGGCGCTGGTGGCCTCGGGCCACGTGCTGATCGAGGGCGTGCCGGGGCTCGGCAAGACCCTGCTCGCACGGGCGCTGGCGCAGGCCATGACGCTGCGCTATTCGCGTGTGCAGTTCACGCCCGACCTGATGCCCTCGGACGTCACCGGCCACGCCGTGCTCGACATCGCCTCGCGCGGCGACGGCAGCCTCGGCACCCTGCGCGTGCACCAGGGCCCGGTGTTCACCAACCTGCTGCTGGCCGACGAGATCAACCGCGCGCCGGCCAAGACGCAGAGCGCGCTGCTCGAAGTCATGCAGGAGTACCAGGTCACGCTCGAAGGCAAGGCCATGGCGCTGCCGCGGCCCTTCATGGTGATGGCCACGCAGAACCCGATCGACACCGAGGGCACCTATCCGCTGCCCGAGGCGCAGCTCGACCGCTTCCTGCTGAAGATCGACATCGGCTTTCCGAGCCACAGCGAGGAGAACGCCATCGTGCAGCTCACCACGCGGCAGCGCGCGGGCAACCAGTTCCCGCTGGAGGCGGTGCGCCCCTGCCTCGACGAGGCGCAGGTGCTCGAACTGCAGCGGCTGGCCTGCCTGGTGCAGGCCGACGAGCGCGTGATCGACTACGCGGTGCGCATCGCGCGCGCCACGCGCGACTGGCCGGGGCTGTCGTCGGGCGCCGGCCCGCGCGGCACCATGGCGCTGGTGCGCGCCGCCCGCGCCGCCGCGCTGATGGCGGGGCGCGACTTCATCACGCCCGACGACGTGGCGCGCCAGGCGCTGCCCGCGCTGCGGCACCGCGTGATGATCTCGCCCGACGCGCAGCTCGAAGGCCTGAGCGTCGACACCCTGCTGCGCGCCGCGCGCGACAGCGTCGAAGCACCACGGCTATGACGTTCGCCCCCGGGCTTCACGCACTTCTTGCCGCTGCGCCAACCCCATGCCGGCGGCGACACCCGCGGCCCGGCGAAGCCGGTTCCGCGGTGTTTCCCGAAGGGACGGTGCTCTGTTGATGCGTCTGCTGCCAATTCCTGCGCGGGCGCCCGTGCTGGCGCTGGCTGGCCTGAGCACTGCCGCCGCGGCGGCGCTGCTGCTGGGCGCGCCGCTGGAATACGTCGCCCTCGCGGCGGGCGTGCTGCTGGCGCTGGGCCTCGTGCTGGCGGGCTTCGATCTCTGGCAGAGCCTGCGGCTGTGGCGCGCCGCGCCGCTGCGCATCGAGCGCAACCTGCCCGGCGCGTTCTCGCTGGGTGTGCCCACGGTGCTCACCCTCACGCTGGTGAACGAAGGTGCGCAGGCCTGGCGGGTGTCGGTGTTCGACGAGCTCGACACGCACTTCGCCTTCGAGGGCCTGCCGCAGGAGCACACGGTGCCGGCGCTCTCGCGCATCGCGATCCGCTACACGGCCACCGCCACGCAGCGCGGCGTGGCTCGGTTCGGGGCCACCCAGCTGCGCTGGCGCACCCGCCTCGGCTGCTTCGAGGTGCGGCAGACGCTCGGCGAGCCGCGCCGGCTGCGGGTGTATCCCAACTTCGCGGCGCTGGCACGCTACGCGTGGCTCTCGGGCGACCGGCGGCTCGCGCAGATCGGCATCAAGACCTATGCGCAGCGCGGGCTGGGCACCGACTTCCGCCAGCTCGCCGACTACAAGACCGGCGACTCGCTGCGCCACATCGACTGGAAGGCCACCCAGCGCCAGCGCCGGCCCATCGTGCGCGAGTTCCAGGACGACCGCGACCAGTGCGTGCTGTTCCTGCTCGACTGCGGCCGCCGCATGCGCGCCGACGAGGGCGCGCCGGCGCAGCAGGCCGACGGCAACGTCGGCACCAGCCACTTCGACGAGGCCCTCAACGCGCTGATGCTGCTGAGCTACGTCGCGCTGAAGGAGGGCGACGAGGTCGGCGCCATGACCTTCGGCTGCCCGCCGCAAGAGCGGCGCGACTTCGCCCCTCGCAAGGGCAGCGCCACGCTCAACGCGCTGATGAACCGGCTGCACGACATCCAGCCCGGTGCCACCCATTCCGACTACCTCCTGGCCGCGCAGGAACTGCTGCGCGTGCAGAAGCGGCGCGCACTGGTCATCGTGCTGACCAACTTCCGCGACGAAGACGCCGCCGAGCTGCGCCCTGCCATCAAGCTGCTGCGCCGCAAGCACCTCGTGCTGGTCGCGAGCCTGCGCGAGCGGGTGATCGGGCGCATCGCCAGCCAGCCGCTGGTGCATGCACGCGACGCGGTCGACGTGGCCGCGGCGCACCTGTTCGATCAGTCGCGCCGCGACGCCTTCGCGCGCGTGGTGGGCAACGATCCGCTGTCGGTCGACGTGGAGCCGGCCGACCTCGCGGTGGCGCTGGTGAATCGCTACCACGCCGTCAAAAGGGCTGGCCTTTTGTAAAGGTCTTTGCCCACAATGGGCGCTTCACAAATCAAAGCAGAGGAGAGAGAGAAACACATGACGACAGATTTCACCAACCCCAATCCTTACGCCGCGCCGCGCTCCGCGGTGGCCGACGTGTACGAGGGCGAATCCGGCGCCGTGCAGCCCGTCAAGCTGTGGTCCGCCAAGGGCCGCATCGGCCGGGCGCGCTTCCTGGCGTACACGCTTTATTCGTACATCATCTTCATCATCGCGGCAGCCGTGATGGGTGGCGTGCTCGGCTTCACCGGCCTTGCGCGCTCCGAGGGCGTGATCGGCGGGCTGACCTTCGTGCTCGCCATCCCGTACCTGGTCTTCTACGTGCTGACCGGCATCCAGCGTTCGCACGACATGGACTGGTCGGGCTGGATGCTGTTCCTGGCGCTGATCCCCTTCGTCGCGCTGATCTGGGTCTTCAAGCCCGGCACCAAGGGCCGCAACCGCTTCGGCGCGCCGCCGCCGCCCAACGGCATCGGCGTGCTGATCGGCGCGTGGCTGCTGCCGGTGATCACCGTGCTCGGCATCCTCGCGGCCATCGCGCTGCCGGCCTACCAGGGCTACAGCACGCGCGCCAAGGCGGCGCAGGTCGAGCGGCCCTGATCGATTCCCCTGGGCTCGGGAGAGCCCGTTAGCGAGACACCGCGCAACCGGTTCTGCCGGTCCGCGGGTGTCGCCCCCAGCGAGGGGGAAGGACAAACGACACGAAGTGCGCGAAGCCTGGGGGAGTTCTTCTTACCTCGCCAGCGTCGACTTGCCGAACAGGCTCTCGATGAGTTCCACGGCCACCTCGGCGGTCTGGTTGCGCACGTCGAGCGCCGGGTTCAGCTCCACCACGTCGAGCGAGCCGAGCCGGCGGGTGTCGGCGATCATTTCCATGCACAGCTGCATCTCGCGGTAGGTGGGGCCGCCGCGCACGCCGGTGCCCACGCCGGGCGCGTCGGCGGGGTCGAGGCAGTCGAGGTCGAAGCTCACGTGCAGGTGGGTGTCTTCGTCGACATCCTGCAGCGCCTCGGTCATGGTGGTGCGCATGCCGTGCTCGTCGATGTGGCGCATGTCGAACACGTTCAGGCCCAGCGTGCGGATGGCTTCCTTCTCGTCGCCATCCACGCTGCGGATGCCGATGAAGCGGATCGCGTCGTGCTGCAGCGCCGCGCGCTCGCCGCTCCAGCCGGTGAGCGCCGAGGGCCCGTGCCCCAGCAGGCACGACACCGGCATGCCGTGCAGGTTGCCGCTGGGGCTGGAGGCCTCGGTGTTGACGTCGGAGTGCGCATCGAGCCACAGCACGCGCAGCTTCTTGCCCCGCTTGCGCGCATGCCATGCCACCGCGCTGATCGAGCCGATGGCCAGGCAGTGGTCGCCGCCCATCATCAGCGGCACGCGGCCGGCACCCAGCGCCGTGTCGATGGCCTCGTAGACCGAGCGGTTCCAGGCGATCACCTCGTCGAGATGGCGCAGCCCGCTCGGCGGCTGCGTCCAGGGCGTGGCCGGCCCCGCGAGGTTGCCCCGGTCGACGACCGCATAGCCCTGCCGCGCGAGCGCCTCCGGCAGCCCCGCCACGCGCAGCGCGTCGGGGCCCATGCCCGCGCCGCGGACGCTGGCGCCGACGTCGGTGGGTGCGCCGATCAGTTCGAGGGTGACGTTGGCATTGCTCATCTCAACTCCTCAGGTGCCGCCACAGGTAGGCGTAGCCCAGCGCATCCATGAAGGCCGACTCCCTGTTGTCGGTGGCCGCGCTGTGGCCGCCTTCCAGGTTCTCGTAGAAGCTGCTGTCGTAGCCCAGTGCCTTCATCTTCGCGTGCATCTTGCGCGCATGCACCGGCCCCACGCGGTCGTCGCGGGTGGAGGTGGTGAAGAGCACGGGCGGACAGGCCAGCCCCGGCTTCGCGTTCTCGTAGGGCGAGAAGGTGCGGATGAACTCCCACTCCTGCGGCTGGTCGGGGTCGCCGTATTCCGCGATCCACGAGGCGCCGGCCGACAGGTGCGTGTAGCGGCGCATGTCCAGCAGCGCGACCTCGCTCACGATGGCGCCGTACAGGTGCGGGTACAGCGTGAGCATGTTGCCCATCAGCAGCCCGCCGTTGCTGCCGCCCATGGCGCCCAGGTGAGCGGGCGAGGTGAGCTTGCGCGCGATCAGGTCCTCGGAGACCGCCGCGAAGTCCTCGCAGGTGCGCAGCCGGTTCTCCTGCAGCGCGGCCTGGTGCCAGCGCGGACCGTACTCGCCGCCGCCGCGGATGTTGGCGACGACGTACACGCCGCCCTGGTCCAGCCATGCGCGGCCGATGCTGCCGCTGTAGGCAGGCTGCAGGGGCACCTCGAAGCCGCCGTAGGCGTACTGCAGCGTGGGGTTGGTGCCGTCGGCTTTCAGGTCCTTGGGGGCGATCTCGAAGTAGGGCACGCGCGTGCCGTCCTTCGAGGTGGCGAAGTGCTGGCTCACGCGATGGCGCGAGGCGTCGAAGAACGAGGGGCTGTCCTTCAGCACCTGTGGCTCTCCCTGCCCGATGGTGCCGATGTAGAGCGTGGTCGGCTGCAGGAAGCCGCTCACCGTGAGGAAGTAGTCGTCGTTCTCGTCCTCGTCGATGCCGCCGGCCGCGATGGTCGAGAGCTCGGGCGCGCCGCCCAGGCCCTCGCGCTTCCATGGGCCCTTGCCGTCGGCGGGCGGCGTGAGCACCTCGAGGCGGTTCACCACGTCGTGCATCACGTTGACGATCAGGTGGTTGCGCGTCCACGAGTAGTCGTCGAGCGCGGTGGTGTCGTCGGGCTCGAACAGCACCGTGAGCGTGCGGCTGCCGGCCATGTAGTCGTCGAACTTCGCGGCCAGCAGCGAGCCCGCCGTGTAGGTGGTGCCGCCCACGGTCCAGTCCTCGCGCGGCTCGACGAGCAGCCACTCGCGCGTGATGTCGGTGTCGCAGTCGTCGGGCACGTCGATCTTCACCAGCTTGCCGTCGGCGCCGCGCAGCCAGGTCTCGCTCTCGTAGAAGTCCATCTGCCGCGAGACGAAGTCACGCTCGAAGCCGGGCGTGTTGTCGCGCCAGGCGCTCACGGACATGTCCTCGTGCAGGCCCTCGTACACCGTCACCGCACTCTCCAGCGGCTTGCCGCGCCGCCACTGCTTGACGATGCGCGGGTAGCTGGAGCTGGTCATGGAGCCGGGGCCGAAGTCGGTGGCCACGTAGAGGTGGTCGATGTCCTTCCAGCCCACGTGGTTCTTTGCCTCCGGAAGCGAGAAGCCGCCCTCGACGAACTGCTTCGTCTCCAGGTCGAACTCGCGCACCACGTCGGCGTCGGCGCCGCCGCGCGACAGCGAGATCAGGCAGCGCCTGTACTCGGGCTGCAGGCAGTCGGCGCCGTGCCAGACCCAGTTCTCGCCGTCGGCCGCGGCCAGCGCGTCGAGGTCGAGCACGGTCTCCCATTCGGGCCGCGGCTTGCGGTACTCGTCGAGCGTGGTGCGCCGCCAGACGCCCTTCGGATGCGCCTTGTCGCGCCAGAAGTTGTAGAAGAAGCGCGGGCCGATCTTGTAGACCATCGGAATGCGCTCGTCGGAGTCGAGCACCTCGAGGATGCCCTGCTGGAGCGCCTCGAACGCGGGCGACTGCGCGTACGCCTGCACGGTGACGGCGTTCTCGGCGCGCGCCCAGGCCAGTTGTTTCTCTCCGTCGATGTCCTCTAGCCAGAGGTTGTCGTCGTCCTGTTGCATGGGGAGGCTGGATGTCATGGCCCCAGTGTACGGAGGCCCCATGAAAGACATGGAAGGACATGGCGCCATGTGAGCAGTTGTTGCGGGGGCTTTGGGATGCCGCACTTTCGGATTACTGGGGCAAACCCCTGTCGCGCCGGCGCCCTGCCTCGGTGGAAACACTGAATAAGCGAGGGCCCGGGAACGCGATGCCCACGGTATCCTGCCAGACGGCTCATGCCCCCACCGAGGAGACACTACACATGAAACACCTGAGCGGTCTTGATGCCACCTTCCTGCACCTGGAAACGCCGGAAATGCCGATGCACGTGGGTTCGCTCAACGTGCTCGACCTTCCGAAGGGCTACGCGGGCGACTTCTACGAGGACGCCAAGAAGTTCATGGCCAGCCGCATCCACCTAGCCGACGTGTTCACGCGCAAGCTCGCGCTGATGCCCTTCGACATGACCAACCCGGTCTGGGTGGAAGACAACGACATCGACCTCGACTACCACGTGCGACACATCACGCTGCCCAAGCCCGGAACCAACCGGCAGTTGCAGCAGTACGTGGCGCGGCTGCATTCGTCGCTGATCGACCGCAGCCGCCCGATGTGGGAGTTCTACATCATCGACGGCCTCAAGAGCGGCCAGGTGGCGCTCTACACCAAGGTGCACCACGCGGGCATCGACGGGCAGGCCGGGGTGGAAGTGGGCAAGGCCATCTTCGACCTGGAGCCCACCGGCCGCGTGGTGAAGCCGCCGCGCTCGCGCCCGCGCGGCAACAACTACCAGCTGGGCATGGCCGAGCTTGCGACGGCGGCGCTGCGCAACACCGCGCAGCAGTACGTGAAGCTCTTCAAGATGGCGCCGGCCATTGCGCGGGCCATCAGCGGCATCGCCAAGCCCGACGAGAAGGCGGCCGAGAAGGACGCGGCCGCCGCGCCGAAGAAGTTCAACCTCTTCGCGCCGCGCACCTCGCTCAACGTGTCGATCACCAACCAGCGCACCTTCGCCGGGCGCACCATCTCGCTGGCCGAGACCAAGTACATCGCCAAGCACTTCGGCGTGTCGCTCAACGACGTGGTGCTGGCCACCGTGTCGGGCGCGCTGCGCCACTACCTGGCCGACAACAACGAGCTGCCGGCCAAGCCCCTGGTGGCCGGCGTGCCGGTGAGCCTGCGCGAGGCGGGCGACGACACGGCGAACAACCAGGCCAGCATGATCCTCGTGAGCCTGGCCAGCGACATCACCGACCCGGTCCAGCGGCTGAAGGCCATCAACGCCTCGTCGACCAGCTCCAAGTCGACGATGAACCGCTTCAAGGCGGTGATCCTCGACGACTTCCCGACTTTCGCGGCGCCCTGGCTGGTGTCGGGCATCGCCTCGATGGTGGGGCGCTCGGGCATCGTCAACCTGCTGCCGCCGGCGGCCAACGTCGCCATCTCCAACGTGGCGGGCGCGCCCTTCCCGATGTACTTTGCCGGCGCGCTCGTCACCTGCTACTACCCGGTGTCGATCGCCAGCCACGGCACGGCGCTGAACGTGACGGTGCAGAGCTACAACGGCCGCATGGACTACGGCCTGATCGCCTGCCGCCGCGCCGTGCCCGACATCACCGAGATCGGCGACTACATGCTGGCCGAGCACAAGCTGCTGATGGAGCTGACGCAGAAGCATCCGGCCGTCGCTGGCGCCGCACCCGCTCCGGTGCCGCCGAAGACGGTGGCGGAGCCTTCGGACGAGGCCGAAGCCGAAACCGAAACCGAAGCGAAGCCTGCGGCAGCCGCGAGGAAGAATCCGGCAGCGCGCAAGAAGGCTCCGGTCAAGGTCGCCGCGAAGAAGGCTCCAGCGAAAGCGCCGGTGAAGGCCGCCGCGAAGGTGGCGGCCAAGGCACCCGCGAAAACCGCCGCAAGGAAAGCCGCGTCGAAGGCCCCGGCCCGCAAGGCCGCCCCGGCCAAGCGGTCCTCGAGCGCCTCGCCCAGGGCCGCGGCGGCGTGAGCGGCACAAGGGGGCGGGCCCGGAAAGAAAATTGGGGCAGTTGGACTAGTTTTCCGACCGTTCTAGTTTTCCAGGCCTAGGCCCCCTGGAAGAAGATAGGCCCATCGCGACTGATCCAGCTCCTGTTTCCTTCGCGAAGCCCATCAACTTCAAGGAAATCTCCATCATGTCCACGCAAACCTCCATCGCTTCCGCAGCCGTCCACGTCGTCGGCCAGTACAACGACGCGGGCAAGACCCTGGTCGGCGCCTACCGCGCCGGCGTGCACCGCCTGCTGGGCGGCGCCGCTTCGCGCTACAGCGACTTCCTCGGCAGCCGCAAGCTCCCGCTGGTGAGCGAGCAGGTCAAGGCCAACCTGATCGGCGCGCAGGAGAAGATCAACGGCTTCCTGGCCAACCGCGTGGATATCGACACCGGCCGCATCGTCTCGGTGATGGACCGCGTCGCCGCCGGCACCACCAGCGGCATCGAAGCCGTCGCCGACCGCGTGGCCCGCGTCGAATCGCCGGTCGCCACCTCGGTGATCAACGCCCTGGGTGCCCTGAACCAGCCGCTGGCCACCGTGTCGGTGCAGATCGCCGACCGCATCGCCGCCGGCACGAAGCAGATCGAAGCCCGCGTGAGCGGCAGCGAAGAAGAAGCCGCCAAGCCGGTGCGCACGGTGAAGGCCAAGGCCGCCGCCACCGCCAAGAAGCCGGTTCGCCGCGCTGCCGCCCGCAAGGCGGTCTGATCCCCGGGGCGCGTCGCGCCCCTTTTCATTTCTCTTCCGGCATCTGGAGCACCACCGAATGGCCACCCGTCCTGACGAAACCGCAAAGTCGAAGAAGAGGGCGGCGCCTGCAGCAAAGAAATCCGGGGCTCCCGCAGCCGCGAAGAAGACTGCGGCCCGCAAGGCCGCGCCCAGGGGGCAGCACGAACCCGGGGAGCGGACCGGCAAGGCCGAAGGCCTGCTGCGCGCCGGCCTCAAGGCGCTGGACAACGTGCGCAACGACGTCGCCAAGCGCCAGGCCAACGTGATCGAAGGCCTGCTCGGCATCGGCCAGGGCAAGGTGCCGGGCCTGGGCCTCGACAGCTTCGGCATCCGCAAGTTCGAGGACGTGTTCGACCAGCGCGTCGCCACCGCGCTGCAGCGCCTGGGCATGCCCGACGCCGCCGAGGTGCAGGCCCTGCGCGACGAAGTGGCGCAGCTGCGCGAGCGCGTGGCGCAGCTCGAAGCCGGTGCTGGTGTCGGCGCAGGCACATCCCGCGGGCGCGGCAAGCGCTGAACGGCAGGCAACGCAGCAAGCCGCTTGTGGCCAGCTCCAACACCACGCGCGACCGCATCCTGCAGGCCAGCCTCGCGCTGTTCAACGCGCAAGGCCTCGCGGCCGTGTCGACCCACAAGATTGCCGCGGAACTGGGGATCAGCCCGGGCAACCTGCACTACCACTTCAAGGCCAAGCAGCTGATCGTCGAATGGCTGTTCAGGCGCTTCGAGCAGCGGCTGGAGGCGCTGAACGGCTCATCGGCCTCCATCGCTGCCATCGACGACCTCTGGCTGGCGCTGCACCTGCGCTTCGAGGCCATCGACGAATATCGATTCATCTACCGCGACATGGCCTTCCTGGCCAGCGAGTACCCCTCGCTGGGACAGCGTGCGCAGGCCCTCACCGCGCAGAATCTTTTGGCCGCGCAGACCCTGTGCGAGAGCCTCGTGGCCTCGGGCGTGATCGAGACCAGCGCCGAGCAGGCCCGCATCCTGGCGCTGCAGATGGTCTTCACCACCACCTGCTGGCTCTCTTTCGAGCGGCTGGTGCCGGGGCGCGAGGCGCTGGCGCAGGCCGACCCCGGCCTTGCGGCCTTCTACACGCTCACGCTGGTTTCCCCCTATGTTTCCGGCGAATCGAGGGCTTACCTCGATTACCTGCGGGCCAAATACCTCGGATAAATGCCGGTGACGTCCGACGGGGCATTCGCCCTGCAGGCCTCACCCTCGTTCTGAAGCAGATACAAGAAGCACAAAGGAGCCATCCGACATGACCAGCGCAACCGCCACCTACGCCAAGGAAGACCTCACCCCGCCGTCGCGCCTGCTGCTGCTGGCCGAGGGCCGCGCGCTGTGGGAGACGGGCGCAGGCATCGCCATGTGGCCGCTGCTGCAGCTCACGCCGCGCGGCGACGGGCACCCGGTGCTCGTGCTGCCGGGCCTGGTGGCCGGCGACGGCTCCACGCTGCTGCTGCGCCGCTACCTGTGCAGCCGCGGCTACGACGCCCACGGATGGGGCCAGGGACGCAACTTCGGCCCGCGCGACGGCGTGGAGCAGGGCATGGTCGAGCTGCTGAAGAAGCTGCACGACGAGAGCGGCCAGAAGGTCAGCATCATCGGCTGGAGCCTCGGCGGCGTGTATGCACGCATGCTGGCCTCGTCCTACTCGCACATGATCCGCGACGTCATCACCCTGGGCAGCCCCTTCTCGGGCAGCCCGCGCGCCACCAACGCATGGCGCGTGTACGAAGGCGTGAGCGGCCAGAGTTCGCACGACCCGCGCCGCATGAAGTTCGTGCAGCCCACGCCGCCCGTGCCCACCACCTCGATCTTCAGCCGCACCGACGGCGTCGTCGCATGGCGCTGCAGCATCGAGAAGACCGGCCCGCAGTCGGAGAACATCGAAGTCATCGCCAGCCACCTGGGGCTGGGCGCGCATCCGGCGGTGCTCTATGCGGTGGCGGACCGGCTGGCGCAGCCGGAGGGGCAGTGGAAGCCGTTCAATCGCGGGGTGCTGGGGCCGCTGGTCTATCCGGATCCGGACAGGAGTGCCTGAGGCCGTCCGGATTGTTCAGCCCACTCTCCAGGGGGCCAGTCGTCGAAGCTTGTGAGCGGCTGCGCATCTAGCAGGAGCGTGTACATCGGCTCTTCCGGAAAATCGCTCAGCCGGACGGTCAATTTTCGTCGTCCGGACCAGTCGCCAAGAAGCGGAACTCCGCGTCGATCGTTTTCGTCCAGGAAAGCTGGAGCGGCAAGTAGTCTGCGCGCAATTGCCTACCAGACTCTCGAATCTCGACTCGCGCTCAAAAGCGAAGCTGTCGGCCGAGCCAGCCTCAAGTGCGAGCATCTACTGTCCATTCTGGGGGTGGCGAGGAAAGAGCGGTGCCGTCGGGCCCGAACTCGAAGTTGCCGCTGCCGGAAACCACAAGATCATCGGTCAGCCGCACGTTGGTGAAGGTGCACTGTGTGAAGCGGGTCCGAATCATGGCCGCCTGCGAAAAATCGACGTCGATGAGATGGCAAGCCGAGAACACCGTGCCCGAGAGATCGACCCTGAACAGGCGAGGCGATTTAAGGAAGCAGTTTTCGAACTCGCAGTCCAGCAATTCGGCCTTCGTCATGTCGACGGACTCGAAACGGCAGTTCTCCAAGCGATCACCGATCCAAGTGCAGCCATTCAGCGCCTGGGGCGCTGCAAAGCGGGCGCCCCGAAACAGAGACATCGCTATGGTCGCGCCCGAAGCATCGAGGCCCTCCCACGTGATGGCTGACAGATCTGAATGACTTAGATCAACGCTCTCGCCTTCTGCCTGGGCGGCCAGGTTCGCGATGACTTCCGCTTGGGAGACTTTCTCTTGCATGATTAGTGGAAGATAACTCGATTGTTGAGGCCTGCATTACCCACCGCAGTCTGCAGTTCGCCGATGTGTTGTGGTGACATCTTCAGCGTGTCGACGATGACGTTCTCGCCGACGCCCATTTCTTTCTGGATCAGCGCCATCGCATCGGGTGTGTTGTAGCCACGCGGGGCGTATTGGGAGTTCCAGCCCTTCACATCCCACTTTTGGCCCGTGGCGTCGATGAACTCCGATGCCCCGGTGGGGTCGCGCGTGATGGGGCCTGGCAGCTTGCCTTGCTCTTCCATTGAAAGTCCAACCTCCGCTTCCCGGCGTGTCTTGGCTGTGGCCTTGCCTCCTTGTGCGGGGTCCTTGGCCAGCTCTTCCAGTCTTTGTGCGCGCTCCTGCGGAGACATGGGACGACGCGTGACCACTGTGCCTTCGCGCGCGCCCGAGGTCTTGCTCGGCACGGGCTCTTGCACGGGCCCGCGCGGCTTGCCCTCCACAGTTCGGCTGACCGGCTCCAGCGGCGCCCCGCGCATCGATTCGCCAGGCCGCGGGAGTGGCTCGGGCGCGCGCTTGCCACCGCCGAGGCCCACATGCGCGGTAGCCATGTCGAACGCGCTGGCCCCGAACTGATTGGCCGCTGCAACCTGCTGTTCCGACCCGCCGAGCACACGCGTGGCGGCGCCAGGGGCACCGAAGAGAGGGCCCAACAAGGCGATGCCCAGCGAGTTGCCGAAGCGCAGGTTCTGTTCGCTCAGCCAGGCGCTCTCTGCGCCGGAAGTGCCGTTCTCCCAGCGCGGCCCGGGCGTATACACATCCTGCAAGAAGGATGTCCTTCTTTTCAGCTCCAGAGACTGTTCGGGCGGCAGGGGATTCTTGCCGCTGTAGTGGTCGTTCAATTGCTGGAGCTTCTCGTCCAGTGCCGACTTCGGGATCTCGTCGGGCATCTGTTCGCATGCCCGCTGGAACGTCTTGGCCGATTGCAGTGCGTCGGTCGGCTCCAGGCGCGCGTCGCGGCCGGTGCCGATCCACATCCGCTCGTACCACGGAATCTTTTCGAACTCCGCCTTTTCCCGTTCGTACCGCTCGCTGCAGATGCCGGGCTTGCGCCGCAGCATCGGCCCCTTGGGCACCTCGAAGGTCAGCACCCTGCCGAGCGTGCCGTTGCTGTTGAAGGACGATGATGATGGTGAAGAAGACGTGGACAGCACCTGCCCCAGCGTCTTCTTGTCGTCAGGCATCGAACCCATCAGGCCGCTCCGTTCATCTCGCAGAGATCGCCGTGGCGGGCCACGGGGCGGCTCTCGACGAAGACCGTCTGCGAGCCCGAGACGATCTTCACGTTGCCCGCGCCGAGCGAGACGCCCGAGCGCACGCCACTGCCCGCATTGCCTGCCACGCCCTTGACGATGCTGTCGACCATGAGCACCTTTTCGCTGCGCGCGAACACTGTGTGCGAGTAGGCGGCCTTCTCCGGAGGGAGGATCGACACGATATCGAAGGGAACGACCTGCTTGCCGACGATGCAGAAGTCGGGCACGACGTTGACCACCATGAAGCCCGACTCGGCGTCGGCGATGTGTTTTTCGGTGCTCATGCCGACACCTCTTCCTGGCGGGCATTGCCATCGGTTGCGATGACTTCGGCAAGCTGCCGGTGGAAGAGGTCGACCGCTACCGTATCGAGCGCCTGGTCCAGCGTGAGCCGCCAGGTCAGGTGCACGAGCATCTCGTCGAGGTCGACGTGGACCGTGTCGAGATGCATGGCCTCGCTGCGCTCGGTGCCGCCGCCGTCCCTGCACAGCGCCTCGATCCACAGCTGCGGCAGCTGGAACTCGATATGCGGCGCGGAGGCGAAGAAGCCGCTCATGCGCACCGACTCGTCGCCTCGCAGGCCGGCGGCCACGACCTGGTCGGCGGGCGCGTACTGGAAGAAGCGCTCGTCGAAATCGTCGGCGTAGTCCATGTACGGCTGTCCGGCATGACGCTGGCGCCAGGCGTCGTCGTAGGTGCCGGCCAGCGCGACGCGCGGCTGCCAGAAGCGTGCGACAGGGCTGAAGCCGGCGGGCTGCGCGTCCTCCTGGTTGGCGTGCTGCAGCGGTGCACCGGCGTATTCGATCTGCGGACCGAAGAACGGCTGCCCGGTGGCGTGGCGGCCTCCGGGGTGGTCTTCGCGGGCTGCGCTGCCGAACCATCCGGTGCCGCAGGGGTTGGCTGCGTGCGTGCGGGGCTGGGCTGCTTCATCGTCTCCCTGGTCGAAGCCCCATCCGCCATAGGCGAGTTCATAGCGCAGCGGCACGGCGAGCGTGGGTTGCGGATCGGACAGGCCGCGCTGTGCGGTGTCCTCGTGCCAGTTCCAGTGCCGCGGGCCCGTCAGGCGCAGCGCCTTGTGCAGCAGCGTTTCCTCCTGCCGGCGCACCAGCAGCTGCGCATGCCACTCGCTCGACGGCGTCCAGCCGGGGGCGCGCGCGGTGCCCGTCACGTAGACGTCGGCACCGGGCTTGCGCAGCAGGAGGTCGGTCGCGGCGCGCAGGCTCGACAGCGTGGCATGGTCGGCGTCCCACGGCTCGTCGGCGAAGACCGGCCCGCGGTGGAACGCTGCCGACTCCAGGCGCCCGGGCGCGAGAACGAAGCTCGCGCACACCACCACCACGTCGTGGAAGCGCCGGCCCTTGCCCATCTTGTCGAACTGGAAGTGAGGAAAGGGCGTCGCGTTGCGCAGTTGCGCGAGGCGCGGCTCGGGAATCGGCGGCGCGGGCTCAGCCATGACTGTCGTCCTTGTCCGCCGCCATCTTCCCGACGCCGGCAGAAACGGCCGTGGAGACGGTGCCCAGCACCTGTGTCACCTGGCCAGCTGCTTCGCCGCCACCACCAGCGCTTCCGGCCACCTGCTGCGCGATAGACGCGAGCTGCCCCGCCTTGCCCAGCAGGTCGGCCGGGTTGCCTCCCATCAGCGCGCCCAGGCTCGCGAGCGGGCTGCCCGGAGGCTCGGCCGGCGGCGGGGTGGGCACCGCATCCGGCTGCAGCGCCGCGACACCGCCTTTCGGGTTGAGCCAGATGTGTTCGCCGTTGACGGTCACGTCGTCGCCCTGCGCGGTGATGTTGATCTTCCTGCCGGTGACCGCGATGGAGCCGTCGGCCTTGAGCTGCACCACCGATGCGCCCACGCGCAGCGAGATGGTCTTGCCGTCCATCTCGATGTGGCTGCCCTTGTCGCCGCCCACGGACAGCAGGTACTTCTCGCCGACCTTGGTGGTCTGCGTCTTGCCGACCACGGTGTTGTCCATCATGCCGACCACGGTGTTGCGCAGCATGCCGACGTTGAAGGAGTAGGCCAGGCCGATGTTCACCATCTTGGCCAGCCCCACGTTGTGCATGTAGGCCATGCCGATGGTGGCCATCTGGTTGCGGCCCACCTTCTTGCTGCGGTCGCGACCCACTGAATGGGTCTCGTCGTGCTCGACCTCGATGTCCTGGTTGCGCTCCGCGTGCAGCCACACCTGCTCGGCACCCTTCTTGTCCTCGAAGCGCAAGGCATTGGCGTTGGCCTCGCTGCCGCCCTCGGAGCTGCGCGTGAGCAGGCCGCTCTGCGTGGCGTTGTCGGGCAGCGTCCACGGCGGCATGTTGTCGGCGTTGTAGACGCGGCCGGTGACGATGGGCCGGTCGGGGTCGCCGTTCTCGAAATCGACGATCACCTCCTGCCCGATGCGCGGGATCTGGATGCCGCCGAAGTTGGTGCCGGCCCAGGGCGATGACACGCGCACCCAGCAGGAACTGTTCTCGTCCTTCGTGCAGTAGCGGTTCCAGTGGAAGCTGAGCTTCACGCGGCCGTACTCGTCGGTCCAGATCTCGCGGCCCGCAGGGCCGGTGACGATGGCGGTCTGCGGACCCGTGGTGCGCGGCCGGGGTACGGACGGTGCCGGCGGGCGGAACACCTTGCTCGCGGGTATCACGTCGAAGTCGACGCGGCATTCGAACTCCTGCTGCGAACTCGCATCGCCCACGTCCTGCAGCCGCAGATGGGCATGCGTGACCAGGTACTGCCGGTTCGATTCGTTCTGCGGATGGCGCTCCAGCGTCAGCAGGCAGCCGGGCACCACCGCACGCAGGTTGCCCGAGCCGCTGGCGAGTTCGCCCTGGCTGCCGGTCTCTTCCATGCGCGTGCGCACCAGCTGCTCGCCTTCGGACTCGACGACGTAGTCGCCCGGCCAGCCGTAGCGCTCCCAGGTGTTCTGCGCGGTCTTGCGCGGCATGGCGCTGATCTGCTGGAGCTCGGCCTTGGGGCGCGTGAAGTCGAAGTCGTCCGTCACCCAGCGGCCGCTCTGCAGTTCCTCGCAGGCATTGAAGCGGTCGCAGTGCTCCTCGCGCACCGTCGCGTCTACCGGATGGAAGGGGATGGTCTGGTAGCCCTCGTGGGCGAAGGGCTGGTGCGAGGTCATCTCGTCCACGATGACCAGCCTGTGGCTGTTCTCCTCGTGCTCGAAGCAGTAGTAGAGCCCCCATTCGTGCAGCAGCCGGGCGATGAAGTCGTGATCGCTCTCGCCGTACTGCACCTGGAATTCGCGCGGCGGATAGCTGCGCGTGGCACGGACGTCGAAGGGCAGGCCGTACTTGCCGAGCACCGTCTTGACGATGTCCAGCACGTTCTGGTTCTGGAAGATGCGGTAGTCGCTCGTGCGCGTGGCCAGCGTGAGCCAGGGCTCGATCACGGCCTCGTAGAGCGCGCGCCGGTTCTCCAGCCGAAGGAATCGCACGCGCGTGACCAGCCCGGAGATGTGCCGCTGCTGCGGCCCCGAACCCGGGCGGCCGTCGAGCACGATGTGCGCCGTGAGCGTCTCGCCCACGAGCTGCTTGATGGCGACGTTGGCCGCCTGGCGCTCGTTGTAGCCCGGCTGCTCGGGCGTGGCCAGCGTCAGGGTGTAGCGAAACAGGCTGCTGAGGCCCTCGTCGCCCACAATGGCGATGGGCTCCAGCGCCGGCGCATCGCCGAGCGTGGGCATCGCGGACGAGGAAGCAGTGAGGACACGCGCGAGCTGGGCTGCGCCGACAGGCATGAAATCTCCCTGGTGTTCTTGGGTTCCTGGCTGACGAAGCAAATCGTAGCAATTCGAGGCTGAAACACCAGTAAGACGATAGATTGCGATAGATCGGACATTTCCGACATCACCGCGGCTCGCAGCGAAACCATCGCGATGGCATGACTTCCGTCACTTGCGGCTCCTCCCACGCGCCCCGAACAATGGCGGCACCATGCACAGCCTTCCGCCCGTCTACCCTCGCATCAGGCGTGCCGGCCTGCTCGAGGAAGCGATGCGGCCGGTGCTCGACCTGATCGAGTCGCTCGGCGGCAGCCGCGAGGCGCACGAGGCCGTGGCCTTTCCCCTTGCCGAGGGTTCCGACCTGATCGTGAGCTTCGTGGTCGACACGTCGGCCCGGTTCGCCACGCTGACGCGCGAAGGCCTGCTGGAGACGGGGCTCGATACACAGTCGATGTACGAGCTGGCCATCGACAACATGCTGCGGCTCGTGGCGCCCAATGTCCGCACGCGCGTCTTCGGCGGCTACAAGGCGCTGGTCGCGGGAGATGGCTTCGAGGCCTGCATGCTCCTGTTGCCCGACCTGTGGGAGCAGCTCGCGCAGGACTTCGAGGGCGAACTGATCGCGGTGGTGCCGAGCCGCGACGTCGTCTACTTCACCGACAGCCGGGGCGCCGCCGAGGCGCTGGGCCGCATGTGCGCCGCCGCCGAAAAGCTCAGGGCGGCTGCCGGGTCCGAAGGGCTCTCCGAAAGGGTGATGGCGCTGACCGCCGACGGCTGGTGCGTGCGCGGCACGCTGCACGCCTTCGCGCCTGCGCTGCAGGCCTGAGCTTCCGCTGCC
Source organism: Variovorax atrisoli (assembly GCF_014195185.1). Lineage (NCBI taxonomy): Bacteria > Pseudomonadati > Pseudomonadota > Betaproteobacteria > Burkholderiales > Comamonadaceae > Variovorax > Variovorax atrisoli. The sequence goes on along the minus strand of NZ_JACIBG010000011.1, from coordinate 45,066 downwards.
GCTTCAGCTTCCCGCCCACACGTCCAGCACGTAGCGCTGGTCCGCGATCATCCTGTCCATCCACGCTGCGCTGTCGTGCCCGTGCTCGCGCGCGAGGTCGCTGAGCGTGCGACGCACGTCGGGCTCCATGCGCGAGCCGTCGCCGCAGACATAGACCACCGCGCCGGCCTCCAGCAGCTTCCACACGTGGGCAGCCTGCTCGCGGATCAGGTCCTGCACGTAGACCTTGCGCTCGCCGGCGCGCGAGAAGGCGGTGTGCAGCGTCATCAGGCCGCGATGCGCCCAGGCCTCGAGTTCGTCGGCGTAGATGAAGTCCTGCTCGGGATGGCGGCAGCCGAAGAAGAGCAGCGCTTCGCCGAGGGCGGTGCCCGCCTCGGCCTGCGCGGCGCGTTCCTGCAGGAAGCCGCGGAACGGCGCGAGGCCGGTGCCGGGGCCCACCATGATGATGGGCCGGCTTGCATCCTCCGGCAGCCTGAAGCCCTCGGCCGTGGTCTCGCGCACCACGCCGTGCACCGTGTCGCCGGCCTCGGCGCGCGCCAGGAAGTTCGAGCACACGCCCTCGAAGGTGCCGATGCCCGACTTCGCAGGCCCGCTCACCACGCCCACCGTCACGCTGCAGCGGCCCGGCGTCATGGTGGGGGAGGACGAGATCGAGTAGTAGCGAGGCGACAGCGGCGACAGCATCTCGAGGAACACCGCGAACGGCACCTGGCAGGCGCGGTGCTCCTCCAGCAGGTCGAGCAGCGACTTGCGCTTGTGCAGCACCTCGGCCTTGTACTTCGCCTGCGAGGTGTCGTCGCTGCCCGAGAGGGCCTCCAGCTTGGGTTTCGTGAACGGGCACTCGGTGTACGCCGCCAGCGTGGCGATCTGCTTGCGCGTGGCCACGTCCTGCAGCTCGACGTAGTCACCCAGCAGCCGGTCGACCGCGATCACCTGTTCCACCGGCAGTGATGCCTTGCGGCCCGCGGCCGCGTGCAGGCGCACGTGGGCCGTCCGGTCGAAGCCGAAGCGCGCCATCGCGCGTTCGACCTGTGCCGGGCCGTTGCGCGGCACCACGCTCAGGTGGTCTCCGGCGCGGTAGACCAGGCCCTCGGGCAGCATCAGTTCGACGTGGCGCGTGGAGCGTCCGGCTTCAGCGTTGCCGCCGCGTTGCAGCTCGCGGTTCTCGATCACCCGCAGCGCCACCGCGCCCAGCGCATCGACGATCGCGTTCTTCTGCGGCGGCGGCAGCTCCTCCAGCGTGTAGAGCGGCTCGCCCTGCGCTGGGGTGTCGGCGCCCGTCTGGATGCCGAAGGCCTTCGAGAGCGCGGGCCACAGCGCATCGCTCCAGTCCTGGAAGGCGCCGTCCATGTCCTCGCGCGCATCGCCTTCGCCGCGCGAATGCACGCGATCGGCGCCCAGTGCTTCCAGCCGCTCGTCGATGCGGCGCGGCACGGCCTGGTAGGTGGAGGCCCAGTCGGTGTTGCCGCAGCCGAAGACGCTGAAGCGCACGCCGTTGAGCGAGTCGTCGGCCTTGTCGAGCCAGCGGTGGAACTCGGCCGCGTTGTCGGGCGCCGCGCCGTTGTACGAGGCACAGACGATGGCGATCGCGCCGCTGGCCGGCAGCCGCTCGGCATAGTCGTCGAGCGAGGCCAGCTGCGTGGAGAAGCCGCGCATCTCGCCGGCCTCCGCGAGCTGCCGCGCGAGGTCTTCGGCGGTGCCGAGGTTGGAGCCCTGAAGCACCAGCAGCGAGGTGCCGTGGCGCGCCGCCTGCGGCTTGCGCTCGGCGGCCTTCGCGGGCTGCACCGGCGCCGCGGCTGCATCGCTCATGTTCCCGCGGGGGCGCGTGGCCGGGTCGCGCAGCAGCGCCTTGATCCTGAAGCCCTCGGGCTTGATCGTGAGCGCTTCCTTGATCTTCAGCTTGTAGCCCGTGTGGTCCACCAGGTTGAAGCGCTGCAGGATCATGCCCAGCGTGAGCACCGCCTCCTGCAGCGCGAACTGCCGCCCGATGCAGGCGCGCTGCCCGTTGCCGAAGGGCTTGAAGGCGTTCACCGGACGCTCGCGCTCGGCCTCGCGGCTGAAGTGCTCGGGGTTGAACTCGTCCGCGTCCTCGCCCCAGATGCCCTTGTCACGATGCAGCGCCAGCGCATGCATGATGACCATGTTGTTCTTCTTGATCGTGTACTGGCCGCCGATCTTCGTCTCTTCCTTGGCGCGCATCGAGATCGCAGGCGCGGTGGGGTAGAGGCGCAGCGACTCCTTCAGAACCTGCATCACGTACTGCAGGCGGTTGACCTGCGCATAGGTGGGCTTCTGCGTGGTGTCGGGGCCGAACACGTTGTCGACCTCGGCCTGCGCCTTGGCCATGGCCTCGGGGTTCTGCAGCAGGAAGTAGATGGCGAAGGACAGCAGCCCGCTGGTGGTCTCGTGCCCCGCGATGAGGAATTCGATGCACTCGTCGCGGATCATCTTGTCGGTGAGCTTCTCGCCGCTCTTCTTGTCCACGCCCGCGATCATGTAGCTCAGCAGGTCGGGCTTGGTGGCGATGTCGGCCCCGCTCGCGCGCCGCTCCTCGATGATGTCCTCCACCATCTTGTGCATGTAGCGGATGTCCTTGCGCTGCTGCGCGAGCTCCTTCTTCAGCATCAGCTCTTCCAGCGGCAGGCCGCGGCGGTTCTGCACCGTCTCCAGCGTGCGCACCATCGCGTCGACGAAGGGATGGAAGCCCTCGCGGTAGAAGGAATTGAAGCGGTAGCCGAAACCGCACAGGCCGATGGTGTCGAGCGTGAGCGCGGTCATGTCGCGAACCACGTCCACCTCCTCGTCGAAGTTCAGGCGCTCCCACTTGGTGACCAGCTGCCCGGCGATGTCCAGCATCATCGGGTGGTAGGCCTGCATCGCGCGCTGGCTGAAGTTGGCCAGCAGGATGTTGTGCGGCTTCGACCAGGTCTCCTCGTGCGTGTCGGAAGTGAAGAGGCCATGGGAAGCGGCGCGCAGCCGGCGCAGGGCGCCGCGCGTGCTCTTGTCGAAGCGCTCCTCCTCGCAGAGCTCGTCCACCAGCGCGGGCGACGACACCACGATCACCGGCATGCCCGGCATGTCCAGCCAGTAGATGCCGCCCAGGTCCTGCGCGATCTTCCACATGTCGAGCACGGGGGAGTCGGAGCCGATGGACAGCAGGTTGCCGACGAAGGGCTTCTTCGCCGGATGCGGGATCGGGTGGAGCGAGTTTTTGCCTGCCATGGTCTTGTTGTGCCTTTGGAATGGACCCGCCTCTGATATCCGGGCTTCGAAGCCGGAGTATCCCGACGGCACAGGCGGCAGGCAGGACGGGGTTTCCCTTACAAACCTCCGCCCTCTTCAGCAGTCGTGAAGAAATCGCTCAGGGCCGGACCATCTTGCATTCCGTGCCCTGCGCGAGCTCGTTGCCGGTATAGACCGCATCGGTGCGGAAGCCGTAGTTGGTGCCTTCCCAGCCGGTCTTCACCGTCTTGCCGTCCACCGGCACGATGGTGTTGACCACCTGCGGCAGCAGCAGCTGGTGGTCTTCGGCGCGCATGCGCACCGGGCCGACCACCGAGTCGAAGTTCAGGTCTTCAAGGGCATGCCCGACCTTCACCGTGTCGGTGGAGCCGGCCTTGTTGATGGCCGCGGCCAGCAGGCGCGGCGTCATGTCGATGCGTGGCGCGAGGAAGTCCTTGCCCGTCTTGGCCTTGTAGGCCTTGGCCAGTGCGTCCACCTTGGGCGTATCGGCCTCGCCCGGGTGCCATTCGGCCACCCAGGTCAGCTGGCCGAGCCTGGCCTGCGACACGGCCGTGACCGTGCCCGGCACCGAGCCCGCGCTGTGGTTGAAGTAGCGCAGGTCGTAGCCCGCGTCGCCCGCCGCCTTCAGCAGCAGCGTCATGTCCTGGCCCCAGTTGCCGGTGATGACCGAGTCCGCGCCGCTTTGCTTCACGTTGGCGATGTAGGGTGCGAAGTCCTTCACCCGGCCGATCGGGTGCAGCGTTTCGCCCACGAACTGGATGTCGGGCCGAGCCAGGCCCACCAGCTGGCGGCCGTAGCTGGCCCATTGCTTGCCGTGTGCGTAGTCCTGGTTGAGCAGGTACACCTTCTTCACGTCGGGCGTCTTCTTGATGTAGTTGGCCAGCGCCTTCATCTTCATCGCGGTGTTGGCCTCGGTCTGGAAGTGCCAGAAGCTGCAGGCCTTGCCCGTCATCTCGGGATCGATGGAGGAGTGGTTCAGCACGATCAGCTCCTTGCCCGGGTTGCGCTGGTTCCAGCGCGTCACCGACTGCACCAGCGCCGTGACCACCGAGGAGCCCGAGCCGCCGGTCACGATGGCCTTCGCGCCCTGGTCGATGGCCGCCTGCAGCGCGCTCTGGCTCTCCTGGGCCGAGAGCTTGCTGTCGAACTGCAGCAGCTGCAGCTTCGTGCCGCCGAGCACGCCGCCCTTGGCGTTGATGTCCTCGATGGCGTACTGCGTGTGCATCAGCATCAGCTCGCCGACGTTGGCGAACGGGCCCGAGAGCGGGTCGATGTAGGCGATCTTGTAGGTTGCCTGCTGGGCATGCGATGCGCCAGCAGCGGCCAGCAGGCAGGCGAGGGCGATCCGCGCCAGTGGCGCTTTCCTGAACTTCATGGTGCTTTGTCTCCGGAGGTGTTGTCTTCAGTTCTTCGTTCGCAGCCCGATCACGCGGCTTGCCAGCCTGGTGAGCTCGGCCACGACCTCGTCGGGCGAGAGGCGCCCGCCCGGGCGATACCAGCTGTAGAGGAAGCCCGGCAGGCTGCAGGCCGCGAGCGCGGTGATCTTGGTCTCGGTGAAGTCGAGGTCGCCGTCGGCGCGCGCCTCCTCGAGCAGCGGGCACAGCCGCTCGTAGAAGTGATGCGCGAGCTTCTTCTGCGCGGCGATGTACTCGGGCCGGTACACCTGCGGCTCGCGGTACGGGAAGAAGGCCACCGGGTGGTGCGAGATGGTCGCGCGGATCAGCCGCTCCAGGCCTTCGAGCACCTTCTCGCTCGCGCGGCGCGGGTCGGTGGCTGCGAAGTCGAGCGCGGTGAAGCAGTCGACCGCGGGGCGCCACGACAGCGTCTCGAAGATCTCCTGCTTGTCGCGGAAGTAGTAGTACACGAAGGGCTTGGTCATGCCCAGCTCGCGCACGATCTGCGCCATGGTGGTGTTGGCGTAGCCCTGTGCCGCGAAGAGCTGCGCGGCCGCCTGCAGGATGCGCTCGCGCTGCAGGTCGGTGCCCTGCGTGGCCGCGCGCTGCCGGCCCGTGCCCTGCGGAAGGTGCGGCTGCGCCGTGACGCTGCTCTGGTCTGCAGAGCCAGAGGGTTTTTGCCGTGTCGCGGAAGTTATACCCATGGGTAGGATTGTTCGTGCACCATGCACCATTGGCAAGCGCCAGCCCCTCGCGGGCTGCTATCGATAACCCTGAGAAAGTGACGCCATGGAGACATTGCCCGACCGCCCGCAGCAGCCCCTGCACGAGTACCTGCGCACCCACGCGCGAGAGCGCGGCGACAGCCCCGCCTGCATCTGGTACGGCCACACCACGAGCTGGAGCGCGCTCGACCGCGCCAGCGACGCCTTCGCCGCGCGGCTGCAGGCGCTGGGGGTGAAAAAGGGCGAGCCGGTGGTGCTCTTCCTCAACAACTGCCCGCAGTACCTGGTGGCGCACTTCGGCATCCAGAAGATCGGCGCCATCGTCTGCCCGAGCGGGCCGCTCAACAAGGAGCACGAGCTGGCCTACCAGGTCAACGACCTGAAGGCGCGTGTGATCGTCGCGGCCGCGCCGCTGCTGCCGGTGGTGCGCAAGGTGCAGCCCGGAAGTTCGCTGGAGCACGTGTTCGTGGTGCACTACGCCGACCTGCTGCCGGCCGAACCCACGCTCGACCTGCCGGCGGAGCTGGCCGCCGAACGCAAGACGGAACGCAGCGTGCCCGAAGGCTGCGAAGACTTCCTCGCCGTGATGCGCGCCGACGCGAAACCGCAGCCGGTGGCCATCGACATGGACGACGTGGCGCTCATGACCTACACATCGGGCACCACCGGCCTGCCCAAGGGGGCGATGCTGAGCTACGGCAACGCGCTCTTCAAGACACGCGCGGCAGCCGACTGCAACGGCGTGGGGCCCGCCGACGTGCTGCTGTCCATCGCGCCGCTCTATCACATCGCCGGCATGCTGATGGGCGTCAACGTGCCGGTGCTCAGCGGTGCCGCCTCGGTGCTGCTGCACCGCTTCGACCCGCGTGCCGCGCTGCAGGCCATCGCGGCGTACAAGGTGAGCTGGTGGTACAGCATCGCGCCGATGAACGTGGCCTGCATGCAGGTGCCGGACATCGCCGGCTTCGACCTGCGCAGCCTGAAGATGAACCCGGTGACCAGCTTCGGCATCGCCTTCACCGAGCCGCTGGCGCTGCAGTGGCGCTCGCATGCGCCCAACTGCACTTCCTTCGAGGCCGCCTACGGCCTGAGCGAGACCCACACCTGCGACACCTACACGCCGCACCATGCGCCGCGCTGGGGCACGCAGGGCGTCGCGGTGCCGGGCGTGAAGATCCGCATCGTCGATGCGGACACGCAGGCCGACCTGCCTGCGGGCGAGGTCGGCGAGATCGTGCTCACCAGCCCCGGCACCTTCAAGGGCTACTGGAACAAGCCCGAGGCCACCGCCGCCACGCTGCGCAACGGCTGGGTGCACACGGGCGACATGGGCAGGATCGACGCCGACGGCTACCTCACCTTCATCGGCCGCTTCAAGGAGATGATCAAGGTCTCGGGCTACAGCGTGTTCCCCGAGGAGGTCGAGACCATCCTCATCAAGCATCCGGCGGTGGCGCAGGCGGCGGTGATCGGCCAGCCCGACGCGGAGAAGGGCGAGGTGGTGAAGGCCTTCATCGTGCGCAAGCCCGGCGCCGCGCTCGAAGCCGATGCGCTCGTCGCCTGGGCGCGCGACAACATGGCGAGCTACAAGGCGCCGCGCGCGGTGAGCTTCATCGACGCGCTGCCCACCACCGGTGCGGGCAAGGTGCTGCGCCGCCTGCTCAAAGACAAAAGCTGAGAGGTTCCGTTTGCTGTTCTCCAAAGTTCTGATTGCCAACCGCGGCGAGATCGCGGTGCGCCTGGTGCGTGCGCTGCGCGACCTGGGCATCGCCAGCGTGGCGGTGCATGCGCGCGACGATGCCGCCGCACTGCATGTGCAGCTAGCCGATACCGCGGTGGCGCTCGATGCCACCGGCCCCTCCGCATACCTCGATGCCGCCGCGCTGATCGAGGTGGCGAAGGCGCAGGGCTGCGATGCGGTGCATCCCGGCTACGGCTTCCTCAGCGAGCGCGCCGATTTCGCGCAGGCCTGCGCGGATGCGGGCCTGGTCTTCATCGGCCCCACGCCCGAACAGCTCGGCCTGTTCGGCGACAAGGCACGCGCGCGCGAACTCGCCACGCAATGCGACGTTCCGGTGATGCCCGGCAGCGCCGGCGCCGTGACGCTCGCGCAGGCGCAGGCCTTCTTCGCCGGGCAGCAGGCGCAGGGCGCGGGCGTGATGGTCAAGGCCATCGGCGGCGGCGGCGGGCGCGGCATGCGCGCGGTGCTGAACGCGCAGGAGCTGCCCGAGGCGCATGCGCGCTGCATGTCCGAGGCGAAGGCGGCGTTCGGTATCGAGGGGGTGTACGTCGAGCGGCTGATGCTGAACGCGAGGCACATCGAGGTGCAGGTGATCGGCGACGGCAAGTCCGTGGCCAGCCTCGGCGAGCGCGAATGCACGCTGCAGCGGCGCTTCCAGAAGCTGGTGGAGATCGCGCCCAGTCCCTCGCTGCCCGAGGCCTTGCGCGCGCAGGTCACGCAGGCCGCACTGCGCATGGCCAAGGCGGTGGGCTACCGCGGCCTCGGCACCTTCGAGTTCCTGGTCGACGCGGCATCGGCGACGCTGCCCTTCGTGTTCATCGAAGCCAATCCGCGCCTGCAGGTCGAGCACACCGTGACGGAGGCGGTGACGGGGCTGGACCTGGTGCAGCTGCAGATCGCCGTGGCCGCTGGCCAGCCGCTCGGCGAACTCGGCGTGGAGGCAGATCGCACGGCGCCGCAGCGCGGCTTCGCGATGCAGTGGCGCATCAACGCCGAGACGCTCGACGTGCAGGGCAATGCGCGGCCCTCGGGCGGCACGCTCGCGCGCTTCGACTTGCCGGCGGGACCCGGCGTACGCGTGGACACGCACGGCTACGCGGGCCTCGCGCCTTCGCCGCACTACGACACGCTGCTGGCCAAGCTCATCGTGCATTCGCCCTCGCCGCGCTTCGAGGACGCGCTGCGCCGCTCGCTGCGCGCACTCGACGAATGCCACATCGAGGGCATCGCCACCAACCTGCCGCTGCTGCGCGCCATCGCTGCGCGGCCCGAGTTCGCCGCGCAGGCGGTGCACACGCGCTTCGTGGAGGCGCACCTGGGCGATCTGCTCGCCGCTGCCTCGGCCTTCGAGAAACAGGTGCGAAAGACCGCGGCTGCGTCCGCGGAGCCGCTGCCCGTTGCCGCCGACGACGGATCGGACGAATTGACCGTCAAGGCCCCGATGCCCGCGCGCCTCGTGCAGTTCGAGGCCGAGGTGGGCGACGTGCTGCCGGTGGGCGCGCAGCTCGGCGTGCTCGAGGCGATGAAGATGGAGCACCTGCTGCATGCGCCGGTGGCCGGCCGCGTGGTGGCGCTGCTGGCGGCGCCCGGCGACTATCTCGTCGAAGGGCAGTCGCTGGTGCAGCTCGAGGCCGTCGATGCGCAGGCCGTGCAGGCGGAAGCCCGCGCGGAGCAAGACCTGGACACGATCCGCCCCGACCTTCGGAAGGTGATCGACCGCCATGCCTACACGCTCGACGTCAATCGCAAGGCGGCCGTCGACAAGCGCCATGCGCAGGGCGGGCGCACCGCGCGCGAGAACATCGCGGACCTGTGCGATACCGCGTCCGACCCGGCCAACTTCATCGAGTACGGCGCGCTCGCCATCGCCGCGCAGACGCGCCGCCGCACGCTGGAAGACCTCATCGCCAACACGCCCGCAGACGGCATGGTCACCGGGCTGGGCAGCGTCAACGCGAAGCAGTTCGGGCCCGAGGCTTCGCGCTGCGCGGTGCTGGCCTACGACTACACCGTGCTGGCCGGCACGCAGGGCATGCGCAACCACCACAAGACCGACCGGCTGCTGGCGGTGGCGCATCAGCTGAAGCTGCCGGTGGTGCTGTTCGCCGAAGGCGGCGGCGGACGGCCTGGCGACACCGACATGCCCATCGTGGCCGGTCTCAACAACCACACCTTCAGCCAGTTCGCGGCGCTGTCGGGCAAGGTGCCCGTGGTGGGCATCGTGCATGGGCGCTGCTTTGCGGGCAATGCGGCGCTGCTGGGCTGCGCCGACGTGATCATCGCCACCAGGGGCAGCAACATCGGCATGAGCGGCCCCGCGATGATCGAGGGCGGCGGGCTCGGCACCTTCGCGCCGGAGCAGATCGGGCCGAGCGGCGTGCAGTCGCGCAACGGCGTGATCGACATCCTCGTGGAGGACGAGGCCGCCGCGGTGGCCGCGGCGAAGCAGTACCTCTCGTACTTCCAGGGCGCGACCTCCGACTGGCAGTGCGCCGACCCGCGCACGCTGCGTCATGTGGTGCCCGAGAACCGGCTGCGCGTGTACGACGTGCGCGCCGCGATGCGCGGCGTGGCCGACACCGGCTCGCTGCTCGAACTGCGCGCGGGCTTCGGCGCGGGCATCGTCACCGCGCTCGCGCGCATCGAGGGCAGGCCGGTCGGGCTGATGGCCAACAACCCGCATCACCTGGGCGGCGCGATCGACGTGGAGGCGGCCGACAAGTCCGCACGCTTCATGCAGCTGTGCAACGCGCACGGCCTGCCAATTGTTTCGTTGTGCGACACGCCGGGCTTCATGGTCGGGCCCGAGATCGAGGCGCAGGCGCAGGTGCGCCACGTGTGCCGCATGTTCATGGTGGCCTCGCACCTGCGCGTGCCATTCTTCGCGGTGGTGCTGCGCAAGGGCTATGGCCTCGGTGCGCAGGCGATGACGGCGGGCGGCTTCGATGCGCCGGTCTTCACCGTGGCATGGCCCACGGGCGAGTTCGGGGCGATGGGCCTCGAAGGCGCCGTGCGGCTGGGTTTCCGCAAGGAGCTGGCCGCCGCATCCGAGGGCGCCGAGCGCGATGCGCTCTTCAAGAAGCTGGTGGCGCAGCAGTACGAGAACGGCGAGGCCATCCACATGGCGCAGACGCTGGAGATCGACGCGGTGATCGATCCGGCCGATACGCGCACCTGGCTGGTGCGTGGGCTGTCGTCGGCCACGAAGGCGCAAGGGCCGGCGGTTGCGTACGTAGACACCTGGTAACCGGGCTTTAGACCTCGTCACGCGCGGGGGAACAGTGGCTCCGTACACTGGGCCGCTTTGCGCGCATGAATCTGGTCTCCCGATGGGCAGGCCGCCTCCGCGACGCGGCCGTCGCGCACTGGGTGGCTGCCTTCCTCCTTGCCCTGCTTGCCGTCGGCGTCCAGGCCGTCACGCCCGACGGGCGTCCGCGCCAGCCTGCGGAGGCGCATTGGGTCGCGAGCTGGGCCGTGGCGCCCGTCGATTTCAGCGAGATGGCCGCGAGCCCTGGAGGCGCCAGCTTCTCTTCGCCCGCGGGCAACGACCTGCGCGGACAAACGCTGCGCCAGAAGGTGGAACTGTCGCTCGACGGGGAGCGCATCCGCATCCGCTTTTCCAATCGCTTCGGCAAGACGCCGCTGCGCATCGCGGCAGCGAGTGTCGCGCGTGGCACCGGTGCCGAGGCGTTCTCGCCGGCCACGCTGCGCGCGCTGCGTTTCGGCGGCCGTGGCAGCCTCACCATCGCCCCGGGGGCGGATGCATGGAGCGACGGCGTCGATCTTCCGGTGCAGGCAGGGCAGACCGTGGTCGTGAGCGCCTTCTTCGATCGCACCACGCCGTTCGCCACGGCATCGATGCTGGAATCGGGCTCGACCTGGGTGACCCCCGGCAACGCGGTGATGACGCCCAAGCTGCGGAACCCGTCGGCGCTGGTGCTGAACCAGATCGTGACCGGGCTCGACGTGCTCACCACCAGGTCCATTCGCACTGTCGTGGCGTTCGGCGATTCGATCACGGCCGGCAGCACGGAAGCCACCAGCGGCGCCTATCCCGACATGCTCGCCACCCGCCTGCGCGACACCCAGCCCGGCGGGCAGGACGTCGCGGTGCTCAACCTTGGCATCGGCGGCAACCGCCTGCTGGCCGACGGCATCGGGCCCAGCGGGCTCTCGCGCTTCGAGCTCGACGTGCTCAAGCAGAGCGGCGTGACGCACGCGATCATCCTGCTGGGCACCAACGACATCGGCCGCGCGATGTTCGCCAAGGTGCCGGGCGCAGAGCTGAAGCCGCGCGACATGCCGACGGCCGAGCGCATCACCGAGGGGCTGCAGCAGCTCGTGAAGCAGGCGCGGGCCAAGGGCGTGAAGGTGCTGATCGGCACCGTGCCGCCCTTCAGGAACACGCCCTACTGGAGCGAATCGAGCGAGGCCATGCGCGAGGCCGTCAACCGCTGGATTCGCGGCAAGCAGGACATCGACGGCGTGATCGACTTCGATGCCGCGCTGCGCGACCCGGCCGATCCGCAGGCGCTGAACCCGCTGTTCGATTCGGGCGACCACCTGCATCCCAACAAGGCCGGCCATGCGGCCATGGCCTCGGTCATCGACCTGCACGAGCTGCAGGAATGAGCTTTCAACGGTTCTTGCGCACGAGTGAGTGAGCGCTAGCAAGAGCCGAAAAGGCCCCAAACGCGCGTCACAGCTTTACACAAGACTTCGCGCGCGGCTTACAGGAGGTTCACAACGGCTCGGCAGCATGAAGGCTCCTCCAACAACTCATGAGGAGTCCTTCATGAAAAAACTCGCATTGGCTCTTTCCGTCGGCGCTGCATCGCTTCTCTCGGTGGGCGCACTGACCGTTCCGACGGCTGCGCAGGCACAACCGGTGGTCACCATCCAGGTGCCTCCGCCCCCGCCGCGCTATGAACGCGTTCCGCCGCCGCGCCGCGGCTACGTGTGGGCGCCGGGGCACTACGAGTGGCGCGGCGGCCGCCATGTGTGGATCCGCGGCGGCTGGGTCCGTGCCCGCCCGGGCTACGCCTACCGTCCGCCGGAGTGGCGCCAGGACGGCGGCCGCTGGGTCTACAACGCAGGCCGCTGGGACCGTGACGGCGATGGCGTGCCGAACCGCTACGACCGCCGGCCGAACAATCCGTATCGCAACTGACGCCACCGGCGCGCGGGGCTGCCTTGCGAGGCAGCCCCGCCGCATCAAGCTTTCTAGCGGATGCTGACCAGCTCGAGGGTTTCGCGTACCTGGAATGCGGCCGGCCCCGCGCCGCCGCGTGTTTCCGCCTCGAAACGCACCACGCGCTTGAGTTCCGGCGAGAACCAGACGTTCGCAAGATAGCGGCCATACTGGTTGCCGACCACGGCGCCCGCGTTCGGGAAGCGTTGCGTATATCCCTTGTATTCGATGCGCACGACCTTGAATTCCCTGCCGCCGATGGTCAGCGCCGTGTCTTCCATCACGGTCGCGTTCAGGTCCATGTTGGAGCGCGAGCCGCCCAGCGTGGAGTTGTAGCGGGCTCTCCAGGCGGCTTCTTCCTTGAGGTTCTCCCTGGTCCAGCCGCCCGGGGGCATGACCGAATCGAATTCGCCTGCGATGGCCGACGTGACGCTGACGACTTCGCCGCTCGGCTTTTCCACCCAGCCACCGTTGTTGAAGCTGATCTGCTCGTCGGTCGATGGGTCGATCCTGTAGACCACCTTGCGGTAGGTGTTGGTGAGGCGGTCGTGCAGCTGATATTCGATGACGCTTGGCCGGCCCGCCACGGCACCTGCCTGGCTGGCGACAGTGGCCGCAGTGCCGGCGTTGCCCGAGGCTGTGGCCGGCAGCGACGCCAGCCGCTCGATCGCCTGCTTGCCGCGCTCTGGCAGCTGCGCAATCCAGGACGCCGGCATGGCGAGGTTCGCGACTGCCGTGCCGGCTGCCGAGGCCGGCAGCAAGCCCACGAGGCGGCCTTGTGCGTCGAAGACCCCCGCGCCGCCAAGCCCTGACTCGGCTGCCGCGGTCAACTGCAGGGCTTCGAGTTCGCCCGCTGCGTTCCGGCGGATGCCGCCCAGCATGCCGATGCCCAGCGTCAGTTCCTTGCCTCTCGGGGCGCCGATCACGTACAGCGGCATGCCAACCTGCAGTGCATTCGCCGGTGCCACTTCGGCGACGGCAGCGGGCAGGTTCGGAATGCGCAGCTGGCACAGATCGCGCTCCACATCGGGCAGCGCCAGCGCTGCGCCGTAGCTCACGTTGTCGCGCTTCAGCGTCACCGAGCCGGCCTTCGCGAGCAACTGGCAGCTGGTGACCGCGGTGCCCGCGCCGGTGGCGACCGCGCTGCCGGTGGCGAGCACCTTGCCTTGTGCGTCGCTGGCCTGCACCACCCAGACGCTGGGCGAGACGCGGGCGAAGAGTGCATCGGGCGGGAGTGCTGCGCCGCTGCGCGAATCCTGTGCGTGTGCCGTCAGGATGGGCAGCGCGATGGCGAGCGCTGCAAGCGCGGGGGAGGACAGGTATTTCATCGCGCGCATCTCAGCGGTTGGCCTGCAGGAGCAACCGCAGATCGTTCAAGGAGGTCTTGGCAAAGGGCGTGGCTTCGGGCGCTGCCGGAGCAGGGGGGCGAGCGGCGGGCGATGGCGCTGGCGCGGCTGCCGCTGGCGGTGGCGGTGGCGGTGGCGGTGGCGGTGGCGGTGGCGGTGGGGCGGATGCGAGAGGCGCGGCGGCCACAGTTGCTGCGGGGGACACGGGCTTGCTCACTGCCGCGGGGGATGGGGGCGTTGAGGCCGCCGCATTGCCTGCGGACGGCACGGAGGTCGAAGCCTTGGCCGTCCGTGCGGAAGCAAAGGCATCGTCATAGGCCAGGGACTGAAGTTCCTTTCGGCCCTCGGCCTCGGAAACACGTTGGAACTCCGGTCGTCCGACGAGCAGGCCCATGCTGATGCTCATCAAGACATAGGCTGTCTGCTTCGGCCGCAGCACGACGTCGATCGTGCCTTCGGCTTCGGTCCGGGCACTGGCCCGATAGGTACCGGCCGGCCGGTCGATGTAGAAGAAGCTGTTGGGTCGCGACGTGCCCACCACCTGGCCGTTGACCGCGACATCGGGCTGGATTGCCGCACCCATGATGGAGTTGCGATAGAAGTAGATCCGCCCTTCGTTCTCGCCCAGCGACGGCATGCTGCCCGCCATCTCCGAGAACCGGGGCCCGCTGGCCGAGCACCCGAACAGGCCGGCCGCAAGCACGGCCAGCAACACCCTACCGATCCAACGTCCCATCGCGCCTTCTCCTCTTTTTCTGGCGCGAGGATGCTACACCCGCCTGACGGCGGGTCTTCCCGGATGGAAGTTCAGCGGAACACCACCGTCCGGTGCCCGTTCAGCAGCACGCGGTGTTCGCTGTGCCACTTCACCGCGCGGGCCAGCACCTGGCTCTCGGTGTCGCGGCCGCGGGCCGTGAGGTCCTCCACCGTGTCGGTGTGGTCCGCGCGGGCCACGTCCTGCTCGATGATCGGGCCTTCGTCGAGGTCGGCCGTCACGTAGTGGGCGGTCGCGCCGATCAGCTTCACGCCGCGGTCGTGGGCCTGGTAGTAGGGCTTGGCGCCCTTGAAGCTGGGCAGGAACGAGTGATGGATGTTGATCGCGCGGCCCGAGAGGTTGCGGCACAGGTTGTCGCTCAGGATCTGCATGTAGCGCGCGAGCACCACGAGCTCGGCACCCTCGGCCTCGATGATCTCCAGCTGCTTCGCTTCGGCCTGCGCCTTGGTCGCAGCCGTCACCGGGATGTGGTGGAAGGGCACGTTGTAGCTGGCGGCCAGCTGGTAGAAGTCGCGGTGGTTCGAGATGATGGCGCGCACGTCGATGGCCAGCAGCCCGCTCTTCCAGCGGAACAGCAGGTCGTTGAGGCAGTGGCCTTCCTTGCTGACCATGATCACCGTCTTCATCGGCTCGGCGGCCGCGTGCAGCTGCAGCGTCATGCCGAAGCCCGTGGCGAAGGCCTTGAGCTCCTCGCGCAGCACGCTCTCGCTGTGCGCGCCGCAGGCGAAGCGCACGCGCATGAAGAACAAGCCAGTGTCGTGGTCGTTGTACTGGGCCGCCTCCTCGATGTTGGCCCCCCGCTCGAGCAGGAAGCCCGAAACGGCGTGCACGATGCCCGTGCGGTCGGGGCAGTAGAGGTTCAGGATGTAGGCGGGCGTATTCGTTGTCATATCAGTTCGGTTGCTCGATCACTCCGCAGGCGGCCATGCTGCCTGCATCGGTCTTCTTTCCAGGGATACCGCATGTCCGGCTTGGCCGGGCCGCGCTCCCGTTGAGGGGACTGTCGGCCGCATGGGGTCGGCAAGCCTGGGGTTATCCGGATCCAGGGGTGGGATTGTCGCAGGGGTGCCAGAATCGCGATTTTCCCCTCCCAGATCCCCCAACCGCAGGAGCGAGACATGGCCTACCAGGACTTCAACATGGACAACCAGTGGTTGCCCTTCACCCCCAACCGTCATTTCCGCAAGGACCCGCGCGTGTTCGTCGCGGCCGACGGCATGGAGTTCACCACCCACGACGGCCGCAAGGTGATCGACGGCATCTCGTCGCTGTGGTGCGTGGGCGCGGGCCACAACCGCAAGCCGATCAACGAGGCGATCAAGAAGCAGCTCGACACGCTCGACTACGCCACCGCCTTCCAGGTGAGCAACGACAAGGCCTTCAAGGCGGCCGAGATGATCGCCTCGCTCGCCCCCGGCGACCTCAACAAGGTGCTGTTCTGCAACTCGGGCTCCGAGGCCGCCGACACCTCGATGAAGGTGGCGCTGGCCTACCACCGCGCGCGCGGCGAGGGCCACCGCAACGTGTTCATCGGCCGCGAGAAGGGATACCACGGCGTGGGCTTCGGCGGCATGTCGGTGGGCGGCATCCCGGGCAACCGCAAGGTGTTCGGCTCGGCCTTCCTGCCGCGGGTGGACCACATGCGCTTCATCCACGACCCGGTGAACCACGCCTACATCCACAACGAGGAGCCGGTGTGGGCCGAAGACCCGCTGGTCGAGCTCGAGACGCGCATCCTGCCGCTGCACGACCCGAGCAACGTGGCCGCGATCATCGTGGAGCCGGTGGCGGGCTCGGCCGGCTGGTACCTCCCGCCCAAGGGCTACCTCAAGCGCCTGCGCGAGATCTGCGACAAGCACGGCATCCTGCTGATCTTCGACGAGGTCATCACCGGCTTCGGCCGCATGGGCACCAACTTCGCGTCCGACTACTTCGGCGTGGTGCCCGACATGCTGAACTTCGCCAAGTGCGTGACCAACGGCGTCATCCCGCTGGGCGGCGTGATCTGCCGCGACAAGCTCTACGACGCGATGATGAAGACCGACGCACCCGAGCACGTGGTCGAGTTCTTCCACGGCTACACCTACTCGGGCCACCCCGTGGCATGCGCCGCGGCCATCGCCACGCTCGATCTGTTCAAGCAGGAGAACCTCTTCGCGCGCGCCGGCGAAATGGGCAAGGTGCTGGGTGACGCATTCCACGGCACGCTCAAGGGCCTGCCCAACGTCATCAGCATCCGCAGCCTCGGCCTCGCCGCGGCGGTGGAGCTCGCGCCCATCGCGGGCACGCCGGGCAAGCGCGCCTACGAGATCTTCCTCGACTGCTTCCACAAGGGCGCGCTGGTGCGGCCCGCGGGCGACGTGCTGGTGATCGCGCCGCCGTACATCGTCGAGAAGTCGCACATCGACACGCTGGTGAACACGCTGGCCGACTCGATCAAGGCGCACGCCTGAACGAACGCTGAAAGGCCTCGCGGCGGAAGCCGCAGATCGATGTCCGGATACGGCCGGTGAAGGCGGCGGGGAACGCGCAGCATGTGGATGTTCGCGGCCCCACCGCCTTTGTCTTTGCCTTTGCTTTTGAAGGACACGATCATGCTGAAGCTGCAACTCAGCCGCCTGGCCTCGCCGCTGGGCGAGCTTCTTCTCGTCACCGACGACACCGGCGCGATCCATGCGCTGGACTTCGCGGACCATCGCGCCCGCCTGCACCGTCTCCTGCGCCAGCTGCACGAAGACCCGATTGAACTGGCCGAAGGCATCGTCGCGCCGCATGCGGTGGCCGATGCCCTGCGCCGCTACTTCGAAGGCGACTTCGCCGCCATCGACGCGCTGCCCGTCGCCACGCTCGGCGATGCACTGCAGCGCAAGGTGTGGGCCGCGCTGCGCCGCATTCCGGCGGGCCGCACCACCAGCTATGGCGAGCTCGCGAGACATCTGGGCTTCGACGATCCGCGCGCGGCCATCGACATCGGCGCGGCCAACGGATCGAACCCCGTCAGCATCGTCGTGCCGTGCCATCGCGTGATCGGCAGGAACGGCCAGCTCAAGGGCTACGCGGGCGGGGTCCTGCGCAAGCAGCGCCTGCTGGAGCATGAAGGCGCGCTGCCGGCGGCCGATGCGCGCGTCGACGAAAAGGCCGGGTGGCCGGAAACGATGCAGCTGTCTTTCTGAATCCTTCGACTGCCTGATCGAGTGCGCAAGATGGCAAGAAGTATTTCTGCTGCTTTGACAAAAGCGCGCGATTGCATCACGCTGCGCCCCCATTCCAAGACCGGGGGACGAGGATGTCGAAAAACATCGAACGCTGGATGGACAGGCCGTTGCCCACGACCGGAGAGGTCGTGCTGATGACGGTGGTTCTTGGTTCGGTCAGCGTCTGGCTGCTGCTCTGGTTCGGCGACTAGCCAGCCCGTGCCGCGTGAATGAGCGCGCCGTCGTGCGCGCTGCCTGCCTGCGTGTTCCGCGGCGATCGCACGGCCTTTCCCTTCTTCGTTATTTCTACCGGTTCGCGGGATGCCGCCTACCGGTTCCAGGGATACCGGCCACGGCAGCCGGTCCCTAGCATCCCTTCGCGAAACGCAGCACCCGTGAATCCAGCGGGGGCGTTTTCGAGAAAAGGGATCGTCATGCAACGCGTATTTCTTTGGGCACTGCTGTGCGTGCCTCTGGCTGCGCACGCCAACAACGTCGGCGAGAACGCCGCATGGCAATTCCAGACCAGCACCGACAAGGTCAACCAGGCCGCGATCCAGGACATGATCCGCAAGCAGAAGAGCGGCTACTACTCGGCACCGGTCTACAACACGAACAACTACATCGGCCGCCAGTACAACTGCAACGTCTCGGCCAGCTCCACCGGCAACGACGGCAACAACAGCACGGTCGCGAATTCGCCGAGCACGGCAGGCGCCACATCGAACGCATCGGGCAACGACAGCCGCACCGCGGTGGGCACGCTGGGCGGTGCGACGGTGGGCACCTCGCAGGCCAATTCGGGCGCGGTCGCATCGGGCATCGTCGGCGGCACCAGCTCGCAGGTGCAGGGCGCGGCCAACCAGGCGCTGAACTCGGCGCAGGGCAACACCGGTGCGCAGACCGCGAGCGTGGGCGGCAGCTTAGCCTGCGCCTTCGGCGTGCTCAACTGAGCGGGAGCGAGTCATGCAGCATCGCATCCCCCGCGCATTTGTTCTTGCAGCCGCCGTCGCCACGCTGGCGCTCGCGGGCTGCGTCTCCGCGCCGCAGCAGCGCTTCGCACCGAACGAGGCACCGGTGGTGCTCGGGCCCTCGGTGCGGGACAACGTCACGCCGATGGAGGCGGTGCTCGCCTGCTACGCCGACCACATCGCCGCCACGCGGCGCCCGCCGGTGATCATCGGCGTGGGCGACGTGAAGGACTACACCGGCAAGTACAGCATCAACGAAGGCAACGCCATCACGCAGGGCGGCGCGCTGATGGTGTATTCGGCACTCGGCAAGCTCGGCGGCGCGGTGAGCATCGCCGAGCGCTTCGACCCGGTGATCGCAGAGCGCGAGCTCGCGTACGCCGACCGGCGCCAGCTCGGTGACGGCCGCACGCACCAGCTCGGCGGACCCAACGGCGGGCAGAACGTGCCGTGGCTGCCGTACTTCGGCGGCACCATCAACAAGTCCGACTACTTCATCGTGGGCGGCATCACCGAGCTCAACTACAACATCAACTCCGGCGGCGCGGAGTTCGGCGTGAACCAGGTGGGCGTGAAGGCGCGCACCTTCAGCCAGTCGGTGAGCATCGACCTGCGCATCGTCGACACCAAGTCGCTGATGGTGGTGCGCACGGTGAGCCTCACCAAGCAGTTCAACGGCTACGAAGTGGGCCTGAACGTGTTCCGCTTCTTCGGCAGCAAGCTGTACGACGTGGACATCGGCGCCAAGGGCCAGGAGCCCGTGCAGATGGGCGTGCGCGCCGCATTGGAAGAGGGCGTGGTGCGCCTCATGGCCGCCGTCACGCAGGTCGATCACCGGCCCTGCATGACGATGCGCCCCGGAGGCGGCGAGCCCATTCCGCTCACGCCCGCGGCCGAGCTGCGCAAGGTCGACAACCCGGGCGATGCCGCGACGGGCGGCGCGGCCGTCACCTCGCCGGTGGCGCAGGGCAGCGTGGCGGTCAATGCCGGCGGTGTGGTCGGTGCGCGCCTCACGGGCACGGCGACGCAGGTGCCCTTCGACTTCGGCGCGACCACGCTGGGCGGCGCCTCGCTCGCGCTCATCGACCAGATCGCGGGTGCGGCCAAGAAGGGCACCACCGACATCGTGCTGGTGGCGCGCGACACCGAGAACTGGGACGCCCGCAAGCGCGACGAACTCACCGACCAGCGCATCGCGGCCGTCACCTCGGCGCTGGCCAATCGCGGCGTGGCGCCCGGCGCGATCAGCATCACCTGGCGGCCCGACGCGGCCGACACCTCGATCCACCGCGACGGCCCGGGCCTGCAGGAGATCGCCAAGCTGCGCATCGGCAGTCCGGTCGTCGGCGGGGCAGCGCCTTCGTCCCCTTCAGCTTCTTCCGCTTCTTCTTCTGCCGACGGCGCCGTCAAGGGCGACTGACCGGCTCCCGGCGCGATCCACGCATCGCGCATCCACCCGTTTTCCAAGCCAGACGCATCCAACATCCGAGGAGTCACGACATGAAAGCACGCAAGATCCAGAGCCGGGCCGCACGCGCGCCCATGTTCAGCCGCAGCAGCATCGGCACCGCAGTCGCGATGGCGCTGATCGCCGCGGCCTCCGGCGCGCAGGCCGCGGAGACTTCGGTGGACGCCGCCTACAACGGCACCGCCACCGGCACGCCCTCGGTGAATGCGGGCACCACCAACTCGGCCAACGTCAATGCCACCATCACCGGCGCCACGGTGGGCACGACCTCCACCGGCACGCCGTCGAATCCGAACCCGGTGGCGGTGAGCACCAGCGGCAACCTGATCGGCGCGACCGCCACCGGCAACAGCTTTGGCAACGGCATCCAGGCCGCACCCGGCCTGCCGGTGAACAACGCGGCCACGCTCGGCGTGGCGACCAACACCGGCGTCATCGGCAGCAGCGTGACCGGCAGCAAGCTGGCCTCCGAGTCGAGCACGCTGCAGTCGGGCAGCGTGGTCAACGCAGACAACACCATCTCGGCCACGACCACGCTCAACAGCGGCAGCTCGGTGATCTCGGGCGCGGCGGCCGTCGCCGCGCCGGCGCAGGCCGGCACCTCGGTGCTGACCTACCCGGCGGGTGCGCCGCTCTTCGACGCCAAGGGCAACATCGTCGTCACCTCGCTGCAGTCGGCCACCGGCACGGGCTCCAGCGCGACGGTGCTGGGCAACACGGTCGACCTGATGCTGACCGCGAACGCGGGCAACACGCTGACCACCGCCGCGTCGCTGGAGCGCAATTCGATCTCCGCCGTGCTCAAGGCCAACAGCGCCAGCAGCACGGCCGAGATCCAGTCGGGCGGCGCGCCGACCTTCGCCGGCTCGGCGGTGGTCGCGAACCTGCAGGCGAACGGCAACGGCATCCTGGCGACGCGCTCGGCCACCAACATCGGCTCGGTGGTCGTGGGCATCGTCAGCGGCGCGCCCGCGGGGGGCTCGAACGTGCTGCAGGGGTCGCTGTCGGTGCAGGGCAACGCGATCTCCAGCGCGGCCACGGGCAACGAGGCGCTGGGCGCCACGGCCGGCGTGGCGGGCAACCGCATCGTGGTCGACGACGTGAGCGTCGCGGGCAGCGGCACCGCGGCCACGGCGGCCAACAACAGCATCCACAACGGCGCGGGCGTGACCAGCAACGTCAACAGCGACCTGGCCATCGTCAACAGCCAGGGCAACCTCGGCGTGACGACCGTGGCGCAGACCATGGGTGCGCAGATCCTGGCCGGCGTGCAGTCGAGCAAGAACAGCGCGGTCACGCTGGCGGACAACAGCATCACGGCCACCGTCGCCGGCAACACGGCCTCCAGCAGCATCGCCACCGGAAAGAACGCGGCCTCGTTCACCGGCACCACCGCGGTGTCGAACCAGCAGGCCAACTTGAATGCACCGGTCAGCGCGCTGCTGCTGCCTTCGGTCATCGCGGCGCAGACGGGCGAGTCGCCCGGCACGGGCCAGACCACGGGCAGCTCGGTCAGTGTTTCCGACAACACCTCGGCGGCCAGCGCGCAGGGCAACCAGATCACCCAGAGCCTGGCGCTGCAGGCCGGCACGGTGGCGCTGGGCACCGGCAACGCCAGGCTCACGGGCGGCACCAACTCCGACGGACGCGTGTCCGCCAGCGGCTCGGCCACGCTCACCAACCTGCAGGGCAACTATGCAGGCGGCATCGGTGGCGTCGCGGCCGCGAACATCGGCTCGCAGATCTGGCTGACCGCCAACGGCGGCGGTGCGGCGGTGGGCAACAGCACGCTGTCGCTGGACGGCAACCGGCAGGAAGCCGTGGCGCTGGGCAGCGGCGCCACCAACACGCTCACGCTCTCGGGCAACTCGGTGGGCACGGGCGCGGGCATCGCGAGCGTGCAGATGAACGACGCGAACTCCGCCGTCGGCGCGGGGCTCTCGAACCCCGAGGCGCGGCTGACGGTGAACGGCAACCTCGCGGGCGGCTCGGCCTCGCTCACCGACAACCTGCAGCGTGCCATCTCCTACGGCAATTCGGCCGCCAACACCCTCGGGGTGAACGCGGGCAACGTGGCGGCTGCGCCCGGCCTGGGCATCACGCCGGCATCCAGCGTCACGGTCGATGCGCTCAGCGGCCTGCCCTTCAGCAACGCGGCCGGCGCGCTGCCGACGGTGAGCGCCGCCTACGGCGTGCTGAACGACCAGTCGGTGCAGGCGAACGTCAATTCCACAGCCGCCGGGCCCAACACCTTTGCGGCCGCGGTGGCCGGCAACGTCTCCGCCGCGAGCGTCGCGAACAGCGGCAACGCCTTCGTCGCCGCCGCCTACGGCAACGACGCGGCCAGCGGCGTGACGCTGAACCTCAACAACGTCAGCGGCGCGAATGCCTCGGTGGCCAACGTCACCAACACGCAGGCGGTGGCGGGCGCGGGCACCGGCGTCTCGGCCATCGCGGCCGGCGGCGTCGTGGCGCGCACCACGGTCACGGGCACGCTGGCCGACAGCTCGGTCACCAGCTCGGGCAACACGGCCGAGGCGCTGGCCTACGGCAGCCGCGCCACCGGCAACACGGTGAAGGTGACGGGCAACAACATCGACACCTCCGGCGTGTCGCTGTCGGGCGCGACGCTCACCGGCAACACGCTCGCCACCAACGCGGCCTTCAGCGTGCAGAACGCGCAGTCGGGCCAGGGCTCCGTGTCGGCGCAGCGCAGCGGCGGGCCCGAGGTCAACATCTCGGTCGGCGGCGCGGTCAGCGACTCGAAGATCGCCGCCACCGGCAACGCGACGCTGGCCGGTGCGACCAGCAACAGCGCGAACAACGGCGTGGCCGTCGATGCTGTCGGCGTCGCCACCACCACTGCGGTGCAGAACCTGCAGCTGACCAGCGCGGCAGTGAGCTCGCTCACCGGCCAGGAAGGCGCGCTGCTGACCAACAAGGACGGCGTGCAGGTCGTGCTGGGCGGCGCGAGCATCGTGGGCTCGCAGGTCACCGTGGACGGCAACTCCGCCGGCGGCTCTGCCACCGGCAACGCCGCGGCCAACCGCATCGACGTGAAGGGCAACACCATCGCGCTGGCCAACGGACTGCCGCTGGCCGGCGCGACCAGCGTCGGGGGTATCGCGGGCGCGGTGGCCGACCATGCGCTCTCGAACATCCAGCTGGTGACCAGCCCGACCATCTCTTCCAAGGTGGCGGCCGCCTTCGGCGTGGACACGGCGCCGGGTGCGGTCATCGCGGGTTCGACGCTGAGCGCTTCGAACAACACGCAGAGCGCGAAGGCCGTCGCCAACACCGGCAGCAACGCCATCGCGCTCGCGGCCACCGACGTGTCGGCCCGCTCCGCGCTGATGTCCTCGCAGGGCAGCGCGGCGGCGGTGGAGGCGCGCTCCTTCATGCAGGCCTTCGCGCCGGCCTCGGTGTCGGGCTCTTCGGTGAAGCTGTCGAACAACGCCAACACGGCGCTGGGCGTGATCAACGACGTGGACAACAAGCTCGGCGTCGCGGGTGGTACGTCGAGCGCGCTGCCGGCGCCGGCGCTCATCGGCCAGGGACCGCTGCCGGGCAACACCATCGCGGCGGGCGACCAGGTCCTGGTGAACCGCCAATCGGCCGGCGCTTCGGTCACCAGCACCGCCGACACCGCGATCTACAACGAGGACCGCCTGGTGCTCGGCAACGCAGGCCTGGCCAGCAGCAGCTTCACCGCTTCGGGCAACACCACGTATTCTGAAGCGGCGGCCAACCGCGCGACCAACGCAGCCTCGCTGGCCGGCGGCGCATCGCAGTCGGCCAAGACTGCGGTGCTGAACGCGCAGGACAGCAGCGCGGCCGTGACCGCCAATGCCAACAACGCGACCAAGCTCACGCTGACCGGGCCGACCGCGCTGGCCGGCAGCAGCGCCACGCTGGACGGCAACGTCACCACCGCGGCAGCCACCGGCAGCGCCGCGACCAACAGCATCGACGTGAAGGGCGGCGCCATCGTCGGAGGGCTGCCGGCATCGGCGACCGCTATCGGCGGGACGGCTTCGTCCGTGGCGGCCTCGGCCGACCATGCGCTGGCCAACGTGCAGGTCGGCGCCGGTGCGGTGTCGGCCACCGCCACCGGCAGCATTGGCATCGACTCCGCGCCGCTGTCCAGCGTCAATGCCTCGACGCTCGGCGTGACGAACAACAGCCAGAGCGCCAAGGCCGTGGGCAACACCGCGCTCAACAGCGTGACGCTGGCGGGCTCGAACGTGGGCGCGCGCAGTGCGCTGCAGTCGAGCCAGTCGGGCACCGCCGGGGTGACCGCCTCGTCCACGCTCGAGGTCTTCGCGCCGGCCGGCTCCACCGGCTCGACCGTGCGGCTCTCGGGCAACGGCAACGCCGCGCTGGGCGTGATGAACGACGCGGCCAACACGCTGAGCGTGAGCGCGGTCAACACCCAGCCGGCGGGCGCTACGGGCTCGGCGACGCTCGGCGAGATCGGCGGCTCCGGCAACATCACGGCCAGCGGCGACCATGTGCTGTCGAACCGCCAGACAGCCGCATCGACCGTGAGCAGCACGGCCGCCACCTCGATCCACAACGACGACAACGCCGCGCCCACGACCACGCTGGCCAACGGCGCGCTCGCGATCTCGGGCAACAGCACCTTCGCAGAAGCGACCGCCAATCGCGCGACCAACACGGCCACTGTTGCGAGCAGCGCCACGCAGGGCGCGAGCGCCGGCATCCTCAACGTGCAGGGCAGCACCGCGGGCGTGACGGCGACGTCGAACACGGTGGCCAACGCCACGCTGTCGGGCGTGATGCCGCTCAACGGCAGCAGCGTCTCGCTCGACGGCAACACCACGGCGGCGCTGGCGCGCGGCAACGCGGCGACCAACGTGCTGGAATCGGGCGCGGGCAGCAGCTACGGCGGCGCGGCCGCGGCGGGCACGTCGAGCCTGGTCGGCGCTCCGCTGGCGCTGAATGTCGGCGCCAGCGCTGCGATCCTCAACAGCCAGAACAACGCGGGCACGGTGACGGCCGCCAGCACGGGCACCAGCTACCAGGTGGCGCTCAACGGCACCGTCGGGGGCGTGCCGAACAGCACGGCCGGCGTCACCGGCAACACGCTGGCCGCCCAGGCCTTCGGCAACAGCGCGACCAACCGCGTGACGCAGACGGCGCTGAACACCGGTGCGCCGAGCGCCGCCATCGGCAACTACCAGGTCAACACCGGCGCGGTGACGGCCACGGTGACCAGCGTGAACTTCGGCGTCGGCATCTCCGGCCCGGTGGGCAACAGCACGCTGCGCACCACCGGCAACCAGATCACCGCCTCGGCGACGGGCAACTCGGCGGTCTCGACGATCAGCTCACGCTGAGCTGCGCCGTTCCCAGGGCGACAGAAAACGCCGCGGGCCTTCGGGCCGGCGGCGTTTTTCTTTTCAGCTCGGCTCAGGTCCTGGGCTGCGGTCTGGCCTGGCGCTTGAACTCGGCGCAGTAGTCCTTCTCGGGCAGCGGCGGCGTGCGCCAGATGCGGTCGTAGTCGCCGGTCTGGGGGCCGGCGGCAGAGGCCGGCGCAGCCAGCAGCCGCACGGTGGCGATCCTCACGTCGTCGGGCAGGTGCTGCGGCACGCCGAGCGTGCGCACCACGTGGCCGGCGCCGGCGATCAGCACCACGGTCTGGCCCGGCTTCCGCGCCTTGACGATGGCCTGCGCCATCGCGCGGTCGCGGCCCACCTGGATGCGCGTCATGGGAACGATCTGGGATTCGGGAAGCATCCGGCAATGGCCCTCGCGCACCGCCTCCTGCTGTGCGCTGAAGGCCTCGCCGTTGAGCTGCACGTCGAGCGAGACGTCGGCCATCGCGTTCTTCATGCGCGAGCGCGGCAGGTTGGCGCCGACCACCGGCACGCCGGCGCGCACGGCGGCCATCACGGCGGGGCCGTAGCTGGCCCAGGGCCAGGCCTTGTCGCTCCAGTCGAGCGCGGCCTGCACCTGCGCCTCGGTGGCGGCGGGGCCGAGCTGAGCGGTGCTGCGCCCTTCCTCGGCCATCTCCAGCGCCAGCGCGGCGAGGTGGCCGCGCGCGGCCAGCGCCTCGACCGTCTCGCGCTCGATGACATGGTGCTCCGGCGCATCGTGCTGCTCGCCGATCAGCAGGGCATCGAGCGGCTGCAGGGCGGCCACGCGGCGCGCGACGGGGGCGTCGGGCGCATCGGCACCCGTTGCCGTGAGTGACGAGAACGCCGAGCAGCCCGCGAGCGCGACGGCGGCCAGGAGAGGGAGCAGCAGCGGGAGCCGGTAAGCCAGGGCGGGCCGGTACGGAAGAGGCATCGCGCCATACTATGCCCTCGGCACACGCATGCGGTGCCGTCCTTCGCCGCTTTTCCCTGTCGTCCCTTCTTCCGGTCCGTGCTTTCCCGATATCCCGTTCGCGTGCTGGTCACGCTGCTGCTCGCGCTCGCTGCCGCGGGCGTCTGCCTCGCGCTGCGCACCCCGCTGCCCTGGATGATCGGCCCGCTGCTGGCGGTGTCGCTGGCCTCGATCGCGGGCGCGCCCACCGCGAGCTTCACGCCGCTGCGCAACCTGGGGCAGTGGACCATCGGCACGGCGCTGGGGCTCTACTTCACGCCGCACGTCGTCGGGCTGGTGGCCAGCGTGTGGTGGGCGATCGTGCTGGCGATCGCCTGGGCGCTGCTGCTGGGCGTGGGCTTCGGCCGCTGGCTGCACGCGATGCATGCGAAGCGCATGCCGCATGTGCCGGCGAAGTCCATGAGAGCCACGACTTACTTCTCGGGCGCCATCGGCGGCGCGTCGGAGATGACGCTGATGGCCGAATCGGCCGGCGCGCGCACCGACCTCGTGGCCGCGGCGCACAGCCTGCGGCTGGTGGTGGTGACGGTGACCATCCCTTTCGCGATGCAGTGGAGCGGGCTGCACGGGCTGGAGATCAACCCGCCCGGCGTGCGCGAGGTGAACCCCGGCGGCCTCGCGCTGCTGGCGGCGGCGACCGGCATCGGCGCCCTGGCGATGCGCGCGCTGAAGCGCACGAACCCGTGGTTCATCGGGCCGCTGCTGGTGGCGATGGGCTTCACCATCGCCGGCCAGTCGCTGTCGGCCGTGCCCGCCTGGATGTCGAACACGGCGCAGCTGGTCATCGCCGTGAGCCTGGGCGTGCGCTTCAGCCGCGAATTCCTGCACACGGCGCCGCGCTGGCTGGGATCGGTGGTGCTGGGCACGTTCGGCATGCTGGTGCTCTGCGCCGCGGTGGCTTGGCTCCTGGCGTGGGCGACCGGGCTGCATCCGGCCACGATGATCCTGGGCACCTCGCCGGGCGGCATCGCGGAGATGTCGATCACCGCCAAGGTGCTGCAGCTGGGCGTGCCGGTGGTCACGGCCTTCCAGGTCTGCCGGCTGGTGGCGGTGCTGCTGATCGTGGGGCCGATGTTCCGGTGGATCTACCGCCAGGACGCAGCAAGGCCGGCGCGGCCATGAAAAAAGCGCCCGCGGGGGCGCTTTCTGTCGCTCCGAAGGGAGCTTGGCGGGCCGGAAGCGGCTTCAGTGCACCAGAACGGGCGTGTGCGCCAGTTCGGCGTAGCCTTCGAGGGTGTCCTCGACTTCTTCCTGCGTGGGGGTGTTGAGCTGCCATGCGGCGATCTGCTGCTGGAACAGTTCGGCCCAGGAGCCGTCGAGGTAGACCTCCTTGCCCGAGCGCTTGTCCACGATCTCGAAGCCGTGGCGCTCCAGGACCGGCATGTTCGGCTGTGCGGGCGTTTCGCCTTCGTTCGGCTGCACGTGGACGACGACGAAAGACTCCGAGTCATAAAGCATGTTCATGGCGGGCCCTGTGAGAATGTCGATGGCGTTCATGGGGGTTAGATAGCAATCAACGCGCCAGTTTCAAGATAGGTTGTCTATCTGTAAAACCAACTGGCTAATTGGCCTATCCCTGGCTCCTTTCGCTTCGTTAGCGTGACTTTCTCCTCAATTTGGCGGGCCCGAAGGCAGGGGTTTGCGCAACTGCGCGTCAGCGAAGTCCCCGTTGGGCTCGGTTTGCCTGATCCGCACGGGTAGATACCCGTACTCCGGAGCCAGCCACAGTTCCAGTTTCCGGTCGAAGGACTTGCGCGGGTCGCGCGTGAGCTTGCGGGCGGTGAATTCGCCGGCCGGCAGGCTGAGCTTTTCCTCGTCGCCGACCACGAAGACCCAGACTTCGGCGTCCCGGGTACCCACCGTCTGCACCGAGATCCTGGTGCCGGCGGGATAGCGCTGCGGGCTGGCCGCCAGCAGGCCGCCGAGCTGCATCATCACGCTCATGCGGTCCTGCGCGCCGGGCAGCAGCGGTACCGGGGGCGCGTTGTTGCTGAACACGATCTGGTTCTGGTCGCGCACGAAATGCGAGGCCACCTCCGACTTGCGGCTTTCGGAATACCGCTCCGGCTCCAGGCCGGAGGGGCCGATGCGCCCGGTGCTGTGCCAGTTGAGCAGCGTGAAGAACACCGCCTTGAGCGTCAGCCGGCCGTCGTAGCGGGTGCCGTCCTGCAGCCAGACCAGCTCGCCGAAGACGCCGCGCTGCGGCGAGGCGCCCGATTGGCCGGTGGCCTCGAAGTCCAGCGTGACCGAGCCCGGGATCTTCATCGCCTGGGTGCCGGCGATGGTGCCCGAGGCCTCGCCGCCGGCCGCCGCCTGGGTGCCGGTTCCGCTGCCGCCGGAAGGCGATGTCGCCCCTGCCGGCGCGCTGGCCGCAGCTTCGGGCGGTGCGGCTGCTCCTGAATCGGTAGCGGCCTGGGCCGTCAGGTCGGGCGTTTCCGGCGCAGGCGTCGCGACTGTCTCAGGTTCTGGCGAGGGTTCGGCGGGGGCGGGCTTCGGTGCCGGCTTCGGCCTGGGCACCGAGGCTTCGCGCGGCCGCTTGGGCTTCGGTGGCGGCGCGGGCTTCGCTTCTGCGGGCGCGGCTGCCGGTGCGGGCGCCTCGGCGGCCGGCGGCGCGATCACGATGGTGCGCGTGCTGAACTTGTTCGCCAGCGGCGAGGGCTCCGGCCCGATGGCCATCGGCGCCAGCCCGAGCAGCAGCAGGTGGACCAGCCCCACCAGCAGCGTCAGCCCGATCAGCGCCCGCCACGACGGACGCCCCGGCAACCCGGGAGGCAGCGACGGCGAGGAAGAGGGGGCGACGAGCGTCGGCATCGGTATGTGGAGTGGGGCGCCGGCCCGGAGGTTCACCAAAGACCACCTCGGTAAACTGCCGCCCGTTCAACCAGTTTAAGTGGGAGCGGCGACCGGTCCGTGCCGGCGGTCCGCTCCAGTCCACACGCACGCACCGCATCATGAAACTCGCCACCCTGAAGGACGGCTCGCGCGACGGCCAGCTCGTCGTCGTCTCGCGCGACCTCACGCTCGCCCACTACGCCACCGGCATCGCCAACCGGCTGCAGCAGGTGCTGGACGACTGGGGCTTCATGAGCCCGCAGCTGCAGGACCTGTACGCCAACCTCAATGCCGGCCGCGCGCGCCACGCCTTTCCCTTCGACCCCTCGATGTGCATGGCCCCGCTGCCGCGCGCCTACCAGTGGGCCGACGGCTCGGCCTACATCAACCACGTCGAGCTGGTGCGCAAGGCGCGCAACGCCGAGGTGCCGGAGAGCTTCTACACCGACCCGCTGATGTACCAGGGCGGCAGCGACGACTTCCTCGGCCCGACCGACGACGTGATCGTGCCCAGCGAGGCCATGGGCATCGACTTCGAGGCCGAGATCGCCGTCATCACCGGCGACGTGCGCATGGGCGCCACGCCCGACCAGGCGCTCGACGGCATCCGCCTCGTGATGCTGGCCAACGACGTGAGCCTGCGCAACCTCATCCCGGCCGAGCTGGCCAAGGGCTTCGGCTTCTTCCAAAGCAAGCCCGCCACCGCCTTCAGCCCCGTGGCCGTGACGCTCGACGAACTCGGCGAGGCCTGGCAGCACGGCCGCGTGCACCTCGCGCTGCAAAGCAGCTGGAACGGCCGCAAGGTCGGCATGTGCGACGCCGGCCCGGAGATGACCTTCCACTTCGGCCAGCTCATCGCCCACATCGCCAAGACGCGCAACGTGCGCGCCGGCAGCATCGTCGGCAGCGGCACCGTGAGCAACAAGGGCGTCGAGAAGAAGGACGGCCAGACGGAGTGGCCCAAGGGCTACTCGTGCATCGCCGAGAAGCGCTGCATCGAGACCATCCAGACCGGCCAGCCCTACACCGACTTCATGAAGTTCGGCGACACCATCCGCATCGAGATGAAGGGGTTGGACGGGCGCTCGATCTTCGGCGCGATCGACCAGGAGATCGTGTCCACCGCCGGCCGTCAGAAGGATGCGCCGGTGTCGCTCGTCAAGCCGCAGGCCGGCGACGAGGCGCCGCAGGTCGAAGAGGAAACCCCGGAAGACTGAGGCTGCCCGCTCAGTGCGGCCCCGCGCCGCGCAGCAGCTCCTTCTGCGACCGTATCCCCAGCCGCCGGAACGCCCGGTACTGGTGGGTGCGCACGGTCGTCAGCTCCACGCCGATCTCGCGCGCCGCCTCCTTGGCGGTGCGGCCGGCCATCAGGTGGCCGATGACCTCGCGCTCGCGCAGGCTCAGGCGCAGCAGCCGTTCGGCGAGGGCGGGTTCCACCGCCTTGCGGGCGCCGACCGCGCTGCGGCCATGCGCCGCGGTGGCATCGGCCAGCAGCGTGGCATGGGCCTCGATGAGCGCGAAGTCGGCCGTGCCGAACTCCGGCTGCGCCAAGCTGCGATAGAAGCTCACCGCCACCCGCTGCCCCGTGGGCTGCAGCAACAGCACCGACGCGCGCTCGCGGATGCCCACGTCGCCATAGCAGGCGGCGCGGTACACCGGGTCGGCCACCTCGTCGGCACGCTGGTGGCCCATCCACAGCTGTGCGCGCCCGGGCAGCTTGCGCGCTGCGAGCCAGGCCATGTTCGGGTCGAGCAGGTCGAATCGCTGCGCCACGTAGCGTTCCGATGTGCGCTCCGCCGTGCTGCCGTAGCTGCTGGCGGCCGACACCAGCTCGATGCGCCCGGCCGCATCGACCACGAACACGGTGCAGAAGGTCACCGGCATCACGCGCTGCATGGCCTTGAGGTAGCTGGTCGCGAGCAGCGGCGTGCCCACGCCCGAGAGCACGTCGCCGACCACGGCCGCGGCCAGCGCGGCGTCCTCGGAAGGTTGGATGCGCCAGCGTCTCATGGCCGGGGACGGAGGAAGAAAGGGAAGACGAAGAGGGCGCGCATGGGGGTAAACACCTCGTACGAAGTTATGACATTGCCGCTCGTCGCGCATCGGGACAATCCCGCCGCATGACGAACTCCCCCGCTGCCACCCTGGGCGATGCCGCCAGCGGCCCCGTGCCGCCGAAGCCCGGCGCCGATGCCGGATTGCCGCCTTCGGTCGGCGCCTTCCACTACACGCGCTACGACCCGCGCACGCCCGAACTCGGCCCCGACGGCGTCGAAGCCGCCAGCCATCCGGTGGTGATCGCGGGCGGCGGTCCGGTCGGCATGGCGCTCGCGCTGGGGCTCGCGAACCACGGCGTGCGCAGCGTGATCCTCGAAGCCGACGACACCGTGTGCGTCGGCAGCCGGGCGGCCTGCATCTCGCGGCGCAGCCTGGAGATCATGGAGCGGCTCGGCGTGTTGAGCGCCTTCATGGACAAGGGCCTGCCCTGGACCGGCGGGCGCAGCTTCTACAAGACCGCCGAGGTGTTCCGCTTCGAGATGCCGCACGACGAGCGGCAGAAGCTGCCGCCGATGATCAACCTCGAGCAGTACTACGCCGAGCACTACCTGCTGGAGGAGATCCTGCGCCGCAACGAGCGCACGCCGGGGCTCGTCGACATCCGCTGGGGCACCGAGCTCAGCGGCCTTTCGCAGGACGACGAAGGCGTGACGCTCGACGTGCGCAACGCCGAAGGCGCCTACCGCCTGCGCGGCCGGTGGCTCGCGGCCTGCGACGGCGGCCAGAGCTTCGTGCGCAAGCAGATGGGACTCGCGCTCGAAGGCACGGGCTACGAAGGCCGCTACGTGATCATCGACATCGAGCTCAAGAGCGGCCACCCCACCGAGCGCCGCGCCTGGTTCGACCCGCCCTGGAACCCCGGCTCGACCGTGCTCATGCACCGGCAGCCCGACGACATCTGGCGCATCGACTACCAGCTGCGTCCCGGCCAGAGCACCGAGGAGGCATTGCAGCCGGCAGCCGTCGCCGAGTTCGTGCAGCGTCACCTCGACGCCATCGGCGAAGGCCACCTGCCGTGGAAGACGGTGTGGACCTCGGTCTATCGCGCCGGCGCGATGACGCTTGAGAGCTACCGCCACGGCCGTGTCGTGTTCGCGGGCAACGCGGCGCATGCCATGCCGATCTTCGGCGTGCGCGGGCTCAACTCCGGCTTCGACGACGCGGACAACCTCGCATGGAAGCTGGCCTTCGTCGCGAAGGGGCTGTCCGACGCGGCGCTGCTCGATTCGTACTCGCAGGAGCGCATCGAGGCCTTCCACGTCAACGCCGAGAACGCGATGCGCAGCACCGAGTTCATGTCGCCGCCCTCGCGCGGATTCGACCTGCTGCGCGAGGCGGCGCTGTCGCTTTCGGAGGCGCATCGCGGCATCGCGCAACTCATCAACCCGCGCCAGACGCAGGCGGTGCGCTATGCCGCATCGCCGCTATCGAGCGAGGGAGATGCGCTGCCCGCCGGCCCGTTGCCGGGCGAGGCGATGCCCGAGCAGCAGCTCGAGCGCGGCCATCTCACCGACTGGATCGCGCCCACCTTCACGCTGCTGGTGCTGCGGCCCGACCTCGTCGCGCTGCCTGCCGCCGACATCGAACGGGCGCGCAAGGGCGCGCTGCCCTTCGTCGTGCGCAGCGTCGCGAGCCCGGGTGTCGACGGCGCCGACGCGCAAGCATCGCCCGCCGTGTTCGACGCGCTCGGCGCAAGGGACGGCGCGGTCTACCTGCTGCGCCCCGACGGCCACGTGGCCGCGCGCTGGCATCGCCTGCCGGCCGGCGCCCTGCAACCCGCACTGGCCCGCGCGGCCCGGGAGATTTCCGCATGACGACGACCACACCGCAGCTCCAACCCGACGCCCGCGACCGCCTCTATGCCGAATGCGCGCGCGCCATCACCGAAGCCGGTGCCGAGCGGGAATCGCTGTTCCTCGCGCGGCTCGCGCTGCTGCTGTTCGAGCAGGTCGGCGACGAGGCGCGCTGCCGCACCGCACTGGCCGACGCGCTGCGGGCTCTGCCCGTACCATCGCTGTCCGCTTCCTGATTTCCGGAACGACATACATACAACCAGCAGATTGGAGACTGATTCCATGGATCGCCGCACCCTTCTCGCCACGCTCGCCTCCGGCGCCGCAATGGCCGCATCGCCCTTCGCCCGCGCGCAGGAGTACCCCGCACAGCTCATCAAGTGGGTCGTGCCCTATCCGGCGGGCGGCGGCACCGACGTGATCGCGCGCGTGCTGGCCGAGGCGATGCGCCAGACGCTGGGCCAGCAGATCGTGGTGGACAACCGCCCCGGCGCCTCGACCAACATCGGCGCCGACATCGTCGCCAAGAGCAAGCCCGACGGCTACACGATCCTGTCGGCCGACAACGCGGTGCTGGCCTTCAACGAGCACCTGTTCAGCAAGCTGCCCTTCAGCCCCGAGAAAGACTTCACCTACATCGGCGCCATCGGCAAGTTCCCGCTGGCCCTGGTGGTGCATCCCGACTTCCCGGCGAAGGACTTCAAGGAGTTCCTCGCCTACGTGAAGGCCAACCCCGGCAAGGTCAACTACGCCTCGCCGGGCAACGGCTCGCCGCACCACCTGGCCATGGAGATGTTCAAGGTGCGCACCGGCACCTTCATCACCCACATCCCGTACCGCGGCGCCGCGCCGGCCATGGCCGACGTGATGGGCGGCCAGGTGCCCTGCATGTTCCTCGACCTGGCCTCGGGCCTGCCGATCATGCAGACCAACAAGGTGCGCGTGCTGGCCATCGGCTCGGGCGCGCGCAGCAAGCCGCTGCCCAACGTGCCCACGCTGGCCGAGGTGGGCGTGCCCAACACGGAGGTGTTCGCGTTCCAGGGCATCCTGGGCCCGGCCAACCTGCCGGCAGCGGTGGTCAGCAAGCTCAACGGCGACCTGAACAAGGCCTTCGGCACGCCGGCCGTGCAGAAGCGCTTCGACGACTTCGGCATGGAAGCGATGCCGGGCACGCCGGCCCAGTTCGCGGCGCTGTCGCGCGCCGAGTCGAAGCGCTGGGGCCCGATCATCAAGCAGGCAGGAATCAAGCTGGACTGAGCTCGCCAAGGAGCAGCTCTTTTCTTTTCGCGAAACACCGCGGAACCGGCTTGGCCGGGCTGCAGGTGTTGCCCCCGGTAGGGGGTGGAGGAGCGACACGAAGTGCGCGGAGCCTGGGGGCGTTACCTTGTATATGCCTTGCGCGAGCCGTCTTCGAAGACTTCGTCGTCGCGCTGCAGGTCGCCGTTCTCGTCCCAGACGCGCTCGCGCGTGACGCGGCCCTTGGCGTCGAAGCTCGATTCGGCCAGAAGCGTGCCCTTCTCGCTGAAGCGCTGGTGGGTGCCGACCGGGATCTGCCGGTTCCGGCCCTGGATCTCGTAGCGGCCCTGCGCGGCGCGCTGGCCGCTGTCGTAGAACTCGGTGATCTCGACGCTGCGCGCGTCGCCGCTGCCGCTGTAGGCCGACTTGCTGCGCGGCTGGCCGTTGAGGTAGTAGGCGTCGTCGACGATGGGTTCGCCCGCGCTGTTCCAGCGCTGGTCGCGCACCAGCGTCCCCTTCTCGGAGAAGGCCTGCTCGCGCACGCGGATGCTCGTGCGTTCCACCAGCAGGAAGGCGGTCTCGCGGCGCTTGATGCCTTCCGATGAAAAGCTCTGCTCGGTGCGCTGGTTGCCCACGGTCTCGTCGAGCGACGAGGGCTTGCCGTTGTCGTAGAAGCTCTGCGCCCGCACCCGCTTGCCCGACACGAACGACAGGCGCGAGCGCAGGATGCCGCTCGCGTCGAACAGGTCGACCTGCGACGGGCCTGTGCCCGAGAAGCCGCAGAGCCTGGCGTCGTCGACCACCGGCGCCAGCGTGGGCGCGTCGGCGCAGCGCAGGGCCGAGAGCTGGCCGTGCTCGGTGAACTCGACCGAGGCGCGCTCGCTGCCGCCGCCGGTGTCGGAGGTGGGATAGAAGATCGCTCGCCGCAGCTTGCCGTCTGGGTAGAAGCTGCGCACCAGGCCGCGCTCCTGGCCGTCGTCGTAGGTGGCGTCGCGCAGCACGCGGCCGGTGGGGGAGAACTCGCGCGCGCGGCCCTGCAGGTTGCCCTTGGCGTTGACGCTCTGCTCCTTGGCGAGCCGGCCCTTCTCGTAGATGCGCACGAGGCCCATCGCCACGCCGTTCTGTATCTGCGATTCGCGCTGCAGCTCGCCGCTCGAGCGGTCCTTGCAACGCAGCAGGCCGGTCTTGCCCGCGATGCTGCTGCCGTTGTCGGGGTTCACGCCGTGGCCGTTGAGCTCGCAGTCGAGCTGGGCGTGCGCGAGCGTGGCGCACAGCAGCGCGAGGGGAGCGACGACGGCTGCCGGGCGCGGGATCATCTGCTTACTTGTCGTAGAGGGAGTCCAGGGAACGGAAACCCTTGACCTCGATCGGATTGCCGAACGGGTCGTGGAAGAACATCGTCCACTGCTCGCCCGGCTGACCTTCGAAGCGCACCTGCGGCTTCAGCACGAACTCGGTGCCGGCGGCCTCCAGCCGCTGCGCCATCGCCTGCCAGTCGGGCAGCGCGAGCGCGAGGCCGAAGTGCGGCATGGGCACCATCACGTCGCCGACGCGGCCCGTGCGTGCGGTGGCGAAGGGTTCTCCCAGGTGAAGGGAAATCTGGTGGCCGAAGAAGTCGAAGTCGACCCAGGTGTCGGTGCTGCGGCCCTCGGGGCAGCCGAGCACGCCGCCGTAGAAGCTGCGGGCGACGTCGAGGTCGCGAACGTGAAAGGCAAGGTGGAAGATGCTCTGCATGGTTTCGGATTATGGGCAGCGGTGCTGTGAGAATGCCGGACTTTCTTTCATCGTGGAGCAAGCCTTGCGGATACTCCGGATCCTCGCCGCGCCCCTGTGCGGCATCGCTTTCCTCTTCACCTTCGGGACGGCCCAGGCCGCCTGCCCGCCCTCCGCCATCGCGAGCCTCGAGAAGCCCGGTGTCGGCCTGCGCAACGGCGTCGACCGCGGCGTGCTCTGGCGCATCGAGCGCGACGGGCGCACCTCGTGGCTCTACGGCACCATCCACATCGGCCGCGGCGACTGGGTGCGGCCCGGCCCCACCATCCAGAAGGCGCTGGCGCAGAGCGACACCGTCGCGCTCGAACTCGACATGCGCGACGAAGCCACCGCCCGCGCCATGGCCCGGCCCGCCGACCCCGAACTGCTGGCCCGCATGCTCAGCGGCGAGCGCGCCCGCCGGCTCGAGCGTCAGAACAGCGAGGCCTGCGTGCCGCCGGGCTCGCTGTCGAAGCTGCAGCCGATCCTGCAGGTCACGGCGCTGGCCGGGCTGGTGGGGCGCGTCGACGGCCTCTATCCCGAATTCGGCGTGGATGAGACGCTCGCCGTCGCGGCGCGCAACGGCAACAAGCCCATCGTGGCGCTCGAGAATGCGGAAGACCAGCTCAAGGTGCTGACGGGCAGTTCCGAAGCCGAGGAGGCCGAGCAGGTCGACGCGGCGCTCGACGAGCTCGAGTCGGGCAAGCTGCGCGGCCAGATCAAGGAGCTGGCCGAGGTCTGGGCCCGCAGCGACGCGGCCCGGTTGTCCCGCTATTCCGAGTGGTGCGACTGCCTCAACACGCCCGCCGAGCAGCGGCTGCTCAAGCGTCTGCTCGACGACCGCAACCCGAACCTCGCCGACGGCATCGAGCGCCTGCATGCCGGCGGCAAGGGGGTGTTCGCCGCGGTCGGTGCGCTGCACATGATCGGTCCGCAGGGGCTGCCCACGCTGATGGCGGCGCGGGGCTTCACCGTGACGCCGGTGCTCACCAGCGCACAGGAGCAGACCGCGCAGCCGATGCCCGCGCTCGCAGCGCCGTCGCCGGCGCCCAGGGCCGTGCGCGGCGGCAAGGCGGTCAAGGGCCAGCGCGGAAAGGCGGCGCCCGCGGCTGCCGCAAGGGGCGGAAAGTCCGCCAAGGCGGCACCCGCCGCATCCAGGGGCGGGGCCCGCGCGCCGGCCAAGGCCACCGGCAAGGCTGCGCCCTCCAAGGCCGCTGCCCCTGCCGCCAAGGGCAAAGTGCGCCGATAATCGCGGCCGCCATGCACGCCCTGCACCGATCCACCCGCTCCATCGTCCTTGCCGGTCGATGGGTGCTGCTGTGGTTCGTGATGTCGCTGGGCGTGGCGGTGGCGTCGCCGCTGGTGAACCCGCAGGCCATGGAGCTCGTGTGCTCCGCCGCGGGCTCCATCAAGGTGGTGGTCCACACCGAGGACGGCGTCAAGGAAATGGGCGCCTCTCACATGGACTGCCCGCTGTGCGTGCTGACAGGCGCTCCGCCGCCGGCCATGGCAGCCCCGACCTTCGATCTTCCCCTGCCGCTGGGCCGCGTGGTCCAGCCCATCCCCGCCGCGCGCCTTGCCGCGGCCACCGCGGCGCCGCTGCCGGCGCGCGGGCCTCCGACCTTCTCCTGACGCTCTCGAAACCGTAGCCGTGCACGCGCGCCCGAAGCGCGTGCGCGGCTTGTCCGGCCCGTCCGGCTTGAAGCTCCGTGGAGAAGGTTCCTCTTGAAAAAGCATTCCCGCGCCCTGGCGATCGCCATGGCATTTCCCCTTGGCGCGCCCGCGCTGGCGCAACAGGCGCAGCCGGCCGACACGGCCGAAGGCGGCCCCGGCGGCCGCACGCTGAACACCATCACAGTGACCGGCGGGCGGCCGACCTCGCTGCCCGCGCAGATCCCCACCACCATCGAAGGCGTGACGCACGAGCAGATCGTCGAGACCGTCAACGCCACCGACAGCGAGGACGCGCTGAAGTACCTGCCGAGCCTGGTCGTGCGCAAGCGCTACATCGGTGACTTCAACCACGCCGTGCTGGCCACGCGCGCCTCGGGCACCGGCAACAGTGCGCGTTCGATGGTGTATGCCGACGGCATCATGCTGTCGAACCCGCTGGGCAACGGCGCCACCTACGCGCCGCGCTGGGGCATGGTGTCGCCGGAAGAGATCGAGCGCGTCGACGTGCTCTACGGGCCGTTCTCGGCCGCGTACCCGGGCAACTCGGTGGGCGCGGTGGTCGACTACGTCACGCGCATGCCCACCAAGTTCGAGGCGCACGTCAAGCTCAGCGGCTTCGTCTCGAACTTCGACCTGTACAACAGCCACTCCTCGCCGGCCGGCCAGCAGCTCGACCTGTCGCTGGGCAGCCGCAGCGGCGACTGGTCGTGGTGGCTCAGCGCATCGCGCACGCACAGCAAGGGGCAGGCGCTGGTGTTCGGCAACCGGCTCGTCAGCGCCGGCACGATCGGCAACGCGGGCACGCCGGTGACCGGCGCGGTGGGCGGGCTGAACCCGTCGAACCAGCCCTGGTGGCTGGTCGGCGGCTCCACCATCTACGACACCACGCAGGAGCAGGCCAAGCTCAAGCTGGCCTACGACTTCTCGTCCACGGTGCGCGCCACCTACACGCTCGGCGCGTGGAACAACACCACGCACGGCGGCGTCGACACCTGGCTGCGCGACGCCCTCGGCCGGCCGGTGTACGGCGGGCGGGTGAACATCGGCGGGCGCGCCTACAACCTTGATTCGCCCAGCGCTGCGCTCGCGCCCACCGAAACCGCGCTCACGCACTACATGCACGGCCTCTCGGTGAAGAGCCACACCGGCGGCGTGTTCGACTGGGAGGTTGCCGCGAGCCTGTACGACTATTCGCGAGACACCTCGCGCACGCCCACCACGCCGCTGCCCGGCGCCTTCAGCGGCGGCCCGGGCCGCACCACCGACATGGGCGGCACCGGCTGGAGCACCTTCAAGGCCGCCGGCACCTGGCGGCCCACCGGCTCGGCCGAGGGCGTGGGCGCGCACGTGGTCGACTTCGGCTTCCAGCAGGACACGGCGCGGCTTCGCACCAGCGTCGGCAACACGCTCGACTGGATCGGCGGCTCGCCCGTCTCGCCGTTCTCGGCCTTCAACGGCAACACCCGGCTGCAGTCGCTCTACGTGCAGGACACCTGGCGCTTCGCGAAAGACTGGAAGACCACGCTCGGCCTGCGCCATGAGCGCTGGGAGGCTTACGGCGGCCAGCTCGGCAACGCCAGCACGCTGCTGAACTTTTCGCCGCGCAAGAACAGCTACGACTCGCCAAAGGCGGCAGTCGCCTGGCAGGCCACCTCCGGCTGGCTGCTCAAGGCCTCGACCGGCCGCGCGGTGCGCATGCCCACCGTGAGCGAGCTCTACCAGGGCTCCATCGACGGCAACCGCATCGTCAACACCAACCCCAACCTGCGGCCCGAGCGCTCGTGGACCACCGAGCTCACCGCCGAGCGCGATCTCAAGGGCTGGGGGCTCGACGGCGTGCTGCGCACCACGCTCTTCTTCGAGAACACGAAGGACGCGCTCTACACCCAGGCG
Source organism: Variovorax atrisoli (assembly GCF_014195185.1). Classification (NCBI taxonomy): domain Bacteria; kingdom Pseudomonadati; phylum Pseudomonadota; class Betaproteobacteria; order Burkholderiales; family Comamonadaceae; genus Variovorax; species Variovorax atrisoli. The sequence continues at coordinate 5,429 of NZ_JACIBG010000011.1, read as the reverse complement.
CTCAACAACCTGGTGAGCACGGTGCAGAACGTCGACGCCATCCGCACGCGCGGGCTGGAGGTGGCGCTGAACGCGTCCGACGTGGGCGTGCGCGGGCTGGACTTGAGCGGCAGCCTCACGCTCACCCGCTCGAAGATCACCGCCAACGGCGGCTTCCCCGCCAGCGTCGGCCACGACCAGCCGCGCGTGCCCAGGGTGCGCGCCACGCTGCTGGCCACCTACCGGCCGGACGACCGCTGGAGCTACACCGTGGGCGCGCGCTACAGCGGCAGGCAGTACGGCACCCTCGACAACAGCGACCCCAACGGCTTCGCGTACATGGGCTTCTCGAAGTTCTTCGTGGTCGATGCGCGCATACGCTACCGGATCGACCGTCAGTGGAGCGCCTCCTTCGGCATCGACAACCTGAACAACAACAAGTACTGGGCCTTCCACCCGTACCCGCAGCGCACCTACGTGGCCGAGCTCAAGTTCGACCTTTGACTTTTCCATTCCAACTGCAAGGACCAAACGACATGACGAACAAGATTCCGCTGGCCATCCTCAGGACCACCGCTGCTGCCTGCGCCATGCTGGCCGGCATGGGCGCCGCGGTGGCGCACGTCACGCTGCGTCCGGGCGGCGTGACCATCGGCAGCGACTACGACGCCGCCTTCCGCGTCGGCCACGCCTGCGAAGGCGCCAAGGCCACCACCGGCCTGGCCGTGCGCCTGCCCAAGGGCTTCATCCTGAGCGACGCGCAGGCGCGCAAGGGCTGGAAGCTCGACGTGCAGAAGGGCGCGAAGGATGGCGAAGGCGAAGTCCGCTGGACCGCCGAGACGCCCGGGAACGCGCTGCCCGGCAGCGAGCGCGCCGAGTTCGTGCTGCGCGGCAAGGTGCCGTCCACGCCGGGCACGCTGTGGTTCAAGGTGCTGCAGACCTGCGACGTGGGCGCAGCCGACTGGGCCGAGGTGCCGGCCTCGGGCAGTTCCACCGCCGGCCTGAAGAGCCCGGCCGCGAAGCTCGACGTGGTGGCGCAGGGCGTGGCCACGGTCGACGTGCGCGACGGCTGGGTGCGCCAGTCGGTGCCGGGCCAGAGCGGCACCGGCGCCTTCATGAAGCTGACCTCGCCCACCGGCGCGAAGCTGGTGGGCATCTCCACGCCGGCCGCCGGCGTCGCCGAAGTGCACGAGATGAAGATGGAGGGCGACACCATGAAGATGCGCGAGCTCTCGAGCGGCCTCGACCTGCCCGCGGGCCAGACCGTCGAGCTCAAGCCCGGCGGCTACCACGTGATGATGATGGACCTGAAGGGCGCGCTGGCGAAGGGCGCGACCGTGCCGATGACGCTGAGCTTCCAGGACGCCAAGGGCGCCAAGACCACGCTGGACGTGACGCTGCCGGTGGGCGCGCCCGAAGGCGCGGATGCCGGCGGCGCTGCGCACCAGCACAAGCACTGACCGGCGCCGCTTCCGCTTTCAGAGCAGCTGGTCGGGTGCCAGCGGCCCGAAGAGCTTGAGCATCAGCCGCAGCATGGCGCCGGCGTCGGGCTCGGTGATGGCGTCCTTCAGGCCGCTGCCCTGGGGGGCGCGCCACACCAGCGAGCCGTCGACCAGCTCGACGTGCCACGAGCGCTCGCGCATGCCGCGCTCGATCTGCTCCGACGCGGCGCGCGAGAGCTCGTTGCTTCGGATCAGCAGTGCGATCTCGGTGTTCTGCAGCTGCGATCGCAGGTCGAGGTTCATCGAGCCCACCACCAGCAGACGTCCGTCCATCACCAGCACCTTGGAGTGCAGCATCGCACGCGATTCGCCCGAGATGCCCGTGCTCCCGCCGCTGCCGCCGCTGCTTCCCGTGGAGCCGCCGAACACGGTGCCGAAGCTCGCCTGCTCGCTGCGCAGCTCGTAGAGCTCGATGCCCATCTTCAGCAGTTCCTCGCGGTGGCGCGCATAGCCCACGTGTGCCACCGGGGCGTCGTTGGAGGCCAGCGAGTTGGTCAGCACGCGAATGCGCACGCCGCGGCTGCGGGCGGCCGAGAAGGCCTGGAGCATGTCCTTCCCGGGTACGAAGTAGGGCGAGATGATGGTCAGGTCGGTTCGCGCCTGGCCGATGAGGTGCAGCAGCCCCTCGACCACGGTGTCGCCGTTGGCGGCGATGTCGGAGGCGGCTTCCAGCGAGGCCGCGCCGCGGGAGGTGCCGGGCTTGTCGTCGAGCCGGCTCACGACGAGGCCGGGCGCCTTGGTGCTGCCGGGGCCGGAGTCGGCGGGAATCTTTCCGGGCTTGTCGGCCAGCATCACCGCCGGCGCCCAGACGAAGGTGGCGGTGCGCAGGTCCAGCGGCTTCTCGTCCCAGGCGCGGGCGCGCTGCTCGGCGGTGGGCGGGCCTTCGCCTTCCTGCCGGCGGGTCGATTCGTCGGCCAGCTCCTGGTCGGCCGCTCGCGCGCGGTCGCGCATGGCCTGGAATTCCTCCCGCGTGACCAGCGACTGCACCGGGTAGGCGCGCTCGTTGTTCCAGTAGCTGTCGAAACTGCGCGAGAGGTCCTGCACGATGGGGCCGGCGGCCAGCACGTCGACATCGACGAAGTTGCCGTTGGTCGCGTTGCCGAAGTAGGCGTCGCCCAGGTTGCGCCCGCCCGTCACGCCCAGCACGTTGTCGGCCAGGAACAGCTTGTTGTGCATGCGCTGCTGGATGCGCGAGGCGTCGTCGATCGAGTTGAGCAGCCGGCTGAAGGAGGAGTCGCGCGAGCCCGCCAGCGGGTTGAACAGCCGCATCTGGATGTTGGGGACGAAGGCCAGGCCCAGCACCAGCGCATCGCGGCCGGTGGAGTGGAAGTCGTCGAGCAGCACGCGTACGCGCACGCCGCGCTCGGCGGCCGCCCTCAGGCCGCGCACCAGTCGGCCGGTGCTGGCGTCGGCGTGGATGGCGTAGTACTGCAGGTCCAGCGTCTTCTGCGCGCCCTCGATCAGCGCGAGGCGGCTGCCGTAGGCGGCCTGCGGACCGCCCAGCAGCAGGAAGCCCGATTCGTAGCCGGCCTTGTCGGCCTGCCGGCGCTGCTGCACCAGGTCGGCCAGCGCGGTGCCGGTGGCGGGCGCGGCGATGGCTGTCGAAACCGGGCGGTCGACGTTCTGCGGCAGTTGCGCGCAGGCGCCGAGGATCATCAGCGCGAGCAGGGCCGAGGATCGGCGGAGGAACGTCTGGAAGGAGGAGGACATGCGGCTGCTTTCCCGGGGCTCGGAGAGAGGGTGCCGCATATATAGCCTAGTCCGGGCCCGCCGGGCGTCGGACGGCCGGCTCGGGCGGATGTCAGCGGCCGGCTGCGAGTTCTTCCTGGCGCTCCATCGCGGCGAGAAGCTCGTCGTCGATCTGGGCGTGGCGCTGCGCCAGCTCCGCCGCGCGCGAGGAGTCGGTGGCATAGATGGCGCCGCCGTCGAGCTCCAGCATCTCGGTGATGCGCTTCTGCTCAGCTTCGAGGGCCTCGATCTGGGCCGGCAGGGCGTCGAGCTCGCGCTGCTCCTTGTACGAGAGCTTCCTGCGCACGCCGGTCGCCGCCGCCTTCGGGGCGGCCGGTTCGGCGGCAGGAGCGGGCGCAGGAGCCGGCGGCGGCGCGGCGGCAGCCAGGCGCTGCGCCGCGATCTCGCGGGCGCGCTTCGACTGGGTCAGCCAGTCCTGCACGCTGCCTTCGTACTCGCGCCAGCTGCCGTCGCCTTCGTACGCGATGGTGCTGGTGACCACGTTGTCGAGGAAGGTGCGGTCGTGGCTCACGAGGAACACGGTGCCGTCGTAGTCCTGAAGCAGGTTCTCGAGCAGCTCGAGCGTGTCGATGTCCAGGTCGTTGGTCGGCTCGTCGAGCACCAGCACGTTGGCCGGACGGGCGAACAGGCGCGCCAGCAGCAGCCGGTTGCGCTCGCCGCCGCTGAGCGAACGCACGGGGGAGTTGGCGCGCGCGGGGGAGAAGAGGAAGTCGGAGAGGTAGCTCTTGACGTGCTTTCTCTGCGAGCCGATCTCGATCCACTCGCTGCCCGGGCTGATGAAGTCTTCCAGCGTGGCGTCGAGGTCGAGCTTGTCGCGCATCTGGTCGAAGTACGCCACCTGCAGGTTGGTGCCGCGGCGGATCTTGCCGCTGTCGGGCTCGATCTCGCCGAGGATCAGCTTCAGCAGGGTGGTCTTGCCCGCGCCGTTGGGACCGAGCAGGCCGACCTTGTCGCCGCGCAGGATGGTGCCGCTGAACTTGCGGATCACGGTCTTCTCGCCGAAGGACTTGGTGGCGTCCGTCAGCTCGGCCACGATCTTGCCGCTGGCCTGGCCCGAGGCCACGTCCATGTTGACGCTGCCTTGCACGTTCCGGCGGGCGGCGTGGCTGGCACGCAGTTCCTGCAGGCGCGTGATGCGGCTCTGGCTGCGGGTTCGGCGCGCCTCGACGCCCTTGCGGATCCAGATTTCCTCCTGGGCCAGGAGCTTGTCGGCCTTGGCGTTGATCACCGCCTCCTGGGCGAGCTGCTCTTCCTTCTGGGCGAGGTACTGCTCGAAGTTGCCGGGATACGAGCCGAGCTTGCCCCGGTCCAGCTCAACGATGCGGGTCGCCACGCGGTTCAGGAAGCTGCGGTCATGGGTGACGGTGACGACGCTGCCCTTGAAGTCGATCAGCAGCTGCTCGAGCCACTCGATGGAGTCGAGGTCCAGGTGGTTGGTGGGTTCGTCCAGCAGGAGGACGTCCGGAGCCGCCACCAGTGCCTGGGCGAGGGCCACGCGCTTGCGGGTGCCGCCGGAGAGCGAGCCGACGCGCGCGTCGCGATCGAGGTGCAGGCGATGCAGCGTTTCCTCCACGCGCTGCTCCCAGTTCCAGGCGTCGAAGGCTTCGATCTGCGACTGGAGCGCGTCGAGGTCCAGGCCTTCGGCACCGGACAGATAGAGATCGCGCAGGGCGATGACGGGGGCCAGGCCCTGGCTGGCGGCGGTGAAGACGTCCGAGTCCATGTCGAGCGCTGGCTCCTGGGCGACGTAGGCCACGCGCAGGTTCTGCTGCAGCTGGAGCGTGCCGTCGTCCGTCTTCTCCAGGCCGCCCAGTATCTTGAGCAGGGAAGACTTGCCTGCGCCATTGCGGCCGATCAGGCCGACGCGCTCCGATTCGAGAAGAGAGAAGTCCGCATGATCCAGCAGCGGGACGTGACCGAACGCGAGTTGCGCGTCGAGGAGTGTGATGAGTGCCATGTGGCGCGGATTATCGGAGCAGGGGATGTCGGGGCTCTTGGGGACACTGGCCCTCCCCTATATATGTAGATATGTAGATATGTAGAGAAGGCCCGTGGTGACGGTGATCCAAGATTCTTTCACGAGCATCTTGCGCGCGCCCGAAAATGTCATATACTCGAGGGCTTCGCTACTGACGGCCTTGTGTTGTTGAAGCGGCTGGTGTCCTGGGATGCTGGTTGTATGTGGTGAAGAAAGTCTTC
>NZ_JACIBG010000010.1:0-288994 GCF_014195185.1 Variovorax atrisoli | reverse complement strand
GGGGGGGGGGGGGGGGGGGGGGGGGGGGGGGGGGGGGGGGGGGGGGGGGGGGGGGCGGGGGGGGGGGGGGGGGGGGGGGGGGGGGGGCCGGCCGCGGCCCCCCCCCCCCCCCCCCCGCGGGGGGGGGGGGGGGGGGGGGGGGCCCCACGGCGGTGGCGGAGGCGGCGCTTGCGCGAGAGCCCCTGCCCTCACCCCAGCCCTCTCCCCAAGGGGAGAGGGAGCAAGACAGGGAGGTCATGCGCTTGCCGTGTCGTACGGCGCCGTGGGCTTCTCGCCGGCCAGCACCTGCAGCAGATTGGTTGTCGCCAGCTCGGCCATCGCATGCCGAGTCTCGTGCGTGGCCGAGCCGATGTGCGGCAGCGGCGTCACGCGCGGGTGCGTGCGCAGCGGCGAATCCAAAGGCAGCGGCTCCTTCGCGAACACGTCGAGGCCGGCGGCGCGCAGCGTGCCGTGGTCCAGCGCATTCAACAGCGCCCCTTCGTTCACCGTGGCGCCGCGGCCGCCGTTGATGAAGGCGGCGCCGGGCTTCATGCGCGCGAAGAAGGCGGCGTCGATCATGCCGCGCGTGGCGTCGGTCAGCGGCAGCATCGCGAGCACGATGTCGGAACGCGCGAGCAGGTCGTCCAGCGGCGTGTGCGTGGCGCGGCCCTGCAGCTCGGGCGCCTGCGTTGCCAGGTCGACCGGCCGGCGCGAGTGGTACAGCACCGGCATGCCGAAGCCCAGCGCCGCACGGCGCGCCACGGCCTGGCCGATGCGGCCGAAGCCGAGGATGCCCAGCGTCTTGCCGTGCACGTCGGTGCCGAAGAGTTCCTCGCCGATGTTCCTGGTCCAGCGGCCTTCGCGCACCATGGTCGAGAGCTCGACCACGCGGCGCTGCGTGGCCATGAGGATCGCGAACACCGTGTCGGCCACCGTCTCGGTGAGCACGTCGGGCGTGTGGCACAGCACGATGCCGCGCCTGTGCAGTTCGGCCAGCGGGTAGTTGTCGACGCCGACCGACACGCTGGAAATCACTTCGAGCTGAGGCGCGGCGTCGAGCAGCGCGGCATCGACCGGGTGGCTGGAGCCGATGAGCCCGTGCGCGGTGCGCAGCGCGGCGGCAAAGGCCTCGGACTCCTTGCGCGGATCGGCCACCACCACATGGTGCACGGCCTGCAGGCGCGCGAGCTGGTCCGGAGGCAGCGGACGGAAGACGAGGACGTTCTTCTTCGATGCGTTCGTCATGGCGTTTAGAGCCCCGCTTCGTCGAGTTGCGCCCGCGTCGGCAGGCCCTCGGTGTCGCCCAGCACCTGCACGGCGCGCGCGCCGATCCATGCGCCGCGGCGCACGGCGTCGGGCACGCTGCGGCCCTCGAGCAATGCGCTCACAACGCCGGCCGCGAAGCCGTCGCCGGCGCCCACGGTGTCGACCACTTCCTTCACCGGGAACCCGTCGATGCGGCCGGTGCCGGCCACGTCGCTGTCGTAGTAGGCGCCCTCGGCGCCGAGCTTGACCACCACCAGCTTCGCGCCGCGCTCGCGGTAGAACTTCGCCACGTCTTCCGGCTTGCTGTGGCCGGTGAGCAGCAGGCCTTCCTCGATGCCGGGCAGCACCCAGTCGGCGCGCGCGGCGAGCTCGTTGACCCAGTGGCGCATGGTCTCGGTGGACGACCACAGGGTCGGGCGCAGGTTGGTGTCGAAGGAGATGGTGCGGCCGGCGGCGCGCATCACGTCCATGCTCTTGAGCGCGGCCTGCAGGCTGGTGTCGGAGATGGCGGCGAAGACGCCGGTGGCGTGCAGGTGGCGCGCCGAGCGCAGCCATGCCTCGTCGACATCGGCCGGGCCCATGTGGCTCGCGGCGGAGCCCTTGCGGTGGTATTCGATGGGCGGGTCGCTGCCGTCGGTGACGCGGCCCTTGAACTGGAAGCCGGTGCGCTGCGTCGCATCGGTGATCACGTGCGAGCAGTCGATGCCCTCGGCGCGCATCGCGGCCAGCAGCGCGCGGCCCATGGAGTCGGTGCCGAGGCGGCTGGCCCAGCCCACCTTGAGGCCGAGCCGCGAGAGGCCGATGGCCACGTTGGTCTCGGCGCCGGCGGTGCGCTTGTAGAACGATTGCGCGTCTTCCAGCGGGCCGGGCCGGTCGGCCACCAGCAGCAGCATGGCCTCGCCGAAGAGCGCGACGTCGAAGGCAGCAGGTTCCGTCATGTGTTTTCTTGTGTGCTTATGCGCGCGCGGCGCGGATGAAATCGATCTGTGCGCGGGTGACGGCCTCAAGGTCGTCGCCCACCAGGGGGTATTCGATGGCGTGCGGCACGTCGGCCGGCAGTGCGCGCAACACCGAGCGCCACGGCGCGACCGAATCGCCCAGCGGCACCGCCACCCACTTGTGCGGCAGACGCTGCGCGCCCTTGCAATGCACGTAGCGCACGCGATGGCCGAGCGCCTGCGCGGCCTGCAGCGGGCACTCGCCGAGCCAGTGCCAGTTGCCCATGTCGAAGGTCATGCCCAGCGTCAGGCCGGCGCGGTCGGCCGCGTCGAAGAAGGCCTGCAGCGCGGGCAGCGTGCCGGCGCGCACGGTCTGGTCGTTCTCGATCAGGAGCTCGACGCGGGTTTCGGCCAGCTCCACCTTGAGGCCCCACAGGGAGCCGTGCGATGAAGGCCGGAAGTCGCCGATCGACATCTTCAGCCGCTTCGCGCCCACACGCTTGGCCGCGGCGATGCCGCGCTTGAGCGCGGCGCTGTCGAGCCAGCCGCCTTCGGCCCACAAGCCCTCGGGGCTGGAGTAGACCGAAGCCAGACCGTTGAGCGCAGGCAGCTCCGAATCGGCGTCGCGCAGCATCTCGCCGCGCACTTCCACCGAGTCGGCGCCTGCCGCGCGAGAGAGCTGCGAGCACCAGAGCTGGCCGTGCCGCCCCACCTCGGCCGCGCCGAAGGACGAAAGGGAAACGAGAACCTCGAAGGACATCAGTGGGCAGGTCAGTGGTTTTGGTGCGAACTCAGGATCTGGCCGAGGAACTGACGCGTGCGCTCGTCCTTCGGGTTGCCGAAGAACTCCTGCGGCGGCGCCTGCTCGACGATCTTTCCTTCGGCCATGAAGATCACGCGGTCGGCCACGCTGCGGGCGAAGCCCATCTCGTGCGTCACGCACAGCATGGTCATGCCGTCTTCGGCCAGCGTGATCATGGTGTCGAGCACTTCCTTGACCATCTCGGGGTCCAGCGCGGAGGTGGGCTCGTCGAACAGCATGATCTTGGGCGCCATGCACAGCGCCCGCGCGATCGCCACGCGCTGCTGCTGGCCGCCCGAGAGCTGGCTGGGGTACTTGTTGGCCTGCTCCGGAATGCGCACGCGCTTGAGGTACTTCATCGCCACCTCCTCTGCCTGCGCCTTCGTCATGCCGCGCGAGCGCATCGGCGCCAGCGTGCAGTTCTCGAGGATGGTGAGGTGCGGGAACAGGTTGAACTGCTGGAACACCATGCCCACCTCGGCACGCACCGCATCGACGTTCTTGCCGCCGGCCGTGAGGTCGATGCCGTCGACCACGATGCGGCCCTTCTGCACCGTCTCGAGCCGGTTGATGCAGCGGATCAGCGTGGACTTGCCCGAGCCCGAAGGCCCGCAGATCACGATGCGCTCGCCCTGGCGCACGCTCAGGTCGATGCCGGTCAGCACCTGGAATTCGCCGTACCACTTGTTGACCGCTTCCATGCGGATGATCGATTCCGTCGTCATGCTCGTTGTTCCGATACTCACTGTGGGGCGCCCTGCGCCTTCTCAAGAAACACCGCGGAACCGGCCTTGCCGGTCCGCAGGTGTTGCCCCCTGCAAGGGGGTTGGCGTAGCGACACGAAGTGCGCGAAGCCTGGTGGTCAGTTCATTTTCGGCAGGTCGGCCTGCAGCCACTTCTGGTAGAGCTTGTTCAGTTCGCCGTTGGCGGTGTTCTTCTGGACGAAGTCGTTCACTGCCTTGTGCAGCTCTTCCTGGCCGGGGCGCATCGCGATGCCCATCGATTGCTGCACCAGCGTGAACTTGTTCTCGAAGGTGTTGGCAGGCACGCGCTTGGCGATCTGCGCAGCCACGGTCACCGAGCAGCCGATGGCGTCGACCTGGCCCGAGATGAGCGCCTGCATGGCCGAGGCGTCGTCGTCGAAGCGGCGGATCTCTGTGCCTTCGGGGGCGGCCTTGGTCACGGCCACGTCCTGGGTGGAGGCGCGGGCCACGCCCACGCGCAGGCCCTTCAGGTCGCCCGCGGCCTTGATGGGGGTCTTGGTCGCGCCGTACAGCACGATGGTGGCGGCCGCGTAGGGCTGCGAGAACTGCACCTGCTTGGCGCGCTCGGGCGTGATGGCCAGCGAAGCGACCAGCAGGTCGACCTTGTTGGTCAGCAGGAAGGGAATGCGGTTGGGACCGGTCACGGGGACGATGTTGGCCTTCACGCCCCAGTCCTTGGCCAGCAGCTTGGCCACGTCGGCGTCGTAGCCGTCGGGCTGGTTCTTCGCGTCGGTGGTGCCGTAGGGCGGGAAGTCGACCAGCATGCCGATGGTGATCTCGCCCTTCTTCTTGATGTCGGCCACGCTCTGCGCCGAGGCGAAGGGAGCGAACACGGTGAGGGCGGCGCCGAGGCCGAGGGCTGCGAGCGCGACGCGGCGGGTGGTGGTACGGGTCATTGGATGTCTCCTGATGAAGAAAGAGAAACGAAGAACGAAAAAACGAAGAAAACCGAAAGGGTTCAGCGGGTCAGGGCCCGGGCGCGCTTGCGCTCCATGCTCGCGGCCAGCAGCGACAGCGGCCAGCAGATCGCGAAGTAGATCGCCGCCACCACCGAGAACACGATGAGCGGCTGGAAGGTGGCGTTGTTGACGATCTGCCCTGCGCGCGTGACCTCGACGAAGCCGATGATGGCCGCCAGCGAGGTGCCCTTGATGATCTGCACCAGGTAGCCCACGGTGGGCGCGAGCGCGATCTTGAAGGCCTGCGGCAGCACCACGTCGCGCATGCGGTCGAAGTACCTGAGGTTCAGCGCCTGCGCCGCCTCCCACTGGCCGCGCGGAATGGCCTGGATGCAGCCGCGCCAGATCTCGCCGAGGAAGGCGCCGCTGTTGAGGATGAGCGCGACGCCGGCGGCGATCCACGGGTTGATGTCCAGCCCCAGCACAGGCGCGCCGAAGAACACCAGGAACAGTTGCAGCAGCAGCGGCGTGCCCTGAAAGATCTGGATGAAGGTGGTCGAGATGCCCCGCGCCCACGTCGATTCCGACGTGCGCATCAACGCGATGGCGAGGCCCAGGATCGCGCCGCCCACGAAGGCGATGGCCGACAGCGCGAGCGTCCACTTGGCCGCTTCGAGGATGAAAAGGAATTCGGGAAAGCCGAAGGTGCGCATGGTGTTTTTGCTCCGTCCGTCGTCTCTGTCTCTGGTGGATTACCGGCGGTCCGGATAGTCGAGCGTGCGCTTGTAGATCAGCTTGAACATGGCCGAGAAGGCCAGTGCCAGCGCGAGATAGATGGCCGCCACGACGATGTAGATCTCGAAGCTGCGGAAGGTCTGCGACTGCAGGTTGGCGGCCACCGAGGTGAGGTCGTCGGCCGAGATGACCGACACCACCGCCGAGCTCAGCATCAGCAAGATGAACTGGCTCGTGAGCGCCGGGTAGATGGCCTTGAGCGCCGGCTTGATGATGACGAAGCGGAAGATCTCCCAGGGCTTGAGGTTGAGCGCCCTGCCCGCCTCGATCTGCCCCTTGGGAATCGACTCGATGCCCGCGCGGATGATTTCCGTGGCGTAGGCGCCCAGGTTCACCACCATGGCCACCAGCGCGGCCGTCTGCGGCGACCAGCGCAGCCCGATGGCCGGCAGCGCGAAGAAGAAAAAGAACAGCTGCACGAGGAAGGGCGTGTTGCGGATCACCTCGATGTAGGCATTGATGATGAAGCGCAGCCAGCCCGGCCCCGAGGTCTTGCCCCAGGCGCAGAAGATGGCCACCACCAGCCCCAGCACCGTGGCAACGAGCGAGAGCTGGATCGTGATCCACGTGCCCTTGAGCAGCAGCGGCCACGCGGCGAAGACGGCGTCGAATTGAAACTGGTAGTTCATGGTGGGCGGGCCCTGAAGCTGCGCGGCGCGGACGCGCGCATACCCTGAAAGCAATGCTTGCAGCTTATATGAAACCGGTTTCAGGATTTCATAGGGATTCCCCTAGGTGGTCGTTTTGTCCCACCTTCTGCCTACTTCAATGTCATGCTGAACCCACCCGCGGCCGACATCCCCTCAGAGGCGAACGCGCTCTCCACGAGCGCTCCCACCGTGCAGCATTTCAGGCAGGCGCTGCTCTGGCCGCTGCGCCTCATGCCCGCGCCGGGCGCGCAGCCCGGACACCACCACGGCCCCTGGCATGTGCTGCGCGAGATGGGCGACGCATCGCCCTGGCGGGAGGAAGTCGACGAATACACCGGCGACAGCAGCCGCTTCCACGAGCGCCACTACAACGAGTTCGTGAGCTTCCTGCCGTACGTGCAGCGCTTCCTCTACGGCGAGGGGCGTTCGCGCAAAGGCGGCACCGACAGCGACGGCGACTCGCCCATGCGCATCTTCCGCCGCCACGACGTCGCCGCGGTGCGCCTCGTATCGAAGCCGGGCGATGCACCGGTCACGCTCGACGTGATCCATTGCGACCTGTACTTCTTCTTCGACGTCGACGTGGTGATGCTCAACCTCGAAGTCGGCGCGAGCGACCTGAGCCTCGCGCAGGCGCAGGACATCCTCTACCGCTTCGGCCGCGCCTACCCCTCGGGCTGGGAGGCCGACGGCTCGGCGCTGCACTGCATGGCCAGCGTCGAATGGCTGGGCGCCGACGGCCGCGTGCTCGCGAGCTCCGACGCGCAGCAACGCGAGGCCTTTCTCTCGCACGTGGCACAGCACCGCGCGCCGCGCATCGCCGCGCACTGGGCCTATCTGATGCAGCCGCTGGTGAGCGATCATTCCGAAGACGCAGGCGTGCTGCGCTACCGACAGATCGAGTACTACCGCATGCCGGTCATGGCCTATCTGTCGCTCGACGACCCGCGCAGCCTCAGGCGCGACGACTTCGTTCGGCTCGCGCTCGTCACCGGCGTGGGCTCGGGCACCAGCGAGGCGCATCTTCCGTATGCGGAGCACCACCTCGCCGACTTCGAGCACAAGTACTGCTACGACCGCTTCTGGGTGAACGCCGGCGCGGCGCCCAACACGCGCTACCTGTGCAACGGCCATGCGCTCATCGTGGTGGGCGACGCGCGCTCGGAGTTCTTCTGCTGCCGCGACCGCGGCGTGCTCGCGCAGTTCAGGCACCAGCACTTCCTGCTGTTCCTCATCGCGCACTTCCAGAAGGCCTCGCTGCTGATGTTCTCCGACCAGCTGGTGGAGGCGCTCAAGCGGCTGGACATCCGCAGCACGCCGAGCGTGAAGCAGTTCAAGCGCGCCATCCGCGCGAGCTTCGAGCGCTTCCTGCGCTTCACGCACCGCTACTGGTTCCACGAGATCTCGGAGCAGGCGCAGGTGCGCGCCCTCTCCCACATGTGCGCCACGCACCTGGGGCTCGATCCGCTCTACGACGAGGTCAAGGCGCGCATCGCCGACATGAACACGTACCTCGACGCCGACAGCCTGCGCCGCCAGGCCGCCACCGTGGTGCGGCTCACCGTGGTCACCCTCTTCGGTCTCATCGGCACCATCACCACCGGCTTCCTCGGCATGAACCTGCTGGCCGAGGCCGAGGCGCCGCTGTGGCGAAAGGCCGTGTGGTTCGGCGTGGTGTTCGTCGCGACGACCTGGCTCACGATCTACACGATGGTGAAGTCGCAGCGGCTCTCCGACTTCATCGATGCACTGTCGAACGACAGGCTGGGGTTCAGGGGCAAGCTGGCGGCGCTGGCGAAGGTGTGGCGCTCGGGGGCGGATTGACCAGTGCCTGCCCCGAGCCGGTCATCAATGAGGTTCGCGGACCTGCTTGCTCAGAGCATCGCGCAAAGAGCCGATGGTGCTGTCCGCGGCTTCGATTCGCCGTTGCATTTCCTCATTGACCACGCGGAACAGTGCGCCGAGTTCGGATCGGGTCGGATAGATCTCCTCACGCTCATCCACCTGCATCGGAACGACGAGCTTTTCGAGGCATACGTAGGCGCTGTGCACTTGGCGAATGCTCTCGATGTCATCGCCTGCTTGCAGGGCAACCGATTCGGCATTTGAATGGGGATGGGCCGACTTCGGCATTGAAGCGGTATCGGTTTTCGGCGGGTGCTTGGGCACGCGAGCAGGCTTGGTCACGGACGACCTCCAGAGGTTGCGATTTGCAAAAACTGCTGCTCTCGCTGTCAAACAAGGGCGGCAGCTCGGACGGGTTGACAGACCGGGCAACCTCTTGCGAGAAACCGGCAGGGCGCGAGCCCTCCCATCCGAGCCGCCAAAACTGGAGGCGCGAACGAAAAAGCCGCAGATCCTGCGGGAAACTGCGGCTCACGTCGCAGAGATTGCTTCAGGCTGTCAAACCCGATCACGCCTTGTTCGGCGTGACGGGCGCAGTATAGCCACGCAGTTCGCTCACGACCGAGTGGTTCGGCCCGGTGTTCGTCGCAACGGCGTGGCTAACGATCTACAAGATTCGCACTGCATCGCCACGCGGTCGAACGACAGGCTGGAGTTCAAGCCAGCCTCAAAAGCCTTTCATTGGCAGCTGAAACTCTCGGCCTTCTCGATATCGCCCGTGCCCTTGTAACGCGCGACCTTCGGGTAGGCGCAGAGCGGCCGGGTGCGGGTGGGTGACCAGCCCGCGGGCACATCCCCGTTCACGCCACCCGCGTTGCCTGCACCGCGCGCCGAAGCAAGGACGGAATCGGCGGCCTCGCCCTTCTCCACCCAGTTGACGAGCGGTGCGAGCATGTCGAACTGGTCGGTGGTCGGCCCGCCGGAGCAGTGGTTCATTCCGGGCACCCGATAGAAGCGTGCGAAGTTGGAGGCATCGCCGCCGTTGGCCACGGCCAGCTGGTCATACCAGTGCTGCGTGTCGTCGCTCGAGAAGATAGGGTCGCTCGTTCCGTGGTAGGCCATGACCTTGGCGCCGCGCTTCTTCAAGCGGCTCAGGTCGGTCGGATTCGGCGGCGTCATGAACGAAAGCGAGTTCTCGGTATAGAGCCCGTTGGTCGAGGTGATCTTCGCGAGTATCGAATCGATGTTGGCCGTGAGCGTGAAGTTGGGCCCATTGAAGCCGACCGTGTTTTCAGGCGGCACCTGCCAGACGAAGGCGACCGCGCCCGAATCGAGGTTCAATGAATTCGAGAACTTCCACGACGACCAGCCGGTCGTGTTCAGGCCCGCATCGAAGGGGAAGCTCGCATAGAACTTCTTCCCGCCGCCGTCGAGCGCACCCGCGAAGAGCTGCCCGATGCGAAGCTTCTGGTCGGCCGAAAGGCATGTCCCGTCGCGCGAGCCGCTGCAGGTGGGAACGTCGCGGTCGAGCGAGAAGGCCGCCTGGCATGCGCCGGTGTCCTGCACGATGCCGTCGGTCGTGCCATCGAGGGCGTCGCACTTGGCAAGGACTGCGTTGGAGACCAGGGTACGTTCGGCGAGCGTGAAGCCCGTGCCCGGATCGCCGGGGGTGGTTGCCAGGGCGTTGTAGTTCTGGGCGCCGACGATGTTTGCGGAGGCCGCGAGGGGGAGGCGGAAGCCGGGGTCGCCCACCAGGAAGCCGTCGTAGTCGTCCGCGTAGCGCGACATGGCAACCATCGTGTGGCGCCCGCCGTTGGAGCAGCCGCCGATGTAGGAGCGGTCCGGGCCCTTTCCGTAGGCCGACGCGATCAGCGCCTTGGCCATCGGCGTGAGCTTGCCGACGGCCTGGTAGCCGTAGTCGAGGCGAGCCTGCGGATCGATGCCGAAGAATGGCGTGGGCGCCTGGTGCCCCGCGTCGGAACTGATCACGGCGAAGCCCTTGTTCAGGGCGTTGTCCAGAACGCCGCCTCCGCCCACCGGCCCGGTGGCAGTGCCGATGCTGCCGTCGAGGCCTCCGTTGGCCTGGTAGAAGTAGCGCCCGTTCCAGTTCACCGGCAAACGCATCTCGAAGCCGATCGCATAGCTCTGCCCGTCGACCGGGCTCGTGCGCTGATACATCGATCCGCGCACCTGGCAATGCGCCCCCACCGGCTTGCCCGCGACGCTCAGGGTGCCGGCGGCGATCGAATTGGCTGCAGTGATCGTCGTGTTGGCAAAGGTGAAGCCGGCAAGCGAGGCGCAATCGATGAGCGCCGCGCCAGTGGCCGCGCCAAGCACGGGCAGTGTCTCCACGGGCGGCGCCGGATTGTCGGGAGGAGGCGTCACGGGATTGCCGTTGCCGGCCGGCGGTGTGCCCGACGGAGTGCCGGTCGTGGGAAGCGAGGCAACGAAGCCGCCGCCACCGCCGCTTCCTCCGCCGCAGGCGGCCAGCAGTGAAGCGACGAAGAACAGGGATACAGGGGTCTTCAAGCGTGTCTCCTTCGACGCCTGGATGCGGCGCCTATTGGTTAATCTACTTAACTATCAAAGATAACCATTTATGGTTTTCCATTAAGCAGTTTTCACTCTTCCGATGTCGAAGCAATCCATTTAGATCAGGCAGTGAATCAGTTGGAGGGCGAACGACAATGCCCGGAATGCCCAAGAACAGAAGCAATCCGGTAGATGCCACACCAGCCGGCCGGCTGGTCGAAGCGTCCCTGCACCACGTGCTCGGCTACCAGCTCGCACAGGCGACGATCGTCACCGACGCGGTGTTCGCCGAGCGAGTCGGCACACCTTTCGACCTGCGCCCCGTCGAGTTCACGGTGCTGTGCCTGATCCACGAAAATCCCGACGTGTCGGCCGCCCGCCTGGCGAAGGCACTCGCGGTCACCGCGCCCAACATCGCGGCATGGCTCGAGCGGCTGGAAAGGCGAGAGTTGATTCGCCGCACGCCGCACGCAACGGATCGAAGGGCCCAATACCTACGCACCACCCCGACCGGCGCCACCCTTGCGAGCAGCGCTACGCGATCGGTCATCGAAGGAGAGCAGCTCGCGCTCGGCAACCTCTCCAAGGGCGAGCAATTGATCCTGATCGAGCTTCTGCACAAGGTTGCCGTGTCACGCGGCGTGTGAGCGTTCAGGCACCCCTCTTATGCAGGGCCTTTCGCCCGCGGACACGCGCGAGGGCCGCGCGGTGGGTGCAGGCTGTGCTCGTGATTCCGCCAGAATAGGCACGATGCGCATCGCCATCGTCTCCGACATCCACGGGAACCTTCCCGCACTGGAAGCCGTCGTCGAGGACATCGGTCGCCGTGGTGTGGGCACCGTCGTCAACCTCGGTGACAGCCTCTCGGGCCCGTTGATGCCGCTGGAAACGGCACGCTTCCTGATGGCGCAGGACTGGACTCACCTCGCGGGCAACCACGAACGCCAACTGCTCACACTGCCCGCCGGCAGGCGCGGCGCACCGGACGAATTCACCCATGCCCGGCTCGGGCCGCAGGAGTTCGCGTGGATGGCCTCGCTAGGGCCCAGCCTGCGCTGGAATGCCGAAGTGCTGCTGTGCCACGGAACGCCGGACAGCGACCTGCACTACTTCCTGGAGACAGTCGAACCGTCGCTGCTCAGGCCGGCCGAGATGGCCGAGATCGATGCGCGGCTGGGCCGGATCGATGCGCAAGTGCAACTCGTCGCATGCGGGCACACGCATGTGTCGCGGGTGGTTCGCGCCTCGAGCGGGCAATTGATCGTCAATCCGGGCAGCGTGGGGCTGCAGGCCTATGACGACATCCATCCCCATCCACATGTCGTCGAGACCGGGGCGCCTGATGCGCGCTATGCCATCGTGGAGCGGTTGGCTGGAGGCTGGGCCTCCACGTTGATCTCGGTGCCCTACGACCATGCGAGCATGGCGGCGCTCGCGATGGCCAATGGCAGGCCGGACTGGGCCAGTGCCCTCGCCACCGGCCGCCTTCCCCAGGGCTGATCTCACTCAGTCGCCGAAGACGACTTCCGCACTGGCGATTGCGCGGATCGGCACGCCGAAGCTCGTGATGTCCGCGAGCGTGGCGTTGTGATGCTCGCGGATCTTCGCGCCCGTGGCGTGCGGCTTGTCGTGCGAGGTGTGCGCATCGGCCGCGAGCACCACGTGGTAGCCCAGTGCGGCGGCGCGGCGCACGGTCGTGTCGACGCAGAATTCCGACGAATAGCCGCAGACCACCACGCGCTTCACGCCATGCTCCGAGAGCCAGGCTTCCAGCGGCGTGCGCAGGAAGGAATCGGGCGTGGTCTTGCGGATGCGCGCGTCGCGCGAGTCGGTGTCGAGGGCGCCTGCAAGCTGCCAGCGCTCGGAGTCGAATTCGAGGTCGATCGCGTTCTCATGCTGTATGAAGGCCACCGGCGCGCCGGCAGCGCGGGCGCGCCCGGTGAGCGCGTTGATGCGCTGCATCACCTCGTGGGCCTCATGGGGGCGCGGCGGATCGTCGCAAAGGCCACGCTGGACATCGATGACGAGAACGGCAGTTTTCATGGGTCCGGAATCGGCGGGTTCTTGACCGGCGCGATTGTGCCCGACCGTTCCTGACGGGCGCCCTACTGCCTCCCCTGCTGCCTCCCCTGCTGCCTCCTCTGCTGCCTCCTCTGCTGCCCCCTGCTTCCAGGCGCCTCTATTGCCAGGCGCTCACTTCCAGCCTCACCTTGCCGCTGATGCCGGGCGCGGCCGGCGCGGCACCCAGGCTCGACAGCGGCACCACGAACTGCAGCTTGCCGCTCGCGAGCTGCTTGGGGCTCATGGGCAGCGAGGCGCGCCCGGCGGTGTCGGTCTGCCAGCCGTACTTGACGTTCCAGTTCTGCGCCGCGTCATCGGGCTGCGGCGGCGCGATCTCGATGATCAGCGTGTCGCGGAAGAGCGAACTGCCTTCGTAGTGGCCGTCGAGCCAGAACTTGTTGTTGACCTGGTAGTCGGGCACGCGCACGCCCAGCGTCATGGCATAGGCCAGCGTGGGCCGGTCCTGCTTCACCCGCGCCCTGTTGGCGAGGAACACGGTCGACAGATAGATCGAGCGGCGGTCGGCGGTGGCCGGGTCTGTGAGTTCCTTGTGCGTGCGGCAGGCGGGCGAGTCTTCCTCGGCGATGCGGCGGCTCAGGTACCAGCGCTTGCCGCGCGGCGCGGCCAGCAGTTCGACCTGGTAGAGCGCATCGATGTCGGCGTCCTTGGGCAGGTCGGGCGGCAGCGTGACGCCGTCGACGTCGAACCACAGGTCCACGCGCACGTCGCCGAACAGGAAGCGCGTGAGGTTCTGGTAGGCCTCCTCGGAATTCACGATGCCGAAGTAGCCCGAATGCGAGCGATAGGTGTACGCGGTGGCCACCGGCTGTGTCTTGCCGGCGTCGTCCACGGCCCAGAGCGATGCGTTCTCGATGCGCACGAGCCCGTCGCTGCCGTGGCCCGCGAACATGCGAGAGAGGCCCTTGGCGGTTTCATAGTCGCCGCGGTTGGTGCCGACCATGCAGAAGAAGCGCTCGGGCGGGAAGGCGGCGGCCGGCAGGTAGTCCATGCGGCCGTTGACGGCGGGCGTGGCCAGGAACTCGGACATCTTCTCGCGGTTGAAGGTGTTCATTTCGTTCACCGTGAGCCATGCAGGCACGTTGATGCCGCCCATGTCGATGCCGTTGTGCGGCGTGGCGTAGGTGAACACCTTGTCGACGCAGGCGCGCGCGGCAGCATCGCCCAGCGCGGGGTTCTGCAGGAAGGCGCGCACCACAAGGCCTCCCATCGAATGCGCGACGAGGTAGCAGCGGAAGTCGTCGGCCGTGAAGCCCGATGGGCCTTCGCGCTGCACCACGAGGTCGCGCACGCGAAGGATCAGTTGGCTCAGGCCCTGCGCGTACACCTTGACGTCCTTGGCCTTGCCGTCGCCCAGCAGCTCGGAGCCCGAGTCGTAGTAGCGGTAGATGATGACCGAGGCCGAGGGAATGCCGTCGACGTCGTTGCCGTTCGCATCGGGCGAGGGCTTCCAGTCGGGGTCGAGGATGTCCAGGCCGTTCTGGTAGACGCTCTGGTACTGGAAGTCGGCCAGCAGCCGCACCATGGGCGACTCGAAGACGAATTTCTGCGCCGGCGCTTCCTTCTTCACGGTGGCGCGATACACCGTGGAGCCGATGTTGAAGCCGCAGAACGGGTCGGCCGCGGTCTCGTCGCGCTCCGACTCGGTCATGGCGTAGCCGCGCACGTAGATGATGGGATAGCGGTTGGTGCTCATGGATCTTCAGCCTCCTCAGCTTCGGTCGAACCGATGAAGTCCGGCAGTGTGCCGGGCCAGCCCCGCGCCCGCCATACGGCGCATGGCATAGAGCCTGGAATGCCCCTCCTGCCTGAATGTTTCTATCGCTGAAACCATTGAAACATGCGCCTTCGATAGTCTCCGGCCATCCGACAAACACAATCCAGAAGGCTTTCCCATGGCTGAAAACCCGGACTCGCAAGGCTCCTACCTGCCGCAACTCCTGCGCCGCGGCACCGCGCTCGCCGCGGCCGGCTGCGCCTTCGTCGCGGGCTGCAGCGCCGCAGGCGGCGGCGAGACGCGCTACGAGAACTCGCCCCAGTTCAAGGACGGCGGCTTCCACAACATGGCCAACCCCGACCTGCCCCAGCAGGCCAGTGCATGGCGCATCTGGTCGCGCTTCATCGTGGGCAGCAAGATCGACACGGTGCCGGTCGACCCCATTCCCGTGAAGCCGCTGGACAGGCCCACCCTCGACGCGCTCGACACGCGAACCAACCACGTGGTGCGCCTGGGCCATTCGTCGCACCTGCTGAAGCTGCGCGACAAATACTGGCTGATCGACCCCGTGTTCAGCGACCGCGCATCGCCCGTGCAGTGGGCGGGGCCGAAGCGCTTCCACAAGACGCCGATCGCGCTGGAGGATCTGCCGCCCATCGAAGGCGTGATCCTCTCGCACGACCACTACGACCACCTCGACGTGGCGACCATCGAATACCTCGCGAAGGACGTGAAGCGCTACTTCGTGCCGCTGGGCGTGCGCTCGCGGCTGCTGGCGATGGGCGTGCCGGCCGACCGCGTGACCGAACTCGACTGGTGGCAGTCCGCCGAGCACGACGGCGTGAAGCTCACCGCCACGCCCGCACAGCACTTCTCGGGCCGCACGCTCGGCGACCGCGACCGCACGCTGTGGGCCTCATGGGTGGTGCAAAGCGGCGACCAGCGCATCTTCTACAGCGGCGACTCGGGCTACTTCCCGGGCTTCAAGCAGATCGGCGAGCGCTTCGGCGGTTTCGACATCGCGCTGATGGAGAACGGCGCCTACGACAGCATGTGGCCTGCCGTGCACATGACGCCCGAGCAGAGCGTGAAGGCCTTCGAGGACCTGCGCGGCAAGGTGTTCTTCTCGGTGCACAACAGCACCTTCGACCTCGCCTTCCACGCCTGGCGCGATCCCCTGGACCGCATCGCGGCCCTCACGGAGGCCAGGAAGATCGAACTGGCCACGCCGGTGATCGGCGAAGTGGTGACGGTGGGAGCGGCGCGGACCAACACGCGCTGGTGGGTCGACCTGCGCTGACCGCCCCTCTCCCCAAGGCAGGGCGGACTACCCGGCGCGCTCCTTGCGCTCGCGGGCGCGCCGCACCTGGCGCGTCTCGTTCGCCTGCGAGGCGATGCGGTCCTTCTCGCGCTTCTTCAGAGCCCGCTTCTCGCGCATGCGCCGGCCCAGCACATAGCTGCCGATGCCGGTGACCACGGCGATGAAGACGCCGATGACGCTGATGTCGATGCCGCCCATGGCTACTGCACCCGGACGATGCTGGTGGGCTTGAAGCCCAGGTCGGCCGCCTTGCCCTTGCGCGCGCGGCTGCCGCGCGCGTTGTTCAGCGTGCGGATCTCCAGCGTTTCCTCGCGTTCCTTGCCGCCTCGGCCGATGCCCTCGATCTTCACGCTGCGCGTGTAGGCGGCGGCGCCGGCCAGGGTGTCCTTGGCTTCCAGGTCGATCAGCGTGAGGCCGCGGCCGCCCTTGGGCAGGCTCTTGAGCTCGGCGATGTCGAAGGTCAGGATGCGTCCGCCGGTCGAGGCGCAGGCCACGTGCGTGGCCGCCGGCATCGGCTCGGCACCGCTCGCACCGCCCACCAGCGAGGGGCGGCACAGCTGCTCTCCTTCGCCCACGTCGACGAAGGCCTTGCCGCCGCGCTGGCGCGACATCATGTTCTCGACCGTGGCGATGAAGCCGTAGCCGCCGGTGTTGGCCAGCAGCAGGCTGGCACCGACCGGGCCCGCGAAGAAGTGCGTGACGTGCGTGCCGGCGTCCAGGTCGATGAGCGTGGTGACGGGCTGGCCGTCGCCGCGACCGCCCGGCAGCGAGGCCACGGGCACGGTGTAGACACGCACGCTCTTGTCCTTGGCGCTGCCGAACACCAGCAGCGTGTCGACGCTGCGGCATTCGAAGGCGCCGTAGAGCGAGTCGCCCGACTTGAAGCTGTACTCGGGCGCAGAGCCGTTCGCGGCGCCTGCCGCCTTCTCGCTGGCCCAGCCCTTCTGCGTGCGTACCCAGCCCTTCTGCGACACGATGACGGTGACGGGTTCGTCGACCACCTTCACCTCGGCCACGGCGCGCTTCTCGGCCTGGATCAGCGTGCGGCGCGGGTCTTCGAAACTCTTGGCATCGGCTTCGATTTCCTTCACCAGCAGGCGGCGCAGCGCAGCGGGGCTGGCGAGGATGTCTTCGAGCTTCTTCTGCTCGTCGCGCAGGCTGGAGAGTTCCTGCTCGATCTTGATGGCCTCGAGCCGCGCGAGTTGGCGCAGCCGGATTTCAAGGATGTCCTCGGCCTGGCGTTCGCTGAGGTTGAAGCGCGCGATGAGCGCGGCCTTCGGGTCCTCTGCCGCACGGATGATCGCGATCACTTCATCGATGTTCAACAGCACCAGCTGCCGGCCTTCGAGGATGTGGATGCGGTCCTGCACCTTGCCCAGGCGGAAGCGCGAGCGCTTCTCGACGGTGATCTCGCGGAAGGCGATCCACTCGTTGAGCATCTGGCGCAGCGACTTCTGCGTGGGCTTGCCGTCGATGCCGACCATCGTGAGGTTGACCGGCGACGAGGTTTCCAGCGAGGTCTGCGCGAGCAGCGTGGTGATGAACTCTTCCTGGCTGATGCGCGAGGTCTTGGGCTCGAACACCAGGCGCACCGGGGCGTCCTTGCTCGATTCGTCGCGCACCACGTCGAGCACCGACAGCATCGAGGCCTTGAGCTGCGTCTGCTCCGCACTCAGCGCCTTCTTGCCGGCCTTGACCTTGGGGTTGGTGATTTCCTCGATCTCTTCCAGCACGCGCTGCGAGCTCACGCCCGGCGGCAGCTCGTTGACCACCAGCTGCCACTGGCCGCGCGCCAGTTCCTCGATCTTCCAGCGCGCGCGCACCTTGAGCGAGCCGCGGCCGGTGCGGTAGGCGTCGGCGATGTCGGCCGCGCTGCTGATGATCTGCGCGCCGCCCGGATAGTCGGGGCCGGGCACGATGGCGAAGAGTTCTTCCTCGCTGAGCTTGCCGTTCGACTTGATCAGCGCCACGCAGGCATCGGCGATCTCGCGCAGGTTGTGGCTCGGGATCTCGGTGGCCAGGCCGACCGCGATGCCGCTCGCGCCATTGAGCAGCGTGAACGGCAGCCGCGCAGGCAGCAGTCGCGGCTCTTCGGTGCTGCCGTCGTAGTTGGGAATGAAGTCGACCGTGCCTTCGTCGATCTCGTCGAGCAGCAGACTGGTGATGCGCGCCAGGCGCGCCTCGGTGTAGCGCATGGCGGCTGCGCCGTCGCCGTCGCGGCTGCCGAAGTTGCCCTGGCCGTCGACCAGCGGATAGCGCTGCGAGAAGTCCTGCGCCATGCGCACCAGCGCGTCGTACGCGGCCTGGTCGCTGTGCGGGTGGAAGCGGCCGAGCACGTCGCCGACCACGCGCGCGCTCTTCACGGGCTTGGCGCCCACGGTGCCGTTGGTGCCACCGAAGCCCAGGCCCATGCGCGACATCGAATACAGGATGCGGCGCTGCACCGGCTTCTGGCCGTCGGACACATCGGGCAGCGCACGGCCCTTGACCACGCTCAGCGCGTATTCGAGGTAGGCGGTCTGGGCGTAGTCGGCAAGGGTCAGGGTCGTGTCGCCGTCGGTGGGACCCTGGAGATCGAGCGGAGGTTGGGAATCCATGAAAGAGCTGGTGAGAAAAACTTTTGTTGTTGCTGGCTGGGCGTTCAGCCAAGAGTGAAAGCCTCGTGGACCGCGGACTGTACGGCGCCGCCGAGCACCGCGCCGCCGCCGGCCACGTAGATCCAGTCGCCGATGACGGCCGCGCCCACCGCGTGCCGCGGCGTGGTCATCGGGGCATGCCGCTGCCAGGTGTCGTCGACGGGGTTGTAGCTTTCCATCTGGCCGAACACCTTCGCCTGGCGCGGCACGCCGTCGACGAGGATGCCGCCCTCCCCGCCCATGGCGAAGAAGCGGCCTCGATACACCACGAGCCCGTGGCCCGAGCGCGCGGTGGGCAGCGGCGAGCGCAGCTCCCAGGTGTCGCGTGCGGGAAGGTAGACGTGGTGCAGGTCGGTGTTGTATTCGAATGTGTTGAAGCGCCCGCCGATCACGTGGATCCGGCCGCCGTGCGACACGCAGCCCACGTGGTCGCGCGCACCCGGCAGCGGCTTGCGAGCGGACCAGCGGTCGGCCTTCGGGTCGTAGACCTCGTGCCAGCCCACGCTAGCGCGCTCCGCGGCAGGTTCGGAAGCGCCGCCGATCAGGTGCAGCGCGCCGTCGAGCATCACGGCGGCGGCGGCGCCGCGCGGACGCGGCAGCGGCGCGATCGCGCTCCAGCGATTGGCGGCGATGTCGTAGACGTAGGCGTTGGTGTCCGAGCGCCGGTTCTGCTCGACGAAGCCGCCGAGCGCGTAGACGCGGCCGCCATCGGCGGTCACAGCAACGTGGTTGGCACCGCGTGGCAGCGGCGCGCCGTCGAGCCAGCGGTCGGCCTTGGGGTCGTAGATGTGGTGGTAGTCGCGGTTGACCTTGCCTTCGCCATAGCCGCCGACCACATGCATGCGGCCCATCGCCGCGGTGGCCCAGGCCATCTCGCTGCGGGGAATCGGCAATGCGGCGCGCGGCTCCCATCGCCCCTGCGGACCGGGCGGTGCGGAGCTGTCGGTGAAGCGCTGGGCTTCCTGCTCGGGCGTCATGTGGTGCGGCACACCGCCCTGCAGACGCGCATAGGGCTCGGCCGAGGAAGGCACGGGCGGCAGCGTGTCGTGCGTGGCCGGATGCTGCGCGCGTGCGCCGCCCGTCACCATCCCGGCGGCGGTCGCGAGAACGAAGCTTCGACGATCCATGGCCTCCTCCCTCCTCCTGCCGATCAGGACAGCGGCGTGCCCGGTGGCGCATCGGCCGCGCCCGTAGGCACTGCCGATGGCTCGGGGATGTCGGGCATGGCCGGCATGTTGCGCGGGCCATCCGACGGCATGTTGCCGCGGCCGAGCGCGCCGCCCTGCGGCACGGTCAGTTCCATGCGGATGCGTCCCGGCGTCTTGCCGCCTCGCGCGGCGCCGCTGCCACTGCCCGAGGCAACCGAGGGCTTGAGGTACGCATACAGCTGCAGCACGGTCTGCACGTAGTTCTGCGTTTCCTTGTAGTTCGGGATCTTGTTGCCCGCGCGCTGCACCGCGCCCTCGCCGGCGTTGTAGGCGGCCAGCGCGAGCTCGATCTGCCCCGGGAACATCGCGATCAGGTCGCGCAGGTAGCGCGAGCCGGCGGCGATGTTGATGCGCGGGTCGAACAGCTTCTTCTCGATGGTCGCGCGCTTGTCCGCCGACACGCCGTAGCGCTGCGCGGTGGCGGGCATCAGCTGCATCAGGCCCATCGCGCCCTTGGGCGAGACGGCCTGCGCATCAAAGCCCGATTCGGTCGCGATCAGCGCCTGCAGCAGCTCGTAGTCGATGTCGTGCTTGCTCGATGCATCGCGCAGCGCGGCCTTGGCCGTCTTGTAGCCGGGCGAGGCCTCGAACATCGCGAGCAGGCTCTGCGAGGCCGGCGACACCTTCCCGTCGAGCTTGCCCACGCCGCGGCCCAGCGGGGAGATACCGTTGGCGGTGTCGAAGCTCTGACCACCGCGGAAGAAGATCTGGTAGCGCTCGTCAATCTTTTCGGAAGCGAAGTGCGCGATGCCCTTGCTGTCGACGTAGCCGTAAATGTCGGCGGCGCGCGCGCCCTGCAGCGACAGCACGAGGGCTGCACACAGCATGAAGGGGCGGAACCGGCGTTTCATGGCAATGCGGACCCTGTCCTCAGAACCACCAGCCGTAGCGCTTGCGGCGCTCGGCATGGACTGCAGCGTCGTCGCCCATGCTTCGAACGTGGCCGCCACCCTTCAACCCGACCCAGAGCGACATGCCGCCCAATGCAAGAACGATGAGGAAGACGGGCATGTGCTCGAGTACGACGCCATTGAGGATCATCGACACGGCCACCCCCAGGAAGACCAGCGCGGCGCTCCAGCAAAGAACGCGACGCATCCAGAGCCATGTGGTCGCGACTGTCCGCTCGATCGTGCTGGGCTCGGCGTTGTCGTTGACTGCGTCGTCCCACCAGCCCATCCAGACGAACACAAACGCCAGCAGGATGCAGATGCTGGCAAAGAACATGTTCGCGACCTGTCCGACTGGGTCGCGTTGAGTCAGAAGGAGCCCCGACGCTCCAGCAACGCAAGCCCCTGCCAGCGAACCGCAAATGATCTTGTGCCCGTTCATGCCCTGTCGTGAGAAATGTTCCAGCCGGAATCAGACGTCGATATCGACGTCATCGGCGCGCAGTTCCATGAGCTCGCGCCGCGCCGCCGCTTCGCCCTTGCCCATCAGCTTGGTGATTTCGCCCTGGGTGGACGTGAAATCGAAGCGGCCCAATTGGACCTGCATCAGGCGCCGGGTGTCGGGATTGAGCGTGGTTTCCCACAATTGTTCCGCGCTCATTTCGCCCAGGCCCTTGAAGCGGCTGATGCTCCAGGCGCCTTCGCGCACGCCGTCCTTGCGGAGCTTGTCGAGCGTGGCGGTCAGTTCGCCTTCGTCCAGAGCATAGACCTTGGAGGCCGGTTTCTTGCCGCGCGCGGGTGCATCGACCCGGAACAATGGCGGCTTCGCGACATACACATGGCCGGCTTCGATGAGTTTCGGAAAGTGCCGGAAGAAAAGCGTGAGCAGCAGCACCTGGATGTGGGAGCCGTCCACGTCGGCATCGCTGAGGATGCAGATCTTGCCGTAGCGCAGGCCGCTGAGGTCGGGCGAATCGCCGGGGCCGTGCGGATCGACGCCGATGGCGACCGAGATGTCGTGGATCTCGGTGTTGGCGAACAGCCGGTCGCGCTCCACTTCCCAGGTGTTGAGCACCTTGCCGCGCAGCGGCAGGATGGCCTGGCTTTCCTTGTCGCGGCCCATCTTGGCGCTGCCGCCTGCGGAATCGCCCTCGACCAGGAAGACCTCGTTGTGGCTGATGTCCTTGCTCTCGCAATCCGTCAGCTTGCCGGGCAGCACGGCCACGCCGGAGCCCTTGCGCTTCTCGACCTTCTGGCCGGCGCGCTGGCGGGTCTGGGCGGCCTTGATGGCCAGTTCGGCGAGCTTCCTGCCGTAGTCGACGTGCTGGTTGAGCCACAGCTCCAGCGCGGGGCGCACGAAGCTGGACACGAGGCGCACTGCGTCGCGGGAGTTCAGGCGCTCCTTGATCTGGCCCTGGAACTGCGGGTCGAGCACCTTGGCGCTCAGCACGTACGAGGCGCGCGCGAACACGTCCTCGGGCAGCAGCTTCACGCCCTTGGGCAGCAGCGAGTGCAGCTCGATGAAGCTCTTCACCGCATTGAACAGGCCGTCGCGCAGGCCGCTTTCGTGCGTGCCGCCGGCGCTGGTGGGGATCAGGTTGACGTAGCTCTCGCGCACCGGCTGGCCTTCCTCGGTGAAGGCGACGGCCCAGTCGGCACCCTCGCCCTCGGCGAAGTTGTCGGCGTTCTTGTCGGCATGGCCGCTGCCTTCGAACAGCGGAATGACCGGGTCGCTGCTGAGCGTCTGCATCAGGTAGTCGCTCAGGCCGCCCTTGTAGAGCCACTGCTGCGTTTCCTTGGTCTTCTCGTTGACGAGCGTGACGCTCACGCCCGGCATCAGCACGGCCTTGCTGCGCAGCAGGTGGGTGAGCTCGCCCATGGGCAGCGCGGCGGTCTCGAAGTACTTGGCGTCCGGCCAGGCGCGAACCGTGGTGCCCTGCTTGCGCTCGCCGGCCTCCAGCTTGCGGACCTCCAGCGCCTCGATCACGTCGCCGCCGCTGAAGGCCAGCTTCGCGACCGAGCCCTCGCGGTGCGTGGCCACCTCGAGCCGCTTCGACAGCGCGTTGGTCACCGACACGCCCACGCCGTGCAGGCCACCCGAGAAGCTGTAGGCGCCGCCCGAGCCCTTGTCGAACTTGCCGCCGGCATGCAGCCGGGTGTAGACCAGTTCGACCACGGGCGCCTTCTCTTCCGGATGCAGGCCGAAGGGAATGCCCCGGCCGTCGTCTTCCACGCTGACCGAGCCGTCGGTGTGCAGCGTGACCTTGATCTTCTTGCCGTGGCCCGCGAGCGCCTCGTCGGCGGCGTTGTCGAGCACTTCCTGGATGATGTGCAGCGGGTTGTCGGTGCGGGTGTACATGCCCGGGCGCTGCTTGACAGGCTCGAGGCCCTTGAGCACGCGGATGGAGCCTTCCGAATAGCCGGAGGAGGCGGACGATGAGCTGGGGGGAGTCTTGGGGGGAGTCGCCATGGGGGCGGATTGTAGTCAGTAGCCGCCAAATAACTGGATACCCATACAGGAGGGCTCCTACGACACGAACATGCGGGCACCCAGGAAGTCGATGAAGGCGCGCACCTTCGGCGACGGATTGCGCCCCGAAGGCCACAGAACGCCGAGGTCGATGGCATGCGGGCGCACGTGTTCCGCCAGAACGCTGCACAGCCCGCCCGTGGTCAGCGCCTCGCGCACGCAGAAGTCGGGCAGCAAGGCGATGCCGCGTCCGCGCAGCGCGAAGCACAGGCGGGTTTCCATGTTGTTGCAGATCATGGAGACCGGTGGCTTCACCTCCGCACCGTCGGGCCCCGGCACGAGCGGCCAGACTTCCACCTTGCCCGTGGCCGGGTAGCGGTAATGCAGGCAGGCGTGTTGCGCCAGGTCCGCCGGCACCAGAGGCACGCCGCGGCGCGCCAGGTAATCGGGCGAAGCCACCAGCAGTTGCGAGAACTGTCCCAGACGACGCACCGAGAGCCGTGAATCGGTGAGTTCGCCGGTGCGCACCACTGCGTCGAAGCCCTCCTCGATGACATCGACGAGCCGGTCGCTGAAGTCGAGGTCTAGCTCGACATCCGGGTACTCGCACATGAAGTCGGCAAGCAGCGGCAGCACCAACGAGCTGACCAGCGGCAGGCTCACGCGCAGCTTGCCGCGCGGCGAACCGGCCGAACAGGACAGCTCCTGCTCCGCGGCCTCGATCTCGGCCAGCACCCGGCGGCTGCGCGCTAGGAACAGCGCACCCTCGGCGGTGAGCGTGATGCTGCGGGTGCTGCGGTGGAACAGCCGCACGCCCAGCCGCTCCTCGAGCCGGGCCACGCGCTTGCCGACGGCGGACGCGGAAACGCCGAGCACGCGGCCGGCGGTGACGAAGCTGCGGGTCTCGGCCACCTGGATGAAGACGGTGAAACCGCTGAGGCTGTCCATGGAAAACGAAGGATGGAAGAGAAGGGGAAGCCCGGATGGCCGCATTGCGGAACCCGATGTCCGCATTGAGCGGAACTGTATCCCCCTTTTTCCGGAGTTGGCTTCTTCCTATCGTCGACCGCATGTCACTCACTCATCCGAATCCATCCTCGTCCCGGGCACGGCTGCCGCTGTCCGGCCTGCTTGCGCTGGCGGCCGCCAGCTTCATCACGATCCTCACCGAAGCCATGCCGGCCGGCCTGCTGCCGCAGATAGGCGCGAGCCTCGCCGTCACGCCCGCGCTGGTCGGGCAGTTGGTGACGGTCTATGCGCTGGGCTCGCTGGTCGCGGCCATTCCGCTGGTGGCGCTCACGCGGGGCTGGCGGCGGCGTCCGCTGCTGATGCTGGCGATCGGCGGTTTCGCTGTGGTCAACACAATCACAGCCCTCTCGCACAGCTATCCGCTGACGCTGGCCGCGCGCTTCTTCGCCGGCGTGTTCGCGGGGCTGCTCTGGGCGCTGGTGGCCGGACACGCCGGGCGCATGGTGCCGCCGTCGATGCAGGGCCGCGCGATCGCGGTCGCGATGCTGGGCGCTCCGCTGGCGCTGTCGCTGGGCATTCCGGCGGGCACGCTGCTGGGCACCGGCGTGGGCTGGCGTCCGGCCTTCCTGGTCATGTCGGCGCTGTCGGTGCTGCTGCTCGGCTGGGTGCGCTGGAAGGTGCCCGACTTTCCCGGCCAGGAAGCCGCGCGGCGCCGCAGCGTGAGGCTCGTGTTCCTGCTGCCGGGCGTGCGGCCGGTGCTCGGGGTGATGTTGGCCTTCGTGCTGGCCCACAACATCCTCTACACCTACATCGCACCGTTCCTGGTGCACGCCGGGCTGGGAGCGCGGGTCGACCTGGTGTTGCTGGTCTTCGGCACGGCCTCGCTGGCGGGCATCTGGGTGACGGGCGTGCTGATCGACCGCTGGCTGCGCGAACTGGTGCTCGCGAGCACGGCAGCGTTCGGGCTGACGGCGCTGCTGCTCGGTTCGGCCACCGGATCGGCGGCAGCGGTGCACCTGGGCGTGGCCATCTGGGGCCTGGCCTATGGCGGCGCGGGCACGCTGTTCCAGACCGCCTCTGCGCAGGCGGCGGGTGAATCGGCCGACGTGGCGCAGTCGATGGTGGTCACGGTGTGGAACATCGCCATCGCGGGCGGAGGGCTGATCGGCGGCCTGCTGCTGCAGACCGGTGGTGCCGGGGCGCTGCCCTGGTCGCTGCTCGTGCTGCTGGCGCCGGCGCTGTGGCTGACCTGGCGAGCCTGCGCGCACGGCTTTCCCGGAACGCGGTCTGTCGCCGGCGCGACAGCACGCTGAAGCCCTGAGGCTTTTGATGCGTCCGCCGCATCGAAAGCCGGCCGATAAATCATCAATGGCTTTGGCCGGCGCGCCACCTGCTCGAGCAGGCGAATAGTTACATTCGAAGTCATGCAATCCCCAGCCGCCCCCGCCCTCTCGGTCAAGCAAGTCCTTTTCTGCGGGGCGATGATCGTCACGCTGTCGATGGGCATACGCCACGGTTTCGGCCTGTGGCTGCAGCCGATCACGCAGGCGCAGGACTGGAGCCGGCAGACCTTCTCCTTCGCGCTGGCGGTGCAGAACCTCTCGTGGGGCATCTTCGGCGTGTTCGCGGGCATGCTGGCCGACAGGTTCGGCGCGTTCAGGGTGCTGATCGGCGGTTCCTTGCTCTATGCGGCGGGCCTGTTCGGCATGGCGCATTCGCCGACGCCGCTGCTCTTCACGCTGAGTGCGG
Source organism: Variovorax atrisoli (assembly GCF_014195185.1). Lineage (NCBI taxonomy): Bacteria > Pseudomonadati > Pseudomonadota > Betaproteobacteria > Burkholderiales > Comamonadaceae > Variovorax > Variovorax atrisoli. The sequence continues at coordinate 263,485 of NZ_JACIBG010000010.1, read as the reverse complement.
GCATCCTGATCGGTGCGGCGCAGGCGGGCTCGACCTACGCGGTGATCTACGGGGTGATCGGCCGGCAGATCCCGGCCGAGAGGCGCTCGTGGGCCATGGGGGTGGCGGCGGCGGCAGGCTCGTTCGGACAGTTCCTCCTGGCGCCCGTCGAGGGCCGGCTGATCGGCCACCTGGGCTGGCAGACCGCGCTGGCCGTGGTGGCGGTGCTGGCGCTGGTGATCGTTCCGCTGGCCTTCGGGCTGCGCGAGCCGAAGACGGCGGCGCAGGCCGGCCACCGCGAGCAGTCGGTGATGCAGGCGGTGGGCGAGGCATTCCGCTACCCGAGCTTCGGCCTGCTGATGGCAGGCTACTTCGTCTGCGGCTTCCAGCTTGCCTTCATCGGCATCCACATGCCGACCTACCTGCGCGACCGCAGCCTGCCGGCCGAGGTGGCGGGCTACGCGCTGGCGCTCATCGGCCTCTTCAACGTGTTCGGTACCTACACGGTGGGGCTGCTGGGGCAGAAGCTGGCCAAGCGCAAGATCCTGGCGGCCATCTACTTCGCGCGGGCGGTGTCGATCGCGCTCTTCCTGATCGCCCCGATCTCGCCGATGAGCGTGTACCTCTTCTCCGCGGCGATGGGCTTCCTGTGGCTGTCCACGGTGCCGGCCACCAACGCCATCGTGGCGGGCATCTTCGGCGTGGCGCATCTCTCGATGCTCAGCGGCTTCGTGTTCCTGAGCCACCAGGTCGGCTCCTTCCTGGGCGTGTGGCTGGGCGGCTACCTGTACGACACCACGGGCAGCTACGACATCGTCTGGTACATCGCGATCGCCCTGGGCGTGTTCGCGGCGCTGGTCAACCTGCCGGTGAAGGAAAGCGCCATTCCGCGCGGTCCGCAGCCCGTGGGCGCCGCAGGCTGATCCGCAGCTGGTTTGCGTGTACAACAGGACCATGACTTCCCGGATGCGCCATCACATCGTCCACGCCGGCTGGCTGGCCGCCGCGCTCGCGGTGCTGGGCGGCGTGTTCACCCTGTACATGCACCCGGATTTCCTCGTGACGCTGGTCGACCAGATCTGGTCCTGTTTCTGAGCCTCGGATCGCTATGAAAGAAATAGCATCGGTACACGGCCTGGGGGCACCTTCCGAGTGGGTCGTCCGGTGGTCTCACCTGCTTGCGCCCGGCGCGTCGGTGCTGGACGTGGCATGTGGCGCCGGCCGGCACATGAAGTGGTTCGCGGGACGCGGGCACGCAGTCACCGGCGTCGACCGTTCTCCCGAAGCCGTCGAGGCCGCCGGCGCGTTCGGCAAGGTGGTCGAGGCCGACATCGAATCCGGTCCCTGGCCCTTCTCCGGCCAGGCCTTCGGCGCCGTGGTCGTCACCAACTACCTCTGGCGTCCGCGCATGGCCGATATCGTGGCCGCGGTGGCGCCGGGCGGCGCGCTGCTCTACGAAACCTTCGCCGTCGGCAACGAGACCGTCGGCAAGCCCTCGCGGCCCGATTTCCTGCTGCAGCCGGGCGAGTTGCTGGCGGCGTGCGACGGGCTGCGCGTCGTGGCCTACGAGGACGGCTTCATCGGGCAGCCCGCACGCTTCGTGCAGCGCATCGCCGCCGTCCGCCCGGACGCGGCCGATTCCGGGCTGCCGGCGCGCCGCGTCCTTAAGGGAAACTAGGGGCCCGGGGCTGCTGTCTGGCCTGGCGCCGGAGTAAGTAGAATCGACGCTTTCGTCCACCGACAAAGAGATTCCCCTTGGAGCAACTGACAGGCAGCATCGTCGCGCTCGTCACGCCGATGCACGACGACGGCAGTGTCGACTACCCCGCCCTGCGGCGGCTCATCGACTGGCATATCGAAGAAGGCACCGACTGCCTGGGCGTGGTCGGCACCACCGGCGAATCGCCGACGGTCGATGTCGAAGAGCACTGCGAAATCATCCGCGTCTCGGTCGAGCAGGCCAAGGGCCGCGTGCCCGTGATGGCTGGCTGCGGCGCGAACTCCACCAAGGAAGCCATCGAGCTCGCCAAGTTCGCCAAGGGCGTGGGCGCCGACTCGCAGCTCCAGGTCGTGCCGTACTACAACAAGCCCACGCAGGAAGGCCAGTACCAGCACTTCAAGGCCATCGCCGAGGCCGTGGGCGACCTGCCCATCGTGCTGTACAACGTGCCCGGCCGCACCGTCGCCGATATGGCGCACGACACCGTGCTGCGCCTGGCTCAGGTGCCCGGCATCATCGGCATCAAGGAAGCCACCGGCAACATCGAGCGGGCCCAGTGGCTCATCCGCGAAGTGCCGGAGAACTTCGCCGTCTATTCCGGCGACGACCCCACCGCGGTCGCGCTCATGCTCTGCGGCGGCCAGGGCAACATCAGCGTCACGGCCAACATCGCGCCGCGCAAGATGCACGAGCTGTGCGTCGCTGCGCTGGCTGGCGACGTGAAGCGCGCCATGCAGATCCAGTTCGAGCTCATGCCGCTGCATCGCAACCTGTTCGTGGAGCCCAACCCGATCCCGCTGAAGTGGGCGATGGCGAGGCTCGGCCTGTGCGGCGGTACGCTGCGCCTGCCGCTCACCGAACTCGGCGAAGCGAGCCGCCCGGCGGTCGAGGGTGCCCTGCGCGCCACCGGCCTGCTCAAGGGCTGAACGCCTCTTCCAGCACGTCCCGGACCTGCCTTTCCCCCGGCCGCAGCAAGGTTAAGCAACCTTTTGCCCGAACCGCGCTCAGAGATGGCGGCGGGCACTGCGGCCCCTAGATTGACCGAACCATTCCAACAAGGAAGACGACGTTGAAGAACCTTTCGCGACTTGCTCTGCTGGCCCTCGTTGCCAGCCTCGCCGCCTGCTCCGTGCTCGAGAGCGACAAGATCGACTACAAGAGCGCTGGCAAGGCCCCGACGCTCGAAGTCCCACCCGATCTCTCCCAGCTTTCGCGCGACAACCGCTACGCCATCCCCGGCGGTGCCGTGAGCGCCAACTCGTACCAGGCAGGCATCGCCAACGCCCCGGGCATTCCCACCGCAGTGGCCAACATCGGCGACGTGCGCATGGAACGCTCGGGCACGCAGCGCTGGATCGTCGTCAACCGCACGCCCGACCAGCTCTGGGACCCGGTGAAGGACTTCTGGCAGGAGAACGGCTTCCTGCTGACCACCGACCAGCGCAACCTGGGCATCATGGAAACCGACTGGGCCGAGAACCGCGCCAAGCTGCCGCAGGACATCATCCGCGGCACTCTGGGCAAGCTGGTCGATTCGGTCTACTCCACCGGCGAACTCGACCGCTTCCGCACCCGCCTGGAACGCACGTCGACCGGCACCGAGATCTTCATCAGCCACCGCGGCATGCAGGAGGTCTACAACAACTCCCGCCAGGACCAGACCGTGTGGCAGCCCCGCCCCAGCGATCCTGAGCTCGAGACCGAATTCCTGCGCCGCCTGATGGTCAAGCTCGGCGTCTCGCAGGAGCAGTCGAAGATCCTGGCCGCGACCAACTCCACGCCCAAGACCGCAACCATCGCCAAGGTCGGCAACCAGCCGGTCGTGCAGATCAGCGAAGGCTTCGACCGCGCATGGCGCCGCGTCGGCCTCGCGCTCGACCGCACCGGCTTCACCGTGGAAGACCGCGACCGCAGCGCCGGCGTCTACTTCGTGCGCTACGTGCCGCCGAATCCCGACAAGAAGGAGCCCGGCTTCTTCGGCAAGCTGTTCGGCGGTTCGAGCAAGGCCGAAGCGCCCGCGAAGTTCCGCATCTCGGTCAAGGGCCAGGGCGAATCCACCACCGTGTCCGTGCTCAACGAAGCCGGCGCGCCCGAGACCTCGGTCAACGCCGAGCGCATCGTCAAGGTCATCGCAGACGACCTGAGATAACCCGCATGCTCCGCTTCCGAAGCCTCGGCAGCGGCAGCACGGGCAACGCCGCGCTGGTCGAGACGACCAGCGCCGGCCGCACCTCCCGCCTCCTCGTCGACTGCGGCTTCGGCCTCAAGCAGCTCGACTTGCGCCTGGCCCAGGCGGGCCTTGCAGCCAGCGACATCGACGCGGTCTTCGTGACACACGAGCACGGCGACCACATCGGCTGTGCCCATTCGCTGTCGCGGCGCAACCGCATTCCCGTCTGGATGAGCGAAGGCACCTGGCTCGCCACCGGCGGGCGCGATTTCGAGGGACGGCTCAACCTCGCGCGCGACGATGCCGAGTTCACAGTCGGCGACATCTGCGTGCAGCCCTTCACCGTTCCGCACGATGCGCGCGAGCCGCTGCAACTGCGCTGCACCGACGGCAATCGCACGCTGGGCGTGCTGACCGACCTCGGCCATGCCACGGCCCACGTGCTGGCCCGATTGGACGGCGTGCATTCGTTGCTGCTGGAGTTCAACCACGACAGCGAACTGCTGGCCAACTCGAGCTACCCGCCTTTCCTCAAGCACCGCGTGGGCGGCAACTACGGGCACCTGTCGAACATGGCCGCGGCCGACATCGCACGCGCACTGCTGCATGACGGTCTCAGGCACGTGGTCGCGGCACACCTGAGCGAGCAGAACAACCGGCCCGAGATCGTGCGGCGCCTCATGGCAGAAGCACTGGGCGGCAACGAGGCCGAGATGCTGACCGCCACGGCCGCCACTGGCTCGCCCTGGCTCGACGTCTGAGCACCGCCTCCGCCAGCCTCACGCTCTGCTAAGAAAAAAAGCCGCCTCACGGCGGCTTTCTGCATGGCTGATGCAGGGTCTGTTTACTGCTTCGGCGCTTCGTTCTTCTTCGCGGCCTCGGTGGCTGCATTCGCAGCATCGAGTGCCGATTGAGAGCCCGAAGACGGGGCAGTCGACGACGAGGACGATGCGCCCGGATCGGCCGATGGCGCAGGAGCCGGAGCAGCAGGTGCGGGCGCGGGTTCAGTCACGGGCGCAGGAGGCGGCGTCACGACAGCCGGCGCTGCATCCTCCTTCTTGCCGCAGGCGACGAGCGCGGCAGCGGCAATCAGCGAGGCGATCAGGACGGACGATGACTTCTTCATGGAATCTCCTTTGGCTATGAAGGTCTGGACGAAAAAATTCTAGACCTGCATATCCGTCCGAATATGTCTCGCGGCCGCATTCGCGGCATTGGCTTACAAGCCGAGTGTCGATGCAGGAAACGCAGGTCGACCGTTGCGCCAGCACTCTTCGATGGCCTCGCGCAATTCGCGGCGAGCGCGTGCCTCTGCGCCGCTCACGCCCCTGCTTCGCTCGGGGTCGATGCGATGCACGAACCACGAGGGCGTCCAGATGGCGCTCGGCACTTCCGTGCCCGACGCCTTGCCCGCGGCCCTGCATTCGATGATGTGGTCCCACATGCGGCGCCATGCAACGAAGCGCGCATGGCCGCGCTCGAGAACGTCGTAGCGTTGCGCGAGCAGCATCAGGCGGCGGCCGCTCGCGGCCCAGGCCTGCAGCGCCTCGATGGTCGCGCGTTCGCCCAGCGGCCAGTCGGCGAAGTCGAGGTCGCTGAAGACCATTTCCTTCCAGCCCTCGCGCGCTGCAGCCGCGAACGCATTGCGCAGGAGTACGTCGAAGGCCTCGCGACCATCGAAGCGCCCTTCGGGCAGCGGCGAAGCGGCTGCTTCATCCGGCATGCAGCCACCCCGCCTCGCACCACTCCGCCAGCAATGCCAGGGCGCCCTCGCTGGCGCGTGCGAGTTCGCGCGGACCGAGTTCGCGGCGATCTGCCAGCCTGCGCATCAGCGTCGCATCGGCACCGCCTGCGCGAAAGCTCTCGCCATTGATGTAGATGTGACGTGCGTCGTAGAGCATGCGCGTGCGGCGGTCGAGCTTCACCTGCTGCATGGCCGCGGGCGCCTCGCCGCCTTCGCCGAACCAGACATTGGCCTTGGGTTCGGTGAGCGATTCACCCAGTGCACGGTCGACGGCATCCGCATCACGCAGCGCGGCCTCGATGGCCTTGCGCGCGAAGGCCTGCAGGGCCGCGGGCATGGCTGCCGGCGAATCGACGGCGGGCTGCGCAGGATCGCGATACCGCGCGAGCTCGGCCGGCCCGGCGTCTTCCAGGTCTTCGGCGTAGGCCTGCGCCATGCGCGCCAGCAGGTCGGCGCCGAGTTCGCCCAGGGCCGACGAGCGCAGTCCGATGGAATACGTCATGCAGTCGCCGCCGACGGCCACGCCGTCGTGGGCGTAGCGCGGCGGGAGGTAGAGCATGTCGCCGGGTTCGAGCACGAAGGTCTGCTCGGGCTCGAAGTTCTCGAGGATCTTCAGCGGCAGGCCCGGCTGCAGCCGCAGGTCGCCCTGCTTGCCGATGGACCAGCGCCGGCGCCCGTGCGCCTGCAGCAGAAACACGTCGTAGCTGTCGAAATGCGCGCCCACGCCGCCGGTGTCGCTCGCGTAGCTGATCATCAGGTCGTCGAGGCGCGCATCGGGAAGGAAGCGGAACTGCCTCATCAGCTCGTGCACGCCCTCATGGTGCAGGTCGACACCCTGCACCAGCAGCGTCCACGCCGGCTGCTTCAGCGACGGCAGGGCGCGCCGGGCAAGAGGGCCGTGCCTGAGCGACCAGCCGTTCTTGCCGTGGCGGATGAGGCGCGATTCGACGTCCTCACGCTCGGCCAGGGCGAAGAGCTCGGAACGCTCGATCGGTGGCACCATCGCGGGTATCGCCTGCCGCACGAGCAAGGGTTTTCTCTGCCAATGTCGCCGCATGAACTGCGCGGCGCTCAGGCCGCCCAGCAGGGGCAGCGGTTTGTTGATCTCCATGGGAGAATTCTGCAATGGAAATCTCTGAACAATGCGTGGTCGGCCTGACCTGGACGATGAAGGACACGCTCGGCGACGTGCTGGACGTGCTCGAGGAGCCTGTGGAATTCCTGGTCGGCGGCGACGACCTCTTCGACGTGATCGAAGCGGCCCTGCAGGGCCATGAGCCCGGCGCCCGGGTACAGCTGCAGATCGAGCCGGAGCAAGGCTTCGGCGACTTCAACGACCAGCTGCTCTTCCTGGAGCCCCGCTCGCTCTTCCCCGAAGGCACCGAAGAAGGCATGACCTTCGACGGCTCCGCCCTGCCCAAGGGCGTGAGCGGCGACATTCCCAAGGATGCGATCTACACCGTGGCCGAGATCTATCCCGATCACCTAGTGCTCGACGGCAACCATCCGCTGGCGGGCATCGCGATCCGTCTCGACATCACTGTGCGTTCGGTGCGCGAGGCCACCGAAGAGGAAGTCGGCCGCGGAACGGCGGGCACGGGCTTCTTCAAGATTGCGCCGATGGCGCCGGGCAACCAGACGCTGCACTGACTGCCGCGCCCGCCCCATGAAAAAAGCCGGGCATTGCCCGGCTTTTTTCATGCCCAATGTGGGAACAACTCACATGCGCGAGATCTGGCCGTTGTCGATGCGCACGCGGTCGCCGATGCGCAGGTCGCCGGGGCTCTGCACGTCGAAGGCGCGATAGCCGCCGCGGTCGGTCTGCACCGAGACGCGGTACATCTCGTAGACGCGCGGGCCGTTCTGCTGCGCCTCGATGGTGTTGCCCAGCAGGGCGCCGCCCACGATGCCCAGCGCGGTCGCCGCGGCCCGGCCATTGCCTCGACCGAACTGGTTGCCCACCACGCCGCCGATCACGCCACCCGCGACGGCACCGCCGCCCGTGGTGCCGGTGCCGGCGGTTTCGCTGCGCAGCACCTCGATGTTGGCCACGTGGCCGTATTCGACGTAGGAGGCTTCCTGGTAGGGAATGGCCTGCGGAGGCGCCTGGTAGGGATAGCGCGAGGTCGTGTAGACCGGCGCCGGTGCCACGCACGCCGTGAGCGTGGCCAGGGCCAGCACGGAAGCGGTGACGGAAACAAAGCGCATTGAGATCTTCATGTTGGAGGCTCCTCGGAAAGAACGGTGCAAGGATGATGTATGCATGCACCCTGCGTGTGCCTGACTAACGCCGCAGCATCGGCCACGATGACGCCGTTCACACACTGAAACCTTCGAGGCGGGCGGCCCGAGCCGGTTCCGTTCTTTACCGCCCGGAAACCGGCCGGTCTTCAGGATTCGCTCAATGCTTGCCGGTGGAGCCGTACCCACCCTCGCCGCGTTGCGTGGGTGCAAATTCTGTGACCACACGAAACTGCGCCTGCACCACCGGCACGATCACGAGCTGCGCGAGCCGTTCCATCGGATTCAGCACGAAGGGCGTGTCGCTGCGATTCCAGGCGCTGATCTTCAGCTCGCCCTGGTAGTCGCTGTCGATCAGGCCGACGAGGTTGCCCAGCACGATGCCGTGCTTGTGGCCCAGCCCCGAGCGAGGAAGGATCAGCGCCGCATAGGCCGGATCGGCCAGATGGATCGCGATGCCGGTGCCCACCAACTGCCAGCCGTTGGGCTCCAGCGTGATGGGGGCATCGAGGCAGGCTCGCAGGTCGAGGCCGGCGCTTCCGGGGGTGGCATATGCGGGCAGTTGATCCACCATGCGTGGATCGAGGATGCGGACGTCGACTTTCACTTAGTTGTTGCCTTGCTTCTGTTGCTGTTCTCTTTGCTTGCGGGCCGCCTCTTCCAGCACCTGCTGCCACTTGGCGACGCCGGGGGTGAGCTTCAGGCCCTTCAACTTCCTGCCGAACCAGGCGGCAGCCGCCGCCAGGACGATCAGCACGCCGAACGGCACGCCCGCCGCCCAGAGCACCAGGAATGCCACCGCGCCGAAGACGCCCAGCACCTTGAGCAGCGCCGGGTCGAAGGAGCCGGGCTCCTTCTTCGGCACCTCGCCGTTGGGGAGTTCGGCGCGCTGCATCGCGGCCGAGACCGGCCCCTGTGCGTTGGGGCCGGCAGTCGTCGTCATGCCGACGTCCAGGCCATGCTCACCGGGCGAAGCGGCTCGCCTCGGCAACGCCGCCTGCGCGGACAGCCGCTCGACATAGCGGGCGAAATCGCCGTTCGGCGGCGTGTTCCATTGGGGATTCATCAGACCCTCCAGTCGGGAAGACGGGCTGCGATCTCGGTCATGAGCTCGCGCGCCAGCGTGAGCTTGGGGGCGCGCGGCAGCTCGCGCACGCCATTGGCATCGACCAGCAGCAGCGCGTTGTCGTCCTGCCCGAAGGTCAGCGGACCGATGTTGCCCACCAGCAGCGGGATGCCCTTGCGCTCGCGCTTGGCCTTGGCATGTTCGGCGAGGTTCTCGCTCTCGGCGGCGAAGCCTACGCAGAAAAGCTTCTTCGACTGGGCCCGCTCGCTCTTCGCGACGGAAAGGAGGATGTCCGGGTTCTCGGTGAAGTGAAGCACCGGCGTCCTGCCGCTGCCGTCCTTCTTGATCTTCTGCTCGCTCTGCGTGGCGGGGCGCCAGTCGGCGACGGCAGCCGTAGCTACGAAAATGCTAGCGCTCTGCGCTGCACGGGTCGTCGCGTCGAGCATCTGCTGCGCCGAGAGCACGTCGACGCGCGTCACGCCGCGCGGCGTGGGCAGGTGCACCGGGCCGGCCACCAGCGTGACCTCGGCGCCGGCCTCGCGGGCCGCCCGGGCGATGGCGAAGCCCATCTTGCCCGACGAATGGTTGGTGATGCCGCGGATCGGGTCCAGTGCCTCGAAGGTCGGGCCGGCCGTGACCAGCACCTTCTGCCCCGCCAGCAGCTTGGGGCTGAAGAAGGCGGTGACGTCCTCCAGCAGCTGCGCCGGCTCGAGCATGCGGCCGTCGCCGGTCTCGCCGCAGGCCTGCCAGCCGTTGCCCACGCCCAGCACGGTCGCGCCGTCGGCGGCCACCTGCATCAGGTTGCGCTGCGTGGCCGGATGGGCCCACATCTCGCGGTTCATGGCCGGGGCGATCAGCAGCGGGATGCGGTCCATCGGGCGGGCCAGGCACATCAGGCTCAGCAGGTCGTCGGAGCGGCCCTGCACCAACCGGGCAATGAAGTCGGCGCTGCAGGGCGCCAGCACGATCGCGTCGGCCTCGCGGCTCAGGTTGATGTGCGGCATGTTGTTGGGCTCGCGGGTGTCCCACTGCGAGGTGTAGACGGTGCGCCCCGAGAGCGCCTGCATGGTCACCGGGGTGATGAACTGCTCCGCCGCCTCGGTCATGACGACCTGGACGGTCGCGCCCGCCTTGACGAGCAGCCGGCACAGTTCGGCCGACTTGTAGCAGGCGATGCCGCCCGTGAGACCGAGAACGATGTGTTTGCCGGCGAGATCTTGCATGGGACGTATTGTTGCTCACATGCCATCGGCCCCACGCCAACAAGCCCTTGGCGAAAGGTGTCGCGAAGGGCACACCTATAATCGCAATTTCCCACTGCCCGGATTCACAGCATCCGGAACTGGCATGACCAAATTTGTCTTCGTCACCGGTGGTGTCGTTTCTTCCCTTGGCAAGGGAATCGCCTCCGCCTCGCTCGCCGCGATCCTCGAATCGCGCGGCCTCCAAGTCACCCTCATCAAGCTCGATCCGTACATCAATGTCGACCCCGGCACGATGTCGCCCTTCCAGCATGGGGAAGTGTTCGTCACCGACGACGGCGCGGAGACCGACCTCGACCTCGGCCACTACGAGCGCTTCGTCAACACGCGGATGCGCAAGGCCAACAACTTCACGACCGGCCAGATCTACAAGTCCGTGCTCGAGAAGGAACGCCGCGGCGACTACCTCGGCAAGACGGTGCAGGTGATCCCGCACATCACCAACGAGATCCAGGAATACATCAAGCGGGGCGCCGGCATCGGCACGGCGCACGAGGTGGACGTGGCCATCGTCGAGATCGGCGGCACCGTGGGCGACATCGAGTCGCTGCCCTTCCTGGAGGCCGTGCGCCAGATGAGCCTGCGCATGGGCCCGAACAACTCGGCCTTCGTGCACCTGAGCTACGTGCCCTGGATCGCCGCCGCCGGCGAGCTCAAGACCAAGCCCACGCAGCACACCGCGCAGAAGCTGCGCGAGATCGGCATCCAGGCCGACGCCCTGCTGTGCCGCGCCGACCGCCGCATCCCCGACGACGAGCGCGCCAAGATCTCGCTGTTCTCGAACGTGCCCGAATGGGGCGTGATCTCGATGTGGGACGTGGACACCATCTACAAGGTGCCCCGCATGCTGCACGAGCAGGGCCTGGACGGCCTGATCTGCGACAAGCTGCGCATCAACACGCCGCCGGCCAAGCTGCAGCGCTGGGACGACCTGGTCTACGAGGTCGAGCATCCGCAGAAGGAAGTCTCGATCGCCATGGTCGGCAAGTACGTCGACCTGTCCGACAGCTACAAGTCGCTCAACGAGGCGCTGCGCCATGCCGGCATGAAGAACCATGCCCGCGTGAAGATCGACTACATCGACTCCGAGACCATCTCGGCGCAGGACGTCTCCCGCCTGGCCAAGTACGACGCCATCCTGGTGCCCGGCGGCTTCGGCCAGCGCGGCGTGGAAGGCAAGATCTCGGCCGCGCGCTTCGCCCGCGAGAGCAAGGTGCCCTACCTCGGCATCTGCCTGGGCATGCAGGTCGCCACCATCGAGTACGCCCGCCACGTGGCCGGCCTGAAGAACGCCAACAGCACCGAGTTCGACCCCGAGACGCCCACCCCCGTGATCGCGCTGATCACCGAGTGGAAGGACGCCGACGGCACCGTGAAGATCCGCGACGAGAAGTCCGACCTCGGCGGCACCATGCGCCTGGGCGCGCAGAGCTCCGACGTGGCTCCGGGCACGCTGGCCCACAGCATCTACGGCGACGTGGTCACCGAGCGCCACCGCCATCGCTACGAAGCCAACGTGAACTACCTCGATGAGCTGCGCAAGGCTGGCCTCGTGATCTCGGCGCTCACCCAGCGCGAGCACCTGACCGAGATCGTCGAGCTGCCGCAGGACGTGCACCCGTGGTTCATGGGCGTGCAGTTCCACCCCGAGTTCAAGTCGACCCCGTGGGGCGGCCACCCGCTGTTCAACGCCTTCATCAAGGCCGCGCTCGAGCACAAGGAAAAGGGCTCGGGCAGCACCAACAAGACGCTGAAGGCCGTGGCATGAGCGCCGCGCCGGACCGCGCCAGGCAAGCTCGCGCCGCAGTGCGGAGCACGGAGGTAATCGAATGAGCAGCGGCTACGTCATCGCCCACGTCGAGGTGACCAACCCGACGCAGTACGAGGAATACAAGAAGTGGTCGACGGTCGCCATGCAGGCGCACGGCGCCGAGGTGTGCGTGCGCGGCGGCCAGGTGCAGCCCCTGGAGGGCGACTGGAAGCCCACGCGCGTCGTGATCCTCAAGTTCCCCAGCTTCGAGAAGGCCAAGGCCTTCTATGAGACGCCCGAGTACCTCAAGGCGCGCGAGGCCCGTGCCGGCGCCGCGATCATGAACATGATCGCCGTCGAGGGCCTCTGAGCCTTCCGATCCCTTTTCACATCTATTCATCCGCCCAAAGAGACCAGAAAGAGAAAGACAGAAGATGAGTGCAATCGTTGACATCGTCGGCCGCGAAATTCTCGACAGCCGAGGCAACCCCACCGTCGAATGCGACGTGCTGCTCGAGTCGGGCACCATGGGCCGCGCGGCCGTGCCCTCGGGCGCATCGACCGGCTCGCGCGAAGCCATCGAGCTGCGCGACGGCGACAAGAGCCGCTATCTCGGCAAGGGCGTGCTGAAGGCCGTCGAGAACATCAACACCGAGATCTCGGAAGCCGTGCTGGGCCTCGACGCCAGCGAACAGGCCTTCCTCGATCGCACGATGATCGACCTCGACGGCACCGACAACAAGGGCCGCCTGGGCGCCAACGCCACCCTCGCCGTCTCGATGGCCGTGGCCCGCGCCGCGGCAGAGGAATCGGGCCTGCCGCTGTACCGCTACTTCGGCGGCATGGGCGGCATGCAGCTGCCGGTGCCGATGATGAACGTCATCAACGGTGGCGCCCACGCCAACAACAGCCTCGACCTGCAGGAATTCATGATCATCCCCGTGGGCGCCAAGAGCTTCCGCGAGGCCGTGCGCTACGGCGCCGAGGTGTTCCACGCGCTCAAGAAGATCCTGGGCGACCGCGGCATCAGCACGGCGGTGGGCGACGAAGGCGGCTTCGCTCCCAGCGTCGAGAGCCATGAGGCTGCCATCCAGCTGATCCTGGAAGCCATCGACAAGGCGGGCTACACCGCCGGCGAGCAGATCGCCCTGGGCCTGGACTGCGCGGCCAGCGAGTTCTACAAGGACGGCAAGTACGTGCTGTCGGGCGAGAACCTCTCGCTGACCGCCGAGAGCTGGACCGACATGCTCGCGACCTGGGTCGACAAGTACCCGATCATCAGCATCGAGGACGGCATGCACGAAGGCGACTGGGACGGCTGGAAGCTGCTCACCGAACGCCTGGGCAAGCGCGTGCAGCTGGTGGGCGACGACCTGTTCGTCACCAACACCAAGATCCTGCAGGAAGGCATCGAGAAGGGCATCGCCAACTCGATCCTGATCAAGATCAACCAGATCGGCACGCTGACCGAGACCTTCGCCGCCATCGAGATGGCCAAGCGCGCGGGCTACACCGCCGTCATCTCGCACCGCTCGGGCGAGACGGAAGACAGCACCATCGCCGACATCGCCGTGGGCACCAACGCCGGCCAGATCAAGACCGGCTCGCTCTCGCGTTCCGACCGCATCGCCAAGTACAACCAGCTGCTGCGCATCGAGGAAGACCTGGGCGACATCGCCGTGTACCCCGGCCGCGGCGCGTTCTACAACCTGAAGTAACGCCGGACGCCACGCGGCATGCGCGCCCGCCTCGTTCCACCGATCGTCCTGCTGCTCCTGCTGGCCATCCTGCAGTGGCAGCTGTGGAACGGGCGCGGCAGCGTGCGCGACGTGGCCCAGCTGCGGACCAAGCTGGCCGACCAGAAGGACGCCAACGCCAAGGCCGCGCTGAACAACGAACGCCTCACCTCCGAGGTCAACGACCTCAAGGACGGCCTCGAGATGGTCGAGGAGCGCGCGCGCGCGGAACTCGGCATGGTGAAGCCGAACGAGGTCTTCGTGCAGATAGCGCACTGACCCCGGCCACTTCTTCTCCCGCCTCTTTTCTTTCTTCGCCTCAGAGCCGATGACCGAGCTTCTCTCGGCCCCCGCGTTCATGCTCTGGGGCTCTCCCGTGAGCTGGCTCGAGCTCGTCGCGTCGACACTGGCGCTCGCCATGGTGGGCTGCAACATGCGCGAGATCCACTGGGGATGGCCGCTGGCCATCGTCAGCTCCGTGCTCTACGTGGCGGTGTTCGCCAAGGCGCGCATCTACGGCGACGCCTCGCTGCAGGTCTTCTTCGCGCTCGTCGCGCTCTGGGGATGGGCGCAGTGGCTGCGCGGCCACCGGGCCGACGGCAGCGCACTGCGCGTCAGCCGGCTTTCGTCGCGCGGCATCGCGCTCACATTGCTGGCCTGTGCGGTGGCTTGGCCGGCGGTCGCCCTCTTCCTGCGCCGCTTCACCGACACCGACGTGCCCTGGTGGGACGGCTTCGCCACCGGCCTGAGCCTTGTCGGGCAGTTCCTGCTCGGGCGCAAGTTCATTGAGAACTGGCTGATCTGGCTGGCGGTGAACGTCGTGAGCGTGGGCCTCTTCATCCACAAGGGCCTGTGGCTCACGGTGGGCCTGTATGCGGTGTTCGCGGTGCTCAGCGTGGCCGGCTACCTTGCCTGGCGCCAGCGCATGCCTTCGAGCACCGTTGAGGCAGCGCGAGCATGACACCCGTACTGCCGACCGGCTGCGTCATCGCCCTGGTGGGTGCCGAGAGCACCGGCAAGACCGAGCTGGCCCGCGCCATCGCGCAGCGCCTGCAGGACCGCGGCGTTCCGACGACCTTGGTGAGCGAGTACCTGCGCGAATGGTGCGAGCGCGAGAACCGCACGCCGCGCCCCGACGAGCAGCAGGCCATCGCCGACGAGCAGACCCGCCGCATCGCGAGCGCCGCCGCCGCCGGCGTGGTGGTGGCCGACACCACCGCGCTTATGACGGCCGTCTACAGCGAGCAGCTCTTCGCCGACACGTCGCTCTACGAAGACGCCCTGGCTGCCCAGCGCGGCTACGCCATCACGCTGCTGACCGCGCTCGACCTGCCCTGGGTCGCCGACGGCATGCGCGACGGACCGCATGCGCAGCAGCCGACCGACACGCTGGTGCGTGCCGCGCTCGCGCGCGCGAAGCTCTCGTATGCCGTGGTGCACGGCAGCGGCGCCGAGCGGCTGGCCAATGCCTGGAACGCCATCGTCTCCATCGCGGGCAACGAGGGCCGGCCGCGCACGCGCGTCAAGTCCGACGCGAAACCCGCCTCCTGGTCGTGGCCTTGCGAGAAATGCTCCGACCCGGAATGCGAACATAGGCTCTTCAGCGATCTCATCGCGCGCCGCGAGTAGCACGCTCGCCCCCTGCACCTTACCGGAGACCCGATGCCCTTTTCGACCCTCGCGCGCATCGCCACGCTTCCTCTTCTTCCTGCCGCCCTGCTGCTCTCGGCGGCCGGTGCGGCCCACGCGGCGCCCGTCGCGGCCACCGTCGAGAACGGCACCACCACCACCGCCTGCGCCGAGGAAGACAACGTCTCGCTGACCCTGCGCGGCGAAGGCATCCGCCGCATGCGCATCGAGGCGCTGCAGCCCGACTACCTCGACAAGATCGGCAACGACGTCACCGCGCCCGACTTCTCAGGCTGCAACTTCGACGGCGGCGAGCATCCCACCGACCCGGCCTACCGCTTCCGCAAGCGCACCGTGGTGCTGATGGACAACGCCCAGTGGCGCGTCGTCGGCATGACGCTGCCGAGCTTCTGGCGCCCGCAGCGCGTGCCCGTGCAGGTGGGCAAGCGCAAGGACCGCGGCTTCCACCTGCTGCAGGTCTTCAGGAAGGAGAACGGCAAGCCGCTCGAGGCCATCGTGCTCTATCCGTCCGACGGCTACTGGCGCATCAAGCCGCTGCCCGAGGCGCGCTTCGGCGACGGGGTGTACGGCTCGTCCTTCCTGCTCGGCCCGGTCGAGGCCGCCGCACGGCCGGTGGTGAACATCGCGTCGATCCGCATCGTGCCCCGGCCGCTGGCCATCCATGTGCGCTTCACCGACGGCGGCAGTGCCGCGGTGAAGGTCGACGAGATCAGCCGCGTACGCACCGCGCTCGACGTCACGCTGTCGAAGCCGACCGCGAACGCCCAGCCTTTCGCGGTGCTGCGCTCGATGTACGTCACGCCCGACAACGCCGACGTGAGCGAGGTGCGCTGGCAGGCGTCGCCCCAGGCGGCGCAGCAGATGCTGCCGCTGCCGGAGGTGAAGAGCCTCCAGGCCACGCAGGTGCGCTTCGGGCGCAGCCTGCCTTCGAAGCACAACACGAGCGCGCCGGACATCGCGTTCGGTGGCTTCGACGACCGGGACTGAAGGCCGCGCGCGGCCTTGCCCTACTCGATGCCCAGGTCGGCGATGAAGCGCTCGCGCCGCTCGAGCGCTTCGAGTGCCTTCTTGCCCAGGCAGGTCGCGACCAGATTCAGCAGGCCCTCGCAGAAGATCACGTAGGCGCCCATCGAGTTGCTGAAGAAGGTGCTGCCGTGCGGCACGAAGAAGGAGTGCTGAGCGAAGGCCGCAAGCGGCGAAGCACGGTGGTCGGTGATGGCGATCACGACCATGCCGGCCTTGGCCGCGGCCTCGGCCGTTTCCGCGATGCTGCGCGTGTAAGGCTCCACGCTGGTCACCACCACCAGGTCGCCGGGCTGCAGCTGGGCCAGTCCTTCGGCCACGCCCAGCCCGTGCGGATCGAGCAGGGCCACGTCGCCGCGCACCATCGCCAGCCCGTAGGCCAGGAAGCTCGCGAGTGCGCTGAACTGCCGCAGTCCATGCACGCGCACCCGCGGCGCGGTGGCGAGCAGCCGGGCTGCCTGCTGCAATTCGTCGGCCGACAGTTGCGCGAGGAAGCCTTCGGTGTTGGCGATCGAATCGCGGGCGATATGCACCATGGTGTCGATCTCCGGACGCTGCCCCGGCCCCTCGGACTGCGAACGCTCCGATGCATGCGCCACCAGCCGGCCGGCCTGCTCGCTGTAGAAGTGGCGATGCCTGGACGCAAGCCCGTCTCTGAACACGGTCTGGAATTCCACGAAGCCGGTGTAGCCCAGCCGGGTGGCAAGGCGCGTGAGCGTCGATGCGTTCACGCCCAGCGAATCGGCCAGCTCGGTGATGGTGCGCACCGCAACCTCTTCCGGACGCTCGACCAGGCGCGCCAGCACGCTGTGCGCCTTGCTGCCCATCGAGATCAGCGCGTCGCCGCGCCCGAGGCTCACCGCCAGCGCGCGCAGCTCCTCGACGGTTCGCGGCGGCGAGGCGCCATCCGCGCTGCTGCCCGGGCTGTCGGTGTCGTCGGGATCAGGCTGGGCGGGCACGCCGGTCTTTTTCGGTGCTTGCATGGCCGTCGATCATATGGAATCGCGGCGGTCGGGCCGGGTGCTCGTACACCTCCCACTCGATGTGCGCAGCACCGGCGCCGATGCGGATGTCCGCAGTCGCCATCGTGTTCTCCGCGTCGCTGTCGTCCGGACTCGCACGCAGGATCGGGAACACCGCGTCGCTTCCGTCGGCGAGCAGGTGCAACGGATCGACCGTCTCGCCGCCGGCCAGCAGTGCATCGCCACGCTCCTGCCGATGCCGCGAAGAGCCCGTGACGATCTGCGGCAGTTCGCGCAGCGACGCATGCAGCGCATGGTTGGCATGCAGCCGCCGACCGTCGATCTCCACGATGGAACATGCTTCGGAGCTGAACTCCACGCTGAACAGCCCGGGCGAAGCCCGGTGCGCCACGGTAAGGTGGAAGCCGCCCGCGCGCTCGCTCGACTCGAGCAGCGTGCGCACCTCCATCAGGCTGGCGGTCTCGAGCAGCGCCCGTGCGAGCACCATGCGGGGAACGCCGGGGCGCACGTTCAGGCAGCGCAGGTTGTTCACCGTCATCGCGAGGCCGGCCTCGGTCACCGCGAAGGTGTGCCCTGGCAGCGAGCCCGGGTAGACGAAGGACGCGAAGGGCACGCCGCCCTCCACCGCGCACTGCGCGATCGCGCAATGCCCGGCGAAGGCCGGGTCGCCGTCTTCGTTGTGCGTGATGCGGCGCAGCGCACCCGCCGATTCCTGCACCGTGGTGCAGCCGTCGGGCGCCATGGCCCAAAGATCGCCGCGGCTGTTCCACAGGAACACTTCTTCGAGGGGCAGCTCCAGCCCTGCCGCAAGTCCCTGGAGCTCATCCCAGACGCGCGGGAAGCGCGAACGCACCAGCGCGGACATCGCCGCGGCGGCAGGCGTGCCGCGATGGTGCATCACCGATGCCCAGGCAGGTGAATGCCGCGCGTAGTCCTGCATCGCCGCGGCGCCGAAGCGGCCCAGCGTTCGTCCGGTCTCGAAGGGCGAGCCTGCGGCTTCGAGGTAATTCAATGTCGGCATGTCACTCCACGTGCTGAAGAAAATCGCGCAGGCGCTGGTTGGGCGGGTTGTCCAGCAGCTGCGCCGGCGGTCCGTCGACCGTGATGTGGCCATGCTCCATGAAGATCAGCCGCGTCCCGACCTTGCGGGCGAACTGCATCTCGTGGGTCACGACCACCATCGTCATGCCCTCCTCGGCGAGCGACTGCATCACGCGCAGGACCTCCTGGCGCAGCTCGGGGTCGAGCGCGGAGGTCGGCTCGTCGAACAGCATCAGCTTCGGCCTGACGGCCAGCGCGCGTGCGATGGCCACGCGCTGCTGCTGTCCGCCCGAGAGCTCGCTCGGGTAGTGGTTCATGCGCTCGGCGAGCCCGACCTTGGCGAGCAGTTCGGCCGCCTGGGCCTGAGCCTGCGACCTGGAGGCGCCGCGCACCTGGCGCGGGCCGAAGGCGACGTTCTCCAGCGCGGTCATCTGCGGGAACAGGTTGAACTGCTGGAACACCATGCCGGCCTCCTGGCGGATCTCGCGCGCCACGGCATTGCCGCCGCGCACGCTGAGGCCATCCACCAGCAGGTCGCCGCCGTCGATCTGCTCCAGCGCGTTGATGCAGCGCAGCAGCGTCGACTTGCCCGAGCCCGAGGGGCCGATCAGCACCACGACCTCGCCCTTGCGGATCTGCAGGCTCACGCGGTCGAGCACCTTGTTGGCGCCGAAGCGCTTCTCGACATTCTTGAATTCGACGATGTTCACAGGATGCGCATCCTTCTTTCGACGGTCCGCAGGCCGAGCGTGAGCAGCCCGATCAGCAACAGGTAGATGGCAGCGACCGCGCTCCAGATCTCGATGGCGCGGAAGTTGGCGGCCATGATTTCCTGCCCCTGGCGCGTGAGCTCGCCGACGCCGATGACGATGAAGAGCGAGGTGTCCTTCAGGCTCACGATGAACTGGTTTCCCAGCGCCGGCGTCATGCGCCGGAACGCGACCGGGCCGACGACGAACGCCAGCACCCGCCAGCGCGGCAGGCCCATGGCCAGCCCCGCCTCGCTCAGGCCGCGCGGCACCGAGAGGAAGGCGCCGCGCACGATCTCCGCGATGTAGGCGCCCGAGTTGATGACGATGGAGGCGATGGCCGCCGTCATCGGGTCCACGCGCACGCCCAGCAGGCCGGGCAAGGCGAAGTAGATGAACATGACCTGCACCACGATGGGCGTGCCCCGCACCAGCCCCACGTAGGCGAAGCCGATGCTCGCGACGGGGCCGTTCCCGTAGGCGCGCATCAGGCCGAACAGCACCCCCAGCAGCATGCCTCCGGCAAGACCCGCCACGGTGATGAGCACCGTCAGCTGCGCGCCCTTCAACAGCGCCGGCAGCGCGCCGGCGATCACTGACCAATCGAAATCCATGAATGGCTCCGTGGCTACCGCTCAGGACTTCGGCGGTTCGGCCTTGAACCACTTGCGGTAGATGGCGGCGTAGCGGCCGTCGGCCTTGATCTTCGCGAGCGCCGCGTTCACCTGCGGCACCAGCGGGCTGCCCTTGGGAAAGCCGATGCCGTACTGCTGCGCCATCATCTGCGGGCCGACCGCCTTGGCCTTGCCCGCGCCTGCGGTGGCGATGTAGTACAGGACGTTGGGCGTGTCATGCATGGCTGCATCGACGCGGCCGGTCATCAGCTCCAGGTAGGCGTTGTCGATGTTCGGGAACTGGCGCAGTTCGGTGCCGGCGAAGTTGGCCTTGGCGTAGTCGGCGGCGGAGGTCCCGGTCTTGATGGCCAGCGTCTTGCCCTTGAGGTCGGCCACGCCGGCGATCTTGCTGGCGGCGGGCACCATGAGGATGAAGCCGCTGTCGTAGTAGCCGTCGGAGAAATCGATGACCTTCTTGCGCTCGTCCTTGATGGTGATGCCGGCCAGCGCCACGTCGACGTTCCTGGTCTGCAGCGCGGGCAGGATGCCGGCGAAGTCCATCGGCTGCAGCTTGTATTCGAGCTTCAGCTCCTTGGCGACGGCCTCCCACAGGTCGATATCGAAGCCCACGTACTTGTCGCCCTCCTTGAATTCGAAGGGGACGAATGCGGTATCGACCGCCACCAGCAGCGGGCCGGCCGCCGTGGCGGGAGCGGCGATGAACGACGTGGCGACGGCCGCGGCCGCGAGCAGTCGGAGTACGAGTTTCTTCATGACAATCCTTCCGGAGTAAGAGCTCACCGAATTGGTGCAATTGAATTTGCAAGAAAATCAAATTCGCAAATACATTTGCATAATGTGTGCCATGCAGCGACACGCGGCAAGCTCGGGTTTGCCCTGAGCGCCACGGCGGCGCTCCCGGCGCCTGAACCGGGAGCGATGCTGATGTCTTGGAAACGGGAGCTGGAACCCGGAAGGCCCCCGCGCGGCGGGGGCTGGCGGCTTGGCCGCATCAGGCAGGCGTTGCGCCTGCCCTCATCTGTCGGTCGGTTACTGAACGACCTGGCTGCCCGGCGCCCTGTCGCCCGCCGGCGTGAAGATCTGCGCAGCGTCGACCGCGTCGAAGCGGTACTGCTTGCCGCAGAAGTCGCAGCCCACCTCGATGTTGCCGCGCTCGGCGAGGATGCTCTCGGCCTCCTGCTCGCCGAGGCCGCGGATCATCTGGGCCACGCGCTCTCGGCCGCAGGTGCAGGCGAAGTGCGGGCCGAGCATGCCGGCCTGCGGCTCGAAGCGCAGCAGTTTCTCTTCCCAGAACAGGCGGCGCAGGATGGTCTCGACGTCGAGCGTGAGCAGCTCTTCGCGCGTCAGGCTCGACGCGAGGATCGAGATGCGGTTGTAGTCCTCGTTGCGGCCGATCTGGTCTTCATTCGCCTGGTCGTGGTCCTTGTCGGCGGTGCCTTCGAGGTTGCCCTCGCCCTTCACCGGCAGGCGCTGGATCAGCAGGCCGGCAGCGACCTTGTCGTCGGCGGCCAGCACCAGCGTGGTGTCGAGCTGCTCGCTCTGCAGCATGTAGTGCTGGAGCACGTCGCTGAGCTTGCCGAGCTTCTCGCCGTCGTCGCCGAAGAGCGGCACGACGCCCTGGTAGGGGGTGGTGCCTGGCAGCTTGTCCTTGGGGTCGAGCGTGATGGCGCAGCGGCCCTTGTTGCCCACGTTGACCATATCGGGCAGGCGCGCGTCGGCGGGCAGTTCGCCCATCACCTTGGCGGTGGCGCGCAGGCTCAGGTCAGGCTTGGACTCGGCCACCGCCACCTTGACGGGGCCGTCGCCGAAGATCTGCAGGATCAGCGCGCCGTTGAACTTGATGTTGGCCTGCATCAGCGTGGCGGCAGCCGTCATCTCGCCGAGCAGTTCGACCACCGGCTGCGGATAGGCGCCGGTGGCGGTGTTGGAGGCGCGCCGCGCGAGGATCTCCTGCCACGCGTCCGTCAGGCGCACGATCATGCCGCGCACCGGCAGGCCATCGAACAGGAATTTGTGCAGCTCGCTCAAAACATCGGTCCTCTCTCAATAAACAGTCTTCGCACGGAATACCGCGAAACCGGCTTCGCCGGGCCGGCGGCCACACGAAGTGGGCAAGCCTGAGGGTCAGGCAACTTTCTTCAGCCCCTTGGCAAAGCGCCGGGCGTTGGCCACGTAGTTCTCCGCGCCCTGGCGCAGCTTGGCGGCAGCCTCGTCGTCGAGGGTGCGCACCACCTTGGCGGGCGAGCCCATGATGAGCGAGTTGTCGGGGAACTCCTTGCCTTCGGTCACCACGCTGCCGGCGCCAACGATCGAATTGCGGCCGATCTTCGCGTTATTCAAGACCACGGCCTGGATGCCGATCAGCGTGTTGTCGCCGATGGTGCAGCCATGCAGCATCACCTGGTGGCCGACGGTCACGTTGTCGCCGACGGTCAGGGGGCAGCCGATGTCGGCGTGCAGCACCGACAGGTCCTGGATGTTGCTGTTGCGCCCGATGCTCAGCGTCTCGGTGTCGCCGCGCAGCACTGCGCCGAACCATACGTTGGCGTTGTCCGCCAGCCTGACGTTGCCCATCACCTCCGCGCTGTCGGCCACCCATGCACCTTCGCCCACCTGGGGTGCCACACCGTCGAGTTCGTAGAGCGCCATTGTTTCCGGTCCCTGCAAGGTCAAAACCTAGAATTGTAGGGATGCACCCCCGATTGAGCGCGCTGGCCGCGCTTCGCCTTACGGATCCCGATGAAAAGGTGGCCGCCACCCGTGCCATTGGCGCCATGTCTATGGACGGCGCTACCGAATCCATAGCATCCGGACCCATCCGCACCGCCGGCGACGATCTCGGCGTGCCGGGCCGCCCCGAGCGCCCGCTGCGCGTGGCCGCCACCGCCGTGCAGAAGCGCTCGCCCTTCACCACCGAAGGCCGCGCCGCGCTGATCCACTCGATCTGCCACATCGAGTTCAACGCGATCAACCTCGCGCTCGACGCCGTCTGGCGCTACGACGGCATGCCCGAGGCCTACTACCGCGACTGGCTGCGCGTGGCCGACGAGGAGGCGCTGCACTTCACGCTGCTGCACGCGCACCTGCAGGACATGGGCTGGCGCTACGGTGACTTCCCCGGCCACGACGGGCTGTGGAACATGTGCGAGAAGACGAAGGACGACGTGCTCGCCCGCATGGCGCTGGTGCCGCGCACGCTGGAGGCGCGCGGGCTCGACGCCACGCCGCTGATCCAGGGCAAGCTCAAGCGCGTGAACACACCCGACGCCCTGCGCGCGGTCGAGATCCTCGACATCATCCTGCGAGATGAAGTGGGCCATGTGGCCATCGGCAACCACTGGTACCGCTGGCTTTGCGAGCGCGAAGGCATCGACCCCGAGGCCACCTACCCCGCGCTGGTGGCGCGCTACGAGGCGCCGCGGCTGAAGCCGCCATTCAACCTCGAGGCGCGCGGCCGTGCCGGCTTCAGCAGCGAGGAGCTGCGCCAGCTCTCAAGCGCCCAGGACAAGGCCTGAAGGTCCGCCGCCCTAGGCCGGGCGGGCATGCACCACCAGCTTCGGCGTGAAGTGCTGGAGCACGTCGCCATGCTGGTTGAGCGTCTGGCAACGCATCTGCACCATCGCGCGGCCGGGCTTGGAGCGCGAGGGAACGATGTCGACGATCTCGCTTTCCACGTGCAGCACGTCGCCGGGGCGTGTCGGCTTGGGCCATTGCAGCTCGCCGCCCGAGCCGATGATGCCGTCGGCCAACGGAATGCCGCTCTCGACCAGCAGCTTCATCGTGAGCGCGGCCGTGTGCCAGCCGCTCGCGGCGAGGCCGCCGAAGAAGGTGCTCTTGGCGGCCTCTTCGTCGGTGTGGAAGGGCTGCGGGTCGAACTGCTGCGCGAAGGCCTTGATCTGCGCCGCGTCGAGCGCATGCTCGGCACTGCGGAAACGGTCGCCGACCTTCAGGTCTTCGAGATACAGCTTGGCCATGGGGTCTCCTTTGTCGTCAGTGGCGATCGTCATTCTCGCGGGCTGCGCCGCGTCAGACGCGCTCGAGGATCGTCGCGATACCCTGCCCTCCGCCGATGCACTGCGTGGCCAGCGCATAGCGGCCCTTCTCGCGCGCCAGCAGCGACGCCGCCTTGCCGGTGATGCGCGCGCCCGTGGCGCCCAGCGGATGGCCGATCGACAGGCCGCCGCCGTCGAGGTTGATCTTCGCCGGATCGAGCCCCAGATCGCGGATGCAGGCCAGCGCCTGCGAGGAGAAGGCTTCGTTGATCTCGATCACGTCGAGGTCGGCCGCGCTCAGGCCCGCGCGTGCCAGCGCCTTGCGCGTGGCGGGGATCGGGCCGATGCCCATGATCGCCGGGTCGACGCCCACCGTCGCGAACGAGCGGATGCGCGCCAGCGCCTTCAGGCCGTGCTTCGCCGCGAAGTCGTCGCTGGTGACGAGTACCGCCGCAGCGCCGTCGGTCAGCGGCGAGGAGGTGCCGGCCGTCACCACGCCGTCAGGGCGGAACGCGGGCTTGAGGTTCGCCAGCGCCTCGGCGGAGGTGGTCGGGCGGATGCAGCCATCGGCGTCGATCACGTCGCCCGAGGCGAGGCGCACCGGCACGATCTCGCCGGCCAGGCGCCCCTGCGCGCGCGCCTCGGCCGCCTTGCGGTGCGACTCCACCGCGAAGGCATCCTGGTCGGCGCGGCTCACGTTCCAGCGCTGCGCGACGTTCTCGGCGGTCTCGCCCATCGAGATGTAGGCGTCGGTGTTCTCCTTGAGCTCGGGGCTCGGCGAGAAGTTGAAGCCGCCCTGCGGCACCATCGTCATCGACTCCACGCCCACGCACAGGAACGCATCGCCCATGCCCGCCTCGATCTGCGCTGCGGCGATGTGCACGGCCTGCATCGAGGAGCCGCAGAAGCGGTTGACGGTCATGCCGCCGACTTCATGCGGAAGCCCTGCCAGCAGCCCGACGATGCGCGCGAGGTTGTTGCCCTGCGAGGCCTCGGGGTAGGCGCAGCCGAGGATGACGTCTTCGAGCAGCGTGGGGTCGAGGTCGGTGCGCTGCAGCAGGCCGCGCACCACGCCGGCGGCGAGCGTGTCGGGGCGCACCTCGGCGAGCGCGCCCTTCTTCGCGAAATGGAACGGGGAACGGGCGTAGGCGGAAATGACGGCTTTCATGAATGCTCTCCAGCAGGTTTGACTACCTTCCAATCGGTAGGCTTCGAGGTCGAAAAATAAGCACGCCGAAGCGTGCCTGCACGAGGCCGGGCGCTCAGCCCGGCAAGGAACTCCTGAGTTGGGCGATGGCGTCGTCGAAATCTTCGACGCGGCCCGTCATGCGCGCCGACAGCAGCGCGCCCTGGCACACGGAAAACACGTAGGCGGCCAGCGAGGCCACCGAGGCGCCGGTCTTGCGCTCGGGCATCAGCGCGCCCAGAACGCCGGTGAGCCACGTCACCTGAGTGTTGCGCAACTCCTGTACCGCCATGCGCAGTTCGTCGTTGACGACGCCCCAGCCAGGCGCCATCGCCCCTGCGGGACACATCGCCGAGCCGGCCCTGAGCGTGTTGCGGTACATGCGGAAATACGATTCGAGCGCGTCCTTCGGCTCGCGCGCGCGGGCGGCGTCCCAGTCCTTGAAGCCCTGCGTGGCCCCGCGGATCACCGCGACGCCCAGCGCCTCCTTGGTCGGGAAGTGGTGGTACAGACTGGCCTTGCGCACGCCGACCGCATCGGCCACGTCCTGGAAGCTGAAGCCCAGGTAGGAGCGCGTTTCGATCAGGCCCCGCGCCACCGCGAGGATCTGCTCGCGGGTGCTGCCGGTGGCCAGGGCTGTGGCGTTGGTCATCTACCTACTATAAGGTAGGTAAGATCAACCCACAAGCCGGGGTGTCATGAAGGCGTCAGCCGCCTGGTCAATCGGCCTTCTCAATCGGCCTTGATGCCCGCCGCCTTGACGATGCGCCCATTGCTCTCGAACTCGCTGGCGATTTCCTTCGCGAACGCGGCCGGCGTGCCGCCCGTGGGCACGTTGTCGGTGGCCGTCAGCTTGGCGCGCAGTTCGGGCGTGGCCAGCGCCTTGTTGATCTCTGCGTTGTACTTCGCGACCAGCGCCGGCGGCGTGGCAGCGGGTGCGAACACGCCGAACAGCGAATTGATGTTCGCCGCCTTGTAGCCCAGTTCGCCCAGCGTGGGCACCTGCGGGAGGCTGTCGAGCCGCGCGGGCGCGCCCACCGCCAGCGGACGCAGCTTGCCCGACTGGATGTGCGAAGAGAGCGTCGGGCTCGCGTTGGTGGAAAGGATCTCGAACTGCCCGCCGATCGCGTCGTTGAGCTGCTGGCCGCCGCCCTTGTAGGGCACGTGCGTGATGTCGACGCCGGCCGCGGCGCGCAGTTGCTCGAGCACGATGTGGCCGAGCGAGGCCGACCCCGAGGTCGCCCAGCGCACCGCCCCCGGATGTGCCTTGGCATCGTCGATCAGCGCCTTGAAGTCCTTGGCCTTGCTCGCCGGGGTGGCGATGAGCAGCACCGGCGAATACATCACGCTGGCCACGGGCGCCACGTCCTTGAGCGGATCGAAGGGCAGCTTGCCCAGGTGCGGGCTCAGCACCAGCGGGCTGATGGCCGAGAAGCCCAGCGTCGCACCGTCGGGCGCGGCCTTGGCGACGGCGTCCATGCCGATGGCGCCGCTCGCGCCCGCGCGGTTGTCCACGACCACCGTGACGCCCATCTGCGCCGCGAGCCGATCGCCCAGCGCACGCGCGACCACGTCGCTGACGCCGCCCGCCGGGTAGGCGACGATGAGGCGCACGGTCTTTGGCACGGTCTGCGCGATGGCACCGGATGCGGCGCACAGCGCGGCGGCGGCGAGGAGTCGGGTCGCCGTGCGGCGCGAGGGCTTCGAGGAAGCGAGGAAATTCATGGTGTCGTGTGTGGCAGCCCTTGTCGTCTGCCTGCTTGCTTGCGTGATGGAGGGTGTCAGTCCAGCTGCAGCTTGCGCTCCTTGATCAGCCTGGACCACTTCTCATTGTCCGCCTTCACGAAAGCCGCGAACTCGGCCGGCCCGAGCGAGTGCACTTCGGCGCCTGCCGTCGAGAACTTGGCCTTGATCTCGGGCTGCGCCAGCGCTTTCGCGAGCTCGCCGGAAAGCCGATCGACCACCTCCTTCGGCATGTTGGCCGGCCCCACCAGCCCCTGGAAGCCGACCGACTCCATGCCCGCGAGTCCCAGTTCCTTGACCGTCGGCACATCGGGCAGCTGCGGATCGCGCGCCGGGCCGGTCACGGCCAGCGCCTTGAGCTTGCCGCCCTTCACCTGCGGCAGCAGCACGCTGCCCGCGTCGATGAGGATCTGCGTCTGCCCGCCGATCAGGTCCTGCACCGCCGGGGCGCTGCCCTTGTACGGCACATGGGTCATGTCGAGCCCGGTCACCTGGTTCATGAGCTCGCCGTTGAGGTGCGTGGAGGTGCCGTTGCCGCCGGAGGCGAAGTTCACCTTGCCCGGCTGCCCCTTGGCCCAGGCGACGAACTCCTTGAGGTTCTTCGCCGGATGGTCGGGCCGCGTCACCGCGATGTAGCTGCCCTGGCTGATCTGCCCGATGTAGGTGAACTGTTTGATCGGGTCGTACGGCGGCTTGCTCTGCAGGTACGGCGCGATGGCGAAGGGCCCCGTGTTGGCAAGCAGAAGCGTGTAGCCGTCGGCCGGCTGGCGCGTGAGCTCGGTGGCCGCGATCATGCCGCTCGCGCCGGGCTTGTAGTCGACCACCAGCTGCTGCTTGAGCGCCTCCTGCAGCGGCGCCTGCACGGTGCGCGCCGCGAAGTCGATGCCGCCGCCGGGCGGATAGCCGACGATCAGGCGGATGGGCTTGGCGCTCGGAAATGCCTGCGCGAAAGCTGCGCCGCCGACGGCCAGCATTGCGGCCGCGACCATGGTTGCAGTCGTCTTCTTCATGGATGGTGTCTCCTGGTTTTTCTGAGGAAAGAAAACCGCGCGCCCTCGATCAACCGCGCGGATGGTGCTGCGCATGCAGCTGCTTCAGGCGCTCGCGCGCCACGTGTGTGTAGATGGTCGTCGTCGAGATGTCCGCGTGCCCCAGCAGCAACTGCACCGCGCGCAGATCGACGCCGTGGTTCAGCAGGTGCGTGGCGAAGGCGTGGCGCAGCGTATGGGGCGACAGCGGTACATGGATGCCCGCCGCGGCCGCGTGCTTCTTCACGATGATCCAGAACATCACGCGCGTCATGCCGGCGCCGCGCGCAGTGACGAACAGGTCGGAGGTCTGCTGGCCATCGAGGATGGCCGGGCGCGACTCTTCCAGGTAGCGCTCGATCCATCGCCGCGCCTCGGCGCCGAAGGGCACCAGCCGCTCCTTGTTGCCCTTGCCGAGCACGCGCAGCACGCCGTCGTTGAGGCTCATGTCGGTGACCTTGAGCGCCACCAGCTCGCTCACGCGCAGGCCGCTGGCGTACATCAGCTCCAGCATCGCGCGATCGCGCAGGCCGAGCGGCGACTCGACGTCCGGCGCGCCCAGCAGGTCGTCGACCTGCTTTTCGGAGAGCGTCTTGATGGCCCGCGGCATCTGCCGCGCCGGCACGAGCCGGATGCTCGGGTCGGCCGCGATGCGCCGCTCGCGCAGCGCCCAGCGGTAGTAGCGCTTGAACACCGTGAGCCGCCGGTTGGCCGACGTGGCCTTGCCCTTGCTCGACAGCCGCGCGCCCATGTAGGCCTGCAGGTCCGTCTCCTTCGCGGCGTTGAGTGCGGTGCCGCTGCGCTGCGCGCCGAGCCACTGCGCGAACAGTGCGAGGTCGCGGCGGTAGGCGGCCAGCGTGTTCTTCGACAACCCGTCCTCGAGCCACAGGGCGTCGATGAAATCGTCGATCTCGGGTGTCGTCTGCGTGGCTGCCTCTGTGCTCATGCCTTGCAAGATAACAAAAAGAAAAAGCCGCCCGGCAGGCGGGCGGCTTGCTTCGTCGCGCGAGCGACCTGTCTCAGTCGAGCTTCAGGTTCTGCTTCTTCACGACCTGCTTGTACACGTCGTATTCGGCCTTGATCTGCGCTGCGAACTGGTCGGGCGTGTTCGCCACGATCAGCGAGCCCGTGTCCTCGATGCGCTTGCGCACCGCCGGTTCTTCCACGGCCTTCTTCACGCCCGCGCTGATCTTGTCGACCACTTCCTTGGGCAGGCCCTTCGGACCGAGGATGCCGTAGTAGGCCATGCGGTTCACCGGCTCCAGGCCCACTTCCTTGAAGGTCGGCACGTTGGGCAGCGCAGCCAGGCGCTGCGGCGCCGACACCACGATCGGGATCAGCCGGCCGCTCTGGATGAAGGGCATGGCCGAGGGGATGTTGTCGAACATGATCGGCACCTGGCCGGCCACCACGTCGTTCAGCGCCGGGCCCGCGCCGCGGTACGGGATGTGCGTGACGAAGGTGTTGGTCAGGCTCTTGTAGAGCTCCATCAGCAGGTGGCCGATGCCGCCCGTGCCCGACGAGGCATACGAGTACTTGCCGGGGTTCTTCTTCAGCTCGGCCACGAACTCGGCGTAGTTCTTGGCCGGGAAGCTCGGGTTGACCGCGATGATGTTCGGCGTGGCCGCGATGTTGATGATCGGCGTGAAGTCGTTGATCGGGTCGTACGGCGTCTTCGGGTTGATGGCCGGGTTGGCCGCAGTGCTCGACACCGTGGCGATGCCGAGCTTGTAGCCGTCGGGCGTGGCACGGGCGGTCTCGGCCGCACCCACGATGCCGCCGCCGCCGGCGCGGTTGATCACCACCACCGGCTGGCCCAGCACCTTGCCCAGCGGATCGGAAATCACGCGCGCCACGATGTCCGTCGTGCCGCCCGGTGCGAACGGCACGCTCAGTTCGACGGGCTTGTTGGGATAACCCTGCGCAAAGCTCTGACCCGCGACTGCAAGCAGTGCCGCGGCTCCCACCATCGCGCTCCATTGACGACGTTGCATCAAAAACTCCTTGTTCTGGCTGTATGTCGAAAAAACGAAGCCCGGATGCTAGCGGCTCGGGGGCCGTATCCGTGCTCTGGATTACCCATGGTCAGGGAGGTTTATCCTCGAAGCGGTGAACTACGCGCAGCTGCTCTTCCCCGACTTCTCCCTCATCGCCATCGGCTGGCTCCTTTGCCGCTACACCGCCCTCGACCGCCGCGTGTGGGACCAGGTCGAGAGTCTCGTTTACTACTTTCTATTTCCCGTACTGCTCTTCCACTCGATCGTGCGCAGCCCGCTCGACTTCGGCGCCACGTCGAACCTTCTGACGGCGGGCCTGTGCATCGGGGCCTGCGGCATCGCGCTGGCCTATGCCCTGCCCTTCGTGCCGGGCCTGCGCACACACATCGACCGCCGCGACCACGCCGCCAGCACGCAGATCGCGTTCCGCTTCAACTCATTCATCTGCCTGGCGCTGGCCGAAAGGCTCGCAGGCTCCGAGGGACTGCTGCTGATCGCCGTGCTCATCGGCGTGTGCGTGCCCATCTTCAACATCGCGGCCGTGTGGCCGATGACGCGGCAAGCGCAGACCGGGTTCGTGCGGCAGCTGGTGCGAAACCCTCTCATCGTCGCGACCGTGGCGGGACTGCTCGCCAATGTGCTGGGGCTCACCGTGCCTGCATGGGCGACGCCCACGCTGACGCGGATCGGGGCTGCTTCGCTGGCGCTGGGGCTGCTGGCCGCGGGGGCGGGGATGAAGTTCTCTACGCTTGGGGCGGGGAAGGTGCTGGCGGTTTCAGTGCTGGCGATACGGCATCTGTTCCTGCCGTTGGTGGCCTGGGGACTGGCCCGGATGCTGCGGCTCGATGCTGCGCAGGGGGCTGTGTTGATGGCGTTTTCTGCTGTGCCTACTGCTTCGAGTGCTTATGTGCTGGCTGCTCGCATGGGGTACAACGGGCCTTATGTGGCAGGGCTGGTGACCTTGTCTACCTTGCTGGGGGTTGTCAGTTTGCCGTTTGCGTTGGCGTTGCCTCGGTGAGGAGTTGGGTGGGATGGGTGCCTCGCCAGCCGCGTCTTGTCCCTGTGCTGCCTCATTGCGTTGGCTGTGCCTCTTGTTAAATGCTGCCGGGTGGCTGCTTTCCGGGGCCGGGCCGAGACCCGGCCCCGGAAAGCAAACACCCAAAGAACCTCAACCACGCCCCAACAAAGCCGACACAGCAGAAGCCAACAACACCACCCCGGAAACAGTCAACAACCCCAAAACAATCTTCCGAAACGCGACCTCACTGATCCCGATATAAAGCCGCGCCCCCAACAACACGGGCACAGCCACAGCCACCGCCACCACCCCCAGCAAAGGCAAGAGAGAACGTCCGATATTCCCGCTGAAAAGGTGGATGCCAAACGCCACCAGCAGCATCGAGAGATTGAAGTTCTGGATCACGGCCCGCTGTGTATCCCGCTGAAATCCGCGCAGGGTGCACCAGAGCGTAGGAATGGTCCCCGAGAACCCGCCGATGCCGGCCATCGCACCGCCGATGGCCCCCGCCACCCCATCGGCGACGCGCCCGCCGAACGAAAGCTTCGGCAGGTGCTGCGACATCAGCATCGCCGGGCACCACAGCACCAGCAATAGCCCGAGGCACAGCTTGAAGACGACGAGATCCAGGTGCGGCAGCAGCCAGACGCCGAAGGGCACGCCCATCAGTCCGCCAAGCAGGAAGGGCCAGAGAACGCTCCTGTCGAAGGTGCGCCGCACGGTGACCGCGGCGATCACCTGCCCCGTCATCGCGCCAAAGAGTGCAAGCACGGCAGCCAGTTGAGGCTCCAGGGTCCATGCCCACACGGACATCGCCACCATGCCGAACGCAAAACCGGAGAGGCCCTGCACGAAACCCGCCAGCACGGCGCCGACGATCACATAGACATACAAGGCTTGCATGCGGCCGATGATATCGGCCGGGGTTCTCCGCTCGCCGGCCGGAGCCCTCAGGCCGGAACGAGCGCTGTGCGTCGAACCCGGCGCACGTTGAATGCGCTGGCGATGAGCACGCCCTGCACCAGCGCCAGGCCCACGATGACGCTGGTGTACTGGCCGTGGTCCATGAGCCGGCCGAAGACCAGCGGTGCCACGGCCTGCCCGATGTCGAGGCCGGCGTAGACCACGCCGTAGACGCGGCCGGTGGCGTTGGGCGGCGTCGACTTCTTCACCAGCAGGTCACGCGACGGGCCGGCGACGCCGGAGACAAATCCCATGGCGCCGAAGAGCGCCGGCACGATGATCGGCGGGAAATCGGCAAAGGCCAGCATCAGCGCCAGCGCGGCGGCCAGGCCGAAGCCCACGCCCACGATGCGCTCGCAGCGCGACGGGTCGGAAGCGAGGAAACCGCCCACCACCATGCCCGCGGCGCTCGCCACCATGTAGACCGTGAGGCACACGGCCACCAGCGCCACCGGCACCGCATGCAGGTGCCCCGCGGCCACGGGCGCGAAGGTCTGCACCACGCTGATCACCACGGCATAGAAGAAGAAGAAACCGAAGCACATCCACACGGCCGGGATGCGCAGGAAGTCGAATTCGCCACCGCCGGCGGGCACGGGTTCGCCCTGCCCCGTGGCCTTGTGCACGGCCGCGGCGTCGAGCGAGAGCACGCTGCGGTACACCCACAGCACCAGCAGCACCACCAGGGCCACCACACCCGCCGAGGCCAGCGCCACGCGCCACGAGAAGGCGATGGCGATCGGCACCACGAAGGCCGGCGCCAGCGCCCAGCCCAGGCTGCCGGTGATGCCGTGCACGCTGTAGGCATGACCAAGGCGCGTGGGCGCGACCTTGCGGTTGAACAGCGTGTAGTCCACCGGATGGAACACGCCGTTGCCGATGCCCCCGAGCACCGCGAAGACCAGCAGCATCCAGTAGCTCTGCGCCACCGCGTAGCCGAAGGCCGCCAGCCCCAGCGCGCCGAGCCCCACGAAGAGCACCGGCCGCGGCCCTAGCTTGTCGACGATGAAACCCGAGGCCGCCTGCACGATGCACGAGACCACGAAGAACACCGTGAGCACCGCACCCAGCTCGACATAGCTCACGTTGAACGCATCCTTGAGCCACGGGAACAGCGGCGCCAGGATGAGCTGGCTGAAGTGGCTGACCGCGTGGGCCAGGCCGACGAGGCCGATCAGCTTGGCATCGCTGCCCAGGGTGTTGGAGGAAGGCGAAGCGGCCGACGCGGCGCTCGTGGGCGAGTTGGAAGACATGGATTGCTACAAAAAAATCGGGGCAGGCGCTGATGCTATGCGTCGGGGAAGCGGCAGAATGGCGATACAGCGACAACATTTGTCGAAACCATGCCAAGCGCCGCCTCACCCACCTCCAGGAGCGCCGCGTCCGCCGCCAGGCTGCGCGGGCCCACCCCCGTCAACAGCGTCGCCTCCCTCACGCCGCACCTGTACGCGCCCGACGCGGTGCGGCCGCTGCGCGCCAAGGAGCACTTCCTGAGCGCCGACACGCTGGTCGAGTTGCACGAGCATCCGTGGCCCCAGCTCACCTTCTCCACGCGCGGCGTGATCCGCCTGAGCACGCAGGACGGCAGCTACATCGTGCCGCCCTCGCGCGCGCTCTGGGTGCCGGCCAACATGCCTCACAGCATCACGCTGATCGAAGATGCCGAGCTGCGCACCATCTACCTGCACGCCTGGATCGCGCCCTCCTGGGAGAAATGCGAGGTGCTCGAGATCAGCCCCCTGCTGCGCGCCCTGATGCTGGCGCTGGACACCACCCCAGACGGCCTGCCGCCGGCCGATGCGCATGCGCCGCAGCGCGAGCGGATGATCGCGCCGCTGCTGGTCGACGAACTGGAGCGCGCCACGCAGATCCGCATCGACGTGCCGCTGCCCACCGACAAGCGCCTGCGCCAGCTCTGCGAGACGCTGCTGCGCAACCCGGCCGACCGCGCCACGCTGGCCGAGCGCGCGGCCGCCATCGGCGCGAGCGAGCGCACGGTGGCGCGGCTGTTCCGCGACCAGCTCGGCATGAGCTGGCAGCAGTGGCGACAGCAGGCCGTGATGGCGCATGCGCTGCCGCTGCTGGCGCGCGGCATGGCGGTGAGCCAGGTCGCGGCCGCCAGCGGCTACGCCACCGACAGCGCCTTCTGCGCGATGTTCAAGGCCGCCACCGGGCGCTCGCCCACCTCGTTCCAGCACCGTAAGCGGCCCGCGCCCGCCTGATCCGCGTACCAGGGCCGCCGGGGCGCCGGGGGATGGATGCTTCACGCTGCTCTGGCAAGATCGGCGCCCGACAAGCAACACCATGCATTCACCGATCCCCCTGCATCTGGCGCACGGCGCCCAGCGCCACACCTGGAGCGCCGACATCTGGCTGCGCGTGCGCCGGC
Organism: Variovorax atrisoli; assembly: GCF_014195185.1. Classification (NCBI taxonomy): domain Bacteria; kingdom Pseudomonadati; phylum Pseudomonadota; class Betaproteobacteria; order Burkholderiales; family Comamonadaceae; genus Variovorax; species Variovorax atrisoli. The sequence goes on along the minus strand of NZ_JACIBG010000010.1, from coordinate 229,420 downwards.
ATTTCCTGCTGAAGGCCGTCGGCACCACGGTCTTCACCTGGCTCTTCTTCATCGGCTACTTCCACCTGCTGCGCAACCCCTCCTTTCCGGTCGAGGTGATGCCGCTGACGCCGCTGGACCACCTGCTGCCGTTCCAGCCCTACCTGCTGGGTCCGTACCTCTCGCTGTGGGTGTACGTGGGGATCGCGCCCGGGCTGCAGCTGACCTTCCGCGAACTGGTGGTCTACGGGCTGTGGATCGGCGGGCTGTGCATCACCGGCCTGGGCATCTTCTACTTCTGGCCGACCCAGATACCTCCTTTGGCCATCGATGCGTCCGGCTACCCCGGCTTCACGATGCTGCAGGGCGTGGACGCGGCGGGCAACGCCTGCCCCTCGATGCACGTGGCGGTGGCCATCTTCACGGCCATCCGCATAGAGGACGTACTGCGCGAAACGCGCACGCCCGCCGGGTGGCGGGTGCTGAACTGGGCCTGGTTCGCCGCCATCGCCTATTCGACGCTGGCGGTCAAGCAGCACGTGGCGCTGGACGTGGCCGCCGGTGCGCTGCTGGGTATGGCTTTCGCCCTGCCCTCGATGCGCTGGCGTCCCGGCGCCCGCCAGCGGGACGATGCCCCTCACGTGGGAGCGGATATCATCCGTAAACATTGACCACACTCACCACTGGCCGACGAGGAAGGGATCGATTGATTCAAAGGACCGCAACGGGCGGCGATCGATCGGCGGCACACGAGACGACGACAGGCATTGCACGATGAGTTCGCTGAAGGAATTGCAGGACCTGATCCAGGAGAAGTACGGCATCGAACCGTCGAAGCTCGACCCGCACGCCTCCATGCGTGAGACCGGCGGACTCGATTCGCTGGCGCTGGCCGAATTCCTGTTCGCCATCGAGGACCACTTCGGCATCGTCATGCCCGACGAGGACGCGAACATCGACACCCTGGCCGAACTGGCCGTGCTGGTCGACAAGGTCAGGGCCGAGAAGGCCGCATCCGCCTCGTGAACCACGAAGTCGCCGTCACCGGGCTGGGCGTCGTGGCGCCGCACGGCGACGAACCCGGCGCCCTCTTCCAGGCCCTGCTGCAGGGCCGCTCGGCCATACAGCCCGTCTTTCCCGAACTGCCCAAGCCGGCAGCGGCTGCCACCGCGGCCTTCGACGAAACCCGCTGGTTCACCAAGCTGCAGCTCGCCGGCGTCGACCGCGTGAGCCAGCTGGCCGTGGCAGCCGCCGACATGGCGATGCGCGACGCCGGCCTTTCCGTGGCCGACGCAGACCCCGAGCGCGTGGGCGTCTTCTCCGGCTGCGGCATGGGCGGCGCCGCCGCGCTCGAGGCGGCCTATCGCGGCAACGGCCGCGTCTCGCCCCTCACCATTCCCGCCTTCATGCCCAACGCGCCGGCCGCCCACGTGGCGATGCGCCAGGGCGTGAAGGGCCCGGTTCTCACCTACTCGGTCGCCTGCGCTTCCTCTTCGGCCGCGATCGCCGAGGCCGCCAAGGCCGTGCAGCGCGGCGAGGTCGACATCGCCATCGCCGGCGGCAGCGAAGCGCTGATCGTGCCGGGCGTGGTGGTGGCATGGCAGGCGATGCAGACGCTGGCCGGCTTCCAGCCCGGTGAAGCGGCCGGCGCGGTGAAGCCCTTCGCCACCGACCGCAGCGGCTTCGCACTGGGCGAAGGCGCGGCCTTCCTGGTTCTCGAATCCGCCGAGCGCGCCCGCGCCCGCGGCGCCCGCAGCCACGCCACGCTGGCCGGTTGGGGCCTGAGCAGCGACGCGACCCATCTCACCAAGCCCGACGCGCCGGGCCAGGCCCGCGCGCTGCGCGCCGCCCTGCGCCAGGCCGGCCTGCAGCCGCGCGACGTGGGCTACTGCAACGCGCACGGCACGGCCACGCGCATCGGCGACGTGGTGGAGCGCAATGCACTGGCCGAGGTCTGGGGCGACGACCTCGACACGCTGCGAGTGAGCTCGACCAAGGCGCTGCACGGCCACATGCTGGGCGCAGCGGGCGCCATCGAGGCGCTCATCACCGTGATGGCGCTGCAGCAGCGGCAACTGCCGCCCAACGCCAACTGCCGCGAGGTCGATCCGGAATGCCGGCTGAACCTCGTCGCACAGGACGACACCGCGGCGCCAGCGCTGGAAGCCGCCATCAGCAATTCCTTCGCCTTCGGCGGCACGAACTCCGTGCTGCTCTTCCGGCGGGCCTAGGCAGCCTTCAACTTGCGCGGCGCGGCCTGCACAGTCGACGCCTGCGCCGCCGACTCCCGCAGCCACGCCACGAAAGCGCCGACCAGCGCGTCGCCGGTGCGGCTTGGCGCAACGAACACGCTGTAGCCCCGGCTCGACGGCGCCCGGTGCGGGCAGGCCAGCACCAGCTCGCCCGACCGCAGCTCGCGCTCTACGAAGTAGTCGGGCACCAGCCCCACGCCAAGGTCGGCACGCACTGCCGCTATCAGCGAGGAGAACAGGTCGAAGCGGTGCCCCGCGACAAGGCTCTCCGGCGCGCGAAGGTGGGCAGCCTGTCCGAACCATTCCTCCCACGCTCCCATGCGGGTTCGCAGCTGCAGAAGCTGCGCCTGGCGGAAGTCGCCGCGCGACATGGCCGAGCGCCCCTTCGCAGCAGGCGCGCACACGGCGACGCAGGCTTCGCCCATCAGCGGCAGCGCATTCGCTCCCGGCCACACCGCGTCGTCGTACTGCACGCCCACGTCGAAGGGCAGGTCTTCCATGTAGAGATGCGTGGGAAAAACCTGCAGATGCAGGCTGCAGCCGGGGTTGCGGCCGATGAATTCCGGCAGGCGCGGCATGAGCCAGCCGTCGGCCAGCACGGGCACCGCGCCCACCAGCAGGCGCAGGCCGTCGGTGCGCTGCGCCATCGCTTCGAGCGTGTGGTTCTGCAGCCGCAGCAGGTCGCCGGAGATCTGCCCGTGGTAGCGCTGGCCGGCTTCGGTGAGCTCGGTGCCGCGCGCGGTGCGCTGCACCAGCCGCACGCCGATCTGCGCTTCGAGCTGGCGCAGCTGCTGGCTCACTGCGCTGTGCGTGAGGCACAGCTCCTCGGCGGCCTTGCCGACGCCGTGGTGGCGGGCCACCGCGTCGAAGATCAGCAGCGCGCGGGTGCTCGGAATGTGGCGGCGCATGAGGGCTTCGTTAGAAAAACTGACAACGCGGAAGATTAAACCAGAGCGCACGCCTAACACAGCCATAAGAATCGCTGACGACGGCGTTGCACCGGCGGCGCCGATCTCGACCTGGCCCGCCCCAACAACAAGGACACCTCCGCACCATGCCCCGCACCGCGTCACCTCGTTCCGTTTCGCTTCGCCTCGCCCCACTCGTCCTCGCCCTGGCCTCGGCCGCCGCCGGCTTCGCTCACGCCCAGGGCGGCAGCGTCGCGGCCCCGCCCGCGCAGGTGCGGCCGGAAGTGGACAAGGCCTACACCCAGCTGATGGCTGCGCCCGCCATCCAGAAACTGCTGGACGCGGTCAAGGCCGACCACGACCGCTCGGTCGAAGACCTGAAGATGCTCACCGAGATCGAAGCCCCGCCGTTCAAGGAACAGAAGCGCGCCGAAGCCTTCCTCGCGCGCATGAAGGCGCTGGGCCTCTCCGACGCGAAGATCGACGCCGAAGGCAACGTGGTCGGTTTGCGCAAGGGCACGGGCAACGGGCCCAAGCTGCTGATCTCGGCCCACCTCGACACCGTGTTCCCCGCCGGCACCGACGTGAAGGTCAAGGAGCGCGACGGCAAGCTCTACGCACCCGGCATCTCCGACGACACGCGCGGCCTCGCGGTGCTGCTGTCGTGGCTCAAGGTGCTCAACGACAACAAGATCCAGACGGTGGGCGACCTGCTCTTCGTGGGCAACGTGGGCGAGGAAGAGCTCGGCAACCTGCGCGGCATCAAGGCGATCTTCCGCGACCATCTCGACATCGACGGCATGGTCGGCCTGGAGCCCGCACCCGACGGCACGGTGCTGATGCTGGGCACCGGCAGCCATCGCTACGAGGTGAGCTTCAAGGGCCCGGGCGGCCACAGCTACGGCGCCTTCGGCCAGGTGCCCAGCGCGATCCACGGCATGGGCCGCGCCATCGCGAAGATCGCCGACATCCGCACGCCGAGCTTTCCGAAGACGACTTTCACGGTGGGCACGGTCGGCGGCGGCACCTCGGTGAACACCATCGCGCCGGATGCGCGCATGGCGGTCGACATTCGCTCGGACGACATGGCGCCGCTGCTCGAGACCGAGAAGAAGATCCTCGCGGCCATCGACGAAGCCGTGGCCGAGGAGAACAAGCGCTGGAACGTCAACACGCTGAGCGTGAGCACCAAGCTCATCGGCGACCGTCCGGGCGGCCGCACGCAGTCGGACACGGTGATCGTCGAGGCCGCCACGCGCTCGAACGCCGCCTTCGGCCACAAGACGCTGCTGACCGGCGCAAGCACCGACGCCAACGTGCCGATGTCGCTGGGCATCCCGGCCATCATCATCGGCGGCGGCGGCAAGACCGGCGGCTTCCACGCGCTGTCGGAGTGGATCGACGTGACCGACGGCTGGAAGGGCGCGCAGAACTCGCTGGTGACGGTGCTCGGCCTGGTCGGCGTGCAGGGCACCAGCGCGCCGCTGCTCGAAAAGCGCCCGCCCCGCAAGAACTAAGCTCGCCCCCAGGCTTCGCGCACTCTGCGTCGCTGCGCCCCCTAGCGGGGGGCAACACCTGCAGCCCGACAAAGCCGGTTCTGCGGTGTTTCACGAAGGGGGCAGGTGCGAGCGCCTCCAGGGCTGCCCCCATGGACTCTCCGTTATGCTGGTGCCCGCTTTCCACCACGCGTACCGACAGGAGGACGACATGCATGCCCGTTCAACCCTCATCGCCCTGGCGCTGCTCGCCGCAGGCGCCTCGGCGCAGGCCAACAACCTGCTCGACCAATTGAAGGAAAAGGCCGGCGAAGCCGCCAGCGCCAACGCGCAGGGCGGCACCGGCAGCGCGGGCGGATCGGCGCTCGGCAACCTGGGCAGCAGCCTCGGCTTCAAGATGCCCGCCGTCGGCTCCAGCACCATCGGCAACGCGGCCGGCGTGCTGCAGTACTGCGTGAAGAACAACTACCTGGGCGGCGACGCGGCCTCGGTGAAGGACAAGCTGCTCGCCAAGATCACCGGCCAGAAGAAGCAGGAGACCGGCTTCGCCAGCGGCGCCAAGGGCCTGCTGCAGGGAGGCGACGGCAAGTCGCTGAACCTCAAGGGCCTGTCGTCGAAGGTCAAGGAAAAGGCCTGCGACTACGTGCTCAAGAACGCGACATCGTTGATCTAGGCTCTTCATCCCCCATGCTTCGCGCACTGCGTGTCGCTTCGCACGCCCCTTCGCCGGCGGCAATGCCGGCGGCCCGGCGAGGCCGGTTCCACGGCCCTGCCCGAGCGGCGGCGTAAGCTCTCTGCGCCCGCGGAAAATTCCAGCGTCGTTGCGGGCGCCATCCGTCATCCATGAATCCGGCTACCACCTCTCCTTCCTTGCGCCAGCGCCTGTCCCGCTGGGTTCCGTGCCTCGCCTGGCCCCGCCCTTCCGCCGCGCTGCTGCGCAACGAGGCGATGGCCGGCATCACCGTGGCGCTGATGGTGATTCCGCAGGGCGTGGCCTATGCGGCGCTGGCGGGGATGCCGCTGGTCACCGGCGTGTATGCGGCGCTGTTCCCGGCGCTGATCGCGGTGATGTTCAGTTCCTCGCAGCGGCTGTCGGTGGGGCCGACGGCACTCACCAGCCTGCTGGTCGGCGCATCGCTCGCGCCGCTGGCGGTCGCGGGCAGTGCCGAGTGGGTGGCGATGGCGGTGTGGCTCACGCTGATGTCGGGCACGATCCAGATCGTGCTGGGCGCGGGGCGCTTCGGCTGGCTGCTGCGGCTGGTGAACTCGCCGGTGCTCATCGGCTTCACGCAGGGCGCGGCGGTGCTGATCGCCATCTCGCAGCTGCCGGCGCTGCTGGGCTTCACCGGGCGAACGATTCCTCAGGTGCTGCAGGGCGGGCCGCTGCCCGACCTCGTGGCCATCGCTTTCGGGCTGGGCAGCATCGCGGTGCTGTGGCTGGGCAAGCGGCTGCTGCCGCGTTTTCCGACCACGATGGCACTGGTGGCCGGCGCGGCCGCCATCAGCTGGCTGGCCGACTACGCGCTGCGCGGCGGCGCGGTGGTGGGCACGCTGCCCTCGGGCCTGCCTTCGTTCTACTGGCCGGGGCTGCTGCCGCTGAGCACCTTCAGCGCACTGGTGCTGCCGGCGCTGATGATCACGCTGGTGAGCTTTCTCGAAACAGCTTCGAGTGCCAAGGTCGACAACGCACGCGCCGGCACGCTCTGGAACGAAAACCAGGACCTGATCGGCCAGGGACTGGCCAAGCTGGCTTCGGGCTTCACGGGCGCGTTCCCTACCAGCTCGTCGTTCTCGCGCTCGGCCATCACGCTGTATGCAGGCGCGCAGACCGGCTGGGCGACGCTCTTCAGCGTGGTCGTGGTGGCCGGCGCGCTGCTGTGGCTGATGCCGCTGCTCTATCACGTGCCGCAGGCGGTGCTGGCGGCGGTGGTGGTCACGGCCATCCTCGGGCTTGTGAAGCCGGCGAGCTTCACCGCGCTGTGGCGCATCTCGCGCATCGAGGCGGGCATCGCCTTCGGTACCTTCGTGCTGACCATCGCGACCGCGCCGAGCATCTACTGGGGCGTGCTCGGCGGCCTGCTGGCCGCGCTGGCGCACTACATGTACCGGCACCTGCACCCGCGCATCATCGAGGTGGGCCTGCATCCCGACGGCAGCCTGCGCGACCGTAACCTCTGGAAGCTGCCGCCCCTGGCGCCGAACCTCTACGCGCTGCGCATGGACGCCGAGCTCGACTTCGCATCCGCCTCCACGCTCGAACGTGCGCTCACCGTGGCACTGGCCGAGCGCCCCCACCTCACCGACGTGTGCCTGTTCGCGCAGCCGATCAACCGCATCGACATCACCGGCGCCGAGGTGTTCGGCTCGATCCGCCGGATGATGGAATCCAAGGGCATCCGCCTGCATCTGAGCGGCATGAAGCTGCCCGCGATGCAGGTGCTCGAAAGCGCCGGCCTGCTGGCACCGGGGCCGATGCTCTTCAGCTACCGCACCGACGGTGAGGCGCTGGCGGCACTGATGCCGCGCGTCGAAGTGCCCGCGCAGCAGGAAGCCACCGCCTGAGGAGGCGCCAGCGCCCATGAAGACCACCATCGAAGAACTCGTCGCGTTCCGCACGGTGGTTGACACGGGCTCGATCACCGCAGCGTCGGAACAGCTCTCGCAGACCGTCTCGGGCATCAGCCGCGCACTGAGCCGGCTCGAGCAGAAGCTCGACACCACGCTGCTTCGCCGCACCACGCGCAGGCTCGAACTCACGGAGGAAGGCGCTGCCTTCCTGCAGCGCACGCGCGCGATCCTCGATGCCATCGACGACGCCGAGGAACACATGGCCGCGCGCCGCGAGCAGCCCGCCGGCCGCCTGCGCGTGAATGCGGCCTCGCCGTTCATGCTGCACGCCATCGTGCCGCTGGTGCCGGAGTTCCGCCGGCTCTATCCGCAGATCAGCCTGGAGCTCGACACCGACGACCTGCCCATCGACCTGCTGGAGCGCCGCACCGACGTGGCGATCCGCATCGGCCCGCTGCGCGACTCCACCCTGCATGCGCGACCGCTCGGCACGCACCGGCTGCGCGTGCTTGCGAGCCCCGCGTACCTCGAGGCGCACGGCAAGCCGCGCAAGGTCGCCGACCTGGCCGATCACACGCTGCTGGGCTTCACCCAGCCAGAGTCGCTGAACCGCTGGCCGCTGCGCGGCGTGCACGGCGATGAATGGAACATCGCGCCCTCGCTGGTGGCGTCCAGCGGCGAAACGCTGCGCCAGCTCGCGCTGGCGGGCGTGGGCATCGTCTGCCTGTCGGACTTCATGACGGGCACCGACCGCGCCAATGGCGCGCTGGTGCAGGTGCTGACGAAGGAGACGGCCGACGTGCGCCAGCCGGTGAACGCCGTGTACTACCGCAACACGCAGCTTTCGGCGCGCATCACCTCGTTCCTGGATTTCCTGTCGCAGCGAATGGGCAGCTGAGCGTGGCCGCTCATTGCGGCTGCTTCGGCACGAAGCGCTCGACCGCAGCCGACTTGATCTCGTAGCCGCTCACGCCCATGTCAGCCGACGAGTAGCGCGCGGCCTTCACCGTGCCGCTGACGTACACGGTGTCCATCGCATGCAGCCCCTTCACGACCGAGGCCGCGACCACGTGCACGATCTGGTTGGCCGGCGGCGGCGGCGTGTGGATGCAGGCGCCGAAGTACGGCACCAGCAGGAACTCGCGGATGCCCTCCTGCGTGTTGTCCAGCGGCACGACGAAGCCGGCGAGCTTGCCCGGCTTGCCGTCGAGGTCCACGTTGACGGGCGCGTTGTCCCAGACGGCGCGCATCTCGTCGAGCATCTGGATGGCGCGGGGATCGTTGTCGCGCAGGGCTTCGAGGCTGATGTTGCGGTAGCGCTTGGTCGGGTCCCAGCTCTTGGGGATCAGTTCTTCCCACTTGAGTTCGGGGGCTGCGGCGGTGCCGGCGTCCGGTTGCGCTGCCGCTCCCGGGCCGCATCCGCCCAGCAGCGCCGCTGCCGGAGCCAGCAGGAACGCGGCCAGCACGGCGCGCGATAAGGGCCTTCTCATGAGTGCGATTGTGATCGGCATGCGTTTCAAGCCGTAGAGCAGGGCCTTTGCACTCGATTCGTCCCAGATTGCACAACTTTGTTGCAAAGCGCCAGAATGCCGCACCACGACACGAGGAGGTCCGCATGGCACCGACAGGATGGCTGGGACTGACGTCCCTGGGCACCGTTCACACCGCGATCAGCCTGATCGCCGTCGTCGCAGGGCTGCTGGCCCTGTTCCGCTACAAGGAGATCACCATGCGCACCGGCCTCGGCCGGCTCTTCGTGTGGACCACCGTGCTGACCTGCCTCACGGGCTTCGGCATCTTCCAGCACGGCGGCTTCGGCAAGCCGCATGCGCTGGGCATCATCACGCTCGCTGCCCTGGCGGTGGGGGCGCTCGCGGGCCGGGGTGTGCTGTTCGGCAAATGGGCACGCTACGTCGAGGCGATCGCCTTCTCGGCGAGCTTCCTGTTCCACTGGATCCCGGCCTTCACCGAAACGCTCACGCGCCTGCCGCTGGGCGCACCGCTGCTGCCGAATGCCGATGCGCCGCAACTCAAGGCGATCACCGGCGTGCTGCTCGTGCTGTACCTGGTCGGCGTCGGCCTGCAGATCCGCCGGCTGCGCGGCGGCGGGGGAACGCTCAGTCCCGAACCGGCCCGCGCAGGCTCTTGATCTGCGAGCGCTGGCTCTTGCCTTCGAGCCTGCGCTGCTTCGAACCGTAGGTGGGCTTGGTCGCCCGCCGCACGCGCGGCGCGACGGCCACGCCGTCGACCACCGCCTGCAGCCGCGCGAGCGCGTCGGCACGGTTCATCTCCTGCGTACGGTGCTGCTGCGCCTTGAGCACGAAAACGCCCTCCTGCGTGATGCGGCTGTCGCGCAGCGCGAGCAGCCGCTCCTTCACATCGGCGGGCAGCGAGCTCGCATGGATGTCGTAGCGCAGGTGCACCGCGCTCGACACCTTGTTGACGTTCTGCCCGCCCGCGCCCTGCGCCCTGATGGCGCTGAAGTCGACCTCGTCGGGGTCGATCAGGACGGCCGGGCGCAGCATTCCGCTCAGACCCGCTCGAAGATGGCCGCGATGCCCTGCCCGCCGCCGATGCACATCGTGACCAGCGCATAGCGCCCCTGCACGCGCTGCAGCTCGGCGATCGCCTTCGTCGTGATGATCGCGCCCGTCGCGCCCACCGGGTGGCCCAGCGAGATGCCCGAACCGTTCGGATTCACCTTGGCCGGGTCGAAGCCCAGCTCCTTGATGACCGCGCAGGCCTGCGCCGCGAAGGCTTCGTTCGACTCGATCACATCGAGGTCGCCCACCTTCAGGCCGGTGCGCTCCAGCACCTTGCGCGTGGCAGGCACCGGGCCGATGCCCATGTACGCGGGCTCGACGCCGGCGTGCGCATAGCCCACGAGGCGCGCCAACGGCTTCAGGCCCAGCGCCTTCACGCGGCCGCCCTCGGCCAGCACCACGGCAGCCGCGCCGTCGTTGATACCCGAGGCATTGCCGGCGGTGACGAGACCGTCCTTCTTGAACGCAGGCTTCATCTTGGAAAGCGTCTCGACCGTGGTGTCGGCGCGCACATGTTCGTCGGTGTCGAACAGCACCACGCCCTTGCGCGTCTTCACCTCGACAGGAACGATCTGCTCCTTGAAGCGGCCCGCCGCGATGGCGGCCGCCGCCCGCTGCTGGCTGAGCACCGCCAGCTCGTCCTGCTGCTCGCGCGAGATGCCGTAGCGCGCGGCCACGTTCTCCGCGGTGATGCCCATGTGGATCTTCTCCCACGGGTCGTGGAGGATGCCGAGCATGTAGTCGACCAGCACCGCATCGCCCATGCGCGCGCCATAGCGTGCCGAGGTGTCGAAATACGGGCCGCGGCTCATCGACTCCGAGCCGCCGCCGATGGCGATGTCGCAGTCGCCCAGCGCGATGGCCTGCGCGGCCGACACGATGGCCTGCAGGCCCGAGCCGCAGAGGCGGTTGACGTTGAAGGCCGGCGTCTCGATGGGACAGCCCGCGTCGATGGCCGCCACGCGGCTCAGGTAGGCGTCCTTGACGTCGGTGGGGATCACGTTGCCCATGACCACGTGGCCGATCGCATCGGCCGCGACGCCGCTGCGCTCGATGGCGGCCTTGACGGCAGTGGTGGCAAGCTGGGTGTTGGGCACGTCCTTCAGCGAGCCGCCGAAGGTGCCGATGGCGGTGCGGGCGGTGCCGACCACGAAGATGTCGCGCGAAGTCATGGAATGTCTCTCCTGGATGAAAGCAGAAAGCCGCGGCTGGCGAGCCGCGGCTCCAGGAGGACGATTCTGACGGCGAACGGCGCGAGAGGCTGTCGCGCCGGGAATAGCCGGCGAGCGGCGCTGTCAGCCGCGCGGCGAGACCGACTTGGGCGAAACGTCGGTCACGTCGCTGGCGCTGCCGCGGATGCGCACCGGGCGCTCCACCGATTCACCACGGGCGCGAGCGTTGGCCACATCTGCAGCCGAGGGGCCGGACTGCTGTGCCGCATTGCGAAATCGATCGAAGCCCGAGCGGGGATTGAAGCGCCCGCCCATGGAAGCCATCCAGGGCGTCACGGGCTTGCCCGTGAGGCGCCCCCAGGCGTAGCGAACGCCCCAGACGGCCGCCAGCAGCATTACCGCGACAGCCAGGCTGGCCGCGAAGACCAGCCCCAGGAGCAGAAGAATGACGCGTATTACGAAGTTCATCATCCGACTTTAGGCCGAAGCAGCCGCCGTTGGTTCCCCCGCCTTGCGGAAGGAGAACTGCCCCGGCGACAGGATCGGGTCGGTCGTGACCTCGATCGTGTCCTTCGGCCCGAAGCTGCCGTCCAGCAGCAGCTTCGACAGCGGGTTCTCGATGCGCTGCTGGATCGCGCGCTTCAGCGGCCGTGCGCCGAACACCGGATCGAAGCCGACCTTGGCGATCTCCGCCAGCGCCGCCGGCGAAACCTCCAGGCCCAGGTCCATCTTCGCGAGACGCGCCTGCAGCACCTTCAGCTGGATCGCGGCGATCGACTCGATGTTCTTCGCGTCGAGCGCGTGGAACACGACCGTCTCGTCGATTCGGTTCAGGAACTCGGGGCGGAAGTAGTTCTTCAGCTCGTCCCACACCGCTTCCTTGATCTCTTCAGAGGGCTTGCCCACCATCGACTGGATGATGGGCGAGCCGATGTTGCTCGTCATCACGATCACGGTGTTCTTGAAGTCCACGGTACGGCCCTGGCCGTCGGTGAGGCGGCCATCGTCGAGCACCTGCAGCAGCACGTTGAACACGTCGGGGTGGGCCTTCTCGACCTCGTCGAGCAGCACCACGCTGTAGGGCTTGCGGCGCACGGCTTCCGTGAGGTAGCCGCCCTCCTCGTAGCCCACGTAGCCCGGCGGCGCGCCGATCAGGCGGGCGACCGAGTGCTTCTCCATGAACTCGCTCATGTCGATGCGGATCAGGTGGTCTTCGCTGTCGAACAGGAAGCCCGCAAGCGCCTTGCACAGCTCGGTCTTGCCCACGCCCGTGGGGCCGAGGAACAGGAACGAGCCGGTCGGGCGGTTCGGATCGGACAGGCCCGAGCGCGAGCGGCGGATCGCATTCGCGACCGCGCCGATGGCCTCGTCCTGGCCCACCACGCGCTCGTGCAGCTTGTCTTCCATCAGCAGCAGCTTGTCGCGCTCGCCCTGCATCAGCTTGGCGACCGGAATGCCCGTGGCGCGCGCCACCACTTCGGCGATCTCTTCGGCGCCGACCTGGGTGCGCAGCAGCGTGGGGGCGCTGGACTTGCCCTTGTTCGCCTCGCTGGCCTCGGCCTCCTTCAGGCGCTTCTCGAGCGCCGGCAGCTGGCCGTACTGGAGCTCGGCGACCTTGTTGAAGTCGCCCTTGCGCTTCCATTCCTCGATCTGGAACTTGATCTTGTCCACGTCCTCGCGCACCTGCGCGCTGCCCTGGGCCTGGGCCTTCTCGGCCTGCCAGATCTCGTCGTAGTCGGCGATCTCCTTCTGCAGCTTCTCGATCTCGCCCTCGATCAGGCCCAGGCGCTTCTGCGAGGCCTCGTCCTTCTCGCGGCGCACGGCCTCGCGTTCGATCTGCAGCTGGATCAGGCGGCGGTCGAGCCGGTCCATGACCTCGGGCTTGGAGTCCATCTCGATCTTGATCTTGGCCGCGGCCTCGTCGATCAGGTCGATGGCCTTGTCGGGCAGGAAGCGGTCGGTGATGTAGCGGTCACTCAATTCGGCCGCGGCCACGATGGCCGGGTCGGTGATCTGCACGCCGTGGTGCACCTCGTACTTCTCCTGCAGGCCGCGCAGGATGGCGATGGTCGCCTCCACGCTGGGCTCGCCCACGATGATCTTCTGGAAGCGGCGCTCGAGCGCGGCGTCCTTCTCGATGTACTTGCGGTACTCGTCGAGCGTGGTGGCGCCCACGCAGTGCAGCTCGCCGCGCGCGAGCGCCGGCTTGAGCATGTTGCCCGCGTCCATGGCGCCCTCGGCCTTGCCGGCGCCGACCATGGTGTGGAGCTCGTCGATGAAGACGATGGTCTGGCCCTCGTCCTTGGCGAGCTCGTTCAGAACGCTCTTCAGGCGCTCCTCGAATTCGCCGCGGAACTTGGCGCCCGCCAGCAGCGCCGCCATGTCGAGCGACAGCACGCGCTTGCCCTTGAGCGAGTCGGGCACTTCGCCCGAGACGATGCGTTGCGCCAGGCCTTCGACGATGGCGGTCTTGCCCACGCCGGGTTCGCCGATGAGCACGGGGTTGTTCTTGGTGCGGCGCTGCAGCACCTGGATGGCGCGGCGGATTTCCTCGTCGCGACCGATGACGGGGTCGAGCTTGCCCAGCCGGGCGCGCTCGGTGAGGTCGAGGGTGTATTTCTTGAGGGCTTCGCGCTGGCCTTCGGCATCGGCGCTGTTCACGCCCTGCCCGCCGCGCACGGCGTCGATGGCAGCCTCGAGGGACTTGCGGCCCAGGCCGTTCTCCCTGGCGATCTTGCCGATGTCGGCCTTGCTGTCGGCCAGCGCCAGCAGGAAGAGTTCGCCGGCAATGAACTGGTCATTGCGCTTGATGGCTTCCTTCTCGGTGGCCTGCAGCAGCTTGCCGAGCTCGGGGCCGACCTGCACGATGTCGTGGCCCTGCACCTGAGGCAGCTTCTTGATGGCGGCCTCGGCCGCCTGCGTCAGGCCCGGGACATTGACACCCGCACGCTCCAGCAGGGCGCGCGGGCCGTCGTCCTGGCGCAGCATCGCGAGCAGCAGGTGGGCCGGCTCGATGTAGGCGTTGTCATTGCCCAGCGCCAGCGACTGTGCGTCGCCCAGCGCTTCCTGAAATTTGGTGGTGAGTTTGTCTTGTCGCATGGTGGTATTCCTGCATCCAAAATAGGGCTGTTCGGGCACGATTCAAGGTTGCCGATCCATCCAGTGCCCTGGGCACGGGTATTGCACAGGATCCGTCCTCTTCCGCCCGTAGGCATTTCTCTCTCTCGAATGGAGTCGATCATGGTTTTTTCAACGCGGCGCGTTCAACCGGTGCGCCGGGCGATCAGCGTGGGTCTCTTTATGGCCGCAGCGGGGCTTTGCAGCCTTGCGCAGGCGCAAAGCGGTACGCCCGTGCGCCTGCTCGTGGGCTTCCCCGCCGGCGCCGGCACCGACGCGATCGCACGCACGCTGGGTGAAAAGCTCAAGGACGTGCTGGGCGTGCCGGTGGTGGTCGAGAACCGCGCCGGCGCGGGCGGCCAGATCGCCGCGACGGTGCTGAAGTCCTCCCCGGCCGACGGCCACACGCTGTTCCTGTCGCACGACCACACCATCTCTATCCTGCCCCAGGTGGTGAAGAACCCGGGCTTCAACCCCGCCACCGACTTCGTGCCCGTGGCCGGCTTCGCGACCTTCGCCAACGTGCTGGCCGTCTCGGGCGGCACGCCGGCCAAGAGCCTCGACGAATACGTGAAATGGGTCCGCACCCAGAAGGGCGGCAAGGAAACCATCGGCATCCCGGCGCCGGCCTCGATCCCCGAGTTCCTGGTCAAGATGATTTCCGACAAGTACAAGATCGACGTGCAGCCCGCCCCCTACCGCGGCAGCGCGCCCATGACGGCAGACATGCTGGGCAACCAGATCACCGCGGGCATCGCCTCGGTGCCGGACTTCATCGAGAACCACAAGGCCGGCAAGCTGCGCATCGTGGCCTCCATCGGCTCCAAGCGGCAGGCGGTGATCCCGAACGTGCCGACGTTCAGCGAGCTGGGCTTCTCGAACCTGGACGACCTGCCCTACTACGGCATCTTCGCGCCGGTGGGCACGCCGCAGCCGATCATCGACAAGTACGGCGATGCGCTGCAGAAGGTGCTGGCCATGCCCGACGTGAAGCAGAAGCTCACGACGATGGGCCTGACGGTGGGCTACGAGCCGCAGGGCCAGTTCGCGGGCCGCGTTCGCACGTACACGCAGGCCTGGGAAAAGATCATCCAGTCGAGCGGCTTCAAGCCGCTGTAAGGCTTCGCTCCCTCTCACCTCGGGAGAGGGGATAAGAGGCAGATCAGGCGTTAGGGGCGCTGATGCCCCAGCGCGCCAGCGCCGCGTCGTCGGACACGCGCGCATCGACCCAGCGGGCGCCTTCGGGCGTCTGCTCCTTCTTCCAGAACGGGGCCTGGGTCTTGAGGTAGTCCATCAGGAACTCGCAGGCCTGGAAGCTCTGGCCGCGGTGGGCCGAGACCACCGCCACCATCATGATCTGGTCTTCGGGCTGCAACAGGCCGACGCGGTGGATCACGCGTGCCCCCAGGATGTCGAAGCGGCGGTGGGCCTCGTCGATCATGGCTTCGATGGCCTTCTCGGTCATGCCAGGATAGTGCTCCAGCTCCATCGACGTGATGGTGTTGCCGTCGTCTTTCGCCGCCGGGCCGCCCCGAGGCGAAAGAGCCCCCCCGGGGGGCAGAGAGGACACGCCAGTGCCGAGCGTGGGAGCACTGTTCCTGTCTCGAACGGTGCCGATGAAGCTGCAGACGGCGCCCACGCGTTTGTCGCCGGCACGCAACGCGGCGACTTCCCGCGAGAGGTCGAAATCGTTCGTCTGGATCGAAACACGGGCAACGCTCATGTCCGAATTGTGGCATCGCGATAGACTGTGGCGATGCCCTGCCTTGCCACGCCCACGCTCTTCCCGGTGCCATCGCACCCCGAAGGCCGCCGCGTGGGCCAATGCAGCAGCAACGACAAAGCCAAAAAACCAAAGCTCGTCTGACCGGAGCCGAGGTTCCGTCGTCGGATGAGCGACGGAATCCGCCAAAGGCTTTGGCCCCTACCGGGTTGCGCGCGCATCGGGCGATGGTTCTTTCCATCGGTCGATTCCTGAAAGGAAGCCCGCGTGCCTCAACAACAACCAAGCCCCACCACCCCTGACTTTTCCGGCTTCTGGGTGGCCCTCGTCACCCCGTTCCGCGACGGCGCGGTCGACCACGCCGCCCTCGCCGCGCTGGTCCGGCGCCTCGCCGACGAAGGCGTGACGGGTTTCGTGCCCTGCGGCTCCACCGGCGAAGCGGCCGCGCTGGACGAAACCGAGCAGCTGGCCGTGCTCGACACCGTGCTGGCATCGGCCGGCGGCCTGCCGGTCGTCATGGGTATTTCGGGCTATCACCTCGGCAAGGCCACGGCCTGGGCGCGCAGGCTCTCGGAGCGCCCGATCGCAGGCCTGCTGGTGGCCGCGCCGCACTACGTCCGCCCCTCGCAGGCCGGCCTGCTCGAATGGTTCCGCGCCATCGCCGACGCCAGTTCGGTGCCCGTGCTGGTCTATGACATTCCCTACCGCACCGGCGTCACCATCACGCGCGAGACGCTGCTGGCGCTGGCCGCACACCCCCGCATCCGCGGCATCAAGGACTGCGGCGGCGACATGGCCAAGACGCGCGCGGTGATCGCCGACGGCCGGCTGCAGGTGCTGACGGGCGAGGACCACCAGATCTTCGGCACCATGGCCGAGGGCGGCGCCGGCGCCATCGCGGCCAGCGGCAACGTGCAGACCGCCCGTTTCGTGCGCCTGGTGCGCCTGCTCGCGGAAAACCGCCTGGCAGAGGCACGCGCCGAGTGGCAGCCGCTGCAACCGCTGGTGGAAATGCTGTTCGCCGAACCCAACCCGGGCCCATTGAAGGCGCTGCTGGCGCACAAGGGCGAGATGGCCGACGAACTGCGCTCGCCGATGACCCGGGCCTCCGGCGGCCTGCGCGGACGCCTGGTCGAGCTGGACGCCCGCCTCAGCCGCCCGTGACGGGCGGGAAGAAGGCGACCTCGCAGCCTTCCCGCAGGGCGGCGGCTTCGTCGCTCATGACATGGTCGAGCGCCATGCGGACAGCCTTGCCGCGCGCCAGCGCGGTGGCGTAGGCGCCGCCCCTGGCGATGAGTTCGTCGCGCAGGGCGGAAAGCGTCTCGGCTCGCGTCTCGACGGCTTCGCCGCTGCTGGAAAGCGCCTCGCGCACCGAAGCGAAATAACGGACCTGGACTTTCATGCGGCTCAACCCAGCAGCGATTCGAAGGGAATGAAGTCGACGACGTCGCCCGACTTGATCGTTCTGCCGGCCGGGTTGTCGACCACGCCGTCGCCCCAGACCATCGAGGTGAGCACGCCCGAGCTCTGGTTGCCGAACAGGTCGAGGCCGCCGGCCGCGTTGCGCCGTGCGCGCAGGAACTCGCGGCGCTTGTCGGCGCGCGGCCAGTCGAAATCGGCGCGCATCTTCACCGACTCGGGCGCAACGCGCGTGGCGCCCTGCAGCGTCAGCAGGAAGGGTCGCACCAGCATCAGGAAGGTCAGGAAGCTCGACACCGGATTGCCCGGCAGCCCCGTCACGTGGCAGGCGCCCTGCCCGCTGCTGCGTGCGATGGAACCGTAGGCGAAGGGCTTGCCCGGCTTCATCGACAGCGACCACAGCTGCAGTTCGCCCAGCGACTGCAGCGCGGCGCGGATGTGGTCTTCCTCGCCGACGGAGACGCCGCCGGTCGTGATGATCAGGTCGCTCGCCTCGGCCGCGTCGCGCAGCGCGACGACGGTGGCTTCGCGGTTGTCGGGCACGATGCCCAGGTCGTTCACCTCGCAGCCCAGCCGATGCAGCAGAGCCCGCATGAAGAAGCGGTTGGAGTTGTAGATGGCGCCTGGCTTCATCGCGTCGGGCGCGACCTCGCCGGGCATCACCAGTTCATCGCCGGTGGAGAGCATCGCCACGCGCGGCTTGCGCGCGACCTGCAGGCGGTCGAAGCCGACGCTCGCGGCAAGGCCGAGCGCCGCAGGCCCGAGGCGCTCGCCCTTCCTGAGCACCACGTCGCCGGAGGCCACGTCCTCGCCCGCGCGGCGGATCCACTGGCCGGCCGCAGGCACGATGGCGATGCGCACCGAGCCGAGGCTGCCTTCCTGCGGCGTGGCCGTCGTGTCTTCCTGCATCACGACGGCGTCGGCGCCCTCGGGAATCTGCGCGCCGGTGAAGATGCGCGCCGCGGTGCCGGGCACGAGCGGCGTGCCGACGGTGCCGGCGGGAATGCGCTGCGCCACCTTCAGCTCGGCGCCGGGCGCGGCGCAGTCGGCAACGCGCACGGCGTAGCCGTCCATCGCACTGTTGTCGCGCGGCGGCACGGTGAGGCCGGAGACGAGGTCCTGCGCCAGCACGCGGCCGTCGGCGTCGAAGGTACCGACGCTCTCGGAGGGCAGCACCGGCAACGCTCTCGCGAGCAGCGTCGCGATCGCCTCGTCGAGAGGCATCAGCGGCGGACGCGAAGACGAAGCGGCGAAGGGAACGGGTGAATCAGCCATGGTGATCGGGGTTGTATTCGAAGCGCTCACCGCTGTCGACCAGCCACTTCGCAATGGCCTCGGCGTCGTTGAGGTCGAAGAGCGGCCGCTCGGTGGGCGACGGCAGGGCGGCCGGGGCATCGGTGGCCACGGCGACGACGAAGGGGTCGTTGGGGTACAGCACGGGCCGCACCGCTTCACCCGCCGCAGGCTCGCGCCAGATCTCGATCTTCAGCACGTCGCTGTGCCGGAAGCCCTCGACCAGCACCCAGTCGGCCACCGCGTGCACCTCGGCCAGCAGCTGGTGCACGCTGAGCTCCACGGGCGCCTCGAACTCGCGCATCACAGCAAGCCGCTTGTCGGAGGCGACGACCACCTCGAAGGCGCCCGCCTCGCGGTGGCGGTAGGTGTCCTTGCCCGGATGGTCGATGTCGAACTTGTGGTGCGCGTGCTTGACCACCGAGACGCGCTGGCCGAGCCGCTTGAGCGCGGGAATGAGGCGCTCGAGCAGCGTGGTCTTGCCCGCGCCCGAGTAGCCGGCGAAACCGACGACCTTCATGCCCGGCCTCGCCCTTGGCTAATCACAGTGCTCGGCGATGTACGCCTTCACGGCTTCCGCGTCGGCCGGCAGCTTGACGACGCGCTTGGGCAGCGCCTCGATGCCCTCGAACTTCTTCGGACGCGCAGGCTCCTCGCCCAGCGCCTCGACCAGCGTGGCCGCGAACTTGATGGGCAGCGCGGTCTCGAGCACCACCATCGGCACGCCGGGGGTGAGTTGCTCGCGCGCGGCCTTGAGGCCGTCGGCGGTGTGCGGATCGACCAGCGTCGCGAAGCGCTTGTCGGTGTCGCGGATGGTGGCCAGGCGATCGGCGTGCGTGCTGCGGCCGCTGCGGAAGCCGAAGCGCCCGGCGGCCTGCGCGAATGCAGGATCGGCGCTCAGGTCGAAGCTGCCGTTCAGCCCCAGGTCGTCCACGAAGAGCTTGCGCAGCCTGGCCGGATCGCGCCCGACCAGGTCGAACACGAAGCGCTCGAAGTTGCTGGCCTTGCTGATGTCCATCGACGGGCTGGAGGTCTCGTGCGTGTCGACAGCGCCGCGCACGCGGTACACGCCGGTGCGGAAGAACTCGTCGAGCACGTCGTTCTCGTTGGTGGCGACCACCAGCGTGTGGACCGGCAGGCCCATCATGCGCGCCACGTGGCCCGCGCAGACGTTGCCGAAGTTGCCCGAGGGCACGGTGAAGCTCACCGGCTTGTCGTTGCTTGCCGTGGCCTGGAAGTAGCCCGCGAAGTAGTAGACGACCTGCGCCAGCAGCCGCGCCCAGTTGATCGAGTTGACCGTGCCGATGCGGTACTTGCGCTTGAAGGCCAGGTCGTTCGACACGGCCTTGACGATATCCTGGCAGTCGTCGAACACGCCGGTGATGGCGATGTTGTGGATGTTCGCGTCCTGCAGGCTGAACATCTGCGCCTGCTGGAACGGGCTCATGCGGCCGTCGGGCGAGGTCATGAAGACGCGCACGCCCTTCTTGCCGCGCATGGCGTACTCGGCTGCGCTGCCGGTGTCGCCGCTGGTGGCGCCCAGGATGTTGAGCTCGGCGCCGCGGCGGGCCAGCTCGTACTCGAACAGGTTGCCCAGCAGCTGCATCGCCATGTCCTTGAAGGCCAGCGTGGGGCCGTTGGACAGGGCCTCGAGGTACACGCCGTCTTCCAGCTCGCGCAGCGGCACGATCTCGTCGGTGCCGAACACTTCGGCCGTGTAGGTCTTCGCGCAGATCGCCTTCAGGTCGGCCGGCGGAATGTCGTCGATGTAGAGCGAGAGGATCTCGAAGGCCAGCTCGGCATACGGCAGCTTGCGCCACTTCGCGAGCGTGGCGGTGTCGATCTGCGGGTATTGCTCGGGCAGGTAGAGGCCGCCGTCGGGCGCGAGGCCTTCGAGCAGGATTTCGCAGAAGCGCTTGCGGTCGGGGTGGCCGCGGGTGCTCAGGTAGTTCACGGGATGTTCCTAGAGGCCAATTCCATAGTGGCGCAGATCAAGCCAGAAGCGCGAGCCGATCAGCGCCAGCATGCCGAAGAAAAGAATGAAGTAGTGCGGGACGCGGTGTTCGACGTTGTCGGTCGCCTCGAGCGCCGAGAAATACGCCCATGCCGCGAGAAAGCTGCCCGCGCCGTTGAGCACGAGCTGCCGCCAGCCGAGGCTGGCGAACAAGGCCAGCACGACCAGCACCGCGAACCAGAACGCCAGGTGCCAGCGCGGCATTTCCACGTGCGCGAAGCGGAGCAACCCGACCAGCGCGAAGGTGGCAATCAGCGTGGGCACGGCGGCGTTCCATGGCGGCGATCAGATGCTCAGGACAGCTCTTCCTTGCGGATGCGCACGATCGGCTCCAGCACGGTCGGCAGCGCCTGCAGCTCGGCCAGCACGTCGTTGACGGTGCCTTCGCGCGCGTCGTGCGTGAGGATGATCAGGTCGGTCTGCGTGGAGCCCTCGCCGCCGACTTCGTCGGCTTCGCGCTGCAGCACGGCGTCGATGCTGATGCCGGCGGTGGCGAGCAGGCCCGTCACCTTGGCGAGCACGCCGGCCTGGTCGGCCACGCGCAGGCGCAGGTAGTAGCTGGTGACGACCTCCGACATCGGCAGCACCTGCAGGTCGCTCAGCGCGTCGGGGTGGAAGGCCAGGTGCGGCACGCGGTGTGCGGCATCGGCCGTGTGCAGGCGGGTGATGTCGACCAGGTCGGCGATCACCGCGCTGGCGGTCGGCTCGCTGCCGGCGCCCTTGCCGTAGTAGAGCGTGGTGCCGACCGCGTCGCCATGCACCACCACCGCGTTCATCGCGCCTTCGACATTCGCCAGCAGGCGCTTCGACGGCACCAGCGACGGGTGCACGCGCAGCTCGATGCCCTTGGCGGTGCGCTTGGTCACGCCCAGCAGCTTGATGCGGTAGCCGAGTTGCTCGGCGTACTTGATGTCCTGCGCGGCGAGCTTGGTGATGCCCTCGATGTGGGCCTTGTCGAACTGCACCGGAATGCCGAAGGCGATGGCGCTCATCAGCGTGACCTTGTGGCCGGCGTCAACGCCTTCGATGTCGAAGGTCGGGTCGGCTTCGGCGTAGCCCAGGCGCTGCGCTTCCTTGAGCACGGTCGCGAAGTCCAGGCCCTTGTCGCGCATCTCGGACAGGATGAAGTTGGTGGTGCCGTTGATGATGCCGGCCAGCCACTGGATGCTGTTGGCCGTGAGGCCTTCGCGCAGCGCCTTGATGATAGGGATGCCGCCGGCCACCGCGGCCTCGAAGGCCACCATCACGCCCTTGGCGTGCGCGGCCGCGAAGATTTCGGTGCCGTGCACCGCGAGCAGCGCCTTGTTGGCCGTGACCACGTGCTTGCCGGCCGCGATGGCTTCGAGCACCAGCTGCTTCGCGATGCCGTAGCCGCCGATCAGCTCGATGACGATGTCGATGTCGGGGTTGGCGATGATTTCGCGCGCATCGGCAACCACTTTCACGCCTTCGCCGGCCACTTCGCGGGCGCGGGCGGTGTCGAGGTCGGCAACCATGGTGATCTCGATGCCGCGGCCGGCACGGCGCTTGATTTCTTCCTGGTTGCGCTGGAGCACCTTGAAGGTGCCGCTGCCGACCGTGCCTGCGCCGAGCAGGCCTACTTGGATGGATTTCATTGGGAGAGTCGCGTTCATGGTTTGGATGGGGTGGCGGCCGGCTCGGAGAGTTTCACCTGCGAGACATAGCGCTGCAGGCTCCAGGCGCCGCCGGGGAAGCCGCGGCACATGCCGTCGTAGGTGTGGCCGGTGAGAACGAAGCCCTTGCCGTCGAAATGCCAGGTCTGGCTCGACCAGCAGTCGCCGATGCCGCGGCCCTTCATCGAGGAAGTGACGCTGGCGTTTTTCTCGTCGAAGTCGCCGTTGGCCTCGATGGCTACGGGTGCATAGGGCGGCTTGTCGTTGGCGATCCAGAGCACGCTGGTGTAGTTGTAGGCGCCCATGCCGCAGCCGAAGGACAGCAGCACCTTGCGCTCGGTCAGGCGCGAGACGGTCAGCGACTTGGCGTTGAACTCGTCGTGGTTGTTGCAGTCGTCGGCAGACGGATCCGACTTCAACGACGGGAAGATGCGCGCGGCCAGGGCGTCGTCGCCCGGACGGGCCTTCGTCGGCAACACCGCGTTCACGACGGGTGCCTGCACCGGCGGCAGCACCGAGGATTCGGGCTTGTTACCGCGGCGCACGAGCGCGCCCGGCGTGCCGACGCGGCCCTGTACCTCGTCCATCTTCAGCAGCACGGCGTTGAGGCCGGCCAGCGAGAGAACCCACTTGTGCCCGCCGCTGTCCGTGAGCGAGGCGTCGTCGCCCTTGAGCAGTTCGGGCAGCACGGTGCGGATCTGGGCCTCGTCGAGGCTGAAGGCGCTGTCCTTGAGGCCCGACAGGGTGGCCTTGCCGACCTTGAAGCGCACCGAGCCCTTTGGCTCCTCCTGCCCGCCGGTCTGCAGGTCGATCTCGATGGGGGTGCCGGGGCCCGCACGGCGGGTGATGAGCATCGACACCGGCTCCAATGCGCTGCCGCTCTCCACCTGGTAGCCGGCGGCGCGGCAGGTGCGGGTGTTGTCGCAGGCCAGTTCCCAGTCGTTGTGCGAGAACGAGACGCCCTCCTTGGCGGCAGCTCCGGCAGCGGCCGCGGAAAGCGCGGCGAACGACAGCGCCGCGGCGGCAGCGATGCGGGCGGAGTTCATTGGCGCGACTTGCGGCGCAAGCGGTACTGCTCCAGGAACTTCGCGATGCGGTTGATGGCCTCGCGCAGGTCGTCCTCATGGGGCAGGAACACGATGCGGAAGTGGTCGGGCGTGGCCCAGTTGAAGCCGGTGCCCTGCACCAGCATCACGCGGGTTTCCTTCAGCAGCTCGAGGAAGAACTGGCGGTCGTCCTCGATCGGATAGACCTCCGGATCGAGCTTGGGGAACATGTACAGCGCAGCGGTCGGCTTGACGCAGCTCACGCCCGGGATGGCGGTGATCAGCTCGTAGGCCAGGTCGCGCTGGCGGCGCAGGCGGCCGCCCTCGCACACGAGGTCGTTGATGCTCTGGTAGCCGCCCAATGCCGTCTGGATGGCCCACTGGCCCGGCACGTTGGCGCACAGGCGCATGTTCGAGAGCATGTTCAGGCCCTCGATGTAGTCCTGCGCGCTGCGCTTGTCGCCCGAGACCACGAGCCAGCCTGCGCGGTAGCCGCACGAGCGGTAGCTCTTGGAAAGCGAATTGAAGGTGAGCGTGAGCACGTCGGTCGACAGGCTGGCGATGGCCGTGTGCTTCGCGCCGTCGTAGAGCACCTTGTCGTAGACCTCGTCGGCGAAGATCACGAGGCCGTGCTCGCGCGCGATGTCGACGATGCTCTTCAGCAGCTCGTCGGAGTACAGCGCGCCGGTCGGGTTGTTGGGGTTGATGACCACGATGCCCTTGGTGCGGGGCGTGATCTTGGCGCGGATGTCGTCGAGGTCGGGCATCCAGCCGTTGGCCTCGTCGCACAGGTAGTGCACCGGCGTGCCGCCCGAGAGGCTGGTGGACGCGGTCCACAGCGGGTAGTCGGGCGCCGGCAGCAGCAGTTCGTCACCGTCGTTGAGCAGCGCGTTGGTGGACATGGCGATCAGCTCGCTGGCGCCGTTGCCGAGGTAGATGTCGTCGAGGGTGACGCCGGCGATGCCCTGCTTCTGGGTCTCGTGCATCACCGCCTTGCGTGCCGCGAAGACGCCCTTGCTGTCCGAATAGCCCGCCGAGGTCGGCAGGTTGCGGATCATGTCCTGCTGGATTTCCTCGGGAGCATCGAAACCGAACACGGCCAGGTTGCCGATGTTGAGCTTGATGATCTTCTGGCCGTCCTCTTCCATCTGCTTGGCGGCGTCCATGATGGGGCCGCGGATGTCGTAGAGGACGTTGGCCAGCTTGGCCGATTTCTTGAGCTGCTTCAAAGGGCCCTCCCGGGCGCGGGGTTGGAATGCTTACGCGGAATCAAAGGCCCTTGCGGGCCCCTTGGCACTAGGGAAAACCTATAATTTGACCACAGTTCCCAGTGCCCAGATGAAGCTCCAGCCCGACAAATCCGACGCTCAGTCTCTCACCGCACACGGTCCCGGCTGGGTGGCGATCAACAACGAAAAAGTCGAGGGCAGCGTGGTGGTCGGCTCCCGCGGCGAGCGCTTCGAATGGAATTGTTCGAGCTTCGACCAGATCGGCCCCGAACATTTCGCGCAACTGGCCTCGCTGGGCGCCGAATTGATCATCTTCGGCAGCGGCAACCGGATCCGCTTCCCCCAGCCCGTCTGGCTGAAGCCGCTGATGGCCCAGCGCACCGGCGTGGAGACCATGGACACCGCGGCAGCCTGCCGAACCTACAACATCTTGGCCGGAGAAGGCCGGCACGTGATCGCCGCCCTCCTCGTGGAGAGCCCCGCGGGTGCCTGATGGGGGTGTTTTCGGGGTAAAATACCGGGTTGCGAACAGGCCGGCTACCCCAAAGTTAGCAACGACCAATCCTCCATTCCTTGAGCAAGCCCGGTATGAAACGGGGCGAGAGGGCTCAGGAACGGAATCTAACGGAGAAAACAAGTTTCATGGCGATCGTTGTCAACAAACCCATTCCTGAATTCGACGCCAACGCCACGGGCGGCATCAAGGTCTCGAATACCTCGCATCTCGGCCACGTGCTGGTCATGTATTTTTACCCGAAAGATAACACCCCGGGCTGCACCACCGAAGCGATGCAGTTCCGCGACCGCTACAAGGATTTCGAGAAAGCCGGTGCCACCGTCTTCGGCGTGTCCCGCGACAACATGAAGTCGCACGACGAGTTCAAGGCCAAGCTCGAGCTGCCCTTCGAACTCATCGCCGACACCGAAGAAAAGATGTGCCACATGTTCGGCGTGGTCAAGAACAAGATCATGTACGGCAAGAAGGTCAAGGGCATCGAGCGCAGCACCTTCCTGATCGGCGCCGACGGCATCCTGAAGGCCGAATGGCGCGGCCTCAAGGTCCCTGGCCATGTCGACGACGTGCTCAAGGCCGTCAAGGCCCTGAAGAAGGCCGCCTGAGCGCCCGCCTTCCGGCGGACCGGCAGCAATCAAGCCTTGCCGCCCCGGCGTGGGAAATGCCCAACGGTGCGTAAAGAGCTGCCGGCGCGTCTTCCTCGGTGTGCATAATGGCCTCATGCCGTTGAGCTCCACGACCGCATCCTCCGAACAAAGCCGCCTTGGTCTTCAGGCGGCTTTTTCGTTTTCTGGTTCCCACTTCCTGCGAGCGATCTGACACATGCCATTGCCCCCCGCCCCCACGAAACGCGCTGCATTGCTCTCGCCGGACGCGCTCGATGCGCCCGCCCGGTCATCGCACCGGGGTTCCCGCCGTTCCGGCGATTCGCGCGCTGACGAAGCTGCGGCGCGCAGTCCTCAGCCGCTCGAGCTGTTCGACAGCCTCGGCGCCGAAGGCGCCGGCGGCGGCGCCGCGGTGCGCCCCGCTCGCCGCACCAGGTCGAAGGCCGCTCCCACGCCAGCCCCGGTGAGCGCGCCCGCGCCCCAGGCGCTCATCCAGGTCGAGACCAGGGTCCCGGCCGTCGAGCCTGCAGCGGCTGCGGTGGAGCCTGCGCCCCAGCCGCCGGCCCGCGCCAAGCGCAGCAAGTCCAACGGCCCCGCCAAGCTGTTCGTGCTCGACACCAATGTGCTGCTGCACGACCCGATGTGCCTCTTCCGCTTCGAGGAGCACGACATCTTCCTGCCGATGATCGTGCTGGAGGAGCTCGACGGCCACAAGAAGGGCACGACCGAAGTCGCCCGCAACGGCCGCCAGACCAGCCGCACGCTCGACGCGCTGGCAGCTGCCCAGGGGGCGGACATCGACAAGGGCCTGAAGCTCGACACCACCGGCCATCGCGAGGCCGGCGGCCGCCTGTTCTTCCAGACCGCCCCGCTCGACTACTCGCTTCCCATCAGCCTGCCCCAGGGCAAGGCCGACAACCAGATCCTCGGCGTGGTGCACGCGCTGCGCGACGAATACGCCAAGGACCGCCCCGGCCGCCCGAAGCAGGAGGTCGTGCTGGTGTCGAAGGACATCAACATGCGCGTCAAGGCGCGCGCGCTGGGCCTGGCCGCCGACGACTACCAGAACGACAAGACGCTGGAAGACGGCGACCTGCTCTACGCAGGCTCGCTCGCCCTGCCCGCCGATTTCTGGACGCGCCAGAGCAAGACCGTCGAGAGCTGGCAAAGCGGCAGCAGCACTTTCTACCGGATCAGCGGCCCGCTGGTGCCCAACCTGTACATCAACCAGTTCGTGTATTTCGAGGCACCCGGAGAGCCGAGCATGTACGCCCGCGTCACCGAGATCCGCGACAAGACCGCGGTGCTCAAGACGCTGAAAGACTACAGCTCCGGCAAGAACGCCGTTTGGGGCGTGAACACGCGCAACCGCGAGCAGAACTTCGCGATGAACCTGCTGATGGACCCGGAGATCGACTTCGTCACGCTGACCGGCACTGCCGGCACCGGCAAGACCCTGATGGCGCTGGCCTCCGGCCTGACCCAGGTGCTGGACGACCGCCGCTACACCGAGATCATCATGACCCGCGCCACTGTGAGCGTGGGCGAGGACATCGGCTTTCTGCCCGGCACCGAGGAGGAGAAGATGGGCCCCTGGATGGGCGCGCTCGACGACAACCTCGAGTTCCTGGCCAAGGGCGACGGCGGCGGTGCCGGCGAATGGGGCCGCGCGGCCACCAACGAGCTGATCCGCAGCCGCATCAAGGTCAAGAGCATGAACTTCATGCGCGGGCGCACCTTCCTGAACAAGTACGTGATCATCGACGAGGCGCAGAACCTCACGCCCAAACAGATGAAGACCCTGATCACCCGCGCCGGCCCCGGCACGAAGATCATCTGCATGGGCAACCTCGCGCAGATCGACACGCCGTACCTCACGGAAGGCTCCTCGGGCCTGACCTTCGCGGTCGACAAGTTCAAGGGCTGGCCGCACGGCGGACACATCACGCTGGCGCGCGGCGAGCGCTCGCGCCTGGCCGACTTCGCGAGCGACGTGCTCTAGCAGCGGCCCTGCCCGCGGCCAGACCAGGCCCGCGCATGCTTCACTGAAGCGGCGCGGGCTTTTTTTCATTCCCCCGACAGCCTACTGACAAGACGCTGTCAGTAGGCCGGCAGCACCATCCGGGCTCCTTCCAACGCAACGAAAGAAAGAGAGTTCCGAATGCAGAACGCCATCACCTGGTTCGAGATCCCGGTCGCCGACATCGACCGCGCCCAGACCTTCTACGAGAGCGTGCTCGCCCGCAAGCTGCGCCGCGAGGACTTCGGCGGCGAGACACTGGCCATCTTCCCGCACGACAAGCCCGCCACCGGCGGCGCGCTGCAGGCAGGCGCCAATGCCAGCGCACGCGCCGGCACGGGCATCCGCATCTACCTCGACTGCAACCCCAGCATCGACGCCGTGCTCGCGCGCGTCGAGGCGGCCGGCGGGCAGATCGTGGCGGCCAAGTCGGCGCTGCCCCCGGGCATGGGCTTCATCGCCCACCTGCGCGACACCGAGGGCAACGAAGTCGGCCTGCATTCGCTGGAGTGACTCGCGATGGCGCAACGCAACTGGATCGCAGTGGCCAGCGCCGAGCATGCGCGGCGCGGGCGCGACCACCGGCCGATCGGCTTCATGCAGGTCGGCCACGGCAAGCATGCGCCGCTCAAGCGGCTTTCGGCGGGCGACCGCGTCGCCTACTATTCACCGGCCACGGTGTTCGGGGGCACGGACAAGCTGCAGAGCTTCGTGTCGATCGGCATCGTGCAGCCGGGCGAGCCCTACGAGTTCGACATGGGCAACGGCTTCGTGCCATGGCGGCGCGACGTGGCCTACGCCGCCGGGCACGAGGCGCCGATCGCCCCGCTGATCGAGCGGCTGGCGTTCATCGAGAACCCCCGGCAGTGGGGCTACAAGTTCCGCTTCGGCATGTTCGACGTCAGCGACGACGACATCAAATTGATCGCACAGGCCATGAAGGCCGACCTGAAGACACTATCGCTTTGAGGAGAAGCAAACACATGGAACCAGTTCGCCGGCACCAGGACGCGTTCCGCGTCTCGGGCCTCACCATCCGCACCACCAACCGCGAGGAGCGCGACCCCGCTACCGCCCGCCTGGGCCAGTTGTGGGGCCGATTCTTCGGCGAGGAAACCTATGCGTCGACGCCACGGCGCACCGCCGACACTCGCATCTTCAGCCTCTATTCGGCCTACGAATCGGACAAGGATGGCGCGTTCGACGTTACGGCGGGCGTCGCGGTCTCGGGCGGCGAGAACAGCCTCGCCGTGGAAGCCGGCGACTACCTGGTCTTCAACGGCGAGGGACAGATGCCGCAGATGGTGATCGCCACGTGGGAACGCATCTGGCAGTATTTCGAGGCGCACCCGGAGGTCGCACGCCGCTATCGCAGCGACTTCGAGGCCTACGAAGGGCCGGACAAGGTAGCGATCCACATCGGAGTCTCATGAGCATCATCAGAAAGAGCCGGCGCAACCCGCCGGCGCGCCACTCTCGCCCGCTCGCCAGGCCCTGCTGATGCGCCGCGCCGATCGCCTCTTCCAGCTCGTGCAGCTCATCCGTGGGCGCCGGCTGACCACGGCAGCTTTCCTGGCGCAGCGGCTGGAGGTGTCGGAGCGAACGGTCTACCGCGACATCGCGGACCTGCAGCACCAGGGCGTGCCGATCGAGGGCGAAGCCGGCGTGGGCTACCGGCTCGGCGCGGGCTTCGAGCTGCCGCCGCTGATGTTCACGCAGGACGAGGCCGCGGCGCTCGTCGCTGCAGCCCGGCTCGCGCAGAGCTGGGTCGATCCGGCACTGGCGCGGGACATCGAGACGGGGCTGGGCAAGATCCTGTCGGTGCTGCCCTCCGCAGCGCGTGTCTCGGCCGAGGCGCTGGCGCTGTACGCGCCCGGGCTGGGCCTGGACGACACCCTGCGTGCGCGGCTGCAGACGCTGCGCGAGGCGACCCAGTCGCACAACAAGCTGCGGCTGCACTACCGCGACGTCTCGGGCGACGCCAGCGAGCGCACGGTGCGGCCGCTGGGCTGCTTCTACTGGGGCAAGGTCTGGACGCTGTCGACCTGGTGCGAGCTGCGCGACGACTTCCGGGGCTTCCGGCTCGACCGCATGGATGCGATCGAGGTGCTGCCCGAGCGCTTCCGCGACGAGCCGGGCAAGACGCTGGCGGACCTGCTGCGGCAGGTCGATGCGGAGGCGGCCCACGGAAAGGTGATGCCGCAGAAGCCGGATGGCCGCCCGCCCTGGGCAGGCAGCAGTTCCGACGTCGGTTCCGGAAGCAGCAGCACCAGCTGACTGCCGCCGGGCAGCCGCCTGCCTCAGTAGTCGTCGTTGTTGCTGTAGCCGACCAGGTTCTCGAACTTGGTCAGCGGCTTCAGGAAGGCCAGCTTGACGGTGCCGGTCGGCCCGTTACGGTGCTTGCTGATGATCACCTCGGCCACGCCCGGCTCCTTCGACTCCTTGTTGTAGTAGTCGTCGCGGTAGATGAACATGATGATGTCCGCGTCCTGCTCGATGGCGCCGGATTCGCGCAGGTCGCTCATCATGGGACGCTTGTCGGTGCGGCTTTCGACGCCGCGGCTGAGCTGCGACAGCGCGATCACCGGGCACTTCAGCTCCTTGGCGAGCATCTTCAGGCCGCGCGAGATCTCGCCCACGGCGGTGGCGCGGTTCTCGTCGCCGGAGCCGCTGGTCGACATCAGCTGCAGGTAGTCGACCACGATCAGTCCCAGGCGCCCGTACTGGCGCGCGAGCCGGCGCGCGTTGGCCCGCAGCTCGCTGGTGGAAAGGCCCGGCGTCTCGTCGATGTGCAGCGACACGGTGCGCAGCTTCTCGATGGCCTCGGTCAGGCGCGGCCACTCCTCGTCGGTGAGCTTGCCGGTGCGCAGGTGGCCCTGGTCGATGCGGCCGATGGAGCCCACGATACGCACCGCCAGCTGGGCAGCGCCCATTTCCATGGAGAACACGGCCACCGGCAGGCCTTCGTCGAGCGCTACGTGCTCGGCGATATTGATCGCGAGCGAGGTCTTGCCCATGGAGGGACGCGCGGCCAGCACGATCATGTCGCCCGGCTGCAGGCCCGAGGTCATCTTGTCGAAGTCGTTGAAGCCGGTGCGAACGCCCGTGATGTCGTTCGGGTTCTCGGCCATCTCCGTCACGCGGTCGAGCAGGTCGACGACCAGGGCATCCATGCTCTGGAAGCCCTGCTTCATCCGCGTGCCTTCCTCGCCGATGTTGAAGATCTTCTGCTCGGCCTCGTCGAGGATCTTGTCGACCGCCTTGCCCTGCGGATTGAAGGCGTTGGTCGCGATCTCGTCGCTGGCAGAGACCAGCTTGCGCAGGATCGAACGCTCGCGAACGATCTCGGCGTAGCGCCGGATGTTGCTCGCGCTGGGCACGTACTGCGCGAGCGAGTTCAGGTAAACCAGCCCGCCGATCTCGTCGGCCTTGCCGAGGTTCTGCAGCTGCTCGTAGACGGTGATCACGTCGGCCGGCTTGCTGGCGTTGATCAGCCCGCCGATGGCCGCGTAGATCAGCTTGTGCTCATGGCGGTAGAAGTCGCCGTCGACCAGCAGGTCGCCCATGCGGTCCCAGGCTCCGTTGTCGAGCAGCAGGCCGCCGAGCACGCTGGATTCGGCCTCGATGGAGTGAGGCGGAATGCGCAGTTGGGCAACTTGGCGGTCGGCCGACGGATCGTTGTCGGCATAGGAAAAAACGGCGGACATGGACTTCCCTTGCAACCCTGCATGCTAAGCCGCGCAGGGCGATGCGCGTGTGGACAAGGTTGTGAATAAACGGTGATCTTCCAGTGCAATCGGCTGGAAAAGACGGGACAACCTCGGCGCGGAAAAAGAAAAGCCGCCCGAAGGCGGCTTTTGCTCAGCGCTCGAGGCGCCATGGACGATCAGGCGGTTTCGCCGTAGACCGTCACGTTGATGTCGACCACCACGTCGGTGTGCAGAGCCACGCTGACGCTGCTGTCGCCGACGACCTTGATCGGGCCGTTGGGCAGGCGCACTTGCGCCTTGGCAACCTTGTAGCCTTGCTTGCCCAGCTCTTCAGCGATGTCGCTGTTGGTGACCGAGCCGAACAGGCGGCCGTCCACGCCGGCCTTTTGGGTCAGCTTGATGGTCGTGCCGGCGAGCTTCTCGCCTTGGGCTTGCGATTCAGCCAGCTTGGCGGCCGCAGCCTTTTCGAGTTCGGCGCGCTTGGCTTCGAATTCGGCCTTGTTGGCAGCGGTGGCTCGGCGGGCGCGGCCCGACGGGATCAGGAAGTTGCGTGCGTAACCGTCCTTGACCTTGACGATGTCGCCCAGGGCGCCGACGTTGACAACCTTGTCCAGAAGAATGATTTGCATGGTGTCGACTCCTTAGACGCGGTGCTGGTCGCTGTACGGCACCAGGGCCAGGAAGCGCGCACGCTTGATGGCGGTGTTCAGCTGGCGCTGGTAGATGGCGCGCGTGCCGGTCAGGCGTGCGGGGATGATCTTGCCGTTTTCGCTGATGAAATCACGCAGCGTGTCGACATCCTTGTAGTCGATTTCCTCGACGCCGGCGACGGTGAAGCGGCAGAAACGCTTGCGCTTGAACAGCAGCGACTGGGTGTTGCGCTTCGGGCGCTTGTCTTTGTTGAATTTCTTGAACGTGGCCATTTCGGGACCTCTTGTCGAAAATTAATCTTGCTGAAAATCCTGGATGTGCAGGACCGGATGCTTGCCGTTGCCCGGTGTCGCGAGAAAGCCCTGGAAACGCCAGAGACTCCCCATCGACTGCCTTGCGAGCCGCTCGGCGATGGCGCCGAAGGCAACAGCCTTGAGGGCCGTCTTCACCTGCCTGGGCTTTCCTGCCTCCTGGAGCGTCGACTCGTGTTCGAGCTTCAGGTCGATGGCTGGCAAGCCGGCTGGCGTGAATCGCAAGTTACCGAGTTCGGCAACGGAGGCGGTCAGCAGAAGCTGGTTGACCCCGGTTGCCGCAGCGGCGGCAGTCACGCCATCAGTTGTTGTTGGCGGCGTACTCGGCCTGCTGGGCCTTGCGGGCCTCTTCGCGCTCGACCGTCTTCATCATCGACGAAGGACCGGTTTCGGCCTTCTTCTTCTGGACGGTCAGGTGACGCAGCACGGCGTCGTTGAACTTGAACGCGTGTTCCAGTTCGCCCATCACGGTCTGCTCAGCTTCGATGTTGACGCACAGGTAGTGGGCCTTGTTGAGCTTGTTGATCTGGTAGGCCAGCTGACGGCGGCCCCAGTCTTCGACGCGGTGGACCTTGCCGCCGCCGGCCGTGATCAGGCCCTTGTAGCGCTCCAGCATGGCCGGAACTTGTTCGCTCTGATCCGGGTGGATCAGCAAAATGATTTCGTAGTGACGCATGGCACTCCTTGTGGATTCTTCCGAGGAAGAGGAAAAGCCACCTGCAGCGTCGGGCGCAGTGTGGCAAGGCAAAGCCGGCGATTATAGCCCTGCAAAGGCCGTTTCGGCAAGCTGGCTCAGTCGTTGAGGGCCTTGTCCAGGGCCGCGGCCTTCTCGGGACCGACGGCGGCTCGGATTTTCGGGGCCAGCGCAAGCAGGTCTTCGTAGCTGGTCGTGCCCTCCACCTGCAGGTTGAGCCGGAAGCCCTTGAGTCCGAGGCTGCCGGTGAGCTGCGTCGCGATGGGATAGGCATCCTTGTAGCGCTGCTGCCTGCTGCGGCCGGACGAACCCTGGGCGGGCGCCGCCTCGACAGGCGCCGCCGCACTCCCCGCCACGGGTGCCAGCACACCCAGCCCGACCATCTGGTCGATGTCCTCGCGCACGATGCCCATGCCGGCGGCCAGCACATCGTCGACCGAGCGCTTGCCATCGAAAAGGATGAAAGCAGAGCGCTGGCGCGGCGACAGCGGGATCGAACGGTCTTTCAGCGCCTGGTGGCCTGCTTCTGTCTTGACGAGGATCATGGTGGTCTTCCCTTCCGGGATACGCCCGTGAGTCCCGCCAGTCTGGCATCAAATACGCAATTTGTTTCAATATCACTCCCAGGTCGCGGGAATCCCCCGATGGGGATTTCCGCAATCCAGGAGAGTTGCGCGTATCAGCGCTTGGCGAGTTGCTGCCAGGTATCGATCACGCTGTCAGGGTTCAGCGAGATCGATTCGATGCCCTGCTCCGCCAGCCACAGCGCGAAGTCGGGATGGTCGCTGGGGCCCTGGCCGCAGATGCCGACGTACTTGCCCTGCGCCTTGCAGGCCTTGATGGCGCGGCTCAGCATGGCCTTCACGGCCGGGTCGCGCTCGTCGAAGTCGGCGGCCAGCAGCTCCAGGCCCGAATCGCGGTCCAGGCCCAGGGTGAGCTGGGTCAGGTCGTTCGAGCCGATGGAGAAGCCGTCGAAGAACTGCAGGAACTCGTCGGCCAGGATGGCGTTGCTCGGCACTTCGCACATCATGATCAGCTTGAGCTCGTTCTCGCCGCGCTTCAGGCCGTATTCGGCCAGCAGGCCGGTCACGCGCTCCGCCTGGCCCAGGGTGCGCACGAAGGGCACCATGATCTGCACGTTGGTCAGGCCCATGTCGTTGCGCACGCGCCTGAGGGCCTCGCATTCCATCGCGAAGGCTTCGCCGAAGTCGGCGCTCAGGTAGCGCGCGGCGCCACGGAAGCCCAGCATCGGGTTCTCTTCCTCGGGCTCGTAGCGGCTGCCGCCGATCAGCTTGCGGTACTCGTTCGACTTGAAGTCCGACAGGCGCACGATCACCTTCTTCGGCCAGAAGGCCGCTGCGATGGTCGCGATGCCCTCTGCCACCTTGTCGACGTAGAAGGCGCGCGGCGAAGCATGGCCGCGGGCCACCGACTCGACGGCCTTCTTCAGGTCGTTGTCGACGTTCGGGTAGTCGAGGATCGCCTTCGGGTGCACGCCGATGTTGTTGTTGATGATGAACTCCAGGCGCGCGAGGCCCACGCCGTGGTTCGGCAGCTGCGCGAAGTCGAACGCGAGCTGGGGGTTGCCCACGTTCATCATCAGCTGGATGTCGATCTCGGGCATCACGCCGCGCTGCACCTCGGTCACCTCGGTCTCGAGCAGGCCGTCATAGATGAAGCCGGTGTCGCCCTCGGCGCAGCTCACCGTGACCAGCGTGCCGTCCTTCAGCAGGTCGGTGGCGTCGCCGCAGCCGACCACGGCCGGAATGCCCAGTTCGCGCGCGATGATGGCCGCGTGGCAGGTGCGCCCGCCGCGGTTGGTGACGATCGCGGAAGCGCGCTTCATCACCGGCTCCCAGTTGGGGTCGGTCATGTCGGTGACGAGCACGTCGCCGGCCTGCACCTGGTCCATCTCGCTGATGCTGTGCACCAGCCGCACGGGGCCGGTGCCGATCTTCTGGCCGATGGCGCGGCCTTCGGCCAGCACCGTGCCCTTGCCCAGCAGCTTGTAGCGCTGCTCGGCCTTGCCCTGCTGCTGGCTTTTCACCGTCTCGGGACGCGCCTGCAGGATGTAGAGCTGGCCGTCGGTGCCGTCCTTGCCCCACTCGATGTCCATCGGACGGCCGTAGTGCTCCTCGATCACGAGGGCGTACTTGGCGAGCTGCTCGACCTCTGCATCAGTCAGCGAGTAGCGGTTGCGCTGCTCGGCCTTGACGTCGGTGGTCTTCACCAGCTTGCCGGTGGCTTTCTTCTCCTCGGGCGTGGCGAACTCCATCTGGATCAGCTTGGAGCCGAGGTTGCGGCGGATCACGGCCTTCTTGCCGGCCTTCAGGGTCGGCTTGTGCACGTAGAACTCGTCGGGGTTCACGGCACCCTGCACCACCGTCTCGCCCAGGCCGTAGCTGGAGGTGATGAAGACCACGTCCTCGAAGCCCGATTCGGTGTCGATGGTGAACATCACGCCGGCGGCGCCGAGGTCGGAGCGCACCATGCGCTGCACGCCGGCCGACAGCGCGACCACGTCGTGCTCGAAGCCCTTGTGCACGCGGTAGCTGATGGCGCGGTCGTTGTAGAGGGAGGCGAACACCTCCTTCATCTTGTGCAGCACGTCGTCGATGCCGACCACGTTCAGGAAGGTTTCCTGCTGGCCTGCGAACGAAGCGTCGGGCAGGTCTTCGGCAGTGGCCGAGGAGCGCACGGCGAACGAAGCGGACGGATTGCCGGCGCTCAGCGTGGCGAAGGCTTCGGTGATCGCCTTCTGCAGGTCGGCGGGGAAAGGCTGGGCCTCGACCATGCCGCGGATCTCGGCGCCTGCGGCGGCCAGGGCGCGCACGTCGTCGACGTTCAGGGCGGCCAGTCGCTTGCTGATCTTGTCGGCCAGGCCATCGTGGGCCAGGAACTGGCGGAATGCGTGCGCCGTGGTCGCAAAACCGGTGGGCACCCGCACGCCCTGCGGCAGCTGCGAGATCATTTCGCCGAGGCTGGCGTTCTTGCCGCCAACCGCCTCGACGTCGGTCATTCTCAGGTTTTCAAACGGTACGACCAGGGCGGTCGCGTCGAAAAGTGCAGACATGGGAAAGCTCCAGAAGTTGAAACCGGTGCTGCATGCAGACGGCGCAGCACGAT
Source organism: Variovorax atrisoli (assembly GCF_014195185.1). Classification (NCBI taxonomy): domain Bacteria; kingdom Pseudomonadati; phylum Pseudomonadota; class Betaproteobacteria; order Burkholderiales; family Comamonadaceae; genus Variovorax; species Variovorax atrisoli. The sequence goes on along the minus strand of NZ_JACIBG010000010.1, from coordinate 193,396 downwards.
CGTTCTCGTTGCTTTGGGTGCGGGCGCGGCGTGCATGGAGAGAATTGGGCTGGGAAGGCGGATTCCCGATAATGGCCCTCATTGTAGGCGGGGCAACGTGGTCCGCGCCGCAGGACAAGGCCGCATGACTATTCCTTCACGCACCGTTTTCTTCATTTCCGACGGCACCGGCATCACCGCCGAAACCTTCGGCAACGCCGTCCTGGCCCAGTTCGAGATGAAGCCGCGCCACGTCCGGCTGCCCTTCACGGACACGGTCGACAAGGCCCACCAGGCGGTGCGGCAGATAAACCACACTGCCGAAATAGAGGGCGCCAGGCCCATCGTCTTCACGACGCTGGCCAACATGGAGGTGCTGGAGGTGATCGAGACCGGCTGCAAGGGCATGCTGCTGGACATGTTCGGCACCTTCGTGCGCCCCCTGGAAATCGAGCTGGCCGCGAAGTCGAACCACCGCATCGGCCGCTTCAGTGACGTCAGCAAGAGCAAGGAATACAACGACCGCATCGCCGCGATCGACTTCAGCCTGCAGCACGACGACGGCCAGAGCAACCGCGACCTGGAAGGTGCCGACGTGATCCTGGTGGGGGTGAGCCGCAGCGGCAAGACGCCCACATCGCTCTACCTCGCGATGCAGCACGGCCTCAAGGCGGCCAACTACCCGCTGATTCCGGAAGATTTCGACCGCCGGCAACTGCCGCCGGCGCTCATCCCGCATCGCAAGAAGATCTTCGGCCTGACCATCCAGCCCGAGCGGCTCAGCGAGATCCGCAACGAGCGCCGGCCGAATTCGCGGTACGCGAGCATCGAGAACTGCCGCCACGAAGTGGCCGAGGCCGAGGCCATGATGCGGCGCGCAGGCATCCGCTGGCTTTCGACCACCACCAAGTCGATCGAGGAGATCGCCACCACGATCCTGCAGGAGTTGCGGCCGGAGCGGCTGATCTATTGATACCCGCTTCCCTTGAATAGAAAAAGCGCCCCGCCGGGGCGCTTTTTCGCTTCACGTCGCCAATGGTGGCTTACGCGGGAGCCGACGTCCGGATCAGGTGGTCGAACGCACCCAGCGCCGCCTTCGCGCCGTCGCCGGCCGCGATGATGATCTGCTTGAACGGCACCGTGGTCGCATCGCCCGCCGCGAACACGCCAGGCACGGAGGTCTGGCCGCGCGCGTCGACGATGATCTCGCCGTGCTTCGACAGCTCGACCGTGCCCTTGAGCCAGTCGGTGTTGGGCACGAGGCCGATCTGGATGAACACGCCCTCGAGCTCGACCTTCTTCGATTCGCCCGTCGCGCGGTCCTTGTAGATCAGGCCGTTGACCTTCTGGTCGCCGGTGATCTCGGTGGTCTGCGCGTTGGTGAACACGTCGACGTTCTTCAGGCTCTTGAGCTTGCGCTGCAGCACTGCATCGGCTCGCAGCTGCGTGTCGAACTCGATCAGCGTGACGTGGCCCACGATGCCGGCCAAGTCGATGGCGGCCTCGACACCCGAGTTGCCGCCGCCGATCACCGCCACGCGCTTGCCCTTGAACAGCGGGCCGTCGCAGTGCGGGCAGTAGGCCACGCCCTTGTTCTTGAACTCGTGCTCGCCGGGCACGTTGATGTTGCGCCAGCGCGCACCCGTCGAGATGATGACCGACTTGCTCTTGAGCGAGGCGCCGCTCTCGAGCTGCACTTCGATCAGGCCGTTGCCCGGCACGAGCGCCTTGGCGCGCTGCAGGTTCATGATGTCGACGTCGTAGTCGCGCACATGCTCTTCGAGGGCATGGGCGAACTTCGGCCCTTCGGTTTCCTTGATCGAGATGAAGTTCTCGATGCCCATGGTGTCGAGCACCTGGCCGCCGAAACGCTCGGAGGCGACGCCGGTGCGGATGCCCTTGCGCGCCGCGTACACGGCCGCTGCTGCGCCGGCAGGGCCGCCGCCGACGATCAGCACATCGAACGGGTCCTTGCCGTCGATCTTCTTGGCTTCGCGCTCGACGCCGCTCGTGTCGATCTTGGCGAGGATCTCCTCGAGGCTCATGCGGCCCTGGCCGAACTCCGTGCCATTGAGGAACACGGTCGGCACGGCCATGATCTGGCGCTCCTTCACCTCCTCCTGGAAGGTGCCGCCCTCGATCATGGTGGTGCGGATGCGCGGGTTCTGCACCGCCATCAGGTTCAGCGCCTGGACCACGTCGGGGCAGTTGTGGCAGGTGAGCGAGACATAGACCTCGAACTCGAAGTCGCCGTCGAGCGCCTTGATCTGGTCGAGCACGGCCTGCTCGACCTTGGGGGGATAGCCGCCGATCTGCAGCAGGGCAAGGATCAGCGACGTGAATTCATGGCCCATCGGCAGGCCGGCAAAACGCGGACCGTGGTTTTCGCTCGGGCGGTTGACCGAGAACGAGGGCTTGCGGTGGTTGTCGTCGCGGCTTTCGGTCAGCTTGATCAGCGGGGACGATTCGGCAACGTCCTTCAGCAGCGACAGCATCTCGCCCGAGGCCTTGCTGTCGTCGAGCGAGGCGACGATCTCGATCGGCTGCGTGGCGCGTTCGAGGTAACTCTTCAATTGGGCTTTGGTGTTTGCGTCGAGCATGAGGGACTCTCTTTCGATAACGTAAAACTATCAACGGGGGCCGAAAAAGCCCGGGGCCTCGCGGGCGCCGGGCTTCGCAGGGCGCTTAGATCTTGCCGACGAGGTCCAGCGACGGAGCGATCGTCTTGTCGCCTTCATTCCACTTGGCCGGGCACACTTCGTTCGGGTGAGCGGCGGTGTAGACGGCTGCCTTCAGCTTGCGCAGCGTTTCCTTCACGTCGCGGGCGATCTCGTTGGAGTGCACTTCGGCGGTCTTGATGATGCCTTCGGGATTGATCACGAAGGTGCCGCGCAGTGCCAGGCCTTCTTCGGGGATGTGCACGCCGAAAGCATTGGTCAGCGTGTGGGTCGGGTCGCCGACCAGCGGGAACTTGGCCTTGCCGACGGCCGGCGAGGTGTCGTGCCAGACCTTGTGCGAGAAGTGCGTGTCGGTGGTCACGATGTAGACCTCGGCACCCAGTTTCTGGAACTCGGGGTAGTGTTCGGCCGCGTCTTCGACTTCGGTCGGGCAGTTGAAGGTGAATGCCGCCGGCATGAAGATCAGCACGGACCACTTGCCCTTGAGCGTCTCGTCGGACACATCGATGAACTTGCCGTTGAGGTAGGCCTGGGTCTTGAAGGGCTGGACTTGGGTGTTGATCAGGGACATGTTGATTCCTTGGATGCTGCGGTTGGACAAAAAGTGCGAGACATGAGTATAACTACCAATTCATCTAAATTGATAGCAATCAGCTATTGAAAGCATTGGAAGTCGCTATGTTTTCGATGGCTGCGACATACGTGCGAGAAGCATCAATACGAACGTGTATCACCATCACACGCATGCAGACCGACATTGCATGGGATTGCTTGCAAGCGCGCGTTTGCACCTCTGACAATCACCGCTTTCAGAACAAGGAAAAACCATGAAGGGCGACCCGAAAGTCATCGAACATCTGCAGGCCCAGCTCAAGAACGAGCTGACCGCAATCAACCAGTACTTCCTGCACTACCGCATGCTCAAGCACTGGGGCCTGGACAAGCTCGCGAAGAAGGAATACGAGGAATCGATCGGCGAGATGAAGCACGCCGACAAGCTCATGGACCGCATCTTCATGCTCGACGGCCTGCCCAACCTGCAGGACCTCGGCAAGCTGAACATCGGCGAAGACGTGCCCGAGCTGCTGCGCTGCGACCTCGGCGCCGAAACCGGTGCGCAGTCCACCATCAAGGACGGCATCGCGCATTGCGAATCGGTGCGCGACTACGTCTCTCGCGACCTGCTCCAGGAGATCCTGGACGATACGGAAGAGCACATCGACTTCCTCGAGACACAGATCGACCTGATCGACAAGGTCGGCCTGCAGAACTACCTGCAGTCGCAGATGGGCGAACTCGATTAAGGCAGGGCCTGCTCTTTATCGACAAACGGGACTTCGGTCCCGTTTTTTTATTGCTTTACGTAACTTAACCGGCCACGAATAACAGTCATTCTCATTCGCACGGATAGAATCCGCGCCTTCCGATGACTGCCGCCGCCCACCCCGACAACCGCCGACGCGCCTATTGGCTCAAGACCCTGCACGAATGGCATTGGGTCAGTTCGGCCATCTGTCTCATCGGGATGATCCTGTTCAGCGTGACGGGATTCACCCTCAACCACGCCAGCCAGATCGAGGCCAAGCCGGTCGTCACCAGGCTGAACGGCTCCATCGACGAGGCGCTGCGCGCCCGCCTCGAAAAGCAGCTGCCCGCAGCCAAGGCCCTCAAGGGCAAAGCCCCCCTGCCTGCCGAACTCCAAGCCTGGGTGCAGAAGCACTGGGACATCTCCACCGCCGGCCGGGAAGCCGAGTGGTCCGACGACGAAATCTATCTCTCGCTGCCCCGCCCCGGTGGCGACGCCTGGCTGCGCCTGAGCCTGGCCGACGGCGAAATCGAATACGAGCGCACCGACCGCGGCTGGCTCTCCTACTTCAACGATCTCCACAAGGGCCGCAACACCGGCGCCGCATGGAGCTGGTTCATCGACATCTTCGCGGGCGCCGCCCTGGTCTTCTCGATCACCGGGCTCTTCATTCTCAAGATGCATGCGGGCAACCGGCCTTTCACCTGGCCGATGGTCGGCATGGGGCTGGTCGTGCCGGTGCTGCTCGCGCTGCTGTTCATCCACTGATTTCGTCATCAACCAATCAATCGATCCGTACGGATCCAGGAAAGAGGTTCCAAGTGCACGTTCGCTACTCACTCGCGCCGCTGGCCATGTCGGCGCTGTTCGCGGCTCCGGCCTTCGCGTCGGGGCTGGCCGTCAACATCGAGATTCCGCGGCTGAACGTCTCCGAGTACCACCGCCCCTACGTGGCGACCTGGATCGAGCGTGCCGACAACACCAACGCCGGCACGCTGGCGGTCTGGTACGACGTGCGTACCAAGACCAACAACCCCGAGGGCGAAGGCACCAAGTGGCTGAAGGACATGCGCCAGTGGTGGCGCCGCGGCGGCCGCGAGCTCTCGGTGCCGGTCGACGGCGTGACGGGCGCGACCCGGCCCGCCGGCAAGCACCAGCTGAGCTTCACGGAAGGCACGGCCCCGATGCCCAAGCTCGCCCCTGGCGCCTACAAGCTGGTGGTGGAGGCCGCACGCGAAGTCGGCGGCCGCGAAGTCGTGAGCATTCCCTTCCAGTGGCCGCCGACCGCAGCGACGCAGCCGACCGCGACGGGCAAGGAAGAACTTGGCGAGATCCGGCTCGAGCTCAAGCCCTGATCTCCCTGCCTTGAAGACCCGCCCGCCACATCACACAGGAACCGTCATGACACGCTTCAACCTTCGCCTCGCCTCCCTCTCCATCGCCCTGTCGGCGGCCGCAACGCTCGCGCAGGCACACAACGCCTGGCTTCTGCCCTCGTCCACCGTGTTCTCGAAGGCGGACACTGTGACGGTCGATGCCGCCGTGTCCAACGACCTGTTCGTCGCCAACCACGCGCCGCTGCGGCTGGACGGCCTGCAGATCACCGCTCCCGACGGCAGCACCGTCAAGCCGGAGACCGAGGCCAAGCTCAAGCTGCGCAACGTGTTCGACGTGAACGTGGCGCAGGCGGGCACCTATCGCATCGCCGTCATCAACGCCGGCGCCTTCGCGAGCTGGAAGGACAAGGCCACGGGCCAGACAAAGCGCGCGCGCGGCACGGCCGAGACCATCGGCAAGGAGATTCCTGCCGATGCGCAGGACGTGACCATCACCCAGTCGTCGGGTCGCATCGAGACCTTCGTGACCGTCGGCAAGCCTTCCGCACTCAAGCCGGTCGGTCAGGGCCTTGAGCTGATCGCCGCCGGCAGCCCGACCGACCTGGTCAAGGGCGAGAAGGCCACCTTCACGCTGAACCTCGACGGCCAACCCGCCAAGGGGCTCGAAGTGACGGTGACGGCCGGCAACACGCAGTACCGCGACAAGCTCGAGGAGATCAAGCTCAAGACCGACGACAAGGGCCAGTTCAGCGTGACCTGGCCGAACGCCGGCATGTACTGGCTCGATGCCAGCACCAAGGACAACAAGACCACGGTGCCGCAGGCCAAGGAACGCCGCCTGAGCTACGCGGCGACGCTCGAAGTGATGCCCTGAGGCGGCCACATCCACGCTGGTAGAGCGGACTTTCTCTTGGGCCTTTCGTTCAGCACCTGGCGCGCTGGCGGCTATGCCAACGCGGCAGTACCCCGCCCCGCCGATCCCGCGACGCTGCAGCAGCTGGGCGGCCAGACCATGGGCACCACCTGGTCGCTGCGTTTCGACAACCCACGGATGCTGCCGCTCGCGCAAGTCCGAGCGGCCCTCGAATCTGCGCTCGATCACGTGATCGCGCAGATGAGCCACTGGGAGCCGGACTCGGACATCAGCCGGTTCAACCAGGCTCAGGCCGGGTCGCGCCATGTGCTGCCGGCGGAATTCGCCACGGTGATGCGATGCGCTTTCCGGTGGGCAGCGGCAAGCGGCGGCGCGATCGACCCCAGCGTGGGTCCGCTGGTCGCGTGCTGGGGCTTCGGGCCGGAAGCGGAACAGGCCGGTCTGCCCGGCGAGGCCGCGCTGGCCGAGGCGCGCGGGCGCGTCGGCTGGTCCCGGCTTGTGTTCGATGAGGCGGAAGGCTCGCTCCTGCAGCCTGGAGGCGCAACGCTCGATCTCTCGGGCATCGCGAAGGGATTCGCGGTGGACCACGGCATCGACGCCCTGCGTGCACTGGGCATCGCCGATGCGCTTCTCGAAGTCGGCGGAGAACTGCGAGGCATCGGGAAACGCCCTGAAGGACAGCCCTGGCAAGTGCTCGTCGACGGCGATCCTTCCGGTGCGCGCCGCGTGGCGCTCGCGGACATGGCCATCGCGACCTCGGGCGACCGATGGCATCGGCGCTCGCACGAGGGACGCCGCTGGTCGCACACCATCGATCCGCGAACGGGAGAGCCGGTAGCGCACCCGCTGGCCAGCGTCACCGTGCTTCACGCGGAGTGCATGCAGGCCGACGCGCTGGCCACGGTGCTGACGGTGCTCGGGCCGGAAGAAGGATTCGACTTCGCGCAGCAGCACAACGTCGCCGCGCTGTTCGTGAGCCATGGCGATCCCGCGCCAGAGGCGAAGACCACACGCGCCTGGCCCGCAGCGGCTGGAACATGAACGACTTCGCCTGGCGCGCACTGGGCGCGGGTTCCACCGTCGCGGCGTATGCAGCGCTCTGTGCATCGATCTATCTGCGCGAGCGCAGACGCAAGGCCGAGGCCGCGCGCGACTCGGCAGAGCTATCGGCGGGCAGCGACGAAGCCCCGGTTCTCGTGCTGTTCGCCAGCCAGACGGGCCAGGCCGAGTCCATCGCATGGCAGACCGCTCGGCAGCTGAGTGCGGCGAATACGCCGGCGCGCGTGATGGAACTGAACGAGCTCGATGGGGCGGCTCTGGCAATCGCCTCCCGCGCGCTCTTCATCGCGAGCACCTATGGCGAAGGCGATGCCCCGGACGGCGCCAGCGTGTTCGTCGAGCGGATGATGGACTCATCGCCGAGCCTGCCTTTGCTGAGCTATGCCGTCTTGGCACTGGGCGACCGCCAGTACGCCAACTTCTGCGGCTTCGGTCGTGCGCTCGACGAATGGCTGCAGGCCGCGGGCGCCAGGCGCGAATTCGATCGCATCGAGGTCGACAACAGCGACCCGGCGGCGCTGGCCGCATGGCACGCGCATTGGGGCGACGCGCCCGGATCCACAGGCGATGCCGAAGGCGCGGTCTTCGCTCCATGGCGGCTCGTCTCGCGCGAGCATCTCAACCCGGGCAGCGCAGGCTGGCCCGTCTTCCATCTCGGGCTGGTGCCCCAGGCCGGTGAAGCGCTGCCGTATTGGGCGTCGGGCGATCTTGCGCAGGTGATCGTCGCCAGCGATCCGAAACGCCCGCGCGACTACTCCATCGCCTCGGTGCATGCCGACGGCGAACTACAGTTGCTCGTGCGGCAGGAGCGGCATCCGGACGGCACACTGGGCGCGGCCTCGGGACTGCTCACGTCCACCCTGGGCGTGGGCGACACGGTGGCGCTGCGCGTGCGGGAGCACCGGGGCTTCCGCCTCGACGGCAATGAATCACGGCCGCTGGTTCTCGTCGGCAACGGCACAGGTATCGCCGGGCTGCGCGCGCACCTTCGCACGCGTGCAGCCATGGGCAGGCACGACAACTGGCTGGTGTTCGGCGAGCGCCAGGCCGCGCACGACTTCCTCTATCGCAAGGAGATCGAGGCATGGCAGGTCGGTGGAGTACTCAAGCGTCTGGACATGGTGTTCTCGCGCGACCAGGCCGATCGCTTCTACGTGCAGCACCGGCTGCTGCAATCGGCTGACACGCTGCTGCAGTGGCTGCACGACGGCGCTGCCATCTACGTCTGCGGCAGCCTTCAAGGAATGGCTTCGGGCGTGGACGCGGCGTTGCGCCAGATCGCGGGCGAGGCGCAGATCACCGAGCTGGCGGCCAGCGGTCGCTATCGGCGAGACGTCTACTAGATAAAGCTGCTGCGTCGATCGCGTTGCTGGGCTGCAACGAAACTGACACAACTTTCGACTTAGTTTCGCTTGGATGTCAGTTTTAGTATTGAGAACCAATATCATTTGCAGCGATCCGCGCACAACCCGCAGATCGACTCACCCAGCCAGTCCCCCCTCGCGTTTCTCCAAGGAATCCAGGTCGTCCGGACATCGCCAGTCGAGTCCTGACGCCCGCCCTTTTCGGAGAAAACTTCATGGCCTACATCAAGAGCCGCAAACACCCCGTTTCGCGTGCAGTTCCACATCTTTCAGGCGCCGCCGCCGCAACCCTGATGGCCATGGCGGCCCCCGGTGCCCTTGCCCAATCCGGCGCCGCCCTGCCCGAAGTCCGCGTGCAGGACTCCGCCGTCAACGACTACAAGGCCGACAACTCGGCCAATCCCAAGTTCACCGCTCCGCTGGTGAACACGCCTCAGACCATCCAGGTCATCAAGGAACAGATCATTCGCGACCAGGGCGCGACCACGCTGACCGAGGCGCTGCGCAACACCCCCGGCGTGGGCACCTTCTTCCTCGGCGAGAACGGCAACACCAACACGGGCGACGCCGTGTTCATGCGCGGCTTCGACAGCTCCAGCGCCATCTTCGTCGACGGCATCCGCGACCTCGGCTCTGTCTCGCGCGACATCTTCAACATCGACCAGGTCGAAGTCGTGAAGGGCCCCTCGGGCACCGACGTGGGCCGCACCTCGCCGACCGGCTACATCAACCTCGTCACCAAGAAACCCAAGCTCGAAGACAGCTTCCTGGGTTCGCTGAGCTTCGGCAGCGCCGACTTCAAGCGCGGCAGCGTCGACTGGAACAAGTCGCTGAGCGGCGCCAACGGCATCGGCGCCGCCTTCCGCCTGAACGCGGTGAGCGAGGACGGCGGCGTGGCCGGCCGCGACTTCGTCAAGAACAAGCGCTGGGCGATCGCGCCTTCTCTCGCCCTTGGCCTGAACAGCCCGACGCGCATCTTCCTCGACTACCTGCACGTCAAGCAGAACAACGTTCCGGACGGCGGCGTGCCCACCATCGGCCTGCCGGGCTACACCACGCCCGACGCCACCGCGATCAACCGCGGCCTGGCCCGCCGCACCTACCTGAACTACGCGCCGCGCGTGGATTCGAGCAACTTCTACGGCACCAGCTCGGACTTCGACAACGTGACGGCCGACATGTTCACCGCGCGCATCGAGCACGACCTCACGCCCGACATCACCATCCGCAACACCACGCGCTACGGCAAGACCTCGCAGGACTACATGCTGACGTCGTTCATGGGCGGCGGCCTGACGGCAACGCAGGTCGGCAAAACGCCGATCTACAACGGCACCCTGCCCGCCGTGAACTCGGGCTTCCTGAACACGGTGATCCCGACCATTCCCGCAAGCTGGACGATCACTCGCAACCTGCCCACCAACAAGGACCAGGAAAACACGATCTTCACCAATCAGACGAGCGTGTCGGCCAAGTTCAACACGGGCAGCATCAGCCACACGTTCAACGGCGGCCTCGAATTCATCCGCGAGAAGCAGACCGCCAACAACTACTACGCCGCGGGCTACCCGAGCGTAGGCACCACGCTGGCCGCGGCCGGCTCGTGGCCTGCCGCCAACCTGTACAACCCGAACCCGTACGTGAGCGGCTACAACCGCATCGCCAACGGCACCGGCTCCGACGGCAGCACCGACACCATCGGCCTGTACGCCTTCGACACGCTGAAGTTCAACGAGCAATGGCAACTGACCGCCGGCCTGCGCTACGACCACTACTCGACCACGTACAACGCCACCGCCCTGACGCTGGCGCGCAGCGGCAACGGTCCTCAGACCTCGACGATCACGCCGACCAACCTGAAGCTGTCTGACAACCTGCTCTCCGGCAAGATCGGCCTGGTCTACAAGCCGACCGAGAACAGCAGTGTCTACGCGGCCTACGGCACCGCTGCGCAGCCGCCCGGCGGCGCCAACTTCCAGCTGGCTGCCGGCGGCACCGGCAACAGCACCGGACGCACCGACTTCCTCCCGCAGAAGGCCAAGACCTACGAACTCGGCACGAAGTGGGACGTGATGAACAAGCGAGTCGCCCTGACGGCCGCGCTCTATCGCACGGACGTGAGCAACGAGGTGGTGCAGGACTCGGTCACGCAGCAGTACTTCCAGACCGGCAAGAAGCGCGTGCAGGGCGTGGAACTCGGCGTGTCGGGCGCACTGACCGACAACTGGGGCGTGAGTTCGGGCTTCACCACCATGAACACCCGCGTGCTGAGCGGCCCCTCGGTGCTGGCGGACGGCTCGACCGCCCTCGCCTACACGCCGAAGAAGGCCTTCACGCTCTGGACCACCTACCAGTTCCCGTTCGGCCTGACGCTCGGCGGCGGCGCGCGCTACAACGGCAAGCTGCAGCGCGGCAGCGACGGTGCGGTGGGTACGCCGGCTTACGTCGATTCATACTGGGTGTTCGATGCGATGGCGTCCTACCGCATCAACAAGAACATCGACATCCAGCTCAACGTGTACAACCTGTTCAACAAGGACTACGTGGCTGCCATCAATAAGAGCGGCTACCGCTACACGCCGGGCATTCCGCGATCGGCCAAGATCACCGCGAATTTCGCGTTCTGACGGCCTCCTTGCATTTGCACCGGCCTCGCCCGATGCAGTGCGAAACTCGAGCCCCGGCCCGCGCCGGGGCTTTCTCATTGTGGAGTTCCCGAAAAATGATGCTTCATGTGCCCGAAGTGCTGAGCCCCGAGCAGGTGCGCGAGATGCGCGCTGCGCTCGATGCAACGCAATGGACCGACGGACGCGAGACGGTGGGCGCCCAGGGAGCGCAGGTCAAGCGCAACCGCCAGCTGCCGGAGCATTCGCCTGTCGGCAAGGAACTGGGCGCCATCGTGCTGGCGGCGCTGGCGCGCAACGCGCTCTTCTTCTCGGCCGCTCTTCCGTCGCGCTTCGTGCCGCCGCTTTTCAATCGCTATGAGGGAGGCGAGCACTACGGCGTCCATGTCGACGGCGCCGTGCGCGCGGTGCCTGGCAGCAGCCAGCAGTTGCGCACCGACTTGTCGTGCACCCTTTTTCTTTGCGATCCGGAAGGCTACGAAGGCGGCGAGCTGGAAGTGATCGACACCTATGGCTCACATGAAGTGAAGCTGCCTGCCGGCGACCTCATTCTTTATCCGGCGAGCAGCCTGCACCGGGTCCATCCTGTTACGCAGGGTGCGCGGGTTTGCTCCTTCTTCTGGCTGCAGAGCATGGTCCGCAGCGATCAGCAGCGCGGGATGCTTTTCGAGCTCGACCAGAACATCCAGAAGCTGCGCGCCCGCCTGGGCGAATGCGAGGAAACCGTGGCGCTGACGGGGCATTACCACAACCTTCTGCGGCTCTGGTCGGAAGTCTGATTCCACGTCCCAGGCCGTTGCATGAATCAGTAACACATAGTTATTGTGAATGCGATGGATTCTTATTTATAATCGCTCCATCCAACAGCCAGCCAACTGCCGCTTTCACCGCCATGATCGTTTGTGTCTGCCGCCGAGTCTCCGACCGCGAAATCGCACGTCATGTGCGCGCGGGCATGACTTTCGACGAAGTCCAGTTCGAACTCGGCGTCGCCACCCAGTGTGGCCAATGTGAAGGTTGTGCGCGCGATATCGTCGCGCAGTGCAGCGCTTCGCACCCGGTTGCCGCATTGAGCTGCGAATCGGGTCCGAGGGCGATCCAGCTTGCCAACTCCATCAAGGAAAGCAAAGCATGGAACTCGTCTCGGCAATCGGCGGCAGCCTGATCCTGGTCGCTGGTTCGGCCTGGTGGATCTTTCGCAAGTAACGCCTGTGGCGTCTTCGTAGCGGTTTTGCTGCAATCGGGGCACCTTTGGCGGTGCCCGCATTCGAATGGTTGATCGTGTCTGACCGCTTCGCCCCCCCTACTTCCGTCTTCGGCCTTTCGCGCAATGTCGTCATTGCTGGAGGGGTCGTCCTGTTTCACGCCGCTGCGCTCTGGGCGCTTCAGAGCGGGCTGCTTCGGCGTGCGGCCGAAGTGGTGATCCCGGTGGAGATCATCAGCCAGCTCGTGGAGCCCCCCAAGCCGGCTCCTCCCCCGCCGCCTCCTCCCCCTCCGCCTGAAAAGAAGGTGGTCAAGTCGCCGCCTCCCCCGCGGCCGCAGGCGATCCGGGAACCGAAGCCGACCCCGGCGCCCAACGCGCCGACGGGCAGCGTCGAGCCACCGCCTCCTCCGGCACCCATTCCGCCACCCGCTCCGGAACCGCCGCCGGCTCCGCCCCCCGCCCCGCCGGCGCCGAAGCTGGTCGAGATCAGCGAAGGCCAGACGCAGTACGTGCGCGAGCCGCGCGTCGTCTTCCCTGCGATGAGCAGGCGCCTGGGCGAATCCGGTGTCGTGGTCGTTGCCGTGTATTTCAACAGCGCGGGCATCCCCAAACGGGCCGAAATCTTCAAGTCCAGCGGCTACGAACGGCTCGACCAGGCCGCGCGCGAAGCGCTGATGTCCTCGCAAGTGACGCCATTCAAGCAGCCTGGGGCCAACGAGGCCACGGTCTACATGCTGAAGGCGCCCATCCGGTTCAATCTTTCCCAGTAATTTTTTGGAGTAGTACGCATGGATTCTCAATTCGGCTTGATGAACGTCTGGAATCAGGGCGATTTCGTCACCAAGGCCGTGGCAGTGCTGCTGATCGGCATGTCGCTCGCGTCGTGGATCGTCATTATCGTCAAGGCGCTCGACGTCATCCGCTACAAGCGCCTGGCCAAGCACTCGCAGGACTTCTGGCACAGCGAAGACTTCGCCACCGCCCTGAACAAGCTGGGCAAGGACGACAGCAACCCCTTCCGCGCACTGGCCCTCGAAGGCCGCGAGGCAGCAGCCCATCACCGCAACACCAAGGCTCACCTGCACGATGCGCTGGATGTGAGCGACTGGATCACCCGCGCCTTGCGCAACGGCATCGACGCCTTCACTGCTCGCCTGCAGACCGGCCTGGCGATCCTGGCTTCGGTCGGCTCGACCGCCCCGTTCATCGGCCTGTTCGGCACGGTCTGGGGCATCTACCACGCGCTCATGAGCATCGGCTCGGCCGGCCAGGCGACCATCGACAAGGTGGCCGGCCCCATCGGCGAGGCGCTGATCATGACGGCGCTCGGCCTCGCGGTGGCCATTCCCGCAGTGCTGGGCTACAACGCGCTGGTTCGCGGCAACAAGTTTGTGCTGACCAAGCTCAACGCCTTTGCCCATGACCTGCACGCCTACTTCGTGACCGGCGCACGCGTGCAAAGCGGCAGCGACGCCATCGTCGTTCCGCTCAAGAAGGGCTGAGCATCATGGCCTTCGGTACACAAGACGAACCCGATGAGGTGATGAACGAGATCAACATGACGCCGCTGGTCGACGTCATGCTGGTGCTGCTCATCATCTTCATCATCACCGTGCCGGTGATGAAGCACGCGGTCAACATCGACCTGCCGCGTGCCACCAGTGAGCCGGAGCAGCCCAAGCCGCAGAACATCATGTTCAGCGTGACGGCCGACGGCACGTACTACTGGAACGAACAGAAGATCGACGACAGCGAGCTGCCCGCCCGCCTCGCGGCGGAGGCCGCCAAGGAGCCCCAGCCCGAGCTGCACATCCGCGGCGACAAGGCGGTGCGCTACGAGCGCGTGGCCAAGGCGATGTCGGAAGCCCGTGAAGCCGGCGTGCGCAAGATCGGCTTCGTCACGGAGCCTGACACGAAGTGAAGCGAAGAAAGACCGCAAGCAAAAAAAGTTGATCGCGACGATTGACTTCTACTTGCGAATCATTATCATTCACTCATCGCTTCGATAAGGGAACTACAGATGCCAGCCACACCGAATGCCTTTTCTGTTCTGAACCATCCTTCGCTCGACCAGTCGGGTGGCGGCCATGCGTCCATCCAGGCAACGCGTCCGGTGCCGATGCTCGAAAGCACGGAGCTCCTGAAAGGAAGCAAGACCGTGGGCATCATGCACAACGGCTCCCTCTACCGGCTGCAAGCCACCAAACTCGGCAAGCTGATCCTGACCAAGTAAGTCGTCCAGCCGCCCTTCGCGCAAGTTTCATCGTGGGGCGACTCAAGGAGATTCATCTCCGAAGGGTCGTTTTTTGCTAGCCAACGGTTTTCCGACTAGCCAAGCTTTTTTTCCACGCTGAAGCAGCCCAAACAAAAACGCCGACCTCGAAGTCGGCGTTTTGCTTTTTGCGGAGACCTGAAACTCAGAGGCCCAGCGCCGCAATGCCAGCCTTGGCGATCTGCGCGTCTTCGTTCGACTTCACACCGCTCACGCCGACCGCGCCGATCACATGGCCGTCCTTGACAATCGGCACACCGCCTTCGAGCAGGCCCTGCACTTCAGGAGCCGTCAGGAACGCCGTGCGGCCGCCGTTGATGATGTCTTCGTAGACCTTGCTCTCGCGGCGGCCCATGGCAGCCGTATGCGCCTTGGCGGGAGCGATGTGCGAGGACAGCGCCGCAGCACCGTCCAGACGCTGCAGCCACAGCAGGTTGCCGGCGTCGTCCGAGATCGCGATGGTCACCGCCCAGTTGTTCTTGAGGGCCTCGGCCTCGGCTGCCGCAGCAATGGCCTTGACGTCAGCGAGTTCGAGAAAGGATTTGGTCTTCATGATGGATGAGCTCTGCTTGCGTGAAAACCCAAGAGCATAACGGCCACGCCGCAGCCGCTCCGCGAAGGCGGCCTCTGGCTTGGGAACACCCCGCATACGGTCTTTTCGATACCCCCTCTTGCAGCCCCCTAGAATGCGCCCAACTGCATCCTTGCAGCAACCACAGGAGCTCCGGCCATGAACGACCGCGTTACCACCCTAGACACCTCCGCCTACGGCCAGCCGCTGGCCCAGGCCGAACGCCAGCGCGTGCTGCGCAACACCTACTGGCTACTTGCCCTGAGCCTGCTGCCCACGGTGCTGGGCGCCTGGGTCGGCGTGAGCACCGGCATCACCCGTTCGCTGACCGGCGGCCTGGGCCTCATCGTCTTCCTTGGCGGCGCCTTCGGCTTCATGTTCGCGATCGAGAAGACCAAGAATTCCGCCGCCGGCGTGCCGGTCCTGCTGGGCTTCACCTTCTTCATGGGCCTGATGCTCTCGCGCCTGATCGCGATGGTGCTGGGCTTCAAGAACGGCTCCGAGCTCATCATGACGGCCTTCGGCGGCACTGCCGGCGTGTTCTTCGTGATGGCCTCGCTGGCCACCGTCATCAAGCGCGACCTGTCGGGCATGGGCAAGTTCCTGTTCGTCGGCGCGATGGTGCTGATGGTCGGCGGCATCATCAACGTGTTCGTCGGCTCGACCACCGGCATGCTGGTCATCTCGGTGGCCGCCATCGGCATCTTCTCGGCCTACATGCTCTATGACCTGAAGCAGATCATGGACGGCGGCGAGACCAACTACATCAGCGCCACGCTGGCCCTGTACCTCGACCTGTTCAACGTCTTCCAAAGCCTGCTGGCCCTGCTGGGCATCTTCGGCGGCGAGCGCGACTGAGCGACGCGCAAGACACGCGCTCCAGCAAAAAGGGCCCCTCGGGGCCCTTTTTCATTGCAGATCGAAGACCGCGATCGACTCCACGTGTGCCGTGTGCGGGAACATGTTGACCACACCTGCATGGGTGCAGCGATAGCCCGCCTGATGCACCAGCAGACCCGCATCGCGTGCGAGCGTCGACGGGTTGCAGCTCACGTAGACGATGCGCCTGGGCGGCGTCCAGCCATCCGTGCGCAATTCGGGCTGCTGATGAAGATCGGCGATGGCCTTGGCCAGCGCGAATGCGCCTTCGCGCGGCGGGTCGACCAGCCACCTGTCGGCGCTGCCATCGGCCACCAGCATCGCCGGCGTCATCTCGAACAGGTTTCGCGCCACGAAGGTCGCAGGCGAAAGTGCTCGGCGAGCCGGCGTGGCAGGCTGGTTCCTGCTGAAGTTGTCGGCCGCGCGCGCAACAAGCGTATCGCTGCCTTCGATGCCCAGCACCTCCCGCGCCCTGCTGGCCAGCGGCAAGGTGAAGTTGCCGAGGCCGCAGAACCAGTCGATCACGCGCTCGTCAGGCTGCACGTCGAGCAGGCGCAGCGCCTTGCCAACCAGCGCCCGGTTGATGTGTGGATTGACCTGCGTGAAATCGGTGGGCTTGAATGGCATGGTGACGCCAAACTCCGGCAGGCGGTACGCCAGCGGCGTTCCGCCCTCTTCGAGCAGTTTCACCGTATCCGGACCCTTGGGCTGAAGCCACCACTGGACGCCTTCGTTCTTTTCGGCAAAGGCCTTCAAACGGTCGATATCGGCGCGCGAGAGCGGCTCGAGGTGGCGCAGCACCAGCGCGATGGTGCCCAGGCGCGTGGAGTCGGGCGCGTCGCCGCAGGCGAGTTCGATCTGCGGGCAGGTGTCGCGCGCGTCCATGGAGCCGATCAGCTCGCGCAGCGGCATCAACATCTCGCTGACCTGCTTCGGCAGTACCGGACAAACCTGCATGTCGGCCAGGTAACGGCTCTTGCGCTCGTGGAAGCCGATCAGCACCGTGCCCTTCTTGGCCACATGACGCACCGAGAGACGCGCGCGATAGCGGTAGTGCCAGGCCGGCCCTTCCAGCGGCCGCAGCAGGTTCTCGGGCTTGACCTTGCCGAGGTGCCAGAGGTTGTCCTCCAGCGCACGCTGCTTCACGGCCACCTGGGCAGCCGGGTCCAGGTGCTGCATCTTGCAGCCGCCGCAGGCGCCCGTGTGCAAACCGAAGTGCGGGCAGCCCGGACGCACGCGCTGCGACGATTCGCGGCGGATGGCCGTGACCGTGCCCTGCTCCCAGTTGTTCTTGCGACGATGGACGTTGAACCGCACTTCCTCGAAAGGCAGCGCGCCTTCGATGAACACGACCATGCCGTCGGCCTTGTGCGCCACGCCCTGTGCGTCGAGGTCGAGCGACTCGACCTTCAGCCATTCTTCGCCTGGATTCGCGGGGACTTTCTTTTCTTCGATGGATTCCGTCATCCCCCGATTGTCTCAGCGTGGCCGGAAGGCCCTAGAACAGCGCGTCGCGTCCCACGCCCGAGCGAGCCAACTGCCGCCGCATCTTGGCCAGCGCCTCGTTCTGGATCTGCCGCACACGCTCTCGCGTGAGCCCCAGGCGCACGCTCAGCACCTCCAGCGTCTCGGGCTCGCGGTCGTGCAGGCCGTAGCGCCCCTCCAGCACCTCGCGCTCGCGTGCGTCGAGGGCGTGCACCCATTGGTCGAGCAGGCGCTCGACCTCCCGCGTGTGCGCCACGTCGGTCGGACTGCCCTGCTCGTCCTCGGACGCGACGGTATCGGCCAATGTGAAGCCTTCATCCCCGCGGGAGTCGCCCGCATCCAGCGAGCGCGGGGCTTCCGACAGGGCAAGGAGTTCTGCCACGGATTGCACATCGCGCCCGAGCAGCGCGGCGATGTCCTCCACCCGCACGCCGTCCGGCCGGTGCGCCAGAAATTCAGCATCGCCCTCGAGCGTACGGCGAGCCTTCAGCACCTGCTGCAGTTCGCGCACCACGTGCACCGGCAACCGGATCGCGCGCGCCTGCGTCATGACCGCGCGCTCCACCGACTGGCGGATCCACCAGGTCGCATACGTCGAAAAGCGGAAACCGCGCTCGGGCTCGAACTTGGTGATGGCATGCATCAGGCCCAGATTGCCCTCCTCGATGAGATCGGACAGCGGCACGCCCCGTCCCAGATAGCCCTTGGCGATATTGACCACCAGCCGCAGGTTGTGCTCGATCATCGACTGCCGTGCGGCGAAGTCGCCTGCGCGCGCGGCGCATGCGGTCTCGTACTCCTGCGCGGGCGTGAAGAGCTCGGTGCGCCTGACCTGGCGCAGATAGATGGTCAGGGCATCCGCACCTTCGCCGCCGACCAGTTCGCCGACAGCGCCGTTGGCAGGCGCAACGATGTCCGCCGATGGGTCTACGGAGTCTGGGTCTTCTTCGGGAGTGTTCCCGCGCTGCTCTCCGGCGAACTTCCGATTTCCGTTGCCGGGAGACAAGCGGCCGCCGCTACCCGCCGACCCGCGCACAGGCAACTGCGTGCGGCGGGGGCGGGAGGCGGCCATGGCATCACCTGCTGGGCAGGTAGCGAGAGGGATCGACGGGCTTGCCCTGGCGGCGGATCTCGAAATGCAGCTTCACGCGATCGGCATCGCTGTTGCCCATCTCTGCGATCTTCTGGCCCTTCTGGACCGACTGGTCTTCCTTCACGAGCAGCGTCTGGTTGTGCGCGTATGCCGTGAGGTAGGTGTTGTTGTGCTTCAGGATGATCAGGTTGCCGTAGCCGCGCAGGCCCGCGCCCGCATAGACAACACGCCCGTCGGCTGCGGCCAGCACCGGGTCGCCAGCCTTGCCGGCGATGTCGTAGCCCTTGTTCTTCGCTTCGTCGAAGCCTGCGATCAGCGTGCCGCTCGCAGGCCAGATCCAGCCCACGTCCTCGTCACCCGAACCGCCGCTGGAAGGGCTTGCCGGCGAAGCAGTGACTGGCGCCGGCGACTTGGCCGCGCCGCTGGACGGCGTCGAGGGCACCACCGCCGGTTGCGGCGGCACCGCCTTCGTGACCGCGCTATCGGAAGAAGGTGCCGGCGCTGCTGCGACCGCGGTGCCGGTGGGCGGAATCACGCGCAGCACCTGGCCGACTTCGATCAGGTCGGGGTTCTCGATGTTGTTCCAGCGGACGATGTCCTGCCAGCGCTGGCCGGTATCAGCGCCGATGCGGCGGATCGTGTCGCCCGGACGGACTGCGTAGTAGCCGGGCTTGCCGTAGTTTTCGATGCCGGGAAGCGGCTTGCCGTTGGCGTCGGTGGTGATGGGAGGCCCGCCGGGCACCGTGGCGGCCGGTGCGCGCGTCATCGTGCCGCGGTCTTCGACTGGTGCCGGCCCGCGAGGTGTGGAACAGCCCGCGATCACCAGCACAAAGGCCAACGTGACGCCAGCGAACCAACTCCGATTGCCAAAACCCTGCATTTGTTATTCCTTCAAGCGATTCCGGATTTTAGGGGGACAAAGTGAACGGCCTCAAGAATGAGCCGCTCCAGTCCGCGGGGGGTCTTGTCGATGACGACGAGGGTCTGTCCGCCCTTCGCGGAATGCGTCGGCGCCACGATGCGGCCGCCCACGGCAAGCTGTTCGATCCATGCCTCGGGCACCGCCTCGCCGCCCGCAGCCGCGATGATGCCGGCATAGGGCGCGCCCTTGGCGTAGCCGATCATCCCGTCGCCCAATATCAGGTGCACGGTCGCGAGCCGGAAGTGCCGCAGATTGGCACGCGCCCGCTCGTGCAGACCGCGCAGGCGCTCGATGCTGTAGACCTCGGTCGCCACATGGTTCAGCACCGCGGCCTGGTAGCCGCAGCCCGTGCCGATCTCGAGCACCCTGCCGAGCTTGCCATCGGGCTTTCCGGCAAGCGCGGGAGCGCCCATCAGCAGCTCGATCATGCGGGCCACCACGTTGGGCTTGGAGATGGTCTGTCCCAGGCCGATCGGCAGGCTGGTGTCTTCGTAGGCCTGGTTGACCAACGCGCTGTCGACGAAGCGATGGCGCTCCACAGCGCCCATCGCGCGCAGCACGCGCGCATCGGAAATGCCCTGCGCCGCGAGCTTCTGCACCATGCGCGCGCGCACGGCGTCGGACGCCATCGAGGGCGTGGACGGCACCACGGGCCTGACCGGCGCGGCGGGCATGCGCCCTCGCGTGGCGGCCGAAGCGGTGGGTGTCAGGCGGACGGGGAAACTGGGCCGCTGCGTGGCCATGTCAGTTGCCGAGACGGGCCACCGTCTCGCGCCATTGACCAAGGTTGGCGTGGTCGGTCAGGTCGATCTGCAGCGGCGTCAGCGCGATGTGGCCGGCCGCGGTGGCATGGAAGTCGGTGCCTTCGCCGCTGTCCTTGGCACCGCCGGCACCGGCGATCCAGTACATGGTCTCGCCGCGCGGGCTGTCCTGCATGATCACCTTCTCAGCCGCATGGCGCCGGCCGAGGCGGCAGACCTTGATGGGCTTCAGCTCGTCGAAAGGCAGGTTCGGCACGTTCACGTTGAGCAGGAACGCGCCGCCTTCGTGCATGCGCTCGCGCTCGATCTGCTGGACCAGGCGCCGCGCGACCTGGGCCGCCGCATCCACATGGGCCCAGCCTTTTTCGATCTGCGAGAACGCGATGGCTGGAATGCCGAAGAGGTAGGCCTCCATCGCGGCGCCCACGGTGCCTGAATAGATGGTGTCGTCGCCCATGTTGGCGCCGTTGTTGATGCCTGAAACCACAAGGTCGGGCCGATAGTCGAGCAGGCCCTTGAGCGCGATGTGCACGCAATCGGCCGGAGTACCGGTCACGTAGCGAAAGCCGTTGTGCGCCTCGCGCACGTACAGCGGCGCTGCCAGCGTCAGCGCGTTCGACTTGGCGCTGTTGTTGTGTTCGGGTGCGACCACCTCGACTTCGGCAATGTCCTTGAGCGCGTCGTGCAGAGCGACGATGCCCGGCGCCTGGAAGCCGTCGTCATTGGAAATAAGTATCTTCATGGTGCTTCTGGATGCACCGGATTGTAGGCTTCGGGTGCGTCGCAGCAGGGACAAGCCCGCCCCGCCTCGGCCCCTATCATGCCCGCAGTCATTGCCCCAACATTACTTGTCTGAAGGAGACCCCTGGCATGCACGCATGGCTTTGCGAAAACCCCGTCGGCGTCGACGCGCTGACCTGGAAGGAACTGCCCACCCCCACTCCGGGCCCGGGCCAGGTGCTCATCGAGATCAAGGCGGCGAGCCTGAACTTCCCAGACCTGCTGATCGTGCAGAACAAGTACCAGATGAAGCCGCCGCTGCCCTTCGTTCCGGGCTCCGAGTACGCGGGCGTCATCCAGGCAGTGGGCGAAGGCGTCACGCACCTGAAGGTCGGACAGAACGTGGCGTGCCTTTCCGGTACGGGCGGCTTCGCCACCCACACGCTGGCGCCCGCGGCGCTGTGCATGCCGCTGCCCGAAGGCTTCAGCCATGTCGACGCGGCCGCGTTCATCATGATCTACGCCACCTCCTGGCACGCCCTGATGGACCGGGCTCAACTGAAGGCCGGCGAAACCGTGCTGGTGCTGGGCGCGGCAGGCGGCGTGGGCACCGCGGCCATCCAGATCGCGAAAGCGGCCGGCGCCAAGGTGATCGCAGCCGCTTCCACCGATGAGAAATGCGAGCTCTGCCGCTCCATCGGCGCCGACGCGACGATCAACTACACGACGCACGCGCTGCCCAACGGTTTTCGCGACGCCATCAAGGCCGCGACCGACGGCAAAGGACCGGATGTCATTTACGACCCGGTCGGCGGCGATTTCGCGGAGCCGGCCTTTCGCTCCATCGGATGGCGCGGCCGTTATTTGGTCGTCGGTTTTGCATCGGGTCCGATCCCCTCGCTTCCATTGAATCTGACGCTGCTCAAAGGCGCCTCGCTGGTCGGCGTGTTCTGGGGCGATTTCGCCAAGCGCGAGCCCCAGGCCAATGCGCAGATGATGGCCGAATTGGCTCAGTGGTACGGCCAGGGAAAGATCAAGCCGGTGATCGACAGCACGATGCCCATGGCGGAATTGAAGGCCGCTTACGCTCACATGGGCTCGCGCGGAGTCAAAGGAAAACTGGTGATGGTGAACTGAGCGCGCTGCTCGGCCACACAATAAAAAAGCCCGCTCATGCGGGCTTTTTTATTGGGCATCTGCCCAGCGAAAACGAGGCGAGTTACTTGATCTCGTAATCGGAAAGCGACTTGCCCGCAGCCAATGCCTCGGTCACCCAGCGCGGCTTGCGGCCACGGCCGCCAGACCAGGTTTCGCCCGTCGGGCTGCGATATTTGGCGGCTGCCTTTGCCGGAGCGGCGCTCGCGCCGCGCTTGGCGGAAGCTGCGCGACCGGTCAGTTTGAGGTCGGAGGCCGTCAAACCATATTCCGCGATCTTGCGGCGGACCTCTTCGATCACGCCAGAGCGTTCCTGGTTGCGCAGGTCTTCGGCCTGCTTGCGCAATTGCGCAATCTGCTCGTCGTGCTTCTTGATCTGGGAATTGATATCGGCGAGGGTCGAAGCCATTCTTGGACTCCAGAAAATTGAAAACGGGGCGATTTTAATTCAGTTTACATTTGGCACAAGTGCCCCGGCAGCCGAAAAAAACGACGGGCCATTGCATTAATGCAACAACTCGCAACGTAAAGCGAGATGCCAAGAGGCGATCGCTTATGTAGAGACTGGGGAGAAAAAGAGGCTTCAGCCTGAAGATCGCAGCGCGTGCGATGGCTGAAAATGACAACGCCGGGACAAACCCGGCGTTTTTTGTTCCTTTGAATGTGCTATTGAGCAATAGCACAAAGGAGATATTTTGGGGTGGCTGATGGGACTCGAACCCACGACGACCAGAATCACAATCTGGGACTCTACCAGCTGAGCTACAGCCACCGAAGAGCCTACGATTATAGCGTTAAAACTCGGCGTTTCGGCGAAACCAATCTTGAGAGGGCTCAAAAAGCCACATTTCATCCCGCTACGGCCGACCTGCCCGCCGCAGCCGCGTCGGGAATGCTGACCGAGCCATCTGATCTCTCGTAGGTGCCAACAAGCAGGCCGCTCGCCAGCGCATGCTCGCGCAGGGCATCCACGATCTCGTCTCTTCCGGGACTTTCGGAAAACGCAGCAGGTTCGCCCCCAAGCGCAAACAACTGAAACGCGTACCGGTGAACGCCGTGCCCAGGCGGCGGATCGGGCGGCAGCCACGCCGCCTGCAGGGCGGAGTTGCGTCCCACGTGCGTCCCGGGCGCGCCTTCGTTGTCCTGGCTGGGCAAGGCCCCTTCTGCCAGCGCGCCGTTTTCCGGCGCCAGATCCACCACGATGGCATGCACCAACGAGTTCGGCGTGGGCGAGTCGGCATCTTCCACGATCAGCACCAGCGATGACGCCCCCGACGGGAGGCCACTCCATTGAAGCGGTGGAGATACCCCTTCGCCGTCGGCGGTACAACGCTGCGGCAAGGGCGCATGGTCGGCGAAGGCCATGCTCGCGAGTTCGATCGAACCCATCCCCTCGCGCATGCCCAGCGTGTTGAAGACAATGTTGTCCAAGCCAGCGCGCACGCCCTGCAGCGCCTGGCCGATGACTTCAGGCAGTTTTTCCAGCATCCATAGGGTGTACTGCCACGCCGGGAGCGAACATGTAGGACGCCACGCAGCACCTGCGTCGCGAGCCCCGGCATAAATTCTCGGGCGCTCGGCTCGATGTGCCGCAGCACCCCCGGCGCACGCACCGCTCCGCTATCATGAATGCGCCCCGCGCGGACGGGCCTCGGCTCAGCGCCAGTTCCCCCTTCACCACTCCAAAGGAATATCTTCATGAGCATCGTCTGGACTATCCTGATCGGGTTTGTCGTGGGTCTCGTGGCACGGGCAGTCAAGCCGGGCGACGACTCCGCCGGTTTCATCGTCACGACCATCATCGGCATCGCCGGCTCGCTGATCGTCACGTACGTCGGCCAATCGCTGGGCTGGTACACCGCCGGGCAGGGTGCAGGCTTCATCGCCTCGGTGCTCGGTGCGATCGTGCTGCTCTTCATCTACGGCATGATCAAGCGCAAGAGCTGACCGGCCGGCGCAAAAAAAGAGCAGCAAGGAGACAAGGCCGCGCCGGCTCGCGCGCACGGCCTCAGGTGATGCCCCGCAAAGCACGCGCCAAGCATCATGTGTATGTGGTCGAGCTGGATGACCGCGTATGGAACAACGGCCGCTTCAGGCGCGCCAATCCCGACTACCAGCTCGGCAAGCCCTTCGTCTATGTCGGCATGACCGGCCTGGATCCCGACATCCGTTTCGACAAGCACAAGGCTGGCATCCAAGCCAACAGCTTCGTGCAGGATTTCGGACTGCGCCTGCTGCCCGCGCTCTACGAACGCTACAACCCCATGACCTACGAGGACGCGCGCCTCATGGAGGTCGACCTTGGCATCGCGCTGCGCAAGGCCGGCTACGGCGTGTGGCAGGCCTGATACCCGACCCACCCAACCCGGCGATCGGCCGGCACCTCTTCAGGAATAGGTGACCCAGTCCTCATACGCCGGCCCATCCAGGTGCGGCAGCGTGTTGTAGGTGACGAGCATGTGCCGCTTCGGCGTGAACGCGAACTCGGTCACCGAGGTATTGCGGATGCGCAGGTTGAGTTCGATCGTCGTCTCGGCGCTCGTGCCCAGCACGTGGCCCACTGCGGTGCTGATCGGCCCACCGCTCGACACCACCAGCACCTTCGCGCCATGGTGCCGGTCGCGCACATGGTCGAGCGCCGTCGTCACGCCCGCCAGAAAGTCGACATAGCTGGGCATGCCCGCCGGCGCGGTTCTGCCCCGCATCCATGCGCTCAAGCCTTCACGCAGCAGCCGGAAATGATGGCGGTACATCTCGGGCGTGTCGGGCTTCTGCAGCTTGCCTTCGTGGATGGTCGCGATGACCGCCTCGCTGTCGTATTCGTTGAGGCCGGGCCAGGGCAGCACGTCGTCGCGCTCCAGCCGAAGCCCCTTGGCGATGCCCTCCCACGTCTGGCGATGGCGCTTCAGCGTACCGGTGATCACGGCATCGAACTTCATGCCACGCTCGCGCCAGTACTCGCCGAGGCGAACGGCCTGCCGATGCCCGAGCTCGCTCAGGTTGTCGTAGTCGGCAGCGCCGAAGCTGGCCTGCCCGTGGCGCACGAGGTAGAGGGTTCCCATGGCCGGAATTCTGGCAAGAAGCGAACGCACGAGTTGTCCCTCGTGCGACCTGCGTGCGCGTCCGCGGGCACGCCGACATGAAAAAGGCCCGAGCCATCGGCCCGGGCCTTGTCATGCGCGATTCGCGAAGACGCGATGCGCGTGTCAGCGGCCTGCTGCGACCGGCAGCGTGTCCGCTGGCTTCGGCACGAGGATCTCTGCCTTGTAGCGATCCTTCAGCATGTTGTAGTACGCGGCGTCTTCGGCAGCAGCCACGGACTGGCCCACCTGGGACTGCTCCTGCTTGGCGAGTTCGGCCGGTGGCGGCGTGCGCGGAACGACCTTGGTCACGCGGACCACCGTGTAACCCTGCGCACCCAGGTCCACGCCCACGAGCGCCGGCAGCTTGGAAGGGTCTGCACGCAGCGCCGCGTCGATGACGGGCAGCGGCTGCGATTGCGCATCGCGGCGCGACACCGTCACAGGCGCACCGAAGGTGGCACCGTCAGCCTTCGCGGTCCACGCGGCGAGCTTTGCTTCGCCTTCGGTCTTCGCCAGCACCGCGGCGCGTTCCGCGACGAGCTGCGCACGGATCTTGTCCTTCACGTCGGCCAGCGGCACAGGGTGCGCCGGCGAGTACTTCGTCACGCGACCGGACGCCAGCTGGCTGGGACCGACCTCGATGGCCTCGGTGTTCTGCTTGCGCTCGAGCGAGTCGGCCGCGAACAGCGCGTTCAGGAAGTTGCGGTTCGCCAGCGGGCCTGTCGCGCCCGGTGCGGGCGTGCGCGGCACGTTGTCGGCCGTGCGGATCGTGAGCTTCAGCTTGTCGGCTGCCGGCTTGAGGCTGTCGGGCGTCTGGTAGACCGCATCGGTGAAGGTCTCGGCAGCCTTCGCGAATTCCTGCGTGGCCTGCTGCGAGCGCATTTCGTTCTCGATGGTCGCGCGCACCTGCTCGAAGGGCGGAACCACTGCCGGCTTGATGTCGGTCAGGTGGATGATGTGATAGCCGAACTCGGTTTCGACGACACCGCTGATCTCGCCCTTCTTGAGAGCGAACATCGCATCTTCGAAAGGCTTGACCATCGCGCCCCTGGTCACGAAGTCGAGGTCGCCGCCCTTCTCCGCCGAGCCCGGGTCCTGCGAATTCTTGCGTGCCACCTCGGCGAAGGTGTTGGGCGCCTTCTTCACTTCGGCGAGAAGCTGCTCGGCCTTGGCCTTGGCCTTCTCGCGGTCCGCTGCCGGCGCGCTCGCCGGGGCGGTGATCAGGATGTGGCTGGCGCGGCGCTCTTCCTTGGTGCCGAAGCGCGATGCGTTCTGCTCGTAATAGGTCTTGAGATCGGCCTCGTTCACGACCACGTTCTTCTTCGCCGCATCGAGGTCGAGCACCAGGTACTCGATGCTCGCCTGCTCGGGAGCCTGGAACTGCGCCGTGTGGTCCTTGTAGTAGGTCTCGATGTCGGCATCGCTCACCGTCACCTTGGAGGCGAAGGCATCGGGGGCGAAGCGGGCGACCTGGATCTCGCGCGTGTCGTAGAAGGCGTTGATGGTGGTCGCGGCCAGCGCGGGCGGCGTGAAGGCGGTGCTCGAGATGCCCAGCAGCACCTGCTGCGTCGCCATCTCGGCGCGCACGGATGCCTCGTACTGCTCGGGCGTGCGGCCGGTCACGCGCTGGAAGGTGTCGCGGTCGAACTTGCCGTCGGGCGTGCGGAAGGTGGCGAGGCCCGGGTCCTGCGCGAAGATGCGCGAGAGGCGCTCTTCGGAGACGGTCATGTTGGCCTTGGCTGCCGCTGCGGCCAGCACGCGGTCGCGCACCATGCGCTCGAGCGTTGCGTAGCGCATGGCATCGGACTCGAGCAGCGTCGGATCGACGTTGGGCGACTGCTGGCGGATGCGGTCCGTCTCGACGCGGTGCTGCTGATCCCACTCGGGCTTCGTGATGTCGTGTCCTTCGATGCGCGCGACCTTCTCGTCGCGACCGAAGCCCTGATAGCGCTCGACGCCGAACAACACGAACGACGGAATGATCAGCAAGAACAAGATGATCATCACGATCTTGTTGTACTTGCGGAAGGTATCAAACATGCTTGAACACTCTTTTTCGACAGCAGTCGGACGGCAATAAAAAAGGCGAACTTGTGGTTCGCCTTTGCATCGGGTGGTGGTGGGTGCTGAGGGGTTCGAACCCCCGACCTACGCCTTGTAAGGGCGCCGCTCTACCAGCTGAGCTAAGCACCCCACCGGGAATACTCTCCGAGTCTAACGCCTCAGTTCAGCGCGTCTTTCAGCGCCTTGCCGGGACGGAACTTCGGGATCTTGGCTGCCTTGATTTTAATCGCGTCGCCGGTGCGGGGATTTCGGCCGGTGCGGGCCGCGCGTTTGCCTACTGCGAAAGTGCCGAAACCGACGAGCGAAACGGAGCCGCCCTTCTTGAGCGTGGTACGAATGGCGCCGATCGTGGATTCGAGCGCGCGGGTCGCAGCAGCTTTGGAAATGTCGGCGTTCTTTGCGATGTGCTCAATCAGTTCGGTCTTGTTCACAAGGGCCCCTTGTAGAAAAAAAGTTGGTCGGCTTCCGTCAGCTGCGACCTGGCCGCAGACGGTGCGACACAAGAACCCGGCAGGCCTGACGCCTCGGCAGCGCGCTGCCAGCGAGGATTACAACCACTGGTCTGCAGGGTGTCAATAAGACACGAGGCCATGCCGAGCAGCGGAGCGCGCGATTTTAGGGGCGTTTCGTGAAGTCCTTTTTCAAAGGCTCTCAAAGCGCATCGGCGATGGCCCGGCCCAGGTCGGAGGTGCTCGCGTTGCCGCCGATGTCGGGTGTGCGCGGCGCTCCGCTTTGGGGCGCGAGCACCTTCTCGATGGTCGAAAGGATGGCGTCGTGCGCCTGCTTGTGGCCCAGGAACTCCAGCATCATCGCGCCGCACCAGATCTGGCCGATCGGGTTTGCGATGCCCTTGCCGGCGATGTCGGGCGCCGAACCGTGCACCGGTTCGAACAGCGACGGCATGGTGCGGTCGGGATTGAGGTTGGCGCTGGGCGCGATGCCGATGGTGCCGGTGCACGCTGGGCCGAGGTCGGACAGGATGTCGCCGAACAGGTTGCTCGCCACCACCACGTCGAAGAAGTCCGGCCGCTGCACGAAGTGGGCGGTGAGGATGTCGATGTGGAACTTGTCGAGCTTGATGCCGGGATAGCTCTTGCCCATCTCCGCCACGCGCTCGTCCCAGTACGGCATGGTGATGGAGATGCCGTTCGACTTGGTCGCGCTCGTGAGGTGCTTCTTCGGCCGCGACTGCGCGAGCTCGAACGCGAACTTCAGCACCCGGTCCACACCCAGGCGCGACATCACGGTTTCCTGCACCACGATCTCGCGCGGCGTGCCCTGGTACATGCGCCCGCCGATGCTGGAGTATTCGCCCTCGGTGTTCTCGCGCACGATGTACATGTCGATCTCGCCGGGCTCGCGCGGCGTTCCGTCGCGGCGCACCACGGGCGCGATGATGCCGGGCATCAGGCGCGCCGGACGCAGGTTGATGTACTGGTCGAACTCGCGGCGGAACATCAGCAGCGAGCCCCAGAGCGACACGTGGTCCGGGATCTTCTCGGGCCAGCCCACCGCGCCGAAGAAGATGGCGTCATGGCCGCCGATTTGTTCCTTCCAGTCGTCGGGCAGCATCTGGCCGTGCTTCTCGTAGTAGTCCCAGCTCGAGAAGTCGAAGTGGTCGAACTTCAGGTCGATGCCGAACTTGCGCGCCGCGGCATCGAGCACGCGCAGCCCTTCTGGCACGGTTTCCTTGCCGATGCCGTCGCCGGCGATGACTGCGATTCTGTGGGTGCTCATGGCGTGTCTCCTGCGGGTGCGTGTTGCGAAGGTGGAAGAAGAAGAGAGAAGAAGGCCAGGGCCTCGGCGAGTAGTTCGTCTGGAGCCTCTTCGGGAACATAGTGGCCGCAGGGCAGCGCCCGGCCCGACACCTCGGCGGCGCGCTCGCGCCACAGCGCGAGCACGTCGAAGGCCTTGCCGACCGCGCCATGCTCACCCCACAGCACGCGCAATGGCTGCTCGAGCCGCAGGCCGGCTGCGATGTCGGCGCGGTCGTGCACGAGGTCGATGGTGGCGGATGCGCGGTAGTCCTCGCAGATGGATTCGGCGGTACCCGCGATGGCGGCGCAGCGCTCGTATTCGGCCAGCACCTCGGGCGCGAACGGCGCGAGGCCGGCGTGCCGACCACCCATCACGCTGCGCACGTAGCGCACCGGGTCCGAGGCGATCAGCGCCTCGGGCAGCGGCGGCGGCTGGATCAGGAAGAACCAGTGCCAGTAGGCCTTGGCGAATGCCTCGGAGGTCTGCTCGTACATCGCGAGCGTGGGCGCGATGTCGAGCAGCAGCATGCGCTCGACCGCGGCGGGGTGGTCCATCGCCAGCCGGTGTGCGACGCGGGCACCGCGGTCGTGCGCGAGGATGCCGAAGCGCTCGAAGCCGTGGTGCCGCATCGCGGCGAAGGCGTCGAGCGCCATCTCGCGCTTGCTGTAGACGGCATGCTCGGCATCCGCCGCCGGCCGGCCCGAATCGCCGTAGCCGCGCAGGTCGACCGCGACCACGGTGAAGCGCTCGGCCAGCACCGGTGCCACGCGATGCCAGATCGCATGCGTCTGCGGATGACCATGGAGCAGCAGCAAGGGAGCCCCCTGCCCGCCGACGCGTCCGTGGATGCGCACGCCGTCGCGCTCGATGTCGAAGGTGGGAAAGGAAAGAAAGGAAGAAGCCGTCACGGCGACGATTGTGCGTTGCGCCCCTCGCGCCATCAAGCAACAATCGACCAATTCATACTTTCCGATATGGCATGAATCCACCCTCGATGGAAAGAAGCGACCTGGCGCTGGTGCTCGCCATCCGCGACCAGGGCAGCCTCGCGGGCGCGGCTGCCACGCTGGACGTGGTGCCCTCCGTCGTCACCAAGCGGCTGGGCGCGCTCGAAGCGCGGCTGGGCCAGCGCCTGTTCGAGCGCACCACGCGGCGCCTGAGCGCCACGGCCGAAGGCGAGGCGGTCTGCCTGCATGCACGGGCATTGCTCGACGGCTTCGCGGCACTCGAAAGCGAACTCGGCGAGCGACAGAACGAGTTGACCGGCACGGTCCGGCTGGCCGCCACCTTCGGCTTCGGTCGGCTCTGGCTCGGGCCTGCGCTGGCCGCCTTCCAGGCTCGGCACCCGGCGCTGCAGATCGAACTGCTGCTCACCGAGCAGTTGCCCGACCTGGGCGCCGAGGGCTATGACGGCGCGGTCTGGCTCTGGGCCGTGCAACAGCGCCACGCGGCCGACTGGATCTCGCGTCGCATCGCGCGCAACCAGCGCGTACTCGCCGCCTCGCCCGACTACCTGAAACGCCGGGGCACGCCCGCCACCATCGAGGCGCTGTCTTCGCACGACTGCCTGGTCGCGCGCGAGAACGGTGACGCCGGCGGCCAGCGCCAGCATGCCGTCTGGACCTTGCGCCACGTGCGCGACGGCAGCACGGCCCGCGTGCGCGTGCAGGGGCCGCTGGCCAGCAACTCGGGCGAGATGGTGCGCGACTGGTGCATCGCCGGCCACGGCATCATGCTGCGCAGCCTCTGGGACATCGCACCACAGCTCGCAAGCGGCGAACTCGTGCGGCTGCTGCCGCAGTACGCGATGGCGGAAGCCGACATCCACTGGATCGCGCCCTGGCGGCCGAAGACTCCGCGCCGCGTGCGACTGCTGGTCGACCACCTCGTCGAGCAGTTCCGAAGCGAACCCTGGAAGCCGGGCAGGAGCGGAGCGCGCTAGATAGAAGAAGACGGCTCAGCGCCCGCCGCTGCGCACCACCAGGCTCACGCCGGCCGCCGTGAGCCCGATGCCCAGCACCGTCACCAGCGTGATCGGCTCGGAGAACAGCAGCCACGCCATCACGGCCGTGCAGGGCGGCACCAGGTAGAGCAGGCTGGTGACGGCAGTGGCGGTCCCGCGCTGGATCAGCATGTAGAGCAGCGAGCTGCCGCCCAGCGACAGCGCCAGCACCGACCAGGCCATGGCGCCACCCGAATACAGGTTCCAGTGGATGCTGTCCGTCTCCAGCGCCGCGAACGGCAGGGTGACGAGCACGGCAGCCGCCATCTGCACGGCGCTCGCGCTGCGCACGTCGCAGGGCGCGACGAAGCGCTTCTGGTACAGCGTGCCTGCGGTGATCGACAACAGCGCCATCAGCGCGAGCGCCATCGTCTGCCCGCTGACCTCCCCGCCCTGCCCCAGCTTGCGCAGCACCACCAGCACCAGGCCCGCGAAACCCAGCCCCAGCCCGATCCACTGGCGCCCGGTGATGCGCCCGCCGGTGAAGGAAAGCCAGACCGCCGTCAGCACCGGCTGGATGCCGACCAGCAGCGCCACCAGCCCGGCGCCCATGCCCTCGCGCACCGCGGCCCAGACACCGCCGAGGTAGCCTGCGTGCATCAGGACGCCGGTGACGGCCAGGTGCGCCCACTGGGCCCGCTGCTTCGGCCACTCGACCCGCGCGAGCGCGACCCATGCACCGAAGCAGGCCAGAGACAGCGCGAAACGCACGGCGAGGAACTTGAGGGGCGGCGCATACGGCATGCCGTAGCGCGCGACGATGAAGCCCGTGCTCCAGATCAGCACGAAGACCACGGGCATCGCCCGCAGCCAGCCCGAGCCGCCGGCCGGGGTCGCGGGCGTCATTTGGTTCTGGCCCGGATTTCCGGAATGGCTTTCTGCAGGTAGTACACCATCGACCAGATGGTGAGCACGGCCGAGATCCAGATCAGCCACTGGCCCCAGGCGCCGGTGTCGATCACGCCGAACAGGCGCCCGTCATAGAGCAGGAAGGGAATGGCGATCATCTGCACGGTCGTCTTGACCTTGCCGATCATGTGCACCGCCACGCTCTTGCTGGCGCCGATCTGCGCCATCCATTCGCGCAGCGCCGAGATGGCGATCTCGCGGCCGATGATGATCAGCGCCACGAACACGTCGGCCCGGTTCAGGTGCACCAGCACCAGCAGCGACGCGCACACCAGGAACTTGTCGGCCACCGGATCGAGAAAGGCCCCGAAGGCCGAGGTCTGGTTGAGCCGGCGTGCCAGGAAGCCGTCGAGCCAGTCGGTGGCGGCGAAAACGATGAACATGACCGTGGCGATCAGGTTGCGCATCGGCTCGGCCATCGGAAGGTAGAACACACCGACGATCAAAGGGATCGCGACGATGCGCGTCCAGGTCATGATGGTCGGCAGGGTCCAGAACATCGCTTGATTGTGTCATGGCCGCGGTAACCCCCTGCGGAGGTCGCGCGATCGATCGCTCAGTGCAGCGCCTTGTAGATTTCTTCCGCAAGGTCGGAGGCGATGCCCTCGACCGACGCGATGTCCTCGATGCTCGCCGCCGCCACGCCCCGGATGCCGCCGAAACGCTGGAGCAGGCGCGCGCGCCGCTTGGGCCCGATACCCGGGATGTCTTCGAGCTGGCTGCCGCCCACGCGCACCTTGGCACGCTTGGCCCGCATGCCGGTGATCGCGAAGCGGTGTGCCTCGTCGCGGATCTGGGCCACCAGCATCAGCGCGGCCGAGTCCTTGCCGAGATAGACCTTCTCGCGGCCGTCGGCGAACACCAGTTCCTCGAGGCCGACCTTGCGGCCCTCGCCCTTCTCGACGCCCACGATCAGCGACAGCGGCAGCCCCAGTTCGCCGAACACCTCGCGCGCCATCGACACCTGCCCCTTGCCGCCGTCCACCAGCACCAGGTCGGGCATGCGGGCGGTGCGCGGCTTGGGCGGCGCAGCGCTGCCGTCGCTCTCGGCATCGCCCGGAGGCAGGGCATCGGTCTCGGCGGCCATGGCCTCGGCCAGCTTGCCGTAGCGGCGGTGCAGCACCTGGCGCATGGCGGCATAGTCGTCGCCGGGCGTGATGCCCTCGATGTTGTAGCGGCGGTATTCCTTGTTCTGCATGGCGTGGTGCTCGAACACCACGCAGGAAGCCTGCGTCGCCTCGCCCGCGGTGTGCGAGATGTCGAAGCATTCGATGCGGAAGTTGTCGAGGTCGTCCGCAGCCAGCTCCAGCGCGTCGGCCAGCGCACGGGTGCGCGCCTGCTGCGAGCCCTCTTCGGCCAGCAGCCGGGCCAGTTGCAGCTTGGCGTTGGTCTCGGCCATCTCCAGCCAGTGGCGGCGCTGCTCGCGCGGCTGGAACACCGCCGTCACGCGCGAGCCGGCCTGCTGCGAGATGGCCTCGATCAGCTCGCGGCTCACCTGCTCGCTGAGCACCAGCGTGGCGGGAACGGGCACGTCGATGTAGTGCTGGGCGATGAAGGCCTCGAGCACCTGCACCTCGACCGGATCCGCGACGGCGGGCGGCGCGCCCTCCTCGTCGTCGAGCTCGCCGTGATGGATCTGCGCAGCATCTTCCACGTGCACCGGAAAGTAGGGCCGGTCGCCCAGGTGCCGCCCGCCGCGCACCATCGCGAGGTTCACGCAGGCCTTGCCGCCCTGCACCTTCACCGCCAGGATGTCCACATCCTTGTCGGACGCGATCTCGATGGACTGCTGGTGCAGCACCCGCGAGATCGCCGACATCTGGTTGCGCAGTTCGGCCGCCTGCTCGAACTCGAGCTTCTCGGCATGCGCCGTCATGCGCTGCTCGAGCTTGGAGAGCACCAGCTGCGTGTCGCCCATCAGGAAGGCCTCGGCGCTGGCGACGTCCTGCGCATAGGCCTCGGGCCCGATGTGGCCCACGCAGGGCCCGCTGCAGCGCTTGATCTGGTAGAGCAGACAGGGCCGCGTGCGGTTGGCATACACCGTGTCCTCGCAGGTGCGCAGGCGGAACACCTTCTGCAGCAGCTGGATCGACTCCTTCACCGCCCAAGCGCTCGGGTACGGCCCGAAGTAGCGGTGCTTCTTGTCGACCGCGCCGCGGTAGTAGGCCAGCCGCGGAAACTGGTGCGACGCGATCTTGAGGTAGGGATAGCTCTTGTCGTCGCGAAACAGGATGTTGTAGCGCGGCTTGAGCGTCTTGATGAGGTTGTTCTCGAGCAGCAGCGCCTCGGCCTCCGAGCGCACCACCGTGGTCTCCATGCGCGCGATCTTCGAGATCATGTGCCCGATGCGCGTACCGCCGTGGTTCTTCTGGAAGTAGTTGGCGACCCGCTTCTTCAGGTTGCGGGCCTTTCCCACGTAGAGCACCGCCCCGGCCGCGTCGAAATAGCGGTAGACACCGGGCAGCTGCGGCAGGGCCGCGACTTCGCTGAGCAGTTGTTCGGAATGCACGTCTGACATGGCGGCTATTGTGGCGCGCGCCATGCGGCCCTGGCGGGCGCCTGCGCGCAAACCCTTGCCCCCGCGCCGAGCCCTCCAAAGGAGCGGGCGCGGGCTGCGCCCTACTTCGCGAGCTCGCTGACCAGCCGATACAGGAACTCGCGTCCGTCGTACAGGCGCTGGATCTCGATGCGCTCGTCCAGCCCGTGGGAGCGGGCGTCGGAGGGCTCGACGAAGAGGCCGCTCACACCGTACATCGGGATGCCGGCGTTGCGCATGAACCGGCTGTCGGTGGCGCCGGTGCTCATGGCGGGAATGACGGGTACGCCGGGCCACATCTGCTGGGTGATCGACTCCACCGTCTTGACGAGGTCGCCGTTCAGCGGCGAGGCAGGGCTGCGCAGCGGCTTGCCCATGTTGCGCACCACGATCTTGTCGTTGCCCACGGCCTGGGTCAGCTGGCGCTCGACCTCGTCCGGATCATCGTGCGGCAGGATGCGGCAGTTGACCGTGGCCTTGGCCGACTGCGGCAGCGCGTTCTCGGCGTGGCCGGCCTGCACCATCGTCGCCACGCAGGTGGTGCGGAACTGGGCGTTGTAGGCCGGGTTGGCCGACATGCGCTCGATCACCGACGGGTCGGGGTTGCCGCTGCCCACGGCGCGCATGTCGTCGGCGAGCTGCCCAGTGGCGAAGGGTGCGCTGCGCGCGAAGTAGGTCCTGGTGACGTCGGCGAGCTTCACCGGGAAGCTGTAGTTGCCGAGCCGCTCCAGCGCGGCCGAGAGCGCGTAGATGGGGTTGGTCCTGGTCGGCACCGAGCTGTGGCCGCCCACGTCGCGCGCCTCCAGCATGTAGGTGGTGTACATCTTCTCGGCCACCTGCATGCGGTGCAGGTTGGGCTTGCCGCCGCGCAGCTCGCCGCCGCCGCCTTCGTTGATGCCGAACTCGGCCTGCAGCAATTCGGGCTTGTTGTTGATGAGCCAGAAGGCGCCGTTGCTCAGCGCGTCGCCGCGCTCCTCGTCGGCGGTCAGCGCGAGGATGACGTCGCGCCTCGGCTTGAAGCCCTCCTGCTTCAGCTGCCCCACCACGGAGACCAGCGCCGCGGCCATGGCCTTGTCGTCGATGGCGCCACGCGCGGTGAAGTAGCCACCGGTCTCCTGCAGCTTGAAGGGATCGGTCTTCCAGTCCTCGCGCCGGGCCTCGACCACGTCGATGTGGGCCAGCAGCAGCAGCGGCTTCTTGCTGCCGTCGCCCTTGAAGCGCAGCACGAGGTTGCCCTTCTTGGGGAAGGGCTCGAATATCTGGATGTCGCCGGGAGCGAAACCCGCTTCGATCAGACGCTTCTCCATGGCCCGCGCCGCCGCGGTGTTGTCGCCGACCGAGTGGGTGGTGTTGATCTCGATCAGCTCTTTATAGATGTCGTGGAAACGCTGCTGCTGCGGCGTGAGCGACTGCGGCGTCTGCGGCTGCGCCGCGGCGGAGGTCATGCCGCAGATGCCGCAAAGCGCCAGCGAGAAGGCGAGCACGGTCTTGGCGGCACGGAAGGTCTGCATCCTCATGGGTTCTCTCTCTCCGGTGGTTGTCGTCCGGTCAGCATAGCAAGCGCCGCGTGCGAACACGGGCACACTCGCGACCATGCAATCCAGCCAATCGAAGCAGTGGGACATCTTCTGCAAGGTCATCGACAACCACGGAGACCTCGGCGTCTGCTGGCGCCTGGCTCGCCAGTTGGCCGCCCTGGGCGAACGCGTGCGGCTGTGGATCGACGACGCGGCGGCGCTGGGCTGGATGGCGCCCGATGCGCGCACCGGCCACGACGGCGTGGAGGTGATCGACTGGCTGGACGCCGCCTCGCTTCGGGCAGCCGTCGCAGGACCGGCGCCCGACGTGCTGATCGAAGCCTTCGGCTGCGACCCGGCGCCGGAGCTGATCGCCCGTTTTGCCGAGGGGCCGGGCCTGGCGTGGATCAATCTCGAATACCTCTCGGCCGAACCGTATGTCGAGCGGCTGCATGGCCTGCCCTCACCCGTCTTCAAGGGGCCTGGCTCGGGCCTGACGAAGCACTTCTTCTACCCGGGGTTCACGCCCGCCACGGGAGGGCTGCTGAGAGAACCCGACCTGATGGAGCGCAGGACCGCCTTCGACCGCGCTCAGTGGCTGGCGGCCCGGCAGATCCCGTGGCGCGAGGGCGAGCGCCTCGTCTCCCTCTTCTGCTACGAGCCCGTCGCGCTGGCCAACCTGCTGGAGCGGCTCGCCGCGTCCGGCCAACCCACTCGCCTGCTGGTGACGGCGGGGCGCGCCGCGCAGGCGGTCCGGGCCCTGCGGGGAAGCGCGCCGGTGCCGGACGACCGCGGCGCGCTATCAATTTCATACCTGCCCTATCTCACCCAGCCCGACTTCGACCACCTGCTGTGGTCCTGCGACCTGAACTTCGTGCGCGGCGAGGATTCGCTCGTGCGCGCGCTGTGGGCGGGCGCGCCGCTGGTCTGGCAGATCTACCCGCAGGACGACGACGCCCACCACGAGAAGCTGAACGCTTGGCTCGACTGGATCGGCGCCCCGCCCTCCCTGCGGCTTTTTCACCACGCCTGGAACGGCTTCGGCAATGCGCCGCTGCCCGAGCCGGAAATGCAGGGCCCCTGGCTGCAAACCGCCCTGGAGGCGCGCGCCCGCCTGCTCGCGCAGGACGACCTGGTGACCCAACTGCGGGAATTCGTCACCCAAAAAAGCTAAAATAGTGGGCTTTGCGGATTTCGAACCGGATTTCACCGATCCGGAATGTCTTTCGCTAAACCTGCCGCGGGACATGTACCGCGGGGCCAGCCGACTTGGCAGACGTCCGGACAAGCATCGCGACGACGACCGAACGGCAACCGAAGGCCCCGTGCACCGAGCGGCCAACATCCAGAGACCCTGTTATGAAAATCGCTCAAGAAATCCGCGCCGGCAACGTCATCATGCACGGCAAGGACCCGATGGTCGTCCTCAAGACCGAATACAGCCGCGGCGGCCGCAACTCCGCCACCGTGCGCATGAAGATGAAGAGCCTGATCGCCAACTTCAACACCGAAGTGGTCTTCAAGGCCGACGACAAGATCGACCAGATCGTGCTCGACAAGAAGGAGTGCACCTACTCCTACTTCGCAGACCCGATGTACGTCTGCATGGACACCGAATACAACCAGTACGAAGTCGAAGCCGAGAACATGGGCGACGCCCTGAACTACCTCGAAGACGGCATGGCCGTCGAAGTGGTGTTCTACGAAGGCAAGGCCATCTCGGTCGAACTGCCGACCAGCGTCGAGCGCGAAGTCACCTGGACCGAGCCGGCCGTCAAGGGCGACACCTCGGGCAAGGTCATGAAGCCTGCCAAGATCTCCACCGGCTTCGAAGTGCCCGTTCCCCTGTTCGTCTCGCAGGGCGACCGCATCGAAATCGACACGCGCACCGGCGAATACCGCAAGCGCGTCTGAGCGCCGGTCCAACCGGTCGACCACCACCCCGAAAGAGGCTCCGCAAGGAGCCTTTTTCGCTTCCGGCCCATGACGGGCATGATGGTTGCGACACTGCACAATCACCCGGTCAATCCGTCCGTTTTCCCATGAACAACACGCACGATCTTCACGACAAGCGCCTCGCCGATGCCTGGGCCACGCTCCAGGCCCATGCGGACCAGGGCCTTCCACTCGACCCCGATCCCTCGCGCATCGCCTTCGCCGATCCCGAGTTCCTGCTGCGCCGCGAAACGCGCGGCATCCGCATGCAGCTCGAACTGATGAAGCCCGACATCGAGCAGCGCGCCCACGGCATCGAGAACACGGTGGTGGTCTTCGGCAGCGCGCGCTTCCGCAGCGAGGAAGACGCCTCGGCCATGATCGCGCAGGCCGATCTCAGCGGCGACACGGTCTCGTCCGAGCGCTGGCGCCGGCTGGCGCGCAACTCGCACTACTACGAGAAGGCGCGCGCATTCGGCAAGCTGGTGGCCCAGTACAGCAACGACAAGGAACCGCAGGACAAGCTCTTCATCTGCACCGGCGGCGGCCCCGGCATCATGCAGGCGGCCAACCGCGGCGCACACGAAGGCGGCGGGCTTTCGGTGGGCCTGGCCATCGCGCTGCCGATGGAAGAGGAAGCCAACCCGTACGTCACGCCCGCTCTGAGCTTCAAGTTCCACTACTTCGCCATCCGCAAGATGCACTTCATGATGCGCGCGAAGGCACTGGTGGCGTTCCCCGGCGGCTTCGGCACGCTGGACGAACTGTTCGAGGTGATCACGCTGGTTCAGACCAAGAAGTCGAAGCCGGTGCCGATCGTGCTCTTCGGCTCCGACTACTGGAAGCGGCTGATCGACTTCGACTTCCTCGTCGACGAAGGCGTGATCTCGCCGGGCGACGTGAAGCTCTTCGAGTACGTCGACGCGCCGGAAGACGCTTGGGGCGCGATCAAGCGCTTCTACAAGCTCTGACCCGTCAGCTCAGTCGGCGCCGTCGTCCTCGGCGGGGTGCAGCGCCTGCTCCAGGAACTTCGTGAGCGCCCGAGCGCGGCGCTTGCGCTCCGCCGCGCTGGTCTGGCCCATCGCGACCGAGTCGTCGGCCACGCCGTGCAGCGCATTGAAGAGGATCACGGCCGTGAGGGCCGGATCTTCCACGTCCCAGAAGCCGGCGCCATCGCCCTGCCTGAGCAGTGCGACCAGCTGCGTGATGACCGCGTTGTCGTTGCGCATGCGGCGGTCTTCGGGCCGGTACTCGTGGAACACCACGTCGTGCAGCGCGACGTTGTCCAGGTAGGTTTCGAGCCCCGTTTCCACCCAGGCCTTCAGGCGCGCGTGGTAGTTGTCGGGCCGATGCCGGTCCATGGCCTCCTGCAGCCGCGTGCAGAAGGTGTCGACGAAGCGCTGCTGCAGCGCGCCGAGCAGCGCCTCCTTCGACGGGAAATACAGATAGAACGTGCCCTTGGCCACCTGCGCACCGGCCGCGATCTCGTCGATGCTGGTGGCGGCGATGCCTTTATCGATGAAGAGGCGCTCGGCGGCATCCATCAGCGCGCCGGCGCGTGTCTCGGGGGCCTTGGTGCGACGGCGCGGCGCGCCTTCTCCTTCGGGGGATGTGGGAGTCGTGCCGGTGCCGTCGCTCGTTGCCATCTGCTGCCTCAGGAAACAACCGCCACGGCCGCGTGGGCCGAGCGGATCGCCGCGCGCACGGCGGCCAGGTCGAAACGCAGGCCGCGGGGCTCCATCACGCGCTCGCCGATCCAGACGAGTGCATCGTCGGCATCGGCGAAGGTACTGGCAGGCACGCCGAAGAGTTTCTCGACATTCATCTTGCGCATTTTCTCGTACTGATCGGCGGGCACCACGCTCGCCATGCCCATCATATGGCGGCGGATGTCGGCGCCGCGCTCCTGCAGCCACTGCTTGGCGCTCTGCGCGCTCCCCTCGGGATGGACCAGCGCATCGGCGTCCGCGAACACCCGCAGCGATGCGAAAGGTTCGCCGCGGTCGAGCCAGCGGTTCCAGTCGTCGGTGAAGGCGCGCATGCCCTCGATTGTCTGCAGCCCCGCCGAAACGCTGATGACGAGGGGCCATTGACTGAGTTCGTGATGGATCATGGAAAGCTCCTTGGAAAAAACCGGACGAAGGCGCGTGCGAAGGCGCAACAGCGGCACATGGGCGGCGGGCATGGTGGAACGGCCCTCAGGTCGCGCGCACAGGCAAGGCGGCGGCGCGGGGCCTCACGCTCAGTAGCAGGCCCGCGGCCAGCAGGCCCACGATGCCGGCGCAGGCCACGGCAGCATGGAAGCCGCCGGCCAGCGCTGCAGCCAGAAGATCGCGAGCAACGGATGCATCGAGCGCACCCAGCGCGCTCAGCTCGTGCCGCCCGACCGCCGCAACCGCTGCCTGCCGGGCGCCTGGCAGGCCTGCCTGCGCCAGCGCATCCGCCAGCAGCGAGGTGGCGCGCGTGCTCATCAGCGTTCCGAGCAGTGCAATGCCAATCAGCATGCCGGCCTGGCGCAGCGCGTTCATCGTGGCCGAGGCCATGCCGGAGCGCTGTGCCGGCACCAGCGCCATCACCGCCGTGCTGGTGGCCGGCACGGCAAGGCCGGTGCCTGCGCCGAGGAACACGAACATAAGAGCCAGGAAGGCGTATGGCGTGCCGGCGGAGAACAGCGTCAGCAGCAGCATCGCGCCGCCGATGAGTCCATAGCCGGCGATCATCAGCGTGTGCACGTCGAAGCGCCTTGCCAGGCGGCCGAACTGCGAGGCGACGATGCCGGTCGCGACGAACTGCGGCACCAGCCGCCAGCCCGTGTCGCTGGGTGACCAGCCCTGCACCTGCTGCAGGAACAGCGAGAAGAAGAACAGGCTGGCATAAGCCGAGAACCCGAGCACGAACGAAGCGAAGTTGGCGACCGAGAAGCGCGCGTCGCGGAACAGCCCCAGGGGCAGCAGCGGCCGCGCCACGCGCGCCTCCACCATCAGGAAGAGCGCCAGGCCGATGGCAGCCGCAACCAGCGCGCTCGCCGCCTGCACCGAGCCCCAGCCGTACTCGCCCGCCACGATCAGCCCGTAGGTCAGCGCACCGAGCCACAGCACGCTGAGCACCTGTCCCGCCGGGTCGAGCGCCGCGTGTTCGGGGTGCGACGTCTCGCGGATGCCCCAGAGGCCCAGCCCCACCGTCAGCACGCCGATCGGGATGTTGATGAGGAAGATGCTCTGCCAGCCCGCGTGGTCCACCAGCAAACCGCCGAGCAGCGGCCCGAGGATCAGCGACAGCGCCGTGAAGGAAGACCAGCCGCCGATGACCCGGGCCCGTTCGGCCGGATCCGGAAACGCATGCGCCAGCAGCGACAGCGCACCCGGGATCATCAAAGCGCCGGCGACGCCCTGCACCGCCCTGCCCGCCAGCAGCGTCTGCAGGCTCCCGGCCATCGCGCACATCGCCGAACCCAGCGTGAACACGGCCACGCCAGCCAGCCATGCGCGCTTGCGGCCGTAGCGGTCGCCCAGCGGGCCGGCCGACAGCATGAAGGCCGAGAGGCACAGGGCGTAGATGTCGATCACCCATTGCAGGCCGGCGAGGTCGGTGGAAAGCGCGCGCTGCAGCGTGGGCAGCGCGACGTTGACGATGCTCACGTCGAGCGTGGCGATGAAGCTGCCGAGATACACCGCGGCAATCAGCGCGAGGCGGCGGCGCGGATCGGCCGCTGCCTGGGCCCGAAGAGGAGAGTTCATGGACGCCTTCAAGGTCGTTGAAGAAGGCGCCGATACTGACTTCAGGTCAGTAAATTGTCAATCAGATGAGAATTATTCTTATCTGGAGCATGGCTTTCACGCTGCCATCAAACCTTCAGCCCCCAGGTCGCTCTAGCCCCCACCGCCACGACGCCGCCCACCACCCAGAACACGCCGGCGATGCCGATCAGCGCGCCGAGCGAGCCGAACAGCATCGGCATCGCCACGCTCGACGCGTTGATGGTCATGAGCCGAAGCCCCAGCGCCTCGCCGTGTCGGGCGTGCGGCGTGATCTGGTGGAGCATGCTCATCACCATCGGCTGCACCGCGCCCAGCGCGAAGCCGAGCACCACCGAGCAGATGCCCATGGTCCAGGCCGAGTCCAGCAGCGGGTAGACCGCGAAGACCAGCGCCGTGACCGCCGTCGACGCGAGGATCACGTTGCGCTCCGATGCGCGCGAGGCGATCACCGGCAGGATCACGCGGATCGCCGCCGCCGCGATGGCGAAGGCGCCGAGGATCGAGCCGATCACCGAGGCGCTGATGCCCCGGTCGTGGCCCAGGATCGGCAGCACGAAGGCGTGCACGTCCCAGCTCGACGACTGCAGCCAGTTCACGAACAGGAGGCGCCGGAACATCGGCTCGCGCAGCAGGTCCCAGGCGCGCGTAGGCGCGGCACCTGCCACCGGCGGCGCGGGCGGCTGCTCGTGGGCACCCCGCGCGAGCAGCCAGCAAAGAATGGGCAGCGCCGCCATCACGCCGAAGGAGATGCGAAAGGCCAGCATGTCGGCAGGCGCACGGCCCGCATGGTCGATCAGCATCCCCGCCAGGAAGGGCCCGACGAAATTGGCCACGGCCGGCGCGATGGCCAGCCAGCTGAACACGCGCTTGAGCTGCGTCGGGTTGGTGGCCGAGCGGCCCACGTGCCGCTGCAGCGCGATCACCGTCGCGCCGGTGGCGCCGCCGGTCAGCAGCGCCGCCAGGCACATCACCGGGAACACCGGGAAGATCACCACCAGCCCGGCGCCCACGACCGCGGCGACCACCGACAGCCACAGCGGCCGCTTGAAGCCATGCCGGTCGGCGAAACGGCCCGCCGGCAGCGCGAGGAAGACCTGGGTCAGCGCGAACAGCGAGATCAGCACGC
Organism: Variovorax atrisoli; assembly: GCF_014195185.1. Classification (NCBI taxonomy): domain Bacteria; kingdom Pseudomonadati; phylum Pseudomonadota; class Betaproteobacteria; order Burkholderiales; family Comamonadaceae; genus Variovorax; species Variovorax atrisoli. The sequence continues at coordinate 150,425 of NZ_JACIBG010000010.1, read as the reverse complement.
CGACCGCGGCTGCGCTGTAGCCCTGTTGAAGCGCCAGCAGCGGCGTGGCGAGCCGCATGCCGGCCATGGTCGCGTGCAGGCACACCTGGGCGCCGATCACACGCAGCAGTTCGGAACCTTTCACGGGGAGTTCTCGCCCTCTTCTTTCTCTTTGTTGTCGGCGTCGGTGCCCGAGGCGGTGGGCGGCAGCAGCGCCTGGGCCTGCGCCTCGGGCAGTGCCTCGACCTTGCGCAGCGCCAGGCGCATCTGCCGTGCGCGCGTGTCGGCCTTGTCGATGGTGTCGGAGGCCTTGGCCACCTGCTCCTTGATGCGGGCGACCCATTCGCCGTAGCGCTCGAATTCGGTCTTGACCGCGCCCAGCACCTTCCAGACCTCGGACGCCTGCCGCTCCAGCGCCAGCGTGCGGAAGCCCATGTGGAGGCTGTTGAGCATCGCCAGCAGGGTGGTCGGGCCGGCCAGCGTCACGCGGTGCTGGCGCTGCAGCGCGTCCATCAGGCCGGGACGGCGCAGCACTTCGGCGTAGAGGCTTTCCACCGGCAGGAACAGGATCGCGAAATCTGTCGTGTGCGGGGCCGCAAGATAGTTGTCGGCGATGGATTTGGCCTCGGTGCGGATGCGCGCCTCCAGTGCCTTCGCCGCGAGCTCGACGCCCGCCGCGTCGGCGCGCTCGTGCGCGTCGATGAGCCGCTCGTAGTCGTCGCGCGGGAACTTGGCATCGATCGGCAGCCATACCGGTGCGCCGTCGTCGCCGCGGCCCGGGAAGCGGATGGCGAAATCCACGCGCTGCCCGCTGCGCGGCTTGGTCTCGACCTGCCTGGCGTACTGGTCGGCCGTGAGCACCTGCTCGAGCAGCGCCTCGAGCTGCACTTCGCCGAACATCCCGCGCGTCTTCACGTTGGTCAGCACGCGCTGCAGGCTGCCGACGCCCACCGCCAGCGTCTGCATCTCGCCCAGGCCCTTGTGCACCTGCTCGAGCCGCTCGGCCACCTGCCTGAAGCTTTCGCCGAGACGCGCCTCCAGCGTGGTCTGCAGTTTCTCGTCGACGGTCTTGCGCATCTCGTCGAGCTTGGCGGCATTGGTCTGCTGCAGCTGTGCGAGCTGCGCCTCCATGGTGGCGCGCACTTCCGAAAGCCGCCGCGCGTTCGATTCGCTCAGCCCCTGCAGCTGGTTGTTGAGCGTGTCGGCCAGCGTCTTCTGCAGCGAGGCGAGCTGCAGCGCGAAGGCGTCGAGCTGCGCGTTCTGCGTGCGCGTGGCCTCGGCCCCCTGCTGCACCAGCGCCTGCTGGAAGGTGGCGAAGGCCTGTGTGGTCTCCTGCCGCGCGCCGCGCGAGCTTTCCGCGATCTCGCGGCGCAGTTCGCGCTCGGTGCGCTCGTTGGCCGCGCCCAGCGTGGCCAGCATGCGCGTCAAGTCGGCGTTGTCGGGCGGAGGCGGCCGGCGCGCGAGCAGCCAGATCACCAGCACGAGCTGGATGAGTGCGAGTACTCCGAGTCCGACAAGGATCAGCGATGGGTCCAAGGTCCGCGTGCGCCCTCTTCTTCTGCTTGCTTAGTTGCCGGCCGCCGGAACCGGCGTCACGGGCGTCAGCGGGCCCTTGCCGCCGAAGTACGCGATCAGGTTGTCCGCCGCGAGGTCGGCCATGGCGCGGCGCGTGGGCACGGTGGCGCTGGCGATGTGCGGCGTGAGCACCACGTTGGGCACGGTCAGCAGGTCGGGATGCACCTTGGGCTCGCCCTCGAACACGTCGAGGCCGGCGGCGGCGATGCGCTTCTCGCGCAGCGCGACGGCCAGCGCCGCGTCGTCGACGATGCCGCCGCGCGCGATGTTGACGAGCGTGGCGGTCGGCTTCATCAGCGCGATCTCGGCTGCGCCGATGGTGTGGTGCGACGCCGGCGAGTAAGGCACCACCAGCACCACGTGGTCGGCGGTCTTCAGCAGCTCTTCCTTGCTCAGATAGCTGGCCTTGCATTCGGCCTCGAGCGCAGCGTCGAGCCTGGAGCGGTTGTGATATACCACCTTCATTCCGAAGCCGTGCGCGCCGCGCTTGGCGATGCCCTGCCCGATGCGGCCCATGCCGATGATGCCGAGCGTGGAACCGTGGATGTCGGAGCCCGCGAACATGTCGTAGCTCCACTTCTGCCACTTGCCTGCGCGCAGGAAGTGTTCGCTCTCGGCGATGCGGCGCGCCGTGGCCATCAGCAGCGCGAAGCCGAAGTCGGCCGTGGTCTCGGTCAGCACGTCGGGCGCGTTGGTGCCGAGCACGCCGTGCGCGGCCATCGCGTCGACGTCGAAGTTGTTGTAGCCCACCGCCATGTTGGCGCAGATCTTCAGGTCGGGGCAGGCGTCGAGCACCGCAGCGTCGATGCGCTCGCTGCCGGTGGTGAAGGCGCCCTGCTTGCCCTGCAGCTTCGCGATCAGCTGCTCCTTGCTCCAGCTCTCGTCGGCCTGGTTCGACTCGACCTCGAAATGCTGCGACAGGCGCTCGATGGTCTCGGGAAAGATCGCGCGCGCGACCAGGATCTTGGGCTTGCTCATGATTTGTTTGTCTCTCAGCGGAAGAAGAGGAAGGTGGACAGGACGAACAGCGGGACCAGGATGGCGCACGACCACGCCATGTAGCCGAAGAAGCTCGGCATGCGCACGCCGCGGCTCTCGGCGATGGCCTTGACCATGAGGTTCGGCGCGTTGCCGATGTAGGTGTTGGCGCCCATGAACACGGCGCCGGCGGAGATGGCGGCCAGCGTGCCGGCGTAGGTGGTCATGAGCGCCGCCGGGTCGCCGCCCGCCGTGTTGAAGAACACGAGGTAGGTCGGCGCGTTGTCCAGGAAGGAGCTCAGCACGCCCGTGGCCCAGAAGTACATCGCCGGATCGGGCTGGCCGTCGGCACGGGTCACGGCCGAGACGATGGCGCCGAACGGCCCCTGCGTGCCTGCCTTGAGCATCGCGATCACCGGGATGATGGTCAGGAAGATGCCCGCGAAGAGCTTGGCCACCTCGGCCATCGGTCCCCATTCGAACTGGTTGTCGGCATGCACCTTGGGCGAGGTCAGCTTGTACGAGACCACCGCGATCGCGATCAGCCCGACGTCGCGCACCAGCCCCGGCAGGCCGACCTCGGTGCCGAAGACGTCGAAGACCACCGGCGACTTCCAGAAGCCGCTGAGCAGCACGAGCGCAACCACGCCGCCCAGCAGCCAGAAGTTGGCGGCTCCGTCGAAACCGATGCCGCCCGGCGTGTCTGGCGTGGGGTCGACCGGCAGCACGCCTTCCTTGCGGTGGTAGTGGCGGTCGATGAAATAGAACAGCGCCAGCAGCACGGCCAGGATGAACAACGTGTCGGGCAGGATGTTCTGCAGCGTCCAGAAGAAGCTGACGCCCTTCAGGAAGCCCAGGAACAGCGGCGGATCGCCCAGCGGCGTGAGCGAGCCGCCCGCGTTCGACACGATGAAGATGAAGAACACGATCACGTGCACCTTGTGCACGCGGTTGTCGTTGGCGCGTATGAGCGGCCGGATCAGCAGCATCGAAGCGCCCGTGGTGCCCATGAAGCTCGCGAGCACCGCGCCGATGGCAAGAATGGCCGTGTTCAGCCCCGGGGCGCCGTGCAGGTTGCCGCGGATGTGGATGCCGCCCGCCACGGTGAAGAGCGCGGTCAGCAGGATGATGAACGGGATGTACTCGGCCACCAGCGCATGCACGAGCTGCACGCCCGCGAAGCCCAGGCCGAAGTTCGCCGCGAAGGGCAGCAGGAAGGCCAGCGCCCAGGCGGCCGACACCTTGCCGTAGTGATGGTGCCAGAAGGCCGGCGCGAGCAGCGGCAGCAGCGCGATCGACAGCAGGATGCCCGCGAAAGGTACGCCCCACAGCGGCGAGAGGCTGCCGCCGTCGAATTCGGCGGCCGAGGCCAGTGCGGGGAAAAGGAGCAGGAAGGGCAGCGCGGCCGCCTTGAATGGGGTCTTCTTTTGCATGGGGCCGTACCGTACCAGAGAGGTCAGTACAGCCTTCAGGCCGGGGGTTGTTCGATCTCGAACACCTGGCGCAGGTAGGCCAGGTATTTCTCGTCCTCGCACATGTTCTTGGACGGCGTGTCCGACAGCTTGGCCACCGGCTGGCCGTTGCACTCGATCATCTTGATGACGATCTGCAGCGGCTCGTAGCCCAGGTCGTTGGTGAGGTTGGTGCCGATGCCGAAGGCCAGCTGGCAGCGGCCGCGGAACTGCTGGTAGAGCTCGATGGTGCGCGGCACCGTGAGGCCGTCGCTGAAGATCAGCGTCTTGGTGCGCGGGTCGACCCGGTTGGCGATGTAGTGCGCCAGCATGCGCTCGCCCCAGACGAAGGGGTCGCCGCTGTCGTGGCGGGCGCCGTCGAACAGCTTGCAGAAGTACAGGTCGAAGTCGCGCAGGAAGGCGCTCATGCCGTACACGTCGGACAGCGCGATGCCCAGGTCGCCGCGGTACTCGCGGGCCCAGCTCTCGAAGCCGAAGATCTGGCTGTCGCGCAGCCGCGGGCCCAGCGCCTGGCAGGCCTGCAGGTATTCGTGCGCCATGGTGCCCAGCGGGATCATGCCGAGCTTCATGGCATAGAGCACGTTGCTGGTGCCCGCCAGCTGCGGCAGCCGCGCGCCCGGAGGCGCCTGCACCGGCGGCGAGGTGACGGCGCCCAGCCGCGCGGCCGCCGTGCGCAGCACCTCTTCGTGCCAGTCCTTGGAGAAGCGCCGACGCGTGCCGTAGTCGGCGATCTTCAGGTCGCCGAGGCCGGCTTCCTGCAGCTGGCCCAGCTTGGTCTCGAGGCGGCGGCGGCCTTCCTCGAAGTCGGGCTTCTTCTGCGTGTTGCGGAAATAGACCTCGTTGACGATGGCCAGCACCGGGATCTCGAACAGGATGGTGTGCAGCCACGGCCCCTTGATGCGGATCTCGAGCTCGCCCGAGGGCTGGGGAATAATGTTGATGTACTTCTCGTTGAGCCTGAAGAGCCCGAGGAAGTCGACGAAGTCGCTCTTGATGAAGCGCATGGAGCGAAGGTAGGCCAGCTCGGCATCGCGGAACTGCAGCGAGCACAGCCCGCGCACCTCCTCGCGGATCTGCCCGGCGAACTGCGCCAGATCGACGCCGGGGTTGCGGCACTTGAAGCGGTACTCGACCCGTGCCCCCGGAAAGTGATGCAGGACCACCTGCATCATCGTGAACTTGTAGAGGTCGGTGTCGAGCAGGCTGTGGATGATCATGGTGCTGTGCGCGTTGTCCCAAACTTTCGGCGGCCGTTCGATTATCACGGGACGCGTCGGCGTCTGCCTACGGGGTCCGAACAGCACGTCCTACCGTCAGGGCGAATCGTTGAAGCCACATTGCTTTCACGGCGGCGGACACAGCCCGCCGGATCAACAGTCCCAAAGGAGATTCGCATGAACAAGGACACCATCGAAGGCAACTGGAAGCAGCTCAAGGGCAAGGTCAAGGAGCAGTGGGGCAAGCTCACCGACGACGACTTCGACGTCATCGCCGGCAAGCGCGACCAGCTGCTCGGCCGCATCCAGGAACGCCACGGCATCAGCCGCGACGAGGCCGAGAAACAGGTCAAGGACTGGGAGTCGCGCGACGGCCGTACGCCCGACTCGCTCTGGTTCGAGCGCTATTGAGCGCCACCTCCCCTGCTTGCAGCCGAATTCAAATCACCTCGAAGGAGAACTCCCATGAAAAAACACCTTCTCATGCTGGCCCTCGCATCCACCTGCTTCGTGGCCACCCAGGCCAGTGCAATGACCAAGGACGAGTACAAGGTCGCCAAGGAAAAGATCGAAGCCGACTACAAGGTCGCCAAGACCCAGTGCGACACCATGAAGGACAACGCCAAGGATGTCTGCATGAAGGAAGCCAAGGGCAAGGAAAACGTTGCCAAGGCCGAACTCGAGCAGCAGTACAAGCCCAGCGACAGCAACTCCCGCAAGGTCGCCGAGGAAAAGGTGAAGGCCAACTATGAAGTCGCCAAGGAAAAGTGCGACGACCAGAAGGGCGAAGCCAAGACCGCTTGCGAGAAGCAGGCCAAGGCTGACGAAGCTCAAGGCAAGGCCGACATCAAGGCCATGAAGAAGAGCATGTAAGCCCCTTCCAGGCTTGCCAGCAAAGACGGCGCCCTCGGGCGCCGTCTTTCTTTTTTCTCAGGGGGAATTGGCTCGAAGGGCGTCAGGCCTTGAGCGAGTCGACCACCCGCTGCAAGGCGTCGGGCAGGGGCACCGGGCGCTGCGTGGCGCGGTCCACATAGACGTGCACGAAATGGCCCTGCGCCGCGGCGGTGTCGGAGCCTTCGGCGAACAGGGCGATCTCGTAGCGCACGCTCGAGCGGCCCGTCTGGGCGACCCGCACACCTGCTTCCACCGTCTGGGGGAAGGCGACAGGCGCGAAGTAGTTGCACTGGGTCTCCACCACGAAGCCGACGGTCTGGCCATCGTGAATGTCGAGGGCGCCCCGCTCGATCAGCAGGGCATTCACCGCCGTGTCGAACCAGCTGTAGTAGACGACGTTGTTGACGTGGCCGTACATGTCGTTGTCGGCCCAGCGCGTTGGGATGCTGCGGAATGCGCGGTAGCCGCTGCGCGCATGGGGAGTGGGTTTGGTGGTCGGGGCGCTCATCGCGCGGCATTCTGCCAGCGGCCTGCGCGGGAAGGCGGAACCTTCGCGACCTCCTGCGAGAGCACAGGGAACACCGCCGAGGCCGGATTTAGAAGCCCCCTTCTAAATTGCTGCATGGCAGCAAAAACCACTTGATCGCGGGAACCAGCTGCCTATACTTGAGGCCATGCTGCACCGCAACATTGACGGCGAGACAGCGCAAAGTGAACCAACCACTCAATCATCCCTTCTGGAGATCCCAAATGGCCCTGACCGCTGACCAAATCCTCGCCGCTCAAAAAGCAAACCTCGAAACCCTCTTCGGCCTGACCACCAAGGCTTTCGAAGGCGTCGAGAAGCTCGTCGAACTGAACGTGACCGCCTCGAAGGCAGCCCTGGCCGAAGCCCAGAACACCGCCCAGGCCGCCCTGAGCGTGAAGGACGCGCAAGAACTGCTGACGCTGCAAGCCAGCCTGTTCCAGCCCCTGGCCGAGAAGACCGCCGCCTACAGCCGTCACCTGTATGACATCGCCCAAGGCACCGGCGCCGAGTTCACCAAGGCCTTCGAAGCCAAGGCGACCGAAGCTCAGCAAGCCTTCGTCGGCCTGGTCGACAGCGCTTCCAAGAACGCTCCCGCCGGTTCGGAAACCGCCGTTGCCGTCCTGAAGAGCGCCGTGGCCGCCGCCAACAACGCTTTCGAATCGGTCCAGAAGGCCGTCAAGCAAGCCTCGGACGTCGCCGAAGCCAACTTCAACGCCGTGTCGAGCCAGGCCGTCGCCGCCGCCAAGACCGCCACCGCTTCGCGCAAGCGCTGAGCAATCAAGCGACCGACCACCACCAGTTGTCTCCTTGGGTCCTCACGGATCCAATTCAGGGCCTCATCCTCGGATGAGGCCTTTTTTTATGTCTGTTGCGGCCCGGCGGGGGCCGGTTCCGCGGTGTTCCTGGCCGGTGCTTGGCGTCTTCGATAATGAAAGGCTTATCCCAGGAGACTTTTTATGCAGATCGACGGCAAGGTTTTTATCGTGACCGGTGGCGCTTCGGGCCTCGGCGAGGGTACGGCGCGCATGCTGGCCGCCAACGGCGGCAAGGTGGTGATCGCCGACATGCAGGCTGAAAAGGGCGAAGCCGTCGCCAAGGAGATCGGCGGCGTATTCGTCAAGTGCGACGTGAGCCAGGAAGCCGACGGCCAGGCCGCCGTGGCAGCCGCCCTCAAGCTCGGCAAGCTGGTCGGCCTGGTCAACTGCGCCGGCATCGCCCCGGCCGAGAAGACCGTGGGCAAGAGTGGCCCGCACGCGCTGGCCACCTTCAGCAAGACCGTCACGGTCAACCTGATCGGCAGCTTCAACATGATCCGGCTCGCCTCCGACGCCATGGGCAGGAACGAGCCCGAATCCACCGGCGAGCGCGGCGTGCTGATCTCGACCGCTTCCGTGGCTGCCTACGACGGCCAGATCGGCCAGGCCGCCTACAGCGCCTCCAAGGGCGGCGTGGTCGGCATGACCCTGCCGATCGCACGCGACCTCGCGCGCAGCGGCATCCGCAACATGACCATCGCGCCCGGCATCTTCGGCACGCCCATGCTCTTCGGCATGCCGCAGGAAGTGCAGGACGCGCTGGCCGCCAGCGTGCCCTTCCCTTCGCGCCTGGGCACGCCCGAGGACTACGCCAAGCTCGCCAAGCACATCATCGAGAACGACATGCTCAACGGCGAGGTGATCCGCCTGGACGGAGCGATTCGACTGGCTCCCCGCTGAGCCTTCCGGATTCCGGCACCCTGGTGGTGCCGGTGCGGTCCAGGCGCTCGTACTGCGCGATCACCTGGGCCCCCAGCAGCACCAGCGTGGCGGCGATCTCCAGGCTCAGCAGCACCACGATGGCGGTGGTGAGCGAGCCGTAGACCACGTTCACCTGCGAGAGCGTCGAGAAGTACCAGATCAGCACCCGCCGCGTGGCCTCCCACAGCAGCGCGGCCGTCACGCCGCCCAGCAGCGCGTGCCGCAGCGACATGCGCCCGGCCGGCATCACGAGGTAGAGCGAGGTCAGCATGAAGATCTCGCCGCCCAGGCCCAGCAGATAAAGCAGCAGCCCCGAGACGCCCGACAGCGACCAGCTGCGCCCCAGCAGGTCGACGCTTTCCTGGCCCACCAGCTGCAGCGCGCCCGACACCAGCGTGACCAGCAGCAGCCCCACGCAGAGGCAGACGATGTAGATGTAGGGCATGGCCACCGAGACCAGGAAGTGCCGCTTGTGGTCGGCCTTTCGGTGGTGAAAGATCACCGCCATCGCGCTTTCGAGCACGCTGAAGGCCAGCGAGCTGAAGAAGATCATCGTCACCAGCAGCACCGGCCCCAGCACGTCGCGGTGGTCGAGAAAGCTCGACAGCTCCGCCACGATCGCCTTCGACTGGCCCGGCAGCAGCCATTCGAGATACCGCCCGATGGTGCGCAGCAGCTCGGCCTGCTCGATGACGTGCGACAGCGCGATCACGCTCACGATCAGCAGCGGCACGATGGAAAGCAGCGCGTAGTACGCCACCGCGCCGGCGAGCAGAAGGCCCTGGTTGGCGCGGAATTCCTTGAGGGCTTCCCAGGCGAATCGCAAGGGGTGGCGCAGCAGCGGCGCGGCGTGTTGCAGGGGATTGGGCGTCGTCATGCGTGGATTCCGGTCGCCATTCAGTATGCCGTCCGGCCGTGCGGCTTCGGCCGCTTGCGTATGATTTGCCGCTCTTCGCCTACATGACCATCCCCGCTTCATTCATCCAGGAACTCATCGCGCGAGCCGATGTGGTGGAGATCGTCGGCCGCTACGTGCAGCTCAAGAAGGCCGGCGCCAACTTCATGGGGCTGTGCCCCTTCCACGGCGAGAAATCGCCCTCCTTCTCCGTCAGCCCGACCAAGCAGTTCTATCACTGCTTCGGCTGCGGGGCCCATGGCAACGCGATCGGCTTCCTGATGGAGCATGCGGGCATGGGCTTCGTGGAGGCGGTCCACGACCTGGCCGGCCAGTACGGCCTGCAGGTGCCCGAGGACGACGTCTCACCCGCCGAGCGCGCCCGCGCCGCCAGCCAGCGCCAGAAGCAGGCCACCCTGACCGACGTGCTCGAGAAGGCCGGCGAGGCCTACCGCAAGCACCTGCGCAAGGCCCCCGGCGCCATCGAGTACCTGAAGGGCCGGGGAGTCTCGGGCGAGATCGCCAAGCAGTTCGGCATCGGCTATGCGCCGGCGGGCTGGCGCACGCTGGCCAGCGTGTTCCCCGACTATGACGATCCGCTGCTCGCCGAGGCCGGCCTCGTGATCGTCAACAACGAGGAAGGCAAGCTCAGCGAGGAAGAAACCAAGCGCTACGACCGCTTCCGCGACCGCGTGATGTTCCCGATCCGCAACGTGAAGGGCGAATGCATCGGCTTCGGCGGCCGGGTGCTGGGCGACGAGAAGCCCAAGTACCTGAACTCGCCCGAGACGCCGGTGTTCAGCAAGGGCCGCGAGCTCTACGGCCTCTACGAAGCCCGCGCGGCCTTCCGCGACAAGGGCTACGCGCTGGTCACCGAGGGCTACATGGACGTGGTGGCGCTGGCGCAGCTCGGCTTTCCGAACGCGGTGGCCACGCTGGGCACGGCCTGCACGACCGAGCACGTGCAGAAGCTCTTCCGCTTCACCGAGTCGGTGGTGTTCAGCTTCGACGGCGACGCCGCCGGGCGCCGTGCCGCGCGCAAGGCGCTCGACGGCGCCCTGCCCTATGCCACCGACGTGCGCAGCATCAAGTTCCTGTTCCTTCCGGCGGAGCACGACCCCGACAGCTTCATCCGCGAGCACGGCGCCGAGGCCTTCGCCCGCTTCGTCAACGAGGCCACGCCGCTGTCGCGCTTCATGATCGAGGCCGCCCGCGAAGGCTGCGACCTGACCACCGCCGAGGGACGCGCCCACATGACGAGCAATGTGCGCCCGCTCTGGAGCGCCATGCCCGACGGAGCACTCAAGCGGCAGCTGCTGGGCGAGATCGCGACGCTGGTTCAGCTCGACGCATCCGCGCTTTCGGAGCTTTGGGCATCCACGCCCGGTCCGCGCAAGACGGGCGGCGCTCCGGCGCAGCAGCGGCGCCACGACGAGCCCCCGGGCTACGGCGACGCGGGCGGAGACGACTACTACCCCGACATGCCCCCGCCGCAGGACTACGAGCCTGCGCGCTATGAAAGCGATAGCAAGCCCAGGTTTCAGCAGCGCAAGTTCACGGGCAAGGGCGGCAAGCGCTGGGGCGGCAGGTTCGAGGAGCCGATCGAGCCCCTGCGCGGGCGCGGCGCACCGCCGAGCCGTCCCGACGTGGCGGTGCGGCTGCTGCTGTCGAACACGACCCAGTGGGAAGCGCTGTCGCACGAGCTCCATGTGATGCTGTGCGACCTGCCGGGCCAGCACGGCGCCCTCTTCACCTGGCTCGACAGCCAGTTGCACGAACACGGCGTGCAGCCCTGGGCAGCGCTGCGCGAAGGCCTGCGCGGGCTCGAATTCGAGCCGCTGGCCGAGCGGCTGATGTCCGTCGCCGAAGCCGCGCCCGTTCCCGAGGGCGAGGAAGCGCAGCACCAGGCCGACGCGGCACGCGAATTGGCCAGCGTGCTCGACTTCATGCTCGAGGAACTCTTGAAAAAGCAGGAAAGCGAGGCAATTGCTGCTTTCGGGAAGGATCCGGATGCGCCGGAGCGTTTCAGGGCCATCCAGGCGAGGCGGCTCGAATTGCGTGCCAGATTGCGCTCGTCGGGTTCAGAAACTGCTTGAAATTTGCGCAACACGCTATAATGTAGGGCTTCGCAACTGGCGAAATTAGGCAAGAGCGACAGCAGCACCTCCGGGCCGGCCCCCAGCGCAATGCACTCCAACGGTAGATTCCGGCGGAAAGGGCCAATAACCGCAAGGACTGCACACCAAATGTTCGCCCGACATCTTGCCTGTTGAGGAATCACTTCCTCTTTCCCATTTGTTTCCAGTCCGTGCCTGTGCACGGGCTCGGTGGCGCCGTCCGTGCGACGGTGCATCTGTGATTCCGCTTGTCTTTTCTTGTCGTAACGAGGTCGTATGCCCAGTTCAAAGAAGCCTGCTCCTTCACTCGCAAAAAGCGTCGCCACCAAGCCCGCAGCAGAAAAACCGTTGAAAGCCGGCGCGAAACCGGCAACCAAGACGGCCGCCGCCGCATCCAAATCGGCCGCCGCTACGAAAGTGAAAACCGTGCCCACGAAATCGACCTCCCTCGACGATCCCAAGAAGGCAGCCGCTCCGGCCGCCAAGAAGGTCGGCCGCCCGCCCAAGGCCGCCGGCGCCGCCTCGTCCACCACCGGTGCCAAGCGCGGCCGCAAGCCCAAGGCCGACAAGGAAGCCCCCGAGAGCGACGTCGACCTGTCGGACATCGAGGACGACCTGGCGGGTGACGAGCCCGCGGTTGCGGCGACCGAAGAAAAGGTCAAGCCGCTTCGCATGAAGATCAGCAAGGCGAAGGAACGCGCCTTGATGAAGGAATTCGGCCTCGACGAGACCGTGCTCTCCGAGGAAGACCTGGCCAAGCGCCGCTCGCGCCTGAAGACCCTGATCACGCTGGGCAAGACCCGCGGCTATCTCACGCACGGCGAAATCTCCGACCACCTGCCCGACAAGCTGGTCGACGCCGAGACCATGGAAGTCGTGGTCACCATGCTCAACGACATGGGCGTGGCCGTGTACGAGCAGACGCCCGACGCCGAGACGCTGCTGCTGAACAACACCGCGCCCACCGCCACCACGGTGGAAGAAGCCGAGGAAGAAGCCGAAGCCGCGCTCTCCACGGTGGACAGCGAATTCGGCCGCACCACCGACCCGGTGCGCATGTACATGCGCGAAATGGGCACGGTCGAGCTGCTGACGCGCGAAGGCGAAATCGAGATCGCCAAGCGCATCGAAGGCGGCCTGATGGCCATGATGGAGGCCATCTCGGCCTCCCCCGCCACCATCGCCGAGATCCTGCGCCTGGCCGGCGAGATCCGTGAAGGCAAGGTCGTCATCTCGACCATCGTCGACGGTTTCTCCAACCCCAACGAGGCCGACGACTACGTGGCCGAGGAAGACTTCGACGAGTTCGACGAGGAAGACGACGACGACGGCAAGGGCGGCTCCAAGGCCCTGACCAAGAAGCTGGAAGAGCTCAAGAACGAGGCCCTCTCGCGCTTCGACCGTATCGCCGAGCTGTTCGAGAAGGTCCACAAGATCTACGACAAGGAAGGCTACGGCACCCCCGCCTACGCCAAGGCCCAGCAGGCCCTGTCGGACGAGCTGATGACCATCCGCTTCACCGCCCGCACCATCGAGAAGCTGTGCGACCTGGTGCGCACGCAGGTGGACGACGTGCGCAAGAAGGAACGCGAACTGCGCCGCATCATCGTGGACAAGTGCGGCTTCCCGCAGGACGAGTTCATCCGCGACTTCAGCGGCTACGACAAGAACGGCAACCGCGTCGCCTCCAACCTGCTGAACCTGAAGTGGGTCGAGAAGCAGGCCGCAGCCGGCAAGCCCTGGAGCGCCGTGCTCGCGCGCAACATCCCGCCGGTTCAGGAACTGCAGCAGAAGCTCGCCGACATCCAGTCGCGCGTGGTGGTGCCGCTGGCCGAGCTGAAGGACATCAACAAGCGCATGAACGAGGGCGAATCGTCCTCGCGCGATGCCAAGAAGGAAATGATCGAGGCCAACCTGCGCCTCGTGATCTCCATCGCCAAGAAGTACACGAACCGCGGCCTGCAGTTCCTCGACCTGATCCAGGAAGGCAACATCGGCCTGATGAAGGCGGTCGACAAGTTCGAATACCGTCGCGGCTACAAATTCTCGACGTATGCGACGTGGTGGATCCGCCAGGCCATCACCCGCTCGATCGCCGACCAGGCGCGCACCATCCGCATCCCGGTGCACATGATCGAGACGATCAACAAGATGAACCGCATCTCGCGCCAGCATCTGCAGGAGTTCGGCTTCGAGCCCGACGCCGGCATCCTGGCCGCGAAGATGGAGATTCCGGAAGACAAGATCCGCAAGATCATGAAGATCGCGAAGGAGCCGATCTCGATGGAAACCCCCATCGGCGACGACGACGATTCGCACCTGGGCGACTTCATCGAGGACAGCAGCAACACGGCCCCGATCGAGGCCGCGATGCAGGCCGGCCTGCGCGACGTGGTCAAGGACATCCTCGACTCGCTCACGCCGCGCGAAGCCAAGGTGCTGCGCATGCGCTTCGGCATCGAGATGAGCACGGACCACACGCTGGAAGAAGTCGGCAAGCAGTTCGACGTGACCCGCGAGCGCATCCGCCAGATCGAGGCGAAGGCCCTGCGCAAGCTCAAGCATCCGTCGCGTTCGGACAAGCTGCGCAGCTTTATTGATACGCTCTGATCCGGTCTCCCGGTATTTCCCCGACGAGGAGGCGCCCGCAAGGGCGCTTTCTTTTTTGGTACTCGCAATACCTGCGGTACATGCAATAAGAACAATGGAGCAACCCTGACCATGAATCCCGACGCAGACAAACTCTGGCAGGCCCCGCGCTGGGCGCTTGCCGTGCTGCTGGCCGTGCTGGGCATGCTCGGGCCCTTCTCCATCGACACCTACATACCGGCCTTCTCGGGCATCGCGCGCTCCATCGGCGCGACGCCGGCCGAGATGCAGCAGACGCTCTCGGCCTACCTCTTCGGCTTCGCGTTCATGAACCTGTTCCACGGTGCGCTGTCCGACAGCTTCGGCCGCCGCCCCGTGGTGCTTTGGGGCCTGGCGGTGTTCACGCTGGCCTCGCTGGGCTGCGCGCTCTCGCAGAACATCACGCAGCTGGTGCTGTTCCGCGGGCTGCAGGGCCTGTCGACCGGCGCGGGCATCGTGGTCTCGCGCGCGGTGATCCGCGACATGTTCCCGCCGGCCGAGGCGCAGCGGGTGATGAGCCAGGTCACGATCTACTTCGGCGTCGCGCCGGCCATCGCGCCCATCGTGGGCGGCTTCCTCTTCGTGCATGCGGGCTGGCACGCGGTGTTCTGGTTCCTGGTGGCGGTGGGCGTGGTGCTGTTCGCGGCCAACTACAAGCTGCTGCCCGAGACGCTGCACAAGGACCACCGCCAGCCCTTCCAGGTGCGGCACCTGATGCGCGGCTACTGGAGCCTGTGCTCCGACCCGCGCTTTCTGCTGCTGGCCTTCGCCAGCGGCGTGCCCTTCAACGGCATGTTCCTCTACGTGCTGGCCGCGCCGGCCTTCCTGGGCGACCACCTCGCGCTGCAGCCGCAGCAGTTTTTCTGGTTCTTCCTGCTGACCATCGGGGGCATCATGCTCGGCGCACGCGCCAGCGGGCGCATGGCCGGCAAGGTGGCGCCCAAGCGGCAGATCCGCGACGGCTTCGTCATCATGCTGGCCACCTCGGTGGTCAACGTGGTGGCCAACACCTTCTTCCAGGCGCACGTGGCCTGGGCGCTGTGGCCGCTGGCGGTGTTCGCCTTCGGATGGGCGCTGATGGTGCCGGTGGTCACGCTGCTGGTGCTCGACCTGCACCCCGAGCGCCGCGGCATGGCCTCGTCGCTGCAGGCGGTGATCGGCTCCACCGCCAACGGCATCGTGGCCGGCGCGGTGGCGCCGCTGGTGATGCATTCCACGCTCGCGCTGGCGCTGACCTCCATGGGCATGCTGGGCATCGGCCTCGTCGCCTGGGTGTGGCTGCACGGGCGCTGGCCCGACATCGGGCGGAAGGTGGCGCACGAGGGCTGAGGGCGAGCATGCGCCTCGAGGCCCTCCTCACCCACGCGCGGGCCTGGCTGCCGGGCCGCACCACCGTCGATGCGCGCGAGCGGCTGCGCGCCGTCGTGGGCGCGGGCATCGGCCTGCTGCTTGCCGCACTGCTGTCGCACTGGCTGGCCGGCCCCCTGCATGCATCGGTCTGGCTGATCGCGCCGCTGGGCGCGAGCGCGGTGCTGGTGTTCGCGGTGCCGGCGAGTCCGCTGGCGCAGCCCTGGCCGGTGATCGGCGGCAACACGCTGTCGGCGGTGGTGGGCATCGCGGCGGCCAACTGGATTCCGAGCCCCGAGCTCGCCGCCGCCGTCGCCGTGGCGGGCGCCATCGGCCTGATGTTCAGCGCGCGCTGCCTGCACCCGCCCGGCGGCGCCGCGGCGCTGCTGGCGGTGCTGACGCACAGCACGCATTTCTCGTCGGCGCTCTTCCCCTTCTTCACCAACTCGCTGCTGCTGGTGCTGGCGGGCGTGGTCTACAACACGCTGACCGGGCGGCGCTATCCGCACGTGCAGGTGGCGGCGCGCCCGCCGGGCCCGGATGCGCGCTTCAGCCAGGCCGACATCGACGCCGTGCTGGCGCGCTACAACCAGGTGCTCGACATCAGCCGCGACGATCTCGAATCGCTGATCCGCGAGACCGAGCTGGAGTCGTACAAGCGCCGTCTGGGGACGCTGAGCTGCGCCGACATCATGTCGAAGCAGCCCGTCTCGGTGGAGTTCGGCACGCCGCTGCAGGAAGCCTGGGCGCTGATGCACGAGCGCCGCATCAAGGCCCTGCCCGTCACCGACCGCACGCGCCGCGTGGTGGGCATCGTCACGCAGGCCGACTTCTTCCGCCAGCTCGACCTGCAGCACCACGAAGGCATCGCGGCCAGGCTGCGCGACCTGATCCGCGCGACGCGCACCGTGATGTCGAGCAAGCCCGAGGTGGTGGGCCAGATCATGACGCGCCAGGTGCGCGTGGCCAGCGCCGACCGGCCGGTGGTCGACCTGGTGCCGCTCTTCTCCGAGGGTGGGCACCACCACATTCCCATCATCGACGGCGAGAAGCGGCTGGCCGGGATGATCACCCAGTCGGATTTCGTGCGCGCCCTCTACCGCGCCGTGCGGCCGGAAAACTGAAGCGAAAGGAGCACGCACATGGCGTGGATCGTGTTGTTCATCGCAGGCCTGCTGGAGACGGGCTGGGCCATCGGCCTCAAGTACACCGAGGGCTTCACCAGGTTCTGGCCGTCGGTGGGTACTGCGATCTCGATGGTGCTCAGCGTGGTGCTGCTGGGCTGGGCGATGCGCTCGCTGCCGGTGGGCACGGCCTATGCGGTGTGGACCGGCATCGGCGCGGTGGGCACCGTGGTGCTGGGCATCGTGCTGTTCGGCGAGCCGGCCAACGCCGCGCGGCTCGCGTGCGTCGCGCTGATCGTGGCCGGCATCGTCGGGCTCAAGTTCACGAGCGCTGCCTGAGCCCCATTCCCGAGCCCTACTCGAGCGTCACGTTCGCCTTCTTCACCAGCGCCGCATAGCGCGCGGCCTCGCTGCGGAAGTAGCTCCCAGCCTGCTCCGATGTCGTCGGCCTGACGACGTTGCCCTGCTTGTCCATCGCCTCGCGCACCTCGGCGCTGTTGAACGCGGCGACCACCGCGTCGTGCACGCGCAGCACATCCGCCGGCTGCATCTTCGCCGGGCCGATCACCGCGAACCAGCCTTCCACCGCGTAGTTGGGCAGGCCCTGCTCGGCGATGGCGGGAATGTCGGGCGCGGCCGGCGAGCGCTGGGCGCCGCACAGGCCGATGGCGCGCAGCGCGCCGCTCCTGATGTGCTGCTGCACCGCCGGCAGCGCCACCACGCCCAGCTCGACCTGCCCTCCGATCATGTCGGTCATCATTGGCCCGGTGCCCTTGTACGGGATGTGCCGCGCCTTCACGCCGGCCTCGTCCATGAACATCTCGCCTGCGAGGTGGATGATGGTGCCGTTGCCCGAAGAGGCGTAGTTGTAGGCGCCCGGCTTCGCGCGAAGCAGCGCGACCAGCTCGGGCACGTTCTTCGCCGGCAGTTTCGGGTTGGCCAGCAGCACCAGCGGCGTCGCACCCACCACGCTGATCGGCGTGATGTCGTTGATCGCGTCGAAGGGCATCTTCCTGAACACCGCCGGGTTGATGACGTGGTTGTTCGACACCATGCCCAGCGTGAGCCCGTCCGGCGCCGCCTTGACGATGGCCGCCGCGCCGGTGATGCCGCCCGCGCCCGGCAGGTTGTCGATCACCACCGGCTGGCCGAAGGCCTTGCCCAGTGCGGGCGCTGCGGCGCGCGCGATGGTGTCCACGCCCGAGCCGGCGCTGATCGGCAGGATCAGGCGGATGGGCTTGTCCGAGCCCTGCGCGAGCGCTGGGCATGCGGCCATCGCAGCGGCGCTGGCGCCGAGGCCGAGCAGCGCGCGGCGGTTCATCTTCAGGGAAGTCTTCAGGGAAGGCGTGTCGTTCGTCGTCATGGTCTTGTCTCTCTTCTTTATGGTTGGGGAGGCGCCTTGTTCAGGCCACCGCCGATTCGGCTCGCATCGCATCGACCTGCTCGGGTGCATAGCCCAGTTCCGCCAGCAGCTCGCGGGTGTGTTCGCCCAGCGTGGGCGGATGCAGCCGCACACCCAGCCGCTCGCCGTCCAGCGTGATCGGAAAGAGCGTGGTCTGCGCGATCTCTCCGGCGCGTTCGCCGTCGGGCAGGCGGATGTCGGCGAGGCCGCCCGTGGCCTGGAGATGCGGATCGGCGTAGAGGTCCTCGGGCCGCGTGATCGGCGCGAACGGCAGGCCCTTCGCCTCGAAGATCGCCGACAGCTCCGCCGCCGGGCGCTGCGCGAGGCGCCGGCGCAGGTCGGCCAGCAGCGTGGGGCGCATGCGCACGCGGTCGTTGTTGGTGGCCAGCGCCGGGTCGGCCTTCAGGTCGTCGAAGCCGAGTGCGTCGCAGAAGGTCTTCCACTGCGCGTCGCTCACCGCGGCCAGGAAGATCTGCTCGCCGTCCTTCACTGTGAACACGTCGTACAGCGCCCAGGCCGAGATGCGCTCGGGCATCGGCGCGGCGGCCTGGCCGGTGATGGCGTACTGCAGCATGTGCTGGCCGACCAGGAACACGTTGTTCTCGAACAGCGCGGACTTCACCTCCTGCCCCTTGCCGGTCTGCATGCGCTGCATCAGCGCGGCGATCGCGCCGATGGCGCCGAACATACCGCCCATGATGTCGTTCACGCTGGTGCCCGCGCGCAGCGGATCGCCCGGGCGCCCGGTCATGTAGGCGAGGCCGCCCATCATCTGCACCACCTCGTCGAGCGCGGTGCGGTGCTCGTAGGGGCCGGGCAGGAAGCCCGCGTGATCCACGTACACGAGGCGGGGGTTGAGCTTGCCCAGCGCGGCGTAGCCAAGCCCGTACTTGTCCATGGTGCCGGGCTTGAAGTTCTGCGCCACCACGTCGGCGCTCACGCACAGCCGCAGCGCTGCTTCCAGCCCCTGGGGATTGCGCAAGTCGAGCGCGATGCTCTTCTTGTTGCGGTTGAACATCGGGAAGAAGCCCGCGCCCGCGCCCAGCAGGTGCCGCGTGCGGTCGCCGTCGATGGGCTCGACCTTGATCACTTCCGCGCCCAGGTCTGCCAGCACCATGCCGCAGGTCGGCCCCATGACCATGTGCGTGAACTCGACCACGCGGATGCCGGCGAGCGGCAGGCGCCTGGCTTGCGTATCGCTCGTGCTCATGCCGCGACGCCTTCCATGGCCGTGAAAGTCTTCGGAAAACCCGCCCGCCAGACGGTGCCCTGCAGCGTCTCGCCTTCGAGCCAGCCGGCCACGCGCCCGCGCAGGTCGAGCAGCTTCGGCAGGTCGACGCCGGTGGCGACGCCCATGCTCTCGAGCATGAAGACCAGGTCTTCCGTGTCGACGTTGCCGCTGGCGCCGGGCGCGTGCGGGCAACCGCCGATGCCGGCGAGGCAGGCGTCGAAGCGGGTGATGCCGACTTCGAGCGCGGCGTAGACGTTCGCGAGCCCCATGCCGCGCGTGTCGTGGAAGTGGCCGCACCACAGCCGGTCGCCCGCGATGCGCAGGGCGCGCTCGAACAGGCTGCGCACCATCGCCGGATCGGCGTAGCCCACGGTGTCGGCGAGGCTCACGCGGTCGGCGCCGGCATCGAGCAGCGCCTGCATCAGCCGCAGCACCTCCTCGGGATCGACGTGTCCCTGCAGCGTGCAGCCGAAGGCCGTGCCCACACCGCCGTCGATCAGCGTCTTCGAGCCCGCGGCATCGCGTGCCGCGCGGATGCGGCCGACCTCGGCCACCACCTCCTCGGGCGTCTTGCGCAGGTTGGCCAGGCTGTGCGCATGGCTGGCCGACAGCGGCACCACCATCAGGTCGGCCCCGCCATCGATGGCGCGCTCTGCGCCCTTGAGATTGGGCACCAGCACCGAGGCGAAGAGGCCGGGCAGCGTCTTCGCATAGGCCAGAAGCTCGGCGGTGTCGGCCAGCTGCGGCAGCAGCCGCGCCGGCACGAAGGAGCCGACCTCGATCTCGCGCTGGCCGGCGGCGTGGGCGCCGCGGATCCATTCGAGCTTGTGGTCGGTGGAGAGCACGCGCGCAATGCTCTGGAGGCCGTCGCGCAGGCCCACTTCGCGGACGACCGCGCGCGGCGGCAGGAAGGCGTGAATCAAGTCTTGTCTCCGTGGATGCTGGCTATGGCATCGATGGTAGGAGTTCCGATTCGACTCAGAAGGTATATTTTGGAAGCCATCTGATTCCAGAACGGAACATCATGCGAGACCTCGACCTCACCACCCTTCGCCTCTTCGTCGCCGTCTGCGAGACGCGCAGCATCGCGCGCGCCGGCGAGCAGGCCAGCATCGTCGGCTCGGCCATCAGCAAGCGGCTGGCCCAGCTGGAGGAAACCGTGGGCACGCCGCTTCTGCTGCGCAAGCGCCGGGGCGTGGTGCCCACCCCGGCCGGAGAGACGCTGCTGGAGCACGCCCGCGCGATGCTCGGCAGCGTGCACCGCATCGAGCGCGACATGGCCGCCTATGCCGGCGGCGTGCGCGGGCATGTGCGAATCCTGGCCTCGGCCTCGGTCATGGCCGAGTCGCTGGCCGAGGACGTGGCCGACTTCCTGCAGGACCCGGCGCACCGCAACATCCGCGTCGACATGGAAGAGCGCGTGAGCCCCGAGATCGTGCGCGGCATCCGCGAGGGCAGCGCCTCCATCGGCCTGTGCTGGGACGCGGCCGACCTCGAAGGCCTGCAGCGGCGCGACTACCGCTGCGACCACCTCGCCGTGGTGGCCCATCCCTCGCATCCGGTGGCGCAGCGCGAGAGCGTGCGCTTCGAGCAGGTGCTGAGCCACGAATTCGTCGGCATGCCGGCGCTGAGCGCCGTGCAGCTGATGCTCGCGCGCGAGGCGGCGGTGGCCGGCAAGCCGCTGGTGTACCGGGTGCTGGTGTCCAACTTCGACGCCGCCTTGCGGGTGGTGCGCGCAGGGCTGGCGATCAGCGTGGTGCCGGCGGAGGTGGCGCGACCTTTCGCAGAAGCCTTCGGGCTGCGGCTGATGCCGCTGACGGACGCCTGGGCGCGGCGGCGCTTCGCGATCTGCTTCCGGGGCGACACGGAGCTGTCGCCCTCGGCGCAGCTGCTGGTGGCACATCTGCAGCGGCGGGCCACGGACTGATTCGATCGAATCCAGAAACTATCCGTTGTCGGTCCTCGGGTTTTTGTTTCGATTCGCGCAACCTAACATTCGAGGCATTCAGCGCTGTCACGCATCCATCCCGAATCGAATCACGCACGGAAAGAACGCCGCCATGCTCCGCAGAACCCTCCTCGCCTCCGCTCTCGCCATCGGTTCCAGCCTCGTCGCACCGCTGACCGCGCAGGCCGCGCAACCGCTCAGGCTCGACGTCTACAACCCCGGCGCGAAGTCGATGTTCCCGGTCTCCTCGGAGATCGTCACCGGCCAGGCCGACGCGGTGCTGATCGACGCCCAGTTCCAGCGCAACGACGCCGAGGCGCTGGTGCAGAAGATCAAGGCCACGGGCAAGAAGCTCACCACGGTCTACATCAGCCACAGCGACCCCGACTACTACTTCGGCCTCGACGTGATCCAGGCCGCCTTCCCCGACGCGAAGATCGTCGCCACGCCGCAGACCGTGGCCGCCATCCAGGCCTCCAAGGACGGCAAGCTCGCGCACTGGGGCCCGATCCTGAAGGACAACGCGCCCAAGGCGCTGGTGGTGCCGCAGCCGCTGGCCGGCGACAGCATCGAGCTCGAGGGCCGCAAGATCCAGGTCGTCGGCCTCGACGGCCCCACGCCCGAGCGCAGCTTCGCGTGGATTCCCTCGCTGAAGGCGGTGGTCGGCGGCATCCCGGTGTCGGCCAACATCCATGTGTGGGTGGCCGACACGCAGACGCCCGAGTCGCGCCGCGACTGGATCAAGACACTGGGCCGCATCGAGGCGCTGCATCCGAAGACCGTGGTGCCCGGCCACTACCTGCCCAACGCGAACGGCAGCGCGCCCTACTCGCTCGCGTCGGTGAAGTTCACGCGCGACTACCTCAGGGCCTTCGAGGCTGAAGCCGCCAAGGCCAAGGATTCGACCGCGCTCATCGCCGCGATGAAGAAGCGCTACCCGAAGCTGCAAGACGTTTCCTCGCTGGAGCTCGGCGCGAAGGTGATCAAAGGAGAAATGAAATGGCCGCAATGAACGACGCCCGACACGCAGGCGCCACGCTGCACTACATCTTCGATCCGCTGTGCGGCTGGTGCTACGCCGCCGCGCCGCTGGTCGACGCGGCGCGCGAAGTGCCGGGCCTGAAGGTCGAGTTCCACGGCGGCGGCATGATGACCGGCGCGAACCGCCGCTCGATCACGCCGCAGTGGCGCGACTACGTGATGCCGCACGACCACCGCATCGCCGAGATGACCGGCCAGCCCTTCGGCGAACGCTACTTCGGGGGACTGCTGCGCGACACCGGCGCGGTGATGGATTCCGAACCGCCGACCACCGCCGTCCTCGCTGCCGAGTCGCTGCGCCCCGGTGGCGGGCTGGACATGATCCACAGCCTGCAGCGTGCGCACTACGTCGACGGCCGCCGCATCGCCGACGTGCAGGTGCTGAAGGCGATCGCCGCCGAACTCGGCTTCGAGGCGCAGGCCTTCACATCGGCCTTCGAGCGCCAGTCGGGCGAAGCCACTTCGCGCCACATCGCCGAGAGCCGCCAGTTCCTGCAACGCGCGGGCGGCCAGGGCTTTCCGACCTTCGTGCTCGTGCAGCCCGACGGCAGCGCCGGCCGCGTCGACATCGGCCCATGGCTCGGCCGTGCGGAGGAATGGAAGAAGCAGCTTGCCGCCGTGGCCGAAGCCTCGAAGCCGGCCCCGGCTGCAGCGGACGCGCCGGCACCGGCCTGCGGCCCCGACGGCTGCGCGATCTGAAGGAAAGCCTCCCGACTACCGCGCCACGCCCAGCAGCCGGTCGAGCACCTGCGGCTGGGAGCGCAGCGAAGCCGCGCTGTCGGTGTGCACGATGGTGCCGTGGTCGAGCACCACCGCCTCGTCGGAGATCGCGAGGATCGCCTGCGGGTGCTGCTCCACGATGATCGCGGCCAGGCCTTCGTCCTGCGTGATGCGGCGGATGGCGCGCAGCAGCTCTTCCACGATGATGGGCGCCAGGCCTTCGAGCGGCTCGTCGAGCAGCAGCAGCCTGGGGTTGAGCACCAGCGCGCGGCCCACGGCCAGCATCTGCTGCTCGCCGCCCGAGAGCTGCGTGCCGAGGTTGGTCTTGCGCTCGGCAAGGCGCGGGAACATCTCGTAGACGCGCTGCGGGTTCCACTTGCCGGGCCGCTCCACCGCCGTGAGGTTCTCGTGCACGGTGAGCGACTTGAAGATGTTGCGCTCCTGCGGCACCCAGCCGATGCCGGCCGCCGCGCGCAGGTGCGGCGCGATCTTGTGCAGTGCCTGCCCGCCCAGCGAGATGCTGCCGCCGTGCTGGCGCGTCGCGCCGGCGAGCGTGTTGATCAGCGTGGTCTTGCCCGTGCCGTTGCGGCCCAGCAGCGCCAGCGTCTGGCCCTCGCCGAGCGTGAAGGCCACGTCGTGCAGCACCACGGCCTCGCCGTAGCCGGCGCTCAGGTTCTCTATTCTCAGCAGCTCAGACATGGGCAGCCTCTCCGTGGCCCAGGTAGACCTCTTTCACCTTCGGGTCGTTGGCGATGGTCTCGGGGTCGCCCTCGGTCAGCAGGGTGCCGTTGACCAGCACGGTCATCCGGTCGGCAAAGCTGAACACCAGGTCCATGTCGTGCTCGATCAGCAGCACCGACACGTCGGCCGGCAGCGCGGCCACGGTCTGCAGCAGCTCCTCGCGCTCTCCCGCGGGCACGCCCGCCACCGGCTCGTCGAGCAGCAGCACGCGCGGCTCGCAGGCCAGCGCGATCGCGATCTCGAGCAGCCGGCGCTTGCCGTAGGCCAGGTGCTTCACCTGCTGCTGCGCCACGTCGCTCAGGTGGAACTGCTCCAGCAGTTGAGCCGCGCGCTCGGCGATGGCCTTGCTCGAACCCAGCGGCTTCCACCATTGCGCGCCCGCCCCCTGGTGCTGCGACACCACCAGCGCCAGCGTCTCGAGCGGCGTCATGGAGTCGAACAGCTGGTTGATCTGGAAGGTGCGCACCAGCCCGCGCGCCACGCGCCTGTGGGGCGCGAGCCGGGTGATGTCCTCGCCCATCAGCGTGATGCGGCCCCCGGTGGGCGTGAGCACGCCGGTGAGCTGGTTGATCAGCGTGGTCTTGCCCGCGCCGTTGGGGCCGATGAGCGCATGGCGCGCGCCGCGCCTGAGCTCCATCGACACGTTGTTGGTGGCCGTGATGCCGCCGAAGCGCATCACCAGGCCGTGGGTGGAAAGCACGGTGTCGCTCATGCCGCACCGCCCTTCTTGCCGCCTGCGCCGATCCAGGTCCAGGGCTTGAGCAGCCGGTCGCGCCCGACAAGCACCAGCAGCACCAGGATCAGGCCGATCCAGAACATCCAGTACTGCGGCGTCACGGCCGACAGCCAGGTCTGCAGCAGCTTGAAGACGATGGCGCCCGCCACGCCGCCATACAGCCAGCCCACGCCGCCGATGACCAGCATCAGAAGCACGTCGGCCGAGCGGTCGAAGGCCAGCACGTCGAGCGAGGCGAAGCCGGTGGTCTGCGCCAGCAGCGCACCCGCAGCACCGGCGATGCCCGCCGCCACGGTGTAGATCACCACCAGCCGCGACACCACCGGGATGCCGATGGCCATGGCGCGCAGCCGGTTGTCGCGGATGGCCTTCAGCGTGGCGCCGAAGGGTGAATGCACGAGGCGGCGCATCAGCAGGAACAGCACCAGCATCACCGCCAGCGAGTACCAGGCTGCCGTGCGACCGAAGAGGTCGAACTCGAACATGCCGAGCACCGGCCCCATCACCACGCCCTGCAGGCCGTCGGCGCCGCCGGTGAGCCAGTCGAGCTTGTTGGCGAGTTCGAGCAGCAGCAGCGCCGTGCCCAGCGTCACCATCAGCCGAGTGAGGTCGCTGCCGCGCAGGATCGTCACGCTCGCCACCATGCCTAGCAGCGCGGACAGCACCGTCGCGAACAAGAGGCCGACGATCGGGTCGGGCATCACCAGCTTGGCGAACAGCGCCGCCGCATACGCGCCGAAGCCGAAGAACGCCGCATGGCCCAGCGACACGATGCCGGTGTAGCCCAGGATCAGGTCGAGCGACATCGCGAACAGCGCGACGATGGCGATCTCGTTGACCAGCAGCGAGTGCGAGGGCATCACCAGCGGCAGCGCGAAGGCCGCCGCCCAGACGACGAATTCGAGCGGGCGCCAGCGCGCCTTGCGCAGCAGGGCTGACTGGAAATTCGCGACAGAGTTGAGATCGGTCATTTCAGCCTCCGATCCATGCGTGGAACATCGCGGAACCGGCTTTGCCGGCCCGCTGGTGTTGCCCCCCGCAGGGGGGTTGGCGAAGCGACACGAAGTGCGCGAAGACTGGGGGGAGACTCATTTATCTGCCTCCCTTGCGCGTAAAGAGGCCCTGCGGGCGCCACATCAGGATCAGGATCATCAGCAGGTAGACGGTGAACGCGCCCATCTTCGGAATGAAGTACTTGCCCGCCACGTCGGCGATGCCCAGCAGCAGCGCCGCCGCGAGCGGCCCGGTGATCGACGAAGTGCCACCGACGGACACCACGATCAGGAAATAGATCATGTACTTGAGCGGAAAGGTCGGATCGAGCCCCAGGATCTCCGCGCCCAGCGCGCCGCCGAGGCCCGCGAGCCCCGAGCCCACTGCGAAGGTCAGCAGGAACACCACGTTCACGTTGATGCCCAGCCCCGCCGCCACGCGCGGATCATCGACCGCTGCACGCAGCCGGCTGCCGAAGCGCGTCTTCGACAGGATCAGCTGCAGCACCACCGTGAGCACGGCGCACACGCCGATGATGAAGAGCCGGTAGTGCCCCATGCCCAGCAGCAGCGCACCGTCGCCGATCTCGGTGCGGCCGCGCAGCCATTCGGGCAGCTGCACGTTCTGCTGCGAGGAGCCCACGAAGTAGTCGACCGCCGCCACCGCCATGAAGGCGAGGCCGATGGAGAAGAGCACCTGGTCGAGGTGCGGCTTGCCGTACATCGCCCGGTATAGCGTTCGCTCCAGCAGCGCGCCGGCCAGCGCGACAACGATGAACGCGAGCGGCAGGCACGCCAGGAACGGCACACCCAGCTTCTGCATGGCGAACACGGTGAGATAGCCGCCCGCCATGGCGAAGGCGCCGTGCGCGAGGTTGATGAAGTTCATCAGCCCCAGAGTCACGGCCAGCCCGACGGCGAGCACGAACAGCAGCATGCCGTAGGCGATGCCGTCGAAAAGAATGGTCAACATATGAGCGACTCAGCAGCTTGCCGCACGGCGCGACGCCTTCGGGAAACACCCAGGACCCGGCTTTGACGGGCCTGCGGTGTTTCCCCCGGTAGGTGGTTGGCGAAGCGACACGAAGTGCGCGCAGCCTGGGGGCGAGCCTTTATTTTGCTTTGCCGGGGTCCTTGACGCCCTTGATCACGTCGAACTCGACGTTGTAGAGCTGCCCGTCCTTCTTCTCGACCTTGCGCAGGTACACGTCCTGCACGATGTCGCGCGTCTGCGCATCGATCAGCACCTGGCCGCGCGGGCTCTCGAAGACCTGACCCTTCATGGCGCCCAGCAGCGCCTCGCCGCCGCCCTGGCCCTTGGTGGCCTTGAGCGCCTCGTAGATGATGCGCATGCCGTCATAGCCGCCCACGGCCATGAAGTTGGGGCGCATCTTGGGGTTGGCCTTCTCGAAGGCCTCGACGAACTTCTTGTTCAGTGCCGAGGGGTGCGCCGTCGAGTAATGGTGCGAGGTGACCACGCCCAGCGCGCCGTCGCCCATGTCGTTGAGCTGGTCGTCATCGGTCACGTCGCCGGTCGCGATCATCTTGATGCCGGCCTTGTCCATGCCGCGCTCCAGGAACTGCTTCATCACCGCGGCGCCTGCGCCCGAGGGCACGAAGACGAAGAGCGCATCGGGCTTCACGTCGCGCACCTTCTGCAGGAACGGCGCGAAGTCGGGGTTGCGCAGCGGCACGCGCAGCTTGTCGAGCACCTTGCCGCCGTTGAGCTGGAAGCGCTCGGTGAAGAACTTCTCCGCGTCGTTGCCCGGGCCGTAGTCGGCCACCAGCGTCACGACCGTCTTCACGCCGTTCTTCGGCGCCCAGTCGCCCATGGCCACCGACACCTGCGGCAGCGTGAAGCTCGAACGGACGATGTAGGGCGACGCCTCGGTGATGCTCGACGTGGCGGCGGCCATCACCAGCTGCGGCGTCTTCGACTGGGTGGCGATGGGCGCCACCGCGAGGGCCAGGGGCGTCAGGCCGAAGCCGGCGAGCACGTTGACCTTGTCGTTCACCACCAGTTCCTGCGCGAGGCGCTTGGTCACGTCGGGCAGGCCGGTGTCGTCCTTGACGATCAGCTCGACCTTCTTGCCGGCCACGGTGTCGCCGTTCTGGGCGATGTACAGGCGGGCTGCGGCTTCGATCTGGCGGCCGGTGGAGGCCGACTGGCCCGTCATCGGGAGGATCAGGCCGATCTTGAACTTGTTGTCCTGGGCACTGGCCAGCGACATCGAAAGTGCAAGAGCCGACAGGGCGGCGGTCTGGATGAGATGGCGTCTTTGCATGTATTTTCCTTTGAGGGGCGGAACGCGAACCGGCGCTATTTTCAACACTTTGCAACATCCGGCGCAGCAGGCAATCACCTAGCCGGGCACAGTCGCTGACCTTTGTTGCGCGATTGCCAAATGAACTGCGCGATCATCGCGCAATGCAGTCTTCGACCCGTCACGGGCCGCTTGCATCGGTTGCCGTCAGCTCTCAGCGCGGTAGGCGGAATCGAGCGTGAGCGTACCCACGGCGCGTGACACGCAGGCGCAGATGCGCGTGGCCGACTTCTTCTCGTGCTCGCTGAGGAACACGTCGCGGTGGTCGACTTCGCCGTCGACCGCGATCACGTCCATGGCGCACAGCCCGCATTCGCCGCGCCTGCAGTCCGACAGCGTCTGCACGCCCGCCGCGTCGAGCGCGTCGAGCAGCGTGCAGTCGGCCGGCACGGTGATGGTCAGGTCGTGCCGCGGAATGCGAACCTCGAAGGACTGCGTGGCCAGCCGGCCGCTGCTGCCGAAAGTCTCGAAGCGCAGGTCCGCGATCGGACGGCCAGCCGCCTGCCAGGCGCGCTTGAGGGCTTCGAGCATCGGCACTGGCCCGCAGGTGTAGAGCTGCCCGCCAGGCGGCAGCGCGGCGATGGCCGCGGCGAAGTCGATGGGCGCGGCGCCCTCGTGGGCTTCGACGCCCTCGTCTCCCAGCGCCTCGCGCAGGTGCGGCAGGTAGCCGAACTCGTCGGCGTTGCGCGCGCCATAGAGCATCTTCACCGGCACGCCGGTGCGCTTCGCGTGCGCGGCCAGGCGCTGCGCCATCAGCACCAGCGGCGTGATGCCGATGCCGCCGGCCACCAGCAGGTAGCCCGGCGCGGAAAGGTCGAGCGGAAAGTGGTTCTGCGGCGCGCTCACCTGCAGGCGGTCGCCGACCGCGAGCCGCCACATCGCGAGCGAGCCTCCGCGGCCGTCGTCCAGGCGCTTGACTGCTATGCGCCAGCAGCTGCCGTCGCCTTCGCCCACCAGCGAGTAGGAGCGCGTCTGCACCCTGCCCTGCGCGGTCAGCACCTGCACCTGGAGGTGGGCGCCGGGCTCATGGGCGGCGGCGAATCCGCTGTCGGGGCGCAGCTCGAACTCGCGCACGGTGGGCGTCACGTCGCGCAGCGCGACGACCTGCGCATTCATCCATTGAAGATCGCTTTTCATCGGGAAACACCAGGGGAGAAAAAGAAAGAAGAGAAATCAGCCGCGCCGGCGGATCAGCTGCACGCCCGGCAGCGGACGCTGCTCGGCGGTGGGCGTGCCGTGCAGCGCCTCGCGCAGGTTGCGACGTGCGATGCGGCTGTGCTCGCGCATCAGCGCCTCGGCGCGCGAGCCCTCGCCGGACTCGATGGCGTCGAGCACCTGCACGTGCTGGTCCTGCGCGACCACGAGCATGTCGCGCGCAGCCGGCGAATTGGCCTGAACCACGACGAAGCCCGAGGGCGATGCGAAAGGCAGGTTGATCACGCGCTCCAATTGCTGCGCGATGACGGGGCTGCCCGCCATCTCGCACAGCAGCGCATGGAAGCGCTCGTTGTGCGTCACGTAGCGCGAGAAGGCGGCGTCGTCGAGCGCAGGTTCGCGCAGCAGTTCGTCGATGCGCTGCAGGCAGGCGCGCGCCTCGCGCAGCACCACCGGCGCCGCGCCGCGCTCGGCGGCGAGCCGGGCGACCAGGCCCTCGAGCGTGCCGCGCAGCTCGATGGCGTCGGCCACGTCGCGCTCGGAGAAGGTGCGCACCGCATAGCCGCCGTTGGGCAGCGCCTCGAGCAGGCCTTCCTGTTCGAGCCGCATGAGCGCGGTGCGCACCGGGGTGCGCGACACGCCGAGCTGCTCGGAGATCGCCACCTCGGCGATGCGCGCGCCGCCGGGCAGCTCGCCCGCGAGGATCATCTCGCGCAGCCGCAGCTGCGCCTTGACGGCCTGCGAGCTGCCGCTGTCGCCGGGCTCGGCGGCAGCGGAGACGGCCGCGACCTTCACACGGCTCACGCGGCCTCCTTCTGGGCCGGACGGATCGGAATCGCCGCGCGCGCGGGCTTCTCCTTCTCGATCATGCGGTCGATGAGCTTGCGCGCCCACATCGAGCCGGCGTCGATGTTGAGGTTGTAGAACTGGTGGTCCGGGTGCTCGTCGATGGCCTTCTGCTGCGCTTCGAGCACGAGTTCGTCCTCGCGGAAGATGCCCGAGACGCCTTCGCGCAGCTCGTGCGTGAGACGCTGCTCGCCCAGGCAGTAGTTGCGCGCGAAGGCCCAGAAGTAGAGGCAGGTCTTGTCGGTCTCTGGCGTGATGGTGTTGAGCACGTAGCCGTTGACGCCCTTGCTGCGGTCGCCCGGGTTT
Organism: Variovorax atrisoli; assembly: GCF_014195185.1. Taxonomy (NCBI): domain Bacteria; kingdom Pseudomonadati; phylum Pseudomonadota; class Betaproteobacteria; order Burkholderiales; family Comamonadaceae; genus Variovorax; species Variovorax atrisoli. The sequence goes on along the minus strand of NZ_JACIBG010000010.1, from coordinate 120,492 downwards.
CCGTCGGAGGGCACCGCCCCGCTGCCGGCCTCGGCCACGCCGACGTCGATGTTCACCGTGCACGGGCCTTCGAAGCGGATGATCTGCCAGCGGTCGACCTTGCCGGTGTAGCCGCGCGCATGGCGGATCTGGCTGCCCCAGAAAGGCGGCGGATCGATGTTCTCCATCCAGCGCGTGACGGTGGCCGAGCGGTCGCCGTGCGTGGCGACGAAGGGCGCCTCGGCCACTTCGCGGTTGCCGATGGAGGAGCCGTGCACGAAGGTCTCGTGCGTCAGGTCCATGAGGTTGTCGACGACGAGGCGGTAGTCGCAGTGGACACGGATCATCTTGCCGTCGCCGGCCCAGGCGGGGTCGTCGTTCCAGTGCATGTCGGGGATGAGCGCCGGGTCGGCCTTGGCCGGGTCGCCGGGCCAGATCCACACGAAGCGGTGCTTCTCCGCCACCGGGAAGCTGCGCACGCAGGCCGAGGGGTTCAGCGTCTCCTGGCTGGGCATGTGGATGCAGCGGCCCTGGCTGTTGTAGACGAGGCCGTGGTATCCGCAGACCACCTCGTCGCCTTCGAGGCGGCCGAGCGACAGCGGCATCAGCCGGTGCCAGCAGGCGTCCTCGAGCACGGCGACCTGCCCGTCGGTACGACGGAACAGCACCACTTTCTGGTTGCAGATGGTGCGTGGCAGCAGCGTGTGTCGCACTTCGACGTCATAGGCGGCGGCGTACCAGGCGTTCAGGGGGAAGGCGGTCGTGGGCGTTTTCATGAATACTCAATGTATACAGAAACGATGGAATTTCCAGCGTTTTTGATCGATTCAAGGGTAAACACCGAGGCCTCTGTATACAGTCATCGTGGTTTCGATGGCGATACGATGCTCCGTTCGTTTCCCCAGATCACGATCACGACGGAGCCATCCATGACACAGCACGCCGCCTTGCCCGCCCGCTACGACCACGTGGGCAGCTTCCTGCGCCCCAAGTACCTGCTCGAAGCACGCGAGCAGAAGGCCAAGGGCGAGATCACGCCCGAGCAGCTTCGCCTCGTCGAGGACAAGGCGATCACCGAGATCGTCAAGTTCCAGGAAGACATCGGCCTGAAGAGCATCACCGACGGCGAGTTCCGCCGCACGTACTTCCACATCGACTTCCTCGACCAGCTCGGCGGCGTGAAGACCGATATCCCGGTCACCATCCGCAAGCCCGACGGCACCGAGGAACTGGCCCCGCCCGCGATGCGCGTGATCGACAAGGTCCGCCACGTCAAGGACATCCAGCTGGCCGACTTCCAGTACCTCAAGAGCCAGGTGTCCGCAGGCAACACGCCGAAGGTGACCATCCCCTCGCCGACCATGCTGCACTTCCGCGGCGGCCGCGCCGGCATAAGCAAGGACGCCTACCCCGAGCTCGACCCGGCCTTCTACGACGACGTGGCCAAGGCATACGGCGACGAACTGCGCTCCCTGGCCGCCGCCGGCTGCACCTACGTGCAGATGGACGACACCAACCTCGCCTACCTGTGCGACGAGCACATGCGCGAAGCCGCCCGCAAGCGCGGCGACGACCCCAACGAGCTGCCCCACCGCTATGCCGCCTTCATCAACAAGGTGGTGGCGCAGAAGCCGCCGGGCATGCTGCTGGCCATGCACCTGTGCCGCGGCAACTTCAAGAGCACGCACGCCGCCGCCGGCAACTACGAGCCCGTGGCGGAAGCGCTGCTCAAGGAGATGGACCTCGACGCCTACTTCATGGAATACGACGACGCCCGCTCTGGCGACTTCAAGCCGCTGCGCTACCTGCCCAAGGGCAAGACCGTGGTGCTCGGCCTCGTGACCACCAAGTTCGGCGAGATGGAAGACAAGGACGAGCTCAAGCGCCGCATCGAGGACGCCGCCAAGTACGCCTCGCTCGACCAGCTCGCGCTGTCGCCGCAGTGCGGCTTCTCCAGCACCGTGCACGGCAACAACATCGCGGTGGAAGCGCAGCGCAACAAGCTGCGCCTGGTGGTCGAGACGGCGCAGGAGGTCTGGGGCTCGACCTGACCCGCCGTTTCTGTTGAAGTCGGGGGCATGAAAAGACTCACCCCCAGGCTTCGCGCACTTCGTGTCGCTTCGCCCACCCCCTCACCGGGGGCAACACCGGTGGCCCGGCAAAGCCGGTTCCACGGTGTTCCTCGAACAGGCCGGCAGGACTTCATGCGCAGCGGGTCGAGCGACGCAATGGAGGAAGCGCAATGACGCGAATCTATTCAGGCCCCCTCAGCATGTTCGGCGCCAAGGTCGAGATCGCGGCACGCGAGAAAGGCGTGCCGTTCGAGCTGGTCATGGTGCCCTTCATCGAAGGCGACCACTACGAGCCCAAGCATCCCGAGGTGCTTCGGGTCAATCCCGTCAAGCAGCAGGTGCCGGTGCTGGTCGACGACGAGGTCTCGCTCTTCGACTCGACGCAGATCTTCGAGTACCTGGAAGACCGCTATCCCAGCCCCGCGCTTTGGCCCCGGGGCATCGCGGAACGGGCCCGCGCGCGGCAGCTGGAGCAGAAGTCGGACGAGGTCTTCTTCCCGAACGTGATCAAGCTCTTCGGCCTGCAGGAGGCCATGCAGAGCGCCCCCGCGATCGCGGCCTGCGCCGGCTGCGCCCGCTTCTACGAGGAGATGGAAGGCCTGCTCGCCACGCGCGAGTACCTTGCGGGCCCCTACTCCTTCGCCGACATCGCCTTCTACATGGCCTGCATCTTCGCGGACCGCAAGGGCGCGGGCATGACCGATGCCACGCCCCGGCTGCTCGCATGGCGCACGCGCGTGGGCGACAGGCCCGCCGTGCGCGCGGTGGTCGAGCCGATGATGCGTTTCCTCGCCTCGCAGGGACGCGGCGTCCCCGCCTTCCTGCAACGCTGAAGGGCCACTGGGCGCGGCGCGTCCGTCGCTCAGGCATCATCGGTTCATGCCGACCAAAGAGTTCGACTGGCTGCCCACTCCCTCGCAGCACTTTCTCGTCGTCACTTTCGCCCTGCTGGTCTATGTGCTGACCACGCGCGCGCGCCGAGAGCAGCGCGCCCCCACCACCGCCATCGCCTGGGTCATGGGGCTGGTGCTGATGCCCTATTTCATCCTGCCGATGTACCTGCTGTTCGGCCAGCGCAAGCTGCGCCCGGCGGGCTCGCCGCGGCCGCCGCGCTCGGTGCCGCCGGGCCATTGGGCGGCCGACCTGATCGAGAGCTTCGGCCTCGCGCCGCCGGGGCCCTGCGCGATCCGCATGCATGCCGACGGCGAGGCCGCGCGCCAGGCGCTGATGGAGGTGATCGATGGCGCCCGCGAACGCATCGACGTATGCACCTTCATCATCGGCGACGACGTGCTGGGCCACTCGGTGCTCGAGCGGCTCGCGCAGCGCGCGCGAGAAGGCATCAAGGTGCGGGTGCTGCTCGACGGCTTCGGCGCGCTGTCGCTGCCGCGCCATCACTTCGACCGGCTGCGCTCGGCGGGCGGCGAAGTGGCGGTGTTCCGGCCCTTCTTCAGCCTGCGCCGCATGGGCCCGCGCAACCTGCGCAACCACCGCAAGTTCACCATTGCCGACGACGGCTGGCTGTGGTCGGGCGGACGCAACCTCGCGGGCGAGTACTTCACCGGCAACGACAGGCACCCGCAGGCCTGGCTCGATCTCTCCTTCGACCTGCGCGGCAGCGTTGCGGCCGCCGCGGCGCGCCAGTTCGACCACGACTGGGCCTCGGTGCGCAGTCGCAAGCCCCGCGCCATCACCGCGCCCGACGCGGAAGGCCCTGGCAGCGCCATGGCCCAGTTCCTGCCGAGCGGCCCCGACCAGACGGAGGACACGGCGCATGCGCTGCTGATCGACGCCTGCTTCCGCGCCGAGCACCGCATCCTCGCCATCACGCCCTACTTCGTGCCCGGCGACGGCCTGCGAGACGCCCTACGGCTGGCCGCGCGCCGCGGCGTGCAGGTGACCATCGCGATGCCCGCGCGCTCCAACCACCGGCTGGCCGACTTCGTGCGCGCACGCGCGATGCGCGACCTGGCGCGAGCGGGCGTGAGCTTTCGCATGCTGCCCTTCATGGCGCACGCCAAGGCGGTGGTGGTGGACGAGGAGCTCGCCATGTGCGGATCGATCAACCTCGACCTGCGCAGCCTGCTGCTCAACCACGAGGCTGCGGTCGTGTTCTACGGGCAGGACCACATCGACTGGCTGGCCGAGTGGATCGAGACCACCGCATCGGCCGGCGAGCCCTATCGCGCTCGGCGGCCGGGGCTGCTGCGCGACGTGGCCGAGGGGCTGCTGCTCACTGTTGCTTTCCAGCTCTAGGCGCCCGGTGCCAGTTCGGGTCTGTAATCCAGGATGTACAGATGCAACAAAATTGAAACCAATTGAACAAGCACACTAAAATACCTACCGGTTTCGGGGATTGACAAGCCTTACCGCCTGACCGGCTCACCCCGGAATGGACGCTGACGGATCTCCCGGCACCCCCTGCCTGGCGGGGTAGCCCGCTCGGATGCGGCTTTTCACGAGGCCGACCCGGGCGCCGTTCGTTGGAGTCTTGCGCCCCGATCCCGGGGAAAACCGATGCGAGCTTTCTTCTCGCTGCGTGCCCTGGCGAATCTGGCAAATCCGGCGTTGCTGCTCTGGACAACGCTTTTCGCGCTTTCCGGAATGCCGGGTACCGCTTTCGCCGCCCTGGACGAGATCGGCCGCGCTCCCCCCAGCACCCACCGCCTGAAGTTCATCGTCGACCCCGAGCTGGCCGCCGACATCGGCCCGGCCGAAGCCGCCCGCCGGCTCGCGCAGTACGTGGCCGACGTCAACACCGTCTTCACGCGCGAGACGGTGCGCAGCTTCTCCTTCGACCCGGCCGCCGACCTGCAGCTGATAGCGCCCGCCAATGCGCCGCAGTGCAGCTACAACGGCCTGGTCAATGGCGAGGTGGTGGTCTGCGTCTCGAAATCCACGCGCGGCTACAGCCACGGCGGGCTCTCCACCAGCTGGACCTTTCCGCAGAAGGGCGTGGCCTGGAACCTGAACTGGATCGCCATCCACGACCCGCTGCGCCTGTCGCGCGCACCCACGCCGGGCGCGCCCGAGTCCACCGAGAAGGACTACCTCGCCCGCCAGCTCAAGACCCTGCTGCACGAGCTGGAGCATGTGTTCGGCGCGGGCTCCGGCGAGTACTACAACAGCGTCGCCGTGGCCGACACCACCGGCGTCGCGCCCGTCACCGACCTTGCGCTCGCCAGCGACGGCGACCGCTACTGGTGGAGCCGCCAGCACTGGCGGCTCGACCCGCTGCTGGGCACCGTCTTCGAACAGCGCCGCGACCCGGCCGCCAACCGCGTGGCAACGCTGGAGATGATCCGCTTCACCGAAGGCACGCGGGCCAACATCAATACCGACTGGACCGACTGGCCCAAGCTCGGCAGTTCGAAGTTCATGGCGGGCACCACCGCCACCCAGGTACGCGTGACCGACCGCGACACCGGCGCCGCCCTGGCCGGCGCGCAGGTCTCGGTGTGGCGCAACCCGGGACTCGGCAAGCCGCTGGTGATGCTGTCGACCGGCGTGGCCGACGCCTCGGGCCGCTACCAGTTCGACTGGGACTGCGGCTTCAGCTGCTTCGCCGTCGGCAAGACCACGCTGCTGGTGAAGGCGCGCGCAGCCAACCGTGCGCCCGGCGCGACCTGGTTCACCATCTTCGACGCCTTCGAGCAGAAGGCGGTGCAGGGGCAGCCGATGTTCACCATCGACCTCGCGCTCGGCAGCCCCGACGCGACGCCGCCCACCGTGTCGGTGGCGGCCCCTTCGATGGCCACGGTGGGACAGCTCACCGTCATCGCGCCCGCGGTGGTCGACAACGTGGGCATCGTCGGCGTGAAGGTCGTCGGCCGCGACAGCATTCCGATCTGCACCTTCACCGCCCCGCCCTTCACCTGCAGCTGGACGCCCGGCGCACCCGGCATGCAGACCATCCGCGTGATCGCGCTCGATGCGGCCGGCAACACGGCAGTGGCCGCGGCCAACGTGATCGTCAACCCGCCCTCGGACACCGTGCCGCCGGCGGTGGCCCTGACGGTGCCGGCGAGCGTGCCAGCGGGCACGGCAGCGCGGCTCGCCGCCAATGCATCCGACAACGTCGGCGTGGCCGAGGTGAAGTTCATCGTCGATGGCAGGACGGCCTGCGCCCTGCACGCCGCCCCTTACGTGTGCGCCTGGACGCCGAAGCGGGCCGGCGGGGCGAACGTCGAAGTTCGCGCGACGGACGCGGCGGGCAACGTGGCCAGCACGTCTGCCGCCATGCGCATCGAGGGTCTGCGTCCGGAAGACCTCTAGGCCATGGGCGGCGGCCGCCCGCTCGGTCGGCGGCTGCCGGTCGTTGCCTGCGTCAGTACCTGTTGGTGAAGCTCGCGTTACCCAGCCCGGTGCCGATGGTCAGCACGCCCCAGTGGCGCACGTCGCGCATGAAGGGCAGCTCGCTCAGGCCCTGCACCACTGCGTCGTTGTGCATCAGTACCAGCGTCGGGCCGGAGCCCATCATCGGCATGCGGCGCCACAGCTGGCTGGGCAGGTGGAAGGCATGGCCTTCCCAGTCGCCCGGCAGGTTCTGCGCGCCACGCGCGATGGAGCCATCGGGCCGGATGAGGCCCGGACAGCCGATGCCGATGAAAGGAGCGAGCCGGATCTTCTTGCGCTCGCTGTAGAGGATCATGTCCTGCAGCATGTAGGCGATGTGATCGACCATGCCGCCGCGGTTGGGGCCCTCGTCGGCATGGCGCCACTTCTCGCGCCGCACCACCTTCGCGAGCGAGAAGTCGGGTGCCTTGCGGTGGCGCGTCTTCACGATGCCGCAGCGCACGTTGGTGCCCCCGATGTCGACCGCCAGGATCGCGTCGTGCCCCTTCAGCATGGCCGGCGGCACCAGGTGCACCCAGCCGATCAGGCCGCCGTCGTCCACGTCGTGCGACAGGCGCGCGATCTGCACGTGCAGGCCCATCTCCTCGAGGATGGCGCCGGTCTGCAGGATGGCGCGCTCGCCCACGTCGCTCTCGGGAAAGCCGCCGCCGATCACGATGCGCTCGACCTTCTTCCACGAGGGCTGGCGCATGAAGCGCTGGATCACGAAGGCCAGCTCCTGTGCGAATTCCTCGATGGCCACGTGCATCAGGTCGGTGGCTTCCGACGCCTTCTTCTCGCTCAGCGCGCGGTCGAGCACCTTCTTCGAGAGGTCGCGCGAGTGCGAAGTGCCCAGCGGATCCTTGCCGTTCTTGCGGCGGCGCTTGCGCCAGCGCTCCAGCAGCTCGCGGAAGGCGGTCTGGCTGGCCTGGTCGCCGACGAAGCCGTCCTTGTCGCGCAACTGGAGGCTGTAGCCGTCCACCTGCAGGCCGGGCAGTTCGCGCAGGCCGTGGACGTTGGGGCCGGGGAGGTTGTCGTCGCTCGCGGGTGGGGTCTTTTTCTTCATCGCTGGCCACTTTGGCCCCGGACGGCCGCCGGCCCCATCGGCACCGCACGCCAGGGTTTGTAGGAGATCGGCGGGTACGCGCGACGAGGCGTTGTCTATACACTGGCCCGGATGCACCTGCCCCGCAGCTTCCGCATCTTCGCGCGCGCCGCCCTGCTCCTCGTCATCGCCTGGCTTGCCGTCTGCAGTGCCGCGCGGGCGGCCGACGAGACGCTGCGCGTCGGCTCCAAGCGCTTCACCGAGTCGTACATCCTGGCCGAGCTGCTGGCGCAGACTGCCGCACCGCACACGGCCACGCCGCCGGTGGTTCGCCAAGGGCTGGGCAACACGGCCATCGTCTACGAGGCCCTGCGCTCGGGCGCCATCGACCTCTACGCCGAATACACCGGCACCATCGCACAGGAAATCCTCAAGGGCGCGCCGGCAGGCACGCGTGAGGCGATGAACGCCGCACTCGCGCCGATGGGCCTGGGCGTTGCGATTCCGCTGGGCTTCAACGACGGCTACGCGCTCGCGGTGCGCGCCGCCGATGCCGACCGGCTGGGCCTGCGCACGCTGAGCGACCTGGCGAAGCACCCCGAGCTGAAGTTCGGCCTGTCGAACGAATTCATCGGCCGCGCCGACGGCTGGAAGGGCCTGGCCGGGCGCTACGGCTTCACGCAGGCGCCCACCGGCCTCGACCACGGCCTGGCCTACGACGCGGTGGCCGCCAAGCAGATCGACGTCATCGACATCTACACCACCGACGCCAAGATCGACCACCTGGGCCTGCGCGTGCTGGAGGACGACAGGAAGTACTTCCCGCGCTACGACGCCGTGGTGCTCTACAAGCTCGACCTGCCCAAACGGCTGCCCAAGGCCTGGGCCGCGCTGCAGGCGCTGGAGGGCAAGGTCGACGAGCACGCCATGATCGCGATGAATGCGCGCGCCGAGCTGCAAGGCGTGCCCTTCGACCAGATCGCACGCGACTTCATCGCCAGCACCTCCAGGGGCGCAGCGAATGCGCAGCCGCCGGAGGCACGCCGCGGCTTCGTCGCCAAGCTGTTCGGACCCGACCTGTGGAAGCTCGCGCGGCAGCACCTGCTGCTGGTGGCGCTGTCGGTGGGCATCGCGATCCTCGTGGGCGTGCCGATCGCGATCCTGGTGTTTCCGCACGTGCGGCTGCGTGCCGTGGTGCTGGGCTTCGCGAGCCTGCTGCAGACCGTACCCTCGCTGGCGCTGCTGGCCGTCCTGATCTCGATGCTGGGCGCCATCGGCGCGCTGCCGGCGCTGATCGCGCTCACCCTTTACTCGCTGCTGCCGATCATGCGCAACACGGTGACGGGCCTGGCCGAAGTGCCCAATGGCCTGCGCCTCGCCGGCACCGCCCTGGGCATGACCCCGCCGCAGAGCCTTCGCCTCGTGCTGCTGCCGCTCGCGCTGCCTACCCTGCTGGCGGGCGTGCGCACCGCCACCGCGATTGCCATCGGCACCGCCACGATCGCCGCCTTCATCGGCGCAGGCGGCTTCGGAGAACGCATCGTCACGGGCCTGGCCCTCAACGACCGCGAACTGCTGGTGGCAGGCGCACTGCCGGCCGCAGCTTTGGCCCTGTTGAGCGAAGGCGTCTTCGAACTCATCGAATACCTGATGCGCAGGCGCCGCCGGGCACCGCCCTCTTCATCGCCGCCTTGATGCGGGAGCGGACAGCCGAACGCAAAGGAACCCCGAAGCATCTCTTCGGGTATTCCTTCCGCGCCCTCTTCGTCCGGCAGCCCGTTACCGATACGCTGAAGCTCAGGCCAGCGTGTAGGCCGTCTTCACCGTCGTGAAGAACTCCTGCGCATAGCGGCCCTGCTCGCGCGGACCGTAGCTCGAGCCCTTGCGGCCGCCGAAAGGCACGTGGTAGTCCACACCCGCCGTCGGCAGGTTGACCATCACCATGCCGGCCTGGCTGTGGCGCTTGAAGTGCGTGGCGTACTTCAGCGAGGTGGTGGCGATGCCGGCCGATAGGCCGAACTCGGTGTCGTTGGCCGTGGCCAGTGCCTCCTCGTAGTTCTTCACGCGGATCACGCTGGCCACCGGGCCGAAGATCTCTTCCTTGTTGATGCGCATGGTGGCGGCCGATTCGCTGAAGAGGGCCGGCGACATGTAGTAGCCGTCGGTTTCCAGCTTCAGCAGCTCGCCGCCGGCCGCCAGCGTCGCGCCTTCGCTCTTGCCGATGGCGACGTATTCCATGTCCTGGTCGAGCTGCGACTTCGACGAGACCGGCCCCATGTCGGTGCCCTGCGCGAGCGCGTCACCCACCTTGATCTTCGCCATGCGTTCCTTCATGGCGTCGATGAACTTCGGATAGATGCCTTCGGTGACGATCAGCCGGCTCGACGCGGTGCAGCGCTGGCCGGTCGAGTAGAAGGCGCTCTGCACGCTCAGCTCCACGGCCTGTGCGAGGTCGGCATCGTCAAGAATCACCTGCGGGTTCTTGCCGCCCATCTCGAGCTGCACCTTCTTGTGGTTGGTGACGCACTGCACCGCGATGTTGCGGCCCACGCCCACCGAGCCGGTGAAGCTGATCGCGTGGATGCCCGGGTGGTTGACCAGCGCATTGCCGATCACGCTGCCGCGCCCCATCACCAGGTTGAACACGCCGGCCGGAATGCCCGAGCGGCTGATGATCTCCGCGATCGCCCAGGCGCTACCCGGCACGAGGTCGGCGGGCTTGAGCACTACGCAGCAGCCGTTGGCCAGCGCGGGCGCGATCTTCCAGGCCGGGATGGCGATCGGGAAGTTCCACGGCGTGATGAGACCGACCACGCCCACCGGCTCGCGCGTGATCTCCACGCCGATGTTCGGCCGCACCGAAGGCAGAACCTCGCCCGACAGGCGCAGGCACTCGCCCGCGAAGAACTTGAAGATGTAGCCCGCGCGCGCGGCCTCGCCAATGCCCTCGGCCTTGGTCTTGCCCTCTTCCCGCGAGAGCAGCGTGCCCAGTTCTTCCTTGCGCGCGAGGATCTCGTTGCCGATCTTGTCGAGCGCGTCAGAGCGCGCCTGCACGCTGCCGGTGGCCCAGGCGGGGAAGGCCGCGGTGGCGGCGGCCACGGCCGCATCGACGTGCGAGGCATCGCCCTGCGTGTACTGGCCGATCACGTCGGACAGGTTGCTCGGATTGACGTTGGGGCTGTAGCCGGCGCCTGCACGCCATTCGCCGCCGATGAGGTTGTCGAAGTTCTGCATGTTGGGTCCTTTTTCAATACGGTTCGAAGAATCGCCAGTCATTACGGGAATACCGCGGAACCGGCTTTGCCGGGCCGCAGGTATTGCCCCCTGCAAGGGGGGGTTGGCGGCCACACGAAGTGGGCAAGCCTGGGGGTGATTCTCTACCTCACCATGCAGGGCTTCTTGTTGTCGAAGGTCCACCCCGGGATGAGGTACTGCATGGCCTGCGCATCGTTGCGCGCGCCCAGTCCGTGCTTCAGGTACAGCTGGTGCGCCTTCTCGACCTCGTCCATGTCGAGTTCCACGCCCAGGCCGCCGCGCGTGGGCACCTTCACGAAGCCGTCCTCGATGCGCAGCGGCGCCTTCGTCAGGCGCTGGCCGTCCTGCCAGATCCAGTGCGTGTCGATGGCCGTCACTTTGCCGGGGGCCGCGGCGGCCACGTGGATGAACATCGCGAGCGACACGTCGAAGTGGTTGTTGGAGTGAGAACCCCAGGTCAGGCCCCAGGCCTGGCACAGCTGCGCCACGCGCACCGAGCCCTGCAAGGTCCAGAAATGCGGATCGGCCAGCGGAATGTCGACCGACTGCAGCGAGAGGCTGTGCACCATCTCGCGCCAGTCGGTGGCGACCATGTTGGTGGCGGTGGGCAGGCCGGTGGCGCGGCGGAACTCGGCCATCACCTCGCGGCCGGAGAACACGCCCTCGGCGCCGCACGGGTCCTCGGCGTAGGCCATCACGCCGTGCAGGTCGCGGCACAGGCGGATCGCGTCCTGCAGCAGCCAGCCGCCGTTGGGGTCGAGTGTGACGCGGGCCTTCGGAAAGCGCTCGTGCAGCGCACGGATCGCCTCGACCTCTTCCTCGCCGCGCAGCACGCCGCCCTTGAGCTTGAAGTCGGTGAAGCCGTAGCGCGCATGCGTGGCCTCGGCCAGGCGCACGATGGCCTCGGGCGTCATCGCCTCCTCGTGGCGCAGGCGGAACCAGTCGTTATCGGCGCCGGGGTCGCTTTCGTACGGCAGATCGGTCTTGCTGCGGTCGCCCACGTAGAAGAGGTAGCCGAGCATCTGCACCGCATCGCGCTGTTGGCCCTCGCCGAGCAGGGCCGCCACGGGCACTTCGAGGAACTGGCCCAGCAGGTCGAGCAGCGCGGCCTCGACGGCCGTGACCGCGTGGATGGTCACGCGCAGGTCGAAGGTCTGCAGGCCGCGCCCGCCGCTGTCGCGGCCGGCGAAGGCGCTGCGCATGCTGTTGAGGACCGCGTTGTGCCGGCCGATGGGCTGGCCGACGATGAGCTCGCGCGCGTCCTCCAGCGTCTGGCGGATCTTCTCGCCGCCGGGCACTTCGCCCACGCCGGTCTGGCCGGCGCTGTCGGTCAGGATCAGCAGGTTGCGCGTGAAGAACGGCCCGTGGGCGCCGCTCAGGTTCATCAGCATGCTGTCGTGGCCCGCGACCGGGACCACGCGCATGCCGGTGACGACGGGAGCGCCCGAAGGCGACGAATTGGAATCTGAAAGCGTCATCTTTTAATCAATCCAAAACCGGGCCGGTCCTTTCGGGGAACACCGAGGAACCGGCTTTGCCGGGCCTCAGGTGTTGCCCCCGGCGAGGGGGTTGGCGAAGCGACACGAAGTGCGCGAAGCCTGGGGGAGAGCCAGTTATTCAGCGGTGATGTGGCGGGCGTCGATCAATGTCTTCCAACGCGTCCATTCGCGCAACTGGAAGGCGGTGAATTCCTCGGGCGTGCTGGCGACGATCTCAAGGCCCTGGTCGAGCATGCGCTTCTTCGTCTCCGGGTCCTGCATGGCGGCGACGACCGCGTCGCTCAGCTTCTTCTTCACGGCGGGCGGCAGGCCCTTGGGCGCGGCCATGCCCTGCCACGAATAGACCTCGGCGCCCTTCACGCCGGCCTCGGCCAGCGTGGGCACGTCGGGCAGCACCGGCGAGCGCTTGTCGCCCGTGACGGCGATGGCGCGCAGCTTGCCGCCGCGGATGTGCGGCAGCACCGCATTGACGTTCTGGAACGAGAAGTCGACCTGGTTGCCCAGCAGGTCGTTGATCGCGGGCGCACCGCCCTTGTAGGGCACGTGCACGCCTTCGGTCTTCGTCTGCTGCCAGAAGAGCTCGGCCGAGAGATGGTCGGACGAGCCGTTGCCCGAGCTCGCGAACGAGACCTTGCCCGGCGTCTTGCGCAGCAGCGCCAGCACGTCGTCCACCGTGCGCTCCGGCCGCGCGACATTCGCGACGAGCACGTTGGGTGCCTGCACGGGCACGCTGATGTAGTCGAAGTCTTTCGTCGCGTCGTAGGACACGCTCTTCTGCAGGTGCGGCGTGACGACGAAGGCGCCGAGCGAGGACACCAGCAGCGTGTAGCCATCGGGCGCTGCGCGCTTCACCTGGCCGGTGCCGATGGTGCCGGTGGCGCCGGGCCGGTTGTCGACGACGAAGCTGCCGCCGAGCTTCGTCTGCAGCTGCAGCGCGATGGTGCGGGCGACCATGTCGGTGGAACCGCCGGCAGGGAACGGCACGATGATCGTCACTGGCCTCTGCTGGGGCCACGCATCCGCTTGCGCGACGGCGGCCTGGGGCAGCAGCACGGCCGAGGCGGACGCGAACGCCGCCGCAAGAAGGCTTCGCCTTTGCATGCGCGTCATCCGGTCAGATCCTCACGGCCTGCCGGGCCAGCAGCTTCCAGCTGCCGCCCTGCTTCTGCCAGACGCCGAGGATCTTCAGCGCCACCTTGCCGGGCTTGCCCGAGTCGTTGGTGTCGGCCGTGAGCGTGTGGCGCACGATGGCGGTGTTGCCGTCGACCACCTTGATGGTCTGGTCGGTGATGGCGATGGTCACGAAGTCGGACTTGCCATCGAGCAGGTCGGCGATGAAGCTGGCCTTGGTGTCGACCTTGCCGCCCGAATGGCCGTAGCTGAGGTCGTCGGCCACCAGCGCGCCCAGGGCCGGAGCGGTGGGATCGATCATCGCGATGCGCAGCCGCTCGGCGGCCGCGGCCACCTCGGGCGCTGCCGACGCGGCATTGCCCGCAGGCATCACCGAGCAGGCCGAGAAAAGGGCCGCCGAAGCGGCGATCAGGAAGAGCTTCTTGAGGAACATGGCGTCTTGTCTCCGTTGTTGTGATGGGTCTTGCGCCAGGAGCCGGCTTACTGAGGGCCGAGCGCGTCGATCAGCGCCTTGAGCTTTTCCATCTCCTCGGGCGTGAGGTCGGTGAGCGGTGCGCGCACAGGACCGGCGTCGTGGCCGACGATCCTTGCGCCGGCCTTCACGATGCTCACCGCGTAGCCCGGCACGCGGTTGCGCAGCTCGAGGTAGGGCATGAAGAAGTTCTTCAGCAGGCGGTGCTGCGTCGGCAGGTCGTCGGCGGCGACGGCCTTGTAGAAGTCCATGGCGGTCTTCGGAATGAAGTTGAAGACGGCCGACGAATACACCGGCGTGCCCATCGCCTTGTAGGCGGCGGCGTAGACCTCCGCGGTGGGCAGGCCGCCCAGGTAGGCGAAGCGGTCGCCCATCTTCTGGTAGATGGCGACCATGGCCTCGATGTCGCCCACGCCGTCCTTGAAGCCGACGAGGTTGGGGTTGCGTTCGGCCAGTGCGGCCAGCGTGTCGGGCTTGAGGCGGCTGGTGGCGCGGTTGTAGACGATCACACCGAACTTCACGCTCCTGCACACGGCCTCGACGTGCGCGGCCAGGCCTTCCTGGCCGGCTTCGGTGAGGTAGTGCGGCAGCAGCAGGATGCCGTGCGCGCCGGCCTTCTCGGCGGCCTGCGCGCACTGGATGGCGAAGCGCGTGGGGCCGCCGGCGCCCGCGATGATCGGCACCACGCCGCGGCAGGTGTCCACTGCCGTCTGGATGATTCCCGGGTACTCGTCGCCGGTCAGCGAGAAGAACTCACCGGTGCCGCCGGCCGCGAACAGCGCGCTCGCGCCGTAGGGGGCGAGCCATTCGAGGCGCTGCTGGTAGCCCTTCTTGTTGAAGTCGCCGTTGCTGTCGAAGTCGGTCAACGGGAACGAGAGCAGGCCGGAGCCCATGATGGTCTTGAGTTCTTGCGGGTTCATCGGGAAGAGTCCAGTGAAGATGAGGAAAAGGAGAAGGAAATGCTGCGGGCGATGCGGCCGCCGCCGGGCCGCCCCAAGGCGAGCCGAACCTCCCCCTCGGGGGGTGGCGAATTGCACGGAGCGCAGCGAGTGAAAAGCCGGGGGGCGGGCATGACTAGTCGAGCCTGACGTTGGCTTCCTTGATGACCTGGGCCCAGCGCGCTCGCTCCTTGGCGAAGAACTGGTCCTGTTCGGGCGCGGTCATGGTCACGACCTCGGCGCCCTGGCCGGCGAGGCGGGCGCGGATGTCGGCGGTGCGGATGATGCGCACCAGCTCGCGATTGAGCCGATTGACGATCGCGTCGGGCACGCCGCGCGCGGCGACCATGCCCTGCCAGGTGCCCGACTCGTAGCCGGGAGCGCCCTGCTCCGCAATGGTCGGCACGCTGCCGATCAGCGGCATGCGCGTGGCCTTGGACACTGCGATCAGCTTGAGCTTGCCGGCCTGCACCTGCGGGTAGGTGGCGAGCATGCCGTTCATCAGCACCTGAGTCTGGCCCGACACGGTGTCGAGCACGGCCTGCACGCCGCCCTTGTAGGGCACGTACTCCCACTTGGCGCCGATGCGGCGCTGCAGTTCGATGCCCGCGAGATGCGCGGTGCTGCCGCTGGCGGTGACGGCGAAGTTGAGATCACTTTTCTTCGAGAGCTCGACCAGCTCCTTCAGCGTGCTGGCCTGAACCGACGGGTGCACCACCAGCAGGTGCGGCGAGTAGGCCAGCATGGCCACGCTGCGCAGGTCCTTCGACGGGTCGAAAGGCAGCTTGGGATACAGCGACGGGCTGATGGCCAGCGCGCCGAGGTCGCACAGCATCAGCGTGTAGCCGTCGGCCGGCGCCTTGGCCAGCAGGTCGGCGCCGAGATTGCCGTTGGCGCCGGCCTTGTTGTCGATGACGACGGGCTGCCCGAGCGCCTCCGACAGCGGCTGGCTGATGGCGCGCGCAATGATGTCGGAAGAGCCGCCCGGCGGGTACGGAACGATGATGCGGATCGGCTTCGAGGGCCAGTTGCCTGTGCCGCCCTGCGCGCCTGCCGCGGCCTGCGCGAAGGAGCGCGCCGGCAGGCTGGCGGCCAGCGTGGTGGCGAGCGCGGCGCCGAGTGCGCCGCGTCGGGAGATGGTCATGCTGCCTCCTGTTGTTCGATGGTCGTCACTGCCTTGCGCGCAATGAGCCGCACAAGTTATCAGTCATCGTACAACTAGGCAGACGACTTGTCCAGCAGGCCGGACAAGAAAAATGTCAGTGGGAGGAGGCGCTGTCGGACGACGGCGGGGACGCATCGCCCCCAGCAGCGGCGGCGGCATCGGCCTTCGCCTTCTGCTGCGCGGCCTCCTGCGCCATGCGCAGCCGCTCGCGGCTGTTGGTCAGGTGGATGCGCATGGCGGCGCGCGCCGATTCGGCGTCGCGCCGCGCGATGGCAGCGTAGATCTCTTCGTGCTCGCGGTTGACGCGGCTCAGGTAAGGCGCCCCGCCCTCGTGCGTGCGGATGGCGCTGATGCGGGTGCGCGGGATGAGCGTGGTGCCCAGGTGCCGCATGATGTCCGCGAAGTAAGGATTGCCGGTCGACTCGGCGATCTGCAGGTGGAAGCGGAAGTCCGGCCCCACCGTGTCGCCGGCCACCACCACGTTGCGCTCGAAGTCGTCGAGCGCCTGCCGCATGGCGACCAGCTGTTCGTCGGTGCGGCGGCTGGCGGCGAGGCCGGCAGACTCGGTCTCCAGGCTGATGCGCAACTCCAGCACGGCGAGCACGTCGACGGAGGCGGCGATCTCGCCCGGATCGAGGCGGAACACCCCACCCGTTCGCGGCTGCAGCACGAAGGTGCCCACGCCGTGCAGCGTCTCGACCAGCCCCGCGGCCTGCAGCTTCGACAGCGCCTCGCGCACCACGGTGCGGCTCACGCCATAGGCCTGCATGATGGCCGACTCGGTCGGCAGCTTGTCGCCAGGGCGCAGCGCCTGGCTGCGGATCTTCTCGCCCAGGTCTTCCACCAGCCCGTGCGCGAGTCCGCGCGCACGCTGCCGCGGACGCCCCACGAAAGACGGCGCCGAAGAAGCGGCCTCCGCCGGAGCGTCCGACACCAAGGGATTACCCGCAGTCGTCTGAACCATGGCCACGATGATAATCTCCAAACTAGTTGTACGACAACCGATAACTTATCACTCAACTCCCAAGCGTCGCGGGCGAATCCGCCGGCGGCCTGCGGTTTCCACGGCACCGAAATGCAGCGCCTTTTCGACCTCACGACCGACCTTGCCTGCACGGCATCGTACCGGCCGCTCCAGCGAAACCGCCGCAACGCTCACCCCTCGGAAACCATGACTCCTGCATGCAAGGACGAGCAGCCATGACAGACAACAACAAGATGAACCGCCTCCTGCTGACCGGCGCGGCCGGCGGCCTCGGCAAGGTGCTGCGCGAACGGCTCAAGCCGTATGCGAACGTGCTGCGGCTGTCGGACATCGCCGCGCTGGCGCCGGCTGCCGATGCGCACGAGGAAGTCGTGCCCTGCGACCTCGCCGACAAGGCCGCGGTGCACGCGCTGGTGGAAGGCTGCGACGCCATCGTCCACCTGGGCGGCGTGTCGGTGGAGCGGCCGTTCGAGGAGATCCTCGAGGCCAACATCAAGGGCGTGTTCCACATCTACGAGGCCGCGCGCCGCCACGGGGTGAAGCGCGTGGTGTTCGCGAGCTCCAACCACGTGATCGGCTTCTACAAGCAGAGCGAACGCATCGATGCCCACGCTGCGCGCCGGCCCGACGGCTACTACGGCCTGTCGAAGTCCTTCGGCGAGGACGTGGCGCAGTTCTACTTCGACCGCTGGGGCATCGAGACGGTGAGCATCCGCATCGGCTCGTCTTTTCCCGAGCCGGCCAACCGCCGGATGATGAGCACCTGGCTGAGCCACCGCGACCTGACTTCGCTGATCGAGAAGTCGCTCTTCACGCCCGACGTGAAGCACACCGTGGTCTACGGCATGTCGAACAACCGCGACGTGTGGTGGGACAACAGTGCGGCCGCGCACCTGGGCTTCGTGGCGCAGGACAGCTCCGAAGTGTTCCGCGACAAGGTCGAGCAGCAGCCCCCCGTCGCGCCCACCGACCCCAACGCCATCTACCAGGGCGGCGCCTTCACGGCACAGGGTCCGTTCGGTGATTCAGGCAATGCGCGCTGAGCTCGTCCTCGACGCACGCAACGGCACCGGCGAGAGCCCGGTGTGGCATGCCGCCGAGCAGGCGCTGTACTGGGTCGACATTCCCGCGCGCACACTGAACCGCTGGCACGCGAGCGAAGGCCACGCGCAGTGGAAGGCCGACGAGATGATCGCCTGCATCGCGCCGCGCGCCGACGCGCCCGGCGAGTGGATCGCCGGCATGGAAAGCGGCCTCTTCTCGCTGAAGCCGCAGGCCGACGGCACGCTGGCCGCCGCCTCGCTCGCCCGCGTCGAACACGCGGCGCCCGCCATGCGCTTCAACGACGGACGCTGCGACCGCCAGGGCCGCTTCTGGGCCGGCACCATGCTGCTCGACATGGCCGCGGGCGCGCGCGTCGGCCGCCTCTACAGCTACGGCAAGGGCGACCGCGGTGCCGCCCTTCGCCTCGACGACCTCATCGTGCCCAACGGCCTGGCCTTCAGCCCCGACGGCCGCACCATGTACCTCTCCGATTCGCACCCCACGGTGCAGGCCGTCTGGGCCTTCGACTACGACACCGCCACCGGCACGCCGAGCAACCGGCGCCTCTTCGTCGACATGAAGCCCCTGCCTGGCCGACCCGACGGCGCCGCCATGGACACCGACGGCTGCTACTGGATCTGCGGCAACGACGCGGGCCTGGTGCACCGCTTCACGCCCGATGGCCGGCTCGACCGATCTCTCGAAGTGCCGGTGAAGAAGCCCGCGATGTGCGCCTTCGGCGGCGCGGGCCTCGACACCCTGTTCGTCACCTCGATCCGCCCCGGCGGCATCGACCTGTCGGACCAGCCGCTCGCCGGGGGCGTCTTCGCGCTGCGGCCCGGCGCGCAGGGCGTCGCGGAACCGGCCTTCGGCAGCTGAACCCCTTTCAACAACCACCAAGCAAGAGGACGAGACAAATGAAATTCGCCAAGAAGACCCTGATCGCAATTTCCGCGTGCGCAGCAGCCGCGCTGACCACCATGGCTGCACACGCCACCGAGTTCCGTTCGGCCGACATCCACCCCGACGACTACCCCACCGTGACCGCGGTGAAGTTCATGAGCGAGCGCCTGAAGGCGCTGTCGGGCGGCAAGCACAGCATCAAGGTGTTCAACAACAGTGCGCTCGGCAGCGAGAAGGACACGATCGAGCAGACCAAGATCGGCGCGCTGCAGATGGTGCGCGTGAACATCGCGCCGATGAACAACATCTGCCCCGAGACGCAGGTCCCGACCATGCCCTTCCTGTTCCGCTCGGTCGACCACCTGCACAAGGTGCTCGACGGCCCGATCGGCGAGGAGATCCTGAAGTCGTGCGAGAAGCAGGGCTTCGTCGGCCTGGCCTACTACGACAGCGGCGCGCGCTCGATGTTCACCGCCAAGAAGCCGGTGCGCAGCTTCGCGGACATGAAGGGCCTGAAGGTGCGCGTGCAGCAGTCCGACCTGTGGGTGTCGATGCTCGAGGCCATGGGCGCCAACGCCACGCCGATGCCGATGGGCGAGGTGTACACGGGCCTGAAGACCGGCCTGATCGACGCCGCCGAGAACAACTACCCCACCTATGAAAGCGCCCGCGCCTTCGAGGTGGCCAAGTACTACAGCAAGACCGAGCACTCGATGGCGCCCGAGATGCTGCTGTTCTCCAAGCGCGCGTGGGACAAGCTCTCGGCCGAGGAGCAAGGCTGGATCCGCCAGGCCGCCAAGGAGTCGGTGCCCTACATGCGCAAGCAGTGGGAAGAGCGCGAAGTGAAGTCGCTGGCCACCGTGAAGGCCGGCGGCGCCGAGATCATCGAGGTGGACAAGGGGCCGTTCCAGGCGGCGATGAAGCCGGTGTACGACAAGTTCATCACGGACGCGAAGCTGAAGGACCTGGTCAAGCGCGTCCAGGACACGAAGTAAGCGAGCCGCGCTGCTGAACCAACTCCTTCCCCCTCTGGGGGAAGGCCGGGATGGGGGCACGACGGCGCTGGCATAGGGCGCCGCTAGCCCCCACCCCTGCCCTCCCCCAGAGGGGGAGGGAGAAAACAGAGAAGAAACTTCATGTACACCAAACTTTGCCGCACCCTCGCGCGTGCTTGCATGTGGTTGGGCATCCTGGGCCTCGTCGCGGTGATCTGCGCCGTGAGCTGGCAGGTGTTCGGCCGCTATGTGCTCAACAACACCCCCACCTGGGCCGAAAGCCTCGCACTGCTGCTGGTGCTCTACGTCACCATGCTCGGCGTGGCCGTGGGCGTGCGCGACGCGGGCCACATCGGGCTCGAATCCTTCCTCGTGCTCGCGCCGGACTGGCTGCGGCTGAAGATGGAATACCTCATCCACGCGCTGATCCTGCTGTTCGGCATTGCCATGGCCTGGAACTGCGCCTCGCTCGCCGAATCGGTGTGGGACTACAGATTGCCCACGCTCTGGATCTCCGAGGGCTGGAAGTACGTGCCCGCCGCCGCATCGGGCGTCCTCATCGTGATGTTCTCCATCGAACACATCATCGCGCTCGCCCAGGGCCGCGAAGTCGAACCTGCCTGGGGCTGAACCGCACCATGACGATCCCTCTGCTCATTCTCTGCCTCTCGTTCACGCTCTTCCTCCTGCTGGGCGTGCCGGTGGCTTTCTCCATCGGCCTGTCGGCCCTGGCCACGCTGCTGTATGAAGGCCTGCCGCTGGCGGTCGGCTTCCAGCAGATGACCTCGGGCATGGGCATCTTCTCGTTCCTCGCCATCCCGTTCTTCATCTTCGCCGGCGAGCTGATGCTCTACGGCGGCATCGCGGACCGCATCGTCAACCTGGCGCGCGACCTGGTGGGCCACGTGCGCGGCGGCCTGGGCATGTCGAACGTGGTGGCCTGCACGCTGTTCGGCGGCGTATCGGGTTCGCCCGTGGCGGACGTCTCGGCCATGGGCGCCGTGATGATCCCGATGATGAAGAAGGAGGGCTATCACGCCGACTACGCGGTCAATGTGACGACCCACGCGGCTCTGGTGGGCGCCCTGATGCCGACCAGCCACAACCTGATCATCTATTCGCTCGCGGCGGGCGGAAAGGTGTCGATCGCGGCGCTGATCCTGGCTGCGCTGCTGCCGGCCGCGGTGCTCACCATCAGCAACCTCGCGGCCGCCTACCTGGTGGCGGTGAAGCGCGGCTACCCCGCGGGCACCTTCCCCGGCTGGGCCATCGTGGGCCGCTCGTTCGCGGCGGCGCTGCCGGGCCTGTTCGTGGTGCTTCTGATCCTGGGCGGCATCCTGTCGGGCATCTTCACCGCCACCGAATCGGCGGCGGTGGCAGTGCTCTACGCCCTGGCGCTCACCATCTTCGTCTACCGCACGCTGAAGTGGGAGCACTTCATCAAGGCCGCATCGAAGGCGGTGCGCACCACCGGCGTGATCCTGCTGCTGATCGGCATCTCCAGCACCTTCGGCTACCTCATCAGCCTGTACGGCGTGGCCGAGCTCACGGGCCAGATGCTGTCGCAGGTGACGAGCACGCCATGGGTGATCTTCCTGCTCATCAACATCATCCTGTTCGTGCTGGGCACCTTCCTGGACATGGCGGCCACCATCCTGCTGTGCACGCCGATCTTCCTGCCCATCGCCCAGCAATACGGCATGACCTCGGTGCAGTTCGGCATCGTGATGCTCATCAACTGTGCGCTGGGCCTGAACACGCCGCCCGTGGGCACGACGCAGTTCGTCGGCTGCGCGATCGGCGGGGTGTCGGTGGGAACGGTGATGCGCACCATCTGGCCGTTCTACGGAGCGCTGATCTTCGCGCTGGCGGTGGTCACCTTCGTACCCGCGTTCTCCACATGGCTTCCCAGCATGTTCATGGTGGTGAAGTGACGTACACCCCCAGTCTTCGCGCACTTCGTGTCGCGCGCGCCTTGCCCCTTGCAGGGGGCAACACCTGCGGCCGGCAAGTCCGGTTCCGCGGTGTTCCACGGGAAGACCGCGATCCTCTTTGCCGTCCTTGAAGCCTGATATGTCCGACGCCGCAAGACCTCCGCTCTACATCCGCATCCACGCGGCCGACAACGTGGCCATCGTCGCCAACGACGGCGGGCTGAAGGCCGGCGCGGAGTTCGCCGACGGCCTGCGGCTGGTGGACAACGTGCCCCAGGGCCACAAGGTCGCGCTGGTCGACCTGGCCGAAGGCGAGGCCATCCGCCGCTACGACGTGGTGATCGGCTACGCGCTGAAGGCGCTGCCGCGCGGCAGCTGGGTGCACGAGCGCGTGATGCGCATGCCGACCGCGCCCGAGCTCGACGGCCTGCCCATCGCCACGGTCAAGCTCCCTGCCCTGCCTCCGCTGGAGGGCTACACCTTCGAGGGCTACCGCAACGCCGACGGCTCGGTGGGCACGCGCAACATCCTGGCCATCACGCAGACGGTGCAGTGCGTGGCGGGCGTCACCGAGTTCGCCGTGCAGCGCATCAAGGCCGAGCTGCTGCCGAAGTACCCGAACGTCGACGACGTGGTGGCGCTGGAACACACCTACGGCTGCGGCGTGGCCATCGACGCGCCCGACGCCATCGTGCCGATCCGCACGCTGCGCAACATCAGCCTCAACCCCAACTTCGGCGGCGAGGTGATGGTGGTGAGCCTCGGCTGCGAGAAGCTGCAGCCCGAGCGGCTGCTGCCGCCAGGGAGCATTCCGATCGCCGACGAGCGCGCGGGCACCGCCCCCGACGCCGCGCTCGACGTGGTCTGCCTGCAGGACGACGCCCACGTCGGCTTCATGTCGATGATCGATTCGGTCATGCGCCAGGCCGAGGAGCACCTCGCCCGGCTCGACGCGCGCAAACGCGAGACCGTGCCCGCCAGCGAACTGGTGGTGGGCGTGCAGTGCGGCGGCAGCGATGCCTTCTCGGGCGTCACCGCCAACCCTGCCGTGGGCTTCTGCACCGACCTGCTGGTGCGCGCGGGCGCCACCGTGATGTTTTCCGAGACCACCGAGGTGCGCGACGGCATCGACCAGCTCACCTCGCGCGCATCCACGCCCGAGGTGGCCGAGGCCATGATCCGCGAGATGGCCTGGTACGACGCCTACCTGAAGAAGGGCATGGTCGACCGCAGCGCCAACACCACGCCGGGCAACAAGAAGGGCGGGCTCTCCAACATCGTCGAGAAGGCGATGGGCTCCATCGTCAAGTCGGGCTCCGCCCCGATCAGCGGCGTGCTCGCGCCCGGCGAGAAGGCCGCGCAGAAGGGCCTGATCTACACCGCCACCCCCGCCAGCGACTTCATCTGCGGCACGCTGCAGCTGGCCGCCGGCATCAACCTGCATGTCTTCACCACCGGCCGCGGCACGCCCTACGGACTGGCCGAGGTGCCGGTGATCAAGGTCGCCACGCGCAGCGACCTCGCGCGCCGCTGGCACGACCTGATGGACGTGAACGCAGGCCGCATCGCCGACGGCGAGGCCAGCATCGAGGACGTGGGCTGGGAACTCTTCCGGCTGATGCTCGACGTGGCCAGCGGCCGCAGGAAGACCTGGGCCGAGCACTGGAAGCTGCACAACGCGCTGGTGCTGTTCAATCCCGCGCCGGTGACCTGAGCAGGGACGAGCGCGACGCGCGGGTTCACGTCTCTATCTCTGATTCCTTTTTCAGAACAGTCTCTTCATCAATGGAGTCCCACATGGAAGACCTCAAGGACAAGACAGCCCTCGTCACAGGCGCCAGCACCGGCATAGGAGCGGCGGTGGCCATCGCCTTCGCCGCGCGCGGCATGCGCGTGGCGGTGCACTACAACAGCTCCGCCGACGCGGCGAACCAGGTGGTCGACACCATCCGCGCGGCTGGCGGCACCGCCTTTGCGCTGAAGGCCGACGTGCGCGACACGGGCGCGATCCGCGAGTGCGTGAAGCAGGCTTCGTCGCAGTTCGGCGGCCGCATCGACGTGCTGGTGAACAACGCGGGCAGCCTGGTCAGGCGCGTGCCGATCGCGGAGTTCGATGACGCGCTCTTCGACGAGGTGCTGCACATCAACGCGCGCTCGGTGCTCGCGTTCTGCCGCGAGGTGGTTCCGTTGATGCGCAAGAGCGGCGGCGGCAACATCATCAACGTGACCTCGGTCGCGGCGCGCACCGGCGGCGGGCCTTCGGCCTACCTGTACGCAGGCTCGAAGGGCTTCGTGAGCACGGCGACGCACGGGCTGGCGAAGGAGCTGGTGGGCGATCGCATCCGCGTGAACGCGGTGGCACCGGGCGTCATCCAGACCCCCTTCCAGGACCGCTTCTCCACGCCCGCGATGCTGGAGAACTTCCGCGCCAGCATTCCGATGGGCCGGCTCGGCGAGCCCGAGGAATGCGTGGGCGCGTTCCTCTATCTCGCCTCGGAACAGCTCTCGGGCTACGTCACCGGACAGGTGATCGAGGTGAATGGCGGGCAGTACATGCCCTGAGCCTCCGGCGCCCTCCCTTATTCGGCAATCAACGCAAACCACGACGGAGACAAAGAAGATGACGATCCCATTCCTGCGCAAGCTCGCGGCCCTCGCGGGCGCGGCCTGCATCGCCTTCGGTGCAGCAGCCCCCGCGGCCCATGCCGCCGGCAACGACTACCCCAACCATGTGGTCGAGCTGGTCGTTCCCTACCAGCCCGGCGGCGGCACGGACGCGCTCGCGCGCGCCTTCGCCGACGCGAGCCGCAAGTACATGTCCGAGAGCATCGTGATCGTGAACCGCCCCGGCGCGGGCGGCGCCATCGGCTGGAACGAGGTGATCCATGCCAAGCCTGACGGCTACAAGCTCGCGGTGCTCACGGTCGAGCTGCTCACGCTGCCGCACCTGGGCCTGGCGAAGTTCAACTACGACGACTTCCAGCCCATCGCGCAGCTCAACGCCGACCCGGCCGCCATCACGGTGAAGGCCGACTCGCCCTACAACACCATCGAGGAATTCGTCGCCGCCGCGAAGAAGAAGCCAGGCGAGATGGGCGTGGGCAATTCGGGCACGGGCTCGATCTGGCACCTGGCCGCCTCGGCACTCGAAGACAAGACTGGCGCCAAGTTCAACCACATTCCGTTCCAGGGCGCCAACCCCGCCGTGCTGGCGCTGCTGGGCGGCCACGTCGAGGCGGTGGCCGTGAGCCCGGCCGAGGTTTCCACCTACGTGCAGGCCGGCAAGCTCAAGATGCTGATGGTCATGGCCGACAAGCGCCTGCCCGCCTTCGACAAGGTGCCCACCGCGAAGGAGCGCGGCATCGACATCTCGATCGGCACCTGGCGCGGCCTCGGCGCGCCGAAGAACACGCCGCCCGAAGTGATGGCCAAGCTGCGCGACATCGCCGCCAAGACCGCGAAGGAGCCGGCGCTGCGCGAGGTGATGGACAAGCAGAACCTGGGCTACGTCTACACCGACGGCGCCGCCTTCAAGGAAACGCTGGCGAAGGACAACGAGTACTTCAAGCAGCTCATCACCAAGTTGGGCATCAAGCCCTGAGGGAGGCATCGCATGCAACGCCGCACACTCATCCGCACCGCCCTCGCCTCTTCGGTCGCCGCAGCGCTTCCGGCTGCCTTCGCGCAAGGCAGCGGCAACTGGCCCACCGGCAAGCCCATCACCTATCTCGTGCCCTTTCCGGCGGGCGGCACCACCGACGTGCTGGGCCGGCTGATCGGGCAGAAGCTGGGGCCGGCGCTGGGCACCACGGTGATCATCGACAACAAGGGCGGCGCCGGCGGAAGCGTGGGCTCCGAGATCGGCGCGCGGGCCGCGCCCGACGGCTTCACGCTGGTGGGCGGCACGATCAGCTCGCACGCGATCAACATCAGCCTGTATCCCAAGCTCGGCTACGACCCGCAGAAGTCGTTCGCACCGGTGACGCTGATCGGCACCAACCCGGTGGTGCTGGTGGTGAACCAGGCGAGCCCCTGCAAGACGCTGAAGGACGTGATCGAAGCCAGCAAGGCCAAGGCCGGCGGGCTCTCGTCGGCCTCGGCCGGCACGGGCACCTCGCAGCACCTGGCGCTGGAACTGCTGGCCTACAAGTCGGGCGTGAAATTCACGCACATCCCGTACAAGGGCAGCGGCCCGGCGATCCAGGACGTGATCGGAGGGCAGGTCGACATGATGTTCGACACCACCGTGGTGGCCGGCCCGCACATCCAGAGCGGCAAGCTGCGCGCGATCGCCGTCACCTCGGCGAAGCGGCTGGCCTCGATGCCCGACGTGCCGACGGTGGCGGAGTCGGGCGTGCCGGGGCTGCAGGACTTCGAGGTGGTGTCGTGGCAGGCGATCTTCGTGCCCGCGAACACGCCGGTGCCGGTGGTCGACCGGCTGCACGCCGAGATCCGCAAGATCCTCGCGACGCCCGAGATGCAGGACAAGCTCAAGGGTTTCGGCATGGAGCCGGCCGACCTGAGCACCACGCAGATCGCGGCCTTCCAGAAGGCCGAGGTCGAAAAGTGGGCGCAGGTGATCAAGGCGGCGGGCATCAAGCCCGACTGACCGGCTGATCGGCGGGGGCGGCCCGGAGGCGGCCGCGGATGGCCGGGAACCAAGGGAAGCTTCCTACGCCCCGGGCGAAAAGCCCTTTATAGAATGCCCCTCCGATCCGCTTTCCAGATCATTGCCACGTGTCCGACCGCTCCGCCGTACTGCCCCAATACCTGTTTCCCAAGCAGGCCCTGACCAATTTCGCCGGCTGGGTCGCGGGCAAGGAGCGGGGCGCCGTCACGACGTGGATCATCCGGCGCTTCGTGGCGAAGTACGGCGTGGACATGGGCGAGGCGCTCGAGTCGGACATCAGCCACTACAAGAGCTTCAACCAGTTCTTCACGCGCGAGCTCAAGCCCGGCGCCCGGCCTATCGCCCAGGCCGACCTGGTGTGCCCGGTGGACGGCGCAATCAGCCAGTTCGGCGCCATCGAGGGCGACCAGATCTTCCAGGCCAAGGGCCACAACTACACGACCACCGCGCTGGTGGGCGGCGACGCCACGCTGGCCGCCAAGTTCGCGCACGGCAGCTTCGCCACGCTCTACCTGAGCCCGCGCGACTACCACCGCATCCACATGCCCTGCGACGGGCGACTGGTGCGCATGATCCACGTGCCGGGCGACCTGTTCTCGGTGAACCCGACGACGGCGCGCGGCGTGCCCGGCCTCTTCGCGCGCAACGAGCGCGTGGTGTGCGTCTTCGAATCGGCGCGCGGGCCCTTCGTGCTGGTGCTGGTGGGCGCCACCATCGTCGGCAGCATGGCCACCGTCTGGCACGGCGTGGTCAACCCGCCGCGCGTGGGCGAGCTGCGCGAGTGGCACTACGCCGATCAGCAGATCGACATCCGCAAGGGCGACGAGATGGGCCGGTTCTTGCTGGGCTCCACCGTCGTCATGCTCTTCCCGGCGCCTGCGCTGGCCTTCAACCCGCAATGGGCGCCGGGCCGCGCGATCCGGCTGGGCGAAGCCATGGCCGACTACACCAATTTGTGAGGCTTTGTCTCACAACCCGCATCCAGCTTGTATTTACAGCTACAAAACTAGTAGCATTCTCATCGATTGCGATATAGTCGCCGGCCAACGAGACGGTTCATAACCAACCACAAGAACGCGAGGCATCGCCCTGCCCCCGCCAGGTCGACGGCCCGCCCAGCTTCGAGGAGATGATGTCGATGAGTACCAAGGAAAACGCAGCCATCAGCCAGCTGCTCGCCCTGCTCGAAGCCCGCTACGCACTGCGCGTGCTCTGGGCCCTGCGCGACGGCCACGCGCAGACCTTCCGCCTGCTGCAGGACAGCGTCGGCGGCATCACTCCCAACACGCTGAACACCCGCATCAAGGAACTGCGCGAGGCCGGCCTCGTCGGCCACGGCAGCGACGGCTACAGCCTCACGCTCAGTGGGCAGGACCTGCTCAAGCGCCTGTCCGACCTGCAGGCCTTCGCCGGCAAATGGCAGCTCGGCCAGCAGAAGAAGGCTGCGGCGACTGCGACTGCCGTGCCCGCCGCCACGGCCCCGAACGCTCCCGCCGCGCCGGTCTCGGCCCCGGCTCCCCCGGTTTCGGCTCCCTCCGCGGACCCCCTCGCATCGCCCGCTTCCGCACCCGCACCGTCCGGCGACGACACCAGCCACGGCTGACCGCGCCCCGGAGCCGCCTGCCGGGCATCGGTAAACTCCGCTCCTTCGATCCACGGATCTCACATTCGACGCAAGGAACGCTCCCCATGCCCACCACCCCCTCCGGCCTGCAATACGAAGACACCGAAGTCGGCACCGGCGCCGAAGCCAAGGCCGGCCATCACGTGCACGTGCACTACACCGGCTGGCTCTACAACGACGGCGTGCAGGGCGCCAAGTTCGACTCCAGCCGCGACCGCAACGACCCCTTCGCGTTCTCGCTGGGCGCCGGCCAGGTCATCAAGGGCTGGGACGAAGGCGTTGCCGGCATGAAGATCGGCGGCAAGCGCACGCTGATCATTCCCGCGTCGCTGGGTTACGGCGCGCGCGGCGCGGGCGGCGTGATCCCCCCGAACGCCACCCTGAAGTTCGACGTCGAACTGCTCGACGCTCACTGAGCCCTCTGCCGACGCGGCGATAAGGCCCGGTTTCGGGCCTTTTTTGTGTCCCGAAGGCCGTTTCGACCCCATTTTTTCGCTTGAAAAGCCTCTGGCCAGCCCCAAGTGGCTGGCTATCGTTTGTTTTCCGGCGCCTGCCGGTTCTTTGAAAAATGTCTGACCCGCAACAATCCGCACAGAACTCTCAAATGCTGCAAGGCGAGCCAAGTCCCGAAGAACTGGAGGCGGCGCATGCCGCCAACGAGGCCGAGGCGCTCGACGCCCTGGCCGTCGCGCAGGCCGAACTCGCCGCGCTGCAGGCCAAGAATGCCGAACTGGCCGATCAGTACCTGCGCGCCCAGGCAGACGTGCAGAACGCCCGCCGCCGCGCCGACGAGGAAGTCAGCAAGGCCCGCAAGTTCGCCGTCGAGGCCTTCGCCGAAAGCCTGCTGCCCGTGACCGACAGCCTGGAAGCCGGCCTGGCCGTCAAGGACGCCACGCCCGAGCAGATCCGCGAAGGCGCCGAGGCCACGCTGCGCCAGCTCAAGAGCGCGCTCGAACGCAACAAGGTGATCGAGGTGGCGCCCGCCCCCGGCACCAAGTTCGATCCGCACCAGCACCAGGCCATCTCGATGGTGCCCGCCGACCAGGAACCCAACACGGTGGTGAGCGTGCTGCAGAAGGGCTACACCATCAACGACCGCGTGCTGCGCCCCGCTCTGGTCACCGTCAGCGCGCCCAAGTGACGCCGGACGCTCTGCAGTACACAAGATTCCCACAGGAAATCCCCGTTTCGTCCCTTGAATCGCAACGGGTTATCCACACGTTCATAACAACATAACTTTCAGGCTTTCAGGAGTAAGAACATGGCAAAGATCATCGGCATCGACCTCGGCACCACCAACTCGTGCGTGTCGATCATGGAAGGCAACACCACGCGTGTGATCGAGAACTCGGAAGGTGCGCGCACCACGCCGTCGATCGTCGCGTACCAGGAAGACGGTGAAGTGCTGGTCGGTGCCTCGGCCAAGCGCCAGGCCGTCACCAACCCCAAGAACACGCTGTACGCGATCAAGCGCCTGATCGGCCGCAAGTTCGAGGAAAAGGAAGTCCAGAAGGACATCGACCTGATGCCCTACACCATCGCCAAGGCCGACAACGGCGACGCGTGGGTGGAAGTGCGCGGCAAGAAGATCGCCCCGCAGCAGGTCAGCGCCGACATCCTGCGCAAGATGAAGAAGACCGCCGAAGACTACCTCGGCGAAACCGTCAGCGAAGCCGTGATCACGGTGCCCGCCTACTTCAACGACGCACAGCGCCAGGCCACCAAGGACGCCGGCCGCATCGCGGGCCTCGACGTCAAGCGCATCATCAACGAGCCCACCGCCGCTGCCCTGGCCTTCGGCCTGGACAAGCAGGACAAGGCCGACCGCAAGATCGCCGTGTATGACCTCGGCGGCGGTACCTTCGACGTGTCGATCATCGAAATTGCCGACGTGGACGGCGAGAAGCAGTTCGAAGTGCTGTCGACCAACGGCGACACCTTCCTGGGCGGCGAAGACTTCGACCAGCGCATCATCGACTACATCATCGGCGAGTTCAAGAAGGAACAGGGCGTCGACCTGAGCAAGGACGTGCTGGCCCTGCAGCGCCTGAAGGAAGCCGCCGAGAAGGCCAAGATCGAGCTGTCGAACAGCGCACAGACCGACATCAACCTGCCCTACATCACGGCCGATGCATCGGGTCCGAAGCACCTGAACATCAAGCTGACCCGCGCCAAGCTGGAAAGCCTGGTCGACGAGCTGATCGAGCGCACCATCGCTCCCTGCCGCCTGGCCATCAAGGACGCCGGCATCAGCGTGGGCGACATCAACGACGTGATCCTGGTCGGCGGCATGACCCGCATGCCCAAGGTGCAGGAGAAGGTGAAGGAATTCTTCGGCAAGGATCCGCGCAAGGACGTGAACCCCGACGAGGCCGTGGCCGTCGGCGCCGCCATCCAGGGCCAGGTGCTCTCGGGCGACCGCAAGGACGTGCTGCTGCTGGACGTGACCCCGCTGTCGCTGGGCATCGAGACCATGGGCGGCGTCATGACCAAGATGATCGCCAAGAACACCACGATCCCGACCAAGTTCGCACAGACCTTCTCGACCGCCGAGGACAACCAGCCGGCCGTGACCATCAAGGTGTTCCAGGGTGAACGCGATATCGCCGCGGGCAACAAGCTGCTAGGCGAATTCAATCTCGAAGGCATTCCGCCGGCAGCGCGCGGCACGCCGCAGATCGAGGTGAGCTTCGACATCGACGCCAACGGCATCCTGCACGTCGGCGCGAAGGACAAGGGCACCGGCAAGGAGAACAAGATCACCATCAAGGCGAGCTCGGGCCTGTCGGAAGACGAGATCCAGAAGATGGTGAAGGACGCCGAGCTCAACGCCGCCGACGACAAGAAGAAGCTCGAGATCGTGCAGGCGCGCAACCAGGGCGAAGCCATGGTCCACAGCGTGAAGAAGTCGCTGGGCGAGCACGGCGCGAGCCTCGAGGCCTCGGAGAAGGACGCGATCGAGACCGCGATCAAGAACCTGGAAGAAGCCCTCAAGGGCGACGACAAGGCCGCGATCGAGGAAAAGACCAACGCCCTGATGACCGCGAGCCAGAAGCTCGGCGAGAAGATGTACGCCGAATCGCAGGCCGCGGCCGGCGCCTCGGCAGCAGCCGGCGCGGCTGGCGCGGAAGCTGCATCGCACGCACAGGCTGACGACAACGTGGTCGACGCTGAAGTGAAGGAAGTCAAGAAGGGCTGATCTCCAGCCCGCCGACCAAGGCTGGAACACCTGAGAGGGTGCTCCAGCCTTTCTCGCTTCAGTCACCCGAGCTACCGCCGCTTCTCCTGATCTCCCGATCGACCTGCCATGGCCACCAAACGCGACTATTACGAAACCCTGGGCGTCCCCAAGAACGCCAGCGAGGAAGAAATCAAGAAGGCTTATCGCAAGCTCGCGATGAAGCACCACCCGGACCGCAACCACGGCGACACCGCGAAGGAGGCCGAGGCCAAGTTCAAGGAGGTCAAGGAAGCCTATGAAATGCTTTCCGACGGCCAGAAGCGCGCGGCCTACGACCAGTACGGCCACGCCGGCGTCGACCCGAACATGCGCGGCCCGGGCGCCGAAGGCTTCGGCGGCTTCGCGGAAGCCTTCGGCGACATCTTCGGCGACGTGTTCGGAGGCGGCGGCCGCCGCGGCGGCGGCCGGCAGGTCTTTCGCGGCAGCGACCTGAGCTACGCGATGGAGATCACCCTCGAGGAAGCAGCCGAGGGCAAGACCACCGAGATCCGCATCCCGACCTGGGACGAGTGCGAGACCTGCCACGGCTCGGGCGCGAAGCCCGGCACCA
This sequence comes from Variovorax atrisoli, assembly GCF_014195185.1. NCBI lineage: Bacteria > Pseudomonadati > Pseudomonadota > Betaproteobacteria > Burkholderiales > Comamonadaceae > Variovorax > Variovorax atrisoli. The sequence continues at coordinate 88,695 of NZ_JACIBG010000010.1, read as the reverse complement.
AGCCCATCACATGCACCACCTGCCACGGCGCGGGCGCGGTGCAGATGCGCCAGGGCTTCTTCAGCGTGCAGCAGACGTGCCCCACCTGCCACGGCAGCGGCAAGATCATTCCCGAGCCCTGCACCGCATGCCATGGCCAGGGCAAGATCAAGCGCAACAAGACGCTCGAAGTGAAGATTCGCGCAGGCATCGACGACGGCCAGCGCATGCGCGTGACGGGCAGCGGCGAGCCTGGCGTCAACGGCGGCCCGCCGGGCGACCTGTACATCGAGATCCGCCTGAAGAAGCACGACATCTTCGAGCGCGACGGCGACAACCTGCACTGCGTGGTGCCGGTGAGCGTGACCACTGCCGCGCTCGGCGGCGAGATCAACGTGCCCACGCTCAAGGGTGCGGCGGCCATCGACATTCCCGAGGGCACGCAAAGCGGCAAGCAGTTCCGCCTGCGCGGCAAGGGCATCAAGGGCGTGAACTCGAGCTACCCGGGTGATCTGTATTGCCACGTGCGCGTCGAGACGCCGGTGAAGCTCACCGAGTACCAGCGCAAGCTGCTGAAGGACCTCGACGAGTCGCTCAAGAAGGGCGGCGAGAAGCACAGCCCCACCGACAAGGGCTGGTTCGACAAGGCGAAGGAATTCTTCAGCTGATCGTCCTGCACACGCCGGGCCTGCCGCTGCGCAGGAGACCGGCGTCGTGCTTCGGGCCGGCCGCAATGGCCGGCCTCGGCATGCTCAAGCCCTGCTGAAAGGCTGGCCCCTGTCCACTTGAGGTTGAACAGCGAACCGGGGCCGCTTCGCTGAACACGGGGGCTCGAGAGCAGCCTCCCCGCTATCCCCACCTATCTCTGGAGCAGACCGGCCACCTTGAACTGGTGCACCGGCCACTGCACCCCTGGTCGCACCGATGCGGTGCATCTGCACCAGGAGGAACACGCCGACCCCGGCCCGGGCGCGATACCGACACCGACTCACGCGAGCCACCTATCCGAAGGTGGCTCAGGGTTTGCTTTTATATTTTTTTGGGTTGAGCAATAAACCGAACTGCAGATCGCGCGTTATTGCAACAGGAACGCCTGTTTTTTGAGCCTCGCCGCTCAATAGGCGATTTTTTCCCGGAGAAAAGGCAAAAACGGACGACGGCCATTCGGCATAGGTGTTTTCACCCGGAGAGAATGAAGAAAGCGAGCCTTTGAATTTACCTGAAATCCGGAAATTTGTTCCTTGATTTTGGTGGAACTTTACTTGGCAGCGTGGTTCTGAATTAACAAATGATTTGCCGGGTTCAATCTTTGCTTTATGCTGATTGTTAGCAGATTGTTGTAGGGGAGTTTTCCACGGCATGCAGCCATGGGCAGGCACACCTTTAAATGTTGCGCAAGCCTTTGCTGCACGCTATCGGGCCAAAAGCCCAACGACCTGAAGGAGGCGTGACCATGGATGTGATCAGCAACTTTGCCGCCCGCTACGAGCGAACCCGCGAGGAAGTCATCTCGCTGCAGGATTACCTGGACATCTGCAAGCGGGATCCCATGGCCTATGCCACTGCCTCCGAGCGCATGCTCAAGGCCATCGGCGAGCCCCAGCTGGTCGACACCCGCAACGACCCCCGCCTGTCGCGGATCTTCGCGAACAAGGTCATCAAGATCTATCCGGCATTCAAGGAGTTCTATGGCATGGAAGATGCCATAGAGCAGGTGGTGTCCTATTTCCGCCACGCAGCCCAGGGGCTGGAGGAAAAGAAGCAGATCCTTTACCTGCTGGGCCCGGTGGGCGGCGGCAAGAGTTCGATCGCGGAACGCCTGAAGCAGCTCATGGAGCACGTTCCCTTCTACGCCATCCAGGGTTCGCCGGTCAACGAATCGCCGCTGGGCCTCTTCGATGCGGTCGAGGACGGCGAGATTCTTGAAAAGGAATACGGCATCCCGAGCCGCTACCTGAATCGAATTCTTTCTCCCTGGGCCGTCAAGCGGCTCGAGGAGTACGGCGGCGACATCCGCCAGTTCAAGGTCGTCAAGCGCTATCCGTCGGTACTGCGGCAGATCGCGGTCGCCAAGACCGAACCGGGCGACGAGAACAACCAGGACATCTCCTCGCTGGTCGGCAAGGTCGACATCCGCAAGCTCGAAACCTACGCCCAGGACGACCCCGACGCCTACTCCTACTCCGGCGGCCTGTGCCTGGCCAACCAGGGCCTGCTGGAGTTCGTGGAAATGTTCAAGGCGCCGATCAAGGTGCTGCACCCCCTGCTGACCGCCACGCAGGAAGGCAACTTCAAGGGCACGGAGGGCTTCGGCGCCATCCCCTTCGACGGCATCGTGCTCGCCCACAGCAACGAGAGCGAGTGGAAGGCCTTCCGCAACAACAAGAACAACGAGGCTTTCCTCGACCGGATCTACATCGTCAAGGTGCCCTACTGCCTGCGCGTCTCGGAGGAGATCAAGATCTACGAGAAGCTGGTGCGCAACTCCTCGCTGGCCCACGCCCCCTGCGCCCCCGGAACGCTGCGCATGATGGCCCAGCTCTCGGTGCTCACGCGCCTGAAGGAGCCCGAGAACTCCAGCACCTTCAGCAAGATGCAGGTCTACGACGGCGAGAACCTCAAGGACACCGACCCGAAGGCCAAGTCGATCCAGGAGTACCGCGACTACGCGGGCGTCGACGAGGGCATGAGCGGCGTTTCGACGCGCTTCGCCTTCAAGATCATCTCCAAGGTCTTCAACTTCGACAGCTCCGAGGTCGCCGCCAACCCGGTGCACCTGATGTACGTGCTCGAGCAGCAGATCGAGCGCGAGCAGTTCCAGCCGGAAGTCGAGCAGAAGTACATCAGCTACATCAAGGAGCTGCTGGCGCCGCGGTACGCCGAGTTCATCGGCAAGGAGATCCAGACCGCCTACCTAGAGAGCTACAGCGAGTACGGCCAGAACATCTTCGACCGCTACGTCACCTACGCCGACTACTGGATCCAGGACCAGGAGTTCCGCGACGTGGACACCGGCGAAGTCTTCGACCGCGCCTCGCTCAACGCCGAACTCGAGAAGATCGAGCGGCCCGCCGGCATCGGCAACCCGAAGGACTTCCGCAACGAGATCGTCAACTTCGTGCTGCGCGCTCGGGCCGGAAACGCGGGACGCAACCCGGCGTGGACCAGCTACGAGAAGCTGCGCTCGGTGATCGAGAAGAAGATGTTCTCCAACACCGAGGAGCTGCTGCCGGTGATCAGCTTCAACACCAAGAGCAGCGCCGACGAGCAGAAGAAGCACGAGGACTTCGTGACCCGCATGGTCGAGAAGGGCTATACGTCGAAGCAGGTGCGCCTGCTCTGCGAGTGGTATCTGCGTGTGCGCAAGAGCTCGTGATATGGCACACCCCCAGGCTCCGCGCACTTCGTGTCGCTTCTCCACCCCCCTTGCAGGGGGCAACGCCAGCGGCCCGGCAAGGCCGGTTCCGCGGCGTTTCACGAAGGGACGCGGCCTGATCCGTCACTAAGGGAGCAGACACATCGTGGCCATCCTGCAGCAGATCATCGACCGCCGCCTGTCGGGCAAGAACAAGTCCATCGGCAACCGCGAGCGCTTCCTCAGGCGCTACAAGGGGCAGATCCAGGAGGCGGTGAGGCGCGCCGTCAGCGGCCGCAACATTCGCGAGCTGGAGCAGGGCGAAGATGTGACGCTGCCGCGCCACGACGTGTCCGAGCCCGTGTTCGGCCACGCTCGCGGCGGCGACCGCGAGTACGTGCATCCCGGCAACCAGGAGTACCTCAAGGGCGACCGCATCAAGCGGCCCGAAGGCGGCGGTGGAAGCGGCTCCGGCAGCGGAGAGGCCAGCGACAGCGGAGAAGGCGAGGACGACTTCGTCTTCCGCCTCACGCGCGAGGAGTTCATGCGCGTCTTCTTCGACGACCTCGCGCTGCCGCACCTCATCCGCACGCAGATCGCCGACGTGCCGGAATGGAAGAGCCACCGCGCCGGCTTCACCAGCGACGGCTCCCCCAACAACCTGCACGTGGTGCGCTCGATGCGCGGGGCCCTCGCCCGCCGCATCGCGCTGGGCGGAGAGCCGCGCAAGGAACTCAAGCGCCTGGAGGCCCACCTCGAGAGCCTGCAGCGGCATCCTCAGGCCGACCAGCCCTTCATCCAGAAGGAGATCCGCGAGACTGAAGAGCGCATCGCCGAAGTGCGCCGCTCCATGCGGCACGTGCCCTACATCGATCCCATCGACCTGCGCTACCGCAACCGCGTGAAGACGCCCGTGCCCAGCGCCAAGGCGGTGATGTTCTGCCTGATGGACGTGTCGGGCTCGATGGACGAGGCGCGCAAGGACATGGCCAAGCGCTTCTTCATGCTGCTGTACATGTTCCTCACGCGGCACTACGAGAAGATCGACCTGGTCTTCCTGCGCCACCACACCCAGGCACAGGAGGTGAGCGAGGAGGAGTTCTTCCATGCCACCGAGACCGGCGGCACGGTCGTATCGAGTGCGCTGGTGCTGATGGACGAGATCATCAAGGCGCGCTACCCCAGCGGCGAATGGAACGTCTACGGCGCGCAGGCCAGCGACGGCGACAACTGGCACCAGGACAGCGGCCGCTGCCGCGAGCTGCTGGTCGAGAACATCCTGCCGGCGGTGCGCTACTACGCCTACGTGCAGGTGGCCGAGACCGAGCAGAACCTGTGGCAGGAATACCAGCAGCTCGAGGGCGTGGAGCCCAACTTCGCCATGCGCAAGGTGTCCGAGGCGCAGGACATCTACCCGGTCTTCCGCGACCTGTTCAAGAAGGAAGGTGTGACGTCATGAACAACACCATCTCCGCCCCTCCCCCCGCCACCAGCCTGCCGCGGCTGGAGCGCCTGCCCAGCCCTTCGGACTGGACCTTCGAGCTGATCGAGACCTACCACTCCGAGATCGCGAAGACCGCCCGGAGCTACGGCCTGGACGTGTACGCGAACCAGCTCGAGATCATCACCGCCGAGCAGATGATGGATGCCTACGCCAGCGTGGGCATGCCCATGATCTACCGCCACTGGTCGTACGGGAAGCAGTTCATCGCCACCGAGAAGAACTACCGCCGCGGGCACATGGGCCTGGCCTACGAGATCGTCATCAACTCCGATCCGTGCATCGCCTACCTGATGGAGGAGAACACCATGGCCATGCAGGCCCTGGTGATCGCCCACGCGGCCTACGGACACAACAGCTTCTTCAAGGGCAACTACCTGTTCCGGATGTGGACGGACGCCTCGTCCATCATCGACTACCTTGTCTACGCGCGGCACTACATCGCCGAGTGCGAGGAGCGCCACGGCCTCGATGCAGTCGAGGAGTTGCTCGATTCCTGCCATGCGCTGATGAACTACGGCGTCGACCGCTATCGCCGTCCGCAGAAGCGTTCGCTGGCGCAGGAGGCCGCCCAGCGCGCCGAGCGCGAGCGCCACATGCAGCAGCAGGTGAACGACCTCTGGCGCACGCTGCCGCGCAGGAGCGAGCAGGCGGCCGAGGCCGATGCCGCCAGGCGCTTCCCGGCGGAGCCGCAGGAGAACCTGCTCTATTTCATCGAGAAGAACGCCGCGCTGCTGGAGCCGTGGCAGCGCGAGGTGGTGCGCATCGTGCGCAAGATCGCGCAGTACTTCTACCCGCAACGCCAGACCCAGGTCATGAACGAGGGCTGGGCCACCTTCTGGCACTACACGCTGCTCAACACCATGTACGACCGCGGCCAGCTCGCCGACGGCTTCATGATGGAATGGCTGAGTTCGCACACGGGCGTGATCTTCCAGCCGCCGGTTGGCCACCGCGCCTACAGCGGCATCAACCCCTATGCGCTGGGCTTCGCGATGTACACCGACCTGCGCCGCATCTGCGAGAAGCCGACGGAGGAAGACCGCCGCTGGTTCCCCGATTTCGCAGGCACCGACTGGCTGCGCACGCTCGACTATGCGATGCGCAACTTCAAGGACGAGAGCTTCATCGGCCAGTTCCTGAGCCCGAAGACGATGCGCGACTTCCGTCTCTTCGCGATCCGCGACTTCCAGAGCGAATCGGAGCTGGAGGTGTCCGCCATCCACGACGACAGCGGCTACCACGCGCTGCGCGAGTCGCTGTCACGCCAGTACGACATGGGCAGCCGCGAGCCGGACATCCAGGTATGGAACGTGGCCATGCGCGGCGACCGCTCGCTGACGCTTCGGCACACGCAGCGCAACAATCTGCCGCTGCACGACACGGCCGAAGAGGTGCTCAAGCACGTCGCGCGGCTCTGGGGCTTCGACGTGCATCTGGAGAGCATCGACAGCCAGGGCCGCATCAGCCGCAGCTGGAAGGCCTCGGCGCCGAAGCAGCTGTATTAGGCCAACCCCCAGGCTTCGCGCACTTCGTGTCGCGCGCGCCTTCCCCCTTGCAGGGGGCAGCAACACCTGCGGCCCGGCAAAGCCGGTTCAGCGGTGTTCCACGAAAAATTCGCTTTCAGGAGACCAACGCCGCAATAGCGAGGGTGTAGCCCTTCACGCCGAGCCCCACGATGATGCCCTTGGCTGCGGGCGAGATGTACGAGTGGTGGCGGAATTCCTCGCGCGCATGCACGTTCGAGATGTGCAGTTCGATCAGCGGCACGCTCGCGCCCTTGATGGCGTCGTGCAGCGCGATCGAGGTGTGGGTGTAGGCGCCGGGGTTCATCACCACGCCGATCATGTTGCCTGCCGCAACCTCGCGGCCGGCCTCCTGGATCCAGTCGATCAGCACGCCTTCGTGGTTCGACTGGCGGCATTCGATCTCCACGCCGTGCTTCGCACCCGTTTCCTTGCACAAGCGCTCGACGTCGGCCAGCGTGTCGCGTCCGTACTGTTCGGGCTCGCGCGTGCCGAGCAGGTTGAGGTTGGGGCCGTTGAGGACGAGGATTTTCTTCATGATGGTTGACGGAATCTGGCAAACGGACGCCGATTATGTTCTCGCGGCCGTCCTGCGCCCGCGCGCGGCGGTCGAGCCGACGTAGTAGTTGTACGAATCGATGTCGACCACGCAGCGCGCCATCAGCTCGACGAAGGAGCGCAGCTTCTGCCCCATGTAGCGCTGCCGCTGGTAGGCGCAGTAGATGCGCCGCGGCTCCGGCTGCCACTGCGGCAGCACCGGCGCGAGCACGCCCTGCTCCAGCTCGGGCCGCACGAAGAAGGCCGGCAGCAGCGCGATGCCCAGGCCGTCGATGCAGAAGGTCTTCATCACCCAGTGGTCGTTGGTTTCGAAGGCCGGCTCTGGCCTGAAGGCGAAGCTGGCCGTGCCCGAGACCAGCAGCACCTGCGAGCGTCCGGCCGATTCCTTCATCACGATGGACTGGTGCGCCGCCAGCTCGTCGGGCGACGACGGCATGCCGTGCCGCCCGAGGTACTGAGGACTCGCGTACAGCCCGTAGTTCAGCCGCCCCAGCAACCGCGCCACGAGGTTCGGCGCATCGGGCGGCTCGGAGCACACGTAGCAATCGACGTCGGCGATGCGCGGTGCGTGGAAGCCGTTGGCCACGTCGAGCTGGCAGCGCACGTCCGGATGCGCCTCCAGGAACAGCTTGACCACGTGGCAGACGAAGGAGGTGCTGAACTGCGTGTCCGACAGCAGCGAGAGGCTGCCCGACACGCCCGTCGTCAGCGCATGGATCTCGGTGCTGGCCTCTTCGAGCCGGCCCTTCACCTCGTCGAGCAGCCCTTCGCCGCGTGCGAGAAAGGCGTGCCCGGCCTCGGTGAGCGAGATGCGGCGAGGGCTGCGCAGCAGCAGCTGCGCGCCCAGCAGCTCCTCCAGCCGCGTGAGCTGCCGGCTCAGGGTGGCCTTGGAGACGCCGGAGAGGCTCTCCGCCTTCGTCAGGCTGCCGCTGCGGGCGATCAGCACGAAAGCCTCGACCAGGGCGAGATCGATACGGCTCATGCGGTCCAGCGTTGCAGGAATGAAAAGCAGCGTCTCTTCATGTGACTTTCATCGGTGCGGCGGAAACGGTACGGTATCACCGGCGAACAGTTCGCTCCCCACGATCCATCCATGAACACTCCACAAGACACGGCCGCGTGGCACCCCGTCGCGCGCTCGGCCGACCTGCGCCCGGGCGCCAACATCGTCGCCGGCTTCGCCGAAGGCCAGGTACTCGCCCTCTGGCGCGCGGCCGACGGCACCGCCCAGGCCTGGGAGAACCGCTGCCCCCACCGCAGCGTGCGCTTCACGCTCGGGCAGGTCGTCGACAACCGACTGGCCTGCGCGTACCACGGCTGGCAATACCAGGCGGGCAGCGGGCAGTGCACCAGCATTCCGGCGCACCCCGCCATGCAGGCGCCGCGCAACGTCTGCGCGAAGACCTTCGGCACGGCTGAGGCGGCCGGGATGCTGTGGGTGAACCTTTCGCCCGAGGCTCCCCCGGTTCCAGACGAACTGCGCGATGCCGTCCCTGGCGGCTGGCATTTCTGCCGCACGCTGACCGTGCGCGCGCCCGCCGCCACTGCGCGGGCGGCGCTCGTGCAGTACGGCATGGCGGCCTCCTCGCCAGGCTGGCGCGGCCGGCTCGGCGGCGCGGAAACCCTCGCGCTCGTCCTCGACGCCCAGCCCGGCCTCGCCTTCATCCACCTGTGGACCGAGGCGGCGCCCGGCTCGGCCGCCATGAAGGCCCTGCACACAGCAGCCCGCCAGTTGCGCACCGACATCGAAGCCCTGCCCCGCGGCTGAAGAAAGAGAGATCCATGCCCTTCGCCACCGACGATCCCAACATGCTCGACGACTGGCTGGTCGTCGGCCCCGCGCCGGCGCCATCGGCCTCGCGCACCACCCGCCTGCTCGGCGAGACCGTGCAGTTGTCGACCGGCGCCGACGGCACGCCAAGCTGCAGGCTCGGTGACATGCCGCTCACTGTGCAGGGACGCTACGGCTATCTCTGGGTCTGCCCGAGCGGCCGCCCGGCCCGGCCGCTCTTCGACTTTCCCGAACACGACGAACCGGGCCGCCGCCGCGTCGACTGCGGCGGCATCGGCGTGGCGGTGTCAGGCCTGCGCGTGATCGAGAATTTCCTGGACATGGCGCACTTTCCGTTCGTGCATGCCGACTACCTCGGCAAGGTGCCGCACACCGAGGTGGCGCAGTACCAGGTGCAGGTGGAACCGGCCACCGGCGAGATCTGGGCCACCGACTGCCGCTTCTGGCAGCCGCGCGCCTCGGCCGCCCACGATTCTTCGGGCAGCGAGGTCATCTACAAGTACCGCGTGATGCAGCCCTTCTCGGCCATGCTCTACAAGAGCAGCTTCCGCGCGGGGGAGCTCGATGCGATAGGCATCTTCCTGCAGCCCGTCGACGAGGAACACGTGGTCGCCCACACCCTGCTGGCCTGCTACGACGACCACTCCACCGACGCCGAGCTCATCGCCTTCCAGCACACCATCTTCGGGCAGGACAAGCCCATCCTGGAGAACCACGCCTTCAAGCGCATGCCGCTCGAAGGCCGCGCCGAGACGCCCACACGCGGCGACACCTCCTCCGTCACCTACCGGCGATGGCTGCGCGAGCGCGGCATGCGCTTCGGCGTGAGGGCCGCGGCATGACGACGGCGACGCTGAAGCTCTACGACTACCCGCTCTCGGGCAACTGCTTCAAGGTGCGGCAGATGCTGGCCTGGCTTGGCCTGGCGTACCAGACGGTGCCGGTCGATTTCTTTCCAGGCCGCGAGCACAAGTCGGCAGCGTTCGTCGCCGACGTCAATCCGCTGGGCCAGCTGCCGGTGATCGACGACGCCGGCTTCATGCTGCGCGACGCGCAGGCCATCCTGGTCTATCTCGCGAGCCGCTACGACGCAGGAGGCCGCTGGTACCCCGACAAGCCGAGCCTGCGCGGCGAAGTCGCCCAGTGGCTCGCCACCGCCGACGAGATCACCCGCACCGCCTCGGCCGCGCGGCTGCACGACGCCCTGGGCTATCACCACCTCGACATCGATGCCTGCCGCGCGGGCGCGCGCGCCGTCTTCCGCGTGCTGGACGACCACCTCGCCGAACGCGCCACCGAAGGCCTGCGCTGGCTCGCGTCGGCGCCCGATGCGACCATTGCCGACCTCGCCTGCTTTCCCTACGTGGCGCTCGCGGGCGAAGGCGGCATCTCGCTCGACGAGTTTCCCGCGTTGCGAAACTGGGTCTGGGATTTCCGCCACCTGCCCGGGTTCATCGGCATGTCGGGTATCTTCCCTGCTGGACCTGCCTGAGAATCCTCTTCCATCCCCCCGCTTCCGAGATCGAACATCATGAAGACCAAAGCCGCCGTCGCCTGGAAATCCGGCGCCCCGCTCACTATCGAAACAGTGGACCTCGAGGGCCCGAAATTCGGCGAAGTGCTCGTCGAGATCAAGGCCACCGGCATCTGCCACACCGACTACTACACCCTCTCGGGCGCCGACCCCGAGGGCATCTTCCCCGCCATCCTGGGCCATGAGGGCGCAGGCATCGTGGTGGACGTCGGCCCCGGCGTCACCACCCTGAAGAAGGGCGACCACGTCATTCCGCTGTACACGCCCGAATGCCGCCAGTGCAAGTTCTGCCTGAGCCGCAAGACCAACCTGTGCCAGCTCATCCGCGGCACCCAGGGCAAGGGCCTGATGCCCGACGGCACCAGCCGCTTCAGCCTCGACGGCAAGCCCATCGCCCACTACATGGGCACCAGCACCTTCAGCAACTACACCGTCGCGCCCGAGATCTCGCTGGCCAAGATCCGCGAGGACGCACCCTTCGACAAGGTCTGCTACATCGGCTGCGGCGTGACCACCGGCATCGGCGCGGTGATCTTCACCGCCAAGGTGGAAGCCGGCGCCAACGTGGTGGTGTTCGGCCTCGGCGGCATCGGCCTGAACGTGATCCAGGGCGCCAAGATGGTGGGCGCCGACAAGATCATCGGCATCGACCTGAACCCCGCTCGCGAGGAGATGGCGCGCAAGTTCGGCATGACGCACTTCCTGAACCCGAAGGACCACGAGAACATCGTCGACGCGATCGTGCAGCTGACCGACGGCGGCGCGGACTACAGCTTCGAGTGCATCGGCAACACCAAGGTGATGCGCCAGGCGCTGGAGTGCACGCACAAGGGCTGGGGCCGCAGCATCATCATCGGCGTGGCCGAGGCCGGCGCCGAGATCAGCACCCGCCCGTTCCAGCTGGTCACCGGCCGCAAGTGGGAAGGCTCGGCCTTCGGCGGCGCGCGCGGACGCACCGACGTGCCGAAGATCGTCGACTGGTACATGGAAGGAAAGATCGACATCGACAGCCTGATCACGCACACCATGCCGCTGGAGAAGATCAACGACGGCTTCGACCTCATGAAGCGCGGCGAGTCGATCCGCGGCGTGGTGATCTACTAACCCCCAGGCTTCGCGCACTTCGTGTCGCTGCGCCAACCCCCTTGCAGGGGGCAACACCTGCGGCTCGGCGAAGCCGGTTCCGCGGTGTTCCTGGCAAAGGCATCTACTCATTCACTGGAGATGATCTCGTGACGGAAAGAATGGAACCCCTGCGCAGGATCGAGGCGGGCGTCCTCGAAGTGGCCTACTACGAAGCCGGCCCCGCCGACGGTCCGCCTGTGCTGCTGATGCACGGCTTTCCGTACGACATCCACACCTATGCCGAGGTCGCGCCGATGCTGGCCGACGCGGGCTGCCGGGTGATCGTGCCGTACCTGCGCGGCTACGGTCCCACGCGCTTCCTGAGCGAGGCGACACCGCGCTCGGGCGAGCAGGCTGCGCTGGGCGCCGACCTGCTTGCGCTGCTCGACGCGCTGAAGATCGAGCGTGCCGTGCTCGCCGGCTACGACTGGGGCGGCCGTGCGGCCTGCGTGGTCGCGGCGCTGTGGCCCGAGCGCTGCGCGGGGCTGGTGTCCCTCAACAGCTACAACATCCAGAACATCGCCAAGGCGATGGAGCCCGACACGCCCGAGAACGAGCATAGCCTCTGGTACCAGTACTACTTCCACAGCGAGCGCGGGCGCGCCGGCCTGCAGAAGGACCGCAGGGCGTTCACGAAGCTGCTGTGGAAGCTTTGGTCGCCCACCTGGAAGTTCGACGACGCCACCTTCGAGCGCAGCGCCGCCGCCTTCGACCATCCCGACTTCGTGGACGTGGTGATCCAGTCGTACCGGCATCGCTTCGGCCTGGTGCCGGGCGATCCGGCGTACGCCGACATCGAGCGCCGCCTCGCGGCCCAGCCCACGATCACCGCGCCCGCCATCACCTTCGACGGCATCGACGACGGCGTGCGCCCGCCGGCCGATGCCTCCGCCCACGCCCACCGCTTCGGCGGCCCGCGCTCGCACCGGCTCGTGCCGGGCGCCGGCCACAACCTGCCGCAGGAAGCGCCCCGCACCTTCGCCGACGCCGTGCTCGAGCTCGTGCCGGCGCTGCGCGCCAACGACAAGAAACCTCAATGACCGACAACACCCCCAAGCTGCTCTCCGAGCACCGCGCCTTCGGCGGCCTGCAGCGCTTCGTCGAGCACCGTTCGCTCGAGATCGGCCTGCCGATGCGCTTCTCGGTCTACCTGCCGCCGCAGGCCGCGCACGAGCGCGTGCCGGCCCTGCTCTACCTCGCGGGCCTGACCTGCAACGAGGAGACCTTCGCCATCAAGGCCGGCGCGCAGCGCATGGCGGCCAGCCTGGGCATCGCGCTGATCGCACCCGACACCAGCCCGCGCGGCCCGGAAGTGGAAGGCATCCCGGGCGCCAAGGACAACTGGGACTTCGGCATCGGCGCCGGCTTCTATCTCGACGCGCTGGCCGAACCATGGGCCACGCACTGGCGCATGGAAAGCTGGATCGTGCAGGAGCTGCTGCCGCTGGTGGCCCGGCACTTTCCGATCGACGGCGAGCGCATCGGCATCTTCGGCCACTCGATGGGCGGCCACGGGGCGCTGACGCTGGCGCTGCGGCATCCGGGGCGCTTCAGGTCGCTGTCGGCCTTCGCGCCGATCTGCGCGCCCACCCAGTGCCCATGGGGCGAGAAGGCCTTCGCGGGCTACCTGGGCGAGCCCGGCGCCGACCGCGCGCAGTGGCTGGCGCACGATGCCAGCGCGCTCATGAAGTCGCAGGTCACGGCGCCCTACCCGCAGGGCATCCTCATCGACCAGGGGCTGGACGACAAATTCCTGGCCGAGCAGCTGCACCCCGAGATCTTCGAGGCCGCCTGCTTCGCCGCCGGCCAGCCGCTCACGCTGCGCCGCCACGCGGGCTACGACCACGGCTACTACTTCATCCAGAGCTTCATGGCCGACCACATCGCCCACCACGCGCAGACCTTGCGCGCCTGAGCGTTCGCAGGCCGCCTCATCGACCGCGGCGCCACCGCGCCGTATGATGAAACGCATCATGTCCGCCGCCCAGATTCCGGCTTTCCACCTGCGGTCGCGCAAAGGCGGCGCCGAGGAGAACATGGTGCTGGCAGGCATCTGGCGCCGCGCATGGATCGCGGCCAACCGCGACGTCGCGCACGTCGAGCCCATCGCCCACTGGCTGCATCGCGTGCACACCGAGTTCGGCCCGCCCGCCGAAGTGGTGGTGGCCGAGCGCGAAGGCCAGGTGCTGGCCTTCATGGTGCTGCTGGCTCGGCGCGAGTACGTGGCCCAGCTCTTCGTCGAGCCCCACCTGCGCAGCCAGGGCCTGGGCAAGGCGCTGCTCGACGAAGCCTGCGTGCGCATTCCCAACGGCTGGCGGCTGCACGTGGCGGCCACCAACACATCGGCCCAGCGCTTCTACGAACGCTACGGGCTGGAGCGCGGCGCAGCCGACCGCCACCCCACCAGCGGGCGCGAACGCATCGCCTACCATTGGTCGCCCTCGCGCCCGCCATGGCGCATCGGCTGACGACAGGCCTCGGCCCCTCTCTCATTCCTCGCAGCACCATGCGCATCGACCACATCGCACTCTGGACCAACGATCTCGAACGCTGCAAGCGCTTCTACGTCGACTACTTCGGCGCCACCGCCGGCGCCGGCTACGTCAACCCGGCCAAGGGCTTCGCCTCCTGCTTCCTGAGCCTGGGCGACGGCGCGCGCATCGAGGCCATGACCACCAGCACGCTCGCGCCCGTGCCGGCCGAACCCGGCGCCCAGCGCATGGGCTGGACGCACCTCGCGATCAGCGTGGGCTCCGACGCCGCCGTGGACGCGCTCACGCAACGCCTGAAGGCCGACGGCTACCCGCTGCTCGACGGCCCGCGCCGCACCGGCGACGGCTACTACGAGAGCGTGGTGCTCGACCCGGACGGCAACCGCATCGAGATCACCGCATGAGCGCCGCGCCGTGCCGTCCCAGGCAAGCTCGCGCCATGGTGCGAAGCACGGGGGTACTCCGATGAGCGAGTTCGTCCAGAGCCTGCACGAGGTCTTCGAGCGCCTCGGCCGCATCGAGACGAAGCGCATGTTCGGCGGCCACGGCGTCTGGCACGAGGGCCGGATGATCGCGCTGGTCGCCGACGAGACGCTCTACCTCAAGTCCGACGCGGAAAGCGCCGTGCATTTCGACAGGCTGAACCTGCAGCCCTTCACCTACATGCGCCAGGGCAAGGCGATGCCGATGTCCTACCGGCTCGCCCCGGCCGATCTCTTCGAGGATCGCGAGGAGGCTGCGCGCTGGGGCCGGCTGGCCTACGAGGCGGCGCTGCGCTCGGGCCAGCCACCCAAGCCGAAAAAGCCCCGCAAGCCGGCTGCAAGGAAGGCCGCGGCCAAGAAGACAGCAGCGAAGAAAGCCCCCGTGAAGAAAAAGAAACCGACGGCGAAAGCGGCCTCCCGGTGAACGAGCGCCGCACCTATCCCACGCTCCCGCCCCTGCTCGAGCGCGAACAGATCGCGCTGCTCGATCCCTTCGAAAGCCTGGCCACGGCGAACATCGTGGTCGTCTCCACGCTGCAGGAAGCCGAGCGCGCCGCCGCCACGCTGCTGGCGGCCGGCATCGCGGGCTTCGACACCGAATCGAAACCCACCTTCGCGAAGAACGAGGTGTCGGGCGGGCCGCACGTGGTGCAGTTCGCCACGCGCGATGCGGCCTGGCTGTTCCAGCTGCACCGCACCGAGTGCAACCCGGTGGTGGCCGCGCTGATCGCCTCGACCGAACTGCGCAAGGTCGGCTTCGGCCTGTCGGGCGACCTCACGCTGATCCGCAACCGGCTGAACCTCGAGCCGAAGGCCGTGTTCGACATCGACGACGAGTTCCGCCGCCGCGGCTACCGCAGGTCGGTGGGCGTGAAGGCGGCGGTGGCGCTGGTGTTCGGCCGCCGCTTCGTCAAGTCGCGCAAGGCGACCACCTCGAACTGGGCCAACCGGCAGCTCACCGAGGCACAGGTCCGCTATGCGGCGAACGACGCCTGGGCGTCGATCCGCGTGTACGACGCGCTCTTCGGCGGCGGCTGATCCGGAGGGCTCAGTCGCGCCCGGCCTCGATGATCGCCTGCGCCAGCCGCTTGGGGTTCGAGAAGAACATCTCGTGGCTGCCCGGGCACTCCACCAGACGGAACAGGCCCAGCCGCTCCGACAGGCGCGGATGCCACGGCAGGCCGTGCGGCATCGCGGTGTCCTGCTGGCAGTTCAGGTACGACTTGCCCAGCGCCAGCGCCGCCAGCGGCTGGCTCAGGCGGATCTTGTCCGTGAAGGTGCGATACGGATGGGGGTTGAGCTTCTCGTAGGCGGCCTGCGCGGTCGCGAAGTCGGCGTCGTTGATGAAGGCCTCGCGCCAGATCTCGAAGGGCAGCGTCACCGCGTTGCCGTTGCCCGCGGCGACGGCGTCGAACAGCGTCACGTAGTGCGGCGGCACCATGTCGTTGAGCGATTCGCCGTCCAGCGGCACGAAGGCGTTGATGTAGACCAGCCGCTTGAGCCTGTGCGCGATGCGGTCGGCCACGCCCGAGATCACCATGCCGCCGTAGCTGTGGCCCACGAGGCGCACCTGCGTGAGGCCCTTTTCCTCGATGTAGCGCACGGCGGAGGCGATGGCGTCTTCGAGGCCGGTGCTGGAGCGGTCGTCGCCGGGGTTGTTGCCCGCCAGCGTGGGGCAGTACACGGTGTGGCCGGCCGCGCGCACGCCGTCGGCCACGGCTTCGATCTCGGCGCCGGTGTGCCACGCGCCGTGGACCAGGACATAGGTATCGGACATGGGAAGTCTCTTTCGTTGTTTCGATGCAGAGGGACTTTAGGAACGGGGCGATGCCGCGAATGGCCGATGCCTGCCACGCGGGTGGCCGGTTCGCGCCAGTTCAGCGCCGGCGCCGCAGTTCGCCGGGTGTGGCGCCCAGGTGCGCACGGCATTGGCGAACAAAGTGTGAGGCATCGGCCAGTCCCACGCGATACCCGATTTGGGCGATGCCCAGACGGTCGAAACGTGCATCGGCCAGCATGCGGCGCGCGGCCGCCATGCGGAAACCCGCGAGCGCGGCGGCGAAGGTGGTGGGGCCCTCCTCGCTGCCCTCGCCGGCGGCCAGGCAGCGGTGCAGGCTGCGTTCGGAAATGCCCAGCCCGCGCGCCACGCTCGCCGCGGTGAGCCCGCACTCGGCGTGCCGCTCGCGCGTGGCGTCGAGCACGCGGCGGCGCAGCGCCGCCCTGCCCTTGTCCGGTGCATCCGCGCAGCCGCTGCCGGTGGCCAGGGCCAGCAGGCTGCCGAGCTGGTCGCTCAGCAGCTCGGCGGGCATCGGGGGCTTCGCCGCCAGCTCGGGCGTCAGCTGCCGAACGAAGCCGCTCAGCACGCCGCCCCAGCCCGATTGCCCGTCGATGCGCCGCGCCACCTGGTCGCCGGCATCGGGAATCCACGAGTCGACCCAGGCGGTCGGCAGCTCGATGGAGATGGTGTCGGCCGACTGCAGCAGGTGGAATTCGTAGAGCCGGCGCGAATCGACCAGCACCGCGTCGCCCGGGAGCAGCCGCGCCGAGCGGCCGTCCTGCACCGCCACCCAGGCCGAATCGGCCTTGCACAGCAGGTAGAAGTAGTTGCTGCGGCTGTGGGCGATGGCCCGGCGCGTGCGGTAGACGTCCTGCGCGCTGCCGCGCACCTGGTTGACCACGATGGGCCCCAGCGGTGCCGATTCGAGCGTGGCGCCGAAGCTGCCGGCCACGGGGCTGGTCACGTCCATCTCCAGGAAGCCCTCGCAGACGGCGCCCACCCAGTAGTCGAGCCGCTGCGGGGGCGGCACGGCGTCGGTGGACCAGCGGTGGATGGCGTCGTGGCTCATGGGGGCATGAACATAGCCAAGGCGGACCCGCTTGCCAATCGGGTTTAGACCACCTCCGACGCCCCACCGGGCGCCACATCGGCACAATGGCCCTCGAATCAAACCGGTGCGCCGGGCGCCGCCCCGCCCGCACACACACCAAGGAAGGACAACACAGGCCATGAGCAACAAGCAAAGCGACTTCGGACTGATCGGCCTGGCCGTGATGGGCCAGAACCTCGTTCTGAACGTGGAAAGCCGCGGCTTCCAGGTCAGCGTCTACAACCGCACCGAGGCCACCACCGAGGCCTTCATCGCCGCCAACCCAGGCAAGAAGCTGGTCGGCGCGAAGACGCTGGAAGAGTTCGTGCAGAGCCTGGCGAGGCCGCGCAAGATCCAGATCATGGTGAAGGCCGGCGCGCCGGTCGACCAGGTGATCGAGCAGCTCATTCCCCTGCTGGACAAGGACGACATCGTCATCGACGGCGGCAACAGCCTCTACACCGACACCGAGCGCCGCGACGCATACCTCGCGTCGAAGGGCCTGCGCTTCATCGGCGCGGGCGTATCGGGCGGCGAGGAAGGCGCGCGCAAGGGTCCGTCGATCATGCCGGGCGGCCCGCTTTCCACCTGGGAGGTGATGAAGCCGATCTTCGAGAGCATCTCGGCCAAGGTGGACGGCGAGCCCTGCGTGATCCACATCGGCCCCGGCGGCGCGGGCCACTACGTGAAGATGGTGCACAACGGCATCGAATACGGCGACATGCAGCTCATCTGCGAGGCCTACAGCCTGTTCAAGGCGGCCGGCTTCACCACCGACGAGATGGCCGCCATCTTCAACGAATGGAACGAGGGCGAGCTGCAGAGCTACCTGATCCAGATCACCGCCAAGGCGCTCGAGCAGAAAGACCCGGAGACGGGCAAGCCGATCGTCGACGTCATCCTCGACAAGGCCGGCCAGAAGGGCACGGGCCAGTGGACGCTGATCAACGCGGCCGAGAACGCGGTGGTCATCAGCACCATCAACGTCGCCGTGGAAGCGCGCGTGCTCTCGTCGCAGAAGAAGGCGCGCGTGGCGGCCAGCAAGCAGCTGCAGGGGCCCAAGATCGAACTGTCGGTCGAGAAGAAGGCGCTGGTGGCCAAGGTGCACGACGCGCTCTACGCCTCGAAGGTCATCAGCTACACGCAGGGCTTCGACCTCATCAAGACCATGGGCGACAAGAAGAACTGGGGCCTCGACCTGGGCGGCATCGCCTCGATCTGGCGCGGCGGCTGCATCATCCGCGCGCGCTTCCTCAACCGCATCACCGACGCCTTCCGCACCGACCCGGCGCTGGCCAACCTGATGCTGGACCCGTTCTTCAAGGACCTGCTCAACCGCACCCAGCAGAACTGGCGCGAGGTGGTGGCGCTGGCCGTGAGCAACGGCATCCCGGTGCCGGCCTTCAGCGCCTCGCTGGCCTACTACGACAGCTACCGCACCGAGCGCCTGCCGGCGAACCTGCTGCAGGCGCAGCGCGACTTCTTCGGCGCCCACACCTACGAACGCGTGGACAAGCCCGAAGGCCAGTTCTTCCACACCGACTGGCCCGAAGTGATCGGTTGAACCCCGTGTGATGCCATGCCGGCCCTCGACTATCCAAGCCACCTGGTCGAGGACTGGCAACTGCCCGACGGCACGCCGGTGCGCATCCGCCCGATCCGAGCCGAGGATCTGGCGATGCACACCGCCTTCGTGAACGGCCTCTCGAAGGAAACCGGCTACCGGCGCCTGCTCTCGCCGCGAACGCCGCAGCCCGACGAGCTGTGGCGCATGACGCACATCGACTACGACCGGGAACTGGCGCTGATCGCGACGACCGTGGTCGACGGCGCCGAACGGCAGATGGGCGTGGCGCGCTACGTTCGCGGCGACACGCCCGGCATGGCGCAGGTCGCCGAATTCGCCATCGTCATCGGCGACGCATGGCAGCACCATGGACTGGCGTCCAAGCTCATGCGCAAGCTGATCGACGCCGCCAGGGCGGCCGGCGTGAGGCAGCTCGCCGACATCACCCTCTACGACAACACCGCCATGCTGGCGCTGGCGCGCAAGCTGGGCTTCAGCGTGCAGCGCGATCCGGGCAACCCCAACGTGACGCGGCTGCGGCTCGCCCTGGCCCCGGCCGCCTGAGCTTCGGCCGGCCGGCGGCCGAACCGCTGCGCCCTTCTTCCTTCACCCGGCGCGCCGGCCCGTGGCCTCCCGCCGCCGGCACGCACGCAGTCTTTTGGTAAAGCACCACACCTCGTTCGAAGGCGCCTGCAAACCTAAATCTACTTCCTTATGATGCAAAACCTTTTTCCGCCGGAAGCAGAGAGCCTTCGCCATGGTCCAGCTCGCATTGCGTCGTCCGTACACATTCATCGTCATGGCGATGCTGATCGTGCTGGCCACGCCCTTCGTGCTGGCGCGAATGGCGACCGACATCTTCCCGGAGATCAACATCCCAGTGGTCAGCATCATCTGGAACTACACCGGCCTGCCGGCACAGGAGATGGGCCAGCGCATCTCGGGCCAGGTGGAGCGCGGGCTGACCACCACGGTGAGCGACATCGAGCACATCGAATCGCAGTCGCTGGCGGGCGTGGCCATCATCAAGGTGTTCTTCCAGCCCACGGCCAACATCGAGATGGCCATCTCGCAGGTGGTGGCCTCGATGCAGGCGCAGGTGCGGCAGCTGCCGCCGGGCATCACGCCGCCGCTGGTCATCAAGTACTCGGCCTCCAGCGTGCCGGTGATCCAGCTGGCGCTGTCGAGCCCCACGCGCTCGGAGAACTCCCTCTTCGACGCCACCGTCAACCAGCTGCGCCCGCAGCTCATCACGGTGCCGGGCGCTGCCATTCCCTTTCCCTACGGCGGCAAGAACCGGCTGATCTCGGTCGACCTCGACACCCAGGCGCTGCAGGCGCGCGGCCTATCGCCGGCCGACGTGGTGAACGCGGTGAACACGCAGAACCTGATCCTTCCCTCGGGCACGGCCAAGTTCGGCGCCACCGAATACAACGTGAAGATGAACGGCTCGCCCGATGCCATCGCGGGCCTGAACGACCTGCCGATCCGCACGGTGAACGGCGCCACCACCTACCTGCGCGACGTGGCCTACGTGCGCGACGGCTTCTCCCCGCAGACCAACGTGGTGCGCCAGGACGGCGTGCGCGGCGTGCTGCTGTCGGTGCTGAAGAACGGCGGCGCCTCCACGCTGGACATCGTCTCGAACATCCGCGCGATGCTGCCCATCGCCGCCCAGACGATGCCGGAAGACATCAAGATCACGCCGCTGTTCGACCAGTCGGTGTTCGTGAAGGCTGCCGTCAAGGGCGTGGTGTTCGAGGCCATCCTGGCGGCCGCCCTCACGGCCGCGATGGTGCTGATCTTCCTGGGCAACTGGCGCAGCACGCTCATCATCGGGCTGACCATTCCGCTGTCGATCCTGGCGTCCATCCTGGTGCTTTACGCGCTGGGAGAGACGCTCAACCTCATGACGCTGGGCGGCCTGGCGCTGTCGGTGGGCATCCTGGTCGACCAGGCGATCGTGACGATCGAGAACATCGAGCGGCACCTGCACATGGGCACGCCGCTGAAGGAGGCCATCGAGATCGGCGCGGGCGAGATCGGCTCGGCGGCGTTCGTATCCACGCTGTGCATCTGCATCGTGTTCGTGCCGATGTTCTTCCTCTCGGGCGTGGCGCGCTTCCTTTTCGTGCCGCTGGCCGAGGCGGTGGTGTTCGCCATGATCGCGTCCTACCTGCTGTCGCGCACGCTGGTGCCGACGCTGGTGATGCTGCTGATGGGCGGTTCGCATTCGGCGCAGCCGGCTCAACAGGTAGAGGGCGCGAAGCAGAGCGCCCTGCAGCGCCTGTACCGCGCCTTCGATCGCCGCTTCGAGCGCGTGCGCCGCGCCTACACGCTGGTGCTGTCGGCGGTGCTGTCGAAGCGCGCCGGCTTCATCGGCCTCTTCCTCGGCTTCTGCCTGCTGTCGTGCCTGCTCTACCCCGCGCTGGGCCGTGACTTCTTCCCGACGGTGGATGCCGGCCAGATCCGCCTGCACCTGCGCGCGCCCACCGGCACGCGCATCGAGGAAACCGCCCGCCTCACCGACCGGGTGGAGGCCGCCATCCGCGAGCTGGTGCCGCCCGACCAGCTGGAGACCATCCTCGACAACCTGGGCGTGCCCAACAGCGGCATCAACCTGTCTTACAGCAACGCCGGCACCATCGGCACCTTCGACGGCGAGCTGCTGCTGTCGCTGAAGGAGGGCCACAAGCCCACCGAACAGTTCGTGTCGCTGCTGCGGGCCGAGCTGCCCAAGCGCTTTCCGGGCACGGAATTCTTCTTCCAGCCCGCGGACATCGTCACGCAGATCCTGAACTTCGGCCTGCCGGCGGCCATCGACGTGCAGTTCAGCGGCAACGACATGGCTGGCAACGCGGCGCGCGCGGCCGAGCTGACCAAGGCGATCCGCCAGATTCCCGGCGCGGTCGACGCCCACGTACACCAGCGCCTGGACGGCCCCGCGCTGAGCCTGCAGATGGACCGCACGCGGTTGCAGCAGTACGGCCTGACCGCCTCCAACGTGGGGCAGAACGTGCTCATCGCGCTGTCGGGCAGCTCGCAGACGGCGCCAGCCTTCTGGCTGAACCCGGCCAACGGCGTGGTCTACAGCATCGCGGTGCAGTCGCCGCAGTACGTTGTCGACTCGCTGGATTCGCTGCTCAACATCCCGGTGGGCGCCAGCGGCACGCCGGCGGCGGCAGGCGGAGGCTCGCAGCAGCTGCTGGGCAACCTGGTCGACGCGCAGGCCGCGCGCCAGCCGGCCGTGATGTCGCGCTACAACATCGCGCCGGTGATCGACGTCTACGTGAGCGTGCAGGGCACCGACCTCGCCAGCGTGGCCTCGAAGGTGCAGAAGCTGGTCGACGAGATGCGGCCCACGCTGCCGCGCGGCAGCCGCGTCGACATCCGCGGGCAGGTGCAGACGATGCAGTCGTCGTTCATCGGCCTGGGCGTGGGGCTGGCGATGGCGATCGTGCTGGTCTACCTGCTGATCGTGGTCACCTTCCAGTCGTGGCTGGACGCGGCCATCATCATCACCGCCCTGCCTGCGGCGCTCGCGGGCATCGCATGGATGCTGTTCATCACCGGCACCACGCTGAGCGTGCCGGCGCTCACGGGCGCGATCATGACGATGGGCGTTGCCACGGCCAACTCCATCCTGCTGGTGTCCTTCGCGCGCGAGCGGCTGGCCGCGGGCATTCCGCCGCTGTCGGCCGCACTGGAAGCCGGCGCCACCCGCATCCGGCCGGTGCTGATGACGGCGCTGGCGATGATCATCGGCATGATCCCGATGGCGCTGGGCCTGGGCGAAGGCGCCGAGCAGAACGCGCCGCTGGGCCGCGCGGTGATCGGCGGCCTGGTCTTCGCCACGGTGTCGACATTGTTTTTCGTGCCTGCCGTGTTCGCGGGCGTGCACAGTCGGCTTGCGCACCGCCGTGCGGCGCGCGAGGCGCAGCATCAACCCCTCGCAGGCCCCGCGCCTCAGGAGAACTGAAACCTGATGACCCCCACGCTCATTCACTTCGTGTATTCGCTGCCCCCCGAGGGGGCCGCAGCTCGCCTTGGGAGCGGCCCGGCGCCGATGATGGCCCCCACGCTCATTCACTTCGTGTATTCGCTGCCCCCCCGGGGGGCCGCAGCTCGCCTTGGGAGCGGCCCGGCGCCGAGCTGGCCATGACGGAGCAACGCCATTCGGCATTGGCCATCCACCCCATCGCCGCCGAGGAAGGCGACGGCGAGCAGTTGCTGCGCCGCCGGCAGATCGTGCGGCGCACGCGCTGGCTGGTGCTGATCGTCCTGGTGCTGCTGGCGCTGGGCGCGGCGCGCACGGTGTTCGTGCGCATCGCCAACGCCCGCGCGCTGGAAGCCGGCACCGCCGAGCGCGCGAAGCAGTACGTGCAGACCGCCCTGCCCCGCGTGCCCACGGCGGGCCAGACGCTGTCGCTGCCGGGCACGCTGCAGGGCTTCGTGCAGTCGCCCATCTCGGCGCGCGCCAGCGGCTACCTCAAGCGCTGGACCAGGGACATCGGCAGCCGCGTCGAGAAGGGCGAGCTGCTCGCCGAGATCGAGACGCCCGAGATCGACCAGCAGCTCTCGCAGGCCGTGGCCGCGCGCGCGCAGGCCGCCTCGGGGCTGGAGCTGGCGCGCAGCACCGCCGAGCGCTGGGAGGCGCTGCGCAAGAAGGACGTGGTTTCGCAGCAGGACCTGGACGAGCGCCGCAGCGCCGTCGCGCAGGCCACCTCCAACGTGGCCGCGGCCGATGCCAACGTGCAGCGGCTCAGGCAGACCGAGGGCTTCAAGCGCGTGGTGGCGCCGTTCGCGGGCGTGATCACGCGGCGCAACGTCGACGTGGGCGACCTGATCGACGCCGGCGCGGGCGGCGGCGCCGGGCGTGCGCTCTTCATGCTGGCGCAGACCGATCCGCTGCGCGTGTACATCAATGTGCCGCAGGCCTACGCGCAGCTGGTGAAGGCCGGCCAGCCGGTGGTGGTGACGCAGGCCGAGCTGCGCGGCCAGACCTTCAAGGGCGAGGTGGCGCGCACCTCGGGCGCCATCGACACGACCACGCGGATGATGCAGGTCGAAGTCTCGCTGCCCAACAAGGACGGCGCGCTGCTGCCCGGCGCCTACGTGCAGGTGTCGCTGCCGCTGGCCGCGAGCCGCACGCTCACCGTGCCGGCGAACGCGCTGCTGTTCCGCGCCGAGGGCACGCGCATCGCGGTGGTCGATGCGCAAGGCCGTGTCGCCCTGCGCGCGGTGACCCTGGGGCGCAACTACGGCGAGAACGTGGAAGTGATCGACGGGCTCGAGGCCACCGACCGCATGGTGCTCAACCCCTCCGACTCGCTGGCCGATGGCGACATCGTGGCGGTCGCGCCTGACCAGCCACCTGCCAAGGCGGCGCCTGCCGGGGCGAAGAAGGAGCCGGCGTGACGCTGGCGCGACTGCCCTGCGCGGCCGCCTGCGCCGCACTGCTCATGCTCGCAGCCGGCTGCGCCGTCGGCCCCGACTACAGGAAGCCCGACGCCCCCCTGCCCGTGAGCTGGAAGCTCGAGGAGCCCTGGCGCCTGAGCACGCCCAGCGACAGCGCCGACAAGGGCCCGTGGTGGAAGCGCTTCGACGACGCCACGCTCGACACCCTGCAGGCGCAGGCCATGGCCGGCAGCCCCACGCTGGCCATCGCCAACGCGCGGCTGGCGCAGGCGCGCGCCACGCTGGCGGCCACGTCGGCGAGCCGCTATCCGCAGCTGGGCCTGGGCGCGCGCGCCTCGCGCCTGAAGATCTCGGCCAACCGTCCGCTCACCAACTACGCCACCGCCAATTCATCGACGGTGCAGAACGACTTCGCCCTCTCGCTGAACGCGAGCTACGAGATCGACCTCGCGGGCCGCGTGCAGCGTACCGTCGAGGGTGCGGCCGCCTCCGCCGAGCAATCGGCCGCCGATCTCGCCAACAGCCGGCTGCTGCTGAGCGCCGAACTCGCCAGCAACTACTTCAACCTGCGCTCCACCGACATCGAGCTCGACGTGCTCTCGCGCTCCATCGGCCTGCAGCGCCGCGCGCTGGAGCTGGTCACGGCGCGTCACGACCTGGGCGCGGTGTCGGGCCTCGACGTCGCGCAGCAGCAGGCGCTGCTCGAAACCACGCTCACGCAGGTCGACGTGCTGAAGAAGCAGCGCGCGCAGTACGAACACGCGCTGGCCACGCTCACGGGCACGCCGGCACCCAGCTTCTCGCTGCCGGTGGACCTGCGCGAGATCAGGCCGCCCGCGGTGCCGCTGGGCGTGCCTTCGGAAATTCTCCAGCGCCGCCCCGACGTGGCCTCGGCCGAACGCGCCATGGCCGCGGCCAACGCGCAGATCGGCGTGGCGACGGCCGCCTTCTACCCGAGCTTCGTCATCTCGCCCACGGTGGGCGTGGACAGCCGCATGATCGAGACGCTCTTCAACGGCCCCAGCCTGCTGTGGTCGGTGGGCGTGTCGGCCACGCAGGTGCTGTTCGACGGCGGGCGCATCCGCGCGAACGTCGACTTCGCCAAGGCCGGCTACGACGCCACCGTCGGCAACTACCGCCGCACCGTGCTGACGGCGATGCAAGAAGTGGAAGACGGCATCACAGGCCTCTCGGCGCTCGACAGCGCCACCACGCAGGCCCAGTCGGCGGTGGCGGCGGCGCGGCGCGTGCTCGACATGGCGACGAGCCGCTACGAAGGCGGCGCATCGACGTATCTCGACGTGATCACCGCGCAGCAGTCGCTGCTGACGGTGGAGCGGCAGGCCGCGCAGCTGCAGGGGCAGCGGCTGCTGACGTCGGTGTTCCTGGTGAAGGCGCTGGGCGGCGACTGGTGCGGCGCCGACGTGGCCGGTGCGCCCGCGAACTGCCCTGCGCCCGCGGCCGACCGTACCGCCAAGGCCGACTGACCGCCGCCGGCCGGCGTTTCAGCCGGCAGGCCTCCCCGGAGAAGCCGAACCCCAGTCCTGGCTGGCGGCAAGCTTCTCCATCGCCATCTCGACGAAGGCCGAGACCGCGTGCGGAATGTGGTGGCGGCTGGCATAGGTCACGCTCAGCCCGCGTCCGGCGCGCCTGTACTGCGGCAGCACGCGCACCAGCCGGCCGGCGGCCAGGTCGGAGGCCACCACGATCGACGGCAGCGCCGCGATGCCCAGGCCGGCGCATGCGGCCTTGCGCCGCACGTCCTCCATGTTGCTCACGAAGCGGCCGCGCACCTGCACGTCGTGCTCCACGCCTTCGGCGTCCAGCAGGAGCCAGGTCGACAGGCGGCCGGTGTCCGGCGGCGGCGTCACGCAATGGTGTTCGCCCAGCTCCTCCAGGCTGGCAGGCTGACCGTGCGCAGCCACGTAGCCGGGGCTCGCGAAGAGGCCGCCGTAGCTGGCGAATATCCTGCGTGTCGCGCCGCTCGCATCCCGCAGCGGGCCACCGCGGAAAGCCACATCGACGCGCTCCGCGATCATGTCGGCCACCGCGTCGCTGAGGACGAAGTCGAGCCGCACGTGCGGGTTCGCAGAGAGAAAGGCGGACACCCACTCGATCGGGAAGAAGTCGAAGAAATTGGCCGGGGCGGCCACCCGCACCAGGCCCCTCGGCTCCTGGCCTCCGGCGAGCTGCAGCTTGCCGGCACCCATGAGCTCCTCGACCGCGGGCAGGCAGCGGTCGAGAAAGCCCTGGCCCGCGCTGGTCAGCGCCAGCTTGCGGGTCGAGCGCTGCAGCAGGCGGGTGCCCAGGTGCGCCTCCAGCTGCCGCACTCGACGGCTCAGGGTGGCGGAAGGCATGCGCAGGTGCCTCGCGGCTTCGGCAAAACTGCCCAGCCGCGCCACCTGCACGAACATGGCGACTTCGTTGAGATCCAGCACCGGGAATTGCCTGCCGCTTTCTCAGAAGTCCATCAGCTTGTCGACTTCCTGCGTCTTGCGGCGCGCGAGCGCGAGGTTGGCGCGCTGCTTGTCGAGCACCACGTAGAGGAAGAGCCCTTCCTTCACCGACGAGGGCCGAAGGATGTGGTACTGCCTGCCGAGCGTGATGAGCATGTCCTCGATCACGTCGCTCAGGCCCAGCGCACGCATGGTCTTGAGCTTGGCGCGCACCACTTCCGTGTTGCCGGCCGCGGCGATCTCCATGTCCACGCCCGACCCTGCGCTGCCGAGGATCATGCCGCTGCCGGCGTCGACGACGGCCGCGCACATGGCGCCGTCGATGGTGAGGATGTCTTCGAGCGTCTGCTTGATGGAAGCCAAGTTTCTCTCCAGGGAAATCGTTGAAGTTGAATGAAGGGATTGCTGCGTACGGGAAGAGACCCGCGCGCCACGCAGACGCGCGCGGGGGAATCGGTGGTCACACCTCGGCGAGGGTCCTGGCGAGCTGGGCGGCGCGGTACGCCACCATCGCGGGCACGGCGCTGTCTCGCGCCAGCACGTTGATCACGAGATCGGCATCGCGGCGATGAACGCTGTGGAACACCGCGAAGCCAGAGTCCGTGAGCACCATCACGCTCTCGCGGCGGCCGAGGCGAGCCTCCTGCGAGACCACGTCGCCGATCGCCACGATGGAACTGCCCATGGCGGCCACGCGCGCCGGGTCCGTGTCGCTGACGCAGGCGGAGGCGACGTCGAAGCCGTCCGCCGTGGCGACCACCACCGCCGTCACCCCGGTCAGCTCTTCGACCAGCTTTCGCACTTCGCGCTGCGCGTGCGCCGTGGCAGTCTTTGACAGGCCGTGTGTGGAACTCACGCTTCGTCTCCCCGCATGTCGGCTTCGAGTTGCATGAGCAGCGTGTCGATGAGCAGAAGCACGTCGCTCCTGCGGCGCACGTCCACGTCGAGAATCGGAAACACCCGGCCGGAGGATGCGAGCCGCTCGGCGTAGTCGTCGAGGGTGGGCACGGGATGGGAGTGCATCCGCCCCACGCCCACGACGCAGGGCAGCGTCCGCAGGTGCTCGGCGAATGCGTCCAGGTACATGGACAGGTCGGCCAGCGGATCGGCCCGCGAGTTGTCCATCAGCACGATCAGGCCCAGCGCGTTGCGCGCGAGGATCTTCCAGAGAAAGTCGAAGCGGGCCTGCCCCGGCGTGCCGAACAGGCGGACGATGTCGCCGTTGTCCAGCGTGAGCTGGCCGTAGTCCAGCCCGACGGTGGTGCGGGCCTTGTCGATGGACGCGTCGGAATTGCGCACGTCGGTCACGACGGGCGCGACCTCGCTCACGAGGCCGATGGCCGTCGTCTTGCCAGCACCGACGGTGCCCGTGACGAGGATCTTGTGCTCCCTCATGGCACGCGCAGGCCCAGCCGGCGGCGGATGCCATCGATGAAGCTGCGCGCGATATCGCGACTGCGCAGCGCCTTGTCGCTCCGGGGCGCGACAGGCGGCAGCGGCTGCGCCACGTGCAGCTCCAGCACGCCGGCCCGGCGCAGTTCGAGCAGGAAGGCCACGCACTGCGAGAAAGGAAGCTGGCTGATGTCCGACAGCTCGCTCGCGTTCAACGCGCGGCGCGACAGCAGGCTCGCCATGCGGATGTTGTCGGGGTCGTTGCGAAGCAGCATGGACGGCGGCCAGCGGCGCAGCATGAAGCGCTCCGCGTCGGAGACCTCGACTTCCAGCGCCGTCTGCTCGTGCAGCATGAGGCCGCCGGGCTGCGCCTCGCGCAACGCCTGCTCGATGCTGCAAAGCCACTGCTGCAGCCTGTCGGCGCGGATCGGCCGCTCCATGGTGCCGGGCTGCCAGCCCGCGTTCATGCGCGTGAGCCTGAGCACGGCCGCGGCCATGCTGCCGACCACCCCGGGATATTCATGCTCCGCCGAGGAGCCGTCGACCAGCAGCGCGTCGTAGGGCGGCGCATCGACCAGCTGCCAGGCAAAGCCGGGCTGGCCCGCCGAGAGCCGCATGATCGTGCGGATCAGGGCCACCTCTGCCATGGGCAGCTTGTGGACGCCGAGCCTCAGCATGGCAAGTTCCCTTCTGCCCGGCGCATCTCAGTTCATCGTCGGTACTTCGCGCCAGTTCAGCAGGCGCAGCGAGATGCCGCTTGTGAGGTCTGCATCGACCTTCTTCGTCTCGCCCTTGGTGGTGCCCGCGACGATGCGGGTGGTGCCGTCCACGCTGACGAATCGCAGATCGATGACTGAATTGGAAACGCTCAAGAAACCGGAGTTCGCGGGCAGCAGTACCGATCTGCCGGTTCCGTAGTTGACGGCGTAGACCCGGCTCTGCCCGGAAGGGCTGCAGGCATCACCCGTCGTCAGCAAGCTGGAGAAGCCCACGACGCCGTTGAAGGCAATGGGGTTGATCACCATGCGCCAGCCCACGCCGCCGCTGGCGCCAAGATCCAGGTACCAGCCCTTGGAAGTGTTCGACAGGGTGATGCCCGCTGTCACGTCGCTCACCTGAGTGAGTTGGCTGCGCGTGACGGGCGCACTCACGGTGCTGAAGGCACCCGCCGTGCCGTCGAGGATGGCGTAGAAGGTCTGTGCCGCTGTCGAGTTCACATCGGAGGAATCGAGCAGCTTGCCGGTGCCCAGCAGCACGAAGCGCTTTCGCGAGACGGGGTGTATCTCGATCAGCGGTGCAGTAGTGACGGGCTGAGCGTTGGTAGAAGCGTCGGTCAGCGTGGCCAGCAGGGTCGGTGCCGGATAGGAACCGGTGCTGCCCTTGTCGGCCGTAAGGTCGAAGCGCCAGAGCTGGCCATCCAGGTCTCCCGCGTACACCGAGTCGGTCGTGTTGTCCCCGAAATCCGCCACGTAGGCCGAGGCCTGCGTCAGCCCGTTGGAAGAAGTCGGTGTGGCGATCTTCTCCAGCAGCGCGCCAGTCTTAGGGTTGACGATGTAAAGGTAGCCCTTGCCATCGCTGTTGTTGTAGCCAGAGGTGAGCATCACGACCCAGCCGTACTTCCTGGTCTTCACCACGATGGGCGTGCCATAGCTGTAGCCCATGGTGCTGTCCGTGAACTCCCACTTCACCTTGGCTGCGACTGCGGCCTCGGTGCTCATGCCGGCGGGGTCGGTCACGTCGATGGCGTAGTAGCTCTTGCCGCCCTTGCCCAGCCCGCCGATGAGAAGCGAGTGCCAGTCCGCGTTCTTGCCATCGCTGGTGGTCGTGAACGCGCCTCCGGCGGCACCGAGGTCGACGTCGAAAGCCAGCGGTGTCGCGTCCACGTAATAGTGGTGAACGTAGCTGGGGTTGCCAAGCTGTGCAAGGCCGTCGACCTGCGGCGTACCGCTGGGCCCCTGGAAGAGCGCACTGGGCACGTAGGCGAACTGCTCCGTCCCGGCCGTGCTCCCGGCGAGTGCGCCGTTGAACGCGTGCAACATGCCGTCGTTGGCACCCACGTAGACCATGGTGGAGCGCGCGTTCCACTTCGTCTTGAAAGCTGCGTAGCCGGGATTGCTGTTCTCTGCATAGGTGGAGGAAGGCGGGCCGACCGGCGTCACTTTGGCGTTGACGATGTCGCCCAGCAGCAAGGTCCGGCTGCGCAGTGCCTTGCTGCTGCCGGAGGCAGTCGAGGTGCTCTCGTTGGTGCGGTCGCCCCGCAGGTAGTTGAGATAGTCGGTGGCGGTATTGCTCTTCGCGTAGGAAGGTGCCAGCGCAGCCAGCTGCGCGCTGGTCACGCTGGAGGCGCGGAACGCCACGCCCTGGGTTCCGTTCCAGGTGACCACGCGCCGGGCGGTGTCCCAGCCGCTGCTGGCGAGTTGCGCCTCGAGCGTGGTGCTGCTGGTCCACGCAGTTGCGGTGGACGGCGTTCCATCGCTAGCGAAGCTGAGGGTGCTTGCCGTAAGCACCCCTGTCCATCCCTTGGAGTCGTACTGCGACGCGTACGAGGCGCTGCCGGTGGATGACACCTGCGCACTGGAAAGGGAGAACGAGGTGGTGAACGCCTGGATGGCATTGGCGATGTCGGTGAAGGCGGCTTTCAGGCCGCTCACCATCTGCCCCGCATTGCCCGCAAGGAAGTAGTTGTCGGGCCTCAGGTGAGTGCTGCCGTTCATGTTGATGCTGTCACCCGAGGTGTTCCACCAGCTCTGCGTCAGCGCCGTCTTGGTGTTGGCGGGGTCGTAGTTCGAAGGAACGCTGAAACCGCCGTACTTGGCTGCCAGGTAGTAAGGATTGAGGTTCTCGGCCCGCTGGTATTCCATGACGTCCATCCAATAGGTGGAGATGTTCTGGACGCCCGCCAGGTCTGGGCGGATATCGTTGACATGCACGCCATAGGCAAGGCCCGCGATGTAGTAGGTCGAGTCGGTGCCGCCTACCCGCCACCACGGCGTGGGCGTGGAGAAGCCTTCCAGGGTCTGCAGGTTCTTTGTCCAGGTGTCGGCCTTGTTGAAGGTGTCCGACGCGACGGCCGACGGAGCGGCTCGCCCGCTCATCGTGATCGAGCTGCCGCCCACGTTGTAGTCGTAGTGGGTATGGTCGTCGCCGATGCCCAGGATGAAGTTCTTCTGGCACGAATAGGCGATCGGGTCCTTGCCGCTCCAGTCGATGACGGCAGGAAAGCCATCGAGCTTGGCGCCCCTGCCCGCCACGCCGGTGGCGACCGAATTGGTCCACTCCGGCACGTTGCCCAGGTTTTCGAAGTAGCGCACCGTCGCGTAATAGAGCTCACTGACGTTGTCGTACGTCATGTAGGTCTTGGCCGCCTGCCCGAACTTGTTCAGGTAGTTCATCACCCCGCTCTGCGAAACCCCGCTCGCGGTGGCGGAGGCGGTGTCGGGGTTGGTGTTCATGATGCCGGTGGCCGCATCCCACTCGCCGCGCGTGTTGGTAACGACAGAGGTGGAGAGAGGCTGCGGGTAAGTCGGTCCGATGAAGCCCATGGGCGCGCGCATCACACCGCCCTGCTGGGTGATGCCGCCAGCATTCAGATACGAAAAGGCGCCGTAGCGGATCTTGTTCGCGTTCTGCTGCAGCAAGCCTTCGGGTTTGTAGTTGGTTCCGTACCTGACGCAGTTGGCTTCGACGCCGCCAGCGGTCGAGGAGGAGTCGCAGACCTTCACACGCACGTAGACCTGGTAGACGGACTTGGCGCTGCCGTTCTTGTTCGCGGAACCGAGATCGCTGAGATCGGTAGCAGCGCCCGTGGAGTCGCCCGTGCTGGTGAACGCCATGGCGTTACCGCGCGACCAGATGCTCGAATTGAACTTGCTCCAGTTGCTGAAAGGCGTGACGGACGACACCAGCGACGTGGGCAGTCTGTGCCCGGAGTTCTGGTCGGTACCGCGCAGGGGGAAGTTGCTCAGCCCGCCCTGTGCCGAGCCCCAGGCTTTTTCGAGAATGGTCAGAGTGGTGGTGTCGACGCTGCGGTACCCGCCCGACAGCGCCCAGCGGAACGGGTCGATGGTCTGCATCGTGGCCCAGTTCATGAAGTTGCCGCTCCATTGGCCCGAGCAGCTGTGCTTGTTGGTGCCGGTGGCGGCGCCCGCTGGCTGGAAGTAGCTGTCCGAGGCTGGATTGCCCGAGACGGCCGGCGCTACGTACTGGTACGTGTAGCACTTCTTCGGATCGAAATAGCCGAGGTACTCGGAAGCGTCGGCATAGTCGCCGAGATTGGCCACGCTGATCGCGGTGGGATATTCCACAGACAACGCAAGCGCCAGGTTGCCCGGTACGTCGGATGTCGCAAACACCGGCTGATCCGCCAGCTTGGAAGCGGCCGCTGCGGCCGTGCCATGCCAGGCAAGCGATGTCAGGAAGAGCGCAAGCACGGGGAGAGTCGTACGACGAAGAGCGCGTGTCATGGCAATGCGGTACTTGTTTCTCAATCTGGCTTGGTGAAGGTCGATTGCAGGAACACCTGCGTATCGCGCGGGCCGCTGACCCGCATGCTCAGTCGGTAGACGGTGGCCGTCGGCGGAGGCGGAGGCGGCACGGGGCTCGCGGTGCCGCCGCCAGGCGCCGCGGAAGACTGAACGCAATTGGTGCTGGTGGCCGCACCGCTGGCGGTGCAGAGGCGGTCGATCACGTAGCGGATGCTCACCTGCGCGGTGCTGTCCACGATGTCGTTGGTCGTCTTGCCCAACGCGGCGAAGGCGGTGTCGTCCAGCAACGCGGTCGGCATGCCTTGTGCGTTGGTGTCGAGCTTGCTTGCCTTGAAGTTCTCCGCCGGCACGTCTGCCGTCGCGGTGGCCAGCGTGCCGCCGGTGGCGAACTTGGCGAGCACGGTCGAAACCGCCCTCTCGCCCTGGTTGACAAGGTCGCGCCTGAAGGCCAGGTTGCCGGCCGATGTCAGCGAAGTTTGCATGGAACGCACGACTGCGACGCCTCCCGCAAGCAGGATCACGAGGACGATGAGGCAGAAGAGCAGTACCACGCCGCGCTCACGCTTCGCCAGTCTTCCAGGCACGGACAGATTCTTCATGGCAGCAGCAGCATGTTTCGCAACGGAACCGTGAAATCGACAACCCTGTAGCGGTAGTTCAGGTCGTCCGTGCCGGTCAGCTTGACGGTCTGCGCGAGCGACTTCTTCGATGCGTCCACGGCGTCGGAAAACAACGTGATCGAGCTGGCAGAGACGGTGTCACGCTCCTTGCTCGCGCTGCGCAACACAAGCGCGATACGCACCGCCACGATCTGCCTGATGGTGGCGGTAGTGGCCATGACGGTGGCGATGTCATAGCCGGTTGCCCCAGGATCGGCCCACGCATCAAGGATGCCATCGCCGTTGGTATCCAGGCCGTAGAGGGCGTGCATCTCGATCACGCCATCGGCGAGCGCCTGCGCACTTGTGATACCTCCGATCTGCAGCAGGTCGTAGCCGTAGAGCGTGCGGTTGTCCCCCACGCCGAAGAACTGGAACTCCACGTTGCCATTTGCAGGGTTGCCCAGCGGAGTGACGTAGGTCGAGGTGCTGGCCGCAAGGCCTTGCAACGAAGTGCTCTTGCCAGCGGTGTAGTAGGTACCACCGAGCGTGAGCACCTTGGCCGAGGTGCCCGAGACCTGCTCGATCAGGCAGTCCGCGGTGCCGTTCTGGCTCACCAGCACGAGATCACCGGTGGAAATGCCGACTGTGTTGTCCATTGAAAGCGTGGTGGCACTGCCAGGGTCGGTGAGACCGCGCGGCACGCCGCCGGCCACCGCATCACCACCCATCACCACGAGCACGTCGGAGCCTGCGTCGGACTGATTTTTTGCAATGAGTACCGGTGCGACGCGCAGTTCGTTCGCTGACTTGAAGTTCTTCGCAAAGGGAGCGGGAAAGGCGCTGGCCGGCAGCAGAGAGGCCGCGTTCAGCTTGCAGCCGAACACGCCTCGATCCGTCGGCAGGGTGGACTGGGCCAGGCTCGATCCGGCACTGCGTACCGCCCGATCTAGCAAGTAAGCGGCGTATGCGCCGGCTTGGTCCATGTCGTTGGTCGAGGTGGTGGTGCGCCTCTTTCCTTCCCCGATCGTGATCACGCTCGTGACGGCCAGCGTCACAATCAGCCCGATGGCCATGGCCACCAGCAGTTCTATCAGCGAGAGACCGCGCTGCCGCACCGGCAACGGCCTGGAGAAGGCAGGCCTCATGGCAGCGTCACCCGAGTGATGAAAGTGCTGCTTTGCTCGGTGCCCGCGCGCGAGGGTGCCTTCCAGGTGATGACGATATCGGCGCTGTTGGCGCCCGCTGACTTCACGGCGATGGCGCCATTCGGCAGCCCCCCCTGGTCCGGCGCGCTCGCGCGTTTCTGCCAGGGCGATCCGGCGCTTGTGTCCACGGCGGAGACGGACTTGGCCAGCCACATCGCGCTGGCGGCATCGCTGGCGAGCAAGGCAGCGCGATTGCGGTCTTCGGCATCGGTCGACAACGTGATGGCACGCGCCTGCAAGCCGACGAGGCCGAG
The DNA here is from genome assembly GCF_014195185.1 of Variovorax atrisoli. Lineage (NCBI taxonomy): Bacteria > Pseudomonadati > Pseudomonadota > Betaproteobacteria > Burkholderiales > Comamonadaceae > Variovorax > Variovorax atrisoli. The sequence goes on along the minus strand of NZ_JACIBG010000010.1, from coordinate 54,106 downwards.
CACGCCGAACGAGAAGATCAGGATCGAGACCAGCACCTCCAGCAGCGCGAAACCCTGCTGCGGCAGGTTCCCCCGCATGGAGCAGCGAGTAAAAGCAGGAAGTCTGTTCTTCTTCATGGGCAGCCGTCGGGAGAATCGCTGAGCTTGCGGGCCGGGTCGCACATGCGGATCTGGCCGCCGAGCGTCAATAGCACCCGCAAGGGGCGGTCTGCGCCCGGAGACAGGAAGACGTCGTAGGTCTGTACAGGGTGATCCGTATCGCAGCTCGCGCCGTTCACGCCGGTATCGGTGTTCGCAACCACGCGGCCCATGGAGTTGAAGCAAACGGCAGCGGGGCCCGTGATCTGCACGCCTGAGGCCACATCGGAAAGCACGCCGGACTGCACGAACGCACTCTTCGCGTCCAGGCTCGACTTGGAGACGTTGATCGACCAGCCGCTGCCGTTGGCGGCGGCCGTGAGGCTGGTCTGAGGTGCTGCGCTGTTGGTCAACGAGAACACCATAGGCCGGCTGCGGCGCAGTGCCTCCGACTGGGCGAAGCGCAGCCCGTTCTGCAGGGAGTCTCCTACGGTACGCACCTTGTTGTTGTTGACCCAGGTGGTGAACGCGGGCATCGCCAGCATCGCGAGGATGCTCAGCAGCACGATCGTCACCATCAGCTCGATGAGAGTGAAGCCCGCTGGCAAGCGAGCGTTCACGCGGGACACACCTGCCCCCTCCGCGTGACCCAGGCCGTAGCGCAACCTGTCCATCCCGACACGCCCGTTATCGTGGTCGCCTGTACACCGAGTTGGTTCACCGTGAACGTGAATCCGGCGGTCGGTCCGCTACCCACGGCCTGAAGCGTATAGCTCGTCGAATCCGAGGCTGCGCACGACAGCGTGAAGTAGCCGGCAACGTTGCTCTTGCTGCAGGGAGGAACGAATGCACCGGTCTTGAGGTAGGTGCGGTTGTCCTGGTAGAAGCGCTCCATGTCGGCGCGCAGAGCCGCGAGGCCATTGGTGCCGTCGACCAGTTGGCCGCGCAGCACGTAGTCGCGATAACTGGGCAGTGCGACTGCCGCGAGGATGGCAACGATGGCCACTGTGACCATGACCTCGATGAGCGTGAAGCCGCCGTCCTTCACTCGGCGCACAAGCTCCCCGCTTTCCGACCGTTCCGCCGCCCTCAACGACCTTGTCCGCATCCGCTTTCCTCCGTGGACCAAGAAATTCATTCAACCCCGAACCCAGGGAACTCATGAAAATGAATGAATTGGTCCTGCGTTCGAAAGCTCTTCCAATTCAGAAAACCCATGTATGCCCGCATGAACGAGCGAATTGGATTCGCCGATGCACAAGCCTTAAGCCCGATGGCAGGTGACAATTGTTTACTGTTGTGTGGCTTTCTACTAGCGATCTGGATGAGATTCAGCCGCTCAACTTTCGAACCAATTGACGAGCGAGATCACATCGAGCGCACCAAAACAAGGCGAGGCACGCCAATTTGGTTCATCGCTGCGCTATCTCGAATTGCGCATGGATTTAGCGATATTGATCGGACGCAGTGGGAACTGGCGTCCACTCCTGCAGACTGAGCTTTTCGACCGCCATGTCCACGAACGCCGTGACCGCCAGCGGCCGTTGCTGGCGGCTCGGGTAGACCACGCTCATGCCTCGCCCTGCCCGCATGTATTGGGGCAGCACGGGCACCAGCCGGCCCGACGCCAGTTCGGCCGCGGTCAGGATCGCCGGCAAGGCGACGATGCCCAGTCCTGCGCAGGCTGCCTCGCGCAGTGCGACGTGGGTGTTGCTGCTGAAGCGGCCGCGCACACGCACGTCTTCCTCGGAGCCGTCGGGACCCTGCAGGCGCCAGGTGGCGAAGCTGCCGGTGGCCGGCGGCTGCGTCACGCATTCGTGCTCGCTCAGTTCGCGAAGGTCGCGCGGCACGCCGTTCGCCGCGATGTAGGCGGGGCTGGCAAGGAGGCCCCCGTAGCTCGTGAAGATCCGGCGCGCCACGTAGCTCGAATCTTCGAGCGCTCCGATGTGGAACGCCACGTCGATGCGGTCGGCGATGAGGTCGGCCGGCAGGTCGCTGAGCACGAAGTCGATCTGCACCAGCGGGTGCGCAGCCATGAAGGCCGACACCCAGCTCATGTCGAAATACTCGAAGAAGCTGGCCGAAGCGGCCACCCGGATCGCGCCGCTGGGCTCCTTGTTGACCGCCACATGCGACTGCCCGGCCTCGATCAGTTCCTCGACCGCCGGGCCGCAGCGTTCGTGGAATGTCTGGCCGGCGCTCGTCAGCGTGAGCTTGCGGGTCGAGCGCTGCATCAGGCGCGTGCCCAGGCGCGCCTCGAGCTGCTGGATGCGCCGGCTCACCGTGGCCGAGGGCACTCGCAGGTGCCGCGCGGCCTCCGCGAAGCTGCCCAGGCGCGCCACCTGGACAAACATGGCGACTTCGTTCAGATCGAGCAAGGGATTCCTTCCTTGAATGACTGCTGCAAAAGGCTTGGGGTCCAACAATTCCACTATTGCTATCGATCGATATTCAAATTGCGATCAATACGGCGCGAATAGCGGTGCGATATGCCGACCCTGCGCGCAAGCGCGGCGGCGAATACTGAGCAACAACTGACTTTCCGCAATTGGCGGACGTCTTAATGGATAAATTCCGCGAGTCTCAATGACATTGCGGCAATATTCATTGCCCGGCAGTTTATAAATATCAACAAACGATTGATCTAATCCATCACCCACCATCGAGGTCGGTTGGCCCGCAAGACCTCGCGTTCGGATTTCCAATGCAAGCTTTCCCCGATGCCCAGGCGCTGCGCGCGCCGCGCTCCCTGGACGACCTGCTCCTTTACCGCCTCTCCCGTGCCATGCGCGCGGGCAGTGGCATGGCGACGCGCCTCGTCGAAGGCGGCTTCGGCATCACGCACCGCGAGTGGGGAATGATCGGCATGCTCGCGCAGATCGGAGAGATCACCTCCTCCGCGTTCGCCGAGCGCCTGCACCTCGACCGCGTGCGCACCTCGCGCGGCCTGCGCAGCCTGGCAGAGAAGAAGCTGGTGGAGCGCCGGCGCGATGCCGACGACGGCCGCGAAGTGCACGTGCGGCTGAGCGCCGCGGGCCGGGAACTGTGCGACTCGGTGTTCCCGCGGATCGCGCGCCTCAACATGGACCTGCTCGAAGCCATCGACGAGGAACACCTCGACGTCTTCCTCACATGCCTGCGCCGGCTCGAACTGCGCGGCAAGGAACTGAGTGCGCTGGGCGTGGTGCCCGAGAAGGCCGACCGCCGCTCCGGGGGCACGCGCCACAGGTGGCCGGGCCGCAGCGCCTGAGCGGGCCCGAAGCGCGATCGTTGGGAGATCGTCGGAAATTTGACAGTTCCGGCGCTGACCGGTGCCTACCATCCGGCACCACATGAACACCGACACCAGGAATGACCATCCGGCCCGGCGCACCCGGCGCGCCCTGCTGACCGGCGGAGCGCTGCTCGCGGGCGCGGCGGCCGCGGGTGCCAGCTACGTCCTCACCCACGCCGACCAGCCCATCGCCATGGCCGACTTCACCGACCTTCCCCGCGCCATGCGCACCCTCGAACGCCTGCGCACCACACCGCTGCACACCCGCTCCGGCTGGGACCTGGCCCAGGTGCTGCACCACAGCGCGCAGAGCGTCGAGTACTCGCTGGACGGTTTTCCGCAGCTCAAGCCCGCGTGGTTCCGCGCCTCGCTGGGCCGCACGGCGTTCGCGGTGTTCTCGGCGCGCGGAAAGATGAGCCACGGGCTCGAAGAGCCCATCCCCGGCGCACCGGCGATCGCCTCAGGCCAGCCCCTCGATGCGGCCGTGGACCACCTGATGAGCGCGCTGGGCCGCTTCGAGCGGCACCGCTCGGCGCTCGCACCGCACTTCGCCTACGGCGCGCTCGGCAAGCCGGAGTACACCCGAGCGCATCTCATGCACCTGGCCAATCACTGGGAGCTGGTGGACGCCGGCTGAGGCGCGGAGTGTCGCGGCGCGCAGGTGATCCTCGTCGTGGCAACGCCTTGCGCTCCTTGATGGCGTGCCTGCCCCTTGGCTTTGCCTGCCGGAGGCGTCGTTCACGCACCGGCGGGTATTCTCGGCTCCTCGAAGACCCGACGGAGACAAGGCGGTGGACATCTACATGGAACAAGGCGGCGAAGGCCCCGACCTGCTTCTGATGCTGCACGGCATGGGCGCGACCGGCGCGGTGTGGTCGCCTCTGTGCGCGGACATGCGCACCGGCGCAAGCGCCGCCTGGCAAGGCCGCTGGCTGGCGCCGGACCTGCCCGGCCACGGCCGCTCCGCCGCCCAGGATTCCTATGCCATCGGCCAGCACGCCGCGAGCGTGGCGCGCGCGGTGTTGCCGCACATCCAGCCCGGCGGACGCCTCGTGGTGCTCGGGCATTCGCTGGGCGGCGTGGTCGCCCTTGCGCTCGCCACCGGCTGGTTCGGCCTGATGCCTCAACGCGTGTTCGCGGCCGGCATCAAGATCGCGTGGAGCGACGAGGAGCTTCGCCGCATGGAGGCGCTGGCGCTGCAGCCCGCGAAGCTGTTCGCGACGCAAGCGGAGGCGCAGGAGCGCTACCTGAAGGTGTCCGGCCTCGCGGCGGTGGCCGGCGCGGCATCACCGGTGGCTGCGCGAGGTGTCGCCCGAGAAGGCGAGAGCTGGCGCCTGGCGATGGATCCGCGCGCCAATGCGGTCGGCAAGCCGCCGCTGTCCGAACTGATGTCGCTGGCGCGCTGCCCCGTCCATCTCGCCCGCGGCGGCGACGATGCGATGGTGACGCTGGCGCAGACCCGCTCTCTCGATCCCGACGCCATGGACCTCGGTGCGCACGGCCACAACGTGATGGTCGAGGGACCCGACAAGATCCGCGACTGGATGGCCTCTTTCGCCTGAGGCAGGCGCCAGGCGACAGGCGGCCGGAGCGCCGCTTTCCTTCTTCGCTTCCTCAGCGCTGCGCTTCGATCCGGCGGATCGTTATCGCGACCTCGGCCGCCTCGGCGGCACGCGCCCTCAACTGCCCGCACCCGCCGTCGATGTCCTGCCCCGCCGACTGCCGCAGCTTCGTGAGAATGCCGCGCTCGTGCAGCGTGCGGGCGATCTGCTTGCAGCGCTCCCACGACGGACGGTTGAACGCCACGCCATCCACGGCGTTGAAGGGAATCATGTTCAGCACGCCCCACTTGCCAGAGAGCAGCCGCACGATGCCGTCGATCTCGTCCTGCCCGTCGTTCACGCCTTCGAGCAGCGTCCACTGGTACTGGATCGGGTACCCGCTGGCACGCGCATAGCGTTCGCCAGCCTCGACCAGCTCCTCGGGCGTCATGCCGGGCGCGCGCGGAAGCAGCTTCCTGCGCAGCTCGGCCTTGGTGGTGTGCAGCGAGAGCGCCAGCGCGGGCCTCACGCGCTCCTTGGCGAGTCGCTCGAACACGCGCGGATCGCCCACCGTGGAGAACACCAGGTTCTTGTAGCCGACGTTGCCCACGGTGCCGAGCAGCTCGATGGCTTCGAGCACGTTGTCCATGTTGTGCGCCGGCTCGCCCATGCCCATGAACACCACCTTGCGCACCGGCCTGCGCATGCGCGCGAGCGCGACCTGGGCAATGATCTCGGCGCTTCCGACCTGGCGCAGCAGGCCGTCGCGGCCCGTCATGCAGAACTGGCAGCCGACCGCGCAGCCCACCTGCGACGAGACGCAGAGCCCATCGCGCGGCAGCAGCACGCTTTCGACGGTCTGGCCGTCGGCGAGGGCCACCAGCAGCCTCTCAGAGCCATCGGCACCCGGATGCGCCGCGACCACGCGCGCCAGCCCCGCCAGCTCGGCCTCGATGGCAGGCAGCGCCTCCATCAGCGGCGCGGGAAAGAAGCTCGCGGGCAGGCGCCTGCCGCTGTTCCTGGGCAGGGCGTGGGACCACAGCCGCAGGATGCGCTGTTCGTGGCTGGGGCCGGCTCCGGCTTTTCGCAGCCGCTCTTTCAGTTCGTGGATTCGCATGCGCCCTCTGGGGCTGGAGGCTCTGCGCGCATGCCGGGCGTACCGGGTGCGCTGCGGGGTGGTCGACAAGCCCCGGATTGTGCACCTCTAGAACAGGCTGCCCTGCCCCGCAGCCCCCGGCGGCCGGAACGCGGAAAGATCGAGCGGGATGCGCTCGCGGTTGTAGCCCAGGCGGTTCGCGGCCTTCTGGAAACGCTGGTGGATCAGGTCGGCCCACAGGCCCGAGCCCTTCATGCGGGTGGCGAAGTCGGCGTCGTAGTCCTTGCCGCCGCGCATCTCGCGGATGCGCGCCATGATGCGGTCGGCGCGCTGCGGGTAGTGCAGCGCCAGCCACTCCTTGAAGAGCGGCGCCACCTCCCAGGGCAGCCGCACCACCGTATAGAAGGCGCTGCGCGCGCCCGCCTCCCAGGCGGCCTCGAGTACCTGCTCCATGTCTTCGGTGACGAAGGGAATCTGCGGCGCCACGCTCACTCCCACCGGCACGCCGGCCTCGGTGAGCGCGCGGATGGTGCGCAGCCGGCGGTGCGGTGCGGCCGCGCGGGGCTCCAGCTTGCGGGCGAGGTCGCCGTCGAGCGTGGTCACGGTGACGTACACGGCCGCCAGATGGTCGGCCGCCATGGGCGCGATCAGGTCGAGGTCGCGCTCGACGGCGCTCGACTTGGTGACCAGCGCGAACGGATGCCGCGCCTCGCTCAGCAGCTCGATCACCGAGCGCGTGAGCCGCAGCTCGCGCTCGATGGGCTGGTAGCAGTCGGTGGCGGTGCCGATGGCGATGTAGTTCGGGCGATAGCTGCGGCGCCCGAGTTCGGCGCGCAGCACCTCGACGATGTTGCGCTTGGCGATCAGCTTGGTCTCGAAGTCGAGGCCGGGCGACAGGTTGAGGTAGCTGTGGGTCGGACGCGCGAAGCAGTAGATGCAGCCGTGCTCGCATCCCCGGTACGGGTTGATCGAGCGGTCGAAGTAGATGTCGGGCGAGTCGTTCTCGTTGAGCGCCGACTTCACGTCCTCGAAGCGCACCTCGGTGGCGATGGGCTGGAGCTCCTCGGCTTCGGCCGCGCCTTCCTCCAGCGTGCCCCAGCCGTCGTCGAAGGCGTTGCGCTCGTCCTTGGAGAAGCGGTGCGCGATGTGCGTGGCCGCGCCGCGGCCCTTGATGGCGTGGATGGGAATGAAGGCGGCTGGCATGGTCGGCGATTCCTTGGCAACTCGATTAACTGTTTATTCATACAGTATTCCACCGATTCACCGTCGCTGCCGAATTTTTAATTTCTGTCTTGACAGAAATTTCGAGAATCCTAAACTCGGCGCCATGGAACTCACCGACATCCAACGCAAGTTCGTCCTGCACTGGGGCGAAATGGGCTCGCTGTGGGGCGTGAACCGCACCGTCTCGCAGATCCATGCCCTGCTCTTCGCCCACGGCAAGCCCATGAACGCCGAAGAGCTGTGCGAAACCCTCGGCGTGGCCCGCTCCAACATCAGCAACAGCTTGAAGGAGCTGCAGGCCTGGAACCTGGTCCGCGTGACCCACACACTGGGCGACCGGCGCGACTACTTCGAGACCAGCGTCGACGTGTGGGAGCTGTTCCGCACCGTCGTTCGCGAGCGCAAGGAGCGCGAGTTCGACCCCACGGTGCGCGTGCTGCGCGAGCTCGTGGCCAGCCCCGACTTCCAGAAAGAGCCCGCCGATGCGCAGGACCGCATCCGCTCGACGCTGGAGCTCATGGAAAAGCTCGCCACCTGGGCCGACGAAATGCTGCGGCTGTCGCCTGGCACGCTCGACAAGGTGCTGACGCTCGGCGCGAGCGTGCAGAAGTTCGTGCGCGGCGATTCGTCGCAAGGCGGCAAGGGCGCGGGCAAGGGCGAAGACCCGGACGCGCACCATGCCAGCCTTCCCATGATCTGAGGTCTCTTTTTTTGCCCGTTAATTTCTGTTTTGACAGAAATATCGATAACAAGGAACAACATGAGCCGCACCGCCGTTCCAGTCCCCCCTCTGACGATCTATTTCGATGCGAGCTGCGCGATCTGCTCCGCCGAAATGGGCGCGCTCAAGGCACGCGACACGGCGGGCCGGCTGAATCTGGTCGACTGCTCGCCAGCCGATTTCACAAGCGGCCCTGCACCGCGCGAGACGCTGATGGCCGCCATCCACGTCGTCGACGCCGAAGGCCGTGTGCACGTCGGCGTGCCGGCGATCCGCATCTGCCGCGCGGCGGTGGGCCTGTCCAGCGGCGGCGTGCTGCTCGACCTGCCGCTGGTCGCGCCGCTGGCCGATCGCGCCTATGCGCTGCTGGCGCGCAACCGCTACCGCATTCCACGCTGGCTGGCCGCGAGGCTGGCGGGGCGCGTCGCGCCGTCCTGCAATGACGGCAACTGCCGCATCTGAAGAAGAAACGACCACCCGAGGGAACCGCCATGCCGACCGTATTCCAGCCCGACTTCCGCCTGCCGCACGAGACTCGCGCGCACAGCCACTCCGAGAACACTCTCACCCCCGAAGACACCCAGGACTACTTCACCGAGGTAGCAACCGACTACAGCGCCTGGAGCCCCAGCTACAACATGCACTTCGGCTTCTGGCGCGCGGGCCTGAACCCGCTGCGCCGCGAAGGCATGCTGGTCGAGATGAACCGCATGGTCGGCCGTGCGCTGCGCATCGACGCCGCACTCTCGGGCGGCGACATCCACCGATGCGTGATCGACATGGGCTGCGGCGCCGGCGCCACCGCGCGCACGCTGGTCGGCGACCATGCGTCGCTCTATGCCGTCACCGTGACCAACGTGGCCGTGCAGAACCGCATCGCCGCGAAGCTCGACGCCGCCGCGGGCGTGGCACACCGCATGGCCCACATCGAGGCCGACTACACCCGCACCGGCCTGCCCGCCGCCCAGGCCGACGGCGCATGGGCGCTCGAAAGCGCCTGCTATGCCGCCGGCACCGACAAGGCCGACTTCGTCCGCGAAGTTGCGCGCCTGCTGAAGCCCGGCGCGCGCCTCGCGGTGGTCGACGGCTTCCTGCTTCGACGCAAGCCCGGCGGCATCGCTGGCTGGCTGCACCGCCTGTGGGCCGACAGCTGGGCCGTGCCCACGCTGGCCGTGCGCGAAGACTTCGTGGCTGCGCTGCATGCCCATGGCTTCGAGGATGTCGAGGTGAAGTCGCTGCGCTGGCGCGTGGCGCCGAGCGCGCTGCACATCCCGGTGCTGGCCACCCGCTTCACGCTGGCCGAGCTCTGGAAGGCACGCGGCAGGCTCAGCCCGTGGCGGCGCAAGCACATCGTGGCGAGCTACTGCGCCCTGGCGCTGGGCATGTTCTGGCGCGACTTCGACTACTGCATCGTCACCGCCACCCGCCGCGCCGACTGAGGGCTCGACAGCAACACAAACAAGACAGACGTACAGACAGAGGAGAAGAGCCTTCCATGCAGAACGACTCCGAAGACAGCAGGCTCGCCGAGCTGCCCCCCAACCAGCCGCAGCCCGCGCCGAACGAAGAAGCACGGCCCAGGCCCGTTCGCGGCATGCCCTTCGGCTGGTTCTGGCCGATGGCCATCGGCGCGGCGGTCGCGCTCGTGCTGCGCCTGTTCTTCAGCAGCGCGCCCGGCAAGCCCTACTCGGCCATGCTGGCTTCCTTCGTTTACTTCGTGCCCGCCGTGTGCGGCGCGGTCACGGTGTACATGGCCGAGCGCATCGAGCGCCGCAGCTGGGGCTACTACATCTGGGCGCCTTGGGTGGCGACCTCGCTCTTCGTCGGCGGCACGCTGCTGGTGTTCATCGAGGGGCTGATCTGCGCCATCGTCATCGTTCCGCTCTTCGCCACCATGGGCAGCGTGGGCGGCCTGGCGATGGGCATCGTGTGCCGCGTCACCAACTGGCCGAAGCAGGCCGTCTACAGCTTCGCGATGCTGCCACTGGTGCTGGGCGCCATCGAGCCCCAACTGCCCAACCCCGACCGCTACTCGGACACCTCGCGCGCACTCTTCATCGCCGCGCCGCCCGAGCGTGTGTGGCACGAGCTCAACGCAGCGCGCGACATCCGCCCCGCCGAAGTCGGCGACGCCTGGGCCTACCGCATCGGCGTGCCGATGCCGGTATCGGGCGTGACCGTCGACACGCCCGAGGGCCGCGTGCGCCAGGTGCGGTGGCAGAAGAACGTCCACTTCGAGGAGGTCATCACCGAGTGGGAGCCCAACCGGCTGCTGAAGTGGCGCTTCCGCTTCTCGCCCGACTCCTTCCCGGCCGGCGCGCTCGACGACCACGTGATGATCGGCGGCCAGTACTTCGATCTGCGCGACGCCACCTACACGCTGACGCCGCGCGACGGCGGCACCGAGCTGCGCGTGGCGGTGTCGTGGCGGCTGAGCACCAGCTTCAACTGGTATGCCGACCGCGTCATGCACCTGCTGCTCAACGATGCTTCGGAGAACATCCTGCGTTTCTACAAGGCGCGCGCCGAAGCCACGGCGACTGCGGCCGTTCGATGACGGTGCAACCCGTCTTCCAGCAGGCGCTCGGCCCCGCGTGGGACCGGCTGGGCGAGGTCATCCGCCGCCACTATGCGATGAGGCCCTTCTCCGACGATCACGTCTGCGTGCGCGGCACCATGGACGAGGTCTGGCACGCGCCCTGGGCCGAGCTGCTGATGCCTTTCGGGCGGCTGTTCGGCGCGCTGGTGCCGCACCAGGGCAAGGAAGTGCCCATCGAGGTGCACTACCGCTGCCGCCCCGACGCCGCCACGCTCCACTGGGACCGCGTCTTCCGCTTCCCCGGCAGGGCGGCCTTCCATTTCCGCTCGCACATGGAACACGATGCGGCACGGGGCAGCGAGGTGATCGAGTACGTGCGCTTCGGCATCGGCATGCGCCTCGCGGTGAGCGCCGAAGAAGGCGCGCTGGTTTTCCGCGACCTGGGCTATGTCTGGCGAGTCGCGGGGCTGCGCGTTCCGCTGCCGCTCGGGCTCTTGCTCGGCACCGCCTATGTCGAGGAGCGGCCCGACCCCGCCGACGCAGACCGCTTCACCATGAAGATGCTGCTGCGCCACCGCTGGCTGGGCGAGGTGTTCCGCTACAGCGGGCGCTTCAGCCTCGGAGCGCGAACGGGATCACAATGAGCGCACCATGCCCCGCCGTCCAGAAAACCTCTACGCCCAGTACCACGCCCACGTCTATTTCGGCCCCGACACGCTCGCGCAGGCCAAGGCCCTCTGCGAACGCGCGGGCCGCGAGCTGATGGTGGTGGTCGGCCGCGTGCACGAGCGGCTTGTGGGCCCCCATCCGCACTGGAGCTGCCAGCTCGCCTTCGACGCCGCCGAGTTCGACCAGGTCATCGGCTGGCTCGAAGCCAACCGCGACGGGCTCGACGTGTTCGTGCACGGCGTGACCGGCGACGACCTCGCCGACCACACGACGCATGCCATGTGGCTGGGCGAGGAAAGCGAGCTCGACCTGCGGATGTTCCGGCGCTAGACCTCTTCCCGCGCCTCTTTCCGAGACTCTTCCCGGGCCTCTTCCTCGATGCCGGCGCCATGCACCTTGAAGAAGGTGGCGCCCTCCACCTTTTGCCCGATGGCCTTCTCGTAGGCCGCGCGCACCTCGTCGGGCTGCCCGGCCTGGCCGAAGAAGTCCTTCAGGTACGGCCCCAGCAGCGGATGTGCCGCCAGCTCCTTGCGCGGCAGGCCGTTGATCATCTCGTCGCGGCATGCCGAGGGCAGGAACACATTGCGGTTCTTCTCCGGATCTCGGATCAGCCCCTTGGGCTCGTGCGCCGGATCGGCCTGCACCGCCTCGAGCTCCTCGAAGAAGCGGCGCCGCATCATCACGATGCCCTTGTCGCTCTGCCCCAGCTTCTCGCGCGTGCGGTCGGTGACGGTGCCCTGCCCCACCCACACCACGAAGTCCTGGTTGGCGACGTGGCTGGTGATCCAGCGGCCCGTCGCCGGGTCCTTGATCGGTCCGTACCACGACGGGATTCGCTCCTGCACGTAGGGCTCCTGCTCACTGGGCACGCGGCTCAGCACCCACAGCACGCTCAGCGTGTTGTGGTCGTCGATGGGCACGCGCCATTCGAAGTGATGGCCCAGGAAGAAGCCGTTGGGCCACAGCGTGACGCGGCCGGTGGTCCACATCACGTTGTCCTCGCGCTCGCCGCCGCGCAGGCGCTTGTAGACGAAGCCGTGCTCGAACTCCTCGAAGGCCAGCTTCAGGTGCGTGGGCACGTACGGCCCTTCGTCGCCCTGCAGGCGCGTGGTCCAGTTGTTGTGGGTCCACTCGAAGTGCACCGGGTCGATGGAGTTCTCCTGGCACTGGAACCAGTTGCAGGGGATCTCGGCGAACACCGCCTGCGCGAAGCCGTTCGCGCAGTTGAAGAGCTCCCAGTCGGGCAAAAGAGGCGCGGGCTGCGGGCCCATGTACGCCCACAGCAGGCCGGCCTTCTCCTGCACCGGGTAGGCCTTGATCCTCGTGTTCCTGCGCATGCGTGCGCCGGGGTCCAGCGTTTCCTCGAAGGGCTGGTGCACGCACTGGCCGCTCTGGTCGTACTGCCAGCCGTGGTAGCTGCAGCGCAGGCCGCACTGCTCGACGTAGCCGTAGGACATGTCGGCGTTGCGGTGCGGGCAGCGGCGGTCGACCAGGCCGTAGTTGCCGCTCAGGTCCTTGTAGAGCACCAGGTCCTCGCCCAGGATGCGAAGCGGCTTCACCGCCTTGTCGTCGAACTCGCTGGCGCCCGCGATCGGGTGCCAGTAGCGGCGCAGGTAGTCGCCCATCGGCTTGCCGGGGCCCACTTCGGTCAGCAGGCGGTTCTTTTCTTCGCTCAACATGCGCAGTCTCCTTGTTCCGTGTCGCTTGTCTTCTTCAGTCGGCGCGGATGCCGAACTCGCGCACCAGCCTGCCGAAGCGCTGGTCGTCGTCTGAAATCTGCTGCGCCAGCACCGCGGGCGCGCCGCCCACGGGTTCGATGCCGAGCGCGGCCATCCTTGCCTGCACATCGGGCATCTTCAGGATCTCGTTGAAGTGCCTGTTGATCGCCTGCACGACGTCCGGCGGCATCGACTTCGGGCCGAGCAGGCCCATCCATGCGCTCACGTCCACGTCCTTGAAGCCCAGCTCGATGAAGGTGGGCACCTCGGGCATCAGCTTCGTGCGCTGGCGCTCCGCCACGCCGAGCGGCACCAGCTTGCCCGCCGCGATGTGGCTCGCCACCGCGCCCGGCGTGATCCAGCCCACGGCGACATGGCCGCCGAGCACGTCGTTGACCACCGGCGCCACGCCGCGGTACGGCGCGTGCGTGGCTGCGATGCCCGCGTCCTTGTTGAAGAGCTCGCCCGCGATGTGCATCGGCGACCCCGCGCCCGGCGTACCGTAGCTCAGCGCCTTGCCCGCCTTCGCGCCGGCCACGAGCTGCGCGACGCTGCGGATGCCTGTCACCGGCGCGGTCACCAGCAGCAGCGGGATGTTGCCGGTCTTGACGATGGGGGTGAAGTCCTTCACCACGTCGTGCGCCACGCCGGGGCCGGCCTTCAGCACATGCTGCGCGATGGGAAAGGTGCTGGGCGTGAACAGCAGCGTGTAGCCGTCGGCCGGCGCCTTCGCGACCCAGGCGTTGCCGATCATCCCGCTCGCGCCGGGCCGGTTGTCGATCAGCACCGGCTGGCCGGTACGCTGCGACAGCTTCTCGGCATAGGTGCGCGCAATGGCGTCGGTGTCGCCGCCGGCCGGATAGGCGACGACGATGGTGATCGGCTTCGACGGCCAGGACTGCGCCATGGCCGCGGTCACGGCGCATAGCGAAAGAACGGCTGCTGCAGCGGCTCGGGCCGCGTTTCGCGGGTGAAACAACATGCTCTTTTCCTTCTCGGTGGGACGACGTTGGTGTCGTCCGCACTGTAGGAACGGGGCCGCGAAGCCAGAAGATATAGTTTCACTCAGTGAACCTTTTCCGGAGACCGGCATGTCGGACACCACCGGCGCGCAGAGCGTGAAATCCATCGATGCATTGCGCCGCGGGCTCGATGTGATGCTGGCCATCCAGCGCTCCTCGGCCGTGACGCTGCAGGAGTTGCACCGGCAGACGGGCCTGTCGAAGGCCACGCTGCTGCGCATCCTCAAGACGCTGCAGCAGGCGGGCTGGGCCGAGCGCAGCGAACACGACCGGCGCTACGTGCCCACTTCGGCCACGGGTCAGTCGGGGGCTGTGGCGGCGTGGCGCACGCGCCTGTCGGCACTGGCGGCGCCCGCGCGCGCCACGCTGCAGCGCGTGGTGCCATGGCCCATCGACCTGGGCGTGCGCGACGGCACGGCCATGCTCATCCTCGACACCGACAGGCCGCGCAACGGGCTGGCGGTCAACTACCGTGCGCTGGGCTTCCGCCCGCCGATGCTGCTGTCCTCGCTGGGGCGCTGCTATCTCTCGTTCTGCCCGGAAGACGAGCGCCGGGAGATCCTCTCCGCGCTGGCGCGTTCGCCCAACGACTTCGACCGCAGCGCGCGGCGCCCCGAGAACATCCGCCGCATGGTGGCGCATGCGCGCGACCTCGGCTACGTGGCGCGCGACCCGACCTCGACCAGCATGGATTCGCCCGACCGCTTCGGCGCGATCTCGGTGCCGCTGCGCCAGGGCGAGCGGGTGTTGGGCTGCCTCAGCTGCGCCTGGCTGCCGGCGGTGAAGAGCGAGCGGGAGATCGTGTCGGCCCACCTGGGCGACCTGCAGCAGGCCGCGCAGAACATCGAGCGCAGGCTAGCGCAGGCGGGCTTCGGGCCGCCGCCGGCAAGTCCATGAGGCGCGCCGCTCAGAACTCCGCGTCGAGCTCGTCGATCTCGTCGGGTTCCTGCTTCGCGGCCGCCACCCATTCCTTCATGGCGGGCAGCTCCATCACCCGCTTGCAGTACGCGGCGCAGACGCTGTCGAGCGCCACGTCGTAGCTCAGGAAGCGCGTGACCACCGGCGCGTACATCGCGTCGGCCATGCCGGGCTGGGAGCCGAAGAGAAAGGGGCCGCCATAGGCCTTGAGGCACTCGCGCCAGATGGCAACGATGCGGTCGATGTCGGCCTGCGCGCGCGACCACACCTTGAAGTTCTTGAAATGGGCCTTGATGTTCATCGGCAGCGCGCCGCGCATCGAGGCGAAGCCCGAATGCATCTCGCCGCAGATGGCCCTGCAATGGGCGCGGGCGGCGACATCGGCGGGCAGCAGGCCGGCCTTGGGCTTGATCTCGTTGAGGTATTCGCCGATGGCCAGCGTGTCCCACACCTTCACGCTGCCGTGCTGCAGCGAGGGCACCAGCATCGACGAAGACAGCAGCAGCATCTCGGCCTTCATTGCCGGGTCGTCGGGCGGAATCACCTTCTCGCTGAAGTCCAGCCCCGCCAGCCTGCACATCAGCCAGCCGCGCAGCGCCCAGGCGCCGTAGTTCTTGCTGCTGATGGTGAGTACGGGTTTGGCCATCTCGGAGCTCTCCTTGGGCGTTGCGCCTTTGGCTTTGCCGTGCAAGCCCCATGCCATGCGGCTGGCCCGCAACTTGCCTGCGCGAGGTTCATGCTGTACCGGGCCTACCAGAACCAAGCCGACCTGCTCTCCCCGGCACGGCTCGCGGCGCAGTACCTGGCCAAGGCGCTGTGGAAGGAAGGCACCGAGCGCACCATGATGCGGCGCATGGCGGCCCAGTTCGAGGTGTTCTCGCGCATGCGACTGACCCACACCCGGCCCGACTACGGCATCCGCAGCGTGGTGTCCGACGGCACCGAGGTGGCCGTGCACGAGGAGAAAACCCTCGTCTCCCCCTTCGGCACCCTGCTGCACTTCCGCAAGGACACCGATGCGGTGCATCCGCCCGTGCTGCTGGCCGCACCGTTGTCGGGCCATTTCGCCACGCTGCTGCGCGAAACGGTGCGCACTCTGCTGCGCGACCACGACGTCTACCTGACCGACTGGCACAACGCGCGCGACGTGCCGCTGTGGCACGGCGGCTTCGGGCTGGACGACTACACGCTGCAGCTCATCCGCTTCCTGGAGGCCGTCGGCCCTGGCGTGCACATGGTGGCCGTCTGCCAGCCCTGCGTGGCCGCGCTGGCCGCCACCGCGCTGATGGCCGAGGACGGCAACCCCGCCACGCCCCGCAGCCTGACGCTGATGGCGGGCCCGGTCGACTGCCGCATCAACCCCACGGCGGTGAACAAACTCGCGACCGACCGCCCCATCGACTGGTTCCGGCGCAACCTCATCAGCCACGTGCCATGGCCGCACGCCGGCATGATGCGGCGCGTGTACCCCGGCTTCCTGCAGCTGTCGGCTTTCATGAGCATGAACCCCGAGCGGCACAAGAAGCAGTTCGAGGACATGTACACCCACCTGGTCGAAGGCGACATCGAGAAGGCCCGCACCATCGGCACCTTCTACGACGAGTACCTGGCCGTGAACGACCTGCCGGCCGAGTTCTACCTGGAGACGGTGGAGCGCGTGTTCCAGACCTACGACCTGCCGCTGGGCAAACTCACCGTGGGCGAGCGAACCGTGAACCCGGCCGCCATCCGCCGCACCGCGCTGCTCACCGTGGAAGGCGAGCGCGACGACATCTGCTCCGTGGGCCAGACCGTCGCGGCGCAAGACCTCTGCACCGGCATCCGGCCCTACATGAAGGCGCATCACCTTCAGGCCGGCGTGGGGCACTACGGGGTTTTCAGCGGCAGCAAGTGGAACGCGCAGATCTATCCGCGCGTGCGCGAGACGATCCATGCAGCAGCCGAGTTGAGCGGCTGAGAGAGAAGAACAATCTGGCAAGGGCCGTGAGGCCTTTGTTTGCCCTTGTGCGCCGGTCTTCCTACACTCGGCCGCCATGCAACGCCAGCCCTTGATCCGCAGCACGCCGCGCGCAGTCTTCACTGCGCGGACCGCCGCGGGGTCGCACCAGACCCTCGCAGATCTCTGAGCCCGGCGGTCAGCCTCCTTCCACTTTCATCAGCACCTTTCATCGACCGCCGGGCCCAAGCCCCGCGCGGTAGCGCGCCCGCCCGGGCGCGCCGCGCCTTCCCCGCTGAATCCCTTGCCCGTCGCCAGCCGCTTCGCCGCGGACGGCGGCCGGCCTTGCCATGCGGAAAGAGCACTGACGATGAGCAACATCCAATCGATCCTGGCGGTGACGGATCTGTCGGCGCACGGCCTGCGCACTGTCGTGCGCGCAGCCTCCATCGCGGCGGCGCACGGCGCGCTGCTGAAGATCATGTACGCCCCCGCGGCCCTCGCGGGTCCTGCGAATGCCGATGCGGCAGGCGACCTTGGCGCCGTGTGCCTGGAGGTGGCCGAGCGCTTCGGCATCCTCGTCAAGAAGATCGACGACACGCGCGGGTTGCTAGAAGATGCCGCGCGCGAGGCGCACTGGTGCGACCTCGTGGTGATCGGCGACGAACCCGACCGCTCGCTCGCCGCCTTCTTCCGGGGCCAGCCGGCCGAACGGCTGCTGCGGGCGTCGCAGCGGCCCGTGCTGGTGACAAGGCTGCACGCACAGGCTGGCGGCTACGCGCGCATCCTCGTCGCCATCGACCTCATCGAGGAATCGCGCTCGCTGGTCGACCTGGCCTGCGACTTCGACGAACAGGCCGATATCGAGCTGTTCCATGCCTTCACGCCCATGCATGAAGGCAAGCTGCGCTATGCCGACGTGTCGGCGCACGCAATAGACGCCTACCGCCACGCCTGCGCCCGCCAGGCGCGCGAACGCATGCTGTGGCTGTCGGATGCGTCGAACGCGCGCCGCAACCGCGTGGTGTCGTCGATCGGGCGCGGCGATCCGGCTCGGCAGGCGGCCGTGCAGCAGCAGTACACGGGGGCCGACCTGCTGGTGGTCGGCAAGCGCAGGCGTTCGGCGCTGACGGATTTCCTGCTCGGCAGCGTGGCGCTGCGCGTGCTGAGATGGTCCACGGGCGACGTGCTCGTGGTGCCGCACGGCACGCAAGTTCGGCATGCTCCCTCACTCGCGCAAAGGGGCACGGCATGACCATGCTGGCACTGCCATTCCCTTTTCTTACGCTGCTGCCGGGCTGGCGCTTCAGGCCGGCCGAGCTTCGCATCGACGTGGCCCCGGGCAAGCCAGGCCCCGCGGACACGCTCGCGCCCGTCCACGAGCGCATGCGCGCCATGAACGACCGCCTGCAGGAGATGCCGGGCCTTGCGCTCGGCGACCCCGGCCTGCGCGCACGTTTTCGCGAGGCCGACGGCGAGTTGTACGTCTACATCGAGGACCTGCGCCGGGACATGCTCGTGGGCTACACCGTGTTCAATCGTCTGATCGAGCTGAGCCGCAGGGCGGATCGCCACGTCCGTGCGCCGCATTCGCAGTACCACCCGGCCTGGCAGCGGCGCGGGCTGGCTTCCGCCGTCTACCGCTGGGCACTGGACCGGGGCATCTGCCTCATGAGCGGCGCACGGCAATCGCCGGGCGCGCATGCGCTCTGGCAGCGGCTGGCGTGCCGCTACGAGGCCGGCTTCGCCGATCTGCGATGCAAGCAGCTGAACTATCTGGGCCGCGAGATCGATGGCGCCACGCTCGATGCGCTGCACACCCGCATGTTCCTGATCGGCGAAGGCTGGACGCTGGAGCGCTTCCGCTTCGAGACGCAGATGGGCTAGCGCCTCAGCGCCGCGCCCGCGCGCCCTTGCCGCTCACGCGCCGAACCGTCGCCTCGCCGGCCTGCGGCAGCCGCTCGCGCAGGAAGGCGATGAGCTCCTGCGCCACCACGTTGCGCATCGGCCCCGGCAGGTAGGCCAGCACCACGCGGCGCTCGACGCGCGGCTTCAGCAGCGGCACCACGGCCAGCTCGGGGTCGCGCAGCGACGAGGTGTACAGGCGCGGCATCAGCCCCAGGGCCTGGCCGCCGCGCACCAGCGCATAGAGCGTCTCGGAGTAGCTCACGCGGTAGGGCTGCGGCCCCTGCGCGAACTGCGCGCGCGCCGGGTTTCCCAGCGCCGGCATGCTTCCGCTTTCGAAGAGCACCAGCCGCTCCTTGCCGATGGCCTCCCAGCTCGCATCGCCGGCCGCCGCCAGCGGGTGGTCGCGCCGCACCACCAGCACGAGCGGGTCGCGGAACAGGTCGATGCAGGTGAGGCCACCCGGCGGCTCGGTGATGGCAGCCACGGCCATGTCGATCTGGCCGCTGCGCAGTTCGGCCAGCAGGGTGTTCGACGGGGCATCGCGCCAGGACAGCTCCACCTCGCGATGGCCGTCCTGAAGGTACTCGCTCGCCGCAGCCGCCACCCGCGCGCTGGCCGAGGGGATCACGCCGATGCGCACATAGGCCCGGCCGCGCTGCACCGTGCTCTCGATGTCGCGCAGCGCCACCTCGAAGGTGTTGACCAGGAAGTCGGTGCGCGCGAGCACCTCGGCGCCCACGGGCGTGAGTTCGAGCCGATGGGTGGACCGGGTGAGCAGCTCGGCGCCGAGCAGCTTCTCCATCTGCTTGATGGCGTTGCTCAGGGCCGGCTGGGTGATGGCCAGCCGCCGCGCAGCTTTGCCGAACTGGCCTTCTTCCACCAGCACAGAGAAGAACTGCAGCTGGCGCAGCGTGAGAGCGCGCAGGGGCAAGGCGGCCATGGCGAATCCCTGGTTATTGATTCAGTGAATCAAATTATAGAAATTCAAAATTTTCCTTATGGGCACGCCGTTACTAGACTGACCGCCATGATCAGCCCCACGTCCGCGCCCACCATCTCCGCAGCGCCCCTCACGCTGGAGGCGATGCTGCATGCGATGCCCAAGGCCGAGCTGCACTGCCACCTGTTCGGCACGGTGCGCCACGAGACCTTCAAGCAGCTCAACCGCCGCGCCGGCTCTCCGCTGGCCGACGACGAGATCGAGGGCTTTTACACGCGCGGCGAGAAGCCGGTCGGTGTGCTGCGGGTGCTGCGCGCGCTCGATGCCCAGCTGGTGCGCAGCGCCGGCGACCTCTACCAGCTCACGCTCGAATACCTGCAGGACGCCGCTGCCCACAACGTGCGCCATGCGGAGTTCTTCTGGAACCCGACCGGCACGGTGCATGAGTCGGGCATCGCCTACCCGCTCGCGCAGGGCGCCATCGTGCGGGCCATCCAGGACGCGAAGCAGGAGTTCGGCATCTCCGGCCGCCTCATCGCCGCCATCGACCGCGAGGCCAGCCCCGAGGCCGCCGTGGAGATGGTCGAATGGGTCAAGGCCCATCGCTGCGACGAAGTGATCGGCATCGGCATCGACTACCGCGAGGTCGACCGCCCGCCCGAGATGTTCGCCCGGGCCTATGCCGACGCGAAGAAGGCCGGCCTGAAGACCACCGCGCACGCGGGCGAGTTCGGCATGCCCTGGACCAACGTGCGCACCGCGCTCGACGAATTGCAGGTCGACCGCATCGACCACGGCTACACGGTGGTCGACCAGCCCGACTACGCGCGCAGGTGCGCCGAGCGCGGCGTGATCTTCACCGTCGTGCCCACCAACTCCTACTACCTGCGCACCCTGCCGCCCGAGCGCTGGGCGCTGGACCACCCCATCCGCCGCATGCCCGGCCTGGGCCTGCGCATCCACCCGAACACCGACGACCCGACGCTGCACAAGGTCACGCCCACGCAGGCCTGGCTGATGATGGTGCGCGACTTCGGCTTCGGCCTGGACGACCTGCGCGGCTTCATGCTCAACGGCCTCGACGGCGCATGGATCGACGAAGCGCAGCGCAGCGAGTGGCGCACGCAATGGAGCGCCGAGTTCGACGCGCTGCGCGCCCGGCTCGACACCGAACCCGCCCCCACCAACCACGAATGACCCACGCCATGAACACGCCCCGCCGCCTGCTCCTTGCCGCTGCGCTCTGCGCCGCCCTTCCCACCGCCGCCCTCGCACAGGCGGCATGGCCCGCCGCCAAGCCCATCACGCTGATCGTGCCCTTCACGGCCGGCGGCAGCGTGGACGTGAACGCGCGTCTCGTGGCGCAGCGTCTCGGCGAGCGGCTCAAGCAGTCGGTGGTGGTCGAGAACGTGGCCGGCGCGGGCGGCGCGATCGGCGTGGCGAAGGCGGTGAACGCGGCGCCCGACGGCTACACGCTGGTGGCGGGCCCCGACAGCGCCATCGCCATCGGCAAGCTGGTGAACCCCTCGGCCTTCCGCTTCGATCCGCTGAAGGACCTGGCGCCGGTGGGCATGCTCAACACGGCGCCGATGGTGCTGGTGGCACGGCCCGGCCTCGAGGCACAGACCTTCTCCGACTTCGTGAAGCTGGCCAAGGCCAAGCCCGGCAAGTACAACTACGCGACCTCGGGCGTGGGCACCGTGCTGCAACTGGCGATGGAGCTGCTGAAGGAGCGCAGCGGCATCTTCGTCACGCACGTGCCCTACCGCGGCGGCGCACAGATCGCCACCGACGTGATCGGCGAGCAGGTGGACCTGGCGATGCTGGTGAGCACCAGCGCGATTCCGCACGTGAACGGCAAGCGGCTCAAGGCGCTGGGCATCACCGGCAGCAAGCGGCTGGCCGCGCTGCCCAACGTGCCGACCTTCGACGAGATGCCAGGCCTCAAGGGCTTCGACATGGTGAGCTGGACCGGCATCTTCGCGCCCGCGAAGACGCCGCCGGCCGTGGTCGCGCAGATCAACCAGGAACTCAACGCGGTGCTGCAGGAGGAAGGCGTGCGCAGCAAGCTCGTGGAGCAAGGCGCACTGCCGGGCAGCGGCACGCCCGAGGCCTTCGCGAAGTTCGTGCAGGCCGAGTACGCGCGCAACCAGAAGATCGTGCAGACCGCCAACATCAAGGAGTGAGCGCGTGACCAGGCCCTTGCTGTCCCGCCGCGCCCTGCTGCTGGGCGCATCCGCCGCCGGCCTCGCGGGCGTGTCATGGGCCCAGAGCCCGAGCCCCGCCCAACTGGCGCAGGCACTCGCAGGCACCCCGGCCACCCGGCTGCCCCCGGTGACGGGCAGGCGCCAGGTCATCATCGACACCGACCCCGGCCAGGACGACGCCATCGCCTTGCTGATGGCCATGGCCGCCACCGAACGGCTCGACATCAGGGCGCTGACCGTGAGCGTGGGCAACCTGCCCCTGGCCGTGACCGAGAAGAACGCGCGCATCGTGCGCGACTGGGCCGGGCGGCCCGAGATTCCGGTCTACGCCGGCTATCCGCGCCCGCTGGTGCGCGAACCCATCTTCGCCGACGACGTGCACGGCAAGACCGGCATGGAAGGCCCGACGCTGCACGAACCCCGCGGGCCGCTGGAGCCGAAGCATGCGGTGCAGTACATCATCGAGACGCTGCGCGCCGCCCAGCCTAGGAGCATCACGCTCGTGGGCCTGGGGCCGCTCACCAACTTCGCGGCCGCGCTCAACTCGGCGCCCGACATCAAGCCGGCCATTGCCGAGATCGTGGTGATGGACGGCTCCTGGGGCGTGGGCGGCAACATCACGCCGGCCGCCACCTTCAACGTGTATGCCGACCCCGAGGCCGCGTCGATCGTGTTCCGCAGCGGCGTGCCGGTCACGGCCATGTCGCACGACGCGGCGCGCCGCGTACTGCTCACGCCAGAGCGCATCGCGCCCTTCCGCGCCATGCGCAACAACGCCGGCAAGGTGGTGGCGGACATCTTCGACTCGATGATGGCCTACGGCGTGCGCCGCCGCGGCGTGGCGGTCGGGCCGATCTACGACCCGTGCGTGATCGCCTATCTGCTCGAGCCCGAGCTCTTCAAGGGCGCGAAGGTGAGCGTGGATGTGGAGACGAAGGGGGAGTTCACGACCGGCGCGACGGTGGTCGACTTTCGCGGCTACAACCGCCGCACGCCCAATGCGCTGTGGATCAGCGAGGCCGATACCGAGGGCTTCTACGCCCTGCTGCAGGCGCAGATCGCGCGGCTGCCCTGACCAGGGCCTGCCGCGCAAGGGGATGCCGGCAGGTCAGCCGGCCTTCTCGTCTTCCTCGGGCCAGTCGCGGATATAGGCCTTGAGCATCTTGTTCTCGAAGTTCTGGCTGTCCACCACGGCCTTGGCCACGTCGTAGAAGCTGATCACGCCCATCAGCATGCGCTTGTCCATCACGGGCATGTAGCGCGCGTGGCGCTCCAGCATGATGCGGCGGATCTCGTCGAGGTCGGTTTCCAGGGTGCAGGTGACGGGGGCGTCGTCCATGGCCTTGCGCACGAGCGTGGTGCCGACCTGGCCCCCGTTGGCGACGATGGTCACGATCACCTCGCGGAAGGTGAGCATGCCGACCAGGTCGCCGTGTTCCATGACCACCAGCGAACCGATGTCCTTTTCCGCCATCGTCTTGGCGGCTTCTGCCAGCAGGTCGTCTGGCGTGATGGTGAAGAGCGTATTGCCCTTGACGCGAAGGATGTCGCTGACTTTCATCGTTTTGCTCCTCTGGGGACTCAATCTCGGCTATCTCGGCGGGCGTGCCGTTTTTGAATATAGCCCACAATCGACGCCGACCTGAGCGCCCCTGTCGCGCACGCTGAATTGCAGACGTAACGGGGCTTTGCCAGGAGACAACAGCTCAGACACGAGAAAGGCCCTCATGCCCGGATATTCCGACCCCGGTTTCGACACCCTCGCGCTGCACGCCGGCGCCGCGCCCGACCCCGCCACCGGCGCGCGGGCGGTGCCGATCCACCTGACCACCTCCTTCGTCTTCGAATCCAGCGACCACGCGGCCGCCCTGTTCAACCTGGAGCGCGCCGGCCACGTGTACTCGCGCATCAGCAACCCGACCAACGCAGTGCTGGAGCAGCGCGTGTCGGCGCTCGAGGGCGGCATCGGCGCCATCGCCACCGCCAGCGGGCAGGCGGCGCTGCACCTGTCGGTGGCCACGCTGATGGGCGCGGGCTCGCACATCGTGGCCAGCACGGCCCTGTACGGCGGCTCGCAGAACCTGCTGCACTACACGATGCGCCGCTTCGGCATCGAGACCACCTTCGTGAAACCCGGCGACCTCGACGGCTGGCGCGCCGCGGTACGCCCCGAGACCAAGCTCTTCTTCGGCGAGACGGTGGGCAACCCCGGGCTCGACGTGCTCGACATTCCGGCCGTGGCCGACATCGCCCACGAGGCGGGCGTGCCGCTGCTGGTCGATTCCACGCTCACCTCGCCCTACCTGATCAAGCCCTTCGACTGGGGCGCCGACCTGGTCTACCACTCGGCCACCAAGTTCCTCTCGGGCCACGGCACCGTCATCGGCGGCGTGGTGGTCGACGGCGGCAGCTTCGACTGGGAGAAATCAGGCAAGTTCGCCGAGCTGACCCAGGCCTACGACGGCTTCCACAACATGGTGTTCAGCGAGGAAAGCACCGTCGGCGCCTTCCTGCTGCGCGCCCGCCGCGAGGGGCTGCGCGACTTCGGCGCCTCCATGAGCCCGCACACGGCATGGCTGATCCTGCAGGGCATCGAGACGCTGCCGCTGCGCATGGAGCGCCACATCGACAGCACGCAGAAGGTGGTCGAGTTCCTCGCGAGCCACCCCTTCGTGTCGCGCGTGGGACATCCGCTGATCGAATCGCACCCGAGCCACGCGCTCGCGCAGAAGCTGCTGCGTCACGGCGCGCGCGGCGCCGGAGCCGTGTTCAGCTTCGACATCAAGGGCAGCCGCGCCCAGGGCAAGGCCTTCATCGAGGCGCTGAAGCTCTTCAGCCACCTGGCCAATGTAGGCGACTGCCGCAGCCTGGTGATCCACCCCGCGAGCACCACGCACTTCCGCATGACTGACGAGGCGCTTGCCGGTGCGGGCATCTCGCAGGGCACGATCCGCCTCTCGATCGGCCTGGAAGACCCGGCGGACCTGATCGACGACCTCAAGCGCGCCCTGAAGGCCGCGGAAAAGGCGGGTGCCTGAGATGAACTACACCGTCAACGGCCACGCCGCCTACTGCTACACCGGCGGCAAGCCCTTCGATGCGGCCAAGCCCACGGTCGTCTTCATCCACGGCGTGCTCAACGACCACAGCGTGTGGATCCTGCAAAGCCGCTGGTTCGCCAACCACGGCTGGAACGTGCTCGCGGTCGACCTGCCCGGCCACTGCAAGAGCGAAGGCCCGCCGCCGGCCAGCGTGGAAGAGGCGGCGCAGTTCGTGATCGCGCTGCTCGACGCGGCGGGCGTGCAGAAGGCAGCGCTGGTCGGCCACAGCTTCGGCTCGCTGATCGCACTGGAAGCGGCGTCGCGCGCGCCGGAGCGCATCACGCAGCTTGCGATGGTCGGCACGGCCTATCCGATGGCGGTGTCGCCCGCGCTGCTCGAAAGCTCGCTGAGCGACCCGCAGCGCGCCATCGCCATGGTCAACACCTTCTCGCACTCGCTGCTGGCGCCGCCGCCCTCCTCGCTCGGCCCCGGCACCTGGCTCTACGGCAGCTCGCGCGCGCTGATGCGCCGCGTGCTCGCGAGCAACCGCGAGGCGAATGTGTTCCACATCGGCTTCAAGGCCTGCAACGACTACGCGAACGGCGAGGCGGCCATCGAGAAGGTGCAGTGCCCGGTGCTCTTCCTGCTCGGCGATGCCGACCAGATGACGCCGCCGCGCGCCACCAAGGCGCTGGTGGGCAAGGCGCGCAACGCGAAGGTGGTGACGGTCAGCGCGGGCCACTCGCTGATGAGCGAGGCGCCCGACGAGGTGCTGTTCGCGCTGCGCGACTTCCTGAACGCCTGAGCCCTACTCCGCCGCGATGCCAGCCCGGTGGGCGAGCGCGCGGTAGCGCGAGATCTCGCCTTCCATCTGCGCGCGGAACGCCGCCGCGCCGATGGCCACCGGCTCCATGCCCTGCGCGCGCAGCTGGGCCTGCAGAGCCGGGTGGCTCATGGTCGCGACGACGGTGCGGGCGAGCTTGTCGATCACCGGAGCCGGCGTGCGCGCCGGGGCGGCGAAGCCGTACCAGGCATCGAAAGTGGCCTCGGGCAGGCCCTGTTCGGCCAGCGTGCGCACCTCCGGCAGCATGCTGGAGCGCGTCGCGCCCACGATGCCCAGCGCGCGCAGCTTGCCTGCGCGCACGTGCGGCGCCACCGCCGCCACGGTGTCGATGGCGATCTCGACCTCGCCGCCGATCACCGCCAGCGCGCTCTGGCTGCTGCCCTTGTACGGAATGTCCTGCAGCTGGATGCCCGCGGCCAGCGCGAACAGCTCGCCCGACAGGTGGGGCCCCGAGCCGGAGCCGAAGGTGGCGTAGCGGATGCTCTTCGGCCTCGCCTTGGCCGCCGCGACGAGTTCGGGCAGCGACTGCCAGGGCTGGCCCTTGCCCACCACCAGCACCAGGGGCGTGCGCGCCACGATGGCGATGGGCGCGAGGTCGCGCACCGTGTCGTAGGGCAGCCTGGCGCGCAGGGCCGGGTTCACGCTGAAGCTGGTCGAGCCCGACAGCAGCAGCGTGTAGCCATCGGGCGCGGCCTTGGCGACCGCGTCGGTGCCGATGATGGTGGAGGCGCCGGGCTTGTTGTCGATCACGACGGGCTGGCCGAGCTGTTCCGACAGCGTCTGCCCCATCGCCCGCGCAACCAGGTCGGTGCCGCCGCCCGGCGGGAAAGGCACGACGAGCTTGATCGGACGTTCGGGCCAGGCCCCCTGGGCGAAGACGGGCGAATGAGCGCCCGGCACGGCGCAAGCGGAAAGAAGCAGGCCGAAGCGGCGACGGGAGATGGCGATGTCCATGGTGCGTGTCAGGAGAGAGTGGAAGCGGATTGCGCAAGCCGGCCGGCGGCCCATGGCGCGAGGCCCGGCTCGCCCAGGTCCCAGTAGAGGCCGGCCATGATCTGCAGGCCCTCGCGCGCCAGCGGCGCGAGCAGGTGTTCGTTGGGCGCGTGCTGCGAGCAGGCCGGGTACGAATGCGGCACCCACAGCGTGGGCAGCCCGAGCAGGTCGGCGAACACGTCGTTCGGCAGCGAACCGGCGAGGTTGGGCAGCAGGTCCAGGCGCTGGCCGCTGCTTTCCTCGATGGAACGACGCGCCCAGCCCACCCAGGGGTTCTCCACGTCGAGCCGTGTCGCGGCGCCGGTCAGCGTGACCTCCACCTCGACCTGGCCGAAGCCGTGCGCATCGAGATGCGCGCGCACGATCTTCTGCAGGTCCTGCCAGGGCGTGCCGACCACGAAGCGCAGCTGGCAGTGCGCCACCGCCTCCGAGGGAATCGCGTTGACGGGCCGCTGCGGCGAGCCTGCGCCGAGCGCCAGCACCTCGATGGTGTTCCAGGCCACCAGCCGCTCCGCCGGGCTCAGGCCGGGCTCGCCCCAGCCTTCGTCGACCTCGGGATCGTCCGCGCCGCCGCCGATGGCGATGCTGGCCAGCGCATCGCGCACCGCCTGTGTGACCGGCGGCGGGCGAAGCGCCTCGACGAGGATTCGTCCGCGCGCATCCACCAGCGAAGCCACCGCATGGCTGACGACAGTGCCCGGATTGACCAGCACACCGCCCCAGTTGCCCGAGTGATAGCCGCGCGGCCGGGCGCGCAGGCGCAGGCTGAAGTTGACCGCGCCGCGTGAGCCTAGGAACAGCGTCGGCCGTGCCGCGCTCACGCGCGGGCCGTCGCTGGCGATGAACAGGTCGGCGCGCAGCTTGTCGCGCTGCTGCGCGCACACCGCGTGCAGGCCGGGCGAGGCGGCCTCCTCGCCCATCTCGACGAGCCAGGTCACGTTGTAGCCGAGCCTGCCGCCGCGGGCCTCCAGCGCTGCCGCCAGGCCGCCGATGTTGATGCTGTGCTGGCCCTTGTTGTCGGCCGTGCCGCGCCCGTACCAGCGCTCGCCGCGTGCCGTCAGCGCCCAGGGGGCGAGGCCCTCTTCCCAGTGCGCGTCCTGCCCGCTGACCACGTCGCCGTGCCCGTAGGTCATCACGGTGGGCAGTGACGGGTCCTCGATGCGGCGCGCGATGAGGAAGGGCCCGCCGCCGGGCACCGGGTTGGCGACCACCTCGCAGGCGAAGCCGAGTGCGGCGAGCGGCGGAATCATCTCCTCGCGCAGGTAGGCCTCGAGCGCAGGCGTGGCGGCGCCGGTGTCGCTCTCGGTGCGGAAGGCGACGCGGCGCTGGAGGTCGGCGAAGAAGCCGCCCTTGTCGAAGTAGGCGGCTGCGGCGGCGAGGCTGTCCTTGCGTTGCATGAAGAGTCCCTTGTCTTTCGGTCCATCGGGACAGCAAGTACAAGGCCTGAAGGCCGATGCTTCCAGCATCGTTTTGGCAAGCTAACATTGCCTTGAAGGCAATACGTCGGCCACTTCCACCCCTGCCATGACGCTCCCGCTCCTTAGCATCCCGATGCGGCACTTCCTCGAAGTGGCGCGCAGCGGCTCGGTCAACCAGGCGGCCGCGCGCCTCTTCGTGGCCTCATCGGCGGTGAGCCGGCAGATCGCCAAGCTGGAGGACAGCCTGGGCACGCCGCTCTTCGAACGACATGCGCGGGGCATGGCGCTCACGGCAGCCGGCGAGCGGCTGGCGGCGCACCTGCGCAATGCGCAGATCGACATCGAGCAGGTGATAGAGCAGGTGCGCGACCTCGGCGGTCAGAGCGCGCGGCGCATCCGCATGGCCTGCACCGAAGGCTTCGCGGGGCACTTCATGCCGTTGGTGATGCGCAGCTTCGAGTCGGCCAACCCGGGCTGCCAGCTGGAGCTGCACGTGGGCTCGCCCGACGGCGTGAGCGCGCTGCTGGCGCGCGGCGAGACCGACATCGCGCTCAAGTACGTGGTCGCGCCCGAGCCCGGCCTGAAGATCGAGCACTCGGCCACCGCGCCGGTGTACGCAGTGCTGCGGCCCGACCATCCGCTGGCACGCCAGCGCGTGGTGTCGGTGGCAGACGCGGTGCGCTATCCGCTGGCCGTGGGCGACAAGGGCGTGACCGCCCGCCAGCTCTTCGACCAGGCCTGCAGCCTGCAGGGGCTGCAGTACCGCGCGCTCTTCGTGAGCAATTTCTCCTCGGTGCTGCTGCCGCTGCTGCGCACGCCCGATGTGATGCTCTCGGGCCTGGTCACGGTGATGCACCTGATCGACGACGGCACGGTGGTGGCGCGGCCTTTTGCAGAAGCGCCGCTGCAGCAGCGGCAATTGCAGGTGCTGGCGCTCGAAGGCCGCACGCTGCCGCCGCTGGCGCAGGACTTCGTGCGGCACCTGGTCGCGGCCATCGCCAGCGCGGGGCGCCGCAAGCTGGGGCGCGCGCAGGCTTCCGGCGCAACGAAGAAGGAGATCAGCCCAGGGCGTTGATGTCGGCGGGGTCGAGGATCGGCTTCGGCGCACCGTTGCGCGCCACCGCCAGCATCGCGCGTCCCACCTTCTCGGTGGTCGTCACCCGGTTCGGCCAAAGCCGAAAGGCCAGCCCGAGCACCGGCTTGAGCACGACGATGGCCGCGTCGTACACCGGCGTCTTCGAGCGGATGCCGTGCAGCGGCTGGATCATGCCGGGACGGAACATGTAGGCCGCCTTGAACGGCAGGCGCAGCAGCGCGTTCTCGGTCGCGCCCTTCACGCGCGCCCACATGCTGCTGCCGCGCTCGCTGCTGTCGGTGCCCGCGCCCGTCACGTAGGTGAAGGTCATGCCCGGGTTGAGCCGAGCGAGCACGGTGGCGGCGGCCAGCGTCAGGTCGTAGGTGATGCGCCTGTACTCGGGCTCCTTCATGCCCACCGAGGACACGCCGAGGCAGAAGAAGCAGGCATCGAAACCCTGCAGCTGCGATTCGACGTCGCCGTAGTCGTACATGTTCCTGTGGACCAGGTCGCGCAGCTTCGGGTGCTGCTGCCCCGTGGGGTTGCGGCCGATTGCGACGACGCTTTCCACGTCGGGCGCCAGCAGGCATTCACGCAGCACGCCCTGCCCCACCATGCCGGTGGCGCCGAAGATCAGGACTTTCATGGGAAAGGCTCCAGCCGGTCAGACCGCGAAGACTGCGGGCTTCTTGTTCAGCACGGCCAGCAGCAGGTCGACGTCGAGGCTGGAGGGCTGCGGCGCCTGCAGCGCCGAGAGCATGCGCGAGAGCGTCTCGGCATGCGGCAGCAGCGGACCCAGGAAACGCGTGCCATCGGAACCGGCGACCAGCAGGGTCGGGAAGGTCTCGACGTCGAAGGCATCGGCGATGTCGGCATGGTCCTCGATGTCGACCCAGGCGAAGCGGAACTGCGGATGCGCCCGTGCCACTTCCTGGAGCAGCGGCCGGTAATCGCGGCAGGTGCCGCACCACTCGGCGCAGAGGCAGACGACCCAGGGCGCATCGCCGGCCGGACCGGCGGACTCGGGGGTGCTCGGAAGGCTTGGAATAGCGCTCAAGGCTGATGCGTCGGTGGTGTGATCGGAAGGCCGGATGGTGCGGCCGGGAGGTCGTGGCTATTATGGACAAAGCCCTCCCGAAGGGTACAGGAGACTCGCACGATGAACACCACGACCGCCCCCGCATCTGCCGTCGATCCGCGCCAGTTCAAGAGCTTCGCGGAGTTCTATCCCTTCTACCTGACCGAGCACGCCAACCTCACCTGCCGGCGGCTGCACTTCGCCGGCTCGACCATCTCGCTGCTGTGCCTGGTGGCGCTGGTAGCCACGCTCAATCCGTGGTGGCTGCTGGCAGGCCTCTTGGCTGGATACGGCTTCGCCTGGGTCGGGCACTTCGGCTTCGAGAAGAACAAGCCGGCCTCGTTCAAGCGGCCGCTCTATTCATTCATGGGCGACTGGGCGATGTACCGGGACATCTGGCTGGGGCGCGTAAGAATCAACTAACCCCCAGGCTTGCCCACTTCGCGTGGTCGTCCTCCCCTTGCAGGGGGTAACACCGGCGGCCCGGCGGAGCCGGTTCCGCGGTGTTCCTGGAACAATCCCATCAAATCAACAGCACGTCGCCCAGCCGCAGGGAGCGCAGCGGACCCTTCTGCCAGAGGTCCTCGAGCGGTTCGGCCTGCGGCATCAGCAGTTCCTTCAGCAGCGGCTCGATGGGCGTCGAGGGGTCGGCGAGCAGCACGTAGCGCGGGTCCTCGTTGGCGGGCTCTTCCGCCAGCGGCGCGATCCAGTCGAGCGCCACCAGCGTCTCGAGCACCGGCGCGAGCTGCAGCGCATCGACGCGCATGCGCGTCACCAGTTCGGTCGCGCCCATGCCCTTGGCCGGCGTGGCCTGCGCACGGGCCAGGTGCTGCAGCGTCTCCATGGCCAACTGCATGGGCCAGCCGGCAGTGCCGCCGCGCCGCGCGACGCCGGTCAGAAGGCTGGGCAGGTAGGCCGCGATGACCGCGCCGAGCAGCACGATCACCCAGGCCACGTAGATCCACACAAGCAGGATCGGCACCGTGGCGAAGGCGCCGTACAGCACCGAGTAGGTCGGCACCAGGCTCAGGTAGTAGCCCAGCACGCGCTTGGCGATCTCGATGGCCGCCGCCACGAAGATGCCTCCGGCCCATGCATGCGACCAGCGCACGTTGGTGTTGGGCACGTAGTGGTAGAGCGAGGCCATGCCGACCGCGAGCAGCAAGAACTCGAAGGTGTCGAAGAACAGCTTCACCATGCCGCGTCCCACCACGTCGCTGGTGGCCGCAACCACGTACGAAGTGGTGGAAAGGCTCACCGCGAGGATGATCGGCCCCAGCGTGATGGCCGCCCAGTAGATCAGCACCCGCTGCGCGAACGGCCGCGGCGAGCGCACGCGCCAGATGTTGTTGAGCGTCTTGTCGATGGTGAGGATCAGCGCGATGGCGGTGATCAGCAGCACGATCAGGCCCGCGATGCCGAGCCCGCTGGCCTTGCTCGCGAACTGGTTCAGGTAGCCCAGCACCTGCCGCGCGATGTTGTCCGGGATAAGGCTCTCGATGAGCCAGCGCTGCAGGCGGCCCTGCATCTTCGCGAACATCGGGAACACGGTGAAGAGAGCCAGCGCCACCGTGAAGAAGGGCACCATCGCGATGGTGGTGGTGAAGGTCAGGCTGCTGGCCGTGAGGCCGAGCCGGTCCTCGCGGAAGCGCTCGCCGAGCACCGCTGCGGTGTTGCGCCACGGAAAGCGCGAAAGATCCCTCCAGAGCTGCCGTCGATTCATGGCCGGTATCATAGGAGTTGAACTCTCCCCCAGCCTCCGCGCACTTCGTGTCGCTGCGCCAACCCCCTCGCCGGGGCAATACCAGCGGCTTGGCAAAGCCGGTTCCGCGGTCTCCCGTTCATGAATGCCAATTCGCCGCTAGCACCATCCTCCGTTCGTGCCACCCGCTGGGCCGCCGTGGGCAGCCTGCTCGGCCTGATCGTGCTGGGCCTGGCCTGGGAACTGTGGCTGGCGCCCCTGCGACCCGGCGGCTCGCTGATGGCGCTGAAGGTGCTGCCGCTGGTCATTCCGCTCGCGGGGCTGTGGAAGAACCGCATGTACACCTACCGCTGGGTCAGCCTGATGATCTGGCTCTATTTCACCGAAGGCGTGGTGCGCGCCTGGAGCGACACCAGCGGCGTGAGCCAGGTGCTCGCGCTCGTCGAGGTGCTGCTGTGCCTCGTGCTCTTCGCCGCCTGCGCCTGGCATGTGCGGCTTCGCCTGCGCCACGCCAAGAACGCTGCCCGCCAACTGGAGGCTTCCGCCCAATGATCACTGCCACCACTACCGCTTCTTCCACAGCCCTGATCGAACGACTGCGCGCCATCGTCGGCGCCTCGCACGTGCTCAACGAGGGCGACCTCACCGCCTACGAGCAGGACTGGCGCAAGCGCTCGCGCGGCAGGTCGCTGGCCGTGGTGCGTCCGGCCAACACGCAGCAGGTGGCCGACGTGGTCAAGGCCTGCGCCGCGGCCGGCACGGCCGTCATTCCACAGGGCGGCAACACCGGCCTCGCGGTCGGCTCCATTCCGGACGACAGCGGCACGCAGGTGGTGCTGAGCCTGCAGCGCATGAACGCGATCCGCACCATCGACGCCGCCAACCTCACGATGACGGTGGAGGCCGGCTGCATCCTGCAGACGCTGCAGGAAACCGCCGAGAAAGCCGGCTACCTGTTCCCGCTGAGCCTCGCGGCCGAGGGCAGCTGCACCATCGGCGGCAACCTCGCGACCAACGCGGGCGGCACGCAGGTCGTGCGCTACGGCAACACGCGCGAGCTGTGCCTGGGCCTGGAGGTGGTCACGCCGCAGGGCGAGATCTGGGAGGGTACCAGCGGCCTGCGCAAGGACAACACCGGCTACGACCTGCGCGACCTGTTCGTCGGCAGCGAGGGCACGCTGGGCATCATCACCGCGGCGACCATGAAGCTCTACCCGCTGCCCGCCGCGCAGCTCACAGCCTGGGCCGCGGTGCCGTCACTCGACCACGCGGTGACCCTGCTGGGCCTCGCCCACAAGCACCTGGGCCCCGGCCTCACCGGCTTCGAGGTGATGGGCAAGTTCGCGCTGAGCCTGGTCGACAAGCACATGCCCCAGCTGCGCGTGCCCTTCATCGGCGACGATTCAGTGCCCTACTGCGTGCTGCTGGAGAACTCCGACAGCGAATCCGAGGACCACGCCCGCGCGCGCTTCGAGGCGCTGCTCGAAACCGCCTTCGAGGACGGCTGCGTGACCGACGCGGTGGTGGCCGAGAACCTCACGCAGGCGCACCAGCTGTGGCACATCCGCGAGAGCATTCCGCTCGCACAGGCCGAGGAAGGCCTGAACATCAAGCACGACATCTCGATTCCCGTCTCGCGCATCCCTGCCTTCGTTCAGGAGACCGACGCGCTGCTGGCGCGCGAGATCGCCGGCGTGCGGCTGGTCAACTTCGGCCACCTGGGCGACGGCAACCTGCACTACAACGTTCAGGCGCCGGAGAACGTCGATACCAAGGCCTTCCTGAAGAACGAGGAAGAGCGCATCAACACGCTGGTGTACGACGCGGTCGAGAAGTTCGGCGGCTCGTTCTCGGCCGAGCACGGCGTGGGTTCGCTCAAGGTCGACAAGCTCGAGAAGCACAAGTCGCCGGTGGCGCTGGAGATGATGCGGGCGATCAAGCGGGGGCTTGATCCGAAGAACATCCTGAATCCCGGGCGGGTGATCCGGGTCTAGGCAGACCTGCGGCCCGCGTCCGCCCAGGCCCGCTCTTTCCCGGCGCGAAGCAGCCGGGCGATCCGTGACGCGCCGCAGTCATGTCTGGAGCCAACAATTCGGTGATACACTCCAATAAGAATAGTTCTTATTCACCAACCCCGGGGTCTTCGAAGCCAAGCGCCTGCACGGCCTGCACGCCTCTTCCCATGCGGAAGTCGGGGCAGTCTTGTCGACGCGTTCGGGCACGCAGCCCCGGGACCCATCGTCGATGCTTGCGAGAAGGCGGCCGGATGCGCGACCTCGTCCAGGAACTTGTAGCTCACTATGCGGACTTGCGCCGGCAGCTGACTCGCGACCTGAGAGATCCGCACTACGCGGCCGACATCGCGCAATCGAGCTTCGAGCGGGTCTACACGGCAGCCCTCAAGGCGCGCGGCGGCAATCGCGGCGATGCCCCGTCCGACCTGCTGGACTCCAATGCCAACGCCATCGAATCGCCGCGGGCCCTGCTGTTTCGCGTGGCGCGCAACCTGTGCGTCGACGACGCTCGCCGGCGCAAGGTCGCTCAGGAGTGGGCCGGCACGCATGCAGGCATCGGCACGCAGCAGACGGCGCAGTCCAGCGAATACGTCGTGGCCCAGCAACGGGTTCTGGCGCGGGTGGTCGAAACCATGGAACAACTGCCGCCGCGCCGGCGCGAAGTCTTCCTGCTGTTTCGCGCCTACGGCCACACGCGCAGTGAAATAGCGCAGCGGCTGAACATCACCGAGATGGCCGTGGCCAAGCACCTGCTGCGCGCCACCATCGACTGCTCGCGCGTATTCGCCGAACTGCGCTCGGAGCTGATCGAACCCCAGGTCGTGCTGAGCCGGCCGGGCTTCGACGCGGCATTGGCAGAAGACTTCTCGTGAACGGCGGCAGCATGGCGGTCGGCGCTCCTCCGCGCGAACGGCTGATCGAGCGCGCGCTCGCGCTGATCGTCGAAGGCGAGATCGCCACCGGCGAAGCCGCGGGCCGCGCCCGCGCGTTGCTCGACCAGTGGCGCAGCAAATCGGCGGAGCACGCGGCAGCCGTGCAGGAGGCGCACGAGCGCTGGGATGCGCTCGGCGGCATGGCAAGCGACCTGCGCGCGCACTTCGACGAACCCGAAGCCGCTCTGATGGCCAACGCGGCAGCTGCCGCCACGACGTCGACGCACCGCCAGCAGCGCCGCAAGATGCTGCTTTCGGTCGCGGCCTTCCTGGGTACCGGCCTGGTCGCGGGCCGAGGCGTGCAGTGGTACTGGCAGCAACCAGTGTTTCGCGCAGCCTACGAAACCCGGACCGCGCAGATGCTCAAGGTGACGCTGACCGACGGCCGCGGCGATGCGTCCGGCAGCCAGCTCGACCTGGCGCCGCAGAGCGCGATCGATGTGACGCTCTATCGCCAGCGCCGTACCGTCGACATGGCGCACGGCGAAGTGCGCTTCGAAGTGGCGCGCGACACGACCCGCCCCTTTCACGTCCGCACGCGCGGTGCCAGCATCGAAGTGGTCGGTACCGCATTCACTGTGCGCGACCGCGGCGGCCCGCTCACAGTGGGCGTGGAGAATGGCCATGTGCGCGTGCGCGTGTCGCCGCGGGACGGCGCCACCGGCGCGGAAGCGGAAGTAATCGATCTGCGCATGGGCGATTTGCTGGAAATCCAGGACGGCCACGCAGCTGCCGTGCGGCAGACGGACACGGCCGCCCTGTCCGCCTGGCGCAGCGGCTGGCTGGTCTTCGAGAATACGCCGCTCGGCGACGCCCTGGCCGCAGTCAACAGCTATCGCGCACGCCCCATCGTCAGCACGAACTCTCGCATCGACGCGATGCGACTGTCGGGCCGCTTCCGCACCAACGATTCCGATGGCCTCGTTGCCGTGTTGCCGACGATCCTGCCCCTCGCCACAGAACCACGGCCGGATGGCAGCGTGGCCCTGCGAGTGCGCTGAGCCGGTCGGTCCTTCGCCGCCTGCCCGACTCTCAGGCGCCGGGCACGTTCCCGACAGGGTGGCCGGACTGCGCCAAGCCCCACTCCGCCAGCGCGATGTCGAGCGCACGCAGATGGCGCGGGTCCTTTCCCAACCACTGGGCCAGTTGCTCGGCGTTCTGCAAGCTCGGTGACGCATGCACGCAGGCAAAGAGCGACGCCGCGGTGCGAATGCACTCCGCGGGCACGAGCGTGCGCATGACCGGCCGGTCGCGCTTCATTCGAGCCCGCCCGTGGGCGGATGAAAATTCCTGCGGTGACTGACGACCAGCGCGGCACCCGCGAGCGCCCAGAGGCGCAGGGCGCGATCGAATGCGCGCGGATGCGCCTGGTCCTCCCGCAACCAGTGCGTCAGCTTCAACGCGCCCGTGCGGCATGGGTTCTCCCTGAGGTCCATGTAGAGACGCCATGCGGTTTCCTCGGCGTACTGCGCCTTCGGATCGTTTTGCGGGACCACTGCTACTCCAGGCGCTGTGTTGTTGATTCGGAACGACGACCGTCGAGGCCGATGCAGGGCCGGGAATGCCGGCGCGCAAAGGCGTCTCCTGAAAATGACGTTTCGAAAACCGGAATGTTCAGCCGGGCGTTTCCGCACCCGTCGTGGGCTGCAGCACGGGAGGCCCTGTGACCTGCTGTTTCTGTTGCTGCTCCCGGGATTTCAGGTACGCCTTGCGCTTGCGCAGCCAGATCACGACGCCGGTCACGCTCAGCATCGCTACCACCAGGCCCATCACGGAAATCAGGATGCGCCCCGGCAGCCCGAGGATGCGGCCCGAGTGCACCGGGAACTGTGCCTGCACGAAGATATCGGCGGCCGTGCCCTTCCACGGCTCGCGGATGCCGACGAAGCGCCCGTCGACGCCATCGATATACAGGATCCGATGTCCGACGCCGCCTGACCCATGCTCGTCTTCCGGCGCATAGAACTGCGCGCCGTAGATGCCGAAAAGCTCGGCATAGAAGAGCTCCCCCACGGGTTCCTGCCAGCCGAGACGCTGCGCCTCCTGCGTTACCTTGCCGAGCACATCTGCATAGCCGAGCCGGGGGATCACCGGTTTTTCCTCGGGGGCGGGCTGGCGTTGCTCGAAAGGCATGGGCGTCACGTCGGACACCAGCGACATTGCAGGGAAGAACACCTCCCGGTACAGATTCAGCGAGAAGGCGGTGAACGCCACGATGAACAACAGCGCCCAGGTCCACAGGCTACCGGCGCGATGCAGGTCGAAATTCAGCTTGTATGAACCGCCGCGCCAGCGGACCTTCCACGCCGGCTTCCAGCGTTGCCACCAGGCCTTGGCTCCGTCGGCTGCGCGCGCCTCGCCCGCCGCGGGCTTCTTCGGCCGGCGCATCGGCAGCGTCAGGTAGAAGCCGGTGAAGCAGTCGATGGTCCAGACGAGCGCGATCGCGCCCATCAGCCATACGCCCCAGCGATCGATGCCCCAGAACTTCGGCAGGTGCAGGCTGTAGTGCAGTACGTAGAGAAACGAGACGAAGTTCTCCTTGCTGATCGGCCAGACCGCACCCCATTCGCGCCGCCCGAGTTCTTCGCCGGAAGCCGGATCGATGAAGACCTGGTTGAAGCCGGGCTTGAACAACTGGCCGGTGGCGGGATCGACACGCGCCTGAACGCTGAAGGCCAGCGAATGCCCCGGCTCGACGGCCATCGGCAGCGCCGATACCTGCACCTGCGGATGCCGCGCCTCGATCTGCCTGGCCAGCTCCAGCGACGACAAGGCCGACCCGGTCGTGCGGGCAGATGTGAGATGCGGATTGAGCCATTCGTCGATTTCGTGGTCCCACGAAATCACGGCGCCAGTCAGGCCGGCGACGAACAGAAATGCGGCCATCAGGAGGCCGGCCCAGCGATGCAGGGCCACGAGCATCAAGCGCATTCGGTATGTCCTTCATCGGCGGCGGGCGCGACACCCGTGCACCGGGGCTCCTGCCATCCACCGCCCATTGCACGGTAGAGCGAGACCCGTGCCTGCAGACGCGCCATGCGCAGCTGCACCGAAAGATCCTGCGCGGCGTAGAGAGTGCGCTGCGCATCGAGCAATGCGAGCAGGGTCTCGGCGCCAGCGCGATAGCGGGCTTCGGACAATTCGGCCGCACGGCGCGCCTCGGCAAGCTCGGCTGCTTGTGCAGCGGCCTGCGCATCGATCGCCGACACACCATTCAGCGCGGTCTCAGCATCCGCGAACGCACCGACGATAGCGGCCCGGTAGTCGGCCAGCAGTTCTTCGCGCTTCGCCTCGGCCAGTTGCCGATTGCCGGCCAGACGCCCTCCGTCGAAGACCGGCGCCGCCAGACCGGCAGCCAGGCCGTAGAGCGGATTGTCGAAGAGCCTGCCGAAACGGCTTTCCCCGGTGCCCACCGTCGCGCTCAGGGAAACGGTCGGCAGCAGCGCGGCGCGTGCCGCCAGCACGTTGGCGTCGGCGGCGGCCAACCGGGCTTCCGCGCGCGCGATGTCCGGGCGGCGCACCAGCAGGGCAGAGGGCGCGTCCACGCCGATGACGGGAACCTGAAGCGCGTCGAGCCGCGGCCCTTGCAGTTCGAACGCCTTTGCCGTGGTGCCCAGCAACAGTGCGAGCGCAGTCTCCGCATCGCTGGCCTGCTGACGCAACGCCGCGTGTGCGCGCCGCTGTGCAGCCACCAGTCCACGCTGCTGCGCGAGATCCAGCGGCGACACGGCGCCGGCGCGGCTGCGCGCCTCCACCAGTGCCAGCACGCGACGCGCATTGTCGAGATTGCGCGTGGCAATCTCGGCGCGCTCACGCAAGGCCAGCGCAAGCAGCCAGCTGCCGGCGACGTCTGCCGTCACCGTGAGCCGCACCGTGTCGCGGTCGAAGGTGCTGGCGCGCGAGCCTTGCAGCGCCTCGTCGCGCAACGCGGCGCTTCGGCCCCACAGGTCGAGTTCATAGTTGGCGGCAAAACCCGCGGCATAAGTGCTGCCGGCGACCGTGGCGTCACCGCCTAGGCGCCCCTCGCGGCCGATGCCGAGGCTGGCCGTGACCTGGGGCTGCAGTGCCGCGCCGGCGATGCGCGCCCGCGCATCGCCCTGCCGCACCCGCGAGACAGCAGCGGCCAGATCGTTGCTTTGCGATTGGGCGCGCGCAATCACCGCGTCGAGCTCCGTGCTGCCGAAGCTGCGCCACCATTGCGCATCGATCGGACCCGTGGTGTCGTCGACCTGCGCGTGACGCCACACGGAGGGAAGCTCCACCGCGCGCTCGGCACGGTCGCCGTGCAGCGCACAGCCGGACGTCAACGCCGCGCACAGCAAGGCCATCCAACAGGCAACGTAAACCGGGCGCGTCCTGGGCATGGTCACTCTCCCGCCAGTGCCACCACAGGGTCAAGCCGCGCGGCATTGCGCGCCGGCATGAATCCGAAGATCAGGCCCGTCAGCACTGCGCAGCCGAAGGCCCCCACGCTCGCCGCCAGCGAGAACAGCACCGGCACGCCGGCCAGCATCAGCCCCACGACGATGCCCAGCCCCGCGACGACGCCCACGGTGCCACCCACCGAAGTCACCAGCACCGCCTCGGTCATGAACTGCCGAAGGATGTCGCGCTGGCGCGCGCCCGTCGCCATGCGGATGCCGATCTCGCGCGTGCGCTCGCGCACCGTCATGAGCATCACGTTCATCACGCCGATGCCGCCGACGATCAGCGACACGATGGCGATCAGCCCCAGCATCAGCGTCATCGCGCGCGCCGTCTCGGTCTGCACGCGCAGCGCCTCGACGCGGTTCCAGATGCGCACTTCGCGGCCGGCCTGCTGGCGCGCCAGCTGCGCCTCGATGGCCTCCGCCGTCTCCTGCGCCCGCTCGATGTCGCGCACCTGCACGGCGATCCACGTCGGATGCGGGTGACCGTAGATCCGCGTCGTTGCCGCGGACAGCGGCACCACCACGCGGTCGTCCTGGTCCTCGCCGTCGTTGGCGCCCTTGGCGGCAAGCACGCCGACGATCTGGAACGGCACCTTGTCCACCAGGATGTCCTGGCCGACGGGGCTTTGACCGTCCGCGAAAAGCAGCTTGCGCACCGTCTGGCCGATCACGGCGACCTTGGCGACGCGCAGTTCGTCGTCCGCATCGAACATCACGCCTTCGGCCACGCCCCATCCGAGCACCGGAGAGAAGTCGATCGTGGCGCCGCCGCCTTCAGTCAGGTGGTCGATGTTGCCGCGCCGCACCACCACCTTGTCCTCGATGTAGGGCGCCACGCCCTCGACGTTGGGCAGCATGCGGAGGGCCTCCGCGTCGGCCAGCGTCAGCGGCGCGCCGGGATTGCGGGTGCTCGCGACCTGGGCCGAGACGAACATGGTCCGCGTGCCGAAGGTCTCAAACTGCGCCATCACCTTCTTCTGCGAGCCGCCCCCGACCGCGAGCATCACGATGACCGATGCCACGCCGATGACGATGCCCAGTAGCGTGAGCCCGGTGCGAAAGCGGTTGCTCCACATCACGCGCCACGCCGTGCGCGTGGCCTCGCGCATGTCGGCCGCCATGGAGGCTCCGCCGCGCGATGCCTGCAGGTCGGGCATCTCGATGTCGACCGCAACGGCCGGCTGCTCCATGCCGCCCGAGTCCTCGACGATGCGCCCGTCGCGGATCTCGATGATGCGCCGCGCCTGCGCCGCCACCGAGCGGTCGTGGGTGATGAGGATCACGGTGTGCCCCGCGTCCGCCAGCTCGTGCAGCAACGCCATCACTTCGGCGCCGCTCTTGCTGTCCAGGGCGCCGGTGGGCTCGTCCGCAAGGATGATCCGCCCACCGTTCATCAGCGCACGCGCGATGGCCACGCGCTGCTGCTGGCCGCCCGAGAGCTGGTGCGGCCGGTGGTGCAGCCGCGTGCCCATGCCCAGCCGTTCGAGCAGGGCAACGGCACGCGTATGCCGCTCGGCTTCCGGCATTCCGGCATAGAGCGCGGGAATCTCCGTGTTCTCCAGCACCGATTCGCTGGGCACCAGGTGGTAGCCCTGGAACACGAAACCGAAGGCCTCGCGGCGGAGCCACGCGAGCGCATCGCCGTCGAAGGTGGACACGTCGCGCCCGTCGAAGAGGTAGCGTCCCGCGCTGGCCCGGTCGAGGCAGCCGAGGATGTGCATGAGCGTGGACTTGCCGGACCCCGAGGCACCGACGATGGCGACGAACTCGCCCGCGTGCAGCTGCAGGGAGATGCCGTGCAGCACCGTCACGGCGGGGCTGCCGCCTTCCGCGCCGCCCTCCCCTTCGCGGCCACCGTACGACTTGCGGATGTCCTGCAACTCGATCAGGGGCCTGGGGGTCTCCCCGCGCGCGGGCTTCCGAGGCGGTGTCATTCCTTCGCCGCCTTGCCCACGACGATGCGCTCGCCGGCCTGCGCCCCTTCGAGCACCTGCGCCGCCAGGCGGTTGCGCACACCGATGCGCAACTCGCGCCGCTCCACCTTGCCGTCGGCGCGCAACACACGGGCGGTGAAGCGGTCGGCGCTGCCGGCCACGGGCACGAGTGCAGCCAGCGGCACAGTGAGCACGTCCTTCTCGGCGTACTCGACGAACGATACTTTCGCGGTCATCTGCGGCATGAGCTCGCCGTCGGCGTTGTCGACATCGAAGAGCGCGGTATAGACCACCACCTTGCTGGACGCGGCCGACTGGCGCGCTCCGCTGTCGCTGTTGCCGGACTTGTTCTCCGGCAGCGGCGGCGCAGGCAGCAGCTGGCGCACCTTGCCTTGCCACTGGCGCCGGCTTTCGCCGAGCGTGGTGAAGTAGACCGGCATGCCCGCCTTGATGCGACGCACGTCCGCCTCCGACACCTCGGACCACACAGTCATCGACGACAGGTCGGCGATGCGCAGCACATTCGGCGTCTGGTAGGCGGCATTCAGCGTCTGGCCTTCGCGCGCCTCGACGGACACGATGGTGCCGGCCATCGGCGCGTAGATACGGGTGTAGCCGAGCCTGGCCTCGTCGGCCTTCAGCGTGGCCTGGGTCTGCGCGATCTGGGCTTCGAGATTGCGCACTCGCGCGGCGGCGGAAGCCAGCGTGGCCTCCGCACTCTGCACGTCTTCTTCGCGCGTCGCACCGTCGGCAGCCATCTGGCGCTGCCGCGCCTGTTGCTGCTGCGCGAGGCGGTGCTGCGCCTGCTGGTCCGCCAGCTGTGCCCGCTGGCCCGCGAGCGACGCCCGGCCCGCGTCGACCGTGGCCTGCTGCACGCTCGGATCGATCTCGACCAGCAACTGCCCCTTGGCGACGATGTCGCCGGGCTGCGCCCGCAGCTTGAGGATCTGGCCCGAGACCTGCGCGCCCACGTCCACATAGTGCCGCGGCTGCAGCACGCCAAGCGCGGTTACGCTCGATTCGATGGTCGTCCGCGCCACTGCCACCGACTCGACCTCGGCAGCGGAGCCGCGCCCCCAGAGCATGCCGGCGCCCGCCACGGCCGCCAGCGAAACGAGCGACAGAGCCACCGCGTAGCGGCGACCGGCGCGCTTCGGGGCACCGCTACTGACACCACTGTTCATCCCGCCACCCCGCTAGGCCGAAAGACGCTGCGTGCGCGGCCGGGAATGAAAGCCGGCCAGCGGCAGCATTCCGGCGCCATGGCCGCCGGGCTCTCCGAACTGCGACTCATACGGACCCTGTGGCGTCGCACCCTGGCTCCGGCACGTCGAGCAGGGGCCGTGGATCTGCACGTCGAACGCACCGGCCGACGGCAACCCCCGGCTCAGCGCCACGCGCATGAGCACCTCGCGCAGATCGCGGTCATGAACCTCGGCGACGGCTCCGCAGCCGCCGCAGCGCATGCGCACGCCGCAGGGCTCGGCGTCCGGCATCTTGTAGCGGAACACCGCCAGAGCACCGCCGCGGCTTCGCACCCATTCGCGCATGATCAGGCCGCTCTGCTCGAACTCCTTGAGGATGCGGTAGACCGTCGTCAAGCTCACCGAGGTGCCGCGCAGCAGCATGCGGCGGAAGACTTCTTCGCCTCGCTGCCACTCCTCACCGGCATCCGCGAGGGTCTGGAGCACGCAGACGCGCACCGCGGACGGTCGCAGGTTGGCCGCCCGCAGTTGCGCCAGGAAGGCGGGACGCGGCGGCTGCGGCAGGGCTTCATGTGCTTGCGGTTGGTCGTTCACGCGGCGAGGCTTTCGAGTCGGGGCCGGGCGCGGTCTTCCGCGATGCACCCCGCGCGCATGGTGATCACGCGGTCGGCCAGGTGGAAGTAGCGGTCGTCGTGCGAGATCACGACCAGCAGGTGCCCCTTGGCACGCAGCTCGGGCAGCAGCTCGGTGTAGAACAGATGACGGAAGGTCGGATCCTGGTCGGCCGCCCATTCGTCGAACACCAGCACTGGCCGCCCTTCGAGATACGCATGCACCAACGCCAGGCGCTTGCGCTGGCCGGTGGAAAGATCGGTGGTGGTGAACAAGCCATCCTTCACGGAGACCTTGTGCGCGATCTCCAGGCGTTCGAGGTACGGCAACGCAGCCTCGGGCAGGCCGGCAGAGGACGCGCCGCCGGAGCCGTCCGCCACCAGATCCTCGAAGAGGTAGAAGTCGGAGAACACGGTGGTGAAGAGCTGCCTGTAGTCGTCCCGGGCCTCGGGCGTGACGACCTTGCCGTCGACGAATATCTCCCCGCCTTGCGGCGCATAGAGGCCCAGCAGCAGCTTGATCATGGTAGTCTTGCCGGAACCGTTGTCACCGACCACGAAGACCAGCTCGCCCTTGTTCAACCGCAGGTCGACGGGGCCCAGCACGAACGCGTCGCTGCCCTCCGCGGCGTCGAAGGCATAGCGCACTCCGCGCAGTTCGATGGCGCTGCCCAGGCGCACTTCGCTAGGCGCGCGGTCCAGGTGCAGATGCGGCTCGGGGCTTGCGAAGCGCGTCGACAGGTCGGCAATGCGCTGGAACGCCACCTTGGCACGGCCCACGCCCGGCAGCGCGCCTGCGATCTGGTCCATCGGCCCCTTGAGGAACAGCAGCACGAGAACGAAACCGCTCAGCACCACGGGATCGGTGTTGCGGAAGGCCGCCCAGCCCAGGATCAGAGCGATCAGCAGGAAGAACAGCGCCGAACCGAAGGCCGTGGCGATCACGTAGGTGTTGATCGCCCGGCTGTTGACGGTGCGGATGCTGTCGACGATGCGTTCGATCTGCCCGCCGAACACCAGCGCGCGGCGCGAGCGATGCATGCGCAGCTCCTTCGCACCCTCGCTGATGCCGCGGTAGGCCTTGTGCAGTTGCTCTTCGTAGTCGCGCGCCTTCCAGAAGCCGGCCACGCCGCGGGTTTGTGCCACCACCTGTATGGAGATGCCGATGACCAGTGCCACCATCAGCACGCAGAACAGCGGAAACGACAGCACCGCCAGATAGGTCAGGCATCCCAGGGCAATGGCCAGCGAGATCAGCGTCGCGGAGAAAGCGAAGGCCACGTCGCTGATCATGTCCACGTCCTGCGACAGCACGGGCATCAGCCGGTGCGTGCGATAGCGCTCCAGCGCATCGATCGGCGCCGACAGGATCTTCTGGGCCAGGCTCTTGCGGATCTGCGAGACGAGTCGCTGCCCGACGAGATTGGTCGAGACGTCCGAGACCACGCGACCGATCAGCGACACCGCGCACAGCGCAACGAAAGTCAGCAGCAGGCCGCCGGCGAGGCCGCCGGACGTGTTCAGCACCTTGTTGATCGTGGCCAGCAGCAGTACGGTGGCCACGCCGGCGGCGATGCCGGTGAACGACGACAAGGCCATCCATGGGAGAAAGGGCCTCAGCAGGCGCCTGATTTCGGCGGCATCGCCATTCGAAGATGTCATGCGAAAGTCTTTCCGCCCCTGGGGCGACAACGACCCGGCAGCGTGGACCTCCAGCGACCGGACGGGTAACGA
The DNA here is from genome assembly GCF_014195185.1 of Variovorax atrisoli. Lineage (NCBI taxonomy): Bacteria > Pseudomonadati > Pseudomonadota > Betaproteobacteria > Burkholderiales > Comamonadaceae > Variovorax > Variovorax atrisoli. Next base: position 9,303 of record NZ_JACIBG010000010.1, on the reverse strand, counting down.
ATGGAAGACGACCGGGCGGATGGCCAGGGTCGCCGGCAGCTCGGAGCCGCTCCCCATTCAACGGGCGACGCTCCGAAATGTTCATGCGGCCTCAGCGTGAACACCGGAGCCCTCCGTCCGTCCTATCTGCATGCACGCCGAATTCCATTTGCCTTCCGAGTCCCGGACCGGGCCATGATTGCGCTGCTGGAACCCCTGTTCCAGGGAGAGCACGCGAGGCATGGCGAGGCCCTCCATTGCGCGCCGCAGCCGCCCGCCAATGCCATCGGGGTGGCCGATCTGCTGCACGACCCCGCCCTGCTGACCGACCTGCTATATCGCCAGGCCCGACATCTCGGCGCCGATGCCCGCGATCTGCGGGCGGTAGCCTCCGCATGGAGCCTGGAGTACTTGGGCATGTGGCTGCCGCCAATGGTGGCTGCAGCCAGCGTGCTGCAGCATGCCTTTCCGGCGGCGCCGGAACAGGTCTGGGTGAGCTTCGACGAAGCCGGCGATCCGCTCGGCTTCCACATCCGCGACCTGGGCCGGCCGATGCCAGGCGCCAGCACTGCGCAGCGCTATGCGCCGATGTTCTGGCAGCACCTGGAGCCGCTCTTCGCAGCCATCAGCCGCCTGACGAAGCTCGCGCCAAAGATTCTCTGGAGCAACACGGCGCGGCACATCGAGACCATCCTGAACGAAGCACTGGCCATGACCGGCTGCGCGGCGCCGATCACGCAGGACCGGGACCGGCTGCTGCGCGACGCGACCTGGCCGCAGGCGCGCGTCCATCCCCTGTACGCGCCCCGGCGGGAGGTGCGCAGGATCGAGGCCGGCCGCTGCGAAACCCTGACGCTGTACCGGCACTGCTGCCTGAACCACCTGCTGCCCGGCGAGACGCACTGCGGCCCATGCCCGCTCGCACCTGCGTACCGCAGGGACCGGGCCGAAGCGGAAGAACGGAACGCCTGAGCGGCGCATGAGCCCTCGCAGATGAACAGATTCACGGCTGCCTCGTCTTTCTCAGGCGGCGGCACATCAGCCACCACTTCAGACCAGACCAACATCGAACGCCCATGTCCAAAGCCAAACTCGTCTACATCCTGTCCCTGAGAAATGCCGCGGCCGACCAGGCCGGCCAGTTCATCGACTACAAGGGCGAGCGGCGCTACATGAAGTCACCGCTCGAATACCTCGCCGAGGCGCTGGACGGCACGTCGCTGGGCGACGCGTATTCGCTCGAGGGGATCATCTACGACGACGACCAGAGTTCGCCGCGCGACCGCAAGTCGCTGCAGGACTACGGCTTCGCCTGCGAGCCGGGCAAGAAATGGATCTTCCCCGCTGACCTGCGCACGCAAGGCAAGCGGCTGAACGACATGCTGCACCCCATCGCGTCGACCTACCGGCAACTGCCCCTCGACGCCCCCGACCGCGCCAAGGGAAAGAGCGACTTCGAGCGCCGCCTGTACGACAAGCTGGTGGAACTCGAGGCCGACGTCGTCGTGCTCGACGGGCTGCTGGTGATCCTCGACGAACTGGTGCGCCCGGGCGCGCCGTTTCACCGGCGGATCGCGAATATCCATCCCGGCATCACGCGCATCGAGTCGCCCTATGAGCGCCGCGGCGCCCACGCAACGCTGGACGCGCTGTACGGCGCGCAGGGCAAGCGGGTGATCGACTGGAACACCCTCGAGAAAGTCGATGTCGCCCCGGTCACCATGACCGGCGCGTCGTTCCACTACGTCGACAACGGCATCGACTCCGGCGAGGTCATCTTCGACGTGCTCGACACGAAGATCGAGCCCGGAGAAACGATCCTGGAACTGCGCTGGAACAACTTCAACAACAGCCTGTTTCCCGCGCTGCACCAGGGCCTGGCCCTGCTGGCCGAGACCACCATGGCCCCGGTTGCCGCGTGAACACCCGAGCGCACCCGGCGCCATGTCCAGCAATTTCCTGGGCGATTGCCTCACTCGCGCATGCGAGCCCTCTTCATACACAGGAGTCGATCTTCAATGCAACACGTCCATGATCTGATCGGGATCGGGTTCGGCCCGTCCAACATCGCGCTGGCCATCGCGCTCGAGGAAAAGCGCCATGCGGGCCGCCCGTTCGACGCCCTGTTCATCGAGAAGCAGCTGAGCTTCGCCTGGCACCCGCACATGCTGCTGGACCATGCGCACATGCAGATCTCGTTCCTGAAGGACCTGGCGACGCTGCGCAACCCGACCAGCCGCTTCACCTTCATCAACTACCTGCACGAAAAAGGCCGACTGACGGACTTCGTCAACCTCAAGAGCTTCTTCCCGAGTCGCCACGAGTTCAACGACTACCTGTCCTGGGCCGCGGAGCAGTTCGACGACGCCTGCGCCTACGGCGAAGAGGTGTTCGAGGTGCTTCCCGAGGAAAAAGGCGGCGAAGTAGCCCTGCTGCGCGTGCGCTCGCGCAACCACTCGGGCAAGCTCGTCGAGCGGCTGACGCGCAACCTGGTGGTCGGCATCGGCGGCATGGCCAACATTCCCGACAGCTTTCGCACCCTGCGGAACGACCCGCGCGTGTTTCATTCCAGCACCTACCTGCAGGACATCGCACAGATCGGCAACCCGCGGCGGGTGGCCGTGGTGGGCGCGGGGCAAAGTGCAGCCGAGATCTTCATGGACCTGCAGGGCCGCCCCGGCACGCCGCAGGTCGACCTCATCACGCGTGCCCGCTCGATCCGCCCGGCGGACGACAGCCCCTTCGTGAACGAGATATTCAACGCCGAGTTCACCGACTACACCTTCAGCCGCTCGGAGGCCGAGCGCGCGGCACTGCTTGACGAGTTCTGGCATACCAACTACGCCGTGGCCGACCTCGAGCTGATCCAGCAGATCTTCAAGTCCTTCTACCAGCAGCGGGTGATCGGCGGAAACCGGCTGCGCCTCCTGCGCCGGCACGACATCCGCGAAGTGACTGCCGACGGCCACGGCGTGCACCTCACGCTGTGGGACCAGAACGCGATGCGCGAAAGCACCATCAGGTACGACGCAGTCGTGCTCGCCACGGGTTATGCAAGGGAGCATCACAAGACGCTGCTGTCGCCGCTGGACCCGTACCTGGGGGACTACTCGGTCGACCGGCATTACCGGCTGCAGGGCACGCCTGACTTCCGCCCGGCCATCTACCTGCAGGGCGCCTGCGAGGATTCGCACGGCCTCAGCGACACCCTGCTGTCGGTCACGTCGGTGCGTACCGGAGAGATCGGCAGCGCCCTGCTCGCGACGCCGGCCGGTCCTGCCGTCCAGGTGCACCAGGAGCACCAGGAGCACGAAGCGATCGGAACCTGAGTTTTTTCGGGCATCGGACCCCGGGGTGAAAAAGTTACGACGGTGTGTCTCTGTTTTATGAGTTCGAACGTCTTACTCATAAAAGCGCCAGAGACCGGAAATCGGGCCGGCATCCGCGCCTGAAGGTAAATACGTCTTACTTTTAATTGAAACCCTGGAGTCCCTGACTTATGCGTCCCTTGCCTCGTCAACATCTACTGAATGCCGCGCTCGCTGCCACCTTCGGAACTGCCCTCGGCTTGCTGAGCCCCGTTGCCATGGCTCAGACGCCGGGTCAGGCGGCCGTGCAGGTGTTCGAGGTCAAGGTGCCGGCACAGCCTGTGGCAACGGCACTGAACGAGCTCTCGCGGCAGACCGGCGTTCAGGTCTTTGCCGCAGGCGACGTGGTGGCCGGCGTCGGCTCCCAACCGGTGTCGGGCAGGCTGACCGTGGCGCAGGCCCTGGAGACCATGCTCGCAGGCACCGCCCTGCGCGCCACCCGGACTGAAAACGGCGGCTACGCCGTCCGTCGCGCCGCGGACGTGCCGGCCTCTTCCTCCTCGACGCTCCCCACCGTCACCGTTCTCGCGGAAGGCGAGGCCGAAACGGCTTCGGGCCCGCTCAAGGGCTATGTCGCCAAGCGCAATGCCGTCGGTACGAAGACCGACACGCCGATCATCGAAACCCCTCAATCGATCTCGGTCGTCACATCCGATTTCATCGAGGCCACCGGCGCACTGCGCCTGAAGGACGCGCTGGCCTACACGCCCGGCATCAACGTGTCGCCATGGGGTGCGGATTCGCGCTTCGACTGGACCATCATCCGCGGCTTCGACGCGCAGACGCCCGGCTACTACCTGGATGGCCTGCAGCTGCGCAACAACAACGGCTGGGCCGTCTGGCAGACCGAGAACTACGGCACCGAGCGCATCGAGGTCCTGCGCGGCCCGTCGTCTGTGCTGTACGGGCAGACCGGCCCCGGCGGCATGATCAACGTGGTCAGCAAGCGTCCGACCGAGGAGCCGCTGCGCGAACTGCAGGTGCAGCTCGGCGACAACTCCCGCCGCCAGGTCGCGGGCGACTTCTCGGGCCCGCTCGACGAGCAGGGCAAGGTGCTGTACCGCATCACCGGGCTGGTGCGCGACGCCAAGCTGGACGCCAGCGGACTGCCGAACGACCGCACGTACATCGCGCCGTCGCTCACCTGGAAGCCGTCGAGCGACACCTCGCTCACGCTGCTGTCGCACTACCTGCGCATCCGTGACGGCAGCTCCTACGGCAGCTTCCCGGAAGTCGGCACGCTGCTGCCCAACCCGAACGGCAAGTTCTCGCCGAAGACCTACGTGGGCGAGCCCGGCTTCGACCACTTCAACCAGGACCAGTGGATGGTGGGCTACCTGCTCGACCACCGCGTGAACGACACCTGGACGCTGCGCCAGAACGTGCGCTACGGCTCCATCAAGGTCGATTACCGGCAGGTCTACAACGCGAGCAACTTCGTGACCGTCAACCCCGACGTGCCTTCGGACCCGGCCAACTTCCGCACGCTGAGCCGCTTCCCCTTCGGCAGCAAGGAGAGCGCGCGGCTCTTCACGATAGACAACCAGGCGCAGGCCAAGTTCAAGCTCGGCGACTGGCAGCACACCTTCCTGTTCGGCGTCGACTACCAGCGTTCGCGCAACTACCAGCGCACCTACAACGCCGGCACGGTCTCGAACATCGACGGCTACAACCCGGTGTACACGAACGACGTCGTCCCCCTGGACCCGTGGTTCGACGCCAAGACCAGCCTTGAGCAGACCGGCTTCTACCTGCAAGACCAGATCAAGTGGGGCAACTGGGTCGCCACGCTGGGTGGCCGCTATGACACCGCGACCGCCCGCCTGAACAACTACCTCGACGGATCGACGACGCGCATCACGGACCACAAGTTCACGAGCCGCGCGGGCCTGGTCTACCTGCATCCGAGCGGCTGGGCGCCGTACATCAGCTATTCCGAGTCGTTCTCGCCGACGGTGACGATCGACCCCGAGACGAGCAAGCCGCTGAAGCCCGAGACCGGACGCCAGTATGAAGCCGGCGTGCGCTACCAGCCTCTGGACGGCAAGAGCAAGTACAGCGCAGCGATCTTCGACCTGCGCCGCCAGAACTACATCACCTACAACTCGACCTACCAGCCGAAGCAGACGGGCGAGATCCTGGTGCGCGGCCTCGAGCTGGAAGCAGCCTTCCAGCCGGTCAAGAACATGAACGTGATCGCAGCCTACACCTACACGCCGAAGGCGGTGGTCACGGCCAGCAGCACGGCGAGCGAAATCGGCAAGCAGATGCAGGCCGTGTCGCGCAACCAGCTGTCGGTGTGGACGGACTACCGTTTCGATTCCGGCATCAAGGTGGGCCTTGGCGCGCGCTTCATGGGCTCCAACCACGGCTACCAGGAGTCCGCGGCAGCCAAGGTGCCGTCGTACACGCTGATCGACGCACTCGTCGGCTACGACTTCCAGCGCTGGAGCCTGGCGCTGAACGTGCGCAACCTGACCAACAAGACCTACATCAGCAACTGCAGTTCGGGTAGCTGTCGCTACGGCGAGCTGCGCAAGGTCGTCGCTACGGCAACCTACCGTTTCTGACGGGGACGCGCCGGCCGGGAGCGCGTCAGCTCCCGGAGACCCTTCTTATCCTGTCTTCTCAAGACAAAAACGGCCTTCATTTCTGAAGGCCGTTTTTCTTTCACTTTCCTCTTCTCAATTTCTGTTTGTCTGCTCGCGTGCGTGCGGGCCGTGACCCGCACGCGATCGCGCTACGCCAGCACCTCCGTGCGTGCCAGGTGCTGCCTCAGGCTGGTGAGCATCTGCGGGTGTCGGATGATGCTCAGGTGATCGGCGTCGGGCACGATCTCGGACGACAGCACCGGGGCGCTGTCCGACCAGTTCCTCAGCACGCCGCGTTCCTGCAGCGACGCATCCGCGAGAAAGACGTGCATGGGCACGTCGATGCGGTCGTAGGCGTATTGCTCTGCCCGCAGGCGCTTGTCGAGCCGGATCCACATTTCGCATTCCAGCGATTCTTCGCCCGGCCCGTCGAGGGGGAACTCGCGGCCGGCAAACAGCATTTCCTCGAGCACGTATGCGCGCTCGGAGCCACCCATCCGCGCCAGCAGTTCATGCCAGCGGTCGGCCATCTGCGAACGTGCCAGCCAGGCGGCCAGTGCCTCCTCGGCCTGCCGGCGCTGCACGTCTGTGAGGGTGCGCGTGGCCCGCAGGGCGGTGTTCTCGAAGACGTCGACCATGCCTACGAATTCGATCTCGACGCGACCCTGCAATTGGCGCACCACCTCGAACGCAAGATCGCCACCCGACGACCAGCCGAGCAGCGCGCAGCGCCCCTGCAAGGCAGTCGCCGCAATGAAGTCCGCGTACTCCGCGGCAATGGCCTGGACATCGAAGCCGCGCCAACGCTTTCGCGTGAAGACGTGGCAAGCGAAACCGTAGACCGGCCGGTCATCCTGCAGTGCCTGCGCCAGCGGCAGGAACTCGCGTGAGTTGACCATCAGGCCCGGCAGGCAATAGAGCGGCGTTCCGCTGCCTGTTGCGTTTAAGCAGACGGCGTTGTGCTCCTGCTCGAACTTCTGGCGCAGGCGAGCCGCGAGATCCCTCAACGAGCCGCTTTGCATTACGTCGATCAGGGACAGCCAGCTTCCGCCAGGAACGCTCTCGCGAATGCGAGCGATGAGCTTGAGGCTGATGATGGAGTCGCCGCCGAGTTCGAAGAAGTTGTCGTTGCGGCCCACACGGGTCACTCCGAGGACTTCGGCCCAGATGGCTGCCAGGGTCTGCTCGACCTCGCCCTCGGGCGCCTCGTACGCCCTGTCGCTCGTGAACTCCGGTGCAGGCAGCGCCTTGCGGTCCACCTTCCCGTTCGCGTTCAGCGGCAGCGCCTCCAACTCCACGATCACGCTCGGGACCATGTAATCCGGCAGCACCTCGCCCAGCTTCTGCTTGAGCACTGCCGTATCGATGCCTTGGCCCGAGACATAGGCCACCAGCCGGGTCCCGGCCGGGCCCTCGTTCGCCACGACCACCGCCTCCCGGACCTCCTCCTGGGCCTGCAGCCCCGCCTCGATCTCCCCCAGCTCGATGCGGAACCCACGCACCTTCACCTGATGATCGATCCGGCCCAGGTATTCCAGCTGGCCCTCATTGTTCCACCGCACCAGGTCCCCCGTGCGGTACAGGCGCTGCCCCTTCTCTGTTGCGATGAAGCGCTCCGCGGTCAAGGCGGCTCGCTTCAGGTACCCCCGAGCCAACCCCTCCCCACTGACATACAGCTCCCCCGCCACCCCCTGCGGCACAGGCCCCAGCTGCCCATCCAGCACCTGCATCCCCAGGTCCGGGATCGCCACTCCCACCGGACTGCGCTGCTGACCCAGGTCCGCCCGCGTGATGCGCCGGTAGGTCACGTGCACCGTCGTCTCGGTGATGCCGTACATGTTGATCAGCTGCGGGCTGCCGTCCCCGTAGCGCTCGATCCAGGGCCTCAGCCGCTGCGGGTCCAGCGCCTCGCCTCCGAAGATCACCGCGCGCAGCGCCAACCCTCCCTCCAGCGCCTGCGGCAGTGCCACCAGCTGCCCAAAGGCCGATGGTGTCTGGTTCAGGATGCTCACGCGCTGCGCGCGCAGCAGCTGCAGGAAGTCCTCCGGCGAGCGGCTCACCCAGAACGGCACGACCACCAGCTTGCCCCCGGTGCACAGCGCTCCGAAGATCTCCCACACCGAGAAATCGAAGGCGTAGGAGTGGAACATCGTCCAGACATCGTCTGGCGAGAAGCCGAACCAGTGCTGCGTGGCGTCCAGCAGTCGCGTCACGTTGCGGTGGCACAGCTGCGCGCCCTTGGGGCGGCCTGTGGAGCCCGATGTGTAGATGACGTAGGCCAGGTTCTCGCCGTGCAGCGCGACCTGCGGGTTGCCGTCGGGCTCGGACGCGGTATCGAGCGTGTCGAGCGGCAGCACCTGGAGTGATTCAGCTCCGGGCAGTGCGCCCAGGTGGCTCTGGGTCAGCAGCAGCTCGATGCCGCTGTCTTGCACCATGTAGGACAAGCGGTCCGCCGGGTACTCGGGGTCCAGGGGCACGTAGGCACCGCCGGCCTTGAGCACCGCCAGGATACCCACCACCATCTCGATGGAGCGTTCCACCGCGATGCCCACCCGACTCTCGGGCTTCACGCCCAGGGCGATCAGGCGGTGGGCCAGGCGGTTCGCCCTCGCATTGAGTTCGCCGTAGCTCAGGGACTCATCGCCGAAGACCAGTGCAGTGGCATCCGGATGCTGCGCCGCCTCGCGCTCTATCCGGCTGTGGATCGGGTCGCCGACTGAGGATTCCTGAGATTGGTGTTGCGATCCCCATGCCGTCAGCTGACTGAGCTCGGCATCGGAGATCACATCCAGTTCGCGAATGGGCTGCGCAGGATGCTTCTCCAGTGCAGCCACGATCCCGTCGATGGCCATGCGCATGAAGCCGCAGATACGCTGCGCACTCACCGCTTCGTGAATCTGCGCCACCAGCTCGAAGTCCTTGCCCAGATCATCCACCGACATGCCGAAGGGATAGTTGGTGCGTTCCTGTCCACCAAGATCGTCCATGCCTTCCCACATGGGCACCGCATCCTGGCCTTCGATCACCTCGGGCTCCGGGCTGTACCGGTAGTTCAGCAGTGCCGAGAACAACGGCGTGCCCCCCGGCAGCGCACTGCAGCGCTGCGCCAGCGACAGGTTCGCGTGCTCATGGTGCAGCAGCTGCGTGAGTGCCTCGTGCGTCTGCCTCACGCACGCCAGCACATCCCTCGCTCCCAGCCTCACCCTCAGCGGCAGCGTGTTGATGAACAACCCCAGCGCCCTCTGCGCCCCCTCCCCGCCCTGCATCCGGCCGAACAGCACCGTCCCGAACACCACGTCGTCCTTGCCCGTGGCCTTGCCCAGCACCAGCGCCCACGCCAGGTGGAACAGCGTCGCCGCGCTCAC